>NZ_MUGS01000030.1:21672-119563 GCF_002222055.1 Flavobacterium araucananum
GGCCGGACTTCAGTCCGGTTAAAAAAATAGAATGAAACAATTTTTTGTTTTGCCATAGATTTTGAAAATTATCACATTTTCTAATTGACACATTCCCCAAATTATCTAATTGACTAATTGGTACATTATCTAATTAAAATCTATCTTTGCGCTTTCAAAAAAACACTTGCTAAGAAGTCTAAAAATCTAAGCAGTCTAAAAATCTAAAAATCTAAATGATTACAGTTAACGATATTTCGGTTCAGTTTGGTGGAACTACATTATTTAGCGATGTTTCTTTTGCTATAAATGAAAATGATAAAATTGCCCTTATGGGTAAAAATGGTGCGGGAAAATCGACACTTTTAAAAATAATTGCAGGTCAGAGCAAACCTTCTACCGGAAGTATCTCGGCTCCTAAAGAAGCTGTTATTGCTTATTTGCCGCAACATTTACTGACCAAAGACGGTTCGACTGTAATGGAAGAAGCATCGAAAGCTTTTGGTGAAATTTTTAAAATGAAAGCCGAAATCGACGAAATCAACGAGCAATTAACCGTTCGTACAGATTATGAAAGTGATGCCTACATGAAATTGATCGAAAGAGTGTCTGACTTAAGCGAGAAATTTTATGCGATTGAAGAAGTAAATTACGAAGCCGAAGTAGAGAAAATTTTAGTGGGTTTAGGTTTTGAGCGCGAAGATTTTACACGTCAGACTTCTGAATTTTCAGGAGGATGGAGAATGCGTATCGAATTGGCCAAAATCTTATTGCAAAAACCGGATTTGATTTTACTCGATGAGCCTACCAACCACATGGATATTGAAAGTATCCAATGGTTAGAAGATTTTTTGATCAATTCAGCCAAAGCAGTGGTCGTAATCTCGCACGACAGAGCGTTTGTAGATAATATTACGAATCGTACGATCGAGGTTACAATGGGAAGAATTTACGATTATAAAGCAAAGTATTCTCATTATTTAGAGTTAAGAAAAGACCGTCGTGTGCACCAACAAAAAGCATACGATGAGCAACAAAAAATGATTGCCGATAACAGAACGTTTATTGACCGTTTTAAAGGAACATTCTCTAAAACAGATGCTGTTCAGTCGCGTGTTAAGATGCTTGAAAAACTGGTTATCGTACAAGTTGACGAAGTAGACAACTCGGCCTTAAAATTAAAATTCCCACCGGCAGCACGTTCCGGACAATATCCGGTTGTGGTCAAAGAGCTTTCGAAATCTTATGGAGATCATGTAGTTTTTAAAGATGCCAATGTAGTAATCGAAAGAGGAGAAAAAGTAGCTTTTGTAGGTAAAAATGGGGAAGGAAAATCGACCATGATCAAAGCGATCATGAAAGAAATTGGTATCGATGAAGGAAGTGTCGAAATTGGGCACAACTCTCAGATTGGATATTTTGCCCAAAACCAGGCTTCGTTATTAGATGAAAATGCGACCATTTTTGAAACTATCGATGCCATCGCAGTTGGAGATGTCCGTACGCAAATAAAAAATATTCTTGGAGCATTTATGTTTCAGGGCGATGATATTACCAAGAAAGTAAAAGTGCTTTCAGGAGGAGAAAAAACTCGTTTGGCAATGATCAAATTATTGTTGGAGCCTGTTAACTTATTGATTCTGGATGAGCCGTCGAATCACTTAGACATGAAAACCAAAGATATCATTAAGGATGCATTGCGTGATTTTGACGGAACCTTAATTCTGGTTTCTCACGATCGTGATTTCCTTGATGGCCTGGCAACCAAAGTGTTTGAGTTTGGAAACAAACGTGTCAAAGAGCATTTTGAGGATGTAGCCGGTTTCCTGGCACACAAAAAAATGGACTCGATGAGAGAAATAGAAAAGTAATCTCGTTAAAAAAATAATAATAAAAAGGGCGTTAGTTAATTCTAACGCCCTTTTTTTGTCAAAATTTAAAAAAATGTGATTATAAAATAAAAGTATCAAACATGATATATGTCAGATTAACAAGGGCATTGATTGGATAATTTTAATAGTATAAAACAAGCTTTTTTGTAGCTTAATTTTTATTAAATAGAAATAAATCTAAACTGTTATCATGAACCTATTAAAGAATACTTTTTTTAAAAAGATTATGTTTTTAATCTTTTTATGTCCGTTTTTGTCCAATGGGCAAACTACAGAATCAAATGCGCAAAACGAAATAAAATATCCACAATTTAAAGTTCAGGGACTTTTTCAGGCACGGTATCTAAGTGGCTTCAAAGAGGGTATCGATGCTACAACAGGACTCCAGCATACAGATGGAAATGCGGTCGAAAATACATTCGATATTAAAAGAATGCGTCTGGGACTGACCACAAAACTAAGCGAAGGCTTTGACATTGTTGTTCTGGCAAATCTTGCCGATTTTAAATCAGATCCCAAAGGAAAAGTTTTAGAAAATGCTTTTGCCAGATATACGTTTAATAAAAATGTGGGGGTTCTGGTTGGGCAGTTCAGACCTGCTTTTGGACTTGAAGAGTTAAATCCTGCCGATATTCTAAAATCATTTGACTACTCGAATCAATATACTGAATTTGGCAACAACGGATGGACAAGTTTTCAAATAGGAGCTTCGCTATTTGGAGGGTTTACTTTAGGGAAACTTCCCGTAACCTATGCTTTTTCTGCCGTAAATGGCAACGGAAAAGATCAGGTGTCAGACAAAGACAACGGCAAGCAATATTCGTCAAGACTTGCTTTTGAACTGAACAAAAAACACAATATCAATTTTGGTCTTAACGGAGGAACAGGGGAGGTTTTTAACCACAAAGTTTTTGCTGTTGCAGTAGATCTTACAGCTGATTTTAAATTGGCAGATAAATTAAAATTACAAACTCAGCTTGAAGTAAAACAAGGAACCAATCATCATCTGTATTATTCCTTAGCCGCAGCTTCCAGAACAAACAATATAAACGATTATGAAATGCGTGGCGGTTATTTCCTGCCCAATTTGCGATACGAAATAAAATATCAAAAGTTAACCGCGATCGAATTTTCATGCCGTTATGAGTATTTCGACAGGAGTTTCAAAATCAATTCAAATGCAAGGCAAACCTATACCCCAATGGCGGGATTAGAATTTGGGAAAGGCTATACCGGACGCATCGAGATGGGAATGCAGTTGGATACTTACAAACACAATATACCTAATACAACTTCTTATGATAACAACTTATTTATCATACAGTTTCAGGGAAGGTTTTTCTAATCATATTTTAAAAATTTAATACAAACATCATGAAAGAAATAAACATACAAAATTCGATAATTACGGTTGTAATTGGTTTGATCATTTGGTTTGTGCCTACTCCAAGCGGGCTTTCGCCGGAAGCCTGGCATTTGTTTGCCATTTTTATCGCAACCATTATTGGTATTATTCTAAAAGCAGCACCAATGGGTACAATGTGTATGGTTGCTGTTGCGGTTACTGCCTTTACACGTGTTTTGGCGCCGGAAAGTGCAGGAGATTCTATAACATTGGCCTTGGGAGGTTTTGGCAACAAAGTAATCTGGCTTATTGGTATTTCGTTTTTTATTGCCAGAGGGTTTATAAAAACCGGATTGGGTAATCGTATTGCGTTTTTGTTTATCAGGATATTTGGCAAAAGCTCTTTGGGATTGGCTTATGGTTTAGGATTGGCAGATTTGGTTCTGGCGCCCGTTGTACCCAGTAATACGGCAAGAGGCGGAGGGATTATTTATCCCATCATGAAATCGATGGCGATGAATTTTGGATCAGACCCTGATAAACCTGAAACCCGACGAAAACTAGGAGCTTATCTTACATTAAGCAGTTACAATGTAAATTTAATAGCGTCGTCTATGTTCCTGACCGGAACAGCGAGTAACCCCATGTGTCAAAAATTTGCCGAAAATTTAGGACTGCACATCACCTGGACTTCCTGGGCAATTGCAGCATTGGTTCCGGGTTTGGCAGCTTTTTTTGCGATTCCTTTTTTATTGTACAAAATTTATCCGCCGGAGTTAAAGAAAACAGGCGATGCACCAAAAATTGCAGGACAGAAACTAAAAGAAATGGGCGCAATATCTAAAAACGAATGGTTGATGCTGCTTACGTTTGGTATTTTGCTTTTTCTCTGGATGACGGGCGATTTATTTTCTATAGATGCCACCACAACAGCATTTATAGGATTGGTAGTTTTACTGTTAACGTCTGTTTTGACCTGGGAAGATGTAAAAGCCGAAAAAGGAGCCTGGGATACCATCGTATGGTTTGCTGTTTTGGTAATGATGGCAAGTTCTCTGGATAAATTAGGGTTTATAGGCTGGTTCAGCGAAATTGTAAAAAGTCAAATGCTGGGCATGAGCTGGCAATGGGCCTTTATCATTATTATAGCGGTATACTTCTTTAGCCATTATATTTTTGCCAGCGCAACGGCTCACGTGGCGGCAATGTACGCAGCATTATTGGCAGTTGGAATCTCTCTGGGAGTTCCCGGATTATTTCTTGCCTTTATGTTAGGATTTATAGGTTCGCTTTACGGCACATTAACCCATTACGGACACGGACCGGCACCCGTTTTTTTCGGGAGTGGTTATGTAGACCTGAAAAACTGGTGGGTAAAAGGACTTATAACAGGACTGGCAATGTTGGCCATATATTTGGTTATTGGCGGGTTGTGGCTCAATGTTTTGGGATATGTAGAGTAGCTCGCGCGGTATAAGCCGCAAAAATAAGAAAGATAGAATAAAAGCATAAGAAATTTTTTTCTTGTGCTTTTTTATTTGTAAGATGTTATGAAAAAATACTGGTATAGAGGTCGTTATGTATGTGTAATGTGTTAGGAATATAAATCTTACAGAAGTTTCTATTGGGAGAATAATACAAGAGCTGTATTAAAATGGTTTTTTGGCGTGTTTAATCTGAAAAACAGAAACTTACAAATATTTGTTAAAGGGTTATGTTTTTTTTATACCTTAGTCAAAATAATTCAGGATTGATAACTTATTAACATAAAAGCGGACTTTTTTATTTTGAAGTTCAATTATTTTATTCCTACATTTATGGATGGATCGAATTTATAATTTGTTGATTCCTGAATTTTGTAACAACGAATATTATTTTTTTTAAGTAAAGTAAATGCCACAACTATGAATGTAAATACAAAAATATAAGCCTTATACTGGCAGTAATAGAAAAGCTGTTTTTTCTTAGAGGATGTAAATCACTATTTGATTGTAGAATAGTGATTTAGGCCTAAAATAAAGTTTCAAGATCAGCTAATATTGGCTTAATTTTTTTATTTATAAAGTTATGAGTAAAACTGTACATTTAATACTGGTTTTTATCCTTTTTATAGTGCCAATTTTGGCAACTGCTCAAACCGCCACAACACCGGCAACAGATTCCGGTACGAGTGTCAAATATCCTCAATTTCAGTTTAAAGGACTTTTTCAGGCGCGATTTCTAACCGCGTTAGAAGATGGCGTCGATGTTTTGGGCGTACACCATTCTACAGGCGAAGTGGTGCAAACTTCCTTTGATATCAAAAGGATGCGTGTGGGGCTAAACACCAAATTAAGTGAAGCCACAGAGGTTGTGATTTTGGTAAACCTTGCCGATTTTAAATCAGACCCTAAAGGTAAAGTTCTCGAAAATGCCTACGCAAAATATACCTTCAATAAATATCTTGCGGTAACCGGAGGTCAGTTCCGACCTGGTTTTGGTATCGAAGAATTAGTTCCGGTAGATATTATAAAATCATTTGATTTCTCGAATCAGTATTATGAGTTTGGAAAAAACGGCTGGACGAGTTTTCAAATAGGCGCTTCTTTGACCGGTAATGTCGATGTTGGAAAAATCCCCATTAATTATGCTTTTTCGATGCTAAACGGGAACGGAAAAGATCAGGAGAAAGACAACGACAACGGAAAACTCTTTGCAACACGCTGGGTTTTTGGATTGTCTAAAGCACATAAAATCAATTTGGGGTTAAATGCCGGAACAGGACGGGTTTCTGCTCAGGGCGTTTTTGCGTTGGGAGCAGATATTTCGAGTGATTTTAAACTAACCGATAAATTTACTTTTGATTTGCAAATTGAATACAAACAAGGAACCAACCATAATTTATATTATTCTTTGCCTGTTGCCGGCAGAACTGCAAATGTGGCAGATTATCAAATGCGCGGGGTTTATTTCCTGCCTAATCTGAGATATCTGATTGATTATAAAAAACTCTCTTCTCTGGAGCTTTCGTTTCGCTATGAAACTTTTGATCCCAGTTATAAAATCAATTCAAATGTCAGGCAAACCTATACCCCGATGTTAAGTCTTGAATTTGGCAAAGCTTATACAGGCAGAATCGAAATGGGATTTGAAATCGACAGATATGATAAAAGCATTCCCGATACAGCCATGTACAATGACAACTTATTTATAATTCAGTTTCAATGCAGACTTTAATTTAATTTTGATCTTATGAAAGAAGTAAAAATTCCTCAAACCATCATTACGCTTGTCGTTGGAATTGCAATTTGGTTTATTCCGGCTCCGGATGGTGTTGTAATCGAAGCCTGGCATTTATTTGCCATTTTTGTGGCTACCATTTTAGGAATTATTCTAAAGGCTGCTCCAATGGGAACTATGTGTATGATTGCCATTGCATTAACTGCTTTGTCGCAGGTTTTGGCTCCGGGCGAAGCAGGAAAATCAATTACTTTGGCATTAAGAGGTTTTGGAGATAAAGTAATCTGGCTTATTGGGATTTCATTCTTTATAGCAAGAGGTTTTATAAAAACAGGTTTAGGCAACAGAATCGCTTTTTTATTTATAAAAATATTTGGCAAAAGTTCCCTTGGTTTAGCCTATGGTTTAGGTCTGGCCGATCTGGTTTTGGCACCAGCCGTACCCAGTAATACCGCAAGAGGGGGAGGGATTATTTATCCTATCATGAAATCTATGGCCATGAGTTTTGGATCTGATCCTGAAAAGCCGGAGACCCATAGAAAATTAGGATCCTATCTTACCTTAAGCAGCTATAATGTAAACCTTATCGCTTCGTCGATGTTCTTGACCGGAACGGCGAGTAACCCCATGTGTCAAAAATTTGCCCTTAATTTAGGGATCAAAATTACCTGGATTTCATGGGCGACAGCAGCAATTGTGCCGGGGTTGGTTTCGTTTTTTGTGATTCCATTTGTATTGTACAAAATCTATCCGCCGGAACTAAAGAAAACGGGCGATGCACCACAAATTGCAACCCAAAAACTAAAAGAGATGGGACCCATAACCCGCAACGAATGGCTGATGTTATTGACTTTCTTTATTTTACTGTTTCTCTGGATGACGGGAGATTTGTTTTCTATCGATGCTACAACCACAGCATTTATTGGTTTGGTGGTTTTATTGCTTACTTCGGTTTTGACGTGGGAAGATGTAAAAGCCGAGAAAGGGGCCTGGGATACCATTGTATGGTTTGCTGTTTTGGTAATGATGGCGAGTTCGCTTAACGAACTTGGGTTTATAGGCTGGTTCAGTAATTTGGTAAAAGCAGAAATAGGAGGATTAAGCTGGCAAATGGCTTTTCCTATTATTATAGTGGTATACTTTTTTAGTCATTATCTTTTTGCCAGTGCAACGGCACATGTGGCGGCAATGTATGCGGCTTTGCTAGGTGTAGGTGTTTCGCTTGGGATTCCGGGATTGCTATTGGCGTTTATGCTTGGTTTTGTGGGATCGATTTACGGTACTTTAACGCATTATGGTAATGGGCCGGCACCCGTTTTCTTTGGGAGCGGCTATGTCGACCTAAAAAGCTGGTGGGTCAAAGGGCTGGTCACCGGACTAACAATGTTGCTTATTTACATGGTTATTGGCGGACTGTGGCTAAGACTGATAGGTTATTTTTAAATCCTGATTCCCGGAGGAAGTAATTCTTTGTACTGTGGGTTTTTTTTAATGAATAAAACAATTTTGGGATGAATAGGCATCAGTCTGAATTTCTTTTCGATAATGATTTTCATGATGTTTTTAAGTAATTCATCAATTAATGCTTGATTTTCAAAACCTTCAGGACTGTTGATTTTTGTTAGAAAAATTTTCTTTTCCTGAAAAGAATATTCTACAGAGAGTAATCCTTCAGGGACTATGGTTTCAAATTGTCGTGCAAAAGTGTTGTCTTTGATTTCCATAGTTTCAATAGGTTCCATATTAGTCATGTTTTGGGGGAGATTGGATTAAAAATAATAGAAAAGAACGATAAGAACATTATATAAAAATCCTGGAAAGAGATTTAAATAATTGATTATCTTAACTACAAAGGTAATCATTTGATTTTCAATATAAAATTATTTTTTAAAACCCATTTCGCACATAGCTGGTCGTTGTGCATTTTAACGAACCGAAATGCCTTTTTTGAAGGTCTGAAAGCTATGTTTCTATGTGTTAAAATTAATCGTACCCAACGGGTTTTTATAGACTGCAGATACCTCAATATTTGCGGTCTTTTTTGTGATTTTATTATATTTAACCCCGTTAGGTGTACTTACTTCGTCTGTTCGCTTCGCTTGAGTCGAAAAAAAAATATTTAACACCTAGTAACATAGATTTTTTTAGCTAAAAAGAATGCAAAAAGAAATATATTTCTTTCACATAGCTAAGCTATGTATATTTTAAATAAGTGAAACGCCTTTTTTTGAAGGTCCAAAAGCTATGTTTTTATGTGTTAAAATTAATTGTATTCAACGGATTATATTTAAAAGATAATTATGGCGTAAGATTTGCGGTGCATACAATTAAAAAAAGTAATTTTAGCTTTAAATTATAAGCTGTAACCCTATTCCTTTTCTAACAAATGAGTAAAATTCCTGTATACTTTATGCCTGGTTTGGCGGCTAGTCCCGCTATTTTTGAAAGAATCAAATTAGATGAATCTGTTTTTGAAATCTGTTTATTAGAATGGGAAATTCCGCAACCAAAAGAATCTTTGTCAGATTATGCGCTCAGAATCACTAGGAATATTAAACACGAAAATCCGGTTTTAATAGGCGTTTCCTTTGGAGGAATTTTGGTTCAGGAAATGGCAAAACATATCAAAGCCCGAAAAGTTATTATTATTTCGAGTGTGAGAAGTAATGCTGAATTTCCAAGAAGGATGAAAATAGGGAAAACTACAAAAGCCTACAAACTTATCCCGATGAAGCTGATATTGAATATCGAAAATCTGGCCAAATATTCGTTTGGTGAGAAAGTCAATAAGCGGATTAAATTATACGAGAAGTTTTTGGCGGTGCGGGATCTCAACTATTTGCAATGGGCAGTAGAATCTGTTATTTTGTGGGATAGAAATGAGATCGATACCCAGGTGGTACACATTCACGGCGATCAGGATGATGTTTTTCCTATCAAGTATATCAACAGCTGCATTGTCGTAAAAGGAGGAACTCATATCATGATCCTCAATAAATACAAATGGCTCAACGAGAATTTGCCGTCGATCATACTGGAGGACTAATCGGGTTATTATTTAATCGTTCAATTTTTCAATATTTTCAGGCATTAGGTAGCAGGTCTTTCAGTCTTTCATCTTTCAATTTTTCAATCTTTTCAATTTTTTCAATTTTTTCAATCTTTTCAATCTTTTCAATCTTTTCAGCCAGCAAGAGAATCGCGGTTACAAACCTCTCAAATTTTTTATTTCGGTAGTAAGCCATTCAATTTTTTCGTTTTTGAGGTCTATAATTTCAAGTCTTGCTTCTGCCAATTCCTTATAATTAGTGTTTGTCTCCATACCAATACTTTTTTCTGTAATACTAGTACTACTATTATTACTGTCGCTAGTGTTGTTGCTGTCACTATTTTTGAGCATTGATCCTTCGCCTGTTAAAAGCCAGTTTGCATCAATTTCTTTGTATCGGCTCACTAAATTCTGTATTGGAGTAATTCCAGCATTCGTTCTGATTTTACAGATTTCTGTAATTAGGGAAGTGCTAATACTCAGTTCTTTAGCAAAATTCTTAGGATTTAATACAATTTTCTGCTCTTTCAAATACTCGTAAACACCTAAGAATCTTATAGTTACGTCGTTCATCAGAAAAAAATTACAAATTTTTATTTTTATACGTGTTTATTTACAGAATTCTGTATATATTTGCAAAAATATTTAGTGTTCAAAGATAAACTTTTTGTTATGACAATCGAACAAATTAAGGAGAAAACACTGTATGGTGACTACACTTTGCTTGGTCAGGTTATGGGCATTAATGCCCCTGCGGCAAAAATGAGATTCTTTCGCGGTGATGAAATTGCAAAAAAAGCTTTGCTTAAAATAATTGCAAATCGGGAAGCATTAATTAGAGAATTTCAAAAAAAATAAGAAGTGTTAAAATAAATTCTAAAAATTGTAGCAATACAGCCAGAGTAAAGTTAAGATCATTACTAAATGAAAATAAGCAACACAATGGAAGAGAGTAAGACAAAAATTTACCAATCGTATGATTCTAAAATTTTAGAAGCATTGTTTTTAAAATACGGTCTTTCAAAATATTACATCCGTCAGAGCGTAAACGGATCTGTACAGGGAATCATACCGGACAATATCAAAAAAGATTATGCTGCGATGGAAAAAGTAAGCAAAGAGTTTGTTATGATTCTTATCCAGAAAACGATGGGTTAAACTGTCCCGATATTAAGACAAAAACATATTGAAACAATCTTACTATTTGAGCAAAAACAGTGTTAAGCTGTCCCAATATTAAGACAAAACATATTAAAAATATTTCTACTATTATATCAGCCTGAAAACCCCCAAGTTTTATAAGCCGGTTGTATCAAAAATACCTGTTCGATTATCAAGCAGGTAAAATTATTTCATCTCTATAAGCCACATTGACAAACATTCAATAGCGCCTATTTTTTTACACAACAATACCACACACATAAACGAATATCCCTAACCGGTATTTATATCGCCATACCTTTTAATCAACTGATTTTTTTTGACTCAGGATGAAAAGGATATGGTTTAAAACAATTTGAACAATTTTAAACAATTTTTAAAAAATTAGACAATGAAGAAAAATCTATTTTTTATATGGCTTATGTTATTAAGCCTATTATTCTCGATAAACATCGAGGCGCAAATGACCATAGGGGGCAAGAAAGCCCCGGAACCCTATTCGGTTTTAGAGTTAACCAGCATAGGCGGGCTGAGACTGCCGCAAATGACCACGACGCAACGTAACGCCTTGGGTGTTACGGGGCTTGATGCCAAAAGTCATGGTCTTGTTATTTACAACACCACCACGACCTGTATCGAATACTGGGATAGTGTTCGTTGGGTAAGTTTGTGCGACGGTACCTCGCAAACGGTAGTGAATCCTGCACCTTGTACGGATATTCTGGCTGATGGTACGGGTTGTACTTCGACTTTTACTGCTACAGATATCGATTGTCCAAATGGACCTTATGATATTGCGATCGTATCAGGAGCTGATTATGCTTCACTATCTAATGTTGATAATGCCAATGGTTCTTTTCAGATTCTTTTTAACGAAAATACGTCTGTAAATGCACATTCGGTATTGGTACGTGTTACTACATCATGTGCGGGGATGTACAAAGAATTTTTATTTTCTCAAAAAGGGGTCGATTGTAGTTCTATGACCTATACACCGCCAATTATTAGTCAGTCTCCCGCTCAGTTAGGATTGTGCCAGAGTGGTGCGGTTTATTTATCTGTACCATCAAATACGACTAATCTGGATAAATTAATCTGGACCCGTAATGGTGTAGAGATAGCACGTGGTGTTTCGCATGTTACCGCTGCCCTTAGAGGGAAATACAATGTATCGATGGGAGCAATAGGTTGTAATGTAAACGCTTCGAACGAGCGCATTATTGCAGATGTTCCTACGCCAATTGCCAGTAATATGACTGTTTTTGCGTCTAATAACGGTGTACTTTGTGGTGCGAACTCGGTTACACTTTCTGCATCAGGTGCAGGTAGTGCTACTGTAATATGGTTTCATGACGGAAAAGAAGACGGAAGAACCGGTATTAATCTGGTTTTAACGGGTGATAGTAGTGCAGGAGAATGGTTTGCAGCACTAAAAGATGGAAGCTGTTATTCGTTGCCTACCAATTCTACTACAGTAACAAAAAGTGCCGCTACAGGACAAGTGACTATTAACCCGGCTGATGTATTGGTAAATGGGCTGGCTTTAAGCACTTTTAATACATTTTGTATGGGTGGTTCGCTGGATTTAAGTGTGGCCAACAAACAACCGGGCATTAGTTATAAGTGGTACAATGGGAATGATATTATCGTTAGTAACCCTTTTGTTATACCAACAGGTCAGACTACACTTTCTTTGCGTATGGTGGCGACAGATGATAGTGGGGTCAATTGCCCTGCCGAAGCTAATATCTTAAATAAAACGATCACATCAGACACTGCTCCGGCACAACCTAACATCACGGGTAGCAGTATCCTGTGCGACGGTACTACAGATCTTACTATTGTACCGGCAGTAGCAGGTACCTATACCTATACATGGTACAAGGACAATGTAAAAATGGCAGATACTACGCCAACCATCACGATAAATAGTCCGGGTGTGGTATACAATGCCACGGTTACCAATGCTACAGGCTGTGTGAGTGCTATGGCAGTAAAAGTAATTGCTGCAAATGTATCGAGTATTCCTAAGCTTTCATGGCAATCGCAGGTAGCAACTGCTACTTATGGAGCTAAAGTTTCAGTGCAAACTGCTATCGAATTTGGTCCGGCAATAACCTATACGTGGACCGCTGATAATGGTGCTACTATTATTGGTACAGGATCTAGTGTAACGATACAATTTCCGGCTAGTGGTACAGATGGTACAAAAGTAAACATCAGTGTTATTGCAGAAAATAGTTGTGGTAAGTCTGAGGTTTTACCTCTGGTAATTACTATGAACAATGCCTGCCCTACACCTGTAATATCAGCACAGTCAGATTTGGTACAAAATGTAAATTCCGGGTCAACAGTTACTTTCAAAATTGGAGCAACAGGATTTATAAATCCTACTTTTCAATGGTACAGTAATACAACTGCCAGTACAGTGGGAGGGAATCTGATAGCTGGTGCTACGTCTGCATCATACACAGCAAGTCCAACTATTGTAAGTACTTATTACCTGTATTGTATGGTAACCAATGGTTGTAATGGAGCAGCGATTCCTTCGCCTGTCTTTACGATTAATGTAAATACAAATCCTGATAATTTACCAATAGGTACAGGTTCATTTGGTGGTAGATCTTGTTTTGATGTTGCAGAGTCTAATGATGGTGGTGCTTGCGGACAATTATCATCCCGTTTGTCTGGTCAGGCAAATTTTAATCTTGCCAGTGTAAATACACAAACCTATACTTTTACGCCATCTGGAGTAGTAAGTAAAGTGCGTTTTAGTTATAAAGAATCTTTGGGGGGTGTAGTGATTAAATCGATTGCCAGTTCTACTGCTGAAAATACGTTGAATGTTAATACCCCTGTTACGGCAACAGTAGTTTACAATAGTACCTTGAGCACTGGTATTAGTGGGCAAGGAAGTGCCTACGGAAGAATGTCTGCAAATGCTCTTACAGTAGACCTGTATGTTGTGTATAATAATAAAGCGGACGGAACCGGTGCTGATGTACAGGTAAAATTATCAATTAGTATAAAAGACTGTAGCTGTTGTGGTGCGATGATTAGTCCTACGGTTTGGAAAGCATTTATGTGTTATAATCTGGGAGCAGATGAAAGTGTAAGTGCTATTATACCTTCAGAAAAATTAGTTGGGGCTTGGTATCAATGGGGTAAAAAAAGTCCTTATCCTGCCGCTTCATGGGATGCGGGATCCTCTAACCTGCGTGCTATTACGAGCTGGGGAAATAATACAGGTGTTAAGGGACCAAATGCCCCTTGTCCTGCCGGCTTTCGTGTGCCAACTCAAGCTGAGTGGCAAGGAGTGGCAGCTAATAACACTAAAACTTTTATGGGTAATGCGACAATAAAAGCAAATAATAAATGGGATGCGGGAATATTGATTGGTACTTCGTTGTTTTTGCCTTATTCAGGATATATAGACAGATCGGGACCTACTAATATTTATACTAATTTTGGTGTGTGGACACATAGTTCTAGCGTCAGGGGTACGGAGAATGACACTGTATATACTTTTTATAATAGTGCTGGAACCGGTACTTATATGACTACTACAGGTTCATATGCAAATATTGGAGCACAAGTTCGCTGTATGTCAGAGCAGTAAAAATAGAAGAGGCTCTGGATCTATACTATAGCTTGAAAATGAAAAAACTTTTATTCAGGATCTAGCTAAAAGTATTTAAGAGTCAAAGGTAATACCTGTTAAAGATATAAGTAAATCGAGGCACTGCGCCATTCGTTCCGGCAGGAACGAATGGCGCATCCTTGTTATTAATTAGGAATAAATAAAATAATCAAGGCAGGAGCTCAAAACTCCTGCCTTTTTTTGTGTCTGGTTTGGAGATAAAAAAAGGCAGGTTTTTGATCCGTTTTCTATGATAAAAACTAATTTTTTATTCTTTATTCAACGGATTAAAATCCGTTGCTACAATATAAATCATTCCTCCGGAATTTTTTTTGAGGAGTTCCTTAGGAACAAAATATAGTGTAGGGATGGATTTTAATCTATCATTCGCAATATAACCACAATCATTGTCATCCCGTTTTCTATGATAAAAACTAATTTTTTTATTCTTTATTCAACGGATTAAAATCCGTTGCTACCATATAAATCATTCCTCCGGAATTTTTTTTGAGGAGTTCTGTAGGAACAAAATATATTGAAGGGATGGATTTTAATCTATCATTCGCAAAATAATCACAATCTTGTCTTTGCGTTTTCTATGATAAAAACTATTTTTTGTTCGTTTCAACGGATTAAAATCCGTTGCTACCATATAAATCATTCCTTCGGAATTTTTTTTGAGGAGTTCCTTAGGAACAAAATATAGTGTAGGGATGGGTTTTAATCCATCATTCGCAATATAACCACAATCATTGTCATTGCGTTTTCTATGATAAAAACTAATTTTTTATTCTTTATTCAACGGATTAAAATCCATTGCTACCATATAAAACATTCCTCCGGAATTTTTTTGAGGAGTTCTGTAGGAACAAAATATAGTGTAGGGATGGATTTTAATCTATCATTCGCAAAATAACCACAATCATTGTCATTGCGTTTTCTATGATAAAAACTAATTTTTTTATTCTTTATTCAACGGATTAAAATCCGTTGCTAGAATATAAATCATTCCTTCGGAATTTTTTTGAGGAGTTCCGTAGGAACAAAATATAGTGTAGGGGTGGATTTTAATCTATCATTCGCAATATAACCACAATCATTGTCATTGCGTTTTCTATGATAAAAACTAATTTTTTTATTCTTTATTCAACGGATTAAAATCCGTTGTTACAATATAAAACATTCCTCCGGAATTTTTTTGAGGAGTTCCTTAGGAGCAAAATATAGTGTAGGGATGGATTTTAATCTATCATTCGCAAAATAACCACAATCTTGTCATTGCGTTTTCTATGATAAAAACTATTTTTTTTATTCTTTATTCAACGGATTAAAATCCGTTGCTACCATATAAATCATTCCTCCGGAATTTTTTTTGAGGAGTTCCATAGGAACAAAATATAGTGTAGGGGTGGATTTTAATCTATCATTCGCAAAGACAAGATTGGGCAGAGGCTTCGACTCCGTTCAGTCTGACAAAAAAAATCCCATTCGCAGCGGCGAATGGGATTTAGAATATTATAGGCTGAAAAAAAACTAGATTTTCTTCATTTGGTCTTTCATCATTGTTATTTGCTCTTTTAGCATGCCTTGTTTGTCTAATTTTTTGGCTTCGTTTAGTAAGTTAGTCGCTTCCAATTTTCTGCGGCGTGACATGGCAACTCCGGCAAGGTTCAGTTTGGCTACGGCAAGATCCATATCCATTGATAGCCCCAGCTCGATTGCTTTCTTAAAATGTTTCTCGGCCTGGTTAATGTTGGTTTGAGACAACATGATTCCGTGTAGGTAGTTAAAGTATCCTTGTTGTTTGCGTACCAAAGCCGCTTCGGGATTCTTAATGTATGCCAGCCATTTTTTGGCACCTTCAAAGTCTTGTTTTCTTAATTTAAGGAAGGCCAAAAGGATAAATTCGTTTTTAAAGTAAAGAAATATTGGGATTGCCGTTAATAAAATAAGGAAGATTCCGTTCCCGATATTACTTTCGGTAAATTGCCAAACGCCAGCAACTACAAGAAGTCCGGCCAAAATAAGTTTAATATTTTTATGAAACATAATAGATGTATATTTGTGATTGCAAATATAGTAAAATGAATTAAAAATATTTTTATTAAAGTACTTGCCAGAAAAAAAAGTCTTTGTATATTTGCACTCGGTTTTGGAACAACGATATTCAAAACAGAAAAACAGAAAATAGACACCATTTTAAAGATACAAAGCAATGAGCAAAAGAACATTTCAACCATCGAAAAGAAAAAGAAGAAATAAGCACGGATTTATGGACAGAATGGCTTCTGCAAATGGAAGAAAAGTTCTGGCGCGTAGAAGAGCTAAAGGAAGACATAAATTGACTGTTTCTAGCGAACCTAGACACAAAAAATAATGTTTCTATAAACATAAATAAGGCGTTACTTTTTTAGTATCGCCTTTTTTTATACCTTGTCGGTAAAAAAATCTGCAACATTCTGGTTTATAATACACTACGAATGTTTTTTAACGTACTTTATATAACTACACAATACAAATAAAATGCCTAAAGACACATCAATAAAATCCGTTTTAATAATAGGGTCAGGACCTATTGTTATTGGTCAAGCTTGCGAATTTGATTATGCAGGTTCTCAATCTGCACGTTCTATTCGTGAAGAAGGAATTGAAGTTATCTTGATAAACTCAAATCCAGCGACTATTATGACCGACCCCACAATGGCGGATCATGTATATTTGAAACCATTAACGACAAAATCGATAATTGAAATTCTAAAAGCACATCCACAAATCGATGCTGTTTTGCCTACAATGGGCGGACAAACGGCTTTGAACTTGTGTCTGGAAGCTGAAGAAAAAGGAATCTGGCAGGATTTTGGCGTAAGATTAATAGGTGTTGATGTAAACGCCATTAATATTACCGAAGACAGAGAGCAGTTTAAACAACTTCTGGAAAGAATTAATGTACCTACTGCACCTGCAAAAACAGCTACATCCTATTTAGAAGGAAAAGAAATTGCTCAGGAATTTGGTTTCCCACTGGTTATTCGTCCTTCGTTTACCCTTGGAGGAACCGGAGCAGCAATTGTTTACAAAAAAGAAGATTTTGATGAGCTTTTGACCCGCGGTCTTGAAGCTTCGCCAATACACGAGGTTTTGATCGACAAAGCTTTGATGGGCTGGAAAGAATATGAATTAGAACTTTTAAGAGATAAAAACGATAATGTGGTCATCATTTGTTCGATCGAAAATATGGACCCAATGGGTATTCATACCGGAGATTCGATCACGGTTGCACCGGCAATGACATTATCTGATACTACATTCCAGAAATTACGTGACTATGCCATCCTGATGATGCGTAGTATTGGGAATTTTGCAGGAGGATGTAACGTGCAATTTGCGGTTTCACCAGACGAAAAAGAAGATATCGTAGCCATCGAGATTAACCCTCGTGTGTCCCGTTCATCAGCTTTGGCCTCTAAAGCAACCGGATATCCAATTGCTAAAATTGCTTCTAAACTGGCTTTAGGATACAATCTTGACGAATTGCAAAACCAAATTACAAAATCGACTTCGGCGCTGTTTGAACCAACTCTGGATTATGTAATTGTAAAAATACCACGTTGGAACTTTGATAAATTCGAAGGTGCCGACAGAACTTTAGGTCTTCAGATGAAATCTGTGGGTGAGGTGATGGGAATTGGACGTTCGTTTCAGGAAGCCTTACACAAAGCAACCCAATCTCTTGAAATCAAAAGAAACGGTTTAGGAGCTGACGGAAAAGGATATAAAAACTACGAAGAGATTATCGAGAAACTAACTTTTGCAAGTTGGGACCGTGTTTTTGTAATTTATGATGCAATCGCAATGGGAATTCCGTTGAGCCGTATTCATGAGATCACAAAAATCGATATGTGGTTCTTAAAACAATACGAAGAGCTTTATACTTTAGAGAAAGAAATTTCGAACTATAAGATTACTACTCTTCCAAAAGAACTTTTGCTGGAAGCGAAACAAAAAGGTTTTGCCGACAGACAAATTGCACACATGGTCAATTGCTTAGAAAGTGAAGTGCATTCTTTGCGTATGGACAAAAATATCAACCGTGTGTTTAAACTGGTAGATACTTGTGCGGCTGAGTTTAAAGCAAAAACACCTTATTATTACTCGACTTTTGAGGCAGAAATCGAAAAAGCAAATGGGGAGCGTTACGTAGATAACGAAAGTATTGTAACAGACAAGAAAAAAATCATAGTTCTGGGTTCAGGACCTAACAGAATTGGACAAGGAATTGAGTTTGACTATTCTTGTGTACACGGAGTACTGGCAGCTAAAGAATGTGGTTACGAAACCATCATGATCAACTGTAATCCTGAAACGGTTTCGACAGATTTTGATACGGCCGATAAATTATATTTCGAACCTGTTTTCTGGGAACATATTTACGATATCATTCAGCATGAAAAACCGGAAGGTGTGATTGTGCAGTTAGGCGGACAAACAGCTTTGAAATTGGCTGAAAAATTATCTAAATACGGCGTAAAAATCATCGGAACCAGTTTTGATGCCCTTGACTTAGCCGAAGACAGAGGTCGTTTCTCAGATTTATTGAGAGAACTACATATTCCTTTCCCACAGTTTGGAATCGCTGAAACGGCAGACGAAGCTTCGGCACTTGCAGATACCTTAGATTTTCCGTTATTGATTCGTCCTTCGTATGTGTTAGGAGGTCAGGGAATGAAAATTGTAATCAACAAAAAAGAACTGGAAGAGCATGTTATCAATTTATTGAAAACGATTCCTGGAAATAAATTGCTTCTGGATCACTATTTGGCCGGAGCAATCGAAGCCGAAGCTGATGCAATTTGTGATGCTGATGGAAATGTATATATCATAGGAATTATGGAGCATATCGAACCTTGCGGAGTGCACTCCGGAGATAGTAATGCTACTTTGCCTCCTTTTAACTTAGGAGAATTTGTGATGCAACAAATAAAAGATCATACCGTAAAAATTGCAAGAGCACTAAAAACAGTTGGTTTAATCAACATTCAGTTTGCGATAAAAGACGACACCGTTTATATCATCGAAGCAAACCCAAGAGCGTCGAGAACGGTACCATTTATTGCAAAAGCTTACGGAGAACCTTATGTAAACTACGCTACAAAAGTAATGTTAGGACACAATAAAGTAACAGACTTTAATTTTAATCCGCAATTGAAAGGATATGCCATCAAACAACCGGTTTTCTCTTTCAGCAAGTTCCATAATGTAAACAAAGCATTAGGACCGGAAATGAAATCGACAGGAGAAAGCATCTTGTTTATTGATGACTTAAAAGACGATCAATTCTATGAATTGTACTCCAGAAGAAAAATGTATTTGAGTAAATAATCTCAAATCCTGATATAAAAAAAGCTCCATGAAAATGGAGCTTTTTTTGTGCTTAATTAATTTTTTGGAAGTTAATTTTGCTTATTATATTTGTTTGAGATTATTCGTTAGAAATTGACATATTATCTCTTGTGTTTTTTTGCACAGAAATAGCACCAAAAAGGGCTAATAAAAAAGCAAAAGCATAAAAACCTTTTTCGCTTGGTAAAATGGTAGCGTTCCAGAGCCCTACAACCAATAATACAATTGATAAAAGGGTTCCAAACCAGCAAATTCCGTAATAAATGTCAGTTACAGGAAGTTTTTCAAGTCTGTCTCTAACGCTTTTTTGTAAAGACACAACCGCAAACAGACCAAACATTAATACAGTAAAATAGTATCCTTTTTCGTTCAGTAACATTTCGGCTCTTGCAAGTCCAACTATAAATCCAACTGTTCCTGCTCCAAGAGCGACCCAAGATGCTGCTATAAAAGCATTCGACGTTTTTTGTACCATGGTTATCTAAAAATTTTGTTTTGGTTAGCTGCAAATATAACTAAATTGGACTCAGATCAAAATAATAATTCCTGTAATACTATTCAGTATAATGGTTACATGGGGGAAACAAAAAAAAGCTCCAATTTATATTGGAGCTTTTTAGTTTTTAAAGTAAGATTAGCGGTATTATTTAACCAATTGCTGCAAAGGTTTCAATTGTTCCATGTCGATTTTCGATTCTTTAAGAACAGACATTAACGTCATAATATTATTGGGGTTCATGTTTTTTCCTAATACACGAACAACTGCAAAACCGTTTTCTTTTTTGTTGGCGAACACTACAAATTCCTGAATATTATCGTCTGTACCCACATAACTTATTGAGGCGCCATCTCTGCCGGAACCAAAACTCATTAATTGTTGGTATTTTGGATTTTTTAGAATTGCTTTTACTTTAGTTCGTTCCGCTTCAAATTCTGCCTGATTTTTGTCATTCGCTTTAAAAGCTAAAATATTCATTTTGTCAAATGATTTTAGAGCTTCATTTTGCTCGGCTGATAATTTTGTTTTCTCCAGATTTAGGATACCAGGGGAAACATCCAGCGCAATAAAATTTTTATTATCGGTGTTTTCTACAAAATATTTCTGCAATGACGGGTTAGAATTACAACTTACTAAAGTTAGCAGTACTAAAAGGGCTGAGGTAAAAAGGCTTGCTTTCATATCTGTCGAATTATTTTTTGCCTTTAGAGGCTTTTTTAAGATCAGAACCACCCGGAAGTTGCATTTTGTCTGTAAGAACAGAGATTTCGTTGATGTCAAAATTACCTGTTAGCGACAGCAAAACTGTTTCGTCGTTTTTGGCACCGTCAATAAACATTAGTAATTCTTTTACCTGAGAGTCTGTCGCTCCGGATTTTACAGATATTCTAACATTTCTGCCCCCATCGTTTACACGCATTAATTCTTCCAGACCCGCTGTTTTTACATATTTGTCAGCAGAGGCTTTCATATCAGCTTCGATCTTCGGGTTTTTGGTTGTAAACACTTTTAGAAAATCTAATTTTTTAATTAAGTTAATGTATTGTTGCGTCTCTTTGTCTGAGGCGTCAACTTTTACTTTACTCATTAGGTCGAACATTTTTTTGTTTACAATTACTGAGGTCACGTCATCCTGACCATCAAATTTGTCAAATGCTCCCTGTGCATAAAAAGCGTGGCTAAATAATGCGAAAACTAGTGTTATGATGAAATTTTTCATTTTTTTGATTGATTTAAATTATTGTTTAAAAATTTTATTTTTTGATTGCTCGTATTCTTTAATGTATTGTACGCTTTCGATACCTACATTAACATTGTTTGATAATAAGGCGAGAGCTTTTTGCGTTGCCGCAAGAGCTTCTTCCGGATTGTCGTAGGTTCCTAATTCTGATTGCGCTACAACCGGAGTTGCATTTTTTTCGCTCACATAAAAATAGGTTCCCACTCCTAGTAAAACCACAACAGAAGCTGCAATTGATAACCACGCCACATTTCGTTTTTGAGTTTTTAGTGGAATCTCCTGCGTCGACTTTTGTTCTTTTACCTCAGAGAAATAACCAAAAATAGGTTTGTATTGTTCTAAATGCTGCGCAACATTTGGTGAAGAAAAATAGTCTTTTAATTCTTTTTCTTCGGCAATACTGGTTTCTCCCTCAAAGTATTTTTCTAGTATATCTTCTATTTTATTGAATTCCATAACGGTGTGTATTAAGCATTGATTCTCTTATTTTTTTTCTCGCTCTAGAAAGGGCTACCCGAATAGCCGTTTCATTCATATTGACAATTTTTGCAATTTCATCAAATTCATATTGTTCAACATCGCGCAACTGAATTAACATTTGTAGTTGTTCAGGCAACTGACTTATTATTTTTTCAACCCATTCCAGACTATTAATATCTTCCAGTTTTTTATCCAATTGAGGTTCCCGATCAGTATAATTTGTATGAACAATTTTAAGATTCCCGGCTCTTTTAGATTTTAACTGATCCAGACAATAATTTTTGGTCATCGTCATTGCCAGTGCTTCGACGCTACTGTAAGATTCTAAACTCTCTTTTTTATTCCATAACTTTACTATAACTTCCTGAGTGGCATCTTCTGCCTCTTCGGTACTGGTTAACAATCTTTTTGCCAGACGAAAAACTTTGTCTTTAAAAGGATTTATTAATTCTATAAACACATTCTGATTCATAAAATCTATTTGGTTATTCGTTAGCTTATATAGTCCAGACGAGACACTATTATTTTTGTTACACGAGTTCTTAAAAATTTTATAAAAAAAAACACTTTAAAAATAACATTGTTAAAACTAAAGATACTATTTTTACGTTAGTACTACATAGATACCAACTATATGAAAACAATATTAAAGAGTGTACTGTTATTATTTTTATTAGCATTTTCTTTGCAATCATGTGAGGATCAGGACGATGTGTCTGCTCCGGGTGACTTGCAGGTAAATAATTTTATCTGGAAAGGATTAAATCAATATTATTTATGGCAGGCAGATGTACCTAATTTAGCCGATGATCGTTTTAACAATGAAGATGCATTAAATTCTTTTTTAAGAGGATATTCTAAACCCGAAGATTTATTTCAGGATTTATTAAATAAACCAATCAGCAAATTTCCTAAAGGTCAGGCAATAGATCGTTTTAGCTGGATCGTTGATGATTATACTGTTCTGGAACAGGAACTTCAGGGAACTTCAAAAAACGATGGGGTCGACTACAGATTGAGTTACAAACCCGGAAGTACTACAGATCTTGTGGGTTATGTACGTTATATTCTTCCTAATTCTGATGCTTCAAAAAAAGATATCAAACGAGGGGACCTTTTTACAGCAGTAAACGGAACCCAGCTTACAGTTTCTAACTATCAGTCACTTTTGGCTGCTGACAGTTATACCCTGAATATGGCTACTTATAACGGTACTACTTTTGAATCTAACGGAAAAACGGTTGCATTGGTTAAAACTACCTTAGACGAAAATCCGGTTTTTATTAATAAAGTAATTACTTCGGGAAGTTCTAAAATTGGTTATTTGATGTATAATGGCTTTTATGCTAATTATGATGCACAACTTAATGCTGCTTTTGCCGAGTTAAAAGCCCAAGGGATTACAGATCTTGTGCTGGATTTGAGATACAATGGCGGAGGTTCTATACAAACGGCAACACGTTTGGCAAGTATGATTACCGGACAGTTTACCGATAAAATTTTTGCTAAAGAAAAGTGGAATGCAAAAATTAATGCCGCTTTTCAGGTTGATAATCCGGAGTATTTAAATAACAGGTTTGTTGATAAAATAGACGGAGCAGCAATCAATAGTCTTAATTTGACTAAGATTTATATTATCACCACCAGCGGGACAGCATCTGCAAGTGAGTTGGTGATAAATGGTTTAGCACCTTATATCTCAGTAATTCAGATAGGGGAGACGACAGTGGGTAAAAATGTAGGTTCGGTTACATTATATGATTCTCCAACTTTTGGAAAATTGAATAGAAATCCAAATCATAAATATGCAATGCAGCCTTTGGTTCTAAAAATTGTCAATGCATCAGATTTTGGCGAATATACAGATGGTCTAAAACCCACTTATGAGCAATTGGAGCGCATTAGTACGTTAGGTGTTTTGGGAGATCCGGCAGAGCCATTGCTTAGTCTTGCAATCTCGAAAATTACGGGAGTGACAACCACCAAAAAAGCCGAAGAAAAAGGAGTCGCTTTAAAAGGTTTTACAGATGTTAAAGCAATGAATGGTATCAGGAATCAAATGTATATCGAAAAAGCACCCGAAGGGCTTTTAAGAGCATTAAAATAAAAACAATAAAAAAGGCTTTCATTTTCTGAAAGCCTTTTTTATTGTTAGAATATTCCAAAAACATATTCTAAAAAAACAAATGGTTATTAGTTATTAAAGTAAAAACCGTTTGGTGCAATACCAACCGTTAATTCTTTTTGTAATGTTCCGCTTAAGTTATAAACATAAGCCTTACTGTCTGCTTTATAATCGCCACTATCAGCAATATAAATATGATTACCATTTACTGCAAATCCATATAGATATCCAACAGTCGCTGTTAAAATTGCACTTGTTGAAGCTGCTGTTGCATTAGTATTTATTGCATAAACTGAATTACCTACAGTATAATAAATTTTATCACCTTCAATGTCCATATAAGCAGCTCCGTCTAAAGCTTCAGGGAATGTAATTTTAGAAATAGATTTGTCTGATAATTTTACTTTAATAATTTCACTTCTTTCTCCTGAATTACCTCTCAAAACAAATAAAGTCCCATTTTCTTCTTCGATAGAATCTGCACTATATCCAAGTTCTATAGGAGCCTCTAATGTTTTTGTAGCAATATTTACTACCAGTAATTTAGTGCTGCTGTAAGGTTCAGTAATATACAGTTTACCATCTTTTTCAACTAATCTGTTAGCAGTGCCGTTTAAGTTAATTTTAGATTCGAATGTATTAGTAGACAAATTGATAATGGCAACATAATCATCTGTATCTCCGGCAGGATTTGTTGCAGTAGAATAGGTATTCGCATTTGTTACATAAGCTTTACCATCTTTTACAACACCATATCTTGGGTTGCTAAGTCCTGTATCAATTTTTGCAATCAATTTAAAAGTGTATCTGTTTACAACATTAATTACGTTTGATCCCCCGGCAATGATATACGCTCGGTCTCCATCAAAAAAAATGTTTTGTGCGTATTTTCCAAGTAAGTCAGATCCGTTAGCAGCCGTGTAGGCATCTTTAGTAAAAGAGCTGAAATCGTCACTTGAAAAAGAAACGGTACCTTGCCCTAAACTTCCTTCATTTAGAATAAAAAAACCATTGTCATAAACTCCTTTTGGCGCATCTTCGCTGTCATTAGAACACGAAACGAATAACGAAACGCTAAGTGCTATTAAGAATAATTTACTGAACTTCATTATATTAAAATTTTAAGGTTAAATACATATTAAAATTGCGACCCGGCATAGGTCTGTCTTCTAAACTTTCATATTCTTTATTAAAAAGATTCAATACCTGAAAGCCAAGTTTGAAAGAGTCCAGAAATTTAAAGTCATAATCAATCCCGATATTCGCAATGTTATAATCATTTATAATTTCTGATGGATTATTATCTGCTCTTGTGTAGACAAAGCCATTAAATAGAAACTGATAATAAGCAGAAATGCTGTTTCTGGAATAAGAAACTGATCCCGTTACTTTATTGTAAGGAACAAAAAATAATTGTTTTTTAGTCGCATTATCTTTAGAAGCGGTGTAGGCATAGGTTGCGTTTGCTGCAAAGTGATTTTTGCCAAACTGCTTTTTCCAGCTTAATAAAGTTTCAGCTCCATAGCTGTTTACATTATCTGTATTTCTTGGTGACCAAATTCCATTATTACCGGGAATCCATTGCAATAAATCTTTTATTTTCATGTAATAAAAGGTTTGTGTCAAAGAGATATTTTTGAAAGTAAAAACATTTCCAATCTCAGCCTGATAGGAACTTTCAGGTTTTAAATCTGGATTTCCTCCTGTTTCCCAATACAAATCATTAAATGTTGGTATTCTGAAATTACGGGATAAATTTAATTTCAACTTGTATAATTTGCCAAACTGATAAGAAGATCCCAGCGAAAATAAAACAGGTGATTCATAATTATCTGTAAATTCTTTTCGCACACCAAACTCATTTTTCCAATTCTCAGAGACATCTTGTTTTACCAGTAATGCAGCTGAGCTAATCTCCCTGATATGATCTCCAAAGCCACTTCCGTATCCTTTAGTTCTGTTGTAGTCTAAGATACCGTTTACTTGTATTGATTTAAAAAGCTCATACCCTAAATCGACCTTAGTTATTAAGCTTTCAGTCTTTCCATACGTGTATATGTTAGTTGAATTATCAGCATAATATTGATAATTCTCGAATATGTAAGCCGTTTTAAAACTGGTTTTTAATTTGCCAAAATCACCATCATATTCTAATAAGTTCCGATTGAAACCATTTACATATCGGGTTTTAGTTTCTGATTCTGATAGTAAAGAAGTATTTCGATCTGTGTTTGAAGTTTGAGTATATAATTTTAAACTATTTTTTGAGTCAAATTTATATCCAACGTTTGCACTCATTGTAATGATATCATATTGACCGTTTTGGTTCCAGCGTTGTTCGCCTTTCCAGGTATATTTATTCAGGTATTTATAATCATTTGTTGAGCTGTTTTTAGAAAAACCAATTTGAGCACTCCATTTTTCATTCGAAATATTTGTTTTATAATTGATTCCGATAGTATTGAAACTGCCATAATCTAATTTTAAATAGTTTTCGAATCTCTTGTAAAAAAACAAATCATTATTCAAATGTACAGTTCCGCCAACAGCACCACTGCCATAAATTACACTACCTCCGCCGGCTTTTATACTAACAGAGTTGTAATCAGAACCTGAAATCGTATTAAAATCAGTACTTCCGTTCATTTGAGAATTAATGTTAATTCCGTTCCAGATTACGGCAGTTTGCGATGCAGTTGTTCCTCGAAAGGCAACTGTAGACAACATTCCGCGTCCGTATTCTTTAAAATAAATGGTCGAATTGAAATTTAGTAAATCGGTTAGTAAAGCTTCATTTTTATTGATCACAGAATCATTAAGCTTTAAAACCGATTGCGAATTAGAATATTTCTTAAGGTTCGCATCAGAAACGATAACTTCTTTCAATTTATTAATAGAGTCGTTCTGCCCCAAAATAATCTGGCACAACAGCAATAAGCAAAAAGTAAAAAGTTTTTTTAAAGTCATAATTTCTACACTCTTTTTCCCGAGAGCTCGATATTTGTTACAAAGGCAGGTCTCCTGGCTTGCGTCCTGTTGTTTACCTTCCCATTCGCCGGAGCGAGCAGTGGTTTGTAGTTAACAACAAGCATTCTTTTAAGAACAAAGCTTACAGTTGCGGGTACAGCTCAAGATTTTCTAATAATAACTTGATTCCCTTTTAATGTGTTTGAAATAAACACAACCTTAATTTTGTGCAAAGATAAAGTTAAAATTGCCATATTTTCAAATTTGATTGATTTTTAAAAGCAAATTCTAAACAAAAAGCCGATTATAGTACTATTTTTATTACTTGTCCAAAATCTACTTTGTTGTTAAACGCATCTTTTAAGGGCAATGAACTATGATGACATAAAATGCTTCGAATCGTTCCTGCGTGTGCTACGATAATAAGGGGTGTGATTGTTTCTCTCTTAATCTCTTCTAAAAAATGACCGACTCTGGCGTGTAATTCAACAAAAGATTCGCCGTTTGAAACCTTTATATTTACAAAATCTTCCATCCACGGATTAAGTTGTTCCGGCAAAATGGCATTCCAGTTTTTCATTTCCCAGTCACCAAAATTCATTTCGATCAAACGCTCGTCTTTCTTAAACGAAACGGTTTTAATATGATCTCTGATATATTGAGCGAGAATTAGGCAACGTTTTAATGGACTAGAAAAAATAAACGCTTCCTGTGGTAATTGCGAAACAATATCCTCAAAAATATTTTCGAAAGGTTTAGCCAGATCAACATCTGATTGCCCGTAGCAAATTCCTTTTTCGCAGACCGTTTGAGTATGGCGAACTAGATAAATTTCCATATAAAAAGTATACTTAGATAATAAACAACTTCGCAAACTTGTTGTGTTGCACCCAGACAATCGCCCGTATATCCATCAATCCATTTTTGAAAATAGCGGGCTAGAAAATAACGCATGATAAAAACCGGAAGTACAGCCAAAACAAATTTATATTGAAAACAAGAGAAAAAGAATAACGGAAGCAATCCAAAGAAAAAAGAACCTGAAATTTCTTTCCAGGTATGGTTTTTTGCAATGGGTTTACTTTTGCTCGAAGCATCGTCCCTTGAATATTCATGTGTAAAAATAATCGAGATAGCAGCCAGACGACTCAAAGCGTGAGCTGAAATAAATAAAAGATAAATGGAAATAAGTGCCTTGGAATTGTCAACTTTGAAGAGTAAAACCGATTCTGATAACAATTTAAACTTCAATAAAAATAATAATACCAGACCAATTGCTCCATAAGCCCCAATCGCGCTGTCTTTCATGATCAGGAGGATTTTTTCTTTGGTCCAGCCTCCTCCAAAACCATCACAAACATCTGCAAAACCATCTTCGTGAAAAGCTCCCGTTGTAAGCACAGAAACAATAAGAGCAAAAATAACAGCCGTTTCTATGGATAGAAAAAGAGAAAAAAGATAGAAAGCCAGAAAAGAAATACTACCCACAATCCAACCAATAAAAGGGAAATATCGTGTGGCTTTGTTCAGATAATCAGGATCATGATTTATGTTTTTAGGACAAGGGATTCTGGTGTAAAACATTAAACAGGTAAAAAAAATATGTAGTTCTTTTTTCATATATTGAGGATGTGATTTATTTGGCTAAAGCCATTTTGATTTTCAATATAGTAACCAACATCTAAAGATGTTGTCTATTCAAATTTAGTTTGTGCATAAATCCAAATCTGCTGATAATTTCGTCATATTCATTCTGAAAAGTTTTTTCCTTATGGTGAATTTCTTGATTTTTAATATAATCTCTGACTTTATCTATTAATGATTCTGAAACTGAAAACTGTTACTGTTTACTGCCTGCTAACACCGGCATTTTCAAAACTTGCCATTTCATTCAAAAAAGTTTCTGCCGATTTTAAAATAGGAAAAGCAATTGCGCACCCTGTTCCTTCACCCAGTCGTAAATCCAGATTTAAAATAGGTTTTGCACCTAAATAATCCAGTAATTTTTGATGGGCTTTTTCAGCCGAACAATGACAGAAAACAGCATTTTTTATAATATCAGGATTAATTTTAGTCGCAATCAAAAAGGCAACACTGCAAATAAAACCATCTACAAGAATCAGCATTTTATTGTCGAATGCTGTCAACATTCCGCTGGCGATTTGTATAATTTCAAAACCGCCAAAGTAAGCAAGTTGCTGTTTTAATTCGGCTTGACCGGAATAATTTTCGATGGCTTTTTTAAGGATGTTTTGTTTCTCGAGGAGTTTTTCATTTTCGACCCCGGTGCCTTTTCCCACACATTCTTCGATAGCAAAACCCGTTAAAAAGCTCATTAAAACGGAGGCTGTAGAAGTGTTTCCAATTCCCATTTCGCCAAAACCAATACAATTAGAACCTGTTTTGGCAATAGTGGTAACAATCGATTTACCTTTTTCGAAACACAACTGCAATTCGGTTTCGCTCATTGCCGGAAGATGCAAAAAAGACTGCGTTCCTTTGGCAATTTTGGCATTGATTAAAGCAGTATTAGTTGGAAAATCATAATTTACGCCGGCATCTACAATCGATAACTGAATCTCATTTTGATTGCAAAAAACATTTATGGCAGCACCACCTTCAAGAAAATTGCCTACCATTTGGCGGGTAACATCTTGTGGATAAGCGCTAACGCCATGATTTGCGATTCCGTGATCAGCAGCAAAAACTACAATGTTAGGTTTTGTGATTTTTGGATTTAAAGTTTCAAAAACCGTTGCGATCTGAAAAGCCAATATTTCTAAAGTCCCTAAAGCACCAATAGGCTTCGTTTTCGAATCTATTTTTTCCTGCAAAAGTGTACTAAAATCATTTTTAGGCGGAGTCTCTTTTTGAGTTTTTAAAAGTAAATCATCCACATAACTTTTTGTTATAGATTTTATTTCGGTACAATCCGGAGTTTCAGATTTTTGTTTCCAATGCAGTTGTTGCAACATGGGCTGATTGTCGTAGTTTGTTGCGGGTTTCCCAATGCAAAAATAACCCAGGGGTTCAATGTTTTCGGGTAAATCGAGGATCTTTTTAAACTGATAATAATTCAAAATCGAAACCCAGCCCATGCCATAACCTTGTTCTGTAAGCGAGAGCCAAATATTTTGGGCTGCACAAACCGAGCTAAATTTTACAGCCTCATTACTACCCACGGTTCCTATCGTAAATTGGTTGAGAACAGATCTGTCATAGGCAATAATAAGTCCGATTGGTGCTTCTTCAATTGCTTCTAACTTTATTGATTTGTAATGTTCCTTTTGTTCCGGATTATCGGTAAGTTCCTCTGCTTTTTTATTATAATCCAGAAATAGATTTTTTACAGCCGTTTTTACCTCAGTAGATTTAATAATAAAATATCTCGTAGCATCTGTCAGTCCTACAGATGGAGCCCAATGTCCGGCTTGTAAAGCTTTTTGAATCACTTCGTCAGGAACTTCATCTGTAGTAAAATGTCGGGTATCACGACGCGATTTCAAAATATCATCTAAAGGACTCATCATGTTCGTTTATATTTTAGAATTTTCTCCTTTTATTTTAACCGGAATTCCTGAAACCATCAAAATCACTTCATCTGCATGTAAAGCCAGAAACTGATTCATCCAGCCTTGCAGTTCGGTAAATTTTCTGCCAATAGGAGTTTCTGCATGAACGCCCATTCCAATTTCGTTTGTAACAATAATCAAGGCCGTATTTTCCTGAGTGGCGATCGAAAGAAATTCTTTTTTAGCTTCTTCCAGACTTAAATTGACATCGTACTTATGGTCCGTAAAAAAGTTTGTCAGCCAGAGCGTTACACAATCTACTAAAGCTACTTTTGCCGAGAAATCTATTTTACTTAGGTATTTTTCTTCTTCGATATTGGTCCAGCGTTCGTCACGTTCTTGTTGATGCCTGTCGATTCTGTTCTGGAAATCGGCATCCCATTTTCTGGCTGTTGCCACATATATTGGTGAGCCCGAAAGTTCCAGGGCTAAGTTTTGAGCATAACTGCTTTTTCCTGATCGTTCGCCTCCGGTAATTAAGTAAATCATTATTAATTATTAATTGTAAATTGTTAGTTGTTAATTTTTATGGCGTTCTCCGCGGACGACGACGTGCTATCCGCTTTATCTTTTATTTTTTAAAGGAAAAAATAAAAGGATATCGCTTTTATCCCTAATGCAAAAAGCCGGAGGTATAAAAACAGTTATAAACTTATAACTAATAATTCATAACTCATAACAATTAATAAGGGCAATGGCGGCAATCGTTTCCGCAGCATGATCCTCTTTTTAAATGAAACCAGGCTTTGTAAACGTACTTTTCATTCTCGGTATAATAATCAATGCCTTCGATTAGTGTTTCTTGTTTTGGTAAAAAGATTGCTTTATTGTTAAGGGCTTTTTGAGGTGTAAGTGTTTCAACATAAGCATCGATTTTGTCTTCGCAGGCTTCTTTAAAACAAAGAGGGCAAAGACAATCGCCTCCTTCAGACAGGTTAAAAATAGGAGGGAACTCATTACACCAACATTTGCTTTCGGCCGAAAGATCTCCACAACTAAAAGAAGATTCGCAACTCGAGCAAACTTTTATTTTTAGGGTATTCATGGGGTCAGGTTGGTATTTTTTGGGGTTTGTACGAATAAAGATAGATAAAAAAAATAGAAATTGCGTTACCTTTGTCACTATCGAAATGTAAATTATGAAATCAGAATGATTCAGATTTCAGGAAAAGACAGATAAAAGCGAAACCCTATTCCTTAAAATAATATAACCTGCAAATGAGAAATTTATTATCTAAATTAATTTTTATTGTACCTTTTTTTGTTCTTGTTGGATGTAAAAAGAATGAAACTTCAGAGATTACGAAAGCTGAGATTGCAAAAAACAGTATCGAATACGCATCCGGACTTTCTATTGTAAAACACGAAGGATATTCGATTGTAACGGTTTCAGATCCGTGGCCAAATGCCCATGCTAAGTTTACGTATGTTCTAAAAGAAAAAGAAGCGAAAGTTCCGGACAGTTTACAAAAATATACTACGATAAAAGTTCCTTTAGAATCTGTTGTAGTAACGTCAACCACCAATATTCCGTTTCTTGAAATGTTGGAGGTCGAAGATAAACTGGTAGGTTTTCCGCATACAGATTATATCTCATCCGAAAAAACCAGAGCCTTAATCGACAAAGGTGCTGTTAAGAACGTGGGAGAAAATGAAAAATTAAATATTGAGCAATTAATAGAACTATCACCTAATCTTATTGTCGCTTTTGGAGTAGAGAACAATAACCCCATGTTGGATAATTTGAAAAAAAGCGGACTAAACGTTTTTATTCAGGCAGATTGGATGGAGCAATCACCATTGGGAAAAGCAGAATGGATTAAACTTTACGGGGCATTATTTGGAAAAGAAGATAAAGCCAAAGAATTGTTTGATAAGATTGTGGAAAGTTACAATCAGGCTAAGAAATTAGTGGCTGATAAACCTGCTACAGCCACAGTTTTATACGGTTCTATGTACGAAGATGTTTGGTATGTAGCCAAGGGCAACAGCTGGGTAGCTCAATTTATGAAAGATGCTCACGCTACTTATTTATGGTCAGATCTAAAAGGGACAGGAAGTGAAGGTTTGTCTTTCGAAAAAATATTGGTAAAAGCCAAAACGGCTAATTTCTGGATTGCGGCAGGTTCTTTTAAAACCTTAGAAGAATTTGGAAAGAGTAATCCGCATTATACTCAATTTGATGCTTTTACTGCTAAAAATGTATATACTTTCGAAGGTAAATTTGGTGCAACAGGCGGAACCGTTTATTACGAGTCAGCACCAAGTCGTCCGGATTTAGTGTTAAAAGATTACATTAAAATATTTCATCCTGATTTATTGCCAAGCTACGAATTTACTTTTGCATCCAAATTAAATTAAGGGCATTGATCAATAAAAAGCGAAATATAATCCTGTTTCTTATCCTTGGTCTGGCACTTTTGTTTATGTTTTTTCTGGACATTAGTTTAGGATCCGTTACGATTCCGTTCAAAGAAGTTTTTTCGAGTTTAACGGGTGGTCAGGCGAGTAAATCGACATGGGAATATATTATTATTAATTATCGTTTGCCAAAAGCAATCACGGCTCTTTTAGTGGGCGTTGGATTGTCTGTAAGTGGTTTGTTAATGCAGACTTTGTTTAGAAACCCGCTGGCAGGACCGGATGTTTTAGGATTAAGCTCAGGAGCAATTCTGGCAGTTGCAATTGTAATTTTAGGCGCAGGTTTATTGCCCTCATTTTTAAACTCTATTTTATTATCGCCTTACGGGATCGTATTGGCTTCTACATTAGGAAGTGTTTTGGTTTTAATGTTGGTTTTGTTGGTAGCGCAAAAGCTGCGAAATACAATGGCAATATTAATTGTAGGGCTTATGTTTGCGAGTTTTACGAGTTCTATTGTTGGGGTTTTAACCTATTTTAGTTCCGCAGAACAACTACAGAAATTTACCTTTTGGTCCTTAGGAAGTCTCGGAAACCTAACCTGGACATCGATTGCTGTTTTGGCAGTTTGTATAGGTTTTGGCTTGCTTTTAAGTGCCGGTAGCATAAAACCTTTGAACGCTTTGCTTTTGGGCGAAAATTATGCTAAAAGCATGGGATTGAATTACAAAAGAGCAAGGCTCATCATTATATTTGCCACAAGTATTTTGGCAGGAAGTGTTACCGCTTTTGCTGGCCCAATAGCGTTTATAGGCCTTGCAGTTCCGCACATAGCAAAGCTCACTTTCCAAACCAGTAATCATGCCGTTTTATATTGGAGTACGTTTTTTTATGGAGGTATTATTATGCTGTTCTGTGATATTGCATCTCAATTACCGGGATTAGAGGTTACCTTGCCAATCAATGCAATTACATCTATAATTGGTGCACCAGTAGTAGTTTGGCTGTTAATGCGAAAAAGAAATTTTCAGTAAAAACTTACAAATAATTTGTATCTTGGTTTTTTAACACATAGAAACATAGTTTTTATTTCAATTAAAAAATTAATGATAACTCAAAAATATTTAGACGAACTAACTTATGAAGTTTTAGGAGCTTCGATAGAAGTTCATAAAACAATTGGAAAAGGATTGCTTGAAAATGTTTATCATCAATGTTTAAAAGAAGAACTCTCACAAAGAAAATTAAATTTTTTTACAGAGTTGAAAGTGCCTATAATATATAAAGGTAAAGAATTGGTTACAGATTTCAGATGTGATTTATTTGTAGAAAAGTGTTTAGTAGTAGAATTAAAAACAGTTTCTGAAATAAATTCAATGCATCAGGCCCAACTTTTAACTTATATGAAACTTTTAAAAGAACCAAAAGGAATTATAATTAATTTTAATTGTTTTAATGTTTTTAAAGAAGGTCAAAAAACATTTGTGAATGAATATTTTAAAGCACTTCCAAAATATTAAAGTTTTCAACTATGTTTAATTTACGAGTAAATTTTAAATTACCTTCTTAATAAGACAAATAGACCTATGTTTATATGTGTTAAAAAAAACAAGCCACAATGAGTACTATCTTAAAAACTTCAAATCTAAATATTGGCTACAAGACCAAAAAAGAAACTGTTACTATTGCCGAGAATCTTAATTTGAACTTGTCTGCGGGTAAACTCATTTCATTAATTGGGGCAAACGGAATTGGAAAATCGACATTGTTGCGCACGATTACAGGAATCCAGGAACCTTTATCAGGAGATGTATTGCTGAATGACAAAAATATAAATAACTATAAACCTCTGGATCTGGCGCAGAATTTAAGTTTGGTTTTAACCGAAAAATTGCCTCCAAGTAATCTGTCTGTTTTTGAATTAGTTGCTTTAGGCCGCCAGCCTTATACAAACTGGATTGGCACTTTGACCCAAACTGATATTGACAAAGTTCACGAAGCCTTGCAATTGACTCAAATCGAACATCTAGCTCAAAAAAAGCACTTCGAAATTAGCGACGGACAATTGCAAAAAGTTCTCATCGCACGAGCATTAGCGCAGGATACTCCGCTTATTATTTTAGATGAGCCTACCACACATTTAGACTTATTGCACAAAGTTTCGTTGTTTAAGTTGCTCAAAAAGCTAACCCAGGAAACCCAAAAGTGTATTTTATTTTCGACACATGATATCGATCTGGCGATTCAGTTAAGCGACGAAATGATTATCATGACGCCGGATCTGGTAGTTCAGGACGAACCGTGCCATTTAATTTCTAAAGGAAGTTTTGCAACATTGTTTAAAGACGAGCATATTGTTTTTGATGCCCAAAAAGGGAAGTTTGTAATTACTTAGGATTAAAAAATATAGTTTTTATTTTGAATTTTCCTGCAAGGTTTTTTTCNNGAAAAAAACCTTGCAGGAAACGGTTTAATAAGATTCAATTCAACAAGAAAACAAATAAACGATTAAACCTTCAACCCAATTTGTCTCTTAGCTTCACCAACCACAAAAGCCACAGAATTGGCGATATTAAAACTTCTAATTAATTTTGACATCGGAATCGTCAGGTGATTTTCAAAACGAGCTAAAACCTCTTTGCTCAAACCAACGCTTTCTTTACCAAAAACCAACCAGTCTCCGTCCTGAAAATTAATTTCAAGATACGATTTTTCGGCATGGGAACTCATCAGGAAAACACGTGACTGATCCGGAATTTGTGCAATCCATTCCTCTATATTTTGATATTCGGTAACGTCAAGATGTACCCAATAATCCAATCCCGAACGTTTCAGGTTTTTATCATTAATCACAAATCCAAACGGATGAATGAGGTGTAACCTACTTTCTGTACCCACACACAATCTTCCAATATTTCCGGTATTATTTGGTATTTCAGGTTCTACGAGAACTACGTTTAGCATTTTTTTTGAGTTATGAGTTATAAGTTATAAGTTATGGGTTTCAAAAATTAGCTAATTTTCAAATGGACTCATTATCTAATTTAAAAAAATCGGAAACTTCAATGACTTCTCCGGCTTTTAAGTTTTGCAAATATACATTTCCTATACGAACACGAACCAATCTTAAAGTAGGAAAACCAACAGCGGCAGTCATTTTTCGAACCTGACGAAACTTTCCTTCATTTACGGTTATCGATGCCCATGAAGTAGGACCGTGACGTTCATCACGGATTTTTTTTGCCCTGGGTCCAAAATCCGGAATTTCGGTAACTATAAAAGCAGCGCAGGGTTTCGTTTTATATTTTCCGCCATCAAAACCAATTTCGACACCTTTTTGCAATTCTTCGATAGCTTCAGGAGTGATATTGCCGTCGACCTGAACATAATATTCCTTATCAACTTTTTTGCTTCGTATTTGTTCGCTAACCTTTCCGTCTGTTGTTAGCAAAAGCAATCCTTCAGAATCCTCGTCAAGTCTGCCAATAGCCATTGTACCGGTGGGAAAATCATGCAACTCTCCCAAAAGTTTTTTCTTTCTTTTTAGTTCATAGATAAATTGGCTCAGATAGCCGTAAGGTTTAAAAAGAATGAAATGGTGGTGCATATTATTAATTTAAAATGCAAAGATAGTTTTGTTTGAGAAGGAATTAAAATATTGCTCAAATAAACCAAAAGCTATGTTAAAGGTCTTATTTTTTTGTATTAGAATTCGTAATATTATGATACTAACATTAAAATATAAGATTATGGGAACTAATAATTTAGGCTCGAAAAAGATAAATGGGGTACAAAAAACCAATGACGAATTAAAAGGTAAAAACGTTTCTCACGATACAGATGAAAACAAATTAGAACTAAAAAAAGAAGTGGTTACGGATAAAAGTGGCGATAAAAAAGTCGTCGACAGAGCCCGAAACGAAAATGAAGTCATAAACGAAGTTCCGGATAAAACTAAATCAGGCAATGCAAATGCAAACCGCGGAGTGAATAGTGAGGAAGAGGCAAAAAAGACTGTAGAAAACAAAGACAGAAACTCTGATATCACGCCCAATCGATACCCTAATTCAAATCCGGAAAGCCATAAAGATCGTGGCAATATGAAATTAGATGATTAATTTATAAAAGACTATCTCCCCTAAGGTAGTCTTTTTTGATGTTTTATTGGTAATTTTAAAACAAAGGTTTATCTTGTTAAAATATTTGTATTGCGTGAATTCGTACAATAGTGTATAATGCCGTAAAGTCAATATATGATTAATGATTGTTTAATTTTTTAATAAATAAATTGACTTTTGTTGTAGGATGTTTATAAAAACACAATACAATAAGTTTATGGTTTCACAATATTCTCTTAACTTTAAAGAGTATAAATTTGATTTCTAAAAACTCTATTTTTTTAACGTATGAAAAACATTTACTCTTTGCGCCATTTTATGGCTTTTTTAAGTTTTTTTTATTGCTGTTCTGCAAATCTTTTTGCCCAGACAATGCCTGCCGCTCAAGCATTGCCCTACACGCAAAATTTTAATGGGTTAGCCGCAGACGCTGTTGCATATCCGGCAGGGTTTCAGGGATGGACAGCTGGTGTATCACCCGGATCTACTTTTCTTACAAGTGCAACTCTGGTTGCAGACCGGGCTTTGATTGCCAGTAGTGCAGCAAATACCACTAGTGGTAATTTTCATAATTATAATGGTAAGATTGGATTTTTAAATACCAATTCGCTTGATTTAACCATAGGCCTGGCCTTTGTAACTACAGGACAAACCGGAGTGCAGGTTAAATTTGATGCAATGACAATTCGTAATCCTTACGATGTACCGCCAGCTACAGCCAACACGCGTATAAATGAAATGGTTTTGCAATACAGAGTAGGAACTGGTTCTCCTTTTATTACTTTATTACCAACTGCTTATACAAATAGCGATGAAAAACAAATAACGGCTATTACTACTCCTCAAAATCTGAAAACGATAAAGGTGACTTTGCCTTCAGATTGTGATAATCAGCCATTAGTACAAATAAGATGGATTTCAAGACAAGTTTCAGGAGGAGGTTCTCGTCCGTCATTTGCTATTGATAATATCGATATCAGAAGTGATAATACAGCACCGATAAGTGCAGTAAGTTATCCTAAAGCAGATAATATTTTATCAGGAAGTTTTGATTTTTCTGATAAGCTGGATGAACCTGGAAAAACATATTATGTTTTATTGCCAGGATCAAGTACAGCACCAACAGCCACTCAGGTAAAAGCAGGAACTGATGCAAATGGGCTTCCGGCTTTACAATCCGGATTTTTAGATGTTGCTACTATTGCTCAGGCATATACCAAAACTTTTTCAGGGTTGTCACTGAATACAACCTATTCTGTTTTTTCTGTTTCTGAGGATCTTTATGGAAACATACAAACAACGCCAGCAAAAGTTGATGCAACCACTTCAAGTGTTGTAGTTCCTTCTTTATCAACAAGCATTTCTGCTTTAGACCTGGGATTTTCGGAGGCAAATTTTAGCTCCGATAATTTTAGCTATCAAATTCAGGGTGCTAATATCGCAACAGATGTAACAGTAGCTGCAACAGGAAACTTTACGGTTTCTAAAGATGGTACTACTTTTGGCGCTTCAATTACATTTGTAGCGGCTGACTTTGCTTTAAACGCTACACCTACAGTTTATGTTCGATTTACTCCAAATGCAACAGGAATTGTTTCAGGACAAATAACTCATGATACCACTGGTGCAGCGACAAAAACAGTTACACTAACCGGAACAGGAATTGATCCTTATGTACAAGGTTTTAATGATGTAAATGTTTTAACAAATAGTGGCTGGACGCAATATAATGTTGCGGGTCCTTTGAATAAATGGATACAAACAACAGTAGCCAGAAATATAAACTCAGGTACCGGAGCAGTTTTGGTAAACGGATATTCGGATACCGGAGCAAGCAAAGACTGGTTGATTTCGCCTAAATTACATTTAGATAACTTAGCCAAATTTGATAAATCGATATTACTTTCATTTTACTCTCGTAAGTTTTATGCAGGAACAGATTTAAAATTAATGGTTTCTACTAATTACGACGGTGTAAGTAATCCTGAAAATGCTACCTGGACAGAATTGCAAGGGAAATTTCCAACGGTAACAGGAACTTATGCACAGTCACAATTTATAGATCTTGGAGCTTACAAAACAAGCCATACCTATCTGGCATGGGTTTATGTAACTACAGCAGGAGGGGCAAGTAATGCTGCCGAATGGTCGTTGGACGATGTAGCGATTACAAACGAAGCCGGTTTTGTAGATGCGAATCCTGTTCTGGATTTTGGGGATGTTAATCCTAACAGTATATCTGCAAGTCAGTCTTTTATTTTTAAGGCAAACGGTTACAATGATATTACAATTACTGCACCATCAGATTTTCAAATATCTTTGGATAACAGTACTTTTCAATCGGGTATTGTGGTTACTGAAGCTGATGCAGCGGCAGGAAAAACGCTTTATGCAAGATTTACGCCTTCTGTAAAAGCATTGAAAATTTCTGGAACTTTGACTGTTGCAGGAACTTCATTAAACAAACAAATTGGAGCCTTTACAGGATCTTCTTTGACTAAAGAAGAAACTTTTGATGTTGTTACTTACAATTTAGAATTTTTTGGTACAGCTGTTAAAGATGCCTCCGGAGTTGAATTTGGTCCAACTGATAATGTATTGCAAGTCAAAAATGTAGCCAAGGTAATGAATAAGCTAAATGCTGACGTTTATGTAGTTCAGGAAGTATCAGACGAGATTTCCCTGAATGATTTGATCACACAAATAAGCATTAACGGAAAAACATTCGATAAAACAATTTCGCCAAGATGGTCTTATTCCTTCAAAGCAGATGATCCTAATTTTCCTCCTCAAAAGTTAGTGGTACTTTATAATACAAAAACGGTAACAGTAAAAAATACACGTGTAATGTTTCAGGATCTAAGCGATCAGATCCAAAACGGAACTACAACTATCCCAGATTATCCGGGTGGAAACAGTAAAAGTTTTTTCTCATCAGGTCGTTTGCCATACATGGTACAAATTGAGACGAATATTGGTGGTGTAAAAAAACTGCTTAATTTAGTAGATCTTCATGCACGCGCTAATAGCGGAAGTGATATATCGAAATACAATATGCGTAAATACGACGCACAAGTATTAAAAGACAGTTTAGATCGTTATTATGCAAACTCTAATTTGATCCTTTTAGGAGATTATAATGATGATGTAAAAGCATCTGTAATTGCACCAAATCCTTCATCGTATAAAATGTTTGTAGATGATACTACAAATTATACAGCCCTTACTTTAGGTATTAGCCAGGCTGGTGCTTTTAGTTATCTGAGTTCAAGCGGATTTTTAGATCATATCACGATCTCTAATGAATTGAATGATGAATACATCCAAAATTCAATAGGAGTTTACGATCCTCGTGCAGACATTTTTGATTATGTCAATACAACATCTGATCACGGACCGGTAATTGCCCGTTTTGAATTTAAAGGAAACTTATCTACAATAGATTACGAGCTTAAAAACGGATACCTTGTAAACGCATATCCTAATCCGGCAAGAGATGTTGTAAATGTTGTGGTAAAAACGAATAGCGACAAGAAATTAAAACTAAAGTTTTATGATGTATCAGGTCATTTAGTAAGCAATCCTGTCGAAATAAATGCCACACAGGACCTAAACACTACAGTTGTTCCTGTGAGTCATTTACAAACCGGAATTTATTTCTATACTTTAACAGAGAATAATAAAGTGGTCTATAAAGGAAAAGTTATAAAAAAATAAGAATAAAGATTAAAATATAAAAGAGGCATCCGCCGCAGTGGATGCCTCTTTTTTTATGTTTAGAATAAAGCTCGAAATTTGATTAAATCTAATTTTGGAGTTATATTAAAGAAATAGTCTAATTGCCATTGCTGTGTTTTCTGCGCTTGTTTGCTGGTTGTTTCATCCCAGGGCGGATAAACTCTGGTGGCTCTTTTGCCTTCTTTAGTTGCTGTTGAGAAAATTCCTTTTTCTAATAAAATGTTTTTCGGAAAAATAAATTGTCCAAATAGCCCCTCTTTCCTAACACTGATAATGACAAAATCTATTGCATCTACAAAATCAAAAGGTTCGATTATTCCGGTTGCATTTCGTTTCCATAATGTTAGAAACTGACCTATTTTTGTGGGCGTTATTTTTGCCTTGCGGTAACAAATGTATTTTTCGTTCAAATAAAAATGGTAAGCATCATAATCTGTACTTTCAGCTTCCGGCTGAGGTTGCGAAGCATTAAAAGGACAACAATCATAAACTAATTCTTTGGCAGATACCAGATCATCAGGCAATGATTTCTGAAAATTCCATGTATTTATAATGGGCATTGGATAAAAGATTCCTTTAAAGTTATTTTTGGTAAAATTACCACAAAAAGAAGCTTAAAAAGAAACGTTCAACCCAAAATTTAATCCCCACTGAAACTGATTAAAAGACTGATTCGTTAATGGATTTATATAATAATTCATGGCAGGCTCTACAAAAACATTTGTTTTTTTATAGATGCGATATTGCAACGTACTACTTAACGTAGAACCATAAATAAAATCGTTGGCATTGATATTCTCTCCCATCGAACTACCGTCTAAAGCCACATTGTTAGAAATTAATTTCCCTACAAAACCGCCTGTATTCAAATAAATACTGGCTTTGTTTCTACTAAAAATAGAATAAGAAACCTCTAAAGGCATTTCTATATAGCGCAAGTTTTGATCTAAATTTCCACGTTGAATGTTGCTGCTTTCGATATCATTTTCTTTTAATGCATTTACAGTAGAACTCGTTACAAAAACATAATCAGAACTCTCTGCAATTCTTGGTGCAGCAGCAGTAGCATTTTGATTAAAATAATCGCTTGAACTAAAAAAAGCATTGTTTTTTGCACTTAAATACGAAACATTTGCAACACTCTGACCCAATTCGTTAATTTTAAAACCAGAAGCAACAGTCCATTTTTTATTGATTTTATATTTGGTTTTTACACCATACGAGTTACTTTGTTTAGAGTCGTTTGTGTTTCCAAAAGTTTTTTCATTTTTATAATTTTCAGAATTGGCTATCCCTGCAAAAACTTCAAGTGCCCATTTTTCGCCTTTAGGCAAAGCTTTGCTTTCCTTTTCTGTTTTCTCTTCCGGAGTTATAATACCTTTTTCTAAATTTTGTAGCTGCGCTAATTGTACAGAATCCTGCTTGCTTAAAACCGCATCAAATTTTAAATTACTGTTAGCATTGCTTACCGTTTGCTTTTCAGCTAATGAGCCCGTATTGTTTTGTTTTGCCTTCGCATCATTAATTACTTTTTGCTTACTGTTCAAACTTGAGTCCGAAAGATTAAAAGCAAGAGTGTTGTTGCTGTTAGAAGCGGCCTGATTTTCAAAAATAGAATTGGCTAATTTATTTTTTGAAGTTGAATGAAACGGATTTGCTTTTCCGGCAACAAAAGTTTTTTCGGCAAGAATTTTATCAGAAGCTTTTTTATCAGCCTTTGCAATTTGATTTTTAGAACCGGAATTAAATAAATTTGCTTGAGCCGAAACCGTTACTTTTTCAGATTCCGTTTTATCCGAAGCTTTTTTATCAGCCTTTGCAATTTGATTTTTAGAACCGGAATTAAATGAATTTGCTTTGGCCGAAACCGTTACTTTTTCAGTTTTCGTTTTATCAGAAGCTTTTTTATCAGCCTTTGCAATTTGATTTTTAGGATCAGTATTTAATAAATTTGCTTGAGCCGAAATCGTTACTTTTTCAGTTTCCGTTTTATCAGAAGCTTTTTTATCAGCCTTTGCAATTTGATTTTTAGGATCAGTATTTAATAAATTTGCTTGAGCCGAAACAGCTATTTTTTCAGTTTCCGTTTTATCCGAAGCTTTTTTATCAGTATTGGCGATTTGATATTGAGAATCTGAATTGAATCCGTTTTTTTGATTGGTAACCTGTGTTTTTTCTGCTACAGCTTCTTCTTTAACGGCTGCTTTTCTTGTGTTTGATTTTGGATTTAAAACAGTACTGTTATCAACGTTTTTATAATCGGTATGAGCAACTGTCGTTTTTTGATTTTGATTTTTTTGATAATTATTTTTTTGATTGCTCTTATTTTCTATAGCGGAAGCTCCTGCAGGATTATCGGATTGTTTTTCAAGAATAATTCCCTCCGTTTTTGCTTCCTGAGTAGAGAGGTTTTGCTTTGCTTTAAAGTCATTTTTGGGTGCATCAAGAACAACAGGATTATTGTCTACAGTACCATTTTTGATAGTTTTGATTGCTGAGTTAGACGTAAAATGTAAAACAGAAGGCAGTAATAAGCCCAATAATAAGCATGCGGCAACAGACCACCAAAGAATAGCTTTTTTCTTCTTTTTAGGCTGATCTAATTTTTTCTCAATTTGACTCCATAATTCAGGAGGCGGAACACTCGAAAAGTTTTCCATTGATGAAAAAATATCTTCTATATCTTGCTTTTTCATGCTGTTTTAAAATTTTTTATACTCAGTATTCTTTTTTGCAAAATCTGCTTGGCTCTGTTTAAATTTGATTTTGATGTTCCTTCTGAAATTTTTAGTAACGCACCAATTTCCTTATGTTTCATTTTTTCGAAGACATACAAGTTAAAAACGGTTCGATATTGGTCCGGTAAATCTCTTATGTATTCTAATAGTTTTTCCTGTTCTATGGGTAATGTATCTAATTCTTCCTCTTCAATAAAATCAGTATCAGGATCAAAAACATCTAAAAAGAAACTCTCTTTTTTCTTTTTATTTAAAGTCTCGATTAGTTTATTGATAAAAATACGCTTTAGCCAGCCTTCAAAACTTCCTTCAAATTTGTATTGACTTATTTTTTGAAACACAATGACAAATGCTTCCTGAAACACATCTTTGGCATCATCTTCATTTTTCATATACTTTAGGCAAATACCATATAAAACAGGAGAGAACAACTGATAGATTTTCAGTTGTCCTTCTCTGTCATTTTTTATGCACAGCCGAATGTATTTTTCTAAATCGTCTTTCAAAAAAGTGGTATTGATTGGTTTTGCAAAAATAGTTTTTATAAGCTTATAAAACTATCTTTTAAAAATAGTACGGGCTGCATCCTGGTTATTGCTTACGATTGTTAGGTTTTGATTGTCAAGGTTTTCTATGATATAAGTCTTGCCTTCAAAAGTAATTAAGTCATGCTCTGACTGGTCAAAAAAACTAATGCCTTTTGCTGTTTGATACGTACTATTTCTGATCTCTACATCATTTTTATACGTAATTACTCTTCCGTTAGGCGTAAAAATGACCTTCTTCGTAAACCCAATAGTTTTAGGGGTTGCGGTATAAGGATTGCTAATTCCGCCAATCGATTTTTCCCAAGTCCATGTGTTTACAAGAGAACCGGAATTCATAGACGTTGATTCCAATGAATAAGCACTGGAAAAAAGACAACATATAATACTAAAAAATACAAAATGCTTTTTCATGGTAGGTTATTTTAAACTTGCAATTTTATCCTGAATGACTTTTTTGAACGCTTTTACTTCAGTACTCTGATCTGCCGTATCGTTGTTATCAATAAATATTTTAGTTACAGTTCCAGCCTGATGAAGTTCAAAATAAATTCCGCCCTGATCTGCAGCATCCGGAGAACCGTAAGTTTTTGTTTGTCCCTTTAAGTTTAAAATTTCTGCAGGCACACTTTTCAAAAACAAAGTATAATCACCTCTTTTAGTAGCGGCAGTATAGCTGTATTGTTTAAAATCATAACCGCCACTTACAACATTTTGAAATTTTAAAATATTGAAATCATTGATCTGATAAAATTTTTGGCAATTAGTAGTGGCACATTTCTTAAAATAGCTTCCTATTATTACGTTATCAGAACTTTCTGTGGTTTTATTAAAAAGAATTGCTTTGCTGGTTTTAGGGATCAAAATAAAATCACTTGGATAACTTGGTCCTGAGACAATAGATTCGCCTGCCTGAGGTCCTTTTTCGTAAAAATTGATTAGAATTTCGCATTTGTTTTCTACGATACTTGTTACTTTTATTTCATAACCATTTGTTGTTTTAAGACCTGCAAAAATACCAACCAGATAATTTTTAGTAAAATCTATAGTGGGATCACTTGCGTTTGGACAGCTGCTTGCGCGTTTTGTAAAGTAAGTTTTCATAGTCTGTTCAGAATTTACTACAAGAGCCGCCGGGTTGACAGGTAAAGTATTGATGTTGTATGAGCATAAAAGTGGAAATCCTGTAAAAGCTAATTCTTCACTGGCTCCGCAATCAACCTTCAAATCATCATTGTTAATTGAGCATGCACTGAATCCAAAAGCTATAAACAAGCTTAACATTAATTTTTTCATGGTAATTTTTTAATAGGTTTATATATGGTAGATGTCCATCTTTTGAAATGGTTGCGTTAAAAAAGTTTTTTTTATTTTTTTAAGCAGGAATAGTTTTCTCCATGTTTGTTAAATTTTAAAAAATAACAATTCGTGAATTTCAATTTTAATAATTTAAGCACTACGTATAATTCCTTACTTTTACTTTAAAAATAAATTTAGTTATGTTTGATTTTCTTCCCTGTTTACTGGCTTTTATAGTGGCTTTATTTTTAGGTGTATACTTGGGTAAATTGCTGTCTTCGGCTAGATTTCAATCAGAAAAAGTGAGTCTGGAAGAACGGTTGAATTCCAATTTAAATCAGTTGCAATTGCAAAAAGAACAATTGGAGAGAGAAAGAAATAGTTTCGAAAAGCAATTGCAATTCACGAATACTGAAAAAGAAAATATCCGAACAGAAAAGGACAGTCTTGCGATTCAGCTGTCAAAAAAAGAAGTAGATTTTGAAAATTTATGGGAACGCCATAAAGAACAAAAAAATGAAATAACAGAGTTGCAGGAAAAATTTACCAAAGAATTTGAAAATTTAGCCAATAAAATTCTTGAAGAAAAATCGGCAAAATTTACAGAACAAAATAGCGAAAACATGAAAAGCATCTTGCTGCCTTTGCAGGATAAAATTCAGGGTTTTGAGCAAAAAGTAGAACAAACTCACAAAGAAAGTATCGATTATCATGCGGCACTTCGCCAGCAAATTGTAGGGTTAAGTGAGATGAATGCTCAAATGAGCAAAGAAACCCTGAATCTTACCAAAGCGCTTAAAGGCGATAGTAAAATGCAGGGAAACTGGGGAGAGCTCGTTCTGGAACGGGTGTTAGAAAAATCAGGTTTAGAGAAAGGACGTGAATACGAGGTGCAACAAAGTTTTACCAATATCGAGGGGAACCGTGTTCTGCCGGATGTGGTAATCAATTTGCCGGATGGTAAAAAAATGATTGTCGACTCTAAAGTTTCTTTAGTAGCATACGAAAGATGGGTGAATGAAGAATCAGAAATTCTTAAAATAGATTTTTTAAGAGAGCATGTCAATTCGATTAAAAGACACGTTGAGCAGCTTGGAAATAAAAATTACCATGATTTATACCAGATAGAAAGCCCGGATTTCGTTTTGCTTTTTATCCCTATAGAACCTGCTTTTGCAATCGCATTAAACCAGGATTCTACATTGTATAATAAAGCATTTGATCGTAATATTGTAATTGTGACACCCACAACTTTATTGGCTACATTGCGAACGATAGACAGCATGTGGACCAATCAGAAACAACAGGAAAATGCTTTTGAAATTGCCAGGCAAGCGGGTGCCTTATATGATAAATTTGAAGGTTTTGTAGCAGATTTACTTCGAATAGGAAACAAAATTAAAGATACTAAAACTGAATATGAAAGTGCCATGAGCAAACTGGTTGAGGGCAGGGGGAATTTGATTTCGAGTGTCGAAAAATTAAAAAAGATGGGAGCAAAGGCAAAGAAGTCACTTCCGGAAAATATTATTGCAAGAGCTTCTAATGAAGACGAAAATCAATCTTTAAACTAAGATTTTATGAAAAAAATTCTAATAATTATTGCAGCAATTTGTGTGTTGGCGTTTACCGTATATTTTGCCTTTATTTATTATATTCCGTATAGCGAAGGATATCGTTCAGGCGAGTTAATCCGGATGAGCCATAAAGGAGTATTAATGAAAACCTGGGAAGGCGAACTAAGCCAGGGAGTTTCAGGATCGCAAATTTTTAGCTTCTCGGTTTTAGACAGTGATAAAAAAGTAATAGAGCAATTGAACGACTTGCAGGGACAATATGTAAAATTGACCTATGTCGAAAGGTACAGAACCTTTAATTGGTGGGGAGATTCCCATTTTTTTATCACCGCTGTTCAGAAAGAAAATTCCCCATTTAAATATAAATAAATAATATGACTACAGATTTTAAACCCGTTTCTTCATCAAAAATCAGCATTTCGGAACTAATGCTTCCATCGCATACTAACTTTAGCGGAAAAATTCACGGAGGATATATTTTGCAGCTATTAGATCAGATTGCTTTTGCATCTGCCTCAAAATTTTCAGGAAATTATTGTGTAACCGCTTCTGTTGATACCGTAAATTTTTTAAAACCTATTGAAGTGGGCGAATTGGTAACCATGAAAGCATCTGTAAATTATGTAGGCAGAAGTTCTATGATTGTGGGGATTCGGGTAGAAGCCGAAAATATTCAGACAGGCGCTGTAAAACATTGTAATTCATCTTATTTTACGATGGTTGCCAAAGACAAAGAAGGAAAAAGTGTTGCTGTTCCCGGACTTATTTTGTCTAGTCTGGAAGAAGTGCGTCGTTTTAGAAAAGGTATTAAACACATTGAGTTAAAAAAAGAAGTCGAAGAACATGAAAAACTAACCAATGTAAACTCTATCGAAGATCTGGCAAGCCTGGATAAGTATAATGTATTATTAGAAATAAACTAATACGTCGAATGAATGTTTCCGGATTAGACCTGAGGACATATCGTTGCTTATCTGTGGGATTAATTTTATCAGAATATTCATAAACGAAAATATCTCGTAGAGATTACATGTTCGTAGAAAAAAAATACGGCGATATCATTTTTGTCCCGTAGGGACAATATTTTCGCCGTAACCGTTTCATCGTAAACATTTTGCATTTTAAAATAAAAAAACATTTCACAAATTTTTAGGACAAATACACAACCGTGCTCCTTAAAATTTCGTAACTTTAAGTACAATGAAATGATTGGATTGCTATTGACTCACGGAGTATTGCCATTCTATTTTTAAACTTATGTTAAGTCCAGTTTTTTTCTCTTCTTAAAATAAAAAAAATCGAATGACATAATTGTTTAATTACTGACGATTATGAAAAGAACTACTTTTTTTATTTTGCTATTTACAGCATATTCTGTTATTGGACAGGATAAATTTTTTACCAATACAGGAACAATTAATTTTGAAGCTTCTGTACCCTTCTTCGAAGAAGTAAAAGCTGTAAACAGACAGGTTTCGATTGTTTTAGAGCCTAAAACAAGTACATTTATTTGTACTGTTATTGTTAGAGATTTTAGTTTTAAACTGGATATGATGCAAGAGCATTTTAACGAAAATTATATGGAAAGCCGACGTTATCCCAAAGCCATTTTTAAAGGAAAGATTGAAAAATTTGATTTAAAGGATATCAATGAAACGGAAAAAGAATATCAAATAACGGGAAAACTTATATTGCGCGGAAAAGCTAAAGAAGTTACAGTAAACGCTTTGATCAAAAAAGTAGGTGACGGAATACAGATTATATCCGATTTTCCTATTTCGGTATCTGATTTTAATATCCATTTTCCAAATGAAATAGCAGCAAAAATTGCAAAAACGGCCAATACTGAACTAATCGGAGTGGTTAGAAGCAGTGACTTAATGTATCTGACGCTTAAATAAAATTAGGGCAGGCAGCTTGCCAATGCGCTTTCGAGCTCATTGAATTCGAATTTAAAACCCATTTTTTCTATTTTTTGAGATGAAATCCTTTGTCCTTCTAAAACAGCAATACTCATTTCGCCTAAAACGATTTTAAGAACAAATGCAGGTGCTTTAGGGAGCCAAATGGAATATCCAAATAAATTTGCCAGTGTTTTTGATAGTATCGCATTTGTGGTATTGTCTGTGATACAGGCATTATAGGGACCATGCATTTGGTCGTCTGTAATTGCTTTAAGATAGATTTTGGATAAATCATCAATATGAATCCAGGGAACATATTGTTTTCCTGTGCCTAATATTGCACCAAAACCAGATTTAAAACTTGGAACAATTTTTTTAAGAAAGCCTTCGCCTTGTCCCAGAACAATTCCGGTTCTTACTTTTACGGTTCGAATCCCGAGCGCATTTATTTTATCGACAGCTTTTTCCCATTCCTGACAAGTTATACCCAGAAAGTCATTGGCAGGAACAGTATCTTCGGTACAAATTTGATCGTTGGTAGAAGCACCATAAATTCCAACTGCCGATGCAGAAACAAAACCATCTAATCTTGTATTGTTTTTTTGTAAAACAGAAAAGATAAGATCGATGGGTTTTACACGGCTCTCAAGAATGTCTTTTTTGCGTTTGTCTGACCATCTTTTTTCAACAATTCCTTCTCCTGCCAGATGAATGATATAAGATGCTTTTGTAATCGCTTCTTCGTCTATATAATTGCGATCCGGATCCCACTTATAATAGGTGATCGATGGAGTGTTTTTTTGATCAGAACGGCTTAAAATCGATACTGAAAAACCATTTGCAAGCAGCAAATCGGTTATGTTTTTGCCTATAAATCCAGTTCCTCCGGTAAGTAAAATATTTTTGGCCATAATAGTTTATAATATATTTAACAGCGTATTCTGTTTAACGATAAGTAAAGATACTTAAACATTGATTACCTTTAAGGCAAAATTTAAATTTTAATAAGATGGCAACTAAAAAGAAGATAATCAGCAAAGAAGACATCGTTTCGCTATATATGGAGGAAGTTCTGGAAAACGGACATAAACCAAAATCAGTTTATCATTTTGCCAAAGAAAATGATTTTACAGAAGCCGAATTTTATGCTTTTTTTGGAACATTAGAAGGTTTAGAAAAAGAAATATTCAGATTGTTTTTAGTCAACACGATTGATTTGTTGCATAGAAACAATGATTATTTAGAGTATGATATGAAAAACAAAATGTTGAGTTTTTATTTTACCTTTTTCGAGATTTTAACCGCAAACAGAAGTTATGTTTTGCAAGCCTTAAAATTGGATAGAAATCCGCTAAAAAATTTAGTGCAGCTTACCACGCTTCGGGATAGTTTTAAAGAATATGTTTCGGAAATCCTTACAGATGATTATCGATTGGAGCAGGAAAAATTTCAGAAATTTCAGGAAAAAGGAATTCAGGAATCTGCGTGGTTGCAATTAATGCTGACGATAAAATTCTGGGTAGATGATGCTTCACCCGCTTTTGAAAAAACAGATATTTTTATCGAAAAATCTGTAAATGCTTCTTTTGAGTTAATGAATGTTGCACCATTAAATCACTTAATAGATTTAGGTAAATTTCTTTTTAAAGAAAAAATATACAGCAAACCATGAAAACAATCGATTATATACCAACATCAAAAATAGAAAGAGCCAGTAAATTGGTCCAAACAGGTGCAAAAGTAGGCGTAAACTACATAAAGCATTATGCCGAAAAAATGGTAAATTCAGACTTAACACGTGATAAACTCAACGAAAACAATGCCGAGGATATTTACGACGGGCTAAAAAGCCTGAAAGGAAGCGCACTAAAAGTGGCTCAAATGTTAAGTATGGATAAAAATTTTCTGCCTCAGGCGTATGTCGAGAAATTTTCTTTATCGCAGTTTTCTGTTCCGCCACTTTCGGCACCATTGGTTTTAAAAACTTTTAAAACTAATTTTGGACAGACTCCTTATGAAATTTTCGATGAATTCAATGCCAATTCAGTAAATGCCGCAAGTATAGGTCAGGTGCATTTGGCAGTTAAAAACGGAAAAAAATTAGCCGTTAAAATTCAATACCCCGGAGTTGCCAATAGTATTTCGTCAGATTTGGCTTTGGTAAAACCTATCGCAATCCGAATGTTTAATCTACAGGGAAAAGACTCAGATAAATATTTTAAGGAAGTTGAAGATAAACTTATCGAAGAAACTAATTATTTGCTTGAATTAAAACAAAGTCAGGAAGTAGTTGAAGCGTGCAGTAAAATCGAAAATTTACTTTTTCCCCACTATTACCCTGAGTTTTCATCAGAGAAAATTATTACGATGGATTGGATGACGGGAATTCACCTTTCTGAGTTTACGGCAAAAAACACAAATAAAGAAATTGGCGATACAATAGGGCAGGCGCTTTGGGATTTCTACATGTATCAAATTCATGTTTTGCGAAAAGTACACGCAGATCCGCATCCCGGAAATTTTCTTGTTGATGATAAAAACCAATTGATCGCTTTAGATTTTGGGTGTATGAAACAAATTCCAGAGGAGTTTTATGTGCCATACTTCGAGTTAATCAACAAAAATGTAATTACAGATAAAGCACTTTTTAATCAAAAATTATTCGAACTGGAAATCCTTCGTCCTGATGATTCGCCAGCAGAAATTGAATATTTTACAGAGATGTTTCATGATTTATTATCCCTTTTTACGAAGCCATTTCAAAACGAAACGTTCGATTTTGCCGATGCGACTTTCTTTGACAGTATAGCCAAACTAGGCGAGCGTTTCTCTAATGATACGAATCTTAAAAAAATGAACGGAAATCGTGGTTCAAAACATTTTATTTATATGAACCGTACGTTCTTTGGTTTGTATAATCTGATGTTTGATCTAAAAGCCAAGATTTTAGTAAGTAATTATTTAAAGTATTAGGAGCTATTTCCTGCACCCGATCCTGAAAAGTCACTAAGTTAAAATTTATAATTTTATGGTTAATAAATTTCTTAAAAAGGTGCAAAATCGCAAAGATTTCTCCTCCGTCATAATGACAAGATTGTGTTTAGTCTTTGGGTTTTTATAAGAGTCTTAATAGGTAACGACTTCGAGAGAGATAGTAATTTCTCTTTTACAAAATAGCAAACCCGACAGGTTTTTAAAACCTGTCGGGTTTGCTTTTAGGAACGGAATCTCTAGTGTGATTTTTCGTTTGAAATGACAAGATTATGTGTAAAAATTTGCTTTAGATTCATCATTTGCCTGGATTAACAAAAATAAGCATGAACCTGCTCAATCTGCCAAATGTGCGTAAAGCAAAATTAAACGTTAGGTAAAACCTAAAAAAAACTATTTCAAAATCCCGGCTTTATAAGTAGCGATTGCACGATCTCTTGCAAAAGCGTGATCGATCATTGGTGGGTTGTAACCCAGATCAAATTCAGGAATCCATTTGCGGATGTAGATTCCTTTTTCGTCAAATTTCTTTTGTTGAATTTCGGGATTAAAAACCCTGAAATAGGGTGCGGCATCACAACCTGTTCCTGCTGCCCATTGCCAGTTTCCTACGTTGGCGGCTAATTCAAAATCTAATAATTTCTGGGCAAAATAAGCTTCTCCCCATTGCCAGTTAATGAGTAAATGTTTGCATAAAAAACTGGCGACCACCATACGAACACGATTGTGCATATAACCGGTCTCGTTAAGCTGGCGCATTCCGGCATCGACCATTGGGTAACCTGTAGTTCCGGAGCACCAGCGTTTAAAATCGTCTTCGTTATTGCGCCATTCAATACCATCATAAGCTGGTTTGAAATTGTGATTGACCACTTTAGGAAAGCTAAACAGTATCTGAATAAAAAATTCTCTCCAGATTAATTCGCTCAAAAAGGTTTGATTTTTTTTGTTTGCCCAATTCACTAATTTACGGATACTAACAGTTCCAAAACGTAAATGTGGCGATAGATACGATGTACTGTCAAGAGCAGGGAAATCTCTTGTTTCTTTATAATTACCAATTTGAGTCAGGTTATGCGGAATAACTTTTATAGCGCTTCTTTCAAAACCAATTTGAGCTAATTCCGGAAAGTTGAATTGGATTTTAGCAAAATTAGAAAACAAAGGTTTGGTGTCATATTCTAAAACGTTTCCTGAAAGATGGTATTTTTCGAGCCATTTGTTTTTGTATGGCGTATAAATAGTGTAAGGAAGACCATCTGCTTTTGTGATTTCTTTTTCTTCAAAAATAACATGATCTTTAAAAGAAAGTACTTCAATATTATTTTGTTGCAGCAATGCAGTAACAGCCAAATCACGTTTTATGGCATAAGGTTCATAGTCTTTATTAAAGAAAACGTGCTGAATGTCAAACTCTTCAACAAGTGTTTTCCAAACCTCAAAAGTTTTTCCTTTTTTGATTAAAAGAGCAGAATCAATTGCGAGAAGTTGTTTGTTTATTTCTTGAAGCGAATCGTAAATAAAACTAACCCGGGCATCGTTTTCAGGAAGATTTTCCAGAATATCTTCATCAAAAATAAATAGCGGAATTACAGGAAAATCAGATTGCAAGGCATTGAATAATCCAATATTATCATCTAGACGCAAATCACGTCTAAACCAGAAAAAGGTAGCTTTTTGTTTTGTCATTATATTAAATTCCGTTTTGCGGGTATTTTTTATGCCACAGATTTATAAGTTAAGATTTTTTGTTTCACGCAGATTTTGCAGATTTAATTGGATTTTACTTGTTGATTATAATTGAAATAAATCTGCGTCTGTCTGCTTAAATCTGTGAAATCTGCGTGAAAAAATTATTTTGAATTGAATACTTCTTCGATTTTATGGTGACGATATTCGAAAATTGATTTCAGCTTATTGCTGACCATTATTGTGTTTGCGAGTTGACCTAAGTAACCAAACGGCAAAGCATAATGTACAACGTCTGTCATTTTTGTACCGGTATCTGTTGGTTCAAAAAAGTGTTTGTGATGCCATAATGCATAGGGACCAAAACGTTGTTCGTCGACAAAATAGTGATTCTCTTCAGAAACTGTTATGATGGTCATCCAATTGATTTTAATCCCTAAAAGTGGTTTCAAAGTATAGGTGATTACTTGCCCGGGATACATCCGTTTGCCATCAAAGTCCTGAATAACGAAACTCATATCATCAGGTGTTATCTTTTGCAGGTTTTGCGGACTCGAAAAAAAATCCCAACATTCTTCGATACTGGCGTTTATATGTTGTACGGTTTCTAATTTGTATACTTTCATAAAATCGATTATTATGATGGTTCTTGAAATACATTTGCGTTAGGGGTTGTAGTGGAGCTCTTTTTGTGCAGGCTTTTTTGCCTGACTCAAAAAAGCGGGAACGGAAGACCCGACCCGCTTTTTCTGCGGGTAACGTGCAAATTATGCTACATTTTATAATATTTAAAGGGAACGAATAACATCCCAAAACATTCTCCATGTTCTTTTCCTAAATGCTTGTGGTGTATTTTATGTGCTTTGCGTAAACCTACTAAATATTTGTTTTTGGTGTTTTTAAACCATTTAAAACGTTGGTGAATCAAGACATCGTGAATTAAAAAATAACACATGCCATAAGTCGTTACTCCGCAGGCAATGAAAAATAAATAATTGAATCCGCCCTGAACGCCAAAATAAAAAAGAGTAATACTTGGAATCGCAAAAATGACAAAGAATATGTCGTTGCGCTCAAAAGTATGTTCGTATTTAGGTTGGTGATGATCTGCATGAAAATACCACATAAGCCCGTGCATAATATACCTGTGTGTAAGCCAGGTAACACATTCCATAAAGAGAAAAACGCCTAAAAAGATTAAAAAAGAAATCATTTTGTATATTTTGAATTGTTAAAAAGGAACTCTGAATTTTATTGCGAATATTATTTTAACGCATAGTGACATAGTTTTTGTTAGCTCTTAAAAAAAGGCGTTTCACTTATTGAAATGCACATAGCTATGTAAAAATGATTGGTCATTTTATTTCGACTTTTATTCAAACGAGAAATTTTTTGTTTCTATGTGATAGAAATTAATTCTAGACTAATTTTAATTTGTAAGTTACAAAAGATTGCGCCAAAAGTCCTGCTTTGGTATAATTAGACACTCTGATTCTGGAACTTCCAATTTCGTAATAAGGCGTATTTTTTAATTTTTTGAGCAGCTTTTTGTAATAGATAAATGCGGTGTAAACTCCAAATTGTGCTTCTATTGGCAATTTTACAATTCCTTGGTAAGCGATTCTAAAATCTTCTTCGATTTCGTTGATAATGGTGGTTTTGGCATTTTCATCAAATGAGTTTAGATCAACTCCGGGAAAATAATTTCGGTTTAAAACCAAATTATCGTCTTTTAAGTCTCTCAGAAAATTTACCTTCTGAAAAGCAGATCCTAACCGCATGGCTTCATTTTTGAGTTGCTCGTATTTTTGATTGTTTCCTTTTACAAAAACTTTCAGGCACATTAAACCTACTACATCGGCAGAACCGTATATATAATCCTCATACTCTGTTTGTGTATTGTATGTTGATTTGATGAGGTCTAGTTTCATACTTTTTAAAAAAGCCTGAACAAGATCATCTGTTATGTTGTATTGTTGCACAGTATGCTGGAAAGCGTTAAGAATAGGGTTTAGGCTTATACCAAATTCAATGGCTTTATAATATTCTTTTTCGAAATCATTGATGAGATTTTCTTTGTCGTACTCCTGAAATGAATCGACGATTTCGTCAGCAAAACGAACGAATCCATAAATGCTGTAAATCGCTTCGCGTATGCTTGGTGAAAGCATTTTGACCGCTAACGAAAATGAGGTGCTGTAGTTTTGGGTGACCAACTTGCTACATTTGAAAGAAACGGTGTCGAATAGTGCTTTCATTTTTTTTAAGATCTAAAAGATTTTTGAATTAACCCGGCTACTAGTTTTCCTGAAATTAAAGCAGGCGGAACACCTGGTCCAGGAACAGTTAATTGCCCTGTGAAATATAAATTCCTGACTTTTTTACTTTTTAGTTTTGGTCTTAAAAAAGCCGTTTGCAATAATGTATTTGCCATTCCGTAAGCATTTCCTTTGTATGCATTATAGTCTGTTACAAAGTCATTCTTGCAAAATGATCTTTTAAAGATAATATTATTTTTAATTTTTTGCTGTGTCAATTGCTCAAAACGTGTAATGATTTTTTTAAAATATTCTTCTCTAAGTGTCTCACTGTCATTTATTCCAGGTGCTAAAGGGATAAGGAAAAATCCGCTTTCCATTCCTTCAGGAGCTGCTGTTTGATCTGTTTTTGACGGAAAGTTTGCGTAAAACAAAGGTGCGTCCGGCCACTTTGGTTTGTCATAAATGTCAGCAGCATGTTGGTTAAAATCAACATCAAAAAATAAAGCGTGATGTGCAATGTTGTCTATTTTTTTGTCAAACCCAACAAAGAATAAAAGCGATGAGGGGGCAAAAACCCGGCTTTCCCAATAGTTTTCACTATAAACCCGATGTTGTTGATCTAATAAGGTTTCGGTATGATGATAATCGGCACCACTAAGGATAATGTCTGCCGGAATTCTTTTTCCGTTTATGACAATTGCAGTAGCAGTTTTGTTCTCTACTATTATTTTTTCGATTGCAGAATTAGTTTCTATAGTAACACCAAGTTCAAGAGCCAGTTTTTCGATTCCGCGAACCACATCAAACATGCCGGTTTTGGGATGCCAGGTTCCCAAGCCAAAATCGGCATAATTCATAAAATTATAGAAAGAAGGTGTTTTCGTAGGTTTTGCGCCAAGAAATAAAACCGGAAATTCAAGAATCTGGATTAATCTTTCGTTTTTAAATTTTTTACGAATATCAGCACTTACAGTACTAAAAAACTGATCGAGTTTTAAAGTAGTTTCGAGCGTAATTAATTCAAGAGGAGAAATTCCGGGGCGATAGACCAAATCTTTAATAGCAATGTCATAATTGCTTTTGGCTTGCTTGATAAAAGTTTCGAGTTTTTGACCACTTCCTTTTTCAATGGTTTCAAAAGTGGTTTTTATTTCTTCAAGATTATCATAAATAGAGATAAAATCATCAACTCCAAAATAAACCCTGTACGCAGGATTTAATTTTATGAGCTCGTAATAATCATTTGTTTTTTTGTCGAAATCCTGAAAGAAACGTTCAAAAACATCCGGCATCCAGTACCAGCTTGGTCCCATGTCGAACGTAAAACCGTCTTTTTTAAACTGTCTTGCCCGTCCGCCAATAGTATCGTTTTTTTCATAAATAGTGACCATGTTCCCTTGTTGTGCAAGGTAACATGAAGCTGCTAATGCCGAGAAGCCTGATCCTATAATTGCTATTGTTTTCTTCATTTGTTTAACAAATGTACAAAAACTTTAAACAAAATATATTACAGCATGCTAATTGTTTCTTCCATAGAGTCGAAAGTTCGTATTCTTTCTGATAGAATTTTTGGGTCAATGTGTTCGACCATATTTCCCATTAGCCAAATTTCGTTGTTTTTTTGAAGTAATTTTTGTCCCATTGTTTTCACGTATTGATTGATAACACTGCGATCCGGCTGGACCGTCATAAAGGAAACGAAGGTAATATTCTCGAAATGTTTGGTTAAATCCTGTAAGTTTTCTATTGGCATACTTTCGCCAAGATAGATGGTTTTGTACCCATGCGATAAAATTTCGTATTGCAGGTACAAGAGCCCTATTTGATGAATTTCGTTTAGTGGCAATGAAAGCACAAAAATTCTATCGGTTTTACTGGGTTTTAATATTTGAAGGCTTTCTGTATAAATTAATATTTTTTGTTTGATCAAATGACTCATAAAATGTTCATTTGCAGGAGTTATAGTTTCAGATTGCCACAACAATCCTAATTCTTTTAATAAAGGGAGAAAATGGTCTTTGAAAACTTCCTTGAACGATTTTTCAGAAATAAGCCAATCAAAAGTATTGAAGAAAATTTCCTGATCAAAATTCATCATTGCCATTTTGAATGAAGTTATAGCGTAATTCTGAGAATTTTTCTTCGAAATAATTTCCCGAACTAATTGTGGAATTTTTTCTTCTGTGTAAGTGGCAATTTTAGATATTTTATAACCGTATTCGTGTAATAAAGTAATGTTTAAAAGCTTTTGTAAATTTTGCAAATTATAGAGTCTGATGTTCGTATCAGTACGCATAGGCTCTAGGATGTTGTATCTTTTTTCCCAGATACGAATGGTGTGCGCTTTTATTCCTGATAAGTTTTCGAGATCTTTAATGCTGAAAACAGTCTTAATATTGTTTATCATTACGGGCTATTTGGTGAACAAAAATAGGATAAAATATGAAAATAGATTTAAAATTGGATTAAAATGATGGAATGCTAGAGGTTTACTAATTCGTATTGGTTTAATTTGTCGAGATGCAAGATCGTTTTTGTACCATTTTTACTTCTGTTATACATGGTTTCGAATTTTGCCCCATAGACAATTTCGCTAAAAGTATAAGAGGTTCTGGCGGCTACTGTATTACTGTACATCGTATCAAAAGTGGTTACAAACACCAATATCTCACCGTGCAATTTTTTGAAATCTTCCTGGGTAAAATTGTACAAAGGACTATTTTCTGTAATAGGATGTACCAATGTCCAGCTTAACGAAAGGGCATTGATTTTATCCAATTCAAGTTCTAAGCTGTAAAATTTATTGGTTTGTATGCCATTTTCTTCCAGGCTTAGTGCCAATGTAATTTTTGCGGTGGCATCTGTAAAATTGGTATTTTTAAAGGGTACCAGACGTATCATTAGGGCTTTGTGTTCTCCGTAAGATGAGATTAGGGCATTATTTGCAAACTTTAAAAAAGCGGTTGGTTTACTAAATCTCCCAAAAAATAAACCGGTTGCAATGGCAAAACTTAATAAACCAATCAAAGCCTCGGCGGCTGACAAAGCACTGGTCAAAAATCCGGTTGGACTAATGTGCCCGTAACCTACAGTTGTAAAAGTTTGTGCACTAAAAAAATAAGCCTGACCAAATTGCGTCAAGATACTTTGCGATTGTTCGATTCCGTCCAGATGTTCAATCCCGATTGCATAATAAATAATGGCAAAAATAAAGTTGATAACAATATAAAAAATAAACAAAATAGACATAAATTTCCAGTTAGGCATGTCGATCATAGTGTGGTACCAACTAATACGGCGAAACAAATGCATACCTCGCTTTTCGATATTTGGGGTTCCGTCTTTGTTTACGAATCTCCCGCCATAACTATTTGCATTAACACCAAAACCTGAGTTTTTATCAGTTTGCGCTTTGTGATTTATTTTTTTTAGAAGTGCCATTAAAATTTGGTTTAAAGAACAAATGTAAGGATAACTTTTAGATGAAGTTATGATGGGGTTTTTTAATAAAAAAAGCAATCTGTAAAAAAATACTTTTACAGATTGCTTGGGTATGCTGTACTTTTAATCTTGTTTTATTTGCAAAAAGTCGCTTTGTTTTTTATAGCGCTCTGACTGCCTAATTCGACTGCTTTAGAGAAATCTTTGCAGGAATTTTTTTGGTCTCCCAATTTATTATAAGCCAAACCTCTTAAATTATAAGCGATATAATCTTTTGGATTTAAACCCAGAGAAGAGGTACAATCGTCAACAGTTTCTTTAAAATTCAGTAATTTGTAGTTTACATTGGCACGTCCGGTAAAAGCATCGGCATTCATGTCGTCTAATTGGATTGTTTTGCTAAAATCTGCAAGGGCGCCTTTCAGGTCATTGAGTTTGAACTTTGCTACACCACGATTTTGATACGCCTCTACAAATTTAGAATTCATGCTAATGGCTTTTGTATAATCTGCAATGGCACCTTTTGTATTTCCAGCTTCGGCTTTTTTTATGGCTTTGTCAAAATAACCGGTTGCAGATTGTGCCCATGAAGAGCAGGTAATCATAATAAATAATAAAATAAATAAATTTTTCATAAGCTAATTTGGGATTAGAATAGTAGGTTGATTAATCTGAAACGAATTTAGTAAAGTTTTGTTTTGCAAGAGAACTTTTTCCTGAAATAATAAGACATAATTTTGCAAAAAAAACATTTCTTTCCCATAGCCAGGCTATGTGCATTTTAAATAAGTGAAACGCCTTTTTTAAAGCTCCAAAAGCTATGTTTCTATGTGTTAGAATTAATTACCCCCAAGGAGTTAGAATTCTTATAGTTTAGTATGCCAAAAAAAAAAAACCATTCCGCAAAACGGAATGGTTCTAAAAATTAATTTTAAAAAAGGTTAATAAATTATTTTTTTAGTTTTACTAGTACTGCTTTTCAGGAGTACTTTGACTACGAGAACCTGATTTCCAGATCTTAAGTTATCGATAACCAGACTAGGATTTTCGACTGAATCTTTCTTGTAGATTAAGGTACCTGATACATCATAAATAAATACTTTATCGATATTCTGATTAAAAGTATTGATATCAATTACTTTATTTAAAACAGATACTACAACCGGATTTTCTGCCGATGCTGAATCTGTTGTACTAGTTGATTGAATTTGATTAGGCGATGCTCCTGCAATAGTAGTCTTACCTGATGATGGATTGATCACTATGGATATTGGATATGATTTATCGCAAGTCGAATTGAAAATTGTTAATGTCCCTGTATAGGTTCCAGCCGGAGCATTTGCAGATATAGAAATTGAATTTAATATACCACCAAACGAAGAAAATGAATAAGGAGTAAGATTCTGGTTCGCTAATAAGGGAGAATCCCATTCCGTATAATAGTAGGTAGGGTTACCCGTAGCGCCATTGTATATTAAGGTTGCATTTTGTGAGACTGGGCTTGTAGTAATGGGATTGAGTGTTCCTGTTGTCGAAATGGTCGGTCCCTGATTTACTTCTAAAGTAAAAATAGAACCAGAACTTACTGCTCCACTCGCATTTTTTACCGTTAAGGTTCCGGTGTAAGTTCCCGGGGCAGTTGATGAAGGAACTGTAATCGTAATAGGGCTAAGTGGTAATGCTGCATTATTGACTGTGAATATACCATTTGGTGGTGACTGACTCCATGCAATACTATAAGTGGTTGGATTTCCGGTAGTCCCCGAATAACCGAGTAATACTTGTGGATTTGTATTACTACCGCTATAGACACAAACGTCAAGCGCAGATGTTCCTAAATCTATAGTAGGTACAGGATTGCTAATTACTATAGATATTGGGAAAGATTCCTGGCAAGTTAAATTGGAGATAAAAAATGTCCCTGTATACGTTCCTGGCGGAACATTTGCAGATATTGTTATGGTATTTAGCGCGCCACCGGATGCAGAAAAGGGGAATAAAGTGACTCCCTGATCTCCTAAGAAAGTATTATCATCCCAATCAATACCATATTTATTAGGACTACCTAAAGTAGAAGAGTACTGTAATGTTGCGGTTTGCGGGCTGCTGCTTGTAGTAATAGTGTCAATTGTCCCTGTTGATATTATGTAAGCACTTTGAAATACTTTTACCGTAAAAATAGAATTTGTGCTTACATCGCCATTTGCATTTTTTACAGTTAAATTTCCTGTATAGATTCCCGCAGGTACTGCAATTGAGATTGGCGATGATGGAAATGCGGCATCAGTAACAGCTACAAAATTATTTGCTGGAGATGAATTCCATACAATACTATAAGTGGTAGGGTTTCCTGTTGTTGCGTTATAATATAATGTTGTAGTATTTCCAGGACATGTATCTACAGTTGTAGGTTCTAGTTCTATAGTTGGAGCGGGATCATTAATCACTATAGAGACAGGTACAGATCCAGTACAGGTACTTGTATTTAGAAACATTGTACCATAGTAAGTTCCTGGCGGAACATTTGCAGAGATTGCAATTGTATTTATGATATCACCAATAGGTTCAAAAGTCCATGCAGTATTAGGCTGGTCTTGCAACAAAGCAGTATTTGCCGCTGCATCCCAATCGATATTGTAGGTTTCAGGAAGTGCACCAGTAACCTGAGAGTATTCTAATGTTGCAATTTGAGCACTGCTACTTGTTGTAAGCGGACTAATTACTGCGGGACCATTAATATATAATCCGGGTGTATTTGCTACAGTAACTGTAAAATCATAATCAGAACTTACAGTGCCACCTGAATTTTTTACAGTCAATGTACCTGTATAAGTACCTGTAAAAGTATCTGAGGGTACCGCAATTGTAATTGGGCTACTTGGCAATGATGCATCTGTAACATCTACAAAATTATTTGTTGGAGAAGTAACCCAAGCAATGCTATAGGTGGTTGGGTTTCCTGTTGTTGCACTATAACTTAATGTTGTTTGTTCTGGTGTAACATTATTGAAGATACAAACATTTTCTGTTGCTGCTGCCAGCGCTATAGTTGGTGCGGAATCGACAATCAGTATAGAAATTGGGTACGATCTTTCACAATTTTGATTGGAGATAAAAAATGTCCCTGTATAAGTTCCTGCCGGAACATTTGCAGATATTGTAATAGAATGTAATGCACCACCAGAAGCAGAAAATGAATCTAAAGTGATTGGTTGGTCTGCAAGGAAAGTATTATCAGCCCAATCAATACTATATCTGTCAGGATTACCGGTAGTAGCTGAATATACTAATGTTGCATTTTGGGAGGTGTTACTTGTAAGAATTGGATTAATGGTTCCTGCTGAGTTAATTGTAGGGCTCTCTTTTATATTGATAATAAGAGGTGCTCCTAAACTTACACAGCCAGCGGCATTTTTTACAGTTATTGTACCAGTATAAGTACCCACTGCCAAACCAGCAGGAACTTCAAAATAAAAGTTATTTCCAGACAATGCATCATCAGTTATTGCTACTAAATTATTAACGGGAGATGGATTCCAAACAATGCTGTATGTCGTAGGAGAGCCCGTAAGCCCTTCAAAAACACCTGTTATAGGGGTTCCGGATGAGTTATCCTGAAAACAAATATCAATTGAATTTTCGGTCAGTGTGATAGTGGGTACTGGATTTACCGTTACCGTTGTTGTTCCGGAATTTGCAGTCCCGCATATAGCAGTAATAACTGCTCTAAACTGTGTTGTTGCTGTCAAGGGTACTGATGTATACGTATTGGCAGTTGTTGGGTTCGATACATCTGTCCAGGTAGAGAAAGGACTTACTGCAAATTGCCATTTAACAACGGTTCCCACATTACCGGATAAGGTTAATGCCCCACTTGTGTTTCCTGCACAAATAGAAGTTCCGCCACTTACTGTTCCGCCCACGGTTGCAGGTGCAATAGTTATCGTAGCAGTATTATTGGTGGTAATGTTAGAAGAACAAGTCTCTGAAGTAAGTTTAGTAATTGTTATGATACTAGATCCTGCTGTAGACAACCCGGTTGCTGTAAAAGTTCCTGTACCTGCTGTAGTCACTACTACATTTGCAGTTAATGCAGTAGCATTCGGGCTGCTTCTATTATAAGTAACCACATAATTACCAACAGGCAATGCCCCGGCACCAGATGTTAAAGTTACGGTAGAAGTTGTTCCGGAAGTAGAACAAACATTTGTAGCTGTTGTGCTGGTAATACTATAAGTTGGACATGTATAAGAAATAATTACCTGTCCGGCTGCACCGGCACCTCCGGCATACGGAGCTCCTAATGCTGAATTTATAGCGCCACTACCTGCACCACCGGGGGTAGAACCTGCATTCCCGGGTGCATTGCTTAAAATTAAACCGGAAACAGCGGCACCACCAACACCACCATTATTAGCTCCTGCACCACCTGGGCCAGAAGATAATAACAGCCCCAAAAGGTTCCAGGAATTACCGTTACCACCGTTTCCGCCGGCAAGCTTGGTAGTACCTGCAGAAGCTGCAGTTGTACCACCGGCTCCTCCCACAGGTGTACCTCCGGCATTATTGGCTGCTCCTCCGGAACCTCCGGCTGCTAAGATAGACGATTCGAAACCAGTAATGGTAGAGTTGCCCCCTGCAGTACCAGTTCCGGTGGTACCAGCGGTTTGACTTGCAACCACTACATTTAAAGTTGTTCCGGAAGTTACAGAAACGGGACCGCTTGCATAAGCACCTCCACCGCCTCCGGCAGCACCCCTGCCTAACAACAATGGGGCACCACTGGCTCCGCCGCCGCCCCATGCCTGAACACTAATAGAGGTTACTCCTGAAGGGACAGCAAATGTCCCGCTGGAGCCGAATGTTTTGGTCGTCTGCGACCAGGAATACGTAATCATAAAAACGAGTAACAAACATAATTTTAGTCTCATAATAATAAGTATTAATAATGAAAAAATCAGTGAAGTCGTTAATGTAATCTTAGGAGGAGAGAGTAAAAGAATTGTTTATTATTTTAGGAATAATATTCTTTTTATAAAGGCGTAATATATTGTGGTAGAGTGTTTTATATTACAACAAGTGTGAAATTAACAAATAAAATCTGAAAATAATTATATTTTTCTGTAATTAAAGATGTATTTAAACAGATAAAAAATGATTATTTATATTTATTTAACATCTTGTATATCAATATGTTGTAAATATGTAGTTTATCGGAGAATGACTTGTTTATATAGTTTTATTCCTGCAAAAAAAAGGATTCGAATTTAGCCTCCAGATATAGCCAATCTGGAAATTTCCGGACGATAAACCTATGTTACTGTTGTTATCAGCGAAAGATGAAAACAGGAGGTTATTGATATAGGATAAGCCCAGAGACCAATTCTCTTTATTATAGCCTACCGCTATTCTTGGAAAAAAGGTAGGATAAATTTCGATTTTTCGTTTTCCGAATTGATTTATTTTTTCGCTGCCAAAGTTTACTCCCGTAGTTGCAGATCCGCTTGTAAACCATCTTTTGTTAATTGCCCAGGTATATGCATAACCTCCGCTTACTCCAAACTGAAAATTGCGCAATGAATTTTTAGATTTGTGTACAAAAGAACTGTCAGAACCTATTTTTGTAAAATATACACCTCCGCCAAGCAAAAAACTTCCGGCTGATTTTAATTGTATTTCGTTTTGATTAAAAGCAGCTTTATAAGAGAATTTTTTGTTGTTAAAAACATATTGTCCAAAGGCACCATATTGCTGAATATTTAAATCAGGATATACTTGAATGTTTTTATCTGATTCATCTGAAGTATAAAATCCGTGATAATTTTGAACAAAGAGATCCAGTATAAATTTTCTTCCGTAATTATGAATTTGAAAATCTAATGCCTTGGTTCTTCCTTTTTCCTTGTTTTTCATGAAGCTTAAACCATATCCATAACTCAAATTGATTATAGTGTTGTTCATAGAAACACCAAAACCTAAACTCATAGGGGTGTTGGGCATAAATTTTTTAATTTCTCCATCTACTTCTTTCTCCATCTACTTCTTTCTCCATCGAAATAAATTTCATCGATAAGTAACTTCTAAGGGAGAGTTTATGATCAAAAGGTTTAATATAGGTCGTATCAATCTGCGCGAAGCAAAAATAAGGAAGTACAAAAACGAATAAAAGAGAAAAGTATAATTTCATTAGGGTCTCAAACGAAAAATAACCATTATTAGTATGCCGGAAAAACGGATTAAAAAATAAACAATTTCTTAATTTAGTTTTTATTCTAATTTCTTTTGCACACTATTTTTTTATGTAAATTTGATTGCTATCTGCTTGTATAACAAGATTGTAATCGAGTAATATTTGAAAAAAGTAATGTCTTGCTTCGCAGAAAAACGTTTTAATTAGTAACCTCAAAAATAATTAAAAGGGATGAAAAAATATTTTGCTATAGCTTTTGGAGCACTTTATATGCTGTTTTTTGCAATTCCGTTTCCTATACTTATCTATTACAGCGTTAATAGCGAATTTGATGTCACTACACTAAAAGATAGTAATCCCTGGCTGGCTTTAAGCATACTGGCTGTGTCGGTAATTCTCTGGCTTCTTGTTTTAACAGGATATTTTCGCAAATGGATTCTTCAGATTTATATTTCAAAAAGAAATATAGAACAACTAAAATCAAAAGGAATAGCGAGAGAAGCAAAAATTTTAAACGCCGTAAAAACGTCTAAACCTGATGCTAAATACAATACGTACGAACTGGAGTTGTCGTTTAAAAATCTGGCCGATACAGAAATCACCAATAAAACAACTATAACAGATGCCAAACCCCATCAACGTAGATTTGAAACCGGGAAAAAATTAAGTCTAATACTCGACAGAGACGCAAAAAAAGTTCCGCTCTTTATTATAGCCACTACAGAAGCAGGTATAAATATACTAAAAGTGGCAGGTATAGTAGCAGGATGGCTGCTATTGGTAATAACGGTAATGGGGTATTATATTTATTCGTATAAAACCGAAAGTTACGGAATGGGTTGGCGTTTTATAAGTTTTGGCCATCCACTAATTGTATGCCCATTGGTGCTTTTGTTTTTTAGATATCTCTTGAGGTTTATTTACAGTAAACTTACAGGCTTAAATGAAGATTCGTCATTGATTAAGTTTAAAGGAGTAAAAACCCGGGCGAAGTTGCTTAAAGCAAGTCAGACCGGAACTTATATTAATGAGCAGCCTATGATTCGTTTTGAACTCGAATATACAGACAACAAACACCATGTTTATAGAAATAGTTTAAAGAAAGTTATTGGACTTCTTGAACTTGATATTACGAAACAGGAGCAAATAGAAATTTTTTACTTGCCAGAAAATCCAAATCAAATTGCTTTTGCCAGCGATCTAAAAAATATAGAATAACAATGAGAAAATTAATTCTAATGCTAATTTGTTGTCCGTTTTTTTTAAGCTGCGATCAAATAACAAAAAGTATCGACGACACCTTTAAAACAAAAGATACGGTAGTGACTAAAGAACCGGAAAAAAATAGTCCTGAAACAACTGTAAATAAACAAATTGATGTTCAGGAAATTATAAAAACGGCTCTTGAAACACATTCTGTATCCCATATACAAACACATACTGAAGGGGATAGTGTAGATTTTTTGGCAGATACAAATGGATTAGAAAAAGCTGAAGCAGCATTACGAAAATTGCCGCAATATGCAGGAAAAGAGATTTTTGTTTATGCAACGCTTTACTTTTATAATGACGGACTCATCAATGTTATGCTTCGACATCCTGAAAACCCTAAATACGTCGATATATACGAATATAAAGGCAATAAATGGTCAGAGCCCAGACCGCTTCAATTATCGGTTCGAGATGACGTTCAAAAGCGTTTAATTTCGCTTGACAAAATAAAATTTTCGAATGTTGCTAAATTAACAGCTGTTTATAATAAAAAAGCAGCGGGGGTCGAAGGGGCAAAACCTCTTACGAGTGCCTATGTTTCTATTTGGGATAATGAGATGCATTGGTATCCAACAAACATTAATGGAAGCAGAGAAAGGTATTCGATACAATTTAATGAGGACGGAACATTGAAATCCTATAAACAGGATTAGGGATTAGAATGTGTTGAGGTTTATTATTCTTTAAACTATTATATCAGGTTTAATTTTAATCTAACGCCTTTAGATCAATTTTTTTTGGCAGTTTAGGGAACTCAACAGGGCTATGAATAAAAAAAGGTAAAATACATTTTGAGTATTTTACCTTTTTGTGACCCGACTGGGGCTCGAACCCAGGACCCCATCATTAAAAGTGATGTGCTCTACCAACTGAGCTATCGAGTCATTGCTATCAAGGAAAGTATTTTGTAAATCACAAATTTTGTGACCCGACTGGGGCTCGAACCCAGGACCCCATCATTAAAAGTGATGTGCTCTACCAACTGAGCTATCGAGTCATATTCTTTCCTTGAACGCGGGTGCAAATATAGTAAGTTATTTTTAATATAACAACACCTTATTTTAAGATAAATTTAATGTAGAAATAAGGAGTCAAAATAGGTTTAAAAACAAAAAAGGTAAAATACGTTTTATGTATTTTACCTTTTTAGTGACCACGGTGGGATTTGAACCCACACGCCCTTACGAGCACCACCCCCTCAAGATGGCAAGTCTACCGTTTCTCCACGTGGCCTAAAATAAAAAAGGTCATTCGCCATGGCGAACAACCTTTAGTGACCCGACTGGGGCTCGAACCCAGGACCCCATCATTAAAAGTGATGTGCTCTACCAACTGAGCTATCGAGTCATTGCTATCAAGGAAAGTATTTTGTAAATCACAAATTTTGTGACCCGACTGGGGCTCGAACCCAGGACCCCATCATTAAAAGTGATGTGCTCTACCAACTGAGCTATCGAGTCATATTCTTTCCTTGAATGCGGGTGCAAATATAAGGAGTTATTTTTGATATTTGCAAGCAATTTTATTATAAATTTGTCTTTTTTTAATCAAAATTTACAACGCCTTAATTTATAGGTTCTTATTAAAATGAAAAAGATTATATTATTAGGATATATGGGCTGCGGAAAGTCAACAATTGCCCAAAACTTATCGAAAATTACAAATATTCCGTTTCTGGATTTAGATAAATGCATCGAAAAAAAAGCCAATTTATCAATAAATGAGATTTTCGAGCAACACGGAGAGATTCATTTTAGAAAATTAGAACACGAAATGTTCCTGGAATTACTTCAATCTTCAGAAAATAGCATAATAGGTTTAGGCGGAGGAACGCCTTGTTATGCCAATAATCATGAATTATTAAAAAGAGAGGATGTTACTTCGATATATTTAAAAGCTTCGATAGAAACTTTGTATGACAGATTAATTCATAACAAAAGCAAACGCCCGTTGATCGCTAATATGAACGAGGAGGAAATGAAAGAGTTTATCGCAAAACATCTCTTCGACAGAAGCTACTATTACAATCATGCACAACATAAAGTTAGTGTAGATGCAAAAACGATCGAAGAAACAGTTCAGGATATTCTGGAAATCTTAGCTTAAAAAAGCATAATCGTTGCCATTGTCATCAAAAACAACCTGAACATGCTCTAACAAAGATGTAGATAAGGAAATCCCTTTAAAATCTGCCTTTACAGGATATTTTTTGTGATTTCTGTCAACAAGTACTGCTGTTTTGAATTTCTTTAACGGAACGTCTAAGAAATGACGAACAGCATATATTAAAGTAGTGCCTGAATTTAAGACATCATCTACCAATACTAATCCTTTGTTTTCATAGTCTTCTTTGTGTAGAGAAGTATGTATAGGCAATTGCGGATTTTGTTTGTCGACTTTTACTTCGCAAATCGAAACTTTGAGTGTCGAGATGGTACGGAGTGCCAAAGCAATCTTTTGAGCAAAAATAGATCCGTTTGAAGCGATTCCGGCAATTACAATTTCTTCCTCATCAACAAAAGTTTCGTATATCTGGTATGCGATACGTTTTATTTTATGTTCGATTTCCTGATTCGTTAAGATGATGTTTTTGCTCATAATTTATTTTTTTGCTAAAGTACAAATTGAATTTTAGATTGTAGATTTTGGATTTCAGATTTTTTCAATTGAAATTTATTCCGTCTCTTCCTCATCAATAATGTCATCACCATATTCGTCAATATCTCTTCTGTCTTTTTTTGTAGGTCTTCCTGTACCGCTTTTACGATAGTGCTCTTTGGATAGTTTTAGCAATTCTAAATGCGCATACGTTTCAGGAGGAGTTTCATTCTTTCTGTATATATCAACAAGTTTTGCGCCCACACGACTCTCCGGGATGTCTAGTACAGTGATAATTTGTGTTATTTGATCTTTTCTAAAGGTGATTTTATCAGTAGCAAAAACTTCTTTTGAGGGTTTTGCAACTTGCCCATTTACAGTAATATGGTTTTTTTTGCACGCTTCGGTCACCATGTTTCTGGTTTTGTAATAACGCACGCACCACAGGTATTTATCTATTCTCATAATTTTTCTAAAATCAAAGTTAAAATCTTTACAAAAATAAATCAATATTGTATCTTGCGCACCTAAAAAATTAACAATAATGAATAAATTTAAATATTATTTTATTTTATTGCTTGCCGGCATTTCTCTGGTTTCTTGTAATAAAAGTGGCGATGATGATGTCGTAACCGTTCCTTTAAGAGATTATGCGGTGCAATACAAAGCAGATAATGACTCTATTGTCAAATATTTAAAGACTAATTATATTGAAGTTACGGCAGATTTTGATGCTAAAATAACTAAAATTCCTGTCGGAGGTACCCAAACTTCTATTTGGGATCAGACAACCTATACTCTAAAAACAAGACCTGTGTATAGTAATGATATTACCTATAATGTATATTATTTGATTTTAAGACAAGGTACAGGTAGTAATCCTACCAATACAGATAAGATCGTGGCCTCTTATTCCGGTAATTTATTAAACGGAACTGTTTTTGATTCTTCTTACGGATATCCGGGGACGTATAATTTATTTCCTTACGCAAATGAAAAGACGGTAATCGAAGGATGGTCAGAAATTTTTCCTCAATTTAAAGCAGGTACTTCTACTACAGATCCTACTAGTGGTGTAGTGAGTTATAGTGATTATGGTGCAGGAGTTATGTTCTTGCCATCAGGTTTAGCTTATTATGGCGATGGTAGTACAAGTGGTACTATCCCTGCTTATTCTCCTATAGTCTTTAGTTTTAAATTGTTTGATCTTCAGCGAATGGACAATGAATATAGCATTTCTTCGACTACCGGAGGACGAATTTTTCAGGGCGATGGTGTTCCTGATTATCGTGAAGATATAAATGGAGATGGTTATCTTTATGATTTTAGAGATAAAACAAAATATCCAAATCCGCCCGCTAGTTTAATCGATGATACAGATGGGGACGGTATTGCTGACTTCGTAGATTTTGATGATGATGGAGACGGTTTTACAACAAGATTTGAAATTAGTAAGCCTGCCGGACAAATTGGTATGGGGACATTAAATGGACAAAGTTATTATTTTGGAGTAAGATTGTATTATCCTTGGGAACCATTGGTAGATGATCCGTCTACACCAAATACAGATGAAACAGAGCCAAGAGGAATTCCTAGAAGACCAACCGGAGCTCTTGCAGATCCTACTAAAGCAGAATCTTCGACTAATTCAAAAGCTTATTTGCCAGAAGACTATACTGATCCTTTAAGATTAAGAATTCATTTGGATAAAACATATCCTATAAAACAAAATTAAGTTTTAAGGCAATCATAAAAGACCTCGAAAGCAATTTCGAGGTTTTTTTATGGTTCTTTTTTGGTATTAAAAAATCTCTGAACATTAAAAATGGACGGTTGTAAAATGATTTTTTTTAAAATTAAAGACATTATTTTTATATAAAAGAAAACCCCGAAAATCACTTTTCGGGGTTTTTTATGAAGTAAGAAAATCTAAAAATTATTTTCTTTTAATAACTCTTTCTACAGCTTCAACAATCGCCTGATTGTTTAATTTGTATTTATCCATTAGTTGCTCTGGAGTTCCGGATTCACCAAAACTATCGTTTACAGCAACAAATTCTTGTGGAGCAGGAGTGTTTAATGCCAATACTCTTGAAATGCTTTCTCCAAGACCTCCAAGGATATTGTGCTCTTCTGCAGTTACTACACATTTTGTTTTAGCCAATGATTTTAGAATCGCTTCTTCGTCAAGAGGTTTAATAGTATGAATGTTGATTACTTCGGCAGAGATTCCTTTTGCTTCAAGAGCTTCGGCAGCAATAAGAGCTTCCCAAACCAAGTGTCCTGTTGCTACAATCGTAACATCGGTACCTTCGCTTAATAAAATAGCTTTTCCAATTACGAAAGGCTCATCAGCAGGAGTAAAGTTAGGTACAACCGGACGTCCAAAACGTAAATAAGCAGGACCATGATGATCTGCTAATGCCAATGTAGCTGCTTTGGTTTGGTTGTAATCGCAAGTATTGATTACAGTCATTCCCGGCAACATTTTCATTAAACCAATATCTTCAAGGATTTGGTGTGTTGCACCATCTTCACCAAGTGTTAAACCAGCGTGAGAAGCACAAATTTTTACATTTTTATCAGAGTAAGCAACAGACTGACGAATTTGATCGTAAACTCTTCCTGTAGAGAAGTTAGCGAAAGTTCCTGTAAAAGGAATTTTTCCTCCAATAGTTAGACCTGCAGCAATACCAATCATATTAGCTTCTGCAATACCAATTTGGAAAAAACGCTCCGGATGATTTTTCTTGAAGTCATCAAATTTTAATGAACCAATTAAATCAGCACAAAGGGCTACAACATTTTCGTTTTTTTGACCTAGTTCAGTCATTCCTGCTCCAAAACCGGAACGGGTATCTTTACTTCCTGTATTTTCGTATTTTTTCATTGTTTAATTTTTGAGATGCTGAGTTTCTAAGTGATTAAGTTTCTAAGTTAAAAACGGACACTAAGACTGAACACTTTTTTAATAGTCTGCTAAAGTTGAAGTATTTTGAGCAAGAGCGTTTGCTAACTGATCGTTGTTAGGCGCTTTACCATGCCACGCATGTGTATGCATCATAAAATCGACACCGTTACCCATTTCAGTATGTAATAAAATACAAACTGGTTTTCCTTTTCCGGTTCTTGATTTAGCATCATTTAGACCTGCTAATATAGCATCGATATTGTTTCCTTCTTTTATTTCAAGAACATCCCAGTCAAAAGCTTCAAATTTAGCACGAATACTTCCCATTGGTAAAACTTCGTCAGTTGTTCCGTCGATTTGTTTTCCGTTAAGGTCAATAGTCGAAATAATATTGTCTACTTTTTTTGCAGAAGCATACATGATCGCTTCCCAGTTTTGACCCTCTTGTAGTTCACCGTCTCCGTGTAAAGTATAAATGATGTGATTGTCACCATTTAGTTTTTTTGCCTGAGCAGCACCAAGAGCTACAGATAAACCTTGTCCTAATGAACCAGAAGCAATACGAACTCCAGGCAATCCTTCATGAGTTGTTGGGTGCCCTTGTAAACGTGAGTTTAATAATCTAAAAGTTGCAAGTTCTGAAACAGGGAAATAACCACTACGTGCTAATACGCTATAAAAAACAGGTGAAATGTGACCGTTTGAAAGGAAAAAAAGATCTTCTCCAATTCCGTCCATATCAAAACCTTCTTTACGCTCCATAATATTTTGGTACAGAGTAACCAAAAATTCAGTGCAACCTAGTGAACCACCTGGGTGACCTGAGTTGACAGCATGTACCATTCGAAGAATATCTCTTCTTACTTGGATAGTTAAATCGCTTAATTGTTGTGTGTTAGGCTTCATTTTATATGTAAAAGTTAAACTAATGCAAAAGTAACCGTTATTTTGCGGGGAGACAAATGATTTTTTGCTTTAGTTTGATGTAATTGTTAAATTGCTTTGTTTTTTTTTCTGATATCAAATAAAAACTCGTATTCGTTTAGATTATTTGAATGAGTACTCTTTATCGGACTTAATTTTTGATGAATGTTTAAAATATAAAAGCCCCAATTGGGACTTTTATATCTAAGAGTTTTTGAAAAGTTTATTCTGTGTCACCTTCGCTATAGAAGTTGTTTTCTTCGTCTTCAGATCCAATTTCTTCCTGTTCATCATCAAGTTCAGAGCCGGGAACGTCTAAGTCTTCACCTAATTGATTTTGTTTATCAATGTTGAAAGTATTCTCGTTCCATTCGCCTTCTTTCTGGTCAACCGTTTTTCCGTTGGTAATATGATCCGGATCCAGGTCTTTTTGTTTTTCTTCGTGGTTATAGATATCTTCGGAAGCAGGATAATCCAGTTCCTCCAGATTTTTTTCAATTTCGTTTTCGTTTGCTTTATTTTTATCTTCTGAATTTATCATGATTTCTAATTTTTTAAGTATCCTATAAAGTTACGAAATCATTGGTTGGATATTATTATATTTTTGGAACAAGGTTCTCGTATTATTTACATTTTAAAAAATTAGTTCTTTTTAAAGTTTCAGGTTTTCTAAATCATTATCTTATTTTCTAATTGACAAATTTTCTAATTGATAAAACCTCTCTCCAGGTAATTAATTGAATGTTATTTTCTTTTAGTTTTGATTTGCATTCTTGACTCGTAAAAAAATCAAAGTCAATTTGTCGCCATTCAGAGCCAAAATTAGGATGATTGATTGTGATGCCTTGCATTTCAGATTCATCAAAAGCAGGATGTATTAACAAGACATTAAAACCCGGGGGAATATTATCTAAGGCTTTTGCGTAATAATTTTTTAGTGCACCTGTTTCGAAATCTGCAAAATTTCCAATAATAAGATTATCCGCTAAAATAGTGTTTTCATAATTGTATTTTTCGTCAGATAAACGTATTGATTCTACAAAATCTTTATTAATAAAAACCGGTAAATTATAGGTTCTTCCGAGTTCTTTATAGATTTCTAAAATTTCCGGCGTAACGCCAACACTGCACATGTGTGAGTCCAGATGGGTAGGTTTGATTCCAAATTGCAATGCTCTTTCGATTTGTGCCGTAAGTTCTTTTTTTATTTCAGCTGATTTTGCATTGTTTTTAAAATCTGCCCGACTTTTATAAAAATAGCCATTATGATCTGTTAAACTTGAGACTTGGGAGGCGGGAAGAACGGGGCCAAATTTATAATTCTCCCATTCGCAAGTCAGCGTTAGATGAATTCCGCAATCATAATTGGGATTTTTTTGTGCAAATAGTGCCATTTCAAAAAACCAGGGACAAGGTACCATAATACTATAGGAGTTTACGGATCCGTTTTGGAGCGCTTTTATGGTGGCTTGATTTTCGGAATGGGATAATCCGGCATCGTCGGCATGAATGATTAGTAGTTTGGTGTTTTCGGGATATCCAAGTTTTTGAGCTAAGTTCATTTTTTGTCTTTGTTGTGGTGAATAAATGGCACGCGGATTTTCGCGGATTTAAACGGATTTTTTATTGTTGTGGTTTTCTTTGCGGGGCTTCGACTTCGCTCAGCCTGATAATAACGTTTATTCAAATTTAGAAATTTCTCTTGAAACTGTCACCTCTTTTTTTGCGTTAGGGATAGAAGCGGATAGCCCACAGCCTGACGAAGGAAGTGCGAGGACTTGTAGCGGATAGCCCGTTCGCCGCGGCGAAAACGCCCAAATTATTAAATTTCAAATTCTAACCTTAGTTTTATGGCTGTAATAGTGCTTCATTATCTAATTATCTCATTGTCGAATTATCCCATTTTCTAATTGCCAAATTATCTAATTAATTTTCCCTGAAATTAGCTTATCTTTGCCGACTGAAAAAAGAAACAGATGAAGTTTGATTTATTACAAAAAGATCCGCAGTCTAAAGCCAGAGCGGGAAGTATTACTACAGATCACGGCGTAATCGAAACGCCTATTTTTATGCCTGTCGGGACAGTTGCGTCTGTAAAAGGAGTACACCAACGGGAGCTAAAAGAGGATATTAATCCGGATATTATTCTGGGAAATACCTATCATTTATACTTACGTCCGCAGACTGAAATTCTTGAAAAAGCCGGTGGATTGCATAAATTCATGAATTGGGATCGTAATATTTTGACTGATTCCGGAGGATATCAGGTATATTCTCTTTCGAATAATAGAAAAATTAAGGAAGAAGGAGTAAAGTTTAAATCGCATATTGATGGTTCTTACCACTTTTTTTCGCCAGAAAGCGTGATGGAAATTCAGCGTACTATTGGGGCTGATATTATTATGGCTTTTGATGAATGCACACCGTATCCTTGCGATTACAGATATGCACAACGCTCGATGCACATGACACACCGCTGGTTGGATCGTTGTATCAGTCATTTGGACAAAGTGCCTTTTAAATACGGATATGAGCAAACATTTTTTCCGATTGTTCAGGGAAGTACTTACAAAGATTTACGTCAGCAATCTGCCGAATATATTGCCAATTCAGGACAACAAGGTAACGCCATTGGAGGTTTGTCTGTAGGGGAACCTGCCGAAGAAATGTATGCCATGACCGAAGTAGTTTGCGAAATTTTACCCGAAGATAAACCACGTTATTTAATGGGTGTTGGAACTCCTATTAATATTCTGGAAAATATTGCGTTAGGTATAGATATGTTCGATTGTGTTATGCCAACTCGTAATGCGAGAAACGGTATGTTGTTTACGGCAAACGGAACGATCAATATCAAGAATAAAAAATGGGAAGCTGATTTTTCTCCTATTGATGAAATGGGACATACTTTTGTAGATACAGAATATACAAAAGCCTATTTGCGCCATTTATTTGCAGCCAACGAATATTTAGGAAAACAAATTGCAACGATTCATAATCTTGGTTTTTATATGTGGTTGGTTCGTGAAGCCAGAAAACATATCTTAGCAGGAGATTTTAGACCATGGAAAGAAATGATGGTCAAAAACATGGATCAAAGACTATAAAAAATGTTTAATTGTTTAATCGTTTATTCGGTTAAACGATTAAACAATAAACGATTAAACTTTACTATGCTAACAATAATAGATAAGTATATTTTAAAAAGATATTTAGCCACTTTTTCAGTGATGATCTTATTATTTATTCCAATTGGAATTGTAATTGACGTATCAGAGAAGGTGAATAAAATGTTAGAAAACAAGATTCCTTTTACTGCGATTGCGATCTATTATTATAATTTTACGGTTTATTTTGCGAACTCCCTGTTTCCGATATTTTTGTTTTTATCGGTAATTTGGTTTACTTCAAAACTCGCCAATAATACAGAGATTATTGCCATTTTAAGTTCAGGGATTTCCTTTTCACGTTTTTTACGACCTTATATTATTGGCGCTTCTATCGTTTCTGTTTTTGTGCTTTTAATGGGGTTTTTTATCGTCCCTGCTGCCAGCGAAGGATTCAATAACTTTAGGTACACTTATTTAAAGGGTAATGGAAAAGCCGAGATGCGGGGTAATAATACAAACGTATACAGGCAAATTAATGATAATGATTTTATTTTTGTTAATAGTTTTAATGAAGAGTCCAAAACGGCTTTTAATTTTACATTAGAGCATTTCGAAAAAGATCAGTTAACTTACAAAATTACGGCAAGCCGTATAAAATGGGATCCCAAAAAAAAGACTTACATCTTGTATGATTATACCAAAAGAATACTTGGAGAACTCAATGATAAAATAGAAAAAACTCCTGAAAAAAATGTGCCTTTTAAATTTGAATTGGCAGATTTAACCCCCGTAGTTTATATTGCAGAAACACTGCCGTTAGGGAAACTAATCGATTTTATTGACAAAGAACGTAAAAGAGGTTCTGGAAATATTAATACCTATTTGGTAGTACTTTATAAAAAATATAGTGTTCCGGTTTCTGCCTTTATTCTAACGATTATTGCGGTGGCAGTTTCATCTATGAAACGTCGTGGTGGTATGGGAACAAATCTTGCAATTGGAATCGCCATAGCCTTTTCGTTTGTGTTTTTTGATAAAATATTTGGTACTCTTGCCGAAAAATCTACTTTCTCACCTTTATTTGCTGTTTGGTTCCCGAATATTGTTTTCGGAATCCTGGCAGTTTACCTGTTACGAAATGCGAAACGATAATTTAAAAAGTTATTTAAACCTTCATCTAATTGTTTTTATTTGGGGTTTTACTGCTATTCTTGGTGCTTTGATAACCATTGATGCCGAAAATTTAGTATGGTTTAGAATGCTTCTTGCCGGAGTTTTTCTGGGCGCTTTTATTGTTTACAAAAAACAATCTTTTGTCATCTCGGCGACCTCATTTGCCAAATTAATTTTTGTTGGATTATTGATCGCCCTTCATTGGATTTTCTTTTTTAGGGCCATTCACGTTTCGAATGTTTCCATTACACTTTCGATATTTTCGTTAGGAGCATTTTTTGCTTCTTTGCTGGAACCACTTTTTTACGGTAGAAAAATATTATGGTACGAAGTTTTCTTCGGGTTAATTATAATTGCCGGTTTAGCATTGATAATGAAGGTCGAAGTAAAATACCTGCATGGAATGTATTATGCATTAGCATCGATCATTTTAGGCGTTTTATTTACGTTAATGAACGGAAAATTGATTGCAGACCATGAACCGTCCGTTATTACATTTTATGAGTTTGGAGCAGGGGTTTTCTTTATTTCTATTTATTTTTTAGTGCAGGGAAAATTCAATGCCAATTTCTTTTCGATGTCATTAAATAACTGGATTTTATTACTGGTGTTGGCATCCGTTTGTACGGCTTATGCTTTTACGGCATCAGTCAAAGTAATGCAAAAGTTAACGCCATATACCGTAATGTTAACCACTAATTTAGAGCCTGTTTACGGTATTATGCTGGCTTATTTTATCCTGGGAGGAAAAGAGAAAATGAGTACAGAATTTTATCTTGGAGCCTTGATAATTGTAATCACAGTTATCCTAAATGGCGTTTTTAAACATTATAAAAATAAGAAAGAAGTGTAATAATTTCCTTATTTTTAAATTACATTTTTACATTTTAAATACGATTTAATCACACCAATGATATAATATTTTTATATTTGCGGTTCGATTTACAAACAAAATTCAAAAATCCATGGAATATTTAGATTTTGAGCTTCCAATAAAAGAACTTGAAGAACAGTTAGAAAAGTGTGTTATAATTGGAAAAGAATCTGATGTTGATGTAACACCAACCTGCAAGGAAATCAACAAAAAATTAGAAGAAACTAAAAAAGAAATATACAAAAACCTTACAGCCTGGCAACGTGTTCAGCTATCAAGACATCCAAACAGACCCTATACTTTAGATTATATCAGAGCAATTTGCGGTGATACATTTTTAGAACTTCATGGAGACAGGAATTTTAAAGATGACAAAGCTATGGTTGGCGGACTGGGAAAAGTAAACGGTCAGTCGTTTATGATCGTAGGTCAGCAAAAAGGTTTTAATACAAAAACGCGTCAATACCGTAATTTTGGTATGGCAAATCCTGAAGGATATCGTAAAGCTTTGCGTTTGATGAAAATGGCAGAGAAATTTGGGATTCCGGTTTTAACTTTAGTAGATACTCCGGGGGCATATCCGGGACTGGAAGCTGAAGAAAGAGGTCAGGGAGAAGCAATTGCAAGAAATATTTTCGAAATGGTTCGCTTAAAAGTGCCAATTATCACCATTATTGTTGGTGAAGGTGCTTCTGGTGGAGCATTAGGGATAGGTGTAGGAGACAAAGTATACATGTTAGAAAATACATGGTACTCTGTAATTTCGCCAGAATCATGCTCGTCTATTTTATGGAAAAGTTGGGAGTACAAAGAACGTGCTGCCGATGCTTTAAAATTGACTTCATCTGATATGAAGAAACAAAAATTAGTAGATGATGTCATTCCGGAACCATTAGGCGGAGCACACTACGACCGTGAAACTACTTTTAAAACAGTAGCAGAATACATTACCAAAGGATATAACGAATTGAAAGACTTATCAACACATGACCTGATTGCCCAAAGAATGGACAAATACAGTAATATGGGGGAGTATAAGGAGTAAATTCATATCAAATGATTTAAAATCCGAAGCCTTACAGTTTCGGATTTTTTTTTGGTTATGAACAAAATAAACTTATTTATAAACAATTAATAGTTATAACTAGATAGCGATCTCTTTTTAAATTTCGCTACTTTCGCCTTATGGAAAATTTCAAAAATGTAAACCCTGCAAAGGTAAATAAACCCTCAATTATTAATTTAGAAAAAGGGAAACTTCCTCCGCAAGTTCTTGATTTAGAGGAGGCTGTGCTAGGGGCAATGATGATTGATAAAAAAGGAGTTGATGATGTAATTGATATTTTGCAAGGGGATGCTTTTTACAAAGAGGCACACAAATATATTTTTGAAGCAATCGTTCAGCTTTTTACCGAAACACAACCAATCGATTTGCTGACGGTTTCGACTCAGTTGAAAAAAAATGGAAAATTAGAATTAGCCGGGGGTGACTTTTATTTAATTCAGCTTACACAAAAAATTGCATCTTCGGCGCATATCGAATTTCACTCGCGTATCATTCTTCAAAAGTTTATTCAAAGAAGTTTGATTCGTATTTCTACTGAAATTATCGAAGCGTCTTATGATGAAACTGCTGATGTATTTGATTTGCTTGATCAAGCCGAATCAAAACTATATGAAGTAACACAAGGAAATATTAAGCGTAGTTCTGAAACTGCCCAGAGTTTAGTTCTTCAGGCTAAAAAGAAGATTGAAGAAATTGCCAAACAAGAAGGTTTAAGTGGTGTTGAAACCGGTTTTCATAATCTGGATAAACTAACTTCAGGATGGCAACCCAGCGATTTAATTATTATCGCAGCAAGACCTGCGATGGGAAAAACAGCGTTCGTACTTTCGATGGCGAGAAATATTGCTATTCAGTACGGGCACGGAGTGGCTTTGTTTTCTCTTGAGATGGCATCGGTTCAGTTAATTACGAGGTTAATATCGTCAGAAACAGGACTGTCATCAGAAAAATTACGTACTGGTAAATTAGAGCCACACGAATGGACGATGTTAAGTACCAAAGTAAAAAACTTAGAAAAAGCACCTTTGTTTATTGATGATACACCATCACTTTCTATTTTTGATTTAAGAGCAAAATGTCGTCGTTTAGTTTCTCAACACGGTATCAAGATTATAATTATTGATTATTTGCAATTGATGACTGCCGGAGGAAATAATAAAGGAGGAGGAAATCGTGAGCAGGAAATCTCGACCATTTCCCGAAACTTAAAGGCCCTGGCAAAAGAGCTAAACGTTCCGGTAATTGCACTGTCGCAATTATCGCGTGCGGTTGAAACCCGTGGATCGAGCAAACGTCCGTTGCTGTCGGATCTTCGTGAATCTGGAGCTATCGAGCAGGATGCTGATATTGTTTCGTTTTTATACCGACCGGAATATTACAAAATTGAAGAATGGGATGATGATGAGGCATCGCCAACTGCAGGTCAGGCAGAGATAATGATTGCGAAACACCGTAATGGTGGTATCGAAAACATTCGATTGAAATTTATTGGACACCTTGGAAAATTTGATAACCTTGATGATTTTTCCGGTAGTTATGACGATTTGCCATCAAAAATGAATCACGAAGAAAATCCATTCATTACTAAAAACCTGCCATCTGCGAATGAAGCATTTGGTAGTAATTTAAATGATGACGATGACGATAGTGATGTTCCATTTTAATACAACAATAAAGCCTCTTATGAGGCTTTTTTTTTACCCCTGATTTTTTATTTTTTTTGATAAAATTGAGTAGATTAGCTAAACAATTGTTAAACGCATTAAGCATTAACTTTTAACCAAAAACAAACTTATATCATGGCAGAAGAAAAAAATTTAGGGACTGTAGAAGTCAAACTGGCGGTTGGTCAGCAATGGGTAAAAAATTACCGGAATAAAAAAGAAGAAGATAATGGCAAAAAGAAAATTAATGCCTATTTGATTCCTTTAGAAAGTATAAAACTCGTTTTAGACCAGGATATCGATGCTGTACGTGCATACGTTGGTATTAATACTGCCGGTGAGCAAAATGTAATGCTTGTAGGAGCAAAGTTTGATCCCAAAACAGGTATTTATGTAGATGTCTTTAAAAAAGCCTTAGGAGCAGAAAATGACGGAAGTGATGTTGTTTATGACGCTTCTCGTCCTTGCCCGCCTTATGATGATCCGGATAGTCCAATGAATCAATAATAAATGGACGATTTTTTAATATACTCAGGTTATTTCGTACTATTGGTTAACCTAATTCTATATACATATAGCTTTTTCCGAAAGGAAAAAGCTAATGTTTTTTTTATAGCATATTTAGCGTTTTTGGTAGTTGTTCAATTCTCGATGGAACTAATGTATCACCTGCACATGAATAATTTATTTGCAGTAAATATATTTTTTATAGGACAAATGATTTTGTTAGGCCTGTTTTTTAAATCTATTTTAAAAATTAAGAGTCAAAAGTTATTTATCAATTGGAGTCTTCTTATAATGGTATTGATTTTAGCCATTCAATGTTATATAGACTCGGGTCAGTTCTTGAAATTTAATTTGTTTGCAATCACCACAACCTCTTTATTAAGTGTTGTTTATGCCTTACTACACTTTTATAATATGCTCACAGATGACAAAGAATATTATTATGTTACAGTGGGGGCATCGTCCTATTTATTGGTTAGTACCGTACTTTTTTTAGTTGGCAATCTTACGATAGGTCTAAGTGATGAACTTAAATTGATGACCTGGAATCTAAACGCTTTTTTTGTAGTAGCATACCAGTTGTTTATCTTGTATGAATGGATGGTGAGTTTTAAGACTAAAAAAGTAATTAATACAACAGTATGACTGGAAGCATAACTTACGAAAAAGAAATAGTAGCCATAATTTTATACATTTCATGTTTTTTTATGATAGTGGCAGTTTTTCTGGTCGTTTTCTTTTATTTCTCAAGAAAAAAGATCATCCAGAAAGAAGTAGAGAAAAGAGATTTAGAAATCCATTTGCAAAGAGAGCAATTGCATGCTGTAATTATTACACAAGAAGAGGAGCGAAAACGAATTGCCCAGGATTTGCATGATGATATTAGTTCTAAACTTAATATTGTATCATTGAATACACACCTGCTTTCTGCACCAAATTTAACAGAAGCCGAGACTAAAGAAATTACCGATAACATCATTAATCTAACCGCAAAAGCCTTAGAAAATTCAAGGAAAATTGCCCATAACTTATTGCCTCCCGTTTTTGAGAAATTTGGATTGAATGCCGGTGTTGAAGAATTATGTGAAGAATTTGAAAGTAGTAAATCTGCAAAAGTAAATTATAAAAACGAGATTGATTTTGATAATAAGGACATAGATCGTCATTTGCATGTTTTTAGAATTTTGCAGGAATTAATGAATAATTCTATAAGACACGGAAAAGCAACCGAAATAAATATTACTTTTAAAAAAAATAACGAAATCAATACCTGTAATTATAACGATAACGGAATTGGTTTTGATAACAAAAATGCTGAAAACCAAAAGGGATTAGGCATGAAAAATATTGATAGCAGAATTTCTTTTTTGAACGGAACTATAAAAATTGACGCTGAAATGGGTAATGGTATTGCCGTAATTTTCACTTTTTAAGTTAAAATAAATAGCAAATGAGTATTTTTTACCAATATGTTAATGTTATTAGACTTTTTTTGCTTCATATTTTGTAATTTCGATGAACCAAACGACCAAAATCAAATAAAATGAGTGCCGCTATTAAAATTGCTTTAGTCGATGATGAAGTTTTATTCCGGAAAGGGATATCTTTCTTATTGCAAAGAGAAGATAATATCGATATTATTTTTGAAGCATCAAACGGAGAGGAACTCCTCTCTAATTTAAATGACAGTATAATCAAACCTGACATTATTATGATGGATTTGAAAATGCCTATTTTAAACGGTGTCGAGGCCACAAAAATTATTCGAAAATCTTTCCCCGAAATTAAAATCATTGCTCTTACGAGTTATGATACAAAATCATTCATTGCAAATATGATTCAGGTAGGTGCCGTAGCTTATTTAATAAAGAATACAACCCCAAAAGAGTTAATCCATACCATTAATCATGTTGCAAAAAAAGGTTTTTACTATAGCGAAAATGTATTAAAAACAATTCAGGAAACCATTATTTCGACCAAAACGACAAAAGGAAATTTGGAAACCAGTTTTCTTTCTCCTCGCGAAATAGAAATTCTTCAACTTATTTGCCTGCAAAAAACAACTACAGAAATTGCTGAACATCTTTATTTAAGTCCAAGGACTGTAGAGGGGCATCGTAATAATTTGTTGCTAAAAACAGAATCACGAAATATTGCCGGTTTAGTAGTTTATGCAATTCAAAACGAAATAGCAGTTCTGACAACTTAAATTTTTAGCTTGTCAAAAACTGAATCGAGAGTACATAGTACAGAACAATAGTTAAAACAAGTATGCATAAACCTATTTTTTGCTTCATATTTAATTCTTTTGGTTGGTAATTACTATTATTAAACTTCATATTTTTCTTTTTTTTATAGCTTAAGTTGGATAATCAGGAATAACAAATGTAGCTAAAATCTTGTTTTACAAAATGCGTGTTTATACCTGTTTTTGATACAGGAGATTTTATTACCTCTTAGGATTTTTTATTTAACGTTTATTCAATTATAAAAGAGAAATATCTATTGTGTTTATTGATGCTTCCTTTATATCTTTACTAAAATAATTTTCTAATGAATAAAGGCTTAGTTTATATCTTCATATTTCTACTTTCATTAACAGCAAAAGCATCGTTCATCCTTATTCCGATGGACGAAACTACACAACAAAATCATCTAAAAGCATACGGAATAACCTATTGGTGTCTAAGTAAAGATTATAAAGCAAGTTGGTTACTTAATTATCGTGGAGGCTCATTCCTGCTTCCAGATGCAGATGAAATTCGAAAAGAATGTAAGATTCGTGGTGTAAGCTTTGAGATTCTTTCTGATAGTGAAGAAGCTTCGATTTTAAATGACATTTCGAGCCCGTCTCAAAATATGGAATCTGTTGTTTTAGAAAAAGCGCCTAAAATTGCAGTTTATACACCAAAAGGAAAACAACCTTGGGACGATGCAGTAACCTTAGTCCTGACGTATGCCGAAATTCCTTTTACACCCATTTATGATGAAGAAGTTTTAAGCGATCAATTGTTGCTGTATGATTGGTTGCACCTGCATCATGAAGATTTTACCGGACAATATGGTAAATTTTATGCAGCATACAAAAATACACCCTGGTATATAGACCAAAAAAAAGATGCCGAAGCTCTTGCAGCAAAATTAGGTTATAGCAAAGTATCGCAGGAAAAAGGAGCCGTTGCAAAAAAAATTAGAGATTTTGTTATCGGTGGTGGCTTTATGTTTGCAATGTGTTCTGCAACAGACAGTTTTGATATCGCTCTGGCAGCAGATGGTGTCGATATTTGCGAAGCAATGTTTGATGGTGATGCCAGTGAATCTAATTATCAGGCAAAACTAAATTATTCAAATTCATTTGCCTTCAAAGATTTTACGTTAGAAAGAAAACCGGAAGTTTATGAGTTCTCAGATATTGATATGACCTCAAAACGCAGAATTCCTATGGAAAAAGATTATTTTTCGTTAATGGAGTTTTCTGCAAAATGGGATCCAATTCCTAGTATGTTATGCCAAAATCATACACAATTAGTAAAAGGATTTATGGGACAAACAACATCATTTGATACCGCATTAATAAAATCTAATGTTTTAATAATGGGAACTTGCGAACTTAATGGCGAATCAAGATACATTCATGGCGAAAAAGGAAAAGGAATGTTTACCTTTTTTGGAGGTCATGATCCTGAAGATTTTCAACATCAGGTGGGAGATCCGCCAACAGTTTTAGATTTACATCCAAATTCTCCGGGTTATCGTTTAATTTTAAATAATGTTTTATTTCCGGCAGCAAGAAAGAAAAAATTAAAAACATAATTTACTTCAAAGAAAATTCAAACCAAATAGGAATATGATCTGATATTTTTCGGGCTGCTTTCAAGGAATCAAATTTCGAGTAAAACGGAATTATACCTGAATTAATGTATTTTAAAGAGTTTGTTTTGTAAAATATATTGTCAAATTCAGATGCCAGACAATTTAGTCCCTGACATTTTTGTTTTAATGTGGTTTTTTGATTTTGAAAAACAGGAGAGTACCCCATTTGTTTTAATGGATTAAATACAGAATGGGATTGCGGACAGTTAAAATCTCCCATAAAGACTAAATTTAAGGTAGGATATTCAGCCGGTAGAAACTTAAAGTATTTTATTTCGGTTTCAGGTTGTTTCTTTTTTGTTATAGCATGAAAATTAACCAGCGTTATGGTCCTTTTGTTAATTTCGAATGTTCCAAAAAAGGGTTCGCGATCAATTTCTACAGTATATTTTTTTTCTAACCACGCATTTCCTTTTAGTTTTACCTTACTGGTTTTCCAGATAAAGGCATAACGTTCGGTTTTATAGCTGGTACCACTTGTTGGATTGCTAATAGTATAATCCCATTTTGAACCTTTTTCGTTTAGTATATTTGCTAGCTTAGCAACAGCCTGAGCACCGCCATATCCCGCAACAACCTCTTGAATTGCTACAATGTCGTAATCTGCAATTGTGCTGGCAATAAAATTTAATTCAGATTCAGATTTAGATTTCCCAAAGTTCTCTAAATTCCAAGATAGGATTTTAGTTTGCGAATAGGTGAGAATAGTAAAAAGTAAGAGTACAAAGCTTAGGATATTTTTCATGCAGTATTTAAAAATTCAAATATAAGCATTTCACGATCTTACTAATATTGTTTTTACTTTTGTTAAGGATATTTAAAAGAAAAAACACTTGAATTTCTTCAAGATTAAAGTTTCCGGCTTAAGAAACAAAAGACTTAATATTTTTTATATCTGTTTTTTAAGGCAGTTCCAATAATTATTATTTGCAATACAAGAAGTGCAGGAATAAAGATAATTTTCCAATCGACTTCAAGCCATCCTGTTTTCTCCGAAACAAATGCAAAGCTTAAAGACAGAAAAAGGCAAAGTAACATGGTTTTCATGATAATTCTATTTTTTGTTGTATTAATTCTGGAGATAAAGACTTGCCGCAAATCTCTCTCAAAACTATCGTTATATTTCGCTTTCATTAGGTGGTTAATAAAATTCTATACAAACATAGACCTATAAAAAAGTATTTCCTTACGGGAAGCCGTAAAGACAATAAAATTTATACTAATCCAAAGTCTTTAGCAATGGCAATTAAATGAACATTATTGTTTGCTTTAAAATATATTTTTAACTTATTGATCCTTTTTTCAATACTACTTGTGCCGTTTGGAGTTATAGACGAAGCTTTGAATTCGCTTGAAATATTTTCCAAAATGTAACCTTGGGCCAAAAGTTTAAGAATTGAGATGTCGTAAGATTCAATTTCTATCAGCGATTTATCATTAAAATTAAAAGAGAGATCAGAAGAAAGTATTTTTTCTTCGTTTCTAAAAGTTCCTTCAATTGCTTTTCTTAATTCGCCAATACTATTGCGCCCTTTAGAAACATAAGCATTAATTCCTAAATCATAAAATAGAGATTTTATACGATAGGATTTATCCTCTATAGAAAATACGATTTTTTTTAATTTAGGTTGTACACCGTTTACCGCTTCAATTAATTCTTCTCCACTGGAAAGATTTATGCTGCGATGATCTGATTTAAACGATAAATCGCTTATAAGCAAATCATAAGGTTCTTTTTCAATCAGTGCTTTTTTTACTTTTAATAATCCATCATCACAATATTTAACGTGATCAATTGTAGGAATTTGTAAGTCTTCAAGTACTTGAATAACTGCTATGCTTATACTATCTAAATCTTCTGCAACTAAAACTTTTTTGAACATATCATTGGGTTTATAAAGGAAAAGAGAAATTTAATCTAAAACCTTTCTCTGAATTATTTCCAAAAATAATATTTCCATTTATAGTTTTAATACGGTTTTCCACATTTTGTAGTCCATTTTTTAAAATTGTAATCCTATTTCCGGCTCCAACCCCATTATCGTTATAGAGTATAGTTAAATTTTTTTCCATATTTTTAAAAGTAATACTCACTAAAGTTGCCTGACTGTGCTTTTTCATGTTAGAAAACAACTCCTGTAAAATTCTGTAAAGGATTATTTTTTTGTTTTTTTCGATTTCATTCCAAGAAATTAGATCGAAACCAGTGAGTATAATATTTAAGTCAGCAGTTTTATAACCGGCAATCATCTCTTTTAAGGCATTGCTGTAATTTCGATCAGTTGCAATCGAACTGTTTTCTTTAGAAATATTTCTGGTTCTGGAATAAATAGCCTCCAGATTGTGCAACAATTGTTCTTTATTTTCTTCTTGTCTAAGATCCGTACTTTTTGTAAAAGTCAAGGTATTATAAACATCATTAGCCAGTTCGTCGTGTAGTTTTTTAGAGATCCGCATTTCGCTTTCAAAGATCGCCTTGTCTTTTTCTTTTCTGCCTTTTAGCATCAGATAACAATAAAGGATTAAACTTATCCCGGTTGTCAAAAAAATGACGACATAAGAAATAATATTACGTTTTTTTTGTTTTTCTAATTGTAATTCATTCTCTATTTTTAGGGCTTTAAGATGTAAGTTTTCAACCCTGTCTATTCCGGAATCATATTTAATTCTTGAAAATTCATTTTTGGCTTTTTGTCTTGCATTAACGAAGCTGTCAATTAATTTAATAAAGTCCAGCGCATATTTTTTTAGTTCATCGCCTTCACTTTTTTGTATTAGCACTGCCAGACCATTTGCTTTATAGATACCTGCATTTACCCGTTTGGCACTTTTATAAGCCTCTTCTGCATACATTTTTGATAATTTTAAATCTGTATTAGCATAAAATAGCGAAAGTGTGTTATAAGTTCCAATTAGTCCGTAATGATCCTTTTGTTTCAGCTTTATTTGTAAACTTTCATTGAGATACTTTACCGCCTTAGGATTTTCAAGTTTACAATAGCAATATCCTAAATTGTCCAGTAACAACGAATAAGTATTATCTGTTTTCCTTGCATCCGTAATATGTTTTATTTTTTTTGCAACCAGAGGGACCAGTAATTCTGCCGCTTCATTGTATCTTTCCTGACTTAGATAAATAAGTATAATGTCATTTAAAATAACGGACTTTTGATAAGATGTTTTGGCAAATTTTAATGCCTTTAGGTGATATACAGTTGCGTTTTTGTAATCGAAACTATAGTAATAATTATAAGCTATTAAAGTATATACAGTCGAAATAATTTCAGTGTTTTTAACATATTTCAGATACGGTAGTGCTTTGGTTAGCGTTTCTTCAGAGGCATAATAATCACTACTGTTTTTTTGAATATTAGCAATACGCGAAAGTGCCAAGACATAATCTTCTGCATAAACCGTTTTAGGATTACAAAGAAATATTGCTTTAGTATAATATAAAAAGGCACTATCATTTTTTGCAGTACCAAAAAAATAATCTCCCTTTTTTATTAATTTTTTGATCTCAGGTTTGGGACTGTATATGATGATTTTCTTTTCAGTTCTTTTTTCACAGGATTGCAGAAATAAGAAACTTCCAAGAAAAAAACAAAAAATGACAATCCTAAAATGATGTTTAAAAATTGATTCAATAAAGTTTAAATTCTTTTTCATCCTTACAATGGGAATTTAATAAAGACTTTAAGCCCTTTGCCAGAAGAAGAATCAATATTGATTTCTCCACGAATATTCAAAATTCTATTTTCGATGTTTTTTAAGCCACTTTTAGAAGATATTTTTTCAAGATCTATTCCCTGCCCATTATCGTTATATGTCAAAAGAATACTTTTATCCCTTTTTTTGAACGAAATACCAACCAACGAAGCATTACTGTGTTTTTGCATATTGATTAGTAATTCTTGTATAACCCTATATATAGTAATCTTTTTATTCTTTTCAGTTTTATCAAAAGAAATAATTTCTAAGCCATTTAGCAAGAGGTTTATATCAGGAGTTTTAAACCCTGAAATCATTTCTTTTAAAGCAAGGCTATAATTTTCATTGGTTACAACCGGGCTGTTTTCCTTAGATATATTCCTGGTTCGGGAATAAAGCGAATCTAAATTATTTAAGAGCTTTTCTTTATTTTTGTTAGTACTCAAATCAATGTTTCCTGCAAATAATAATGTGTTGCGAAGATCATTGGTAAGTTCATTACTTAACTTTTTTGAGATTCTCATTTCACTTTCAAAAACGGCAAGATCTTTTTCTTTTCTGCCTTTTGCTTTTAAATGAAAATATAGAAATGTAATAAAGCCCAGAATAAATAGAATCACAACATACAAAATGATATTCCTACTTTTTTGTCTTTCTAATTGCAGGTCATTTTCTGCTTTTTGAGCCTTAAGTTGAAGATTTTCGGCTCTTTCGTTTTTTGAATCGTATTTAATTCTTGAAAATTGATTTTTCGTAGTTTGTTGTGCAGTAAACAAACTATCAGTAAGATCGATATAAAGAGACGAGTATTTTTTTAAATCATTTCCTTCGCTCGCTTTTATTAATAAACTTAAACTCTCAATTCTATTTGTTGCAAGATTTATGCGGGTAGCTAAATCGTATGCTTTTTTTCCATACTCTTTGGCTAATTTGTAATTGTTGTTTTTGTTGTAGTAAGACGAAAGATGCCTGTAGTTGTATACAAGAAGATCGTCTTCTTTTAGAAGCAACTTCATTTTAAGACTTTTCTTAAAATAAAATATAGATTTTGGATTTTCCTGGTTAAGATAGCATAAACCAATATTCTCTATTACGCGTGCGCGCTCATTGGCATCGACATCTTTATCAGCTTTGCAAAGTATTTTAATTTTAGATAATGGAATCAAAATAGCTAAAGCTTCCTTATATCTTTTTTGTCCCATATAAACAATTGAGATAGTATTAAGAACAGAACTTTTTCTATAATAACTCGTCTTTAAGTGTAATGCTTTTATAAGATAATAAAGAGAATTGTTGTAGTCATAAGTATAGTAATAATTTGCCGCCAATTGTTCGTAGACATTAGCTGTAAACCTGGGTTTAACTATTTTTTTTAAATAAGGAAAAGTTTTGGTCAGCGATAGTTCGCTGGCAGTATAATCTCCCTCATTTTGTTCAATTGATGCCATGCAGGTAATCGAGTAAACATAATCGATATAGTTTACCTCTTTGTCGCATAAAAGCTGCGCTTTATTAAAATAATAATAAGCACTATCATAATGATTGCTGTCAAATAATACGTCGGCTTTGTCTACAAGTATTTTTATAGCAGCTGCATTATCCGGTTTGTGATGTTTTAATTTTAGATTTTTTTCGCAAGATTGTACCACAAGCGTTATTCCGGATAAAAGGAAAACCAAAAGAAATTGCTTAATAAATCCAATTTTAGTACTAGGATTGGCTTTTTTAGTCATTCTATAAAGGAAATTTAATAAAGACCTTAAATCCTTTGTCAGGAGCAGAATCTATATCGATTCTCCCTTTAATATTCAAAATTCTATTTTCAACATTATGTAATCCATTCTTAAAAGTAATGTTACTGATGTTAATCCCTTGACCATTATCTGTATAATTAATACTAACGTTTTTATTTGTGTTTTTAAAATTGATCCCCACTAGCGAAGCATTACTGTGTTTTTTCATGTTTACAAGCAGTTCTTGAAGTACTCTGTAAATAGTAATTTTAGTATTTTTTTCAATAACACACCACTCAATAGTGTCTAAACCATTTATTATAAGGTTAAGGTTTGGAGTATTAAATCCTGCAATCATTTCTTTAAGAACCAAAACATAGTTTTTATCGGTAATAATAGTGCCGTTTTCTTGAGAGATGTCTCTCGTTCTGGAATATATCGCATCAAGGTTGCTTAATAATTGCTCTCTGTTTTCTGCCAAAGCTAAATTTTTATTCTCTGCAAAAGCCATCGTATGATAGATATCGTTGGCAAGTTCGTCATGAAGTTTTTTAGCAATTCGTGTTTCACTATTGTACGTAGCTTCGATTTTTTCTTTGTTTCCTCTTGAAGTCAGATAAAAATAAAGCACTATAATCAAACTCAGACTAAAGGCAATAATTATATAAGAAATTATATTTCTGTTTTTCTGTCTTTCTAATTGTAGCTCATTTTCAAACTTATGAGTTTTTAGTTTTAAATTTTCATCCCTGTCTTTTTTAGAGTCGTATTTAATTTTGGCAAATTGATTTTTTGCTTTCTGTCGAACCTCAAATATGCTGTCGACTAAATTAACATAAGCCAAAGAATGTTTCTTCAGCTCCTTATCAGAACTGTTTTCTACCAAATGTTTTAAAGATTCTAATCGGGAATCAACACTATTAACCAGACTATACTTTTGGTAGCTAAGAAGCATGTATTTTTTAGACAGAGACGGGTTATCTTTTTTATGCAAAAAAGCAAGATGCATATAACTTCTGCCAAGTCCGGTATTATCTTGTATATCGGTTCTTATTTTGAAAGCTTTTTCAAGATAAGAAGCAGCTCTTGCGTCTCCAATTTTATAATAGCAATAGCCCAGATTATCTAGTGCTCGTGCATAATCTTCCTGAAATTTTTTTACACCTTCGGTCTCAAGTAAATACTCAAAAATGGCTATTGCTTCATTGTATTTTAGTTGTTCAATGAAAACTAAAGCGATATTGTTTTTTGCAGCTGCTTTTCTCCATTCAGTTGTTTTTAAGGTCAACGCCTTATTAAAATAGAGTAGAGCACTTTTAAAATCGTATGTATTTAAATAATTGATTCCTAATATAACATAAGAGTTCCAGGCATGTTTTGGATTTTTGACATATTTAAGATAAGGTATAGCTTTAGTAACCGTAGATTCGCTTCCGGCATAATCACCATGAGTTTGCTGGATGTCTGCCATTCGGTCTAATGTGCTTACATAGTTTTCAGCATCTGTTACTGGATTGCATATAAATTTTACCTTATTGTAATAATAAAACGCACTATCAAATTTTCTGTCATCATAAAATTTATCAGCAACAATAATCAGTTTTTCTACTTGAGGTTTTGTGCTTTTTTGTTTGGTAGTATTGCTGTTTTTTTTTTGACAGGAAGAAAAAAACAAAAAGCAAAAAAGAATGTATAGAAAGGTGCGCATTATACGTGGTATCATGCGCCAAAAGTAAAGAATTTAAGTTCTTAAAAAAGAGTATAAATACGGTATTTTATGTAATATTAAATTTTATACTTTAGTCTAATTTACAGCTATATACAGGCATTTTACTTTTCTTTGTAAGTATAGCCTGTATATAAAATGTAAGACTTATATAGCTTAAATTATATTGCTCTCATTCCTGTTGCTATTGCAAGTCGGTTCCAGGAGTTAATTGTAATGATAACCAATATAATTTCAGCCAGATATTTGTCATCAAATAAGCGTGCAGCATTTTGGTATACTTCATCAGAAACATGATTGCCAATCATTGTTACCTCTTCAGTTAAAGCCAAAATTGCTTTTTCTTCCTCCGTAAAAACATCAGCTTCGCGCCAGGCACTTAACAAATAAATGCGCTTTTCAGTTTCACCATATTTTCGGGCATCGGCAGTATGCATATTAATACAAAAAGCACAACCGTTTATTTGCGAAGTACGAATTTTTATTAATTCTTTATGAAGAGGAGTTAGCGAAGTAGTTGCATTGTATTTTTCTAAATTCATTAAAGCTTCATAAGCTTCCGGAGCAACTTTTTGGATAGAGATTCTAGGTTTCATTTTATGTGTTTTTTAAAGTTTGATACAAAGGTCAGCGATCAGCACTTTAAAAAACTTGAAGTACTTCAAGAAATGAGCTTATACTTTTCCAGCCCTTATTTTGCTCATAAACTCTGCTGAGAAATCGAGGTAGGAGGCAAGCATATATTGAGGAACCCGCTGTACAAATTCCGGATGCAGATTATTAAAATGATGGTATCTTTCTTCTGCCGACATCGTAAACAAGAACTTGATTCGCATTTGTGCTGCGCCAAAAGATTTTTGTGCAACAATTCTAAAGTAACGCTCCAGTTTTGGAATCTGAACTAATATAGCCTCTAGAGTAGCTTTTTCTAAAGCAATTACTTCTGTTTTTTCTACCGCCTGTATATAGAAGTGAGAGGAAATCTGATTGTGATAACTTAAATAATCCGTTATCCACCAGTTCTCAATACCAAATTGAAGTGTTTGTTCAGCTCCTCTCCCGTTGATGATGTATTGCCTCATGCAGCCTTTTATGACAAAGTATAACGTATTACAAATTTGTCCCTCCTGTAATACAAGTTCTTTCTTTTTAATGATAGAAGTATTCAGGCAAGATTCTAAGACACTAACCTCCGAAGGATCGAGTGGTACAATCTTTTCAATATGTTGCAAAAGAGTTTTGTGCATGTTTGTATTTTTGGTGATGTACAAATTTACTTTTTAAATTCAATTCCTAAAAGATTCAGGTTTAGAAACAGCTGTAAAAGCAAAAAACCATTCGCCGCGGCGAATGGTTTTTCTATGATAAGTAAGTAATCTAAATTGAGTTTATAAAACGTTTATTTTACTTTGTTAAGTATTGCTTTGAAAGCTTCAGGGTGATTCATTGCTAAATCTGCAAGAACTTTACGGTTCAATTCGATTCCGTTAGCTTTTACTTTCCCCATGAATTGAGAATAAGAAATCCCTTCTAATCTAGCTCCAGCGTTGATACGTTGAATCCATAAAGCACGGAAATTTCTTTTGTTTTGTTTTCTATCGCGGTAAGCGTAGCACATTGCTTTCTCTACTGCATTCTTAGCAACTGTCCAAACGTTTTTACGTCTACCAAAGAAACCTTTGGCTTGCTTCATTATTTTTTTTCTTCTTGCTCTTTTGGCAACTGAATTTACTGCTCTTGGCATAATTTTAATGTGTTTTTGTAGCAGGCGTCCTGAATTAAATCAAAGGAACTTAAAAGCCATACTCCAAGGTTATTTTTAAATAATTTTTAACCTAAAGACTATTAGTCAAAAGTTTTTAAAGTCGAATGTCGAAAGTCTTTAAGACTTTTGACTTTACAACTTTAAGACTTAATTAAATAATTCTTAATTGTTGTTTGATGCTTTTCATATCTGTTTTGTGAACTAGCGCTGAGTGTGTCAAAGCTAATTTACGTTTTTTAGATTTTTTAGTCAAGATGTGACTTTTAAAAGCATGCTTTCTTTTAATCTTTCCAGAACCAGTAACTTTGAAACGTTTCTTGGCGCTAGATTTTGTTTTCATTTTAGGCATTTTTCCTAGTGTTTTAATTTATTCTTACTTACTTATATCTTAGTCTAAAGTTTAAATGTCTAAAGTTTAAAAGTCAGTTTTGACTTTCGGCTTTAAGACTTTCGACTTTACGACTTATTTCTTTTTCTTCGGAGCAATGAACATAATCATTCTCTTTCCTTCTAAAACAGGCATGGCTTCTACTTTACCATACTCTTCTAAATCTGTTGCCAAACGTAGTAATAAAATTTGCCCTTGATCTTTATAGATAATAGAACGTCCTTTAAAGAAAACGAATGCTTTTAATTTAGCACCTTCTTTCAGGAACTTCTCTGCATTTTTTCTTTTAAATTCGTAATCATGCTCATCTGTCTGAGGACCAAAACGAATTTCTTTTACTACAACTTGTGTCGACTTAGCTTTTAATACCTTATCACGTTTCTTTTGTTCGTAAACAAATTTCTTGTAATCCATGATTTTACAAACCGGCGGCTCAGCGTTTGGCGAGATTTCAACCAAATCCAATTCGAATTGATCTGCTAAACGTAAAGCTTCTGCAAGCTTAAATACACCTGGTTCGATGTTCTCGCCTACTAGTCTTACTTCTTGTACACCACGAATAAGGTTATTTATTCTGTGTGCATCTTTTTTTTCTACTCGAGGTTGATAACCTCTGTTGCTTCTTATTGCTATGACTTTATAATTTAAGTTAAACTGTAAAAACTTTTAATGTCTTTTTTATTTCTTCGTTTACAATAGCGACAAATTCATCAATTGTAACTGTAATATTCCCTTTTCCTTCTTGACCGTGACGACGGATCGAAATAGTTCCGTTTTTCTCCTCTTCCTCACCAACAATAAGCATAAACGGTATTTTTTGCATTTCTGCATCTCTAATTTTCTTGCCAATAGTCTCGCTTCTGTTGTCAATTAGGGCGCGAATTTCGTGATTTTCTAGCAAATCTAAAACTTTTTTAGCATATATTTCGTATTTCTCGCTCAAAGACAAGATTATAGCCTGTTCCGGCATTAGCCAAAGTGGGAAATTTCCCGCAGTGTGCTCTAGTAAAATTGCGATAAAACGTTCCATAGATCCAAAAGGAGCTCTGTGAATCATAACAGGGCGATGTAATTCATTATCAGCACCTTTATATGTCAATTCAAAACGCTCAGGCAGGTTATAATCGACCTGAATAGTACCTAATTGCCATTGTCTTCCTAGCGCATCTTTTACCATAAAGTCAAGCTTCGGACCGTAAAAAGCAGCCTCGCCATATTCTACAACAGTATTCAGTCCTTTGTCGGCAGCAGCATTGATAATTGCGTTTTCAGCTTTCTCCCAATTTTCGTCAGAACCTATGTATTTGTCTCTGTTTTCTTTGTCTCTCAATGAAATTTGAGCAGTAAAGTTTTCAAAACCTAATGAACCAAATACATAAAGTACCAGGTCAATTACTTTTTTAAATTCTTCATCCAATTGTTCCGGAGTACAAAAGATATGCGCATCATCCTGAGTAAATCCTCGAACACGAGTTAAACCATGTAGTTCACCAGATTGTTCGTATCTGTATACGGTACCAAATTCAGCATAACGCTTAGGTAGATCTTTATAGGACCAGGGTCTTACATTATAAATCTCACAGTGGTGAGGACAGTTCATTGGTTTTAATAAAAACTCTTCGCCTTCGGCAGGAGTATGTATCGGCTGAAAACTATCAGCACCATATTTCGCATAATGACCAGAAGTAACATAAAGTTCTTTTTGTCCAATATGCGGCGTAACCACTTGTTCGTATCCGGCTTTCTTTTGAGCTTTCTTTAAAAATTGTTCTAATCTGTCTCGAAGTGCAGCGCCTTTAGGCAACCATAAAGGCAAACCTTGACCTACTTTTTGTGAAAAAGCAAACAATTCAAGCTCCTTACCTAATTTACGGTGATCACGACGTTTTGCTTCTTCAAGAAGTTCAAGATATTCAGTCAGATCCTTTTGTTTAGGGAAAGAAGTTCCATATACACGAGTCAGTTGCTTGTTCTTTTCATCACCTCTCCAGTAAGCGCCGGCAACACTCATGATTTTAAAAGCTTTGATGATACCGGTATTTGGGATATGTCCACCACGACATAAGTCAGTAAAAGTGGCGTGATCACAAAAAGTAATAGTTCCGTCCTCAAGGTTCGAAATCAATTCTGTCTTGTAAACGTTATCTTTGTATAGTTCCAAAGCATCGGCTTTGCTAACCGGACGCATTTTAAATTCATGTTTGCCTCTGGAAATTTCTAAAACGCGATCTTCGATTTTTTTAAAATCAGCATCAGTGATCTTCTGGTCTTCAAAATCCACATCATAGTAAAATCCATTAGAAATTGCAGGTCCAAGAGTTAGTTTAATTCCAGGGTACAATTCCTCAAGAGCCTGTGCCATGACGTGAGAAGTCGAATGCCAGAAAGCTTTTTTTCCTTCCGTATCATTCCAAGTATATAAAACAAGACTACCGTCGGTCGTCAATGGAGTTTCGGTTTCTATTGTTGTACCATTAAAAGATGCAGAAATTACGTTTCTTGCAAATCCTTCACTAATGCTTTTAGCAACCTCCATCGGAGTTACGCCTGAAGCAAACTCTCTAATTGACCCATCGGGTAAAGTAATCTTAATCATTGTTTATAATTTTGTGAATGCAAATATAACGCATTACAAAAATACATACAATACATATATTCATGTTTATACTATAATATGTAATAAGAATATAAATTGTGTCAATCAAGCTTGTTTTTGTCCTTATATATAAGGAGTAATTTATGCTTCATATATAGGACAAGCTTTTTTGATCCCTCCACCTACCAGGTTTTGAAAACCTGGTAGGTTTGTTTTGGAGTCAAAGGAACTCAAGATAAGTTCTCACCTTATATAGGATTATGTTTTAAAAACCTCATTCAAGTATTAAGGAGCTTAATCCCGCTGTTCGTTTCAATCTTTTGCGCCGAACCCCGGCGCAAAAGGATTTTCACTCCCATCGGGGCTATTGCAGTTGTATTTATAAGAAGAGTAGGAGTGTGCCACCCAATTCCAACCCCAAAAAGAATACACCCCCAAAAAAGGCTAAAAAAGCTGCGAAGTCTTTAAAAACGGTTACTATTCAAAGACTAAAAATGAGAAAACCCTAAAGCGTGCCAGAAAAACCTTAGAAATAAGAAAAAACAAGATAGCGTAAGTGAGGTGTTATCAAAGAGTTAAG
>NZ_MUGS01000031.1 GCF_002222055.1 Flavobacterium araucananum
GCCTAGTAAAAAATAAAAAGAAAAAAATAGGAAGTAATGATAATGATAGGAACCAAACAAAGAAAAAAGATAGTAACTCGGTAAAGAATGGCATATAGCAATTTTTCATATGTTTTTCTGAATTTATTAATTGAAGCATCGCTACAAAAATGAATGTTAAAGATGAACTAATTAATGTCGTATTTATTATTATTTTAAATAATTTCTTTGTCATTTTAATTTTATTTTAGTTAACCAAATAAAAGATAATACATCTTTTTCCACTGCTATATATTTATTAAAGCTGTCGATGTTTAATCTATTAATGTAATATGGCATAATGTCAATTTCTCCGTTTAAAGGAAATATCACAGCATTTTCATTTTTATTTTGAGTATATGGATTCACTGATCCTTTGTGTCCGTATGAATGAATAGTTCCTCCGTAAGCTTTTAAAATTGTATGTCCTATTTCATGAGCAGAGGTAAACATAAAATCACAATCTTCGCTTTCTTCTTCATAATAGTCCCATCTCTCATTTTTGATATATGCAATATTATAACAAATTGCTTTTCTAGATACTAGATTACCGACTGCTGACATTGGGTCTTCAATTGTATCAGGATTTCCAGATCTCAACCAATTACCATTTGTATTATATATTAATTTTATACCTCCAATTGAATTTTGATTTGTATTTATACTATTTATAAAAACTTCAAAATCTACTTTATTAATTTTTACATTTTTCCCTTCATTATGATTTCTATTCCTTCCCCAATGATAGTTTAAACCTTCAATAGCCAATTTTTCTAATTCCTTAAAAGAACGAGTTCTCTTTTTTATAATTGGTTTGTCCGGAGTAATTATATCTTCAGGTATTTTATCCCAAGGACAAATTTTAGCAACTATGTCTTTAAACGGATCTAGCTCGTTGCTAGTAAAAGTTTCACTACTAATTTCCTCTCCAATTTTAAACGTATTACATTCCAATCCCTGAGCCCCACCATCGGTAAGATTTACTCTCAAAGTTACATCAATTCGTTTTGTTTTTTTATCAATTTTTACATCGGTCCATTTTACCTCATTGTATTTTGTAGAGAAATCTACGGCAATAGTTTTTGGGATGTTGTCTTTTATTGCTGTAATTCTTGCCGTTATCTCTTTGCCATTAAATCGGGTACTATCATAAATATCATCATTATCAAATCCATCCCAACTAATTGTGTAGCTTCCCATTGTGGTGTAATCAACGGGTTCAAAATCAGGACTGCCTATAGTCGCTTCTGCAGAAGCCATTGGAATCTGTGACGTTTTTTCGGTCTTGAAGAAGTGTTCTTTATTTTCATTTTGAATAATTACCGGTTTCAGGCACGTATAAGCATATAGCTGCTCGCCGTTTTCGGCAATTATCTCAAAATAAAGCTTGTCAATATTATTTTTTTCAAGTGTGTATTTAAACCTGAAAAACTGATTCTCTTCTTTATTTTCAAAATCCAATATCCCAAAAGGAACTATTGTATTTTCGGTTTGGTCAAGTTCGAATTTAACATCAAAATCAGGCGTAAAATCAGGTACTGCTAAACCTGTTGTATCCAGATTAATAATTTCGTTGCGTTGTCCGCAATCCCAAATTTTGATATCGACACCTCCGTATTCGCATTTTATGGTACTTCTTAAAAGCACTGCCAACTCATCCTGAAAATAGACCGTTCCGGGATTCTTCCATTCTCCCAATTTCATGACTGTGGCACAAGGACTGGACCTGAAAAAGCTTTTTTTGCAATTGCCTTTAAAGATCAAACTTGTCCTGTCTCTCTCGACCACGGTAACAACGCGCTTGTCTTGTATGCTTGGCGCATCGTAATTTGTTTTTAGATCGCCATCTGGGATTGTGCATAAATCGCACCTGATTTTGGCTCCATCAATAACAAATTTTAAACCATCCTCAGCATCTTCTTTCTCTTCACGCAGTTTTCGTCTTGCAGTAATATCCGGTTTTGCCATTATAGGGTGGTTTTATAAATGTTATACAAAATGGTTTTTTTTTCTTTTTCTACTTCAATTGTAGCCAGATCTATTTGATCTTTTCTATATTCGATAATACCATCATATTTTATAAAATCGGTATCTTGGTTATCCTCAATAGCCGCTGCTTTTACTAAATAAGTATCAAATTTTTCATCTTTTGGATAAAAGTGTTCTGTTATCACAGCTTTTTTACAATCCAGTAATTTTCTTTTCCTCTCGATAGCATAAGAGTTTCTGTAGAGGCTTGAAAAATAGAGACCAAACATTTTATAATCAGAAAAAAAGGACAATAGCTTTCGCTCTTCTTTTACTATCTCTGTAATATTTTGCCTGTACGATTCTGCGCTAAGACCTATATTATCAATTGCTAGTTTGGCGCTTACAATTTTCCATCTTTCCTTTAGTTCTTCAAAATTTAGGACTTTGATGATTTTGCCGTATTCGTTTATTTCTAGTTCTATTTCGTCAAAAGCGGATCCTGTTTTCTTGAGAAAAAAGATATTTTCTACAGACATATTACTTTTGATTTTTATATCTGAAAGAAATACATGAAACAACATCTCATTTCCATCCCGTTGGTATCTTGTGATAGAAATTTCTCTTGTTTGTCTTATCTTTTTTACCTTTTCAGGATTCGAAAAATCCGATGTGAGGGATTCAAATATAAAATCGTTCGTTTTATCAAGTTCAGGGAGTATACTGCTGTAGTCTAAATAATTCATCCTTTTTAAGTATTAGTCTTTATAACTTTTGCTACTTGTATGATTGTTTTAGGAGGAACATTTTTTTACAAATAAGATTTTATAAAGTTTAAAAAGCACAATTATTCCGCTAGCCACTATAAGTTTTATTGGTAACAGAATAAGACTTTTTTAGAAATAAAATATTGCGATAAATTATTGTCAAGATAATTTCAAAAAAAAGACGATACACTTTTCAGCGTATCGTCTTTTACAATTCAATAAATAGTAAAACCTTAAACAGGCAATATAATATGAAACTCGGCACCAATATTTTCTTCGGCTTTAGAGAAGATGATACCTTTATGGTTTTCTACGATTTTTTTGCCAATGGCAAGACCAATTCCGGTTCCGGTATAAACTTCGTTATTGTGTAAACGCTGGAAAATAGTGAAGATTTTATTCTCGTATTGTTTGTTAAAACCTATTCCGTTGTCTTTTATGATAATTTCGCAATAGCTTAATTTGGGATCTAAAGTGGGATATTTTTTAACCTGACCCGCACTCACTTTCTGAGAATATATTTCGACTTTAGAGAGCGAACCATCGTTTTTGTAAAACTTAAGAGCATTGCTTATTAAATTATAAAAAAGCTGATTCATTTGCAACGGAACTGCCTTAATAACAGGCAATGGTCCTACTTTTATTTTAAGATCACGTTCTTCGATCATTAACTCAAAATCGACCATTATATCAGCTATAATTACATTTAGATCCGTGGTTACAAATTGTCTGTCGGGATTATTAAGATACGAATATGCTAATAAATCTTTGATAAGCGTATTCATGCGTATAGACGATTTACTGATTTTTTCGACCAGACCAAGCGCATCGGCAGAAAAGTTTTCGTTCATTTCCAGAAGTCGGCTTATAAACATCAATATTTTGCGCAAAGGTTCCTGCAAATCATGGCTCGCTACATAGGCATATTCCTGTAGCTGCACATTGGCACCGTGCAAATTCTTGATTAAACTTTCGAGTTCTTTATTTGCGGTCAACAAATCGGCAGTACGTTCCTCTACTTTACTTTCGAAACCACTTGATAATACCTGCAATCTTTTCTCGATAATTCTACGTTCTGTAATGTCTTCGATTGCCAGTAAAATCAATTGCTCTTTGCTGTTTTCGTTGGTCACTTGTCTGGCATTTAGCAGCATGATGCTTTCGCCATAAGGCAGGAGATTTACTGAGATCTGATAATCATCAAGCTGTGTTTTTTCAGGAAGCACTTTTTCGAGCATGGCGCGCATCGGAATGTTATCAAAAAGATGGTTCTGAATTTCGTAAATTAGTTTTCCCGTAGCTTCTTCTTTGGCAATATTATACTTTTTAGAGAACGCTCTATTGATGTTTTTAATCCTTAAATTGGTATCCAATACTACAATAGGTTCTCGAAGAGTCGCTACAATAGCCTCCGTGTAGTTTTTAGAAATATTAATTTGTTGCTGTTTGTTTAAAAGCTCCTGATTAATTTGCAAAAGCTCTTCGTTACTCGATTGTAACTCTTCTTTTGAGGTTTCCAATTCTTCATTCAGACTTTGCAACTCTTCGCTCCCACTCAATAATTCTTCGTTGGCACTTTGCAGTTCTTCGTTTGATGCCTCTTGTTCTTCGCTAATTGCGTTTACATCATCGTGTATTTTTGCGAGCTCTTTTTCGAGTTGGGCAATTTTTCTTAAGTTCGCATTCTCGCTAATTTCTTCTGCCGTAAATTCGCCAGAAGAGATATCTTCTTTTCTAAGGATACTTTTATAAAACAAAACTAAAAAATAAGGCTCTGAAGTATCTTCAAGCGGGCAAATTTCGATCGTAACTTCACTAATTGTTCCTCTACTTTTTACCTGTATCCCTTCTTTTTTTATCAATGAACCTGCTTCTTTGGCTTTATGCCAGGTATTTCTAAGTTCAAATGCCAGGCCTTCGCGAGCCATTTTTAGTAGATTAAAAGTGGGTTTTCCGGTAGAAAGCTCAATAAATTCGGCTATTGATCCGTTAATATGCACGATATCCATTTGCTCGTTTACGATAACACTTGCCGGAGTATAATTGGATAGTAATACTGCTTCGGCACTTTTTCTAAAATCTTCTTTGATAATTTCTTTTCTTGGTATATTGGTTTTCAACGTTTTTAATTTACCATTCGATTGCATACCAGAATGTACGAATCTGCCGGAAACCTGTTTGCGGGTATAAATTTTTCCTGCTTTCTCAAACGGCTGAAAAAGTTCAGCAGCAGGAACAGCAGTTTCTGATTTTCCTAACAGTAAAAATCCGTTTTCTTTTAAGGCATAATGAAAAGTCGCCAGTGCTTTTTTCTGCAACAGCGAATCCATATAAATAAATACATTTCTACAGGTAATTAAATCCATTCTGGCAAAAGGCGGATCTGTTAAAAAATTATGAACCGCAAAAATGCATAAATCCCTAATTTGTCTTTTAATTTTATAACCGCTGGTATTGGCTGTAAAATATTTTGTCAGAATGGTTTCAGACACATTTCGCATTTGCGATTTTCTGTAAAACCCTATTCTGGCTTTTGCAATCGCTACTTCTGAAATATCCGAGGCAAAAATCTGGATTTCTTTTCCCTCCAGGTTTTCACCTAAATATTCGTGTAGCGCAATTGCCAATGTATACGCTTCTTCGCCTGTAGAACAGCCTGCAATCCAGATACGTATTGAGTTTCCTTCGGTTACCCTGTTCGTCAATATCGGAAAAACTCTTTCTCTCATGATCTGAAATATCTTGGTATCTCTAAAAAATTCAGTCACAGGAATCAATAAATCGTTAAACAAGACTTCAGATGCTACTTTATCACCCTGAAGTACTTTTAGATAATCTCTTAAAGTAATAATTTTATTCAGTGCCATTCGCCTTGCAATGCGTCTGCGAATGGTTGTTTGTTTATAATAGGTAAAGTCTACTCCGCTATGATGGCGTAATATTTTTATAATTTCCTGAAAAGCCAGTTCATCATTGGGGTCATTTTCTTCGGTAAAATTGTCTCTTGCCCGGGTAAGTTCCATCAATTTTTCTACAATTTGTTTTGGTGATAAAACATAATCTACTACACCTGCATTAATTGCATTTTGTGGCATTTCGTTATTCGCTGCTTCGATATCCTGTGCAAAAGTAATTCCGCCATGTTTTTTGATTGCTTTAAGTCCAATAGTACCATCAGAACCATTTCCGGAAAGCAAAACGCCATAAGCCAAATCAAGATGAACCTCTGCCAATGAATTAAAAAAAACATCTATAGCCTGATTTTTAGTATCTTTTATACGCGGACTCAACTTAAGAACACCATCAAAAGAAGTCAGCATTTTATTCTCCGGAATCACATAAATAGTATTGGGGGCCAAATGAATATCATCGGTGATTTCATTGATTGGAATTTTGGCAACACGCGATAAAAGTTCTGTAAGCATGCTGTCATGCGACGGATGAAGGTGTTGTACAATGACATAAGCCATTTCAGAATTAGACGGAACTGCTTCGATAAATTGTCTAAAAGCCTCTAATCCTCCCGCTGAAGCACCAATACCTACAATAGGAAAATCCTGGCGCGTAGCCTTAGGTAAACTGTTTTTTTGCGTAGACATGATTTCAATTTTTAGGTGTTAAGGAATGATCTGTAAACAATATTCCATGTAAACTCTTTGAAATCTATACTGTAATGATATATGACTCAATTTTTGCATGCTTCAACTTTTCCTGCCAATCTGTTTCGATGACCTTTTTTAATAACTTTTTCAAATCACCAAAAGCAACTGGTTTTACAATGTAAGCATTTGCGCCCAGACCAAAAGTATTCGTGATACCATCAATAGTTGCTGAAGTTGAATAAATAGCAATCATTGGTATATCCTTGAATCTGGAATCTTCCCTAATTTGTTGCAAGGTTTCGAAACCCGACAATATGGGCATATTAAGGTCTAAAAAAATAATATCGGGAATCTCAAATTTTTTGTCATTAAGACGGTCCAGAAGCTCTACACCATTTCTACAAAATTCAACCGGATGATTTAAATGCAGGTCTTCTACTGCTTCGGCAAAAAACTCTCTGTCGTCTTCGTCATCATCAGTAAGTAAAATTCTAATATTCTCGTTTATATTCATTTTGGGCTAGCGTATATCTCAAATGTACACTTTAATAAACGGGAATAGCCAAAACATAGTAATTTACTTAAAAAATTGGCCTTTACATTCTTATTGCATCTCAAAAATAACGGTTGAACGAGCTATACCATTGCTACCTATGATTTGAAATCTATTATTGTATTTTTCTAAAAATCAAAAGATAAATAGTATTTAAGCTACATACAGATAAAAAGTGCGGTTTTTGCTTTCTTTTAAAAATAAAGATAAAGCCTGTGTTCTACGAGAGGTTTTAGAAATGAAATTAATCGTTTATTTTTGTGAGATCCAAAACGAATGGTAACACAGGCTACAAAATGAAAGAAACAATAGCAACGGTTTATTTTTACATTCCGCAACACGTTACACTTCTGGACTTGAGTGGCGTTCTCGAAGTATTTCAGGAAGCGATAAGGCTTGGATTCCCGTATCAATTGCAATTTATTAGCAGTCAATCCAGTGTGGTTTGTTCTTCCGGATTAGAATTGGCGGCACTTACCCACTTTTCTAAAGTAAAACCGCAGCAAAACGATCTTGTTTTTATTTCCGGGTTCAGCACGCATCAAATCGATCTAAATTTAGAAGATGCTTCTTTTTTTAAATGGCTGGAGCTAGTAAACACCAATAAAACAACACTTTGCAGTATTTGTTCGGGTGCATTTATTTTGGCAAAAGCCGGACTTTTGGATCATAAAGAATGTACCACACATTTTAAACTGGTCGAAAAACTCAAGAACGATTTTCCGCTTGCCCAAACACAAAATAATACCTTGTTTACCCAATCCGAAAATATTTATACAAGCGCCGGAATTATAACCGGAATCGATCTGGCATTGCATATTATCGAACAGCGACACAACAAAGAAACCGCAGCTATAATAGCCAAAGAACTGGTAGTTTATAAACGAAGGCACGGAAATGATAAACAGGAAAGTGTTTATTTGCAAAACCGAAACCATCATGACCAAAAAATTCATATCCTTCAGGATTGGATTATTTCAAATCTGGATAAAACATCAACAATCGATTTTTTGTCCCAATTAGTGCATATCGGCCCTAGAAATCTAACCCGAATTTTTAAGAAACAAACGGGAATCACCATTGCTGAATACCGCACTAAATTAAGAATCGAAAAGGCAAAAAGCCTGCTCACCAATTCTGATTATAAAATAGAACATATTGCCCATTTATGCGGTTACAAAACCTCAAAACAATTGCGCGTTATTCTTGAAACACATCTTGAAGCTTTGCCTACAGTCCTTAAAAAAAGACTGTCTTAAAACGACTATCTTTTGTCCTTTTTTGATCCTGAATACAACGGTATATTTGTATCTAATAATCTAATTTATAAAAAGATGAAGCTTAGAGACCAAAATACAGCCTTGATTCTAATTGATGTTCAGAAAGGTTTTAATGATGAAGAATATTGGGGCGGAAACAGAAATAATAAGGATGCCGAAACAAAAATGATTCAGATCCTCAAACAATGGAGAACGCTTGAATTACCTGTTTTTCATATTGTTCACAGTTCTTTGCAACCCAACTCAAAATTGCACGGTTCTCATCCGGGATTCGAAATAAAAGACGAAGTAAAACCTGTTGCCGGAGAACCCGTAATTACAAAAAATGTAAACAGTGCTTTTATAGGAACTGACTTAAAGGAGCGATTAGATGCTCTTAAAATTAATAAGCTTGTTATTGTAGGTCTTACAACCAATCATTGTGTGTCTACAACGACAAGAATGGCAGGGAATTTAGGATTCGATGTTTATTTAATTTCGGATGCTACGGCGACTTTTGACCGAATTGGGATTAACGGAGAAAAATATGAAGCGGAGTTAGTGCATCAAATCTCTCTGGCAAGTTTGCATAATGAATTTGCTAATGTTATTGATACTGCAAAACTTCTTGAACTGGTATAATTTTTTTTGCCACGATTATTTTGAGGAAAAAAAAGTTTGCCACGAATAACACCATTTTATACAAATTATTTTTTTAAAGATTGCGCACAAACTTAATAATGAGTCATTTGACCAATTTATCAACGTAATATTGTCGGTATCTTTGTTTTTTATTCTCAAAGAGCACAAAAGAAATTAGCAAAAATTCGTGCAATTCGTGGCTAACTTTTTTAAACACAAGCACAACAAAAGAAATTAGCGAAAATTCGTGTAATTCGTGGCAAACTTAAAATTAGCGAACTCATTTTATTGACCTATATCAAACTTTTGCGTGTTTAACAACTTTAGATTTGTTGCTTATTAATTTTCAAAAAACATTCAAAGCAAAATGATAAGCACACTCACCTATCCTCTGGAAAAATTTGGTCTAACAAGTATAAAACGTGTAGAAAATGCGTTGCGGCAGTTGCAAAACGGAAAAGGAATTTTATTAACCGATGATGAAAATCGGGAAAATGAAGGGGATTTAATTTTTTCGGCACACCACATGAGTGTTTCAGATATGGCTCTGATGATTCGGGAATGCAGCGGAATTGTTTGCCTTTGCCTGACCAATAAAAAAGCAGATGATCTCGAATTGCCTTATATGGTTCAGGAAAACACGAGTAGTTTCCAGACTCCTTTTACCATTACGATCGAAGCAAAAAAAGGGGTTACCACAGGAGTTTCGGCAGCAGATCGAATCACTACGATTAAAGCGGCAAGTGCGCTAAATGCAAAAGCTTCAGATTTAGCCAGACCGGGACATATTTTTCCGTTGCGTGCCAAAAATAATGGGGTTCTCGAACGAAACGGACATACTGAAGGTAGTGTAGATTTGATGAAATTAGCGGGTTTACAACCGGAAGCAGTTTTATGTGAGTTAATGAATGAAGATGGCAGTATGGCAAAACTTGACAAAATCATTAGCTTTGCAGCACAACACGATTTGGTAGTATTGTCTATAGAAGATATTATTTATTACCGCAAATTTGTGAGAGATTATAACCAATAATGATATACGAACAACTTGGCTCTTATATAAAAGATCGTATTGCGGTTTCTGATGAAGACCTCCGTACGATTTTGTCGTATTTTAAACCTTTACAACAAGGTAAAAATGATTTCTTGCTTTCGGCGGGACAAACCAGTCAGAATACCTATTTTGTAGGCAAAGGCTGCCTGAGGATCTTTTTTATCAATGAAGAAGGAAAAGACGTAACCCGATATATTGCTTTTGAAAATCAGATTGCAACGGCATTGGTGAGTTTTATTACCAAATTGCCTTCTACAGAATACATTCAGGTGGTCGAAAAATCAGAATTATTGTTTATAAGTCACGAGGATTTTGATCATTTAATACAAATTATTCCGCTTTGGAGAGAGTTTTATTGCCGGTACTTAGAAAGGGCTTATGTCAATAATACCAACAGATTAATGTCATTTACGACTATGGATGCGCTCGAAAGATACCAGTTATTGCTCAAAATAAATCCAACGATTGTAAAACGATTGCCCAATAAAATAGTGGCTTCTTATATAAATATTTCTCAGGAAACTTTAAGCAGGTTAAAATCTAAGGTTTGATACTGTTTTGGATATAAAAAAAGCCGGATAAATCCGGCTTTCGTTTTTTATGATTCGCAACTGCTACAGGTAACAAGACTTGCAACAAGCTCTTTTGATACACTCTGACTGCGTTGGTAATATAAACTTTTAACCCCCAATTGCCATGCTTCGATCATTAAACGGTTTACTTCTTTAACCGGCAGATCTGATGGGATGTTAAGGTTTAAACTTTGTCCCTGATCTACATATTTCTGGCGTATTGAAGCTTGTTGTATAATCTCTAACTGACTGATTTCTTTAAAGGTTTTAAATACATCTTTCTCATTCTGGCTTAACTGGCTCATGTGCTGTACGCTTCCGCCGTTTAGCATGATTTCTCTCCAGACTTCTTCATTATCAAGTCCTTTTTCTTCAAGTAAAATTTTAAGGTATTTATTTTTACGCATAAAATTTCCTTTGCTCAGACCTGCTTTATAATAATTACTGCTAAAAGGCTCAATTCCGGGTGATGTTTGTCCTAAAATTGCCGATGATGATGTTGTTGGTGCAATAGCCATTGTGGTGGTATTGCGTCTTCCGTATCCTTTTAATAGTTCAGGCTCACCATAAATTCGTGCCAGATCCTGAGTTGCTTTATCTGCTTTGTCACTTATATGCTGAAAAATTTCTGTGGTTTTCATCTTGGCTTCAAGACCTTCAAACGGAATCATATTTTTTTGCAAATACGAATGCCATCCCAGTACGCCAAGTCCTAGTGCACGATGTCTTTTGGCAAAACGATTTGCTGCCGCCAGATAATAATTACCTTCTGTTTTTTCTATAAATTCCTGCAAAACGGCGTCTAAAAAAAAGATCGCTAATTTTACGGCTTCAGTATCTTTCCACTCTTCATAAAGTTCCAGGTTCATAGACGAAAGACAGCAAATAAACGATTCATCTACACTTGATGGCAACATGATCTCGCTACAAAGATTGCTGGCATTAATACGCAGGTTTTTATCTTTATAAACTTGTGGTTTGTTCTTGTTTACGTTGTCACTAAAAAAGATATAAGGCAATCCTTTTTGCTGACGGCTTTCGAGAACTTTGGCCCAAATTTGTCTTTTATCACTATCGCCATCAATCATTTCCTGCATCCAGTAATCCGGTACACAGATTCCGGTAAACAAATTCTGAATAGGATTTCCGATGCTCTTGATCTTCAAAAATTCTTCAATATCCGGATGATCTACATCCAGATAAGCTGCAAAAGCTCCTCTGCGAACGCCTCCTTGCGAGATAGTATCCATGGTAGTATCAAAAAGTTTCATAAAACTTACAGCTCCACTACTCTTTCCGTTGTCCGTTACGGCGCTTCCTCTTTCGCGCAATTCTCCAAAATAGCCCGATGTTCCTCCACCAATTTTGGTTTGCATGATAACCTCGCCTAATTTATGGGTAATTCCTTCGATTTCGTCAGGAACGTGAACATTAAAACAGGATATTGGCAAACCGCGCTCTGTTCCCATATTAGCCCAAACAGGCGAACTAATACTCATCCAGCCCCGTTCGATCATTTCTACAAAAGACTCTTTTAGCTCCGGTTTATAAAGTCTTTTTGCCGCAGCAGTACAAATTCTGTCAATTGCACCTTCTACAGTTTCCCCCTTTAAGAGGTAACCACGATTTAAAATTTGTTCACTTTCAGAGTTTTTCCACCACATTTTATTATCGGCTTCGCTTAACGGAGCACTATTTCCTGAAATTGTGTCTATTATTGTCTTCATACTTGTCAATTGCTGTTTTTAGAAAAGGTCGTTTGCGGTAATACTTTTGTCATGTTTGGTATATTCTACCGGTCTTTTTGCAAAAAAATCATCCAGACTATTCGCAAAAACTTCTTCCTCAAACCACGCCATTGCTTTATAATCTTCGGGCGCAACATTAAATATGGTTGGAATATTAATTTGAGTCAGACTTTCGTCGATTCTAAATTTCATAAAGTTCACCAAATCTGCTTTTTTGATACTTTCGATTTCACCATCTTCAAATATCCAATCTAATATGTCTGCTTCTACACTTATCGAATTTTTGACTGTTTCACGAACAAGGTCTAAAGTTTGCTCATCGAAATAATCCGGAAATTCTTCGCGTATTTTATTGATAATGTAAATACCGCCATTGGCATGAATTTGCTCATCGATAGAAGTCCATGCAATAATATTACTAACGTTTTTCATGTATCCTTTAAATCTCGTAAACGATAATAAAATAGCAAATTGACTAAAAAGGGATACGTTTTCGATCAGAATACTGAATAATATCAGTGATACTACATATTTTTTATTGTCTTGTGATTTGGTATCTTTAAGCACATCCGAAAGATAATCGACACGCTTGCGCACAACCGGAATATCCATTAATTTTTCGAATTCATCATTATAGCCTAAAACCTCCAAAAGACGCGAATAAGCCTCTGAATGCCTGAACTCACACTCGGCAAAAGTACTGCCTAAACCATTGAATTCCGGTTTTGGAAAGTGCTCGTAAATATTGCCCCAAAAACTTTTTACCGCTACTTCAATTTGTGCAATTGCCAATAAACTATTTTTGATTGCTGTTTTTTCAGCAGCATTCAAATGCGAATGAAAGTCTTGAGTATCAGCCGTAAAATCAACTTCGGTATGAACCCAATAGGCTTTATTGATGGCTTCTGTAAATTGCAATACCTCTGGATATTCAAAAGGTTTATAATTGATTCTTTTATCGAAAATAGACATATATATAATATTAAATGGTGACTTATCAGGAATAAAAATGATTCGTTTATCGGGGAGTTTTAAACGTCATTTCGATCTGTACAAAATTAACCCACAGTTCTTCTTTTGCCCCTCTTTTGATGTTAAAAAACCATTCAATTATCAACAGGTTAAGCGACCCTTAATCCCGGTAAAAAACTACTTTTTATCAACAGCAATATAATAATGGCTAATAGCCGTAACATCAGTTATTTGTATCAAATCTAAATAGAGTTATCAACATAAAAAAGAGGTATCAATCTACCCTTTTCCAAAAACACTTATCAACAGTAAAACTCTAAAAAATAATCTTTTTACTACAAAAAATTAAGGTTCTGAAAAATAATTTAGTCGTGCATACCTATTTTTCAATTGCTATTCCCTGCTTTGAGATTTGTATTTTTTACACTTTTTAAATTCAACTAACTAATTGATTTTAAGTTTTTTAAACCCTAAAAACAAACCCGTTTTAAGGCGCCCTGTTTTATCGAAAACGCAAAAAAAGGAATCGATTTTAGCATTAAACAACTAAAAAACGCCAATATTTAAAAGTTACCGTAATTTTGTAACATCATAAAAGAAAAAACATGACGATTAGAAAAGCAACTTTTGAAGATTCTGAAATTATAGCAACACATTTGTTGCTTGCGATGGAAGAAATAATCTATAAATTTATTGGGATAAAAGAGTATAAAACGGCTTATTATTTCCTGCTTCATTTTGTTGAAACAGAAAATAACCAATACTCCTACCAAAATTGTTTTGTTGCCATAGACCAAGACGAAATTATAGGCGCTGTCTCCGTTTATGACGGAGCAAAAATACATACTTTAAGAAAACCTGTTGTTGATTATGTTCGCCTGAATTTTAATCCGGATTTTGATCCTGAAGATGAAACGCAAAGCGGCGAATTTTATATTGATTCTCTGGGTGTAAATCCCAAATGTCAGGGAAAAGGTATTGGCTCTAAAATATTGCAGTTTTTGATTGAGGAATATGTAACTCAAAATAATCTGACTTTGGGATTGCTGGTCGAAGAAGAAAACCCAAGTGCCAAAAAACTCTATTTAAAATTAGGTTTTAAAATTGTTGGTGTGAAAACTTTGGTTGGGAAAACGCTGGAACATCTTCAGCTAAAAAAGGAGTTTGTTTAGTTTCATTCTTTACTTTAACTATTTTAACACATAGAAAAAACAGGCGTAACAATTTTGTTTTGATAAGATCCTTATGATTTGAATCATAAAATAGAGCTTTGTGGCTGGTTTAAATTTGTAACTATAAATTCTAAAAAGAGTTTAGTACTACTTAAAAATTTAAATCCAAATTCAAATTATCAAAATGAATCCACATCAAAAAGAATTAATCAAAGCTACAATTCCTATTTTAAGATCAAACGGAGAAGATCTAACCACTTACTTTTATGCCCGAATGTTCAAGCATCATCCTGAGTTAAAAAACATTTTTAATATGGGAAATCAGGCAAATGGAAGACAAAAATCGGCTTTGGCAAATGCCGTGCTGGCTTATGCCGAGAATATCGATGCTCCTGGTGTATTGATTCCTGTTTTGAGAGGAATAGGAACTAAACACAGAAGCCTGAACATCCAGCCGGAACAATATAAAATCGTAGGAACGCAATTGCTTGCTTCTATCGCAGAAGTTGTAGGCGATGCTGCAACTCCCGAAATTCTCGAGGCCTGGACGGTTGCTTATTATGAGCTTGCACAAATTATGATCGATCTCGAAAAAGAATTGTATGAGCAAAATGCTGCGAAACCCGGAAGTTGGAATGGCTGGAGAAATTTTGTCATAAAAAAAATAACAGAGGAATCCAGCGAAATTAAATCCTTTTATCTTTATCCGGAAGACGGACAAAAAATTACAGATTTTGATCCGGGACAATTTATAAGCGTTCAGGTTTTTGTTGCTGAATTAGGCTTTCTACAACCCAGACAATATAGTTTATCGAGTGCTTTTAATGCCGAATATTATCGAATCTCAGTAAAAAAAGAAATCGGAATTGGTACTAATCCATCTGGTTTGGTTTCAAAAACCCTTCATTCAAAATCAGAAGGTGATGTAATTTCAATTTCGGCTCCGGCAGGATTATTTCACTTAGAAAAAGATTCCCAAAATCCGTTGATCCTAATTAGCGGTGGCGTTGGGTTAACACCAATGTTGAGTATGCTTGAAACAAATCTAAACGCAATACAAAACAAAAAAACAGTTTGGATACACGGTTGCAGAAACGAAACTGTTCATGCTTTCAGGGATCAGATTGCCACTTTAAAACAAGAGGTAAAATGGCTCGAAACTTTTACTTTTTATGATACGCTACAAAAACCTGATGCATCAGACCAGATTATCGAAGGTCGTGTTGATCTATCTAAATGCAAAGATTCTATTTTATTAGAAAACGCAAAATTCTATATCTGTGGACCGGAAATTTTTATAAAAACACAATATGAGGCGCTGATCGATTTAAATATAAATCAAAGTAATATTTTTTATGAAGAATTTGGACCGCAACTTATTAATCTGAATTAATTTTAACCTTATTCTTCCGTTAACAAGATTTTTACTAAACGACTTGTCGAAATAGGTGTTAACTTTTTATAACTAAAAGGCTATCAGACAAAAAGTTTTATATTTGCACACGAAAAAATTAAAACCACAGTGTAATAAGAGCTGAAATATGCTCTTATTTTTTAATCTTTACTTTTGAAATTTACTTTAAAAAATACTTTTTCCGGCAGGAACTTCTTCATTTTAGGAATCATTTTTATTATTCTTACCTTAATTTCGACTTATGTTTTAAGTGGTTTAATCACGCAGATAACCGAAAAAACAAAAAGTGATACGGAGCAACGTAGTTTGGTAAAAAAACAGGAAACTATAGCCCGGGAATTTTCAAGCTTTCTGGATACGCAAAAAGAAATCGTACATGTTATAGCGATTAGTAATTCTAAAAATTTATCTGATAATCTAAAGGTTTTAAGTGCCATTCATGCCAATGACAGTTTGGTAAAAAACAACTGGTTTAAGATCAACGACCAAAAATCAGAATTTACGACTTCTAAAAACAGTAGTAATCTGGAATCTTCCCTTACTAAACTTATAGTTCAAAACGGAGATAAAGACCAGTTTAATACTATTATAAAAGACGGTTCTGTTTTTTTATGGCGTATAATCTTCAGGGCTGTAGCGGCAAACGGAACCATAGTTCGATATGGGTACGATATTAACCTGCGATCATTGCAATCCTGCTTTATGAATCTGGAACAGCAAACTACCAGTTATGCTTTTGTTTTTGATGAAAAAGGAACAATACTCTATCATCCGGAAGTAAAACTTTTGAAGAAAAATGTTTTTAAAATTTCAAATCTACATCCGGCAGATACGACTTTAACGACCAAATATCCTATTAACAGAACCATTGCAATTTCAGAATATTTGGGACTGGATATTGTGCGCTATACAAAACGATTAAATGTAAAAGGGACGCATTGGTACATATCGATCAACTTTCCTAAAAAAATCTCAAACGAAGATGTCGAAGCGGTTCAAAAGTATGCTTCGTTGATTTACTTTATTACAACGGCAATTCTAATATTGTTCTTTTACCTGTTTACCGTTTTTACGCGCAAAAATTTTCAGGAAAAAGAAGTGCTTGCCGAAGAAAAAAATAATCTTTTGGTCGAAAATGAAAAGATCAATAAAGAAAAAGCCCTAATTCAGCTGCACCAGTTAAAAGAACAAATCAATCCGCACTTTTTATTCAATTCGCTCAATTCGCTTTATATGCTTATTGACAGTAATACCGGAGTTGCAAGAAAGTTTACGCTAAATCTTTCCAAAATTTACCGCTATCTTATTAATCCTCCTGTCAATAATATTGTTACGGTTCAGGAAGAGTTACTATTTATAGAGAAATACATCTTTTTGCAACAAACGCGTTTTACAAACGAATTTGTTTTTACAATTAACATTCAGGACGAAAATATTCTGGCCAAAAAAGTACCGTATCTGGCTTTTCAGATTGCGGTCGAAAATGCCATAAAACACAATATAGCATCTGAAGAAAACCCTCTGCAAATCACAATTGACATCAACGAAAATGTTGTAATTATTACCAATAACTTAAACGAAAAGCAAAACTTCGAGAAAGAATCCAAGTTTGGTCACAAATACTTAGCAAGTATCTATAATTATTATAATAAAAATGATTTTGAAGCCTTCAAAAAAGACGGAGATTTTACTTGCATTTTGCCCTTAATTGGATAAAAAAAAATCATTCACTCCCGAAAAAAAGCCACTCACTCCTTTTTGTTTTTTTTAACGTTAGCCTTGCAATATTTTTAGCAAAAAATTAACCTAAACTTAACTTTCTATGAAAGAAAAGGCAATGTTGAGAAATCTAAAAAATATCGCTTTAGCGGTATTAGTATTGAATGCCGGTACTGTGATTGCTCAAAAAAAGAATAAAAAAAATAAAGAAGACAAAACAGAACAAGTAAAAGATTCATTAAAAAATTCGAAAGGACAAAAATATGATGATCTTATAAAAAAAGGAACTTTCAAGAAAGGATTGTTCAATACGATTCAGGTTAAAACAGATTTATATTTAGAGATCAACGATTCGCTTTTTCAAAGAGAATTTCTGGTTGTCAATAAAATTTCAAATGTTCCTTTGCCGGTTAATGATGCGGGATTAAATAAAGGAATGAATTACGAAAACAAGATCATTACTTTTCATAAAGATCTTGTTGCCAAAAAAGTTTGGGTAAAATCATCTGTGCCTAAAGTTTCCTCTCCTGTTGGAGACGCTATAACTGCATCTGTAAATAGCAATTTTTCAGAATCTATAATAGAAGTTTTTGATATCGAAACCAAAAACAACGATTCGACTTCGGTTGTCATTAAAGCAAACAAAGTTTTTGACGGAAAACAAAAAAGTTTCAATGATGTTTTAAGCAACATTGGTTTTGGAGGATCTGTAAAATCTGAGCTTTCGTATATAGAAAGTGTGAAAACTTTTCCTAAAAATATCGTAGTCAAATCGCAGCTTACTACTTCTGTAAACGAAGGTGGTCCTGCGCTGTCTGTTACGCTTGGAGTAACTTCAAATATTATTTTATTAGACAAAGTACCTATGCAGGCTCGTTTTGCAGACAAACGTATTGGATATTTTGCTGAAAAGCACTGGTATTTTAGCGACAGCCAGCATGCAATGCTCGAAAAAGAGTTAATCACGCGTTGGCGATTAGAGCCTAAAAAGGAAGATATCGAAAAATACCGCAAAGGCGAATTGGTAGAACCTAAAAAACCTATTGTTTATTATATCGATCCGTCGACACCCAAACAATGGCGCTCGTATATTATAGAAGGAGTTCGCGATTGGCAAGCTGCTTTTGAAAGAGCCGGTTTTAAAAATGCTGTAATTGCAAAAGAACCTACTGAAGCCGATACTGATTTTGATATCGATGATGTACGGTATTCGGTTATTACATATGTAGCTTCTCAAAAATCGAATGCGATGGGACCTGCAGTTGTAGATCCAAGAAGTGGTGAGATTATCGAATCTGATATTATCTGGTGGCATAATGTTATGACGTCACTACAAAGCTGGATGCGCATACAAACCGGTGCAATCGACCCAAAAGCAAGAGCAAACAAATTTAGCGACGAACACATGGGCGAAGCGATACGTTTTGTATCGTCTCACGAAGTGGGGCACACTTTTGGTCTTAAGCATAATATGGGAGCTTCGTTTGCTTATCCGGTAGAATCGCTTCGATCTGCGGCTTTTACAGCAAAAATGGGAGGAACAGCGCCTTCGATCATGGATTATGCACGTTACAATTATATTGCACAACCGGAAGACAACGTCGAAGCCATTACGCCAAAAATTGGTGAATATGATAAATATGCTATCGAATGGGGTTACAGATGGTATGCGGATCAAATTGAAGAACACAATGCGCTAAACGCTTTGATTACCAAAAACCAGAACGATCCTGTTTATTTTTATGGAGAACAACAAGATGGTGACAGCACAATAGATCCTCGTTCGCAGTCTGAAGATTTAGGCGATGATGCCATGAAAGCAAGCGAATACGGACTTAAAAACCTTAAAAGGGTTGTTGCCAAAATCCTGGAATGGACGTATGATAAAGACGAATCATATTACGAAACGGGCAAACTATATATAGGTGCAATTGGTCAATGGAATCTTTATAACTATCATGTTTTAACCAATGTTGGTGGTATCTACCTGAACACAACAGTTCATGGCGATAACAAACCAAGTTATGTTGCGGTTCCGGCTGCGATCCAGAAAAGAGCGGTTTCTTACTTATTAAACAATAGTATCAAATTGCCGGAATGGTTATTCTTTAACCCAATTCTGGATAAAACAAACCCATTAAAAGATTCTCCTCTGGGACCTTTTGAGTATACGCCTTATACGCTTGCCAGAGAATTGCAATACAGCGTGATATACAACTTATTAAGCGACGACCGTTTGTTGAGGATTACAGAAAATGAGTTGTTTCAGCGTAATGAAGCTAAAGAAAATGTGTATACCGTAACACAATTATTCAAAACAATACACCAGAGCATTTTTGCTCCTACGATCCAGAACAAATCGCTAACGATTATGGAGCGTATGACTCAGAAAAATTATGTCGATGTGCTGATTGTTTCGACAAATAAGCTTTTTGAAAAAACAGATGCCAAGAAAAGCATTCAGTTAGAAGAAACTTTAAGTATGCCGCATTTATGTGATTATCTCGAAGAATCTAAAATGGCACGCAATATTAATCAGTCTTCCCTAAAAAGAGTTTCTGAAGTTACATCTGATAAAAAAGGAGAATTAAATCAGGTTTTACACTTATTAAAAGCAAAAAGAAATATTGGAAATCAGGAAACCAGAAACCATTATTTTGATTTGATTCAGCGTATCGAAAAAGCATTAAACAACACATTATAATTAACACAAATCCAAAAACAACCCAATGAAGAATTTATTTTACATGCTGAGTTTCCTTCTTACCCTATCTGGGTATGCGCAGGAAAGGACTATAAAAGGAAAGGTGCTCGATGCAAAAGACGGAATGCCAATGCCGGGAGTTACTGTTTTTCTTGAGAACAGTTCCGTATCAAACAACACCCAACAAAAAGGCGTAATTCAAAGTGCCAGCTTAGGAACCGTAACCGATTTTGATGGTACATTTGAATTTAAGATCAACAATAGTATGAAGAGTTTAAGAGTAACTTATGTAGGTTACCAACCTTATACAATTGATATTACAGGACAAAATAACTATACTATTTCTTTAAAATCTGATTTAAGCGAATTAAAAGAAATTGTAGTAACGGGTTACCAAAAAATCGAAAAAAGAAAATTAACATCGGCTGTTGCACAAGTCGAGATGGCAGATATCAAACAAGCGGGTGTTGCAAGTTTGGATCAAATGTTAATTGGTCAGGTTGCGGGTGTAGCGGTAACGCAACAAACGGGAGCTCCGGGAACAATATCTAAAATCAGAATTCGTGGTACAGCCTCACTTTCAGGAGCTCAGGACCCATTATGGGTACTGGATGGTTTACCTCTGGAAGGAAATGATGTTCCTCAAAATTATGACAAAGACAATATCGATGTATTAAACAATTTTTCTATAGCAGGTTTAAACCCTGAAGACATCAAAGATATTACCATACTAAAAGATGCTGCTGCAACTGCAATTTATGGTGCAAGAGCTGCAAACGGAGTTATTGTGGTAACAACTAAAAAAGGAAGAAAAGGAAGCATGAAAGTAGACTTTAGCGTAAATACTTTCGTGACTCAAAAACCTGATTTTTCTAAATTAAACCTTTTAAATTCATCTCAAAAAGTAGATTTTGAACTTTCGCTAGCTTCTAGAGAGGATTTGACTTACAGAGACACAAACGGAGAAATTTCCCGTATTCTAAACCAGGCTAATGAATTAGGAGCCTATAGATCGGGAGGTTTTTCGTCTCTAAGTCCTGCAACACAAAATTCGATCAACACTTTAAGAAGCAATAATACCAATTGGGGTGATTTGTTGTACCAAAGTGCGATCAACAAACAATATGCATTAAGCTTGTCCGGTGGTGGAGAAAAATCTGATTACTATTTCTCTTTAGGGGCGTATGATGAACAAGGTACTACTATTGGAACAGGTTTTAAAAGATACAATCTTACCTTAAAAAACAACTACGAGGTAACCGATAAATTACATGTAGGTATTGGAATATTTGGTACTCAAAGCAAAAAACAATCTTATATTACAGATGCAGATGCTTATACAAATCCTTCTAATTACTCCAGAAATGTAAACCCATACCTAACTCCGCTAAATGCTGACGGAAGTTACAATTATGACAAAGATATCAGAGGATACGCAGGTAATTATATTCCTTTTAACATCTTAGAAGAAAGAGCAAATACCAATTACGAATTAACAACAAGATCTGTAAAAGCGATACTTGATATTGATTACAGAATTGCAAAAGGCTTAAAAGCAAGTACACAAATTGGTTTACAGTTTGACAATAATGCATCTGAAAAATATGCCGCTCAGGAAACTTACTATACCAGAAAAGAAAGAGAAAAATCACGTATTTTTACAGATGATGGTGATACTTTTTTCCTTCCTGCCGGAGGAATCATTCAAAACTCAAACACAGACTTTTTTCAATACAACTGGAAAACAATGCTTAACTACAGCACCACTATCAATGGTAAACATGAGATAGAGGTTATGGCCGGAAATGAGTTAAGAAGAAACAACAGTACTTCTATTGCTACAAAAGGATTTGGTTTTGATCCAAAAACACTGACTACAACTCAAATTACTTTTCCAAATGCAAATTCTGCGGCTAATGCAAACTGGAGAACGTATCAAAAGAATGAAAACGAAAATGCATTTGCTTCCTTTTTTGCAACAGCATCTTATACTTACGATAGAAAATATACTTTCTTTGGAAGTGTTCGTTACGACGGATCAGATTTATTTGGTGCAGATCCTAAATACAAATACTTGCCATTATGGGCAGTGTCAGGTTCATGGTTAGTATCTGAAGAAAATTTCTTGAAAGAAAGTGCTGTAATTTCTAATTTAAGATTACGTGCTTCTTACGGTTTACAAGGAAACATCGACAAAAACACCTCTCCTTTTGTAGTAGGACAAAACCAGACAACGGTTATCTTACCGGGACAAACAGAGCCTGTTATTTCTGTATCGTCACCACCAAATGATAAATTAAGATGGGAGAAAACCACCAATACCAACTTTGGGATGGACCTTGGTTTGTTCAACAATCGTATCAACATTGTAACAGATGTTTATGGTAGAAAAAGTACCGATTTGATTGGTTTACAATCTCTGCCTCTTGAAAACGGATTCGAATTTACAAACGCTAACTGGGCGCAGGTAACCAATAAAGGATTTGAAATTGCTTTGTCTACACAAAACATAAATAATCCAAATTTTAAATGGAGTACAACGATTAATTTCGCTCACAATAAAAGTAATGTAGATCGTATTCAGGTAAGATCAAACAGTTATTTACCTTCTAGAGAAGGCCTCCCGGTCAATGCGGTATTCGCATTAAAAACTGCAGGAATTGATGAAAATGGTTATCCTTTATTTGTAAATAAAAAAGGAGAAACTGTAAACTCACAAACCTTTTTTGCCCTTTATGACCCCTACGCAGATGTATTTCCGGGAGTACTCTCTACAACAAAACTTTCAGATGCAGACACAAGAGACTTGTTTACGTATGCTGGAGATTTAGATCCTAAATTTACAGGAGGTTTTACTAACACGTTCAAAGTGAGTAATTTTGATCTTACTATTGCTACTACTTTCAACATCAAGCAAACTGTAGTACAAAAACCTACTTTTAATGGTACAACATTAGATCGTGGTCAAAACTATACTACAGATGCCTTAAAAGCATGGTCACCAACTAATACAAGCTCAAACATACCGGGTATTACAAGCGAAACTTCAGGAACAGGAGATTCATGGATGGCGTACCAATGGTATTCTGGCGGAAACCAAATCGAAATGTACAACTATCTGGATACATGGGTGCACGAAATGAGTTTTATGCGTTTAAGCAGTGTTCGTTTTGGATATACTTTGCCTAAAAAAGCAACGAATAGTATGTTTATGGATAACATTAGATTTAGTATAGAAGGTAGAAACTTATTCGTAATCAGTTCTGATTACAAAGGGTACTTTGATCCTGAAACATACGGAAATATCTATGCACAACCAATCCCAAGATCATTGTCTTTAGGATGTAACCTAACTTTTTAAACTGACTTAAAATGAAAAATATATTAAAATACGTATTCTTTGCCAGTGTTGCCATCACTACTATAAGCTGTGATCACTATCTTGATGTTAAACCAATTGGTAAAGTAATTCCGGAAACCCTGACAGATTACAGAGCAGTATTAACCAAAGGATATTCTGCTTATCAGGCGCATAAATCATTGTCTGCTTTAAGAACCGACGAATTGTTTTTGAATGAAGATAATGACAACTCTTTTTATTACAGAGACATTTTTATCTGGAAAGATACCAATCCTGATAAACTTACAAACGTTTTTCCGTATGCCGGTTTGTACAACAGGATTTTCTATACGAATGTAATCATCAATGAAGCAAGCAAAAAATTAGCATCATCACCAGAGAAAGATCAATTGATAGGAGAAGCTTATGCCTTAAGAGCACTAACTTACTTTGATTTGATTAACTTGTTTGCAAAACCTTACAATGCAGCAACAGCAGCAACAGACAAAGGGGTGCCATTGGCCTTAGAAATTGATTTAGAACAAGCTTATGTTCCTGAAAGTGTAGCTGTAATTTACAAACAGATTCATTCTGATAAAGAAGAGGCAAAAAAACTGCTAAACTTAGACACTCAGACAGCCGGTATCAATTATCGTTTCTCGAAAGTTGCCTTGTATGCAATGGAATCCCGTATTTATCTGTACCAAAAAGAATGGGCCAAAGCTATCGAAGCCGCAGATAAAGCAATGACCTACAATAATGCTTTAGCAAACCTGAATACAAAAGCCGTTTTGCCAAACCTGTACAATGGTCCGGAATCTATACTAGCGCTTGAAGATACTTTTATCAACCTGCTCAAAGGAGCTTCGTTTGTATCACCTGCATTAACGGGTGTTTACGATAAAACAAACGATTTGCGTTTTGCTTTGTATTTTCAAGCAAGCGGAAGCAAATTCAAGTTTAAAAAAGGAGGCGATATCAATCAAAAATGTACGTTTAGAACTGCTGAGTTATACTTGACAAAAGCAGAAGCATCTGCGCAATTAAGCGATTTGCCAACCGCAAGAGCAACTTTACTGACTTTTATCAAGAACAGATATACGGCGACAGGCTTTAATCAATTAAGCACATCGATTGCCGCAATGACACAAACACAACTTCTTGATTTTATAGCTCAGGAAAGACAACGTGAGTTTGTTATCGAAGGACAGCGTTGGTTTGATTTAAGAAGAACTACTCAAAAACAAATCATCCATACCTTCAATTGTGAGAACTATACTTTACTCGAAAATGATCCGCGATATACATTGCCATTTCCGCAAGAAGCCCGATTAAACAATCCTGAATTGTAATTAAATTAGCTCCGTTTTTAACGGAGCTTTTTTTTTAACTTTACATAAAATTATACCTAATGAAAATAGTTATTATTGAAGACGAACATCTGGCTTCAAGCTATCTAAAATCAATATTAGAACAACAAAGCATAATCTCGATAAACGAAATAACGGTACTAAAATCTGTAAAAGATTCCGTTGCTTTTTTTAAAACGAATGTGGTTGATCTTGCTTTTATGGATATTCATTTGGGAGATGGCAAGAGTCTTGACATTTTTGAACAAGCCCCTGTTTCATGCCCCGTTATTTTTATTACCGCCTATGATTCTTATGCTGTAAAAGTGTTTAAACATTTTACCATAGATTATCTTCTAAAACCTTATGAAGAAGAAGAATTATTAGAAGCTCTGGTGAAGTATGAAAACATCAAAAAAACTTTTAATACCAACCTTATTGTTGAATCATTGGTCGAAATCGAAAATCAAAGCACTGTTCAGCACCATTTTTTGGTCAGCCACAGAGACAAACTTATTTCTGTCAATGACACTTCGATTACTTATTTTTTTGCCACAGGAAAACACCTGTTTATTTACACCAATTCTGGCAGTAGCTACCTGTACAACAGTAATCTTACAGATCTTGCTGGCAAGCTCAATCCTGCGCTTTTTTTCAAAATAAACCGAAAATACATTATCAACCGTCATCATATTCAGGAAATCATTAAGCACTCCAGTCAAAAAATAGAAATTTTGTTTAATGTTGCCGTTCCCGATACAGAACCTATTATTTTAAGCAAAAAAGAAATCAATCATTTTAAGATCTGGCTGGATTCTTAAAATCCTGTGTGTTTAATTTTTTTCACGCAGATCCAGCAGATTTAGCAGATTTTTTTTAATCAATCTAATAGCTTGTCCTATAGCTCCGTAATTGCGCTATGCGGTAATATTTTGAGTAGAACGCCTTTTACGTCCTCCTAAAAACTATGTAGCTATGTGTTTAATTTTTTTCACGCAGATCCAGCAGATTTAGCAGATTTTTTTTTTAATTAATTTAATAGTTTGTCCTATAGCTCCACAATTGCGCTATGCGGTAATAGTTTAAGTGAAACGCCTTTTGCGCCCTCCTAAAAACTATGTAGCTATGTGTTTAATTTTTTTCACGCAGATCAAGCAGATTTCGTAGATTTTTTTAATCAATCTACTAGTTTGTCCTATAGCTCCGTAATTGCGCTATGCGGTAATATTTTAAGTGAAACGCCTTTTTCGCCCTGCTAAAAACTATGTAGCGATGTGTTTAATTTTTTTCAAGCAGATTTAGCAGATTCAGCAGATTTTTTTTAATCAATCTAATAGTTTGTCCTATAGCTCCACAATTGCGCTATGCAGTAATATTTTGAGTGAAACGACTTTTACGCCCTCCTAAAAACTATGTAGCTATGTGTTTAATTTTTTTCACGCAGATCAAGCAGATTTAGCAGATTTTTTTAATCAATATAATAGTTTGTCCTATAGCTCCGTAATTGCGCTATGCGGTAATATTTTAAGTGAAACGTCTTTTGCGCCCTCCTAAAAACTATGTAGCTATGTGTTTAATTTTTTTCACGCAGATCCAGCAGATTTAGCAGATTTTTTTTTTAATCAATCTACTATTTTATCCTATAGCTCCGTAATTGCGCTATGCGGTAATATTTTAAGTGAAACGCCTTTTGCGTCCTCCTAAAAACTATGTAGCTATGTGTTAATTTTTTTCACCCAGATTTAGCAGATTTTTTTTAATCAATTTAATAGTTTGTCCTATAGCTCCGTAATTGCGCTATGCAGTAATATTTTAAGTGAAACGTCTTTTACGCCCTCCTAAAAACTATGTAGCTATGTGTTTAATTTTTTTCACGCAGATCAAGCAGATTTTTTTTAATCAATCTACTATTTTATCCCGATAATTATCGGGACTGCCTACTCGTTTTTCTTCAATCCTAATTAAATTTTATTGATATTTGTACCAGTACTTCTCTCCTACTTTTAAAACAAATGAAAAAAATAATCCTGGTTTCTGTTATCGTTTTAGTCGTTTTTTATGTTATTCGGGAAAAAGTCTACAAACCTTATATCTGGAAAAAAGCGATCAGTACCAAAGCACATCAACTGCAATTAGGAAGCTTTATTTTTAGTAAAGAAACAGGTATAAACGGAAGTCAGAGCTATCAAAAATATTATTTTGTGTTTAAAGTTATCGAAATCGATGGCGATTATGTCCGACTTTCGGTTATCCGACAATTGTCTCAAAAAGATAATTTGAAGGAATCTGATTTTTCTATGACTTCAGATCAATATCAAAACTTACAGCAACATATTAAAAACCTAACCATCACTCCTATATTATCTGAAGATTTATACAAAGGCGATAGTGCTTCACTTACTTTAAATGATTATTTACTTGATAAATATCCGGTTTTAAAGCAATCCCGATATTATTATGAAGATATTCCCCAGGAATCCAAAAACAAAGGTGTGCCAAAAGATGCAACTGATTTAGAATTATATTTCAGTCTTGTTTATTCTAAAAAAGAAATCATCGAAAACAGAAAACTTATTCCCTGGACGATGACCAATAGTTTTAATGGTAAACCTTTATTATCTCAATATTCTAAAAATATAGATTTAATCATCAATTAATAATCCTTTTTTGAGCAACTTATCCCATTGAACTTTGTCTTTATTTATTATTATTTTTTTCTTTATGGAGTAATATCTTCCAAAAAAAATATACTAAATTCTCTAAACAGCTGTTAAAAGAGTAATAAATAGTATTTGTTACTATTCTAAGAAAACGTATATTTGAGTAAACAGAATATTAGATATCGTGCAAGAACAAACAAAATCACATAGTTTTATATTTCCCAAAACTCCTACTGGAGTAGACGGCCTTGATGAGATTACAGATGGCGGATTTCCACAAGGACGCCCTACTTTAATCTGTGGTGGCGCCGGCTGCGGAAAAACATTGTTATCAATGCAATTCCTTATCAAAGGTATTACAGAGTATAACGAACCCGGAGTTTTCATGTCTTTTGAGGAACCTTCAGACGACCTTACTTTAAACGTTAAATCCCTTGGTTTTGACCTCGATGAGCTTAAAGCAGAAAAAAAACTCGTGGTAGATCACGTAAGGGTCGAAAGATCTGAAATAGAAGAAGCCGGCGAATATGACCTTGATGGTTTATTTATCAGGCTAGGACATGCCATTGATTCGATAAAAGCAAAACGTGTTGTGCTCGATACGATCGAATCTCTTTTTGCAGGTCTTGACAATCAGGCGATTCTAAGAGCCGAATTGCGAAGATTATTTCATTGGCTTAAAACCAAAGGAGTTACAGCAATTATAACCGGAGAACGTGGCGAAGCGACCCTGACTCGTCAGGGACTGGAAGAATACGTCTCAGATTGTGTTATAGTTCTGGACCACCGTGTAATCGAGCAGGTCTCTACCAGAAGACTTCGAATTGTAAAATACAGAGGATCAACACACGGTACAAACGAATATCCCTTTTTAATTGATGAAGACGGAATTTCGGTACTGCCTATTACCTCATTAAAACTCGACAATGAAGTTTCGTCAGATATAATCCCTACAGGAGTTCCCGGATTAAACGATATGTTTGAAGGTGGCGGATTTTATCGCGGAAGCAATATATTGGTTTCCGGAACTGCCGGTACAGCAAAAACAACAATTGGATGTTATTTTGCCAATCAGCAATGCGAAAAGAAAGAAAAAACAATCTATTTTGCTTTTGAAGAATTGCCACAGCAATTGGTTCGAAACATGAAATCTATTGGTATTGATCTTCAAAAACATATTGAAGACGGTACTTTGCAAATTCATTCGTCACGTCCGTCGCTTAATGGTCTGGAGCTGCATCTGCTTACACTTCGAAAATTAATCAGGGAATTTAAACCTACCACAATAATTATTGACCCTATTAGTAATTTGATATCGGTAGGAAGCGAGCATGAAGTCCGTTCGATGCTGGTAAGGCTTATCGATATGCTAAAAGCAAATAATATTACGGCCCTTTTTACGTCATTAAATAAACAAACCGATAATTTAAGACCTGATCTTGCAGAAGAATCTGTATCATCATTGGTCGATACCTGGATTACGGTTCGTGATATGGAAGGAATTGGCGAAAGAAACCGCGGAATTTTTATTGTAAAAGCGCGAGGAATGGGACATTCGAATCAGGTAAGAGAATTTATTATTACCAACAGCGGTATAGAATTACTGGATGTAGAATTAGGCCCGCAAGGTATACTTACCGGTGCTGCCAGACAATCGCACCAGTTTAAGAGAACTATTTCTGAAATCAAGCTACAAAATGAAATTAGCCGAAAAGACCGTGAAATCGAGCGCAAGCGCAAAGTTCTTGAAGCCAATATAGAAGCCCTTAAAAATGAATTCGAATCTGCCGAAGAAGAATTAAGCATCCTGAAAGCTACAGAAGAATTGCAGGAAAAACTGGCTTCTAAAAAAAACAATTAAGATGAAAAAAGAAGTTGTAGCCGAGTGGCAATTGAGATTATATATAGCAGGACAAACGCCAAAATCAATAACGGCGCTCGAAAATATAAAAAAATATGCCGAGGAACATTTGAAAGGAATTTACAGTATCGAAATTGTAGATTTACTTAAAAATCCACAATTGGCAGAGGGTGATCAGATTTTTGCTGTGCCTACATTAGTTAGAAAATTTCCAGAACCGATTCGCAAGATAATTGGTGATTTGTCTAATGAAGAAAGAGTACTTGTAGGGCTAAACATAAAACCTTTAAACTCCTAACAATGGAAAAATCATCTGATGGTACAAGTGCGTCCAGACATAAGTTTATGCTTTTTGTTTCGGGTATGTCTGTAAAATCAGGTCATGCTATAGAAAACCTGCGTAAAATATGCGACACTTATCTTCGAGATAATTATGAACTCGAAATTATAGATATCAGTCGAGATACAGAACAGGCGGTAATACATCAAATTGTAGCAATACCCACACTGATAAAAACAAATCCTGCTCCAAGACGAATCATTTTAGGTGATTTATCAGACCTGGAAAAGGTATTGAAAATCCTAAACATAAAAGTGTAATTTGAAGGACAATAATACAAATATCGAATCTCTTGAAGCTGAAATAGCCTCGTTGAAAGAACAACTATATGAATCTAAAAGTATTGTTGACGCTATTAAACAGGGTGATGTAGATGCATTGGTCGTAAATACCAACGGAACACCGCAACTGTATTCGCTCGAAACGGCTGATTATACTTTCAGGCTCCTTATCGAAAAATTTGGGCAGGGTGCCCTGAGTATTGCAAGAAATGGTCTCATATTATATTGCAACGACTATTTCTCTAAACTGGTAGGCATACCCTCTGAAAAAATAATTGGAAACTACCTTTACGAGTACTTTAATACTGCAGGAAATTTTGTTGCGCTAATCGAATCTTTAAAATATGGCGTAACGACACATGAAATCGTTTTTAAAACCCTTCACGATCAAAAAACATTTCCTGCCAACATTGCGCTGACAGATCTTGAACCTGCGGTTCAGGGTATCGGAATTATCGTTACCGATTTGACCGAGAAGAAAAAAAATGAAGATGACTTCATACAGCATCAAAAAGAACTTGAAGAAAATATAAACGAGTTAAACCGAATAAATGACAATCTCGAAGAGTTTATTCACGTAATATCGCATGATCTTAAAGAACCGCTAAGAAAAATTGTAATGTACAACGGAAGAATCGACGCCAGTTATCTCACTGAAGCCGATGCAAAATCAATGACCGTCATGAAATCATCTGCGCTACGATTGAATTCTCTGGTAGATGATCTGGTAAGTTATTCTTCTCATACAGCACAGGAAGAACGTACAGATGTTAATTTACTTACCGTTATATCTGAAGTTACAGACGATCTCGAAATTATAATTACAGATAAAAAAGCCGCCATTATAACCGGCAAACTACCAACATTAAAAGTCTCAAGGGTACAAATGCGTCAACTCTTTGCCAATCTTATCTCAAATGCGATAAAATACAGCAAAACAGATACACCGCCTGTTATCGAGATTAAGCAGATAGACCCTTTTGAATCCGAAATTCCGGACCAGTCGCATCAGTTTATAAAAATCCAGATAAAAGATAACGGCATTGGAATGGAAAAAAGCCATCTGATCAAAATTTTTACTATTTTTCAACGTTTACATGCCAAGAACGAATACTCCGGAAACGGAATTGGCCTTGCGATTTGTAAAAAAATCATGGAAAATCACTCCGGAAGTATTACCGTAGAAAGTACGCCAAACGAGGGAACCACATTTAACCTTTTTTTCCCCCTATTATAAAATGCCAAAATTATATAACTTACATATTGTTATTGCCGAAGATGATTGCGATGATGCTGATATTATTTGCCAGACCTTTACTAAAAATCCTGATTTTATAAAAGTAACCCTTGTTGCCAACGGAGAAGAACTTTTAAACTATTTAAAAGATACTGCGAACGAGAATCCTGATGTAATTTTGACCGATATAAACATGCCTATATTAGATGGTATCGAAGCACTAAACGAAATTTTGAACAACAACGACCTTAAAAGTATTCCCTGCTTTGTTTATTCGACAAGTATCAATCCATCTTACAAAGAAAAATGCGACCAGCTGGGCGTCAAAGCCTATCTTATCAAGCCCTACTCTATGCAGGATTTTGAAGAAATCCCTAAAAGTATACTTTCTATGATCGCAGACTAGTTATATCTCTTCAAACGATCCTGATAAAGTTGCTATTGTACAACCAAATTTAGTGCAATACCAGATCAAAACTATTTATAAAAAGAGCTGATTATAAAATCAGCTCTTTTTTTGTTTCTCTGCATTAAAATTAATTTCCTCGTCACAACATTCTCAATTATTGCTTTTTTAGTACAAAAACCGCATTATTACTGCATTTTGTAAGAGTAAATAAAGCTCTCAAATTTATTATTTTAACATAGGAAATTACTTCAACTATTTTTCATTTCACTACATTTTATAAGATTTTTTTCAATATATTTGAGATAACCTACTTATTTGTATTACAATTAAACAGGTTAAAAGACTGCGAAAAGTTCAAAATTTGAATGATTAAGGAGTCTTTTTCGTAAGAATCTATTATAAATTAACATATTGTTGTACAAATAATTCTTTACCAGCACTTTAAGCCTTACATGCCCTCATTTTCAAAATTTTAGTTTACAACAAGCCGTTCTTATTTTATATAAAATTATTCTTACCTAATTTAAATCAAATGCAGTAAAAATAATTTCCGCTTTATGAATTTTATTTACCCCAAATCTAGAAATATCATATGAAAATTAGAAAGTCAAAGTTACTACGAGCCTTATTATCAGGTGCAACTTATCACAGTATTGCACCAGCGCTACAAGCACAATCGATCTCCCCGCCATAGGTGTGACATACCTGTTGAAAATCAAAAATCGAATATTATTAACACTAAAGAAGTGAAAGTTATGAAGAAAATTACATTCCTTATTTTGATACTGGCTACTACAAAGTGTATCTCACAAATTTATTTTGGTCCTACTGCAAACATGTATGTACAAAACGAAGTACTCTATGTGCAACAAGAAGTAAATATGGCCTCGACATCAAATCTATATTTAAGAAATAATGCGCAACTTGTGCAGGGAACTACAGGAGTTTCAAGCAATACCGGAGCAGGAATATTGTCTCTTTATCAAGAAGGAACCTCAGACAATTATGATTATAATTACTGGTGCTCGCCCGTTGGGAACGCTTCTGCCACAACCGGAAACGAGAATTTTGGTATTACAATGTTAAGCCGGCCAACAAGTTCTATAGCCTCTGTAGCACCAATCATTTTAGGATCCGGGAGTTCAAACGGAACTTCGGTTCCTTTTGCAATTGCTTCCGATTGGATTTTTAAGCTCATAAATGCTAATAATTATTCGCAGTGGATTTTTGTTGGTGGCGCTACAACATTAGCCCCGGGAGAAGGTTTTACGATGAAAGGAACCAGCGGAACTGATACAACAGATCCGGAAGGAACCGGGATTACAAACAATCCGGGAGGTGCCCAAAGATATGATTTTAGAGGAAAACCAAACGATGGTAATATCACCATTACTTTAGGTAATGGAAATACGACCCTGACCGGAAATCCATATCCATCTGCCTTGCACTTAAATGCTTTTCTATTGGACGGGACAAACACAGCAACTGGCGGAATCGCTTATTTCTGGGAGCAGGACAAAACCGTAGACTCTCATGTACTTGTCAATTATAGAGGTGGTTACGGCAGTTATTCTCCCGTAAGTTTAGGTTCTAATGGTGTATATGTACCTGCAACCTTCAATTCGTACAATGCAGATGGTTCTGTAAACAATACCGGATCATCGTCTGGACTTGCTATACAACGCAAATATTCGCCTATTGGTCAGGGATTTGTCATTAACGCTACGGCAACCGGAACGGCAATATTCAAAAATAGCCACAGAGCATTTTATAAAGAAGGAAGCGGTTTTTCTCAATTTGAAAAACATGCTCCAAAAGAAAAAAACGCAAATAAAGAGGCGACAACCGAAGAAGTTATCGAGGAAGTTTCTCATTTTAAAATCAATGCGATGATCAACAATCAATTTACCAGACAGCTGGCTCTCGCATTTGTTCCTGAAGCCACAGACGGAATTGATTTTGGTATCGATGCCTTAGATGTAAATGATGCGCTGCCCAACGATGTTACTTTTTGGTTAGACGATCATAATTATGTTATTCAGGGAATTAATTTTGATGATACCAAGAAAATTCCATTAGCCGTAAAGGTAGCAACCAGCACCACTTTTAAATTTTATATCCCGGAAGTTGTAAATTTTGATACTTCGCAAAAAATATACCTGTATGATGCTCTCGACAGCTCTTATCATGATATAAAAACGGGAACGTATGAAGTAACTGTTGCACCGGGCATCTACGCAGACCGATTTAAAATTACATTCAAAAACGAAACAACATTGGGCATAGGCGATCAAAGCAGTAAACACTTTTTTATTGCACAGGATAATGTCAATAGCCACCTGAAAGTTTCAAATCCTAACAATTATGCCTTAAAATCATTTAAGCTATACGATATGCTTGGCAAAGTAGTATTGGCTAAAAAAGATTTAGGATCAGACCAGAATTATATTTTTTCGACTAGCGGACTCAGCAATGGTGTTTACATTACAGAGTTTTTAACTACTGATAATGAACGTTTCACAGAAAAAATTATCATTTCGAATTCCGGTAAATAAAATTAAACGAGTCAAAAAAAAATCCACATCATTAACTAATATTAGAAATTATGATCAACAAACCAACTCTTCAAAATTATAAGACATTTTTATTGTTTTTCTTACTTCTTATTACGCTAAACGCAAATGCCCAAATTGGAATTGGAACGATAACTCCAAACGCAAGTTCAGCACTTGATATAACTTCTACCACAAAAGGGTTGCTGACACCCAGAATGACAACGGCCCAAAGAACTGCAATAACCACTCCCGCAGATGGTTTGGTAGTCTATGATACTGATTTAAAACTGTTACATTATTATTCGACAGGTACATCGACATGGTTGCCGGTTGTTAGTGGTACTCCGGGCCGAATCAATTTTAAACGTATAAAATCTACAGATGTTCTCGCAACTGTTTTGGCCACAGAGCTTGCTGCAGGCGGAGGATCTAAATATCTTTTAAGTTCCAACACGCTGTATGAGATTAACGGTACGGTAGCTTTCAATTTTCCTATTGATATAAACAATGCTTATGTACAGGGATTAGACGCAAATGAAGATATTATAATCAGATCTTCCGGAAATATTTTTGAAGGGGCAAATGGCGGAAGTATCAGAGGTGTAACTCTTATTGCTACAGGCGGAAATGTGTTTAACCTAAGCGGGGCAGCAACGCAAAATTTAATCTTTAGAGATTGTATTGTCGCAAATTCTAATACGGTAGGTACCGTATCCGGTTTTGGATTGGTGTTTTTTAGTATTATTCAGTTTTCAGGAAATACCAACGGTATCACGTACAACAACATTACGCAATTATTACTGAGCAATTTAGGATGGTTTGGTAACAATACCGGAACCTACGAAAAACTGACCGGAACTTTTATGCTGGTAGAAAAACAAGGAGGTTTTAGTCAGGTAGATGGTTCTGCAATAGGGTTTGATGTGTCCGGAAACCCAACTATAAGTGGTGATGCTGTACTGGAATCAGTTGTGTTTACAGGCGCAAACACGACAGGATTTGTAAAACCATATACGGTAGGAACTTATACAGGCTATAATTTTAACAACAGCTGGAACGTAAGAGCTGCCGGAATACCAACAGAAACAGATGCAAATGCTGTTGGAGATTTCTCTATGGATTATGTAGTGGGAGCTGGTGCTGCTACTGCTTTTAATACGACAAATCCCAGTACTACAGTAAAAGTTCTGGGAACTTCAGCATCATACAATCTTTTTAGATTTTCGAATGATGGAGGAATTAGTAACAGGCTAAAATATTTAGGCAAAAAGAAACGAATATTTCAAATTGCAGGTTCTATCTCTTTTCAGGTTCCGGCGGCAGGAACTTACATAATTTATATCGCTAAAAATGGTGCAATTTTAACACAATACAAAATTTATGGCAGAGGCCAGGTAAATGGTGATATTATTGTTCTTCCGCTAAATGCATCTGTAGAATTAATCAATAATGATTACATCGAAATATATGCCCAACGTTACACCGGAGGTACTTTGGATGCTATTATCACTCCAAATATGACAGTCACTATAAAATAGTTTTATAGCACAATTATAAAAAAATCAAAATCTTACTTTACTGCAATAAGGCTGTCCCAAAAGACAGTCTTATTGTTTTTTAGGTTACTCTGGTATTACCAATATAATCTCAGTAACGGCATAAGCAGATAAGACAGCACTCTTGTTTTGTTAAAGAAAATCTTATTACAAAAAGTTCATTACGAATAGAATTGCTTTTTTAATCACGTTATGGTATATTTGACCACAAGTTAAATTTTAAATAATATAATGTATGACTTTATATGCTTCTCTCTTAAAAAGAATAACCTTTGGTCTGTTTGCTTTATATGCTTTTTCAGGTCATTCGCAAGCACAGGATCCCGGCATCAAAAATGGTTTTTATCAAAATCCTGTATTTGCCGGAGACCATCCTGATCCCTCGATTATAAGAGATGGCGAAGACTATTATATCGTACATTCGTCTTTTAACTATTTTCCCGGTTTATTGATCTGGACATCCAAAGACCTGATCAACTGGCAACCTGTTACTCATGCCCTTACCAAAAATGTTGGTGCAGTCTGGGCACCTGATTTAGTAAAATACGACAACAAATTCTACATCTACTTTCCGGCAAATAATACCAATTATGTCGTTTGGGCAGATAAAATAAACGGTCCCTGGAGTGCTCCCATAGATTTAAAAATAGGAAACATAGATCCCGGACATGTTGCAGATCAGGACGGTAATCGTTTTCTTTATTTCAGTAATGGCAGTTATGCTCCCTTAGCCAAAGACGGACTTTCGATAACAGGCGAAGCAAAACAAGTGTATGACGGATGGCCAATACCCGAAAATTGGTCTATTGAATGTTTTTGTATGGAAGGTCCGAAAATTATAAAACACGGAGACTATTATTATCTTACAACTGCCGAAGGTGGCACCGCAGGACCCGCAACAAGTCACATGGTGGTTTCGGCACGATCAAAATCTCCTCTCGGACCATGGGAAAACTCTCCTTATAATCCCATTATCAGAACCAATAGCAGTACCGAAAAATGGTGGTCAAAAGGTCATGCAAGCCTTATTGATGATGCCAAAGGCAATTGGTGGATGGTTTTTCACGGATATGAAAACGGACATTATAACATGGGACGCCAAACGCTTTTGCAACCTGTCGAATGGACAAAAGACGGATGGTATAAAAGTCCTGAAGGAATAAAAACCGAAGCTACTTTAAAAAAACCTGCCGGACAGCCCATAAAAAGTACTTTTTCTCTATCAGATCCTTTTACAACCGCAACATTGAGTTCGCAATGGCAATTTTTTGAAGATTATGATCCTCAGCGTTTTAAACTTACGCCAAACGGAATACAAATTAAGGCTAAAGGAAAAAGTATTGGCGAGAGTGCACCATTGCTTTGCACACCATCTGACCATTCGTACACCGCTCAGGTCGAAGTAGAAATTGAAGGAAAAGCAACCGCCGGACTTATCCTTTTTTATGACAATCGACTCTATACCGGTATTGCGGCAGATGCACAAAATATATTGGCAATACTTCGTTCCTGGCAGTTCACTACCAAAAAAGACATTAACAAAACCCATCTTTATCTGCGTTTAGAAAAAAAAGAACAACTCGTAAATATGTATTACAGCACAGACAATAAAGAATGGCATAAAATCGAAAACTCAGCCGAAGTAAGCTCTTTTAATCACAATGTATTAAGCGGCTTCATGAGTCTTAAATTAGGACTTTCGGCTGTTGGAGACGGACAAATAACTTTTAAAAACTTTATATACACGCCTCAAAAATAAGATAATCAGACTTAAATCCTCCTCAAAATACCTCTTTGTTTTAAAAACAAATGAGGTATTTTTCTTTAATATAAAGGTCAGAAATCCGTTTCGCCCACCATTTTGTCCGTCTCCACCCAATTTATCAGCTACACAAATTGAACTCCTTATACTTTTGACGGTATAAACAATAATTAGTATCAAATAAAATCTTTAAATTATGAAAATCGTCAAAAATTTATTCATTGGTTGTATTCTCCTTGCCTCTACAAGTGGTTTTAGTCAAAGCTTTTTCAAAAACATAGCAGATCGTCTTTATTTTGGTGTAAAAGCCGGAGCCAATTACAGCAATTTTACCAATGCCAGCTTTGATACCGAAGGCTTAACAGGATTTCATGCAGGTGCACTTGTAGGATATAAATTCAACGATCATTTTGCCGTACAGGAAGAGTTTTTATATTCGACACAAGGAGCAAAAATCAAAGGCGGACTTATGGATGGTGAAGACATAAAACTGTCGTATGTTACAGTGCCGATTCTTTTAAAATACAAAACCAATTTTGGATTGTATCTTGAAGCGGGTCCACAAATTGGGATTCTGGTCGATGAAGATTTTACAAGCCTGGGAATTAGCAAAGACACTAAATTTGCCGAGAAAATCGATGGTGGTGTTGCAGCAGGAATTGGCTATCAATTTCAAAACGGACTTGGGATTGGAGCCCGATATTATTTGTCTCTGACAGATGTTAGCAAAATAAAAACTGCGGGAATTAACACTGATTTTCAAAACAATACCGCACAAGTTAGTTTATCTTATATCTTTTAACAGATTAAAATCTTATTCTAAATTTCCGACTACTATAAGTGGTCGGAATTTTAGCAAAAGGTACTACTATCCTATGTGGGTATCTATGTGTCGAAAATAAGTAAGCCAAACGAATTATGTACGCAGATATTTGTACATTTCGTATACCAAATACAATACCCCGATTAGATCCTGTATTTCTATGAACAATACTATAAAAAGAACCATAACGCCTTACAACATCAAAGAAATCCGGCGATTGAATATGCTCCTGGTAAGTCTCGCCTTTCCGTTTACTTTTTTATTGCTTTTTTTATTCGAAGAAATCCTCTCGGCATTGTTTGTTTTGGCTATCAAAACCGCTTGTTATATGTTTATAACAAGTAACTTATTAGTCTGGATTTTAAAATTTAGTGCTAAAAAATTTCCGGACGATTTGTTCCAATTTAAGCTTTGCAGGTTGAGCCTGAGTTATATCTCCGGTATAGGAATCTACCTCACCCTGTGGCCTATTTTCTCTTATCTGGCCAAAATACCAAGCCACCTTGATAATTATAAACTCCTTGCTGCTTTTATAGCCATTTCGACCGTACTTACAACCATTATATTATTTCTGCATGACTTTGTCATATTTCGTCAGAATAAAATTCAAACCGAACTCGAAAATTCCCGTTTGCAGCTTCGAAGTACGCAAGCCGAAAACCTCTTATTAAAGCAGCAAATTCACCCGCATTTTTTATTCAATTCCCTCAATACCTTAAAGGCCTTATATAAAAAAGATCCTAAACTGGGCGAAATCTATTTGTTGCAACTCGCTGATTTTCTTCGCTCTGCCGTATCTCTTAATAATAGTCCTGCCACAACACTCGAAGAAGAATTAGAGATTTGTAAAAACTATCTGCAAATGCAAAAAATACGTTTTGGCGAAGCGCTGGAATGGAATTTAAACATCGAAAATCCTGAAATGTTAAAAGGATTTGTACCCTCTTTCTCCCTGCAACCCTTATTAGAAAATGCGATTAAACACAACATCTTTACCAAAGAAACCCCTTTGAAATTGGTAATAGAACAACACAACAATTACATAAGCGTATTCAATCCCATAAACCCCAGAAATGCAGGAGAAACATCTACAAAAAGCGGCTTGAGCAATCTCGCAGAACGATATCAATTGTGGTCAGGAGAAGAAATTATAATTAAGAACGACGGAAAATCTTTTTCGGTAAGCTTTAAAATCATGCCCCATGAAAATAGTAATAATTGAAGATGAACTACTCGTTGCCGAAGACCTCGTTAGTAATCTGAAACAAATAAAACCGGATGTCGAGATTGTAAGCGTTCTTAGTTCCGTAAAAGAAGCTGTTGCTTATTTTACAAAAAATCCGCAACCGGATCTTATTTTTAGCGACATACAATTGGGCGACGGATTAAGCTTTGATATTGCAAAAGTAATCTCGATAGAAGTTCCGGTAATTTTTTGTACCGCCTTTGACGAATATGCCCTCGACGCTTTTAGAGCAAACGGCATCGAATATATTCTAAAACCTTTTAGCATTGAATCTCTCGAAAAAGCATTACTTAAATTTCAAAACATGCAAAAAGTAATGGCAGGAAGTATTGCCTTAAAATATGAGGCTGCAATGGCAACATTAGAAGCCAGAAACAAAAACAACAGCAGCACCATTATGGTCAAATACAGAGATCGTTTATTGCCCTTTACGCTCGATAAAATCGCTTTATTTTGTCTCGATAACGAGATAACCTATTTGCACGCCCATTCCGGAAAAACATACGCAATGACCGAAAGTCTCGAAGAACTCGAGCATAAAACCGGTTTAACTTTTTTTAGAATGAACAGGCAATTTCTCGTCAATCGCAACGCCATTACAGATGCCACAGATTATTTTCCCAGAAAACTTAAAATTAATTTATCCTTTGCTTTCGATAAAGACATTATTGTAAGCAGAGAAAAAAGAAGCAAATTATTGACCTGGCTTACTAAAAACTAAACCATTATTTTACAAAAAAAAAGAGCTGATTTTACAACCAGCTCTTTCTATAAAAATTAAAATTTAGAAGCAAATTCTTTTGCAAAATCCTCTAACTTAATTTTTCCTGTAGCAGCAATTTTATTCGTTAAAAAATCTTCCTGTATTTGACCACTTCTTAAACCCGACCCCATTTCTGCATACAATCCGGCTATTTCATCCGGTAAACCAGCTTGTTTCATTCCGCCAAGAGCCTGTTCATCTGTAAACTCAACCCAAGGCAACTCCGGTTTATCGATTGCCCCGCCTAAGATTTTTGCCACATCCTCCGGCGTACGAAGATCACTGATAATATAACGAATAGTGTTTCCGGATACCGTTTTTACCAGCTCTTCGGCAGCAGCATTTGCAATATCTTCAGGGTGTACAAAAGGCATTGCTGTTGTCGATGGATAGTTAGAACCAATAATTCCCGCACCCTTAATCAGGGGTACATCATTGTATAAGTTGGTAAGGAAAAATCCGGCACGAAGAAACGTTACCGCTACGTTTTCTAGTGTTTCGTATATTTTTTCGATGTTATAAAGTCCCGCAATCGGTCCATTCCCGCCAGGCAAATGAGCACCAATGCTACTTAACATAACTACACGCTTTACCCCTGTTTCCTGAATGGCTGTTGCCAAAGCTTCGCCGGCAGCTGTAGTATTCGCAATAATATGATCTCCACCCATATTAGGTGGTGTCAATGCAAAAACGGCATCAGCACCTGCAAAAGCATTTTTCAAAAAAGCAACGTCACCAACAGATCCTACTGCGGCTTTTGCACCCAAAGTTGCAATAGCGGCTACCCTGTCTGTACTGCTTGTAATTACCGTAACTTCATGTCCTGAAGCAATAAGTTGTGTGGCCAAAGGTTTTCCTATATTTCCTAATGAACCTGAAATTGTAATTTTCATATCTAAATTATTTTTTTATTAGCAGTAACAAAGGTATATTTGTACTTACTTTTATACAAGTACTTACCCTAAAGTATGCACAAATGACAGCAATCAAAGAATCATCGACAATACAGGAAAATAAGCAATACGCCCTGGAACAATGCCCGGTAACCTATGTAATGGAAAAAATTGGAGGCTATTGGAAACCCATTATTATTTATCATCTGTCAAGCGGAGCCCTGCGTTACAGCGAACTAAAAAGAGCTATTCCGGCAGTAACCGAGAAAATGTTGATTCAGCATTTAAAACAATTAGAAGCAGATAATCTGGTCATCAGAGAAGCAAAACCAGTAGTTCCTCCTTTTGTAACCTACAGACTCAGCAATGCCGGAAACGGTTTAATGCCCGTTATTCAGGCAATGGCAACATGGGCATTTAAGGAAAAAGAAGATGGATTTAATGCCTCTTAAAACAGTTAAATCAAACTAAAACTCTTTTTTACAACAATTACAAAAGCTTAATCTGGGCTGTAGTATTTATAAAAACTGGTATACTAAGATCATCATCATCTTTTTATTTTTACATAAAAATTTATCCAAATGAAAAACATATCAATACCACAAGCAGGCTTAGTTTTAAGAATAATTTTAGGAATCACAATGCTTTCAGCAGTTGCAGACCGTTTTGGACTTTGGGGCGCACCGGGAGCTCCGGGAGTAGCTTGGGGAAACTGGGAAAATTTTGTCGCTTATACCCAAACTTTAAATGCATTTGCCAGTAAATCTGTTGCCGGAATATTAGGCGGATTGGCGACATTTTTCGAAATTTTGTTTGGCATTTGCCTAATCATCGGCTTCAAAACCCGAATCATAGCGCTGGGAACCTCCGGGTTAATGCTTCTTTTTGCAATCGCAATGGCACTATCATCAACCATAAAAGCACCTTTGGATTATTCTGTACTAACCAGTGCTGCCGCTGCTTTATTGCTTTCTGCAATTGGAAAAACCACTTTTGCAGCAGACCATAAATAAGCATCAGATTGTTTGTTTTTTAGTCACTAAATTAGATTTGACCTTTTAAAATATCTTTTCATATTCAAAATTACCAAGGAGCTTTACAGCTCCTTTTTGTTTATAATTAAATCCTTAAAAATCAGCATTCTCCAACACTAAACTTTTTTTTAAGGTTTTATTAAGGTCGTAATTTTTTCAGAAACTAATAACTATTCGTAAATTAGCTGCAACAAAATTTATCCGAATGACAGTACTTACATTTACCCTGATTATGATTCTTGGTGCTTTTTTAGCAGGTTTTATTGGCTCATTATCAGGTTTAGGTGGCGGAATTATAATAATTCCCCTTTTAACAGTTATTCTTGGCGTTGACATACATTATGCAATTGGTGCAGCTTTAGTTTCTGTAATTGCTACTTCATCCGGTTCTGCCGCCGCTTATGTCAGGGAAGGAATCACCAATATGCGATTGGGAATCTTTCTGGAGATTGCCACAACCATTGGAGCCGTTTGCGGAGCCTTACTTTCTACCATCGCTCCTACCTCCTTTATAGCAGTCTTGTTTGGACTTACCTTAATTTTTTCGGCTATAAATTCGCTTCGTAAAAAAGAAGAACACATTGTTTTACAATCAAGTCCGTTAGCCAAAAAACTTAGGCTCGAAGGAACTTATCCTTCGCACGATGGCGAAGTAATCAGTTACGGTACCAAAAATGTTGTGGGTGGTTTTGGTATGATGGGAATCGCCGGAATGATGTCCGGACTATTAGGGATTGGTTCTGGCGCTTTTAAGGTAATTGCCATGGATAATATCATGAGAATCCCGTTTAAGGTTTCGACCACAACCAGTAATTTTATGATGGGAGTTACCGCAATGGCAAGTTCTGTAATCTACATTCAAAAAGGATATATCGAACCCGGAATTTGTATGCCCGTAGTCATTGGTGTTTTATTTGGCGCTATGGCAGGAGCTAAAGTTCTGGTAAAAACAAACCCTAAAAAATTACGAATCTTTTTTGCGTGCCTGATTTTTGTGCTTGCAGTTAATATGATATATAACGGACTTAATGGAAAAATCTAAAGTTATGCAACACGAAAAATTTGGAGAAAAAGATTTTCAGACCATTATAGGAAATTTATTGCGCTACGGTGTCTGGATCTCATTGTCAGTAGCTTTTATTGGCGGCATTGTCTATTTGACGGGACATAGCACTGATATCGAAAACTACGCTGTATTTCATGAAAATGATCGTAATATATTCGAAGTAATTTCGGCAATATACAAGGGAGCAATTCAGGGAAATGGAGAATCACTCATATTTGTTGGGATTATCCTTCTTTTTCTAACGCCTGTATTGCGGGTATTACTGTCGTTATTTTCTTTTCTTTTAGAGAAAGATTATCTGTATGTAAGCATCACGCTAATCGTTATTCTGATCATTCTGATCAGTGTTTCATTTGGATTCTCACATTAGTTCATTGGTATAGGCGTTAAGCCGGAAACTTTGTAAAAAAAGCTCTGGGTAAAAAATAAAAAATTATGGAAATAGGAATAGACAGTTTTGCTTCGGCAATGTACGGAGACAACAATACTTTGAGCAGTGTCGATGCAATGGAGCAACTGCTTCAAAGAATCGAGCTGGCAGACCAGGCAGGTCTTGACGTTTTTGGAATTGGCGAGCATCATAAAAAAGAGTTTTTAGATTCGGCAACAGCCGTAATATTAGCCGCAGCAGCAGCAAGAACAAAACGCATACGATTAGCAAGTGCAGTTTCGGTTTTAAGTGCCGCCGATCCGGTTCGATTGTATCAAAATTTTGCAACCTTAGATTTAATTTCTAAAGGAAGAGCCGAAATTGTGGTAGGTCGCGGATCAGCAATCGAAGCTTATCCGCTTTTTGGATACAGTCTAAACGATTACGACGAACTTTTTAGCGAGAAACTAGACCTTCTTTTACAAATTAGAGACAATGAATTTATAACATGGTCCGGAAAATTTCGTCCGGCTTTGAATAATCTTCCCATATACCCGAGAGCTTTACAAGAAAAACTACCTATCTGGTTGGGCGTTGGCGGAACTCCGGAATCTTTTGTACGAGCAGGATCTTTGGGTTTACCCTTGATGGTTGCCGTTATTGGCGGACAAACACACCGTTTTAAACCATTAGTCGATTTGTATCGCGAAGCCGGAAAAGCCGCAGGTTACCAACCCGAAGAACTTCAGGTAGGATTACATTCGCCTGGTTTTGTGGGAACCACAACCCAAAAAGCCATAGACGAATATTATCCGGGTTATGCTGAACTTTGGACAAAATTAGGAAGAGAACGTGGTTGGCCACCGGTTACCAAAGACAAATTCGACGGACTTATCGATGATCAGGGAGTTCTGGTTGTGGGTGATCCTGAGCGAATCGCAGAGAAAATTTTGCGCCATAGCGAATCTCTTGGCGGAATCTCAAGATTTACCTTCCAAATGGATAATGCCGGTCTTACACATACACAATTAATGAGTGCTATCGAACTTATTGGAGCCAAGGTTATTCCTTTAATTCAAAAAGGGTAATTTTTTTTTGCCACTGATTATACTGATTAAAAAGATTTTTAGCAAATTAAAAACTAAAACCTCTGAACCTTTGCTACTCTGAGCCTTTGCAACTCTGAACCTTTGCAGCTCTGAACCTTTGCAGCTCTGAACCTTTGCAGCTCTGAACCTTTGCAGCTCTGAACCTTTGCAGCTCTGAACCTTTGCAACTCTGAACCTTTGCAACTCTGAACCTTTGCAACTCTGAACCTTTGAACCTAATAAATAATAAAAAAATCCGCTAATAGCGGATTTTTTTATTATTTAATCTTCTAAAATTAGAATTTATAAGTAACTCCTACTCTAAAGTTCACAGGTTGCTCTGTTTGCCAGTAATACGCTTTAAGATATTCATTATACGAACCACTGTACAGGTATTTGTTTAAAATATTGAAGACATTTGCTGTAATTTTAAACTTTTTAGTATCATAGGATAAACCTCCGTCGAGTTTAAAATAATTAGGAAGTTTTTCAAGTCCCACACCCCATGTATCTGTTTGGCGACCTGCAAGATAAGTACCACCAATAGAAGCTCCAAGACCTTTTAAGGTCCCGTCCTGAATACTATAGTTTAACCATGCATTTGCAGTATGTTTTGCATATCCCGGAATAATATCTCCAACACTAATTCCCGGAATAGTCCCATTTAATTTAAGAACAGTAGATTCTGTAAAAGCATAATTGGCAATGACATTAAAACCATCAAAAATCTTTCCTCTCAAATCAAATTCAACCCCTCTTGCTCTTTTTTCTCCTAAAACCACACTATACATTTCTCCCGGTTTGTTTAAAGGATCTGAGGTAAGTTCGTTTTGTTTTAAAATACTGTAAGCAGATACTGTTGTACTCCAGGTACCATCAAACCAATCTTTTTTAATACCAAATTCTGTATTACTGCCTGTAAGCGGTTTTACTCTTTCTCCGCTTAAAATAATACCGGCTTGCGGAGTAAAAGCCTGATCGTATAATCCGTAAACCGCCAAACCTTCGGTAATAGAATAGCTTAAACCTGCACGTGGCGTGATATGACTGGCAGATATTGGATCTCCGCCCCAACTTGCCTGACTAATCCAGGTATAACGTGCAGCAAGAGTTAATCTTAGTTTATTTTCAAAAAAACCAAGTTCATCCTGGATATATCCCGCAGCATACTCCGTACTTATTAAGCCACCCGCAGCTTTTGCACGGATAGAAAGTGGTGTTGTATGATCAAAAGCAGGTAAACCATTTGATGGTGTGCCATAATTGGGATCCAGCAAATTAAACGGATTATCTACCGTATCAAGATTATGCGATTGTCCCCAATCTGCCATATAATCTTTATTTCCTAAATCTACTCCTGTCAATATTTTATGAGTAACTGATCCGGTATTAAATTTTCCGTTCAAAAATAGCTGACCTAAATACATATTACTTTCTGCATCCCAAATACCAACATTTCGGATCACTTCGTTTTTTGCAATATCAGCTGTTGGCCCCACAGAGCTTGGCCATGAACTATACCCTTGTTGTATGTATTTAAAATAAGACGTTTGTGCCGTCAGTTTCCAGTTATCATCAAACTTATGCTCAAACATAAGATAGCCGCTATGATCCTGAATATTAGTATCCGGCAACCCTGGTTGTGTCATCGTGAACCCAACCGGCAAAGTTGCATATCCGTCAGATCCGGGACCAAATACATAATACGAACCAATTTCGGTCATATTAGCATACTGAAAATTATATTCGGCTGTAATCTTTGTTTTATCATCAACCTGATACGTAATTACGGGAGCAATTACATAACGATCGTTGTGTTCAAACGGACGGTGCGAGCCCTTATTTTGTGCCGCCGCATTAAAACGGTATAACAATTTTCCTTTTTTATCTAATTTCCCGTCAAGATCAACACTTGCTCTGTAAAAATCATAACTTCCTGCCATTACAGTAGCTTCACCTTTTGTAATTCCGGTAGGTTTTTTGGTAACCACATTATAAAGTCCGCTTGGATCACCACTCGAAAGCATGAATCCTGCAGGTCCTTTTACAAACTCAATATGATCTACAAAACTCATATCCTCAGTAAGAGGTCCCCAAAAAGACGAAACTACGTTAAAACCATTACGGAAAGCCTGAATTTGAGATCCGCGCATCGTAATATTGGTATACAAATCGCCCCAGTGCTCTAAACGTACAGCACCACTTACATTGCGAATAACACCATCGCTCATACTAATAATTTGCTGGTCTTTTAGAGTCTGGTTACTTACAATTTGTATGTTTTGAGGAATTTCAAGTATAGGCGTCTGAAGGCGTAATGATAAGGAAGGTTTATCCTGCTTGTACTTATTTTTGGTAATAACTACTTCATCAAGATCCTCCTGACTTTCAGAAAGCATAAAATTTTTGCTTGTTGTTTGCTTTGCGGTAACCGTAATTCTATCTTCGATCAAATGAATTCCTACACCGCTAATACTTATTGTATAATTGGCCGGTTTTACATTTTTGATCTCATATTGCCCGTGCTCGTTCGTAACGGCAGCATATTTTGTTCCTCTTAGAACTACAGAAACATTCTCTGCAGATGCATTTCCGCTTAAAGAAACTTTTCCAACTACTTTTCCCAGTTCCTGGCTCATCATGGGTAATGAGCTTAAAAAAATCAGGCAAAGTATACCTTTTTTTATAGTCATGATATTCATTTTTTTGGTTTTGATTTCGCTGGCAAAAGTAACAGCTAAAAGTCTGTTATGCAAATTATTTTTAATCATTCTAAATAAATATAATTTAAAACCAGAATTTAGCGCTCCAATTCAAAAAAAGCAACAATATTGTTACTTCATACCTCAAATTATAAATAACTCTGCTTATCTTTAAGCTGGAAAAAACACAAAATTTTCGTCAAAAAACAAAAACTAAGCTTATGAATACCACCACCACAGTTAGAAAAGTTGCCATTGTAGGATACAACCGCATTCCGTTTGCAAGGGCTAATACCGCTTATGCCGAAGTTGGAAACCTACAAATGATGACTGCTGCCCTTGATGGTCTTATCGACAAATACAATCTAAAAGGACAATTATTGGGCGAAGTCGCCGGCGGAGCAGTAATCAAACATACTTATGATAATAATTTGATTAGAGAATGTGTCCTGAAAACGGCTCTTGATCCTGCAACTCCTGCCTGTGACTTACAACAGGCGTGTGATACCGGAATAGAAAGCGCTATCTATATTGCCAATAAAATTGCTCTGGGACAGATCGAATCAGGAATTGCGGGCGGAGTTGATTCTATAAGTGATATGCCAATCGCTGTTAGCGAGAAACTAAGAAAGATTTTGCTAAATGCGCGGAAAGCAAAATCATTGGGCGAAAAAATAAAACTTTTTTTAAAAATTCGTCCCAAAGATTTATCGCCTTTGGTTCCCCGAAATGAAGAATCGCAAACCGGACTTTCGATGGGCGGTCATACTGAAATTACAGCAAAACATTATAAAATTTCAAGGGAAGATCAGGATAATCTCGCCCTTAAAAGTCATTTGAATATGGCAAAAGCGTATGACGAGGGCTTTTTTGAGGATATGATTACTCCGTTTAACGGATTGGATAAAGACAATAACCTGAGAAAAGACAGTAGTATCGAAAAATTAGCCAGGCTAAATCCTGCCTTTGATAAAGTAAACGGAACACTTACAGCAGGCAATTCGACACCACTTACAGATGGTGCGTCTTGCATACTTCTCGCTAGCGAAGAATGGGCAAAAGCACAGGGACTTCCTATTTTAGCCTACATTAGTTTTGCTGAGATTGCTGCTATCGAATATGTCAAAAATCAGCAAAATCTTTTGCTTGCCCCCTTATTTGCTGCCAGTAGAATGCTGGACAAAGCGGGACTAACTTTGCAGGATTTTGATTATTATGAAATACACGAAGCTTTTGCCGCACAAGTTCTTGCCACCCTGAAAATTTGGGAAAGCCCGGAACTAAGTGCACAACTGGGCTTAAAGAAAACCCTTGGCGCGATCGACAGAGAAAAACTAAATGTAAAAGGAAGCAGCCTTGCTGCTGCACATCCCTTTGCTGCAACCGGAGGACGAATAATTGGCGTAATGGCAAAATTATTAAACGAAAAAGGTTCCGGACGTGGATTTATCTCTATTTGTGCCGCCGGAGGACAAGGCGTAACCATGATCATTGAGAAATAATAAGATTTTTTTAGCCACTAATTGCACCAATTTTCACGAATCATTTTTAAACTTTTGTGACTAAAAATTAGTGAGAATTGGTACAATTGCTTCGCCTGTTCGCTTTTGCTCGGGTCGTGGCAAACAATCTTTTTAAAATAATTTAAAACCCAACAGTTCTTAATTCTAAAGAAAAAGACTGTCGGGTTTATTACATACGAAAATGTCCAACCTTCGTACTTTTATTTTCAATTTAGAAAGCGAATTCTTCTACAGCAGTCAAAGCTTTTCGCAAAGCATTTTCGGCAAATTCAGGTATCGCCGTTCCTTCTACACGAAAAGTCGTAACATCTGTAATTCCTAAAAAGCCTAATACAGCACGCAAATACGGCTCAGAAAAATCGTAACTTTTGTACGGACCTTCAGAAAATATAGCACCAGAAGCAATCGATAAAAATACTTTTTTATCTGTTAGTAACCCTTTTGGTCCGCTTGCATCGTAAGTAAAGGTTTTACCCGCTCTTGCAACCTGATCAATCCAGCCTTTTAATACTGCGGGAATTCCAAAATTATAAAGCGGCACACCAATTACAACAATATCTGCATCGATAAGATTACTTGTAGCTTCATCAGAGTATTTCAGGGTTTCTTTTTGCGCTTCTGTATGCTGATCTGCAGGAGTATAAAATGCATTAATATCCAATTGGCTCAAATAAGGCAAAGGCGTTTTAGAAAGATCAAGCGTTTGTACTTGTGCTTCGCTATATTCTGCCTTTAGTTTTTCAAGAACAGCATTCGATAATTTATTACTAAAAGAAGCATCTCCTTTGATGCTTGTCACTATATTCAGAATTTTTTTGCTCATATTTATTACTATTTTGTTTTATGATACAAACTTATATACATTTGCTATCTCTTTTATAGTACTATCCTCAAGGATAGCGCTATCCTTGAGGATAGTAACACGAAAAATATGAAAACAAAGAGCGAATTAACAACAGATATGGGTTGTGGCCAACCAGAAGAATGCCTCGCAGCATTATTGCCTGTAAGAGATGCTCTGGAAGTTTTAAGCGGCAGATGGAAATTGCCCATTTTGATTGCATTATCAAACAGACCTAAACGATTTAAGGAAATCTCGAAAGACATCAACGGGATCACGGATAAAATGCTTTCGAAAGAACTTAAAGATCTCGAGATAAACAAACTGGTAACCAGAACCGTTTATGATACGTTCCCTCCTACTGTAGAATATGCACGAACAGAACACAGCCGTACTTTGTATAATGTTATTGGGGCTCTCAATGAATGGGGAACCTTACATCGAAAAGAAATTATTGGACATTAATTTCGCAAAATCAAAGCAAAAAAATAAACCAGGTTGCGCTAAAATTCTCAAAGAAAACACATCAAATCCTTATCAAATTTTATCACTATTGTAATAAGATCAGGAAATCTATAAGTGTAAGAAATTACTCAATACTAAGCGATTATAAAGAAAAAGTTATATTTGGTTACCCAAATTATAAATTCATTCTTAATAATCTATGAAAAAAAATCTACTTTCCAAATTTCAAGAGAGGCGACCGTTAGCGCATTTGTTCTTTGCTTTTTTTCTATTGCTTTCCTGGCAATCCCACTCTCAATACATAACACAAAACCTTGCTCCTACAGCTGTAATCAAAGAGGGACTTTCGTTGGAACAATCTTCAGATGGGAGAATATTTATCGCAGAAAGAGCCGGTATTGTCAAAGTGTTTCAAAACAATGTTGTTTCGACTGTTTTTACAGTAGCAACTGTTACGGATAACGAACAAGGATTACTTGGATTGACTTTGCATCCTGATTTTGCTACAAACGGCTATATCTATGTCTTTTATTCGATTAACGACGGTGTTATCAGGCATCGAATCGAACGAATAAAAATTGACAATGCCAATCAGGTTGTGAGCAGACAGGAAATTTTGTTGCTTGAACCTATTGGTGGTGGTTTTCATAATGGTGGTGATCTAAAATTCTTTAACGGATTTTTGTATGTAACCGTTGGAGACAGTCAGCAAAATACAAACTCTCAGGATCTTGATACTTACAAAGGAAAAATTCTCCGTCTTACCGAGGATGGACAACCTGCTCCCGGAAATCCTTTTTACGGAAGTGGTTCTGTACAAAGACAAAGTATCTGGGTTTATGGTTTTAGAAATCCGTGGAGACTTGTAGCCAATCCAAAAGCCAATAAATTATTTGTGCTCGATGTTGGAACTTCTTGGGAAGAAATCAATGAAATTAGCAATCCAACAATTCGAAACTACGCCTGGGGACATCCTCAAGGTGGCGACGGAAAACAAACCGAAACAAATTTATTTACCAATCCTATCTTTACTTATGCCACCGGAAGCATTGGTAATGCTTTGACCAATGGTGTTTTGTATAACCCCAACACACCGCGTTATCCTAATCTTGAAGGCAAATTTATTATCAAAGATTTTGTTCGAAATGCCATTCGCTCTTTCGATCCAAATATTGCTGATCCGGAATCGGTCGAATTTTATTCGGCTCCACAGCAACAAGCACTTGGAATGATGTTGGGCAATGATGGATACATTTATTATTGTGCTTACGGCAATAACGGTTCTTTAATTAAGCTTGATTATATCGCCACTGCGGCACCAACCATAGTAAATCATCCTGTGTCGCAAACCATCATGCAAACAACTCCTGTAACTTTTGCAGTATCTGCCAGTGGTGTGGGACTTTCTTATCAATGGCAATTTAATACTGTAGATATTCCCGGAGCAACTGCGGCAACCTATACAATACCTAATGTAACAACAGCAAATGCAGGAGCTTACAGAGTTGTTGTAACCAATACCGCCGGCAATGCCACCAGCAATCCGGCAACATTAACCGTGACACCTTTTAGCAATGCACCTACTGTAACGATTGTTGCACCGTTGCCAACATTAAAATGGAACGCTGATGATGTTGTGCATTTTGAAGCTACAGGAACAGATATCGAAGACGGGACACTACCTGCCAGCGCTTTTTCGTGGAGCATGGATCTTTTTCATGAAGATATTCCCGGAGCAGGACACTCGCATCCCGGTGCAAGTCCGCAGGGTATAAAATCCGGAAACTTTACAACTTCGAACCAAGGCGAAAAAACACCAAATGTCTGGTATCGTTTTACCGTAAAAGTAACAGACAGTAATGGCTTGACAGGAACTGCATTTGTTGATATCAAGCCCAATTTGGTCGATGTTACCGTAACGAGTACTCCCGCTTTATTAGCTTTAGAATTCAATCAGAAACCAGTTACAGCACCGGCAACAAAACAAGTTGTGGCAAATGCTGCTTTGCAAACCCTGAATGCTCCTACCCCGCAATATGTGGGTAATATAAGATATGATTTTGATCATTGGAGCCATGGCGGAGTTGCGAATCAAACTTTTAAAGCACCCGCAACAGGAACCATAACATATACTGCTGTTTATACGGCAACAACACTTGGCAATGCCCCTTATTTAGGCATCATTGGGCAAATTCCGGGCGTGATCGAAGCCGAAAATTATGATGTGGGCCCAAGTGCGTATTTTGACAGTAATGGTGGCGGAGATAATGTGTACAGAGCCGGAGATGGCGTAGGAACAGAAGCCTGCAACGAAGGCGGATACAATCTTGCTTATGTTGCCCAAAACGAATGGCTTAAATACACTGCAAGAGTAAATACGACTGGCCTTTATACTATCAATTTAAGAATTTCATCGCCTTACGCCAATAGAAAATTACATCTTGAAGTCGATGGTGTAAATGCGACAGGAACGGTAAATATTCCTAATACAGGAGGTTTTCAGGCGTGGCAAACCACTACAATACCTAATATTGCGCTAACTCAGGGAACTCATATTATTACTTTGTTTTTTGAAGAGGGTGATATCAACATCAATAAAATGGAATTTGTATTAACCGGAAGTTCTACTGCCCCTGTTGCAGACTTTGAAGTCAGCAATCAAATGGGATGTCTGAATGCTCCCGTAACGTATACCTCTGTTTCTATAGGAACTGTTGCTAGTTATGCATGGAGTTTTGGAGAAAACGCAACACCCGCAACCGCAACCGGAGCCGGACCTCATACTGTAATTTATGGTACCGAAGGAACAAAAACGGTTTCGTTAACCGTAAGCAACAACATAGGCAATAATAAAAAAGAAATCGCTTATATGGTACACAACTGTACGACGCTTGGTATTGATATCCCAAATCAGGAATCGAACAAAATTAGCGTTTTTCCTAATCCTTCAACAGGTGTATTCCATTTATCCAAAGCCTTAGAATGGAGTGTATATTCGCCTTTGGGAATCAAAATAAAACAAGGATCAGGAGATTTAATCAGCATCTCTGAACATCCTACAGGAATCTATTTTGTAAAAACAAGTGCTGGTAACAAAGCAATTTCTATTAGTAAACAATAGTATTAACGGATTAAGATTAAAATGTGATCCCTATTTTTGACAGCAATTAAACAAATTTGCTTCGCCTGATTAGTATCGATCGGGAGAAGCAAATTTTTTAATTTATAATCCTTATAATCTGCGAGTTTAAACTAAATCCTTAGGCTTTTCTATCTCTAAAATCATTTTTTTGTAGTAAATTACCTCTTCTTAAAATTAGGTATTCATTTTAAATACACAAAAAATGATAGACTCAAAAATACCGGAAGGTCCACTCGCAGAAAAATGGAATACGTATAAGGCGAAAGCAAAACTTGTAAATCCCGCCAATAGAAAAAAACTGACTATTATCGTTGTAGGAACTGGTCTTGCAGGTGCTTCATGTGCTGCATCATTGGCAGAACAGGGCTATAATATACAGTCATTTTGTTTTCAGGATTCTGCCAGAAGAGCACATTCTGTTGCGGCACAAGGTGGTGTGAATGCTGCAAAAAATTATAAAAACGACGGTGACAGTACTTATAGAATGTTTTATGACACTATAAAAGGCGGCGATTTTAGATCCCGTGAAGCCAATGTTTACCGTCTGGCAGAATGCTCAGCGGCATTAATCGATCATGCTGTGGCACAAGGTGTACCCTTTGCCAGAGAATATGCCGGATATCTCAATAACAGATCTTTTGGAGGTGTTCAGGTTTCGAGAACCTTTTATGCCCGCGGACAAACCGGACAGCAGCTGTTGCTGGGTGCTTATCAGGGTTTATTGCGTCAGGTTTCTTTGGGCAAAGTAACGATGCATACCCGACACGAAATGCTGGAATTGGTGGTAATCGACGGCAAAGCCAAAGGAATAATAGCCCGAAATCTGGAAACCGGAGCACTCGAACGTCATGTTGCAGATGCTGTAGTATTGGCCTCAGGAGGTTATGGCAAAGTCTATTATCTGTCTACGCTGGCAATGGGTTGCAACAGTTCTGCCATCTGGAGAGCGCACAAAAAAGGCGCTTACATGGCAGGTGTGAGCTGGATTCAGTTTCATCCTACCTCACTACCGCAACACGGAGCCAATCAATCTAAACTTACTTTAATGTCTGAATCGCTTCGTAACGACGGGCGAATCTGGGTCCCTAAAACCGCACGCGACGACAGAAATCCAAATACAATTCCCGAAGAAGAGCGAGATTATTATCTGGAACGTAAATATCCCTCTTTTGGCAATCTGGCGCCCAGAGATATTTCGTCAAGAGCGGCAAAAGAACAAATTGATGCCGGACATGGCGTTGGCCCAATGAAAAATGCCATTTACCTTGACTTTTCTGATGCGATTAAAACACAGGGAAAAAATACAATCGAAGCCAAATACAGCAATCTGTTTGCGATGTACGAAAAGATTACCGGAATCAATGCCTACAAAGAACCCATGTTGATTTCGCCATCGGCGCATTTTACAATGGGCGGACTTTGGGTCGATTATGAGTTAATGACTACTATCCCGGGTCTATTTGCCTTAGGCGAAGCCAATTTTGCCGATCATGGCGCCAACAGATTAGGCGCAAATTCGCTCCTTCAGGCTTGTGTCGATGGTTACTTTATTGCGCCATACACCATTCCTAATTATTTGTCAGGAGAATTAAAAACAGATAAAGCAGACACCAATCATCCTGCTTTTGAAGAAGCCGAAAAAGTTGTCAGAGCACAATTAGACAAATTCCTGAACAGCAAAGGAACGCTCTCTACAGATTATTTTCATAAAAAAATTGGGCGATTACTATATGAAAAATGTGGTCTTTCGAGAAGTAAAGAAAAACTCGAAGCAGCAATCGAAGAAATTAAAACCTTAAAAGCTTCATTCGAAAAAGACTTACTAATTACCGGAGATGATACGCTAAACAGCGAACTGGAAAAAGCCGGACGCATTGCCGATTATATCGAACTGGCAGAGCTAATGTGTTATGATGCCCTGCAAAGAGAAGAATCCTGCGGTGCTCACTTTCGCGAAGAATACCAAACGGCAGATGGCGAAGCGGTTCGCAATGATGTCGATTTTTGCTACGTTTCGGCCTGGGAATGGAAAGGAAAAGGACATCAGCCAGAATTGCACAAAGAGCCCCTAGTATTCGAATCTGTTGAGCTGGCAGTTAGAAGTTACAAATAATTGTTAATTGTAAATTATTAATTAACAATCCATAGAGCTCCATTTCATAACCTACAAACAATTCATAATTAACAATTTATAATTAATAATTAGCTATGAAACTATATCTTAAAATATGGCGACAACTCAATACTTTTTCTAAAGGAGAAATGACCGATTACGAAATTGATGAAGTTTCTGAGCACATGTCTTTTCTGGAAATGCTCGATTTATTAAACGAATCGTTAATTCAGAAAAAAGAACGTGTGATAGAATTTGATCACGATTGCAGAGAAGGTATTTGCGGTCAGTGTGGCGTTATGATCGACGGGAGAGCGCACGGCCCCTTAAAAAATACGACTACGTGCCAACTTCACATGCGTAGTTTTAAAGACGGAGATACAATTTATATCGAACCCTTTCGAGCCAAAGCCTTTCCGGTTTTACGGGATTTAAAAATCGATCGGTCTGCTTTTGATACGATTATAGCATCTGGCGGGTTTATTGGCGTTTCGACAGGTCAGGCTCCCGAAGCCAATAGCATCCCGATATCTTACGAAACTGCCGAAGCCTCCTTTGATGCCGCCGCCTGTATTGGTTGTGGTGCTTGTGTCGCAACCTGCAAAAATGCAAGTGCTGCACTGTTTGTAGGTGCCAAAATAACGCATCTGGCTTTGCTCCCACAAGGAAAAACAGAAGCATCGAAAAGAGTTCTGACAATGGTACAAGAAATGGATCAACAAGGTTTTGGAAATTGTTCTGACACCAGAGCCTGCGAAATCGAATGCCCGCAAGGGATTTCGATCCTTTCGATTGCAAAAATGAATGCTGAATATACCAAAGCTTTAATTTTTAGAAAGTAATACACAATAAAACCCGACAGGTTTAGAAAACCTGTCGGGTCTATGATTTGTTTAAAGCATTAGATCTTATTCTTTTTTATAAAACTTTTCCTGTCCGTTCTGATAAATCCTTTTGATTCCTGTTATAACGTTGTTTTCAGAAATAACTTTTATACGGAAATCATCGATCCCGTCAACCAGAAATAAATCCTGTTCCAAGGGAATCAGAGCAAAAGTTGCTATATTATTCCATTTATAATATAAAGTATTTTCTTCGAATACCAACGCTGCTTTTGCATATTTACCCTGATACGATTTTAAAATTGCACTGTCGACACTAACTGATTTTTGTCTGTTTTTAACAATAGGAATATACCAATCGAGGTTGTTTACTGCCTCTTTATTTTTTGAAGATAATTTTTGTAATGCCAACAAATGCGAGGTGTTTACAGCTTCTTCGCTTTTGCATAAAACATCCGGGATAACCCCTTTTCCTTCAAAATCCTGATTGGTAATAGGGTCTTTAACTTCTCCAAAAGGAATATTTACAGCAAAACCATTTGGCAATACCTTGCGATCAACAGGATGTGCACCTCCGGCAGTTTTCTCGCCCACGATAGTAACACGCTTTAAATTCTGGAGCGAATAACTCATCCACTCTGCAGCAGAAAAAGTAATTGCACTTGTCAAAATATATATATCGATATCCTCCAGGCGTTTACCCGGAACAGACGGCAATAACCACATTTCTCTTTCTGTTTTTTTTCGGTTTTTCTCGTAATAGTAATATTTATAAAGCGGTAATTCCTTGCCCGAATAGAAGTAACTGCTTAAAAATTGCCCCATTTCCATCGCACCACCATTATTTTTTCGCAAATCGATAATCAGAGCATCTGTGTTGTTTAAAAATTGCATGGCTGCCGCTGCAGTTTCACTTGCTATTGCAGGATCTTCGAAATAATCGAACTGCAAATACCCAATATTTCCCTCTAAAATTCGGGTTTGCTGAAAACCAAAATTTTTCTTTTTTGCTTCTGCTAACTCCTGTGCTTTAATTTTTTTCTGTGTCTCTTTATCTCCCTTTTTTTGCTGATCCTCTGTCCATTCCGGATCATATCGTACCCCAAAATGCAAATCTTTGCTCACCTCAATAAGGTCTGTGGTCAGTTTACCTGCAAATTCATTTGGCTTCACGACGTCTTTGTAACTCCCCTTTTTATAATTTTCATTCAGTTTTTTCTTTATCTCTCCAATAGCGTTTGGCCGTATGTAAAATTCTTCGAGTTGCTGAATAAGCGAATCAATAATTTGTTTTTTATTTACTTCCGTAAGAACAAGCTCTTCTTTGGCAAGCGACGTTTTTTGCGAATACGCAGCAATTGAAAATGTTAGGAATAGTAAAGCGAATAGGTGTTTCATTTTTATGAAGTTTTACAGTTTAAAATTATTTTATGCAGGATTGTGTCTATCAATTGTATTATTCCGGTCAATGACCTATTGTACTATCACTTACAATCTTCCGGATATTTTTCCGGAAAATCTTCCTGTACTCTTTTATGGTTTGCTCTACGGTATACAGTACAGTTCCGTTTGAATTATTCTGATTCATGTAATATCAGTTTGTTTTAAATTTATTTGATATATCAAATATAATTATTTAATTGATATATCAAATACTTTTAATTACTTATTTCAAATTGCTAGTTTATCAAATGTTCTTTTTTAGACCAAATGCTAAAAATTGTCTTGTACTTAAATGATTTTCATTGCATAAATAGCCCCCTGCTTCAGCTGGAGGTGATTAACATGTACAACAAGAAGGCTTTAGCCAAATCAGGCATTTTTGGCTAAAGCCATTCAGATCGATTTTATGTAAACTCCGGCCAAAGCTGGAGCCAATTCAAAAAAACTTCCCGAAGTCTCTCTCTTTGCGTCTTTGCGAGAGATTTATGCAATACCGTATTAAAAATATTTTCCTTAACTTAATAACATTATCCGTAGGGATTCTACCTAATCTTTTTTAAGTCAAAAGATTCCGGAATTATTAAACCAGCAACTTGAATTAATTGTTTATTTTAAATTGGCGTTTACACATAAACCCGAACGGTTTTAAAACCTGTAGGGTTTGGTTAAGAAAAATTTAAGTTTTTAGCAGGATACCTTACAGCAGGTAAATTTCAGCTATTGAAAGAATTTTCTCAGATTGCATTTTAAAAAAGGATCCTGCACTAATTATAAGGTTCCGAAACGGGTTATCCCGAAAGGATTAATTTATTATTATTCTCAGTTTTTAAGGGATCATTTTCTCAATTCATTAAAAAGGTTCCGATAAATACTACAGATTTTTTTGTCTTAATATATATAAAAAAAAGAGACCTAAAAAAAACTTTAGTAATGCTCAACTACATTTATTTTCAGTAGTTTTACGACCTGATTGTCCCAAATAAAATCAGTAAATAATGGCTTACAATAACAAAGATTTAGTTCGGTTTTTAGACGCACAAAATAAATTATACCTGTCTGCACTTTCTGAAATTAAAAAAGGAAAGAAAGAATCTCCCTGGATGTGGTTTATTTTTCCTCAGATAAAAGGACTTGGATCTTGTGATACTTCAAAATTTTACGAAATTAAAAATGCAGATGAAGCTATAGCCTTTTTAGAACATCCAATCCTGGGAAAACACCTTATAGAAATTACAGCCGAATTAATCAAAACGGACGAAAAGACGGCGGAAGATATTTTTGGAAATCCTGACAATGAAAAACTGCAATCCTGCATGACTTTATTTGCGAGCATCCAGAATGGCGAACCTGTTTTTAATAACGTATTGGAAAAATATTTTGACGGATCATCAGATTTTCATACGCTGCAATTGTTATACAGCAATTTTTAAGAACTGAATTTTAGAATATTTACTAATTCTAATCAAAGCGAAATATTTATAGAACGAATTAACAGATACTATAAAAAAAGTTCCAGCGAAACAAAATATTTATAGAACCAA
>NZ_MUGS01000032.1 GCF_002222055.1 Flavobacterium araucananum
TCGCTTTACTAATAGAGATGTTACAGATTAAGAAAATTAGAAAAGATAAATTCTTGTATTTTTTTAATCTTTGATAAAAAAAAATATTGAAATCCTATAACATTTCTGTTTTAAAATATAACATCAAAATTACAAACTAAACTAATTTTACTAAAACTAAAACAAAGTAAAGCCATGGAAAATGAAGATGAAATTGAGGCTTTTTTTTATTTAGATATTACTAAGCAAACTTTTAATAAGTTTAATTATAAAGAGAACATTGGTTATGTTAGTTTATTTTTGGAAAAAAAGCTATTCTATTTTTTAGGATAGCTTTTGTTTTTTTTAGTACCCCTTAAAACAAAAAACAATTATGAAAATTCAGACCTACTACAATCATATCCGGTTTTATACCCCGCATCATTTTGTTTATTACCCAATCTTAAGCCTATTTTTGGCAGCCAGTATTTATTTTGCTTTTACGACAGATGATACTCTGATTTGGTCTTTTGTAAGCGTTGGTTTTGTCTTCTTATTTTGTCTGGCTTTTATGCTGCGACAGCATTATGCACTAATCCTGCAAAATAGAATTGTGCGGTTAGAAACCCGTTATCGTTATTTTACGCTTACCGGAAAAAGATTTGAGGAATTTGAATATAAACTAACCGACGATCAAATATTTGCTTTGCGATTTGCTCCTGATAACGAATTACTGCCACTTATCGAAGATGCACTAAAAAACAATCTTACTGGCGATGCCATAAAAAAAGCAATTGTACACTGGAAAGCAGATTACAACAGGGTTTAAAATGGCAAAGCCAAATTCTTACTACTGATTTTTATTAAACTGATTTTCTTTTGAAATTAAACAAGATATAAATTAGAAATAAAATCAGCCAAACTGCCGCAATAACACCAAAAAAATACGCTATAATAGACGGATGAAGATAGTTGGGTTCATAAAACAATCGCTCTAAAGTCGTGAATTTTTCGGCTAGCGCCTGTCTGTCAAAATTGTTTTTAATGCCATTCAACACTTCATTGTTGTGCGCTTTGTAATATGCAACATCTTTTGCCAGATTCTTAGGTATAATAGAAGTTTCGATTTTATATTTTTTTAATAATGTATCCAGCTTCTGGAAATTAGATACCAACGAATCTTGCTTGTATTTATAAATTAGTTTGTATCGCCTTACCGCAGCATCATATTGCTGTTTTTCTTCCGGAATACCCTTTACAGGTTTGTATAATGTTTTGTTTTCCAGAAAAATACAAATATCTCCGTCATATTTTGGGTTAACTTCTTGGCCTTTGTAGATAATTTGAGTACTGTCTTTTATAACATTCTTTTTTATAATTCTTTCCAGAAGCTCTTTTTTTCCAAAACCAATAGTACTCGTTGCAGTCGAAACTTGATCTAAATCTGCTGTTAACATCTTCAGGGTATCAATGCTGTAGTAATTGTATTCGACACTATAATAATCACCTGTCAAAGTACTGTCGACAACCTCAGCAACAGGATATGGCTTTGGGTATAAGATATTGACGGGATTAAATAATTTCTCTGAACTATAGGACGTATAATTGTATAAAAACGGATTTAAAACATTGAGTAAAGTTTTGTCTTTATTAAATTTCGTCTCCGATAATTCTATTCTCAATTTTGCATTAAGACCAAAGCTATAACTCACAAAAAATGAAAAAGTAAAAAACGAAAGCAGCAGCAACAAACCGCCAATTTTAAGCAAATTACCAAAAGCATAATTTTGCTTTGAATGATTTCTAATTAAAAATATCAGAAAGAAAAATAAAAACAAACCACTTACAAAAAAGTGAGAAATAGAGACATCATCATAGAATTTAAACCTGTAAAACTCCGTGTAGATATTGATATTTCCTATTCCTTCAAACTTAAAATAGCCATATAAAAAATAGCCCAGATGAATCAGTAATAGTATTACAAATGACTTTATAAAGTATTGTTTTAATTTTTTATCCATGTTTTATTTTGAGAAATTACTCTCAAATATAACAAATCCCATTTAAAAATAAAACCTATATCTGTTTGCAAATCAAATATTCAAGACATTATCTGTACAATCTTGTTATAAAGCAGGAAGAAAATATGTAAACAAAAAAAAGACGCACTGCTGTGCGCCTCTACAAACCTTTGAACCTTTGTTCCTTTGAACCTCAGCCCTCGTTATTTAATCTCAAATCCTTCCTTGACAATTTCTTTTTCGACTTTGTCAATAAGTTTATTGGTTTTTCCGGTTAATCGTTCTTTTTTCCAATCGCCTTTAGCATAAATAAGCATCGTTACAATTGCTGTAATAACGGTTGAAACCGGAAAAGCCCACCAAATACCAATTGGTCCAAGAGATGTATTGTGTGATAAAATATAAGCTAGCGGAAATTGCAGAACCCATTGCGAAACCAGTGTTAAAATCATGGGTAATGTGGTGTTTCCAACTGCTCTAAAAACGCCCAATAAACACATTTGAAGCCCCAAAAATCCCCAAGAAAGACAGGTGATTCTTAAAAAAGTTGTTCCCCCCTCTATAACGGCAGGTTCATTTGGAACGAAAAAAGCAATTAAATGTGGTGCAAAAGCAAAAGCAATCAATCCAATTCCGGTTAATAACCCGAAACCTAAATAAGCGCCAAGTTTTGCTATTTTGCCGGCACGAAGCATATTTCCCGCACCAATATTCTGACCTACCAAAGTGGCAATCGCCATCGAAAGCCCCAAAGCCGGAATCATAATAAGCTGAATCAGGTTAGAACCCGCTCCGTAAGACGCTACGGTTGTAGTACCAAAATGCACAATCAAAAAGGTAATTGCCGTTAGACCAATTGCACGCATCGATTGTTCTATCGAAGACGGAAACCCAATTTTGAACGCTTTTTTAATATGTTTGAAATCTGGTTTAAAATCTTTTAGTTGTAAATAAATACCATGTTTGCCTCTAAACAAAATGGCAAATCCTATAATAATTGCTAAACTTTGTGTTGATAAAGTTGCCAATGCGGCTCCTTTTACACCCATTGCCGGAATAAATTTCCATCCAAAAATAAACAAAGGATCTAAGGCAAAATTCAGAATTACAGTGCCCAACACAATATAAACCGGCAAAGTAACGCGACCAACCCCTCGCATAACCGACTGGAAAATCATGAAGCTAAAACTAAAAACCAGTCCAATAAAAGCAATTTGCATAAAGCCCAGGGCATCTTTATAAACTTGCGGGGTTACTTTTAGAATTTGCAGGAAATACGGACTCATAAAATAGCCAATAATCGATAAAACGATCGATGCCGAAATTACCATTAGCAACGTTTGTGCTGCAACATGATTGACCATTTCCTGCTGTCCTGCACCAAAATATTGTGCAATAAGTATCGATCCCGCAATCGCAAGACCGGTTCCTAAAGCAATCATCAGAAAAATTACGGGTGTACTTACAGAAACGGCTGCAACAGCATCCCCGCCTAAACGACCAACCCAAAAGGCATCTACTAATTGATAAGCGGCTTGTAGTAAATTGGCAATCATAATAGGAACCGCCAATTTTAATAAGGAAGAAAGTATTGGACCTTCTAATAATTCGTTTTTGTTCATTTTATATTTTATAATGTTTGTTTGTTTTTGCCACAGATTAAATGGATTAAAAAATTCTTATAATCTATATGTTTTTTTTGCCACAAATTGCACTAATTTTTACTAATTAGTAAGGTATCATTCTTACTAAGGTTTGAAATTTAAACATAGACTTAGCCAATTTTAAAAATTCGGGTTAATTCATGAAATTCGCGGCAAATTTTTTTAAGTTAAAGCGTATCTAATTTATCTGCATATCTTCTGATGGTTTCCAGCGCTTCTGTTCTTTCTTGTGCAGAAAAAACCGCCAGAACCTCATCTTCTGCTTTTTTCATTAAGATTTTTATGTCTTTAGCCAGATTAATTCCTTCTTGCGTGAGACTTACAATATTCTTTCGCTTGTCATTTTTATCTTTTTGAACGACTACCAAAGCTTTTTTTTCTAATGCATTTATACTTCTTAAAATAGACGATTTATCCCGCATTGTTTTGTCCGAAAGTTCTCTTTGTGATAAACTCTTTCGTTGCAAAATCATAATTAATGGCAATTGTTCCAGCTGCAAATTAATGCCCGCTTCGTTCATTAGTGCATTTGTATGACGAAAAATAGTTCGCTTCATACGATGTATCTGAAAGAAAAAACTTTCTGAAATCTCTTCTTTAAAAGTCGCAAAATCTGTTTTGTCATTTTCCATGAGACAAAATTACAAAAAAGAGTGACATGTCAACCAATTTTAACAAAATTACTAAATACCTGACAGTCAAAATAATAAAACTCTAAAAACCAAATTTGAATGATTTTTTTTGTTAACTTTAAATGTTAAAAATTTATCAATAAAATTTAAAAATAAGTCTCATGAAAAAATTATTTTATTTTTTGATAGTTTCCCTTTTCTATGGTACAATTGAGGCTCAGACTACGGCCGAAATTCCAATAGAAAACTCCCTTCCCTCCTTACAAAATGATCCTGAAACACCTCAGGATTACAATGCTACTGATTTGTCCTGGCATGACAGACGGTTTAAAGTAACTGCCGGAGCTTTTTTTCCGGTCAATAATACTGAAATTGAAGTGGGAACGAATAATGGAAACCGGGGTACCAAAATAGATCTTGAAGATGATTTAGGGTTTTCAAAATCAAGTGCCTCTTTTATGGCAACCTTCGACTGGCGTATTTCAAAAAGATCAAGATTGGGTTTTGAATATTTTTCTCTGGACAGAAGTTCCTCAAAAACACTCGAAAAAGAAATTACTTTTGGGGAGCACACCTATACCATAAATACGAGAGTAACGGCCTTTTTTGATGTACAGATTGCAAGAATTGCCTACGGTTATGCTATTTTGGCAAAACCAAAGTACGAAGCCGGTTTACTAATTGGTGCTCACGTACTTTTTACTGATCTGGGCTTACGTGTCAATGCAAATCAGGCGAGTGCAGAATACAGAGATAGCTTTAACTTTACCGCTCCTTTACCGGACATTGGGATCTGGGGCGAATTTGTATTGGCAAAACGTTTTGGATTGTATGTAAATGCAAATTATCTCGCCGTAAAAATTGACGATATCGATGGCCGGATTATTAGTTATAATCTTTCTCTTTTGTACAATGTGCACAAAAATTTTAGTCTTACCGCAGGATATACGGGACTGAATTTTAAAATTGATGCTGTAGAAAAAAGACTGAACGGATTCCTGAAATGGGGATATAATGGTCCAACTCTTGCCGCAGCCTATACTTTTGGCGGGCATATTAAGTTTAAAAAGAGATGATTTCTTTTTAAAAGGTTCATAGGTTCAGAGTTGCAAAGGAGCAAAGGTTTTGATGCTGAAAACTTGAAAACTTGAAAATTGGAACTTGGAACTTGGAACTTGGAACCTGAAAATTGGAACCTGAAACTTGGAACTTGAAACATAAAAAAAACAAACCCGATGTCCTGAAAAAACATCGGGTTTGTGGCTCAAACTTAACTTAACTCAAATAAACTAACTATTTATTTCTGGATTGGGGTAAATTTTATAGCTGTTCCTCCTCCGGCTGCCAACTTAAGATCGAGTATGGTTGTACTGGTTACTTTTTGTTTTGAAATCGTTACCGGATACGGATTCGTTTTATAATTCGCTCCTGCCCCATCTGCATAAACTTCGGCTTCATACTCTTTTCCTTTGTCTAAAAACGATAAGGCAACTTTCAGGTTTCTGGCATTGCTATTTGTTATGGCTCCCAGATACCAGTTTTTCTCGTCCCAGTCTTTACGAACAATTGTAGTATATTCTCCTATTTTAGAATCCAGGACTTTTGTATCTGACCAATTGCACGGTACATCTTTTATGAACTGAAACTCTGGTTTTCCTTCATAGTTCTCCGGCAAATCTGATGCCATTTGCAACGGACTAAAAATAATAACATACAACGCCAATTGGTTTGCCAGAGTAGTTTGCACTCTCGCTCCGGAAGGGGTTTTGTAATCAAAATTGAAATTGCCCGGTGTATAATCAAAAGGTCCTGAAAGCATTCTGGTAAAAGGCAAAGTGGTTAAATGCTCCGGAGTATTCCCGCCATCAACAGACCACGCGTTATATTCCTGCCCTCTACCACCTTCCTGCGACATAAAATTTGGGTAGGTTCGTTGCAATCCTGTTCCTTTTATAGGTTCGTGATTGTCGATCATGATGTGATATTTGGCCGCAGTTTCGATCACTTTTCTGTAATGACGTGCTCCATATTGACTATCATGCCATTCTTTTTTATCTAAATATTTATTTACATAACCTGTTTTTACGGTATTTACGCCCATTTTTTGATACAATTTAAAAGCATCTTCCAATTGACTTTCGTAATGTTTTGTTGCGCCTGCGGTTTCGTGATGCCCTATTAAACGGACATTTTTTATGGCAGCATATTTTGTAATTTCTTCCAGATTAAAATCAGGATATGCTTTTACAAAACTAAAAGATGATCCATCAGCAGTCCAATCGCCATCCCAGCCTTCGTTCCAGCCTTCTACCAGAACGCCGTCTAAATTATTTTTTGCAGCAAAATCAATGTATTCTTTCGTAATCTTAGTTGTCGCACCGTGTTTAGGCCCTTGTCCCCAAGTGTATTTTTCTAAATGCATTCCCCACCAGATTCCTATATATTTTGAAGGTCTGATCCAGGATAAATCTTCAATTTTTGATGGTTCATTTAAATTCAGCATAATAGTCGATGTCGCAACATCTCCGGGCGTTTTACCTACAACAATAGTTCTCCAGGGGGTTTTAAACGGAGTTTCGGCATATACTTTTACACCATTTGCCCAAGGGACTAATTCGCTTTTGTATTGTTTATCATTTGTTTTTAATAACGTCATCGAGGTAAAATCGGTTAAATTGGCTTCATGAATCGCCACAAATAATTTTTCTTTGGTTTCTAAAGTCGCCGGAGTATTTATGGTATCTGTTTTACTAACAGGTGTTTTACGATAGGTACTTTCGTAATAACTGTTTTCGCGATGTACCGGAATCCACCAAACATCATTATCAGATTTAAAAGTAAACTGGGTAATCTCATTCGAGATTTTTACTTTATCTAAATGCGGCTGTTTTGGGAATTCATATCGAAAACCTACACCATCATCAAAAACCCTGAAGATGATATCGACCAAACGTTCTTCTCCTTTTGATTCTTTTAGATGCACAATGAGTTCATTATGATGATCACGTACTTTTTTGAATTCTCCCCAGGGTTGCTCCCAGGTTTCATCGGCTGTATTTTCTTCGGTAGAAACTACTTCAAAATCCTCGGTCATTTTTTGGATTCCCTGAAATTCAAATCCCAGTAAAGACGGCTCGATAACTGATTTTCCGTTTGATGTAAAACTATATTGCGGCTGACCGGAAGGCGTTAATTCAAAAACTAATTCGGTATTTTTTCCCGGCGAACTTATTTTGTATGTTTTTTTAGTACTGCAGGCCACTATCAACATTGATGCTAAGGCGATTATACAGTATCTATATTTTATGTTTTTCATTATTTAATTGTATTAATTACAACTCTTATTTAATTTCGTTTAGTAATTGTTTTGCTTTTGCGGGTTGCATGGATACAAAATAATTAAAAGCCTGATCTAACTTTTTCCAGGCATCGGCATTGCCTTTCTTTTCGATTCTTAGATGGTACATTTTACTGATATCAGGAAAAACAGTTTCGGTATTTTTTACTCCTGCAAATGTTTTTACTTTTTCGATATAGGTATAGCCAAATTCTACTGTGGGTTCGAACATTGTTCCTTCTCCAAAGTCATTCCATGTAATGAGTTGCAGATACTTTAGATTCGCATTTTTAGCCAAAGAAAGTGTTTCATCAAGCGTCGCTCCGTTGTTGTGCTCTATGGTCCAGCCAATCGCCGCTCCGCCACCACCTTGGGCATAAAAATCCTTGAAACCCGGATAAGCACTTCCCATTGCAACAGTAAGTTTGGGTTGGGTATTGGTATAAAAATTAGTGAGATAAGTGCTGTTTTTATAGACCCACGCATATTCGCCCGAGGCGTTATCTCCTGCTTCTGTCGATTGATCCCAAAGCGGTAAAAAAGTAGGTTTTGTGGTCAGGGTATTAAAAACGTTTGTCCATTGGACAGGGGTTTGCAATACAATTGGACCAAAATTTAGCAACAATGGTTTTCCGTTTATTTTGATGTAATTTTTATCGCCAAAATAATTTTTCTCTACATAAGCCAAATCGGTTTTTGCAGCGCTGGTCACTGAAATTGCTTTTCCGGCATCGACCACATTTTTTGTTACGCGATCTTCGTAAACAATTGCATATTCTAATCCTACTTTGCCTAACATGGCAATAAGTTGCTCTGTGTTTTCTTTTACCATCCGATAATCGTTAACATCAAATGTGCCGTACCAATCGATCAAAACTCCGTCGATTCCAGAATATTTCATCAATAATAAATGGTTTTCGATCACATTATTATCACCTGAATGATACGGTCCAATTAGGGGATAATAGTAGGACGCAATTTCTCTGCGATTGCCTGCGCCTATGTTGTCTGGATTTTTGTTTGCCATTGTCCAGTGATATCCCCATTTTTTATCGGCACTACTTTCGTTGGTTTCAAACCAAGGCATATAATGCACATAAATTTTGGTACTATTTGTTTTTTCAATCGCAACAGGTTCAACTGTTACCGGTTCTGTGGGTGTATCAGAATTTTTATCATCGCTGCTACATCCCGCGACGACTAAAATATTCAGAATCCCAAAAAACAGTAATGTGATGGATCTTTTCATAATGATGTACTATTTATTTTTATATTTTTTTGCCACAGATTAAAAGGATTAAAATGATCTTTATCTGCGTTGAATTGATTTGCTTTTAATCTGTATGAATCTTTTATCCCGATTGCTATTTGCAATAGTTAAAATTTTCTCTCGCAGATTTGGCAGATTGAGCAGGTTTTATTTTGTCATAGATCAAGACGAAATAAAATTCACATCTAAAGAAATGCTTTAATAGAGAAAAAAATCTGCTCAATCTGCCAAATCTGCGGGAAACAAAAATCTTTTTAATCCTCTAATCTGTGGCAAAATTATTCTTAAAACATGTCAGCTTTCTACGACTAACCAACATAGAAAACTGACATTCAAGAACCTAATACCCAGGATTCTGTATCAGGTTTTTATTTGTTATTAAAACAGTGCTTGGAATTGGGAAAATCGCTCTGTATTTTTCTGTTGGCCCTTTTTCCCACCAGGATTGGAAGAATGTTCCAAAACGAATATTATCGGTTCTTCTTCTTCCTTCAAAAGTAAATTCCTTAAGCAATTCTTTATCAATAAAATTAAGATCGATTGTTGTTGGCATTTCTTCTCCGGCACGTGCTGTAATTTGCTGAACAAAAGGTTTTGCTAGGTCTGCAGATCCTAAACGCACATAACATTCGGCTTGCATCATTAAAATTTCGGCATAACGAATCAGGACAAAATCATGATCACGTTCCCATTGTTCTCCGGCTTTCATTTCGTATTTTCCTAAACGAACGCCTTGATTTTCTTTGGCATCAGCAACACTTGTTACTTCTTCTGTATAAGTAAGCGGTTCTCCGTTATCCATTACGATCACTTGTCCTGTTGCCACATTGATCTGGTCTCCGGCAACCATACATTTTCTTCTTTTGTCTGTTGCTGCAAAAGCAGAGTAAACTCCCGGTTGTGCACACATCCCGTTGGCGCTCCAGGGATAATCATTTCCAGATGCAGAGATGGTTAATTTATGCAGGTAATGGCAAGACATTGAGTTCATATAATTACCAACGGTTCCTGCTTTTTGATCGTAAGGAATTGCAAAAATAATCTCCGGTGATTTCTCGTTTTGTGTTGCAAAATTGGCAAAGAAATCAGGTGTCAGCGTATATCCGGTTACTTTCTGGCACATGTTGATGCAGTCTTGCCAACGTGCTGTACCTATAAAAGCCTGGGAGTTTAGGTACAATCTGGCTAATAAGGAATAGGCCACATTTTTTGTCAATTTAGAATACACGATATTCGATGTTAAGTGTGGTATAGCATCCAGTAATTCTTTCTCGACAAAATCATATACTTGTTTTCTGGTAGAGTTTGACGGCAATGAGGTATCTTCAAAATTGACTACAATTGGCACATTACCAAATAAATCCAACAGGTTGTAGTAATAATAGGCTCTTAATGCTTTTAGCTCTGCATAAATTGGTGCTTTTGCGGCATCTGTCAATGCCGATTTATCTACCTGATAAATAATCGAATTGATTTTGGCGATTCCGGTATAATTGTATCGCCAAGCCGAAAGTATCAGACGGTTGTCTGTTTTCCAGGTATGTTTTTGTGCGTCCTGATATTGCCCGCCATCGTACCAGTTTGTACCTCTGGTAGGAATTGTAGCTTCGTCTGAAACGGTTTCTTCAAGAAAGAATACATACTCAGATGTTGGGTAATTGTTAGAAATTCCATCTGCAAATCCTCTTAACGAAGAATAAGCTCCTCCAACCAATGCGTCAACCTCTTTTGGAGTATTTCCAAAATTTCCGTCTTCTACCTTATCATATAAGTCTTCATTTAAGTTGGTACATGATATCGTAAAAAGCATGCTAACTACTAATGCTGCTGTTATTTTGACTTTCATTTTTTATATTTTTGAGTTATTCGCTTAGTTATTCAGCGTAAAATTTAATCCTACAGAAATTGTTGTTGGTCGGGGATAATTATTATATCTGTCAATTCCGGGAGCTGCTAATCCGGTTAAATCCATTACTCCGGTTTGGTTTATACCGTCTTGTGCATTTAAACCAATTTCTGGATCTACTCCTTTATAACTTGTAAATACGGCAAGATTTTCGCCCATAAGATATATTCTAAGTTTAGAACTTTTGTATTTTAAAGGCAAAGTATATCCTATAGAAACGGTTTGAAGCCTGAAGAATGAAGCATCTTCGATCCAATAACTAGAATATTTTGGTGCAGATGTAATCCCGCTGTTCAGGAAATTATCAGGAACATTAAAAGTGGGTAATCTGTTAGGATCGTTCAACATCATATTGGTTGCATTCAATGCTTTCTGACCAAACATTCCGTACCCTGAAATACCAAGGTCAAAATTTCCATACGAGAAATTCATTCCCACACCCATCGTCAAATCCGGTTGTACGTTTCCTAAATCTTTTTTATCCCCATCTACCAGTGCAGTGTCCAAAACTTTGTCTCCCGCAGCATTGTAGTACAACATTTTTCCATCAGCACCAAGACCTGCACTTTCAAAACCCCAGAAAGTTCCAACTGCATACCCCTCGGCAATAATTTGAGAATATTGTCCTGACATTCCTGCCAAACCGTGTAGTGATCCGCTATAAATAACATCTGTTTTATAGGTAGGATTGGACAGTTTTTCTATTTTTTGAACATTATGCCCTAAAGTCAAATTTGCATTCCAGGAAAATTTGTCTCCTTTTATAATATCAGCATTTAGCGTAAGTTCTACTCCTTTGTTAGACATTTGTCCAACATTTGCCAACATAGTCCCAACTAAATAAGGAGGCTGAGGAACTTCGTAGGTATACAATAAATCGTCTGTATTTTTAGAATAATACTCGAAGGAACCTGTAATTCTGTTAAACAAACTAAAATCTACACCAATGTTCAATTGTTTTGTCGATTCCCATTTCAGGTCAGGATTCGGGTTTTGTTTAGGCGAATATGCCAAACTCCAGGTTCCTGTAGTTGGATCGTAGTAACTATCGTTTCCAACTCCTAAAATCGAAAGCGATTTATACTCTCCAATTCCGTCCTGATTACCCGTAACACCGTAACCTACCCTAACTTTAAGATTGTCTAACCAGCCTTTTGTTGACCCCATAAATTCTTCGCTCGAAATTTTCCAGGCTGCAGATGCAGATGGAAATGTTCCCCATTTATTGTTTTCTCCAAAACGGCTTGAACCATCTCTTCTTACTGTACCTGTTAGCAAATATTTGCCATCATACGAATAATTTGCACGGGCATAAAAGGATACCAGATTCGATTTTCCTTTATACGAATACACATCGCCCAAACGATAATTATATCCTGCACCCAGATTGTTGTAGCTAAAAGCATCTGTTACAAAACCGCTGCGTTGTGCACCAAAACCTTCGTATATATTCTCTAAATACGAGTATCCTGCAAGCGCACCAATGGTATGTTTATCGATTACTTTATTATAATTTACATAAAGCTCGCCTTGCGCATTTGCATATTCGGCATACGTTTTTTGAGCATAACCATTTTCTGTAGTTCCTTCGAGAACGGCATAACTTGGTTTGTACGTGCTCCCTTTTACGGCATTATGCTCGTATGAAATATTGGCTACAGCCAGGAAATCTTTCAGGAACTTTACTTCGGTTTTAAAATATCCTAACAATCTGTGTCTTTCGTTGTCAACTTTTCTGTTGGTTAGAATTTCGACCGGATTTTCGTAAAGGTTTCCGGAAACAGCCGAAAATTTTCCGTTAGAGTCATACACCGGAATGGTTGGATTTAAATTATAAGAACGTTCAAAAATTCTATAATCCAGCGGATGCCATTTGTCTACATTGGCAAATAAACCCATGTCAAATTTTACTTCTTTATTGTCTCCAAGATATTGGTAGGCGTTAATGTTCCCGCTTAATCTCTCTAAACCTGTCGATTTTATAACCCCTTCGTTGTTCAGGTAAGAAAGCGAAGTTCTAAAACCACTATCTGTTTTACCGGAATTAATACTTAATGTATGCGACTGCGAAATAGCGGTTTGTTGCAATGCTTTTTGCCAGTTTGTATTTCCGCCGTAATCAACAGCATCTTTGTTTCCTGTACTGCGAACATAACCTCGCCATTGATTGGCTGATAAAAGATCTAAATTATCTGTTACATACCCCACACTTGATAAGCCGCTGTAGGTAACCGAAACTCCTTTTGTACCGGATTTTGTGGTTATGATAATGACTCCGTTTGCTCCTCTTGATCCGTATATAGCCGTTGCCGAAGCATCTTTAAGAACGTCTACAGATTTAATATCTGAGGGTTGAACGATGTTGATATCGACACCTGCAATACCATCAACTACAATAAGCGGGCTGTTGCTTGCTGTCAGGGATGTTCCTCCGCGCAAACGAATTGTAGACCCCGCAGCCGGATCTCCAGAAGGACGAATGATGTTTAATCCCGCTACTTTTCCTTGCAAAACCTGCTCTGTAGACGAGATGGTTCCTTTTACTAAATCATCTGATTTAAGGCTTGAAATTGCTCCCGTTAAATCTGATTTTTTCTGCGTTCCATATCCCACAGAAACTACCTGAACTTCGGCAAGCATATAACCATCATTTTGCAAACGAATGTCTATATTAGGCTTTGTTGCTGCCGTTATCTGAACTTTTTGAGTGGTTGCTCCTATGAACGAAACCTCAATAGAACCTCCTACGGCTACAGTCAAAGCAAATTTTCCGTCAAAATCTGTAGTGGTAGCATTTCTGGTACCTGTTTCGATAACCGTCGCTCCGGGCAATAAACCCCCTGTATTATCATAAACGGTACCTGATACCTGCTTTTTTTCCTGAGCAAACATTCCTGCCGAAAGAAAAAGCATGAAAATCATGAATACCACATTTTTAGTAGTCCACATTTGATGCAGGACTATTTTTTTATTTTTACTATTCATATGTAGCTATTTATTGTTTTTTTTATAGGTCATATGTAATTCGCATAACATCATTTGGGCTTGTGACCCATTTTGAGTTATGCTCATTTCATTAGAATTGATGTTTTAATTTGATCGTGAATTATTTGTCTAAAGTTTTAAGCGGAATCGTTGTGTCCGAAATCGTTTTGTCTTTATTGTCTTTTACCAAAACATGTATTTCATTTAGATTTTGAATTCCGTTTAGTTCCGTAACTAAGTTGACAAATCCTTTTATCTCTGCGGTTCCTCCGGCAAACTCACCAGAAATTACTTTGCTTCCTGCCGTAATGGTGTAGCTTAATTTGTTTACCCCGGATTCATTATTTTTTCTGGACATTCCCAGAAAATCTCTCTGACTAATTTGCAAAGGAAAAAATGCAAAAACCGGTGGTGGTGGCGGTACATAAGCTCCTGCAAATAAAACCTGATCCGGAGTTGTTCCTGCCCAATCGTCTTTTACCATCAGGAAAACTAAATTTTTCATCTCATAACCATCCGGTGCATTGTAATACTCTTTTGGAACCAGGTCCATTTTGTAAAAACCATTGCCTAAATCTTTCAATTTTGTTTTGGCTACAACTTCAGGTAACCAGGATTGGTATTCTTGTTTAAGATCCCAATCGTTTAGTCCGCTATGTATATGAACACTGGTAGCGCCTGCGAATCCCGGAACTAAATTGGCATTGAATAAAATGCTTACCCCTTTATCAATTGTTGGTTTGGCCGGATAAGCTCTGATCAGCTCATTGGCCGTAAAAAATGACGAAAAATCGGTATAAGGTACATTGGCGACTTCGCTTTGTTTTGATCCGTTTTTATTTTTTATACGAAGCCAAAACCCGTCGCTTGCAGCAATTTGTGTTGTGGTTTTAGAAAAATATTCGGTTGGGGTTAATGTAAAGCTCCAAATTTTGTCTTTTACATGTGTCAGTTTTGCGAAGTCTGATGAGTTTTCCCAATGACCTGCATCTGGTTCTGATGGTGACCAGATCCAAAGGTATAAATCTTCATTCTCTGCAAATGTGGTTGCCGAAAGATCAAAATACCAGGTCACTTTTTCATCATACTTGTATACTACAGGAAATGATGACATACTACCCACAGCCCCGGCAGTTTCTTGTGCCTGCATAAAATTAGGAACCATAAAAAGGGCTAGTAAAATTGCATATATAAATTTTTTCATATTACTTTTTAATTAATAGCTGTTAATTTAAATACGTAAGACACAAAAACAGTCCCGCCAGAAGTACGTGATAGCTGAATCTCCATCTCTCCGTTTTTTCCCGGAACGGATGATAATCTTAGCTCATCTGTTTTTTGAGTTTTTTGAGCATCACTATACAAGTAAATTTTAATAGCATTACCGGGAGTTGTTGGCTGAAAATCTGAACTTAGTTTCCAGAATCCTTTTGCAGCAAATAAAGGAGGAACATTGCCTGTAACTTCGTAACTCGTTGGCGTATTCTTTTCATCTACATTAAATTTAATTTTAAAATCTTCGTAGTTAAAATAGGTACTCAAGTTTTCTTCGCTTGGCTCGATCTTGTTTGCCTTGGCAAATTCATCTACCATTTTTAAATTTGTCAATCCCCAGTTTCCATTTAATTTTTCGTAAATGGTAACAGGATCAACGTAGCTCCCGTCTTCAGTATTATCGCACCCAATGGCAAATAAACACATGATGACAGCTAACCAGTAAATACTTTTACATCTCATAAATTTTGGTTTTCGTTAGTTTTTTATCCCTCTAAAAGGACAGCACGAAACTAGATGTTAAATAAATCTAAAAAAAAAGATCTTTAAAAAATCAAGATATAATCTGAACAATTAAACACGTAAATACCTAATTATCAAACATTTAAAACATTATAATTAAAACAAAAATCAAGATATTGTTTAGACCAAAAACATAAAAAAAACAGGGTAAAAATGACAATATCTAAATTAAATGATATTATTTTTTCACTATACACATATTTAATTGCTTTTTATTGTATAATTGCAAGTTATTAAACTACTTTTAACATTTTATAACCATTTTTACATTATATTCCTGCTTTCTTTTGACCTGTACTTAAAGAAGTTACCTTATTTTTAAAAGTTGCTAATCATCAGCTCTTAAAGTATTTTTGAATTACAAAACGAATTTACCCACACTGAACTAACCCATTTTTTTACCCTAAACCAAACCAAAAACATGCGAAGAATAGTAATTCTATATTTTTTCATTGCAGGTTTTTCTCTAACGGCAAAAGAGACAAATCCTATTCTTGAAGAATTAGATAAAGTGCTCCTTAAAAAGGATGTTTACTTAAAACAGAAGTATCATAAAATAGAAGCTTTAAAAAAAAATGTATCAAAATTTACTTTAAGCCAGAACAATGAACAGTTATATGATAATTATATGCTATTGTTTGAGGCCTATAAATCTTTTAAATATGACTCTGCTTATTATTATTTAGAACAGGCTAAAATCAAAGCAATTGTTCTAAAAGAACCTAAATATCTCGCAAAAAGCAGGATCAAAGAAGGTTTTGTTTTGCTTTCGTCCGGACTTTTTAAGGAAGCAATTGATACGTTGAATGTTATTGATGATAAAAAATTAGATCTTAAAAACAAATTCGAATTTTACTCCATAAAAGCGCGTGCCTACTATGATTTGGCCGATTATAACAAGGACCAGCGTTTTAACATTCATTATGTACAGCAGGGAAATCATTTCCTGAAAAAAGCTTTAGAGTTAATAGGCACAAATACAAACGAATATTGGGCGGCAGAAAGCTTAAAACGCTTGAAACAGCAAGACTGGCGTGGTGCCGAATTTGCTTTTAGTTACTGGATCAATAATTATCAATTGCCACCGGATTATTACGGAATTGCAACCTCGAGCCTGGGATATATTTACTCCGAAAGAGGGTATACAAAAAAGGCGATTCAGTATCTGGCTCTTGCGGCTATTGCCGATGTAAAAAATGCGACGAAAGAAACTGTTGCTCTTAGAAACTTAGCCAATGAACTCTTTAAAATGGGTTATTTGGATAAAGCCAATGAATACATCAACATTGCAATGGACGATGCCACTTTTTATAATGCGAGACATCGTAAAATCGAAATTTCGTCGATCCTGCCTATTATCGAAAAAGCACAATTGAACAATGTAAAAGACAAAAATGACAAACTCGAAAAGATCATTATTTTATTGACAATTTTGACTTTGATCATCATTTTGTTTTCGATTATTATTTTTAAACAATTAAAAGAAAGAAACAAAGCCCGAAAAATAATGGCATCATCATACGCACAACTTCAGGAAATGAATATTAGTTTAAGCGAAGCCAATGCGATTAAAGAAGAATATATTACGTATTTTATTAAGGCAACATCGGCTTTTATCAACAAGATAGATCATCTTCAGAAAAGTACGCTGCATAAAATCATCACCAAAAAAACAGATGAAGTTATTGCGAGTTTAAAGCAGTATAATGTAAAGGAAGAGCGGGAGAATCTTTTTCATCAGTTTGATGAAATCTTCCTGAAGTTGTTCCCCACTTTTGTGACAGATTTTAATCATTTATTTCCCAATGATCATAAATGTATCGTTAAAAAGGGGGAAATTTTGAACACTGAACTCCGCATTTTTGCTTTGTACCGTTTAGGGATTCAGGACAGCAATCAAATGGCAGAATTTCTGGAACTTTCTGTAGCAACGATTTATACCTATAAAACCAGAATCAAAAGCAAATCAGATTTTAAGGATACTTTTGAAGAGAAGATTATGGCGATTAAAACGATTTAAAAAAGAGTTTAGCCACAGATTAAAAGGATTAAAAAGATTTTTTTATGTAGAGTCTGTTAAAAAGGGATGCCACTAATTGCACCAATTTTCCCTAATTTTTTATGCTGTAAATTGATAAAAATTAATCCGTGCTAATTGGTGAAATTCGTGGCAAAAAAAACCAATTAGTAAATCTTTTTAATCCTTGTAATCTGTGGCAAAAAATGCTTAAAAAAACGCCACGAATTGCACCAATTTTCCCTAATTTTTTATGCTGTAAATTGATAAAAAGAATTCGTGAAAATTCGTGCAATTCGTGGCAAAAAAAACCAATTTTAAATGTCGTTTCTTTACTTTATATTCTATAATCTTTATTCTATGTTCTTTACTCTATAATCTTTACTCTGATGTTTCTAATTGAAGAACTACGTTTTGATATCGTGTACTGAGCGAGAATAATTGCTCGGCAAAAATCATAATTGCCAGCGGAACAAAGAAAAATGATATCTGGTTTTGTTCGTTTAAAAAGTAAGTCGTCACGATAAAAATTCGGCCATATTCAAGATAATACATCCATTTTCGTTGCTCTAATAATGCGCCACAATTGACCAGGGTTATTAGAATAATCGAAAGCACAAAAACTTTATCAATACCATTTAAAAACTCAAAATAATAGGTAAAAACGGTTAAAAACAGTGTGCAGAATCCCAATTGAATATAGAGGTAATTCTTGAATCGAAGTCTTTGATGGGGATTGGCTTTATCCTGCAGAAAACGTTTTTCGAGTGTTGGTCTGATATCCTGATCCATATATGCCGGACTGCCAAAAACAGCTTTCCATTTGGCCTTAAAACCCGTCGAACGTTTCCATAATTCGTAAATTTCAAAATAATAATGAAAATGCTGCCACAGGAAACTATAACTTTTTAGCGGATGTGTTAAACCGTATTTTGGTTTCTCTTCTTCTTGCTGGAAAGTCCCAAAAAGTCGGTCCCAAAAAGTAAACATATCGCCATAATTTTTATCTAAATATTTCTCATCAGATGCATGATGCACTCCATGAACCGAGGGTGTTACAAAAACATATTCTAACCATTTTATTCGACCAATAAGCTGTGTATGCGTAAAAAAAGAATAGGCTCCATGCACAATCAACATGGTAATGACCATCGACGGATGAAAACCAACAAAGGGTAATACACACCAAAATCCGGTCCTGACTACCGCCTGAAAAGTGGTAATTCTGGCTGCGGCTGTAAAATTAAATTCCTCACTATGATGGTGGACAATATGTGCTGCCCAGAAAAAATTGACTTCGTGCCCTAATCTATGATACCAATACCAAACAAAATCTGTGGCAAGAATCAAGGCAAACCAAACAAACGCATTGCTCGGGATATCCAAAATTCTGTAGTTATCATATATCAAATAATACAATTGATAAAAACTTCCGGCTATAAACAAATTTATCAACCGCTCTGCGATACCAATGCTAATATTTGAAACGGAGCTTTCATAATTAAAAATTTCCGGTCTCTTCCTGCGTTGCGCTAATTTATATTCTAAAAATAAGAATAGAAAAAAAGCGGGCATTGCGAAAGCTAGAAAATTAATATGTTTCATTTTAAAAATTTCTTTTTTGATTTATAAAAAATTCAAATACACTTTATTTAAAACCATTGGGTTTAATTATTTTAAGACATAGAAACAGAGCAAATATCTGAAAGAAACACACCCTGCTGGTTGCTATAAACTTAAAACAAAGATATTTTCATCGATTAATACCTTCTCTTTTGAAAATAATATTAACCAATGAAAACAGTCTTTATATTCTAAAACCTAATTTTTAGTTTTGCTTAAACTTCGGAGTATCAAGCGCAACTTCTTTTACAGATTGCGTGTCGGCAACTTTTTGTAAAGCAATAATATAGGCAGCAATACGCGGCGTTACGTTGTGTTTTGCTGCAACTCTAAAAACAGTTTCAAAACCTTTTTCTAAAATATCCTCCAAACGGGTATTGATTTGGTGAATTCTCCAGGACTCCAAAAGCGAGTTTTGCAACCATTCGAAGTAAGAAACCGTAACGCCTCCCGCATTGGCTAAAATATCAGGAACTACTAAGACATTATTATCGTGTAATATTTGATCAGCATCTGATGAGACTGGTCCGTTTGCTCCTTCTACTATAATTTTGGCGCGAATATCAGGGGCATTTTTTTGTGTGATAACATCTTCTTTTGCAGCCGGAATCAAGACATCGACTTCTAATAATAATAAGTCTTCGTGTTTGATGGCAACTGAATTTGGATATCCTTTTATACTTTTATTGTTTAGGTTATAATATAAAATCAGTTCCGGGATATTAAGTCCCTCAGGATTATAAAAAGCCTCAGAAACATCGCTAACCGCTACAACTTTTAGTCCTTTTTCGTATAAAAATAAAGCCGAATGCAATCCTACATTACCAAAACCCTGAATTGCTACGCTGGATCTTGCAGGTCTTAGTTTTAATTTATGAAGTGCCAGCAGGGTAATAATGCTTACGCCTCTTCCTGTGGCCTCTACCCTGCCTAATGATCCTCCTGAATGCAAATGTTTTCCGGTTACAACGGCATGAATTGTTTTGCCGTGTAGTAATGAAAACTCATCCATCAACCAGCCCATTTCGTCAGGTCCTGTTCCCATATCCGGTGCAGGAACATCTTTTTCAGGACCAAAAATATCTGCTAAAGCTTTTGTATACGCTCTTGTAATTTTCTCTAATTCTGTTTTAGAAAGTTTTCTGGGATCACAAATGATTCCGCCTTTTGCACCTCCAAACGGAATTCCGGTTACTGCAGATTTCCAGGTCATCCAGGCTGCAAGTGCCTTAACCTCATCAAGGTTTACAGCTGTATCATAACGAATACCTCCTTTTGATGGTCCTAAAGCGGTATTATGAATAACACGATATCCTTCGAAATTTTGCTCTTTACCGCTGTCTAGTGTAATAGAAAAATTAACCACTATTTGCTTTTCAGGTCGTTGCAATTTTTGCCTGATCGATTCATCTAATTTTAGAATATCGGCAGCGATATTAAAGCGATCAATCATGGATTGAAAGGGGTTCTGTTTTATTAATTCTGCACTCATGATATATATTTTTTTTTAAAATTTGGGTTATTTTGGGTTAGAAGTTTAGGGTTTAAAAATCTTTTGTCGGGCTGCAAAAGATTTTTTACTTTTTATAAATAATTGTAATTCCTGCAACACGGAATTTTCATCAGGCAGCATTGCATCATTATGTTTGTATTTCGATTTGATCTCATTTTATTAATTTTTTACTATTTCTAAAAAAAGCCTTTCATGGTGCATGAAAGGCTAAAAAAAAAAATAACTAACAAGTACTTTCTCTATTAACGCCATTCCATCGCATTGTTTGACATGCAACACATCGTGAAGCTGCACATAAACGGGATGATATATAGGATATAGTTTTTCATTGTTGGGACAAATTTATAAATTATATTCTTAAATTCTATAGAATTAGTCGAGTTTATTTTAAATATTATTCCAATAAAGCAAAAAGAACCTGTAAACTAACGTTTTAAGAGATTAAAAAATTATTTAAATTGTGAGATAACAATAAAAATAATGGAAATTAAGGCCAAAAAGATTCCGATAAAATTAATTTTGGATAATTTTTCCCTAAAAAAAAGCAAGCCTGTAAGACTTCCTAAAATGATCACCCCCATGTTCATTCCGGCAAAAACTGTCGAAGGATTTTCGGCAAAAGCTTTATGTGCTTTTAAATAAAATAGAATATTTCCAAAATTAAAAATTCCCACTAAGGCTCCAAAAAGGATATTTTTAGGTTCTAATTTTATTTTTTTAATTACAATTTGATAAAGCGCAATTAAAAGTGCCACAACAAAAGCAATGCAAAAAACAACAAATAATGACGTAGGATAAGGCAAAGTAGTATAAAGTGCTATTTGCTTAAAAAGGATATCAATTATGCCAAAACCAACCAAAACAGCTGCGGGAAAAATCCATTTGTTTTGTGTGTTTTCAGATTGTTTTCTAAGTATAAATAAAAGTGCCAGAAACCCAATAACAAGTCCTGTCACTTTGTACGAATTAAATTCTTCTTTAAAAATCAACCAGGCGGCAATAATAGGAATAAACAATGATAATCGCTGAGCGGCATCTGTTTTTACAATTCCCATGTGTTTGATAGAAGCAACCAGAAAAAGAAAAACAAATGGCAATAAAACCCCAATAGCAATATAAATATTCCAGGGCGCAGTTGCATCTATTTCTGCCAGATTTGGACTAAATGTAAAATAACATAGTGCTAAAGCAATTACATAATTGTAAGCTACGATCTGAGTTGGATTGCCGTCGTATTTTCGGGTTATCTTAAAAATCACACCAACAATTACACTGCAAAGAATACTTAAAACAAGAAACAACATAGGATTAAATTTTGAACACAAAAATAGTGTTTAAACTCCTTTAGTTTTGTTTTTGACCTCTTTTATTCCAGCCTTTTTTATTTGCAGTTGTGTAATTTTTCCTTTTTTGTCTTTAATAAATTCCAATGTAGTATTATTATTGTCTGAGCGAAAAAACTTTGTTTGAGATTCCGGTAACAATTCTATATCATAATCCAGATAATATAATTTATTGTCTTTCTTTAAGATTTTGATATTCTCATAATCCCCAATATATTGATCATAAACTTTAGTATCTGTTGTTACCTGAACGTGTTTGTACGGAAGTTCTACTTCTTTCCCAAAACATATTCCTGCAAGACCATAAGCGATGTAGTAAGACTTTGATTGATTGTTGGACAAAACCGTAATAAAAACTTTATCCACCATAAATTTATTAAAGGAAGTCATTGCTCCAAAAAAGCCTCCATCATGCGCTATTAATTGATGGTTTTGATTGTAGAAAGGATTAATGATAACACCATAACCATAATTTTGATCATTATAAGCGGTAAACATTTTTTTCTTAGATTCTTCTGATAGTATAATTTCGCTATCAAACAACGCTTTATTCCATAAATTCAGATCTTCAACAGTCGAATAAATGCCGTCATGACCTACATTAAAATTCCAATTGATATAGGGATTTTTCACTAATTTATTATTATCCAGATAATACAATTGGGTCATTTTATCTACTATTGCGTCATTTGTTGTCACTCCAGAATGGTACATTTTTGCTTTATCAAACAAATTTTGCTTTAAATATTCAGCGTAAGATTGTCCCGATGCTTTCTCTATAATTTGGCTTAACAAATAATAGCCGATATTACTGTAAGCAGTGCCGGTTCCGGGTTCAAACAATAAAGGCTTTTTTGCCAGATAAAGGTAAACAGAATCTTTGTCCAGATTGGTTTTAGACAAATAAAGTTCATCATAATCCATTGCCAAACCAGAGTTATGGCTTAACATCATCTTTATCGTTATTTTTTGTCCTTCCGGAAAAGCATTAAAATACTTACTGAGCGGATCTTCTAATGAAAGTTTTTTATTTTCTGCCAATTGTAAAATGGCAACTGCCGTAAATTGTTTTGAAACAGAGGCTAAACTGAATTTAGAATCTATTGTATTCTTTACTTTCCATTCATAATTAGCAAAGCCATATTCTTTTTTTAATACTACAGAATCATTTTTAGTCACGAGAACTGTACCACTAAAATCATTAATAGCAAATTGGGCATCCATGTATCGTTCTAACTTAGTATTGAGTTCTTTTTGAGAATATCCAAAAGCAAATACGAACAATACAATCAGTGATAATGTTGATTTCATATTAACTACTTTTACAATTAGTAATTATTTTATTCAATGTTTTGTCCAGCAATGTTATTTCTTCTAATGATAAACCATCCAGCGCCGTTTGCCTGTTGACCTGAATAACAGGTTGTATTATTTTGAGTGTTTTTATTCCTTTATCAGTAATTTCAAGGTTAAATTTTCTTCGATCTTCCAGATGAAGTGTTCGTGTCAGATATTCTTTTTTAACCATTAACTCTATCATTCTGGTAATCGAAGCATTGTCTTTAAAAACCAGATTTGCCAACTCGATTTGAGAAATTTTCTTATTATCGTTTAGTATAATTAATACCAGACACTGATCGACAGTAATATCTTTTACTACTTTGGTAATGTTTTTTTGTGCCAGTTTTCGATATTCTTTTATTGCCTTTTCTATCGAATAAAGAGCTGTTCCGGTTGGGTTTTCAAGTTTCATATCTTTTTGTTTGACGCAAATATAATTGATATATCAATATAAATTCTAATAATTGACAATTTTTTTAATCTCTCTTTTTTCTATTTTCTATCTTCTATTTTCCAGCTATTAAAAATTAATCACTCTTTAGCCAGCCTGTAATACTCATTCTTGTGTTTTGGGTAACCAGGACTTCGTGAACCAGTTCATTACTTTTAAAGAAAACCGTTTTGCCCTGAGTTGGCGAAATTTTCTGATGATTATTTTCCTGATGAATCATTAATTCTCCCCCGTCACTTTCCTGCCAATTACTATTGAGGTAACTAATCATGGAGTACTTTCGGCTTGGATTATTTTTAAACTGATCTAAGTGTTTTAGATAAAAATCACCTGTTTCATACAAAGAGTAATGAAATTCGTATCCGGTAATTCCGGCGTAACAGCTTTCGTTTAGATAAATAATAAATGCATCGATCTGATCAAAAAATGCATTTTCGAAAACATTATTATGCTTTTTGTCCAGCCAGTATATAGAATCGCTTCTAATGGCTCCATCGTAAGACAATTTTTCTGAATTGCCTATTCCGGCTGCCAGCAATAAACTTTTTTGATTTAAATCAATCAGGTTCTGTTTTAAATGATTTGCTAATTCGGCACTTAAAAAATGCTCCGATGTTCCTACTTTGTTCTCAATATAACTCGCAATTAAATCTTCGAAACCATTTTCCATTTCTATTTTGGGGAAACTGCAAATACAGCCAACGGAGTAAGGTAGACGAAATAAAACTGGTAATGCGTTTATTTTTAATAAATAAAAAATGAAGATGCCAAATCTTTGTAAAAGTTCAAAACTTTGACAAAGACAATCGCGCATAAAAAAATAAACCCGACAGGTTTTAAAACCTGTCGGGTTGAATGCCTAATACGCAAGACAAAATTAATAATTAGTAATTCACAATTTATAATTGCTTACAACTTACTAATATAACTTCCGTACATATCCTTGAACTGATGTCCTTGTGCAAAGCGATCTTTGCTTAGTTTTTTATATTCTACCAATCCCCATAAAATAAATTCTTTCATGAAATATTGATCTTTTTTATCCAATTGCGGCTGATATTTTTTCAGTAATACGTCTAATGGCGTTACTTCGTCCAGGATAGCCTGATAATCCTTATCTGAAGCATCGTCTAATAATTCGAAACCACTTTCGGCAAAAAACCATTCGATCAAATCAGAATAAGCTGTTTTTTCTCCTTGCTTTTCAAGCTTTTCTATTTTAGGCAAAAGCGTTGGAAACAAAGTTCTAATCGCAGATCCAATTAAATTTTGTGCAACTGCGGCCGCTCCCTCCTGCTCTCCTTCATAAACTAATTCTACTTTTCCGGTAATAGAAGGAATAATTCCGATAAAATCAGACAAACGCAACGTCGTTTTATCAACTCCGGATTTTAAAGCTCTGCGTTCTGCCGTACTCATTAAATTCTCGAAAGCTGTGATACTCATTCGCGCACTTACGCCACTTTTATTGTCAATGTATTCGCTGTCACGAGCTTCGAAACTTATTTGTTCTAATATATCCTTAGCTAAACCTGGCACATAAACCAATCTGTGTTGTGTTTCGTCTAACTTGGCTTCTTGTTCTGTAATGGTTCTGGCAATTGCTACACTTTCCGGATAATGCGTCAGGATTTGAGAACCAATTCTATCTTTTAATGGTGTTACAATACTACCGCGATTGGTATAATCTTCCGGATTTGCTGTAAAGATAAATTGCATATCCAGCGGCATACGCAACTTAAATCCTCTTATCTGAATATCACCTTCCTGCAAAATATTAAATAATGCCACCTGAATTCTGGCTTGTAAATCGGGTAATTCGTTGATTACAAAAATGCAACGATTCGCTCTGGGAATCATTCCAAAATGAATGACACGATCATCAGCATACGATAATTTTAAGTTTGCTGCTTTTATAGGATCAATGTCTCCAATTAAATCGGCAACAGTAACATCCGGTGTTGCTAATTTCTCGAAAAAACGCTCGTTTCTGTGCAACCACGAAATTGGGGTTTCATCTCCTTTTTCTGCAATAAGATCTTTTGCAAAACGCGAAATGGGGTTCAAAGGATCGTCATTGATTTCTGATCCCGCAACAAACGGAATATATTCGTCTAATAATTCGACCATTTTACGAGCCAATCTTGTTTTTGCCTGACCTCGAAGTCCTAATAAATTGATATTGTGACGTGACAAAATAGCGCGCTCCAACTCTGGAATTACCGTGTTCTCGAAACCATGAACACCCTCAAAGACAGGTTTTCCAGATTTGATTTTATCACGAAGATTATTTCGCAATTCGTCTTTAATACTTATACTTTTATATCCTGAGGCTTTTAATTGACCTAATGTGTTTATGTTTTCTATTTTCATCTTATTTATTTAAAAATTGAATAATTGAAAGATTCAAAATTCAATTTATTATTCTGGTTTAATCGAACTGCTTTCTATCTTTACTGTAAGGAGACGCACTGCTATACGCCTCTACGATATACTTTATCTATAAAATTTTATCTCCTTCTTTTCAACGTTATGCCAGAAGCACTGCTGTACGCCTCTACAATAGGCGACACCAAAAAAACCTTTGTCCCTTTGCAACTATGAACCTTTGCACCTAATTCAACGAACTCTTTTCTTTCTATTGGTCTCATAATCTTCAAAAATCATTTCGCCCAAACCTTTTAAGCCGGTATAAAATGCTTTTCCCTGATTGGCTTCGGTAAAATGATTGACAAAACGCTGCAAATACGGATCGTTTGCAATCATGAATGTGGTAATTGGGATATGTAATTTTCTGGCTTGTTGCGCCTGAGTGTAACATTTGTCTACAATATAGTCGTCGAGTCCGTTGCTATTCATATAATAAGAACCGTCGCGCTCTCGAACGCAACTTGGTTTCCCATCGGTAATCATGAATATTTGCTTGTTTGTATTTCGTTTTCTGCGCAAAATATCCATTGCCAATTGCAACCCTGCAACGGTATTGGTATGATATGGACCTACTTGCAGGTATGGTAAATCCTTGATTGGAATTGTCCAGGCATCGTTTCCAAAAACCAGGATATCCAGTGTATCTTTTGGGTAACGTGTTGTGATTAACTCAGCTAAAGCCATTGCTACTTTCTTTGCCGGAGTAATTCGATCTTCGCCATACAAAATCATACTGTGGCTAATGTCGATCATCAAAACGGTGCTCATCTGAGCTTTGTATTGTGTTTCTTCTACGACCAAATCATTTTCGGTGAGCATAAAACTTTCAACTCCATTATTGATTTGGGCATTTCGCAAACTCTCTGTCAATGAAATACGTTCTAAACCGTCGCCAAAATTAAATTCACGAAACTCTCCGGTATGTTCATCCCCGTTTCCGGCATGTTTTGTTTTGTGATTTCCTGTTCCGGAACGTTTCAAATTTCCAAAAATCTGATCTAAGGCTTGCTGCCTGATCGCGCGTTCTGTTTTAGCAGTGATTCCAAAACCGCCTGTTCCATCTTCTTTGACCTCGTCTTTTATGTAACCTTTCTTTTTTAAATCTTCGATAAAATCATCGATTGTGTAGTTTTCGTCGGTAAGTTTATATTCTTTATCCAACTCCCGAAGCCAGTCTATAGCTTCATCAAAATCGCCCGAAGTATGGGTGATTAACTCTTTGAAAATGCCAAAAAGTTTTTCAAACGGAGACTGAAATGGGGCTTCGTACGTCTTAAAATAAAAACCTTTTTTAAATTCGTTTTTCATAATTCTAAAATTACACTATTTTAGAATTACGAAAAAAGAAACGTTTATTAATTTTTAGTTAAAGTATTCGAATAAAATCAACCCAAATTGACAAGAAGTATATTAATTATTCAAACTTTCCGTCAACATAAAACCAAGCATTATTTTCGAATTTAAAAGTCGAAAATTCATAATGTGCTTGCGGTTGATTCTTCGAATCTAAAAAATAGGCTTTAAATTCGACTGTATTTTCAGTAAAACTTAAAATTTCCAACTTTTGCCATTTATTACTTGTTGCCCAATTCAAAATTTCGGCTTTCGAGTAATATTTTCTTTCAGAAACAGAGGTCGTTTCCAAAAGATAATTGGCATTATGAATTGCATAAGCTGAATAGCGAGAACGCATTAAAGTCAATGCCGTTGCTGCTTTATTATTATTTTCAAGGTACAATCCGCAGCAATCACTGAACAATAAACCGGTATCGCAAAAGCATTTTTTATTCTCCATCAACTTGCTCTTCGCCATTAATTTTAACGTGAAGCTGATTTAATAAAACCTGATATCTGCTTATCTCTCTTAAATCTTCATCCTCCTCTGCATGATCAAGCATTTCGTCTAAAGCTTCATTTACTTCAAGTAATTTATTATTAGCTTCTCTATCCTTTTTTGCAGCGATTAAATCAATAATTTCCTGTACACTTACTTTTAAATCTTCGAATTTACTCATAATATATTGTTGTTATTTTTCGCCACGAATTTCACGAATTATCACTAATTTTTAATCTGTATTGGACACAAATTTTAAAATTTAATTCGCATTAATTCGTGAAATTCGTGGCAACTTTAATTTTTAATCTATGTTAATCTTTTTAATCTGTGGCAAAAAAACTTTTATTGCTCTTTTTTATCTTCGTTGAACTTTTTTATAATTTCTTTCAATTTTTCTTTACGTGCAATTTCAGCCTGTTTTACTTTGTTTTGGGCTTTGTGCAATTTGTCATTGTGCTTTTTGATATTTCTTTCGTTGTTGCGTCCCATTATATTTCTCTTTTAATTTCGTCTAAAGTTTTCTCGGTAAAAATCAATTCGTTGATCATTTGCTGTCGCAAATCAGCTATATCTTCATAATCAAAATGTTTTGCCCATGAAGTTAATTGTTGCAGATTCCTGATTTGTTTAATCTTTTTTGTGGTTTCAAAACTAGTTCTTAAAATAGCTTTGTTATCATATTTCGGATTCTTTTTGTGCTGATAGGTTACTGTATTATTTTCAAAATCTGCTTCAATATAATATAGTTTTTCTTCGGCATTATCGGGATAGAATTCACTCCAGGCAGCAAAACCAATTTTGGTTTTCGATTCGGTTTCCGGTTCACGCGCTATTAAACGCCATTTACTGTTTGCTAATCTTCCCCAGTGATTCGAAACTCTGTACATTCCTGCTTCTGTATAATAATAGGTACTTCCGGCTTTACTTTCAAACTGTTTCTTTAAACCTTCGATTTCATCTGAAAGTACTTCATGAAAAACACAAAACGTATTTTTGAACGAATTAGGATGTGGCTTGAAGTTTTTTTGCATGTGCAAATATACTGAGATTGTAAAGAACTCCCTAAAACAAACATAAATTGATTAACTTTGTACCTTCAATTTTAAAATAAAAAAGTTATGTCTAAAGATTCACAAGAAAAAATGTTGCAAAAAGGAGTTTATACAGGCATCATGGAGAAAGATGAAAACAACAATTATTTTTGTGGTGAATATCTTTTAGATTATAAAATAGCACATGCTAATCATACTTTAGGCGAATTGATTACTATAAAATCTGTAATCGAAAATCCTAGTGATATTAGCTATGATAAGTATCCAAAAAAATCTAAAAACTTTCATAAAGCGAATCAAAAACCTGAGGATAAATAACAAATTTGTTTCAGGTTTCAGGTTTAAAGTTTGAATGAGCTCTTAATTTTTTCGAATATTTTTTGCTTCAAAACTAAAAAGTTAAAAAAAAGTGTACCTTTGCAAAAAATTTGTCTTTTTGAACAATTAATTTCAATTTCAAACTAATAGACAAGTAGTTACCTTATTTATGAAAAAAATAGTTGAATACCGCAAGTTACTAAACGTAGACAAAACTGCAGAGTTAAAAGATTTAAAGACAATCTATCGTAATGCGATGAAAGAATCTCATCCTGATAAATTTCAAGGTGACGATGCTGGTTTAAAAGAAGCTGAAGAAAAAAGTAAGTCTATTATTGAGGCTTATCACTTTTTGGTAAGTATTAATCCTGAGACGATTAAAGCAAATTTACCTGAATATACGGAGACTATCGCAACTTCATCAATTACTGATTATAAATTTGTTGAAGGTCGTTTGATCATCGATTTTTCTAACGGAAGTGTTTACGAATACATTAGTGTTCCTAAAGCGACTTACGTAAAAATGGTAAATGCTGATTCTCCTGGAAGATTTGCAAAAAGACACATTCTTAACTCTTTTACCTGGAGAAAGAAAACAAATCAAGAATAGATTTATACCTAAATATTTACAAAAGCACTCCCTTAAAAGAGTGCTTTTTTTATGCATAAAAATTAAAATTTTATATATTTATATTCATATTAATAATATAATTAAGAGTTTTAAATCAAATCAAGCCAATAAACACGCTGATTACATGCGAATTACACGAAAAAAAACTATAACAAAATTTTAGGTTACAAAATTCTTTATGTTTTATAATTTTAGATACTTTTGTTGCACAAATCAATTAACTAATTAATTTTTTATAATGAAAAAAATACTTTTTTTACTAACTGCTTCTGTAGCGATTATTTCATGCAGCAAAGTTAAAGACGGAGAATACCTAATCACTGGAACTGCAACAGGTATTGAAAACGGAAAAACAATCATTCTTCAAGGTCAGGATCCTACTACAAAGATGGCAGTATCCCTGGACACCGTAAAAGTTGAAAACGGAAAATTCGAAATAAAAGGAAAAGTAACGGAGCCAGCTTTTCATACTTTAATCCTTCAAGGTGCAAACGGACCAATTCCTTTTATCTTAGAAACAGGAGAAATTACTATCGCTATTGATAAAGATAGTATCCATAAATCTAAAGTTTCAGGAACTTACAACAATGACGAGTATGTAAAATTTAATGAGGACTTAACTAAAACTCAAAAAAGCTTAGTTGATTTTCAGAAAAAAAATACTCAAAAAATGCAACAAGCTCAACAAGCTCAAGATACAGCAACTATCAATGGGTTGATGAAACAATACATGACACTTCAGACTGAAGTTCAGGCAAATTCTAAAAAGAAATATTTAACGTATGCTGAAAGTCATCCAAAAGCTTACATTTCTGCTTTGATTATTCAAAGTATGATTGCTGATCCAAGTGCTGATATTAAAAAGACAGAAAGCCTATACAACGGTTTAGATGAGTCTTTGAAGAATACTGCTCCGGGAAAAGAAATTAAAGCAAAATTAGGTCAAGCAAAAATGCCTGCAGTTGGTGCGTCAGCAGCTCCTGTTGGTAGCCCTAACTGAAGAGCAGATTTTTCAGCTCCTAATCCGGAAGGAAAAGTAGTTTCACTTAAAGAAAGCTTAGGAAAAGTTACTATTGTAGATTTTTGGGCTTCATGGTGTGGACCATGCAGAAAAGAGAATCCTAATGTTGTAGCAATCTATAAGGAGCTACATGCAAAAGGATTAAATATTGTTGGTGTATCTTTAGACAAAGAAGCAGCAGCATGGAAACAAGCCATTGCAAAAGATGGTTTAGTTTGGACTCAGGTTTCTAACCTAAAATTTTGGGAAGAGCCTATTGCAAAACAATACGGAGTAGAATCTATTCCGGCAACTTTTATTCTTGATGCATCAGGAAAAGTAGTTGCTCAAGACTTAAGAGGTCCTGAATTAAAAGCAAAAATATTGGAGCTTTTAGCTAAATAATACCAATATTCAGAATAAAAAAAAAATCTCCCCAGGGAGATTTTTTTTGTTTTATGCAATACCATACATTTTAAATACAAAGTTTTTAAATTATTATTTTTACAGAAGCCTACACATTTAAAACAATATTAAAGTAACCCAAGCAAAATTTAAAGGAAATACATCCTGAAAATGGTTGTTCAAGACTTAAAAGGCCCTGAATTAAAAGTAAAAAACCGAATACTAAACACAAGAATAATCTTATATTTTAAAATAAATCAAAAAAAAATACTAATTAGCGGTTTTTTATTTTATTCAATTCCAACGAATTAAAAAATAACTTTAAAATAACTTAAAATTAAGTGCAATTTTAGTTTGTAAACATCAAAAACGTTTATATATTTGCAACCGCTTAGCACAACAAAGCGCATCAATACAAGCTTCGGGGAGATACTCAAGCGGCCAACGAGGGCAGACTGTAAATCTGCTGTGTGAACTTCGCAGGTTCGAATCCTGCTCTCCCCACGGAAAGGCCAAAAAGGCGGAAAACTTAAAGTTTTCAATCTTTTCAAAAAGCCTTAAAAAATGTCTTAAAGCCAGTAAATCCGATGATTTACTGGCTTTTTTGCTTTATGGGCTGTTTTCAATATTTATAAATGCTCACAAAATTAAAGGTGCAGAATCGGTGCACTTTCCAGTGCGCAGAAAAGTGCACCAGAAACTGCAAAAATCCCTTATATCATAGGGGTTAACGAGATTAACGACTTGATTTGACAGTAATATTATTCTACATTTATTAATTTAAAAAGTAGGATTATGTTGGAAAGCAGTTTTGGTTTGGGATTCTTTTTAAAAAGACCCAAAATAGAAAGTAAAGAATGGATTGTGTATTTCAGAATAACTGTTGACGGTATCCGTAAGGAAAGCTCAACTAAGAGAAAATGGGATAATACACGATGGGATCAAAGGTTCGAAAGAGCGGTCGGCTCAAAGGAAGATGCAAAGTCGCTGAACTTCTTTTTGGATTCGCTGACTTTAAAAATCAATGAAATCAAAACCGAAATGATGTACAGCGGCAAAACCATAACCGCTGAAAAAATTATGGACGAGGTTCTGGGAAGGACAGCGCCAAAGATTAAGGTGCTCGAAGAATTTCAAAAGCATAATGATGAAATGGAGGCGCTTCTTGGAAAAGGCTATGCAAAAGGCACCCTTGACCGGTTTACCATTACTAAAAACCATTTGACTGCGTTTATAAAATTCAAGCTTAAAAAGCACGATCTTGAATTTGCGGATTTGAATCTTGAGTTTGTAAAGGATTTCGAGTTTTACCTTAGAACTGTACGCGACTGCAGCAACAACACAACCCTAAAGTATATTGCAAATTTCAAAAAGATTGTAATCCGCGCCATCGATAAGGAAATAATCACAAAGGATCCATTTAAGAACTTTAAGGGACGTAAAACAAAACTGGTGAAAAAACCGCTCACCGCGCAGGAATTGTACGAACTGGAAAGTCATTATTTCACAACTGACAGGCTCAATGTCGTAAGGGATGTATTTGTCTTCCAATGCTACACTGGCCTGGCTTACATAGACGCTTATCAATTAAAGAAAACTGATATCAAAGAAGGCATTGATGGAAATCTGTGGATTATGTCCGAAAGGCAGAAAACAAACTCATCATTTAATGTCCCTCTTCTTCCCCAAGCACTGAAAATAGTTGAAAAATATAAAGAGCACCCGCTGTGTATCCAGCGTGGAACCGTGCTTCCTGTTTCATCCAACCAGAAAATGAATGAGTATCTAAAAGAGGTGGCAGTCTTGTGCGGCTTTCCTTTTACATTAAACACGCATATGGCACGCCGTACTTTTGGAAGCACTGTGACATTAAATAACAACGTCCCTATTAATGTAGTTAAAGAACTGCTCGGTCATGCATCGGTAAAACAGACTGAGGCATATGCTATAACTGAGCAGGCCACAATCGGACGTGAAATGTCTATTCTCAATAAAAAACTCAATAAAACTGGATCCAAAATATCTAAACCTGATTTGGCGGTTCTCAGCAGGCTCGAAAAGGAAATTCAGGCAATCAAAAAGAAATACAACATTTCTTTGTGATAAATAATTTCAAAATATGTTTAAAATTAAAAGAGGCTATCTCAAATATTTTGAGATAGCCTCTTTTTACACAACTTAACTTCGCTTTTATATCCTGGATGATAAGATGGGGTGTACTTAATGTATCCTAAATCCTGAAGCTGTTTAAAATACTTATGATAAGTCGGCAGCGTATTCACATGTGACAGCTCCATAATTTTACTGCGGCTGACTTTAATCCTTCTTCGTTGGCCCTGCCTATAACCTAATCCCAGTATTGCTGTCAAAATTGATAGATGCCAGACATTTAGTTTAGGATCGTTACTATACATTGACAGATAACTCATTATATAGTTTTCTTTTAATCTTTTAGTGTTTATCATCATCAAATAGTTTTTGAAGATCTTCTTTATTGTAGTAGTACGAGCCAAGCACTTTTTTGAAGCGGACTTTTTGGCTTGTTCTAAGATTCTGAACTGAACCTGCTGAAATATCAAGCAGTTTTCTCACTGCCTTGCTTTTAAGCCATTCAGGTTCCAAAGGTTCTTTTTGTCTGTAATTCATTTCATAAAATACAGCTTGTATTTTATCTATTAGAAGAAGACCAAACTGTCTCAAATCTTCCTTGGTTACAATTTCATTCATAGTACAATTTCATAAAATTATTAATTGCAGAGTCTTTAGATGTCCGCATCAGCTGAAAACAAAAAATATACTTCACTGCCACGATTTTTTTTAAAAGATGGTCTATACTTTATGTATCCATACTGATGAAGCTCTTGGACACATTTATGATACGTATTCGCTGAAGAAACTTTTGCAATAACAATAATCTCCGAGCTAAAGACAAAAATTGGATTAATAAAACCCTTAACGGATCTAAATTGTAATAGAGCTGCATAAATGGCAATATGCATCGGACTAATCCGGTAATCATTCTCTATTGCAGTGAAAAAATCCGATAAAGGCTTTAATTTTTCCATAACTTTTAAAGTGAAGGAGTTTTTCTTTTCTTTACTTTATTATCTTTCCTCCCTGAATCACCTTCATCAGAATCTAGATTTTTTTTTTGATCTTTAGATAATGATTCTTTTTGAGATTCAGCCTTTTTTTCTTCCTTGCTCTCTCGATGGTTAATTCTTTGTAAATTTTCATCATAAACATTAACAGTCTTAAACTGGGGATTTGCCTCCACATACATTTTACTTTCAGTACCGCCGACAACAAAAGTCGCCGACTGAAGGTTTCCTTTCTTTAGTGAATTCAAAAGGTCTTCTTTATACTTCGGAGTATTCAGTTCCTTGATTGAATGTTTTGCCAGACTTGCTTCCAGATCATACCCGTAGTTCTGATGGTATTGATTGAGTTTAAAATTTCCCTGAGAGTCTGATTCTTTGAAGTTCATTTTTAACCAGCAATTGTAGATCTCCCCTTCTTTATTTTTAAGATCTTTATTGACAGATCTGCCTTCCATCAAATTATAAGCCTCTTTCATTGTAATACTGGCGCTGTCTTTGTTGATGTAAAAGGTGTGTTCCAGACCAGGTTTGTTCTCTTCTTTCTGCAGATTGACGTGATAGGAATTAAAAAAGTACATATCTGTCTGCTCAGACTTTTTGAAATTTAAATCTACAGTTAGGGTATCTTTATTTGGAACACCATTGTTCATAATACCAGTGTGCATGATTTTAAAATCCTGATCACCTTTCATCATTTTCTCTCTCAGTTCAGCATCAAACGTCTCTCCAAAGCCAGTGTATTTCAGCTGGTCTTTCAGGAATTCAAAATTTTTCTGATTCATAATATTTGTATTTAAATTGTTATCTAATATTTCTTTGCTCTCCCTAAATAGCTTAGCAAATCCAGTAAGTTCAAAAGCTTCATTATCGGACGTATTAATTCCGCTCTCTAAAACTGCTCGTAAGTCATCAATGACTGATTCAACCGGCAGGCTCCGAAAAGAATTCGCATCATTGGTCATAACCAGACAGTACTCCTTCGCATCCAATGGGTTTCTAAAAAACTCAATTGTGTCGGTATCAGTCACCTCATCGGTATTAAAGGCAGCAAATCGATGGCCATTATAAGCCATTTCCTCAGCAAACGACAGCATCATTTCAGTGTCAGCTAAATTGATTATCATAATTTATTTTAAAGCTTAAAAAGTGTCACTGTTTAATTCGGAAATCGGAAAAACCAGATCAGTCAGATTATTATTTATATCTACTTCCAAATGTCTTCCGCCGTTTTTTTCAATCATCTGAATCGTTAGATACTTATTCTCAGGTATAGTAAATTTCTCCAGCGCATAGACTTTTATTATTTCAGATTTATAAGGAATTACAGAAGATGATGAAGTTGCATACAAAGGCTCCAATTCAATTTCCTGTGAGGCAGTTCGTTTTGATTTTCTCTTATCCCTGATAAAAAAACGAAACTGATCAATATCGTAGTTAATCTTTGATTTGTTTTCAAAAACAACACGCAGATACAAAACATCCTGCTGGATAAAGATGCCGTTCACCTCCAGTCTGATCTGATACTTTGATTTTTTTAGACCACTGATTTTTTTCTTTTTGGAATACGCAGCCGAAGCACACTGTTCAATTCTTTTCTGATTTTCGTTTTCTAAAGAAAACAGCACATCCCTGCTTGCAGCCACTGCATTTTCAGCCTTAAAATTTAAGTCAGGGCAGGAATCATCATAATTCAGTACAAAAACGTACAACTTCCCGTCAGAAGTTATAACTGTCAGATTGGTCTGGAAAAAATGCTGTTTAGCAGCTTTTACAAGTAGTATATTCTCCAATCCTTTTGCTTTCTGTACAAGCACTTCTGCGCTTCCTTTATCTATGCTCTTGATTGTATATGGAAAAACAATACTTGTGGTTTTAGAAAAACCTACTTGTAGATTTTTATACTGGTCTTCGTAAAAGACAGTTTCCCTTGCTTTTGACTGTGGATTAACTGACACACAAACCAGCAGCAAGCTGATTAAAAACAAATAATTCGCTCTTTTCATATTTTCTCTCTTTTAAGGTTTTAAATTCTTTTGTTTTTCATCATACAGAAGCACCTGATAACCTGCCTTTACAACCACTTTTATGAGTTTTACCTTTTTACTCATAAGACTTTTGGCTGCCTCGATGCCCATACCTGCGGCCTGTGCTCCCCATGAATCCGAAATCCCGGTAAGACCGAGAGTTTGAATGGATCTGTCAGCTGATGCTTTAGCTACATCCCTGTTAATCGCTCCGGGAATGTAGATGCCGTCAATCCCGTCCATATCATAGACTGCCAGCTCGACGGGAAATATCGAATTATTGTACTGGATGTTTGTGATTTTTACCTCCAGCCTCTCTCCTTTTAAAGCCGCCATACCATACAGAAAAGTATTTCTGGGTATCATTGTTCCTTGAAGAAAAATATCATTCGTAAGTCTTAATTTAACCACCGAGCCATTGACAATAGTCTGCGTCTGATGCACAACTGCTTCAATAGAATTTTGTATTTCTTCAGCAGGCTGTGCTTCGTCCAGAGAATAAAATTCATTTGTTTTCAAAGAGGTCTGCAAATCGGCATTCCGCTGAAGTGAGCTTACGTTATTCTCTGCTTCTTTTTTCTGCACTGAATATATTTTGCCTTTTTTACTCTCAGATGTTTGTTTAAGCCTTTCCTGCACGCGCTGCGGATGCTGTATATCCAAAATATTTTCCAGCATACCTCCTAACTGCTGAAGTTCCGGATCAGATTCCTGCGGTGCGCTCATGGCTGACATAAGTCCTTCGAGCTTTCTAATTTCTTCTGATTCACCTCCGGAAGTGCCGTAATTCTCAAATTCCCTCATGTCCTGACCGTAAGTCGGGACAGCTGGCTGGCTGATAACTTTTTCAAGAGCCCTGAGCTTCTCATAAACTTTTTGTTCATTGCGGTCCTGAAAAGACTGAGAATTAAAAGCTGATCTGTTTTTTGGAAGCATGCGGGATTCAAAATCACTTGTAGAAAAAGAATCTCCTTTATCTTCCGAGACTTTATTATCAATATAGTTAGGATCTTTTTTTATCTGCTCTCGCAGTTTTATCGAATCAACTGCCGCCTGATCGTAATAGCTCATCTTATCCAGTGCTGAATCTTCTTTAAATTTAGGCAGTGGCAGATTAAAATTGAATCCTTTCTTTTCATCGTTCCCTGCCATCTTGGATTCCATTCTTCCGCCGCCTAATGAATAAAATAAGAATGTGAGAAATGGAAATGTTATAAGAGGCAGCATTAAAAGCATCTTTCTCTTTTTAGATTCCTTTGGAGATAATGTTTTCTCTTGCATAATTTTAGTTTTTTAAATTGATCGTCTTAATTTTTGAAGCTGTTGAAACCTCAGCTTGTTTATAAAATGTCCTATACAGGTTATAAATTAAATAACCCGATGTCAAAACCGTAAAGAACAGAAGTCCCCAGATCAGTTTTGTTTTAGAGAGCCCATGTGTGACGCTCTTCATTTTTTCTGCCCATCTTTTCTGTAATAGCAGATAATACTTGTGATACACAAAAGGCTCAGTCTGTCTTGTAAAAAAGGATTTCATAAATCTCTATTTTCTGGTTTCTGCGGAAAGATCTTTGTTTTCAATCGTATTAAACCGCTCGATAAGAAAACCATGCGGATTATTATCGCTTCTTGATACATTGCGAAGCGCACCTTCTGTAAGCAGGCTTCTTTTCAAAATACTGGTAGTACGGATAATGTTCTGTCTGGCATAACATCTAAAACGGTAGGGATATTCACGGATATCAATACTCACACTGTCAATCTGGATGGTCTGGCTGATATTTCCTGATATAATACCCGAATAAAAATTGTTTTCCTTCAGGTCATCATAAATCCGTTTTGCACTGTCGTCTGCCAGATATAGCGCTTTTGTGATATTGGTTTTAATAACCTTATCGTCAGGATCAAGGGTAAAGAAAAACTTGTGAAAGGTTGTCACGTGGTCCCTTGCTTCAACAGCAATATTATCTTTTCTTTCCGAAGCGTAAGCTTCCAACGCTTTACCGTTTGCCAGAATATATACTTTATCCTGCATAAGGCTCACTGTCTGGAAACTTTTATAGACAGCATAGCAGCTTATTATGATGCAGCCTGCAATTACAAGCATCGTGAAACCTCTCACATATCTAAATGCCGTATCAATGTTTTTCATTTTGGTAAACATATGCTCCTGTTATTAAGTCTGTTTAGAATTTCCTTTAAGCCTGTCATTCATATAGTTTCCTTTATCAGTAAAATAAGGACTGCTTCCTGCTGTCGCAGCCATGCTGCTGTTCATTCTCCGATCCGCATCTCCCATCGCATCAGCAGTCATTCCGACCGCATTTGAAGAGGTTCTCATAACAGAACTAGCTGAACTGCCAAACATACTTGTCACCTTATGACCCAAGGCTCCTCCTCCGCCTGCATGAACTATATAATTGGCAACAGAAGGCACGGTAAAATATCCTATGATACCTATTATCATGAAAATTAAATATGACATATCGGTCCTGCTGAAAAAAGTGTCACCTGTTGCCTGCACCTGCGAGAGGTCCAGCTTGAGCATGAGTTCCTGAATCTTTCCGATTATGCTTCCGAATATATTGGCAACAGGAAGCCAGAGGTAAATATTGATATATCGGGCAAGCCAGACAGTGAGCGTGTGCTGGAAACCGTCAAATACTGCGATTCCAAATACCAGCGGACCTAAAATGGAAAGCACCACCAGCTGAAAGGTCCGAAGGGTGTCAATGCATAAGGCGGCCGCTTCAAACAAAACCCTCAGCACCTCGCTTAGCCGCGCATTCCTAAATGAGGCAGTCGACCAGCTGGAGGGCCAGATCGCTTCTGCTAAAATCTCGCTGGCGAAACTCTCCTCTCCCCAGCTTTACTACGTACTCTCGGGCAGTGATTTTACTCTTGACATTAATAATCCATCCGATCCGAAAATTGTTTCAATGGGAAACAATCCGCAGAAAATACAGACATACGGGGCTGTCCTTTCACTTTTTGTCAGCCGTCTTATTAAACAGGTAAACCAGAAGGGAAAGCTTAAAAGCAGTCTCATTTTTGACGAGTTCCCCACTATCTATCTCAATAATATTGACAGTCTGATTGCAACGGCAAGAAGCAACAAAGTGAGCACCTGTCTGGGGATTCAGGACTTCAGCCAGCTTCGCAAAGACTACGGCCGCGAGCAGGCTGATGTGATCATTAATATAGTCGGAAATATTATCTGCGGACAAGTCAGCGGGGATACGGCAAAACAGCTCTCAGAGCGTTTCGGAAAAATAATGCAGGATAGAGAAAGCCTTTCAATAAACAGCAGCGACACCTCCATCAGCCGTTCCCGACAGCTGGAATCCGCAGTGCCTCCTTCGAAGATTTCTTCGCTGAGTTCTGGGGAATTTGTTGGCATGACAGCCGATAACCCGGACTGCAGAATTGAGCTTAAAACCTTTCACTGCGAGATCATCAACGATCACCAAAAAATTAAAAAAGAAACAGATAATTACAAAGAAATTCCGATCATACGGACAATTGATAATGTTATCATCCAGAAAAATTATCTGCAGATCAAAATTGAGATTCAGGAAATAATCCACAGCGAAATGGAAAGGATAATCAAAAGCCCGGCACTTTCATCACTGGTTCTCAAAAAAGAAAAATAACTTTTAATCCTTAGATGTTTTCTTGAGGCAGAAAAAAAAGAAATGTTTTTTTAGCTGCCGGATTCTTTTATTAGCTGCAGTGTCTTTTCGTCCTCCTCTCCATTGTAATATTTCACAAGCACCTGCCTGAAACATTCAGGCGTTTCAGGCAGAAGTCCAAACAGGGTCATGCAGGATTTCAGTTTTCTTTCATCTGGCCTGCCCAGAATTTCCAGTGCCGTTTTATTCTCGATCTCAAGCATTGCCTGGGTAATTTCCACCAGACGTATTCCCAGTATGGGGTGATTTAGATACAGTGAGGCTTCTTTTAGGTTTTCAATGCCGTAAAAGATGTTATAATCCGTGAATCCCAGTCCTCTTAGCTGGGGGAAAATAAACCACATCCAGTGGGTCTGTTTGCTGCCCTGCCTGATCTCGCGCAGTGCGTTCTCATACGTTTGCTTCTGTGCCTCTAAAAAACGGTCCAGATTATATTGCTTTTCCATTGCATTACTTTTTTCTCACCTGAAATTACAAAATATTTCAATGCCGATCCCAAAACAGGCGTCTGAAATAGGGGTTCAGCCTGCTGTAAAGATTGATAAGGAAATTTCAATAAAAACGGATTAAAAGAGCCGCGAAAATAGCACCCACAGGCTCCTGCATGCGCATAACGGCCTTGCCGCCCTTCGGGACTTATAGCACTCCGGATCCTTTATCGGGCGCTTGATTTTGTGCTTTCTTTTTTTCCGTTTTTTCTTTGAAAAATTTTATGCGGGGCTTGAGAAAAGACAAAAAAAATATTCACTTAAAATTTTACATCATGGAAATCTCAGGACGAATTACAAAAGATGCCGTAACGGCAAAAGTTTCAAATGACAGGGAGGTGGTAAATTTCTCCATTGCCATAAACGACAACTACAGACCAAAAGGATCTGACGAGCTTAAAAAGATAGTAACCTACATCGACTGCTCCTATTGGATGGGTTCCAAAATGGCGCAGTGGCTTAAAAAAGACACTGTGGTTGAACTCTTCGGCCGTATAGGTATGAATGTTTACAATAATGCCGAGGGCAAAGCGCTCGGTTCGCTGACCTTTCACACCAGTAACATTAAAATACTGGTGTTCCCGAGAACAGAAAACACTGCTGAAGTTCCCGCATCCCAAAAGAAAAATACGGATCAAGACACCCCTGACGACCTGCCTTTCTAATTGGAATATATACCGTTTCACATCAAAATTTATACGCCATGAAAGCCTTTGAAAAATCAGTCTACATAGAATATCCCGTATCCGCCCAGTTCAAAAAAATAGTCCTCTCCAATATGGAATCTTATGACGGGACAAAAAAAGAGCAGTTAAAATCTTTCTTGGAAGACCTGCAGAAAAACGGATGCATCTGCGGGATGATTTCAGAGTTTATCTACAACTCGGACTGCAGAAAATTCTATATACAGCATTTGGATGATTTGGAAAATATCCGATACGAAATTGAAGATTCCCTTGGGGAATCTGTCAAAAACCGCCACCGACTGCCCATTACACCTTTGTATGCTGGCTCTGTTTTGAAAAATACTGTTTTGACATCTACAGAAACAGTTTTGAATAACCCTTTTTCAATCTTAAACCTTCCTTTATGAAAGCATCAGATAAATTTAAAACCGCCATAGAAAGCTACCTGAGCGAAAAAGCGCAGAACGATGCCGTTTTTTCAGCGGACTATAAAAAAGAGAACAAAAACCTTGAAAGCTGTTTCCATTACATTTTCGGCGAGGTCAAAAAAACAGGGGAATGCGCCTTTGACAATCAGGAAATCTTTGACATGGCTGTGAAGTACTACACAGACGACACGATTGGAACGCCTGCCCCTGTTCAATGCAGAGTGGCAGTAAGCCCCCCTGCCAAACCTGATTTGTTCTCGACTGCTCCCGCAGTATCTCAAAGCACAGTTCAAAAAATAGAAATAGTGCAACCCGTGAAGCCTTTACAAACCCTAACACTCTTTGACTTATGATACCTAAAACCGTTATAGAAAAAGAAATCAGCGCCTTAAGCACCACCCTAGCCCCAATCAGACCTCAGATGCATCAGTGGGCGGAAAAAAATATTTTCCTGAAATGGGCGGTGCTCTCACGGGGGGAATTCCATTGTCTGGAATGTACCCATTCATGGAAGCCTGACAGCCAGAGCCAGTCCTGCCAAAAGTTTATCAAATGTGCCTCCTGTCCGTCATTATTTTTGATATTATTTTTGTACTTATACTTTCTTAATATTATTGTATGCCAACACCATTGTTAGCATCGGAACCTTTAATCATTTTATAGGTCATATTACTCGCAACAGCTAATTGAGAAGCGTAAGCCGCTTTTGCTTTTACAACTTCATCATCAACCATGTTGTCTCCTTTAACTTCAATTATAGTGTATGTACCATCATTTAGCTTTACTAAGAAGTCTGGATAATAATTTCTAACTGTATGAGAAACTGGATCGATATAATTGATTACGAAATCTGATTGGCCATGAGTAAGCATTCCCGTAAACCAAACTTTGTCTATTGTTTGGTCGTGTAATAAGGTCCAGAAAAGAGCGTTCTCGGGTTTACTGTCAAAACAATAATGATCCAGGTGAAATGATTTTTCTTTGAATTCAGCAAACTTAGGATTGCTTAATGATGCTAGTAATGTTTTGTTTGCATTAATTCTATAACAATCTCCTTCTTTAGGTACTTTAACTAATTCGATTTCTATTTCATCAAGTTTTTCGAAACTTTCAATCTCGAATAATTCATTGAAAAGACGAGGAATAATCCAATCATATAGTAATTCGTTATACTCATTTATTTGCTTAACTATTTCTTCTGTTCCTTGCTTAGTTTCTTCTAAAATCATTTTTATTCTAAGCGGTTTAATATTAAGGTATCTTGAAATTTCAGCTATTAAAGTGAATGCAGAAAAATCTCTTTTATCTTTGTATGATGAATAATCTTTGTCTGCAGTGATTTTCTTTGAAATATCTATAATACTTCTAGCAGCGCCAACAATTTTATATTTTTCTATATCTGCTTTTTCAAATTCAAAGTCTATTACCGATGTCATTACTTTATCTTTTAACTGATGTAGCTTTCTGATTTTTTTGAATTTTATCTTTACTGGTGGTGGAACCAATCTAACTTCAATTTGTTCTTTGTTGTCTCCTGTATTTTTTAAATCATCAACAGACATTTTGAAGTTTTCTTGCAATTCAGCATCAAGTATTTTAATATTTTCATCTGACAAGAAAACCTGTCCCGTTTGTTGTATTGGATTTATTGAACGAAGACATCGCATTGTTGCCTGAAGTACAAATATTTTTGATTTTGGTTCACGGTGCAACGCTACACCAAAAAGAGAACGACAGTTCCAACCTTCTTTTCCTTTGTTTACAAGTAGAATAAATTGTTTTTCTGACGCTGGAGTGTCTAGGTTTTTAAACTCTCTTAAATCGTCGTTTGTTGTTATGGAACTATCACCAACGTTGACTAAAATTTTTGATGTTGAAATATTTAATTCTGATAAAACTTGTTCTACTGCTGGCTTTAATTCGTTTTGAAGTTCATCAATTGAGGAAGCAAAAAAAGCTAATTTTGGTAATAGATTTTCAAATTTTTTATCTTTATTTTTCTTCCAGAATTCAGTAATAGCCAATCTAACAAAAGGAATAGTTTTGTCTTTGATGTTTTCAAAACCTTGTATGTCAACCTTTTTTAAATACTTGTTAGTAATAGCATCTTGAAGACCGTAAGAATAAACCACTTCTGGTAAAAGACGACTTCCAACATACGGAGTACCAGTGTAATTGTAACAGCCAACAACACTCGTACCAGCTTCTTTGAGATTTTCTGCTAACTCATTAATAGTTACTCTTAATGAAGTTGCTGTGTTTTTTAAACCAAAATCAGCTGCTAAAGCATTTCCAAAAACGTGGTGTGCTTCATCTACATAAATACCTAATTGTTTTAATCTTGTAAGTTTTGCAAAACGTTGATTTGTTATTAAATCGATATCAGTATCAATTTCAAAACCATATAAATCTTCAAAATCTTTGTTTAGAGATTTTGCTTTATACACTTTACCAGTATCAGCGAAAAGAGCTTGTGAAGGTGTTTTGGATTTATGCTGCTTTTTTAGAATGATCTTTTGTGTATTAGAAATGATTATATTATACTTTGAATTTTCAATAGTATTTAAAGCATCGCCTGTTTCGTCTAAGAAATGAAATTTTAGATTAGTATCTAACCAATTGACATATTCCGGAGGAATAACTTGTGATTTATCGAAAGTTTCAATCTCCTTTAAAGATTGTAATACTGTTTTATCTGGAGCAAAAACTAAGGCATTGTGGCAGTATCTTTCATCTTTTGGATATTTATTTGATAATAAAAATTCGTAGAAAATAGAGGTTGCCATTAATACCGTTTTACCTAAACCCATTGTTAAGGCAAAAATGTAATTTGGGTAAACTTGCTCAAAAGATTTAATTTGTTTGAAAACTTCTTCGAATGTCTTAAGATCTTCTACATTATTATCTTCTAATGGATTAAACAATTTGCCTTGCCCTTTTGTATCTACGTTTGCTGATAATCTACCTTCAAATTGATTTTGTTTTTTAAACCAATCCTGGAATATATCATAGAGGTATTTATTGTTGCAAAACTCTTTTAAAAACACATACATTTCTAATGCCTCGAATTGAGGTTTTCTTAGATAAGCTGTTGTATTAGTTGGGCTATTAAAATCTAAAAACTTCTTTGTTAATGGATTATAAGATGCTCTTATCTTCTTAGTTTCTTGTTGTAAAAAGAGATTTAAGTAGATATAAAAAGGAAAATCTATGTTTTGTTTTTTATTCTTTGCCATAAATTAAATCTTATTTAAAGTATCAAGAATTAATAGATACTGCTTCTGCGTTACTAATGGATTGCTCAAAATACCGATTAAGATGCTTTTCGCAATATCATTTGAAATTAAAAACCATTGAGGATGTGCAAATACTTTTGGATAACCATTACCATCTTCGCCATCATTCCAGCGCATTGCAATATGCAGTGAATTATTTGGTGTCCAAGTACCAAATGAAATTGAGAAATCATTTTGATTATATAAAACACTTATTACTTTGAATTTTTCTGGGTTTACATTTTGCGGTTGTGGCATATTTTAGTTATTAATTATCGTTTCTTCAAAAGTTTCACTTAATACATCTGTAATTTTTATTCTAATTGTACCTGCATTTTCAGGAATTGTATAAATACCTTTTACTAAGTCACTTTTCTCTGGAACATCAACGGTTTGCGGTTCAAATACAGCACCATCATAATTGAAGTCAATCATAATACTATCTACTAATTCTTTCCAATTATCAACATTTTCTTTCATTAAAGACAATTTTTGCATTAAGTTCATTGGATAAAATTCTCTAACTAAAATTTTGCCTCCTTCAATAACTATTTCAGCTTCTGCATCTCTCTTAAATTCTAAGTTTGCCTTATCGCGAAGAATATCTACAACTTCGACATCCAATTTATAAGGTACCGCATTTTGTAATGCGGCGGCTAAATCTGGTTCGTGTCCCATACAAACTAGTAATAATTGTTCAACTGGTTTGTTTGGACTAATTTCTACTGTCTTTTCAAACTTTTTATAATCAAAATTTGTTATTAGTTCATTTAAATCTGCTCTTGTTGCAATTCGATTTATTGGCATAATTTTGACCATTCTGCCATCTTTCTCACCATCATAACTACTATTGTTTGGTAGTGGTTGAATTTCAAGTGCTTTTATTAATAATTCTTTTGCCTCTAATGGATTTCTAAAAACATCATAATGATTCACATTGTAAACAGAAAATCCAGTATATTTTGTTTCATCCTGAAGTTTACTATTTAACTCTTTCGAAATATTTAGAAGTCTTTTGGTAGTAGTTTGAATTGCTCCTAAGTTAATATCTGCCCCAATAAATTTTCTTCCTAATTTCATAGCTACTGCTTGAGTAGTTCCAGAACCCATAAAGCAATCAAAAACTATATCACCTTTATTTGTCGAAATATTTATAATTCTTTCTAATAATTTTTCTGGTTTTTGGGTTGGATAATCAGTTTTTTCTAATGCTTGTGAATTTAAAGGATTAATATCATCCCATAAATCATTTACCTTTGATCCTTCATTTTCATCTAAATACCCTTTACGTTGTGGCATTCCATTATTTATTTGAAATATTTTACCGTTTTTCAATAATTCTAACAATTTCTCCTCTTTTGTAGCCCAAACTTTTGTATATCCTAGAAATTCATATTTTAAATTAGGTCTATCTTGGTTCATATTTAGCAGAGGGATACCTCTAAATCTTCTACCTTTAGGGAGATTTTTACCTTTTTTTTGTTCACTATTTAAAGTAATTATTTCACCATTTTCTAATTCAAAATAGATGTATTTTGTTAGCATTTCACTTTCTTTTAATGGCTTAAATTGTTGAGTGAAATTATATTGTGTAGGCGATTTTGTATAAAAAAAGATTACATCGTGCTCAGAACCATAGTTATTAAAAGAGGTCGTTTTTGTTGCCTTCTTCCAAGTAATTTCAGCCTTATAGTTTTCAACACCAAAAATCTCATCAAAAATTAATTTTAAATAATGACTTTTTTTGGGATCACAATGCAAATAAATGGAACCATTATCTGTTAATAATTCTCTTAGTAAAATTAATCTTTGATATATAAATTGCAAATATTCATCATTTGACCAAATATCACTGTACTGTTTTTCTTCAAATGAAGTAGAGTGGTTAAAAATTTCAGAATTCTTGATTTTAATTCTTTTTTTATAATCTGCCTTACTGTCAAAAGGAGGATCTATATAGATAAGATCAATTTGACCTCTATATTCTTTTAATAAATGACTCATTACTTGAAGATTATCTCCCCAAAATATTTTATTTAACCAGCCATTTACTTCTTCCCCGTGATTTTCTTTTAATTGAGCAGGATAATATTGAGTTGATGAAAAAGGTCTTTTTCCTTTCCAACTTAACATAGGAAATCCTTTTATTGGTTCGAATTTATAATCTTCAACAGAAGTTACATTTTGTGATACTTTTAGGCCTAAGTTTTGTTGGTCGTCCATCTAATAGTAAATTTTATTTATTATATTGTTTCGGGTTGCAGTGGTAACGCATATCACATTCCCCGCATTGTTTTTCTGATTTAACGATATGGTTCATATCGTAATTTTTAGTTTCAATCTTATTTACTACATCATCAAAAACAGAAATAGTGTATTGTATGTTGTCTTTGTTTGATTTGAAAGTTACATAAGGACTGCTGCTTTCTTCTTTAGGATAGTATAGGTGCATTTTGCTAACAATATGCCCCGTTCTTTCTTCCACTAAATGTGCATATATTTCTAATTGTCTTCTGTATTGAGCTAAAACTTGTTTTGTTTTTGGGTCGTTTGAGTTTATTTCAGGTTTGTTGCCGGATTTAAAATCAATTAGTTCAACCGTTCCATTTTCTCCTTCAATAAGGTCAATAGTTCCTTTTAGAATGTAATCTTCTTTTACCAATGATACATCAACCTCGGCTTCCTTGATTAGATGCCATCTTTTACTTTGATTATCGCGATAACGAAGAATTTGAATTAATAACGCCCTTTGTTGTGCTTCGTGTAAGTAGGTTCTTTGGCTTTTAGAAAGTAAATAATAGTTTTCATTGAACCAATTTGTAATATTATCATCCGTTAGTGTTTTTATTTCATCACGTAAAACCGCTTTATGAATATCTTCAATGGTTTGATGTAATAAACTACCTCCTAAAACACCTCCAGTTCTTACTTCTGTAAATTCTAACTCTTTGTAAAATTTGTATTGTAATGGACAGTTTTCATACAGAAGAATATGTGATGTAAATGAATACTCTTTTTTAATGTTTACTGGTTTTATTGTTTCTAGTTTTAATTCTTTAGGCTTAAATTCTTCACTTTTCCAAGGAATAGCTTTTGCATACGATTTTTCTAAATATTTTGATGGATTTCTACCTGCACCACTTTTTTCATAAGCTGTTAAAACCAACAAATTTTGAGGTCTTGAAAAAGCAGTATAGTATAAACGCCAGAAGTCGTAATACTTCGTTTTTTCAATTGGTTCAAATGGTGGTTTGTGGTAATAATTTTGTTGTAGAATTTCATCTACTTCATCATATTGTTTTGTAGGATTAAGGTTTAGAGAACCTGCAATTACAATAGGGAATTCTAACCCTTTTGATTGGTGAATTGTCATAAAAGAAACACAGCCTGACGGAGCAAACTCATCAAAATCTTCATATTCTTCAATACCTCCTTCAATAATAAATCTCAGATATGTATTGAATAACTCCTTAAGCGTTTTGTCAATATTCTTTTTTGATAATACTGTTATGTTATATAAATATTCAAATTTGAATAACAGCTTTGTTACCTGCGCTATATTATATGCAGCACGTAATTGTATTTTACTATCTGTAATTTCAACATTAATATAATCTCCAAACATTGGAAATTCTAATAGTTGGTAAATTAAGGCCGCAAAACCATAGTTTGTATTTTTAGAGAACACAAGGTGTTCTTTGGCTCTCATTTGGCACCATTTTAAAAGTGCTTCATTAGCTTTTGTGTCTTTACGGATTTCATTTGCAAATTTTTCTTTCCAAGATTGGTATTTATTCCATACTTCCAAATGTGCGTCTTCCTTCCATTTTAAATCTTTAAAGAGATTAGGAAAAATGAAAATTATTGCACCAAAAAGCAATTGTACTTCCTCACGTTCAAAGAATAAAGAAGAACGAGGCGAAAATACATTTATGTAATTGTCTTCAAGGAATTGTGCTAAAGCTATTACTTTGTCATTTTTAACTGATCTAAAAAGAAAAGCAATTTGATTGTAATCTGTAACAGCTCCAGAACTTACCATTTCTTGAATAAAGAAAAGCACCTCTTCACAATATACGTCAAAAGAAACATCGCTTGATACTTTTATAACTGCAGGTATCTTTGTAAATTCTCCTATTCTTGGTTGAATATTTTTTTCGTATCTGAATTTTTTGATTCCTTCCGTCCAGTCTTGTTCATCCATCCATTCGTTGTAAAATTTAATAATGTCTGGATGAGAACGATAATTAGTTACTAGTGAAACTTGCTTACATTGACCTTTTAAAATTGTTTGGAAATTCTAGTATGTTTCTAATAGTAGCACCTCTGAAACGATACAAACCTTGGTCATCATCACCAACAACACAAAAATTATAGTGCTTGGCAGATAATAACAATAATATCTTTTCTTGAATTGTATTTGTATCTTGATATTCGTCAACCATCAAGTAATGAATTTTATCCTGTAATGCTTGAAGGATCTTTGGATTATATTCCAGTAATTTTAATGTTTCAATTTGAATAGTAGAAAAATCTAAGACATTTTCTTCTTCAAGTTGTTCTTGGTAAATTTTATAGTATTCACCAATAGCCTTTATCTCATCTTCATCAGCGTTACATAGGATATCAATATCAAGGCATTCCTCGGAAACTTTAGAAATGTAGTAAATTAAATTACTGGCTTTTTCCCATCTATTTACATAAGGGCTGCCAATAATATGAGCAGGGTCTTCAACCTCTAAATATCTTGAAAGATTTCTAAATACTAAATATTTTTGGTCGAATTGGTCTAATAAACGGTAATTTCTTTTAAGTGTTGTATATTCTCTGTTTTCCTCAATTATCCTCAAAAAGATTGAATGTAATGTACCAATATACATTTCATTTAGATTTATTTTTAAGTCTAGTTCTATTAATCGGTTTGAAACTCTTGTGATTAATTCTTTAGCTGCTTTTTCTGTGAAAGTTGCAACCATAATATTTTCGGCAGAAGTTCCTTCAATAATCAAATAAACAATTCTTTCTACTAATGTTTTAGTCTTACCTGCACCAGGGCCAGCAATAACCAATAAAGGTCCATCTATACTAGTTATAGCTACTATCTTTTGGGGGTCAATACCATCAGCAATAAGATTATTAACAAAAGTTGTTGAATTCATACAAGAGCATTATATCTATAAATTACCGTTTTTAGTATAATTTGTAAATGTATGAAAAGCAATGGTAAGAAAAATGAGTGAAACCGTAAACGAAAGAAAAAGAAGCAAAATTGTTCAAACAATTGTAAAATGGATTACTAAGAAAGATATTTATCAAAAATAAAATTTACAGATACCTTTTAACTCTCAATCAAATATCTTAATCTCAGTAGTACCTTTCCAAGATATTCAGGTTTACTACTGGGTAATTTTCAACTGTCCACAACACAGTCTGTAGCGCAGAACCGCATTAACGAATGGCACGTTTTATGGTATTTGTTCTAAAACTTTTTTGCAATCCAGGGTTTTTCACTAAGAATTCGTAATGAGGATACTTCTCTCCTATCTTAGGTTGACAACACTCTTTAAATTTCAATCCTGAGTTGCAGTTACACCTATCATGTTGATTTACGTCTTTAAAATCTTCTTGCCTGATTTCTTTTTGAAGAACTCTTAAATCCCAAAACTCATAAGGCGTGCTTAAGTGATCAAAAAGGTAATCAATTATGTCATAACTATAATGATCAACCTGTTCTCCTGTAGAAGAGTCTGTTATGAACATCACTGAGTATTTATTTCCTGGGTCATCAACCAATGAAATTCCCAATACTTCAGATTTATCAACTATCCTATAGCACATTTCGCCATCATAAATCTCGCCAACAATATGTCCGCAAGAATTTCTTATCGATACTTTTTTGCTACAAACGCTGCACAGGACACTTGTTTTAACAATCTCCATACTGGCGAAGAATCGGTAAGGAAAGATTACCTGCAAATTCCTGACCGATCTTTCAATAAAATTTAAGAAATATTTATTCTCTTTAAATGGAAAATGCCTTTTGAGAGAACTCATTGTTTTTTCTGTTCTTTCCAATTGGCACCAAGCTTGGTAATATTGTTTATCTTTCAATAATTTAAAAGCGTCCGAATATAGCTTATGTACTCCTATTATAGTTTGACAAATCCAAACTTCTTTGGCTTGTTCCTGAGCATCCTTCTTAACAGCCAGTTCCTTTAAATTTTGTAATTTTACAATTACATCTTCATATGGAAAATCCGATTCTCCTAATTCTTCAATTTTATTCCAAACTTGTTGATTCTTCATTATCCGCAACTTCTTTTTTGGGTTCTTCATATTTTTTTAAAGCTTCAAGGGCACTACTAATTTCTTTCGCAGGTCCTTCAAATTTTATTTCTTTTGAATTTCCAGAGGAATCAACTACCGTTACGGAAAACTTCACTTGAACAGTCTGCAAATATTTTTTTTGTGAGACAGTACTAATATGGATATCATTTACAACAATTTTAGTAGAATTGTCTATTATATTTATTTCAGGTTTTGATTCTTCTTCTTTAATATATCTATCGTATACGTATGCAGATAATATCGTTACAAAGGTCGGAATAGCAACAGTTGCCACTACAAATTTTCCTAGTCTTTTGTAATTGTTATAAAAACCAAACTCAGTATACAAGTCATCTGTGATGCAAATATCAACAGTAAAATCTTTATCAAAATTTTGTTGAAAATAGCTAAGTATATTACTGGTTTCAATAGGAAATAAGGGTTTATCAAAATCTCTAAGTTTTTCAAAAGGTACAATTAGGACAGATGCCTTTTGAAGTTCATTTTTTAATTCTTCTGCTATATAATCGCGACTTATCCAAGTTTGAAAATTTTCACTGCTGTCTAAAACTTCAATATTCATATTAGGGTATTTTATTCATTTTACTAATTCTTAATGTAAAGATCCACTATTCTTAACTGTATAAAAAATTATAAATAGACTACTTTTTTAACAAAAAACACTGCAAAGATTAAATCAACATTAGTTAAAGTACGCTAGTGACTTACTGAAGAAACAGATTTTTCTTTATAGTGGTTCAATTCTTCAATTATTTCCATCGGAACGTGAAATACTTCAAAAGAAATCTTGTTATCAATTTTGCTATAATTATGATATACTTTAATTTCGTTAGTTGCAGTCTTTTTAGTCCCTACAAAAAAATCTATGTTTTCTATTGCCTCTTCTATTTCAGCTTGTTGAATCAAATATATGTTTTTTTGAATTACATTTATTGAATTAGTTAGTTCTTTAATTAAAGGAATTAGATCGATTTCATTGTCTATTTTTTCAAGATCACTCATCACAATCTTTCCAAATAAATCCCTTTCTTTTTTCAACATTTTTGTATATAATATAAGTTTACAAGAATGTTCGCTTATTTCAGGGTTTTCATCCTTAAATTCAATATCGAAATTAACAACTTCTAAAGGAAATCCTAGATGAGCACAATAATTCCTTAATTTACTTAAAAACCTGTATGCAAACGAATTATCAAAACAATAACGCGTTAAATCAATATGACTTTGAACTTCATATGAATTTTTTCCGAATTTCCGTTTTAGATAAACCTCCGCATTATCTAAAAAGAATTTAAACCCTATTAAAACATTAAGCACCAACTTGTTAGAATGCAGTATAAAATGAATATCTGTACCAAGAGTGAAATGCATCTCATTAGCAGGAACTTTTTCCCATCTTTTTATAAAATCGAAATACTCCTTTAAGTTTAATTGTAAATATTTGAAAACTACATATTGTGTATATACAGTTTGAACTAAAGTACAATCAGTTTGAAAACGATCATACTGCTTTTGGTTAATTTCTTTAAACGGAAGCAAATTATTATCTTCAAATGTGGCTATTCTTATCATCTTATACAGTAAAATTGTTGATAACGTTTCATGGCTTTATGCACTGCGGTTAAGCGATTTGTAAAGATATGCAAATTTTAAGTTTACCGTTTTTGTAATTTATGTATTCTAAATTCGTAGAACATAATAATTTAAATCTTTGCGGTCAAAATCAGCAGTCACTTTTAACCACAGAAAACTAATGGAAGATAATATATTGATAAAGCATTAATTTGAATTGGGTGCAGAATCGGTGCACCTAGATTCAAAAGAAAACTTACAATCCTGTACAACAATCACTTGAAACGTTAAGTTCGAAACATTACTACACATTTTACGATTCCGAAAAGATAAATTTTTGAAGTAAATTGCAGAAAATTACGAAATAATTTACAAAACTAACCTTAACTTTTTTTTCCTTTATATTTTTCTTTGCAAAATCCGTACTATAATATATTTTGTGAAAGACAATCACAACCAAAATAATGGATCAAAATTTTACTGATTTCATATTTACTGATTTCATATTTAGTTATAAAAATGTTAAGATAGATACTCCTAACAACCTCTAGTTCTCAAATACATAATGTTAGAAACTAAAAATATTTATATTGATTTATGTTCGAATAACCAACCATAATTTTATTAAATAAGTGCGAATAATTAATCGGATTTAGTCTTATTATTTTCATTACAAATCAATAATATAAATAATGAATTACAAAATAGTTTATTTTCAATTTATAATTGTACTTTCGCTACTTTTTTGCAAAATCACAATGCTTAAAAATTATATTGCCTTGGAATTGAGCAATATTATTAAATAAAATAAAATAAATTATGGAAGAAAAAAAAATTGATCTCAATTCAATCATTGGTTTTGTATTGATATTTGGAATTTTGATTTGGATTATGTACCAAAATCAACCTTCTGATAAGGAAATTGCTGCTGAAAAAGCCAAGAAAGAATTAGTTGCTAAGCAAGAAGCTCAAGCCAAATCTGCTAAAACTAAAACAGCTTTTTTACCTGTTGCTGCTGTAACACCAGGCGATACGGTTCAATTGGCAAACTTACAAAAAAGTTTAGGTGGTTTTGCTTATTCAGCGACACTTCCTTCTGCAAAAGAAGGTTTTACAACTATTGAAAACGAAAAGATTAAACTAAAAATCGCTAATAAGGGAGGTTATATAGTTGAAGCTACTTTGAAAGAATTCAAAAAATTTGAAAAAAAATCCGGGCAATTAGTACAGTTAATTAAAGACAATAATTCGAATTTAAATATTCAATTACAAACAACTGATAATAGAACTTTAAATTCTAAGGATTTGTTTTTTGAGCCAACGTTAACTAAAAACGGAGCAGATCAAATATTGACAATGCGTTTGAAAGCGAGTGCTAATGAATTTTTAGAATATAAGTATGTATTAAAAGCAAACGAATATTTAGTTGGTTTTGATATACGTTCTCAAGGATTGAACAAAGTTTTAAATTCTTCTAGACCATTAGATTTAGTATGGGATTTAAAAACTTATAGAAATGAAAAAAGCGTTGCATATGATAATCGTTTTACTGAAGTTAAATACGAATATGGAGATGAGAAATTTAGTTCAGTAAGCAGTCATGGTCAAGGAAAAGAAGAAAGTCCTGAAAAATTAAAATATGTTGCATTTAAACAACATTTTTTTACAAGTATTTTAATTACTGACAAGCCATTTGAAACCTCTAAATTACAGTCTGATGATTTAGTCAAAGATGAAAAAATTGATACCATTTTTACAAAGCAATTCAAAGCGACGGTACCTTTAGCTTTCTCTAATGGAGAAATTGAGTATAAAATGAATTGGTACTTTGGACCTGCTGATTATAAAGTTTTAAAATCATACGATAAAAACTTGGAAAAAATTATTCCATTAGGCTGGGGTATTTTCGGTTGGATCAATCAATGGATTTTTATTCCATTATTTGGATTTTTAGCTTCGTTTATTCCTTATGGAATTGCGATTATAATCTTTACTATTATCATCAAAATAGCGATGTCGCCAATTACTTATAAGTCATTCTTGTCTCAGGCTAAAATGAAAGTGTTGCGTCCGGAGATTACAGAATTGGGAGAAAAATACAAAAAAGACCCAATGAAGAAACAACAGGAAACAATGAAGTTATACAACAAAGCTGGGGTAAACCCAATGGCAGGATGTATTCCCGCCTTGATTCAACTTCCATTTATGTATGCGTCATTCCAGTTCTTCCCATCTGCTTTTGAGTTAAGACAAAAAAGTTTCCTGTGGGCTGACGATTTATCATCATTTGATGCCGTTGTAAAACTACCTTTCAATATTCCAATGTACGGAGATCATATCAGTTTGTTCCCAATTTTGGCAGCAATTGCGATTTTCTTCTATATGAAAATGACTTCTGGAGACCAGCAAATGGCAGCGCCTCAACAAGAAGGTATGCCGGATATGGCAAAAATGATGAAAATCATGATCTATGTTTCTCCATTGATGATGTTAATTTTCTTTAATAGTTATGGTGCTGGTTTGAGTTTGTATAACTTTATTTCAAACTTAATTACAATCGGAATTATGTTTGTCATCAAAAATTATATTGTTGATACGGATAAAATTCACACGCAGATTCAGGAGAATAAATTAAAAGAGCCTAAAAAGCAAAGTAAGTTTCAACAACGTCTTCAAGAAGTAATGGAACAGCAAGAAGCTGCTAAAAAAGTGAAAAAATAATTTTTTTTAAGTGGTAGATTTTTTTAATCTACCACTTTTTTTTAAAAATATTATTTTAATCTTTTTACTTAACAATTTGTTCCTTATCTATTCATTATTATCTTTTTCAATAGATACTGCTAAAGAGTATTCATCCCATAATCCTAATTCTTTATATTCAAACTGGGTGTTTTTATACTTAAAAATTCTTTTATCTAATGTATTTATTTTTTTGACATTAAAAAAAAGACCTACACCAAATGCTTTTATAATTGATTCTTTTGCTGAAAATAATTGGAAAAAGTAAATTCGCTGTAGAGAAGAATCCTTATAGGAATTAAACCACTCCAACTCAGATTCACACATAATTTCTTTGGCTATTTCATTAATATTAAATTTTGGATTAATATATTCAATATCAACTCCTATTTTTTTTCCTTTAGATATCCCAATTAATATATAGTTTTTTGAGTACGAAAAACTAAAATTTATTGATGGATCTACTTGTAGGAAAGGTTTCTCATATTCATTAATGCCCAATTCAAAATTCATTATATTATATCTAACTTCTAGATATTTATATAGAAATACTCTTGCTAATAATCTTTTATCTGAGTCAATTTTAAATTTATACCAACTTATTTCTTCAATTTGATTTAAAGGAATAATTGATTTATCAATATAATCAACTTTGTTATTTTCTATATTTATTAAATATATTTGGGTATTACTATCTATAAGTATATGTTTTTCTATAATAAAATTGTACATGTGATTTTTTTTCAATAGCTTATTATAATTCTCTTTTTATTCTAAAACAAGATAATTTATATTTTGTTTTAATGCTTATAAATGAAAGAGCAATATACATCTTATAAGTAATATAGCTCTTTCATATTTATATATCCTCTACTATTTTTTAAAGGTTAATATCATTTTACTTTTAATTGCAGACGATCCAGCAAAGACTGGCTTATGTCTACTGAAGTAAAATCACTAGGTGTAAAACTAGTCTCAGAGCGAGCCACTTTTTCACTGCAGTGCTCTATCACTTTTGTCAAATGATTCTTAAAACTATCTGTCAGTTCTTTGGATTTAACCTTATCCAATTTACTCGTTATGCTAAAACATAACTTGTTTTTATTAACACTACCATTGATATTGATCAGATTATGATTCTTGTTCAAAGCATCGATACTTGATCCGCTTCCCTCAAAAACAACCTGCCAGTCATCCCCTTCATTAATATCAAACTGTCCCAGATAGTTGAAACTAATACCGGGAAGATCTTCATGGCCATAAAGCACAGTCTCATCTGTCGCAAAAGCGCCAAAACCAACACCCTTGTTAGGGATGTTTCGTAAACTTTCCTTGATAAACTGAATGCT
>NZ_MUGS01000033.1 GCF_002222055.1 Flavobacterium araucananum
GGCATACCTTTAAGCTGCTCCTCCCAATACAACAACTCCGAGAGATGATTCTGAGCATAACTATTAATACTATCAACCCATTGACGGTAACTGCTGCCCTTCTGGGGTAAACGCTTCCCAGAATATAAAGTCCTGATATCATCGGCAAGGATACGCCAGCTAACTCCATCAACTATCAAGTGGTGCAGGGCGAAATAGATTCTGGCACTTCCGTCTTTATAACCATATAAGTAACCTACGCTAAACAATGGTCCGTACTCTAAACTAAATCCGCTTTGCCAATGGGTCAAATAATTATGAACTTCCTCTTCACTATATTGACTAATATCTAATGTATGAAGCTCTGGCAAATCAACCGCCGAATAATACACCTGCCTTTTTATAAAACTCCCATCTGCTTGTTTTGCAAATCCAACACGCAGGATATCATGATAAGAAACCAATTCTCCTATTACAGATTCTAACTTAACTAAATCCAATGCTCCGACATGAATTAAAAAACTCTGGTTCCAATGATTAGGATTTGTTAATTTACCTGAATCTGCCTGTTCTATAAACCATTGCTGAATAGGCAATAAACCAAATCCCCCCTCCAGATTACCTTGCTCGGATAAAATGATACTTTCAGAACTTCTATCATTTAAATATTTAGACAGCCTCTCAACACTCTTACATTCAAAAATATCCTTTACCTGACAAACAAATCCTGCCTGTCTGATACGGCTTGACACCTGGATGCTCAAAATAGAATCACCTCCTATCCTGAAGAAATTATCCGTTACTCCAACCCTATCCAAGCCTAAGACTTCTTTCCAGATATTACAAACAGTGATCTCCAATTCTGTCCTTGGAGCCATATAAGCTTCCATTGATCCGCTAAAATCTGGATCAGGTAATGAACGCTTGTCCAGTTTGCCATTGATTGTCAAGGGAAAAGAATCCATAACAACCAAAGCGCCAGGAACCATATATTCAGGTAAA
>NZ_MUGS01000034.1 GCF_002222055.1 Flavobacterium araucananum
TCTTTTTTCTTTGTTTGGTTCCTATCATTATCATTACTTCCTATTTTTTTTAATTTAAACAAAAAAGTAAGGAATAGCAAAATTTGGTCTTTTACTTCTTTTTATTTTTTACTAGGCATTATAACAATATATTTTGTTTTTGATAAAACTTTTGAATTTAAATATAATTCAGCTTATTTTTTATCAATATTTACACCTTATTATTTCATTTTGTCATATTATTTTATTGTCTGGAGAAAATCATTAAGACAAGAGTCTATATAATTTGCACCACTGCTGAATTTGATTTATTAAAATTAGTTTGGCTTACTAAAATAAAAATACTATGATAAATTTTAAATATTTTATTATTTTCTTTTTTTTTATCTCATGTAATAATTCAAGATATTACGGATATGTATATAATTTCGAAAAGAGAAAGCCTTTAGAAGGAGTAAAGGTTTATGATATGTGTAATAAAAAAGTAATTACTACAGATAAAAAAGGATATTTTGAAATTGATCATGCAAAAAATTGTTCAGGTACTTTAGTGTTTCAAAAGACATACTATAATAGTGATACTATTCGTTCAATTTCTATCCAAAGTGGAGAATCTATGATAGAAGTTTTTAAGGGGGATACTATCTATTTAAAGTTAATAAAGGATTAAATTTCAGGAAAATACGTAAAAATTGATACAAACTCCGCTCACGATCCAATAATACTTAAAATCGTTCTTTTCTTATTGTTGTCGCTACGAAGTCAGGAGACTTCGCAGAGCAGGGGCTAATGTGGCTAACTAAAATTAAGGTTTTATGAAAACTGTAAAAAAAACACTAATTCTTTTTTTTATTACATCTCTTATAATAATTCTATCTTTTTTTGGATTATTTTATTTTGGTAATTCCAAACCAAAAATTAATATTCCAAATGTAGATTATTGTCATGGTATAGTACTAGATGAAAAATTACAGCCAATTAAAAATGTAGAGGTTTGTGATATAAGTAGGCATCAAACCATTTCAACAAGTATAAGTGGCTACTTTAAATTAGAAATAGACTCTATTACGTCTCCGGAACCATTAATCTTTAATAAAAAAGGTTATCAAATAGACACAGTTAATGTTGTGGGTATAATGCCGAGAAGTGAAAATGTTTTTTATCGCTTTATGAATAAAAAACCTGACACTATCATTATGAAAAAGTTAAATTTGAGGAAACTCTAGCTCTTCAAAGTCTTCTAAATAAAAACTTAATTTGAAGTTATGCATTGTACGAAGTATTATTACTTACTTTCGGCTCACGATCCAATAATACTTAAAATCGTTCTTTTCTTATCGCTGTCGCTACGAAGTCAGGAGACTTCGCAGAGCAGGGTACTATTATTTAAAAACTTGGGAATATCAAAATTCTAATGATGAAGATAAAAAATTTCAAGAAACCTCTGCTCATGAATTTGGTCATGAAGTTTTACAAGCTTACGGAGGTACTGCATTTTCATGGCAGCATAAAGGCAGTTCATATTATTTTCCTCAAAATACAAAACCATTAAAAGGAAAAGAAACTGCTTGGGAATATATCACACATAGGGATAAAATGCCTGAGATATCAGGCGAAAATTATCCTGTTTCTGGAGAGGTAGATTTGATGAAGTATTATAATAATGATAGAATAAAAGATACATTAAAAACTATTGCATCAGAAAAAGATGTTTTAGGTTTGATATGGTTAACTAAAATTAAAATAAAATGAAAATATATTTATTGATAATTCTAGCACTAATGTATTCATCTTGTGTAAATGACACAAAGCGTAATGCTATAGAAGGTTTTGTCTATGATTCAAAAACCAAAAAACCAATTACAGACGTACAAGTGACTCAAAAATTAGATGGGAAGCGAGTTTTAGCAGGTACTACATCAAAAGTAGGGTATTTTAAGATAGATAAGATAACAGAACTAAAATTAGGTATGTAGACGCATAATCTTGCGAACTTATATTATTTAGAAAAAAAAGGATATTTGATAGATACATTAATGAGTCATGGAGGAGTAAATGATATTGATAAAAGAGATTCTGTTTTTATGAAACCAAGTAGAATTGACAGACGTAAAAATTGATCCAAACTCCGCTCACGATCCTATATTAAAATCGTTCTTTTCTTATCGTTGTCGCTCCGAAGTCAGGAGACTTCGCAGAGCAGGCGTACTACACGAAAATATTCGTGCTGTAGCGAGGATAAATAGAAACTATAGCTTGCAAACTAAAAATTAAAATTGTTTAAAATATTTTTTATTAATAAACACTTTAGACACTTATATGAAAAAAAAAATAATCAAATTAGGGCAACCAATTTTTCTTTGCTCACTGCTTCTTCTTATTCTTAATGACTGGTTGTTTAAGGTTTTGTTTCATAATTTTATTACCGGAAAGTTGTCTGACTTTGCTGGTTTGTTTGCTTTCCCTTTTTTTTGGAGTGCTTTATTTCCGAAGAAAATTAAGGAAATTCATTTATTTACTATTTTGTTTTTTGTCTTTTGGAAAAGCCCTTTTTCAGATGTCTTTGTAAATTTTATTGGAGCATTTAGAGTGGTTGATTTCTCTGATAATATAGCACTCATAAGTGTCTTTATTTCATTTCAACTATCAAAAAAAGAATATTTTATTCTAAAACTTAATCCCCTAATTTTGCAATTAATTATGTTGCTTTCCTGTTTCTCTTTTATTGCTACAACACAAAAAAGAGAGCCATGTGGCACAATTGAGTGTGATTTTTTGAACTTGTCTTTAATTAATGAAACAGATAAAAAGTTAGTGGTTTTGATTGACTTCAAATACTCTGAAAAAGAAATCTCACATTATAAAGAACAGCAGATTTTAGATAACATAAATGTTGGGCGGAAAGCCTTAGAAGAATGGCGTGGAGAGGGATCACATTCTTTCAAACCATCGGATTCAATTAAAATTATAAAAGTAATAAATGACAATTGGACTGCCCGCCAAAAAGCTAGTACTATAGCCCCTTTAATTCTTGATATTCATGCTTCTGCCAATGTATTATTGCCTTTATCTTTTTATGACAGTTTGATTGGATTTCCTGAAAGTTTCAAGATATCTATATTTGACAGTGATTTGAAACCGATCAAGGTGTATGACAAAAAAGCATTCTTTGTCAAAATAAACCAAAACACAACGACAAAATTAGATGAATATTCAAGATCAAATAATTTAAAACTACTTTTTGGAGAGATAAAAAGACCTTTTGTCATATCCAACTGTTATGGGAAGTGGGAATCAAAAGGAAATGGAAATTTTAGTAAAATAGAATTTAATTCACAGTTTTTTATCGATGACAAAACGGGAGATGTTTATAGGTGCGAAAACAAAAATGACACGATTTTGGTACATACTCCAAATCAGATTTATATTGGAATTCTTAAAAACCCAAAAGATAATGAAATTGTCATTTCTTGGGATACAAAAGAAGTTGTTACGTACAGAAAATCTTTAAACCCAACTTTTTTATCCAAGAAATGATTTGAGTTAAATAAAAAAGGCTGTTCAAAAATACATTTTGAACAGCCTTTTAGTCTTTTATTAAATAACAAAATAGGAATTATTTGTCTTTGAATAATTTTTCAAGTCTTACCATCATTTCCTCTTTTTCTTTCAGCATACGCTCGTATAATGCAATTTTCTCTTCGTGTAGTTTAACCAATTGATCAATTTGATTAATGGTAGAATTGTAAAATACAGATGCAGGTTGCTGACAATTGTCAAAAGTATTAGAAATAATATTTATTGCCTGCTCTTCATCAAAATTCTGAAAAGCTTCGACAGGAATTTTTAAAGCATGTGAGATTTGATCCAGTACATCATCTTCAATTATATCTTTTTGCTCCAGCATAGAAATTTTCTTCTGATTCCAGTCATTTCCCAGATCAAAAGCCAATGCTTCTTGTTTGATGCCAAGCATTTCTCTGAAGCGTTTTACATTTCTTCCCTGATGTATTTTCTGTTCCATAATAAATATCAATTTTCTAAAGGCTCAAAGATAAAGCCATTTGGATTAAAAATCCTGAATTTCAAAGATAAAAAAATATCACATAAAACACCCCCTTTTGTCAGATATTATATCTGCATTTAGAACAGATTATCCTTTTGAAAGAATGAAATTTTGCCCGCTGGAGAAGTCTCCGGCTTCGTACCAGTTCGAATGTTCTGTTTTTGTATTTACTTCTTATAAAAATGATTTCCCTAGCCCAGACAGCAGCGGCATCCTTTTATTTTTTTTCTTTAGAAAAATAAAAGATATACCGAATGGCTGGAAATAGCTCCTAATAAAACCCACAAGAATTTTGTATCTTAGTTTTTAGTAACCCAATTTTATCCTGATCAATGAATAGTTGCATCAAAATAAAATTTTTAAAATGACCACAAATGCCTTGGAATCCAGAAATCTACAATAAGTTTAAAAACATACGTTATCAGCCATTTTATGATTTGGCGGACTTTATCAAACCTGTGAGCGGAATGAAAGCGATTGATTTAGGTTGTGGTACGGGAGAACAGACGGCTATTTTAGCCGATAAATTTAGTGATGCTGATTTTTTGGGTGTTGATTCTTCGGTAGAAATGCTGGAACAATCCAAGTCTTTAGAAACTGACAATTTGCATTTTCGTAAAGCAACTACAGAAGAAACATTGAAGTCAGGCGAGAAATGGGATCTGATTTTTAGTAATGCAGCTTTGCAATGGTCAGATGATCATGAAACTTTGTTTACAGAGTTGGTAAAACTCGTTAACCCAAAAGGGCAATTTGCCATACAAATGCCTGTTCAGCCGGAGAATAAACTCAATGTAATTCTTACTGAATTGGTCGATGAAGAACCGTTTAAATCGTATTTGAAAGGTTATAAAAGGGATTCTCCTGTTTTGGGCATTGATGCTTATGCGCAAATTCTTTTTGATGGCGGATTGCAAGATCTTCAAATTCTGCAAAAAGTATATCCAATCATTGCAAATGATCATGAAACGCTTTATAATTTTATTTCGGGATCGGCTTTGATTCCGTATATCGAGCGTTTGGATGGCGATGAGAAAGCACTTTTTATTAATACTTATAAGAAGAGAATCGCACTGCATTTCCCAAAACTGCCGGCGATATATTCTTTTAAGAGGCTTTTGCTTTATGGCAGGAAAGGGTAAATAGTTATTTGCACTAATGATATTAAAATTAAATCTGCTCAATCTGCGAGAGAGAATATTTTAATCTCTATATATTTAAACACATAGAGACATAGTTTTTAGGATTGTTAAAAAGACGTTTTACTTTGAATATTACCGCATAGACTGTGCGTAAAGCTATGTGTAAAAATCTAGTTTTTTTTAACTATCTGAATCAGGAACGTAGAATCTATGTTTCTATGTGTTTAATTTTTTTTCTCGCAGATGTAGCAGATTGAGCAGATTTTTTAATCTATTTAATTCTTTTAATCTGTGGCTATATTAAACACATAACATAGCTTTTAAGATTGTTTAAAAAGGCATTTCACTTTCAATAACACCGCATAGCTTGGTCGCAAAGCTATGTGAGAAAATCTAGTTTTTTTAAACTATCTCAATCAGGAACGTAGAATCTATGTTTCTATGTGTTCAAAATTTTTTCTCGCAGATGTAGCAGATTGAGCAGATTTTTTTTAATCTATTTAATCCTTTTAATCTGTGGCTATTATTAAACTATTGTGGCAATAAAGTTGATGGCGTGATACCGTACTTTTTTTTGAAAGCAAAAGAAAAATGAGAGAGATCTTCGAAACCGAGATCGAGATAAATATCCGATGGTTTCTTTCCTTTTTTTTCGATCAGAAAATAGCCTTCCTGAAGCCTTCTTTGTATGAGCCAATGACTTGGTGTATCTGAAAAAATGGCGGCAAAATCACGTTTAAAACCAGATATACTGCGACCGGTAAGATATGCAAAACGTTCCATACTGATATTAAACTTATAGTTCCTGTTCATATAAGCTTTTAGGTCGATCTTTTCGGGCGGTGCAAAATCAAAGAGAATATCTGTTAATTCAGGATTTTCTTTGATGAGAATCAAAAGCAACTCTTCGCGTTTTATATTTGAAAAAGTATCATCGATTTCGCCTCCATCATTATAATACGGCATTAGCGACAGGATAAAGTTGGGGACCAGATCACTTTTTCTGATGTGTACAAATGATGCTTCGTTGGTATTATTTTGTGCAATAATTTTATGTTTGATGGCAAATTTTTCCAGAAATTGAGTATCAAGGATTACAACCACTTTTTCGAATTCTCCATTTTGTTTTTGCTTGTTGTATCGTGCCAGATGATTTTTGCGCACAATGCAGCATTCACCTTCTTTGAGATGGTATTTACTAATTCCGTCATAACCTTCGATAGTACCTTTTGCGAGGTACAAAAAGAAATGTTCAGCAATAAATTGTTCCGGAGATATTTCGGGACCAATATAGCAACTTTTAATTTCGGTATATCTCATATATTGCACTTAAGTATTCCGGTTTATTTAACGCTATTGATTGAACGGTCTTTCCACCATGGTTTAAAAACTTTATGATCATCAAAAATAACAATTTCTCCAATAACAGGGGTAATGAGCGGGATATGATATTTTGAATTGAGTCGGTTAAGTTCGTTTAGCGGTTCGTTCCAGGTATGTTTGGCAAGGGCAAATTTAGAATTATGAACCGGAACAATACTTTTGGCTTTTAGATCTTGTGCTGCCTGCAAAGTTTCTTCGGGCAACATGTGGATATAATGCCAGGCTTTATTGTATTGTCCGTTTTCCATAATAGCGACATCGATTGGTCCAAATTTTTTTCCGATTTCAGCAAAATGAGTATCATAACCACCATCACCACTATAAAATACTTTTATGGTTGGCGAATGAATTAAATAAGATGCCCATAATGACTGATTTTGTTTTAAACCGCGTCCTGATTTATGTCTTGCAGGAAGTGTGTGAATGGTAAAATCCTTTGCTACAGTGATCGAATCATTCCAGTCTTCTTCTATAATTTTATCTTTGGGATATCCCCAACGTTCAAAATGTGCTCCAACACCCAAGCCACAAATTACTTTTTTTACTTTGTCTTTAAGTGCCAAAACTGTTGGATAATCGAGGTGATCATAGTGATCGTGGGAAATGATTAAATAGTCAATTTGAGGTAAATCCTGTACGTGATAGGTATTTGTTCCGTCAAAAACTTTTACGGTATTTGGCAATGGCGAAGCATTATCACTAAAAATAGGATCGATTAAAATTTTCTTTCCATCAATTTGTAAAAGAGTAGACGAATGTCCAAACCAGACCAGAAGATTTTTATTTGCGGGTAAATGTTTTAGATCTGTTTTTACAGACAGAATTGTGCCTGAAGGTTCTGTAGGAACTGCTTTATCAAAAAACTGTTTTCGCAATACGCCCCAAAAAGTATAACCAGGAGCTAAAGTTGGCGTATAAATCCTATTTTGAAATTCGCCATTTTTATACTGTGCGGATTTCTGGATTCTTTGCTTACTTTTGCCAGATGGTAAACTTCCAAAGGTTGCTTTTTGCATATAAAGCCACGTACATAAACCAAGAACTAAGCCTGGAGTCAGAACAATTATCAGGGTACGTTTGATTATTTTCAGGATTCGTTTTTTCATTTTTGAGATGCTGCTTTTTTAATATCTACTGCTTCCAGTATTTTTTTAGGATATCCGGATTGTGCGACAAAAATCATGGCGCGTCCTATTTCTCTGGTGGTACAACCGGTATAAAACAGGCCAAAGATTGGGTAGAGTAGTGTGATGTATTTGTTGAATCCTTTCAGGTGAATTTGGGTCTTATCGGGTTTCATTAATCCGGGACGAAAATTGTATTGTCTGCTAAAAGATAATGCCTGCAATGCATTTTCGGTTTTTCCTTTTACACGTGCCCACATTACTTTTCCGTTTTCGGAGCTATCTGTATGAGATCCGGAAATAAAGTTGAAGGTAAGGTCTGAGTTTTGATTTAATACTACTTTGGCAAAATGCAAAGTTGTATCGTACGTAATTTGCGTGTATTGTGCTTCGTCCATGCCTACGCTACTAATACCGGCACAAAAGAAACAAGCATCATAACCTGAAAGTTTGGTATCATCGCTTTTTAACGATAAAAAATCCGGAACGAGATATTCTGTTAATTTAGGATGTGATTGACCACTTGCTTTTCTTCCCACATACAAAACAGATTCTATTTGATTATTATCCAGACATTCTATTAAAACTCCTTCGCCCACCATTCCGGTAGCGCCTGTTACAATTACTTTCATATTTATATTTTAAGAGATTTCCATTTTATTAAACTAATTACCGTTGCTATTACAGCTTCTTCATTGCTGCGGGGTTTCCAGCCTAATATTGTTTTTGCTTTTTCGTTGCTGGCGTTGCGATAAATTCCAACTAAGGGCAAGATTGCTTTTGCCTGATCGTTAAACAAAGCGGTTAAGCGTATTATAAAGGTAGGTAAAGATTTTGTAGATGCTTTGTGCGCTACATACGGCATTTTTTGCTTTAAAAGTTTAACAATTTCCAATAGCGACATTGTTCCGCCGGATAAGGCCAAAAAACGTTGTCCTTTTGCCGCCGGATTTTCCATTGCCAGAATGTGCAATTCGGCAACATCTCTTACATCAACAATTCCTAAACTAATATCGGGAATTGCTTTCATAGTACCATCGAGTATTTTTTTGAGCATTTCAAATCCACTTGATAAATCAGCGCTTAGCGACGGACCAAAAATCCCCATCGGATTGATAACTGAAAGTTCTAATGTTCCTGCTTCATTTTTCATAAAATCCCAGGCTGCTTGTTCTGCAAGCACTTTAGATTTATTGTAAATCGAGAGTCCTTTTTCATTAGGATTTGTCCAGCTATCTTCTGTAATAACCGTATTTTTATCTTTATGGCTGTATCCTACAGCGCCAAAGTTTGAGGTCATAACAACACGTTTTACTCCGGCTTCGCGGGCTGCTTTTAATATGCGCAATGTTCCGTCAACAGCAGGACGAATCATTTCGTCTTCGTTTTTTGGTATTCTTAAAAATATAGGCGAAGCAATATGCAGTACATAATGACAACCTATCATAGCTTCCAGCCAATTTTTGTTTGAAGTAAGATCTGCTTCGATAAAATCGATGGAACCAAAATCTGTAATTCCGCCATTTTTAAGCATTTCGAAAATCTTGTCTTTGCTTTTAATCGAACGCACGGTTGTGCGAACCTGATAACCACGATTTAATAATTGTAAAATACTATGTATTGCCACAAAACCGGTTCCGCCTGTTACCAATACTTTTTGATGGGTATGTATCATTAATTGCATTTTTATGGTACAAAGATCTTAAGAAATGCAATTGGGGACTTTGTTCAAAAGTCCAAAGTTGTTTTGTTGAGAGGTTCAGGATATTCAGGAGGGAGAGGGAATTAGATAATTAGAAAATCTAAAAATCTAAAAATCTAAAAACTATTCAATCAATATTGGTCAGATAAGTGGGGGTGTAACCAAATTGTTTTTTAAACGCGTAAGAAAAATGAGATAAGTTTTCGAAGCCAACTTCATAATAAATCTCGGTTGGTTTTTTCTTATTTTCAGCTAGTTGATAATGGGCTAATTCAAGTCTTTTTTTGGTCAGCCATTTTTGAGGGGTTGTATTAAAGAACTTTTTAAAATCCCTGTTAAAAGTAGATAAACTGCGTCCTGTTAGGTAGCCTAATTTTTCCATTGGCATATTGAACATAAAATTGCGTTGCATAAAATCGACTAAATCTATTTTGCCGGGTTCGTCAAAATTGGCCAAGATGGTATCAATTCCGCTGTCAATTTCTCGTAAAATAGTTATGGCTTCGATAATTTTTAAAGAAGCGAGGTTTTCCGGAAAATCTCCTTCGATATCGAAATAAGGAATTAGAGATGCCAGACAACTTTCGAGTAATGGATGATTTTTATAACTGATGATTTTTTGCTCAGAAGTTCGATTAGAATTTAAAGTAATGTTCTGATAAAATTGCTTCAGTCGATGGGTCGAAAGGTGCATAACTACTGTTTTATGAGGCAAACCATTTTTAGGAAAATTAATAATGGTGGCGAGTAAATTTCGTGGGATCAGAAAAATATCTCCTGCCATGAAAGTGTAAGTAGCATTGGCCTGAATGATTTTTGTTTCACCAGAAATGAACCAAATCAGCATGTGATCATCAAAAACTAAGTCTGATTTGAAGAATTTATCTTCGTAACAAGATAGTTTTATATCCTGCGTTAAGTATTTAGACACATGTTCCATTTTAGGGAAATTATTAGTTTTAACCACCAAAGTTGTCACTTTCAATCAATCAATCAAAGATAACAATCTCTGGTGGTATTTTATTTGAGCTTTGCGTGTTTATCTAAACACATAGAAACATAGTTTGTAAAGTCTAAATAGTCGTTTCATTTAAAATAAGCCACATAGCTTTATGTAAAAAAAATATGATTTTCTAGAAACTACTTTTTTTTAGATTAAAACCTATGTTTCTATGCGTTAAAAATAACCCCGGAATTTTATTTTTCGCTTTAAGCGAATTAAGAAATGTCAAACGTAATTCCGGTCATTCTTTCGCTTAAATCCCATAATCTTTGGGCATTATTATGATCTAAGGAGTAGGGTTGTACACCACGAATTGTCGACGGGTCATCGTATTTATGTTCGATGTTCCCCAGGTCTAATTGTGCTATGTCTGCGTCTTCGCAATAAACACCTCCAATATTATTGAGCATAGGGCTTGTGGCACACCAAAGGGTTGTTGCAGCTCCTTGTTCAATTGTTTTTAGCAATGCAGCAACTTCAGGTTTTAGGTTACCGTTCTGGTTGTGAGTTCCTATTTGTTTGAATAACTCTATAGGTTCTTCTCTTCCTAAATCAGTTCCCAGAACACTTCCCGGATGCAAGGAATAAGCCCTAACATTAAACTGTTTTGCACGATTGTCTAATTCTAAAGCAAACAAATTGCATGCTGTTTTAGATTGTCCGTAACCTTGTAAAGTATCATATTCGCGATAGAGAAAATTAGGATCATCAAAGTTAAAAGGTGCCATTTGATGTCCGTACGAAGAAACATTAAGAACCCTGGCTCCGTTTGCTTTTTTGAGAGCAGGGAACAACTTTGCGGTTAGCTCAAATTGCCCTAAATAATTGGTTACCAATTGCGATTCGTATCCGCGTTGATCTCTGCGTAAAGGAACCCACATAATTCCCGCATTATTAATTAGTAAATGCAAGGGTCTTTGTGCTGTCAAAAATTTTGTAGCAAATGCATCAATAGAATCCGGATTCATGAAGTCTAAAGGTTCTAATTCGACATTGGCAATCCCTTTTAGATTTTTTTCGGCTTTAGCCAGATCTCTTGCAGCAACAATCACTGTTGCTCCGGCATTCGAAAGTGTTTTAGTGGTTTCCAGACCAATCCCGGTATGACCGCCTGTTACAATTGCAATTTTTCCGTTAAGGTCGATGCCTTTTATTATTTCATCTGATGTTGATTTTGCATTAAATCCTGAATTTAAAGGTTTTTGCAAGGCTCCCTGATAATTATTTGTTTCCATTTTATAAAATGTTATTTGTTATGAGGGCAAAGTTATCGAGAGCTTAAAGATTCTATTTTGTTTAAAACGTCAATTTACTTTGTTTAAAACGTCAATTTGATAGAAAATAAAGTGTCATTAAAAAATTTTGATTTGAATCAGCATCATTATTTTTGGTTGTGCTGTTATTTCCGTAATAAAATTCTTAAGTCTTTGTTTTAGTGCTATTTTGAACTTTATCGAAATGAAAAAAATTTAAAAAAATTACATAATCAGGGTTGATATATAAGAAAAAATATTGTTCATTTGCGCTTCAATTTAGAATCAGTTTAAATAAGAATAACATGACAACAAAAATACCATTAACGGTCTCTTCTATAAGAAGTTCGAATAAAAAGAGCGTCAGTTTTGTGCCCAACTTCCTTTTCATCACACTGTTGAGTTTGTTACTGAGCGGAGGTTTTGTTAAGGCTCAAACGGCTTCAGGCGGACAAATAAGCGGAACTATTATTACCAATGACGGAAATGCAGGTCAGGGGGTTATCGTAAAATTAATCGAAATTAATAAAACGGCGGTGACGAATGTATCCGGTAATTATGAGTTTAAAAAGGTTCCTTTTGGTACCTATACTTTAGAGGTTACCATGTCTGGATATGCATCGTCTACAGAAACGGCCCAAATTACAGAACAAGTACCTTCTGCAACAATAGATATCAGGGTAAACTCCTCTGTTCAAAATCTTGAAGATGTCGTAATTCGTACGGGAGGAAATCGTTTTGCGAAGAAAGAAAGTATCGACGTGGCTAAAATGCCTCTTAAAAATATCGAAAATTCACAGGTTTATATTATCGTTAGCAAGGAATTAATGAAGGAACAGGTGGTAACGGATTATAACAGTGCTTTTAAGAATGTTCCGGGAGCTGGTATTGCCGAGGTAAGAAATCAAGGTCGTACGACTTCTATATCAAGAGGTTTCCCAACGCCACAAGTGGTTAGAAACGGTGTAGGAAGTTTTACGTATACCACTATCGATCCGTCGAATCTGGAGCGTATTGAGGTTATCAAAGGACCATCGGCTACACTTTTTGGGAGTACTTTGTCTTCTTTTGGCGGATTGTTTAATCGTGTGACCAAAAAACCTTTTGATACCTTCAAGGGTGAGATATCGTACTCTGCAGCCAATTGGGATTTAAATAGATTAACGGCTGATATAAACACGCCTATTAACGAAGATAAAACGGCTTTGCTAAGGATTAATACGGCTTTGCACAGCGAAAGAAGTTTTCAGGATGCAGGATTCAACAGAAATTTTTCTTTTGCTCCAAGTTTTTCTTATCAGATAAATGATCGTTTAACTCTTTTAATTGATGCAGAATTTAGTCAATACAAAGCGACTTCGCCAACGAGACTTGCTCCGTTTGTGGTAAAAGGAACAGAAAGCAGCATCGAAGATCTTGATATTCCTTATAAATTATCTTTTGCTAATAATACGATCAATTATACGAGCCAGCAATATAATATATTTGCTCAGTTAAAATATAAAATGTCTGAGCAATGGACGTCTCAAACGGTGTTGTCAAGAACGAGATCTTCATCTGATGGTTATGTGGTAGCTTTACAAATGATGTCTCCTACTACAATAAGACAACAGGTTACGTACCAGGAATCTCCTTTTTACGGAACTGATATTCAACAAAACTTTATTGGTGTTTTTAAAATTGGTAAACTTAAAAACAGGGTTGTAGCCGGTTTCGATTTTTATAGTTTGCGTGCTACCCGTAACGATGCAATCGTAAATATGCCTGCAATGAATTATAAAAAGCCCGGTGACGCTTACAATAATTTTAATTTGGATAAAGTGGCTCCAATGTTTGCTGATCCGAAGTTAAAATTCAACAATTTTGTATCGAATAATGAAAATACATACAGCGCTTATGTTTCTGATGTTTTGAATGTTACAGACAGATTATTGGCAATGGGAGGGATTCGTGTCGATAAATATGAAAACAAAGGAACGTATTATCCAAGCAAAGATTCGATTGCAGGAAACTACAATCAAACGGCTTTTTCGCCAAAATTTGGATTGGTATATCAAATTGTAAAAGATAAAGTTTCTGTTTTTGGAAATTATATGAATGGTTTTAGCAATGTTTCGGGTTCTGATTTTAATGGAAATACGTTTAAACCAAACCAGGCAAATCAGGTAGAAGGTGGTTTTAAATTTGATCTGAACAAAATATCGGCTACGCTTAGCTATTATGATATAAGTGTAACAGATATTACGCGTGATGATCCTGACCACGCAAACTTTTCTATTCAGGACGGAACTCAGGTGAGCAAAGGTTTTGAGGCAGAGTTGATTGCAAACCCCATTTCTGGTTTAAATATCGTGGCGGGTTATACCTACAATGATAGTAAATACGAAAAAAGCAATGCAAGTGTTCAGGGGCTGCGTCCAACAACAGCGGGATCTCCAAGAACGGCAAACTTATGGGCAAGTTATAGAATTGTAAGAGGTGCTGCCCAAGGTCTGGGATTTGGTTTTGGAGGTATTTATGGTAGCGAATATTACCAGACTAATACCACTACTTTCAAATTTTCTATTCCGTCCTATACCGTTTTAGATGCTTCACTTTTTTACGATCAGCCAAGGTACAGGATTGGACTTAAAGTAGATAACTTAACAAACGAAAAATATTGGTCGTACAGGCTTGCGGCTCAAAATCCAACTCGTGTAACAGCAAATGTGACGTTTAAATTCTAATTTAAAAGTATCACAACGCATAATTTACAGCTCCAAATTCGTTTGATTTTGGAGCTGTTTTTATTTTAAATAATTAGCGGATATTTTTCCTTACTGCAACTTTACTTTAAGTGAAAATTATATAATTAGAAAATAATATTTTGTAAGTTATTTTTGCCTTATTTTTAAAATATTTACATAGTGTTTTGTGCGCTTAATTTGAGTTCAAAACAGATAAGAATTTTAAACTTATTGACTATGAATAAAAAAGGACCCATTGTAGTGATAGAAAATAAACAGGAAGACCGTAAAATATTTATTGAGGTTTTTACTGCACTCAACTACGCAAACCCTATTTTATATTTTAATACCGCCGAGACTGCCTGTAATTATATGCTGCGCCATCAAATTAAGCCTTTTTTGGTTTTTTCTGATATTGTTTTACTCAATGTAATGAACTATAAAGTTATGGAAACGAATCCTGACAATGGTGTAGGAACGATGTTCAATTGTCCGTACTTGTTTTTTACGACTCTTTTTGAACAAAGTTTTGTTATTGATCCTTATTCTTTACCTACGCACAGTTATTTTGTAAAACCGTATGATTATGAGAAATTTAAAGATGTTATAAAAACGATTATTGAATATTGGAGCAAATCAAAATCATTGGCTCAATACAATAAAAAGGAGATAAAGCAGCGTGTTAAAAATAAATATTGATCTAAAAAAAAATCCATTCGCCGCAGCGAATGGATTTTTTAGTTTGCTTAATAATACCCTTTTAGGTATGATAAGAGCATTAAATTTAGATCTTATCTAATGGCATATCTAAGTTTAAGTCCGTAAGAAACCAGTCTGATATCATTTGAAGAGCTTAGCACGCTGTTGTATTGCAACTGTACAGGCAATTGAGGATTATACTGAACCAGGTTTTTGTTTCCTTTGTTGTCATAGACATTGTTTAATCCGTAATCAAAATAAATTCCGATATAAATAGCACTTCTTTCTCCAAATTTTTGTTTTAAACCTGTTTCAAAAGTAGCCGAGTAAGAGACATCAGTTTTTAGATCTTGTTTGCTTGTTTTTAGATCATTTGTACTTGCAAAACCGGCAAATGCAGGGCTAAATAACTCGGCATTGTATTGCGGAAAATAACCACTTGTTGTTAGGTTTTGTGCGGTAGTTTCGTAAGTTCCGTTTGTTGCAAAACCTATTTTAGCGCCCGCAGCAACATACAATTTTGTAGTTCCCGGAGTTTCAAATTGAATACCAATTGGAATATTTACGTATCCTAATTTTTGTTTCTCTCTTAAATCTGTTGCTTTATATCTAAACTGAAACGCTTCATTTTCAGAATCAATGGCGTTATATTGTCCACTAATAGACTGATATTTTACGTCAGAATTGTACGTTTGATACTCGACACCAATCCCAATACTTAAACCTTCGTTTAGGTAGTACGAATATCGAAGTCCGGCACTTATGCCATTTCCGGGTACTAACTCACCAGATGTAGATTTTAGAAATGAAAATGGTCCTGCAACAGCTATCGATAACTCTTGTTTTTTGTCCTGAGCGTAGCTCTTTAGGCCAGATCCTAAAAGTACCGTAACAATAGCTATTGATGCTATATAGCTTCGTATATATTTTTTCATCTTTTTTGTTTTTAATGCCAGTGCTATCCTAAAATAGCACTGACAGATTTTATTTATTTACAATTACTTTTAGTGTTTTCTTGATGTTTGGAGTTTCAATAACTACAACATACATAGTACCGTCAGCATCAGGTAACTGAATTTCAGTTTTTACCGAAGATGATTTCAACGTTTTTACCAATTGACCAGAAACAGAATAAAGGCTTATTTGCATGTTTTCTAATTCTTCTGAAGGAAAATCAGTTTCTACAGTAATAACTTTTCCTGTTTGAATTGGGTTAGGATAAAGTTTTGCCGATAACGTTTTTTGTGTCGTGATTTTGGTAGTACAAGTGCTTAGTACTTTACCGTCTTTGGTAGTCATTTTTACACTGTAATCAGCAGAAGCATCTAGTGTATTACTCACTGCTTCTCCGGCTGAATAGTATTGACCTGTTCCTACTACCTGCCCGTTTTTAAACCATTGGTACGAAACAAATTCATAACCTCCATTGGTTTGCGGGTTGTTGTTTACAATAAGTACATTGTTGAATTTTTGATGTACAATATCATAGAATCCAAAAGGTTTTTCTACAACGATAGTATAATTTGCTGTTGCAGATCCGTCTTGAGAAGTAACAGATACATTTTGTGTATAAATTCCCGCTTTAGGTGGTGTGATCGTAAAATTTGCCGAAGGTGTAATAATCGCACTAGTCTCGTTTAGAATAGAAACGTTTACGTTACTTTCTCCACATGCCATTACGTATTTGATCTCTTTAGCAGGATTTGGGTACACTTTAGTACCAATTGTTATTTTGGTAACACTTACGTCGTTGTTTTTGATGACAAGTACTTGCGATACATCTGTTGCTGGCAAATAATTAGAATCACCATCCTGATGTGCTACAATTAATAAATCACCTGATCTTAACAAATTAACCAAACCAGCTGCTGTAACGCTGGCAGGTGGCAATGCCGATGTGTAAGTGAATGAATAACGAATTGCTAAACCTGAATTTGATGTAGCTTCCAGATTAAAGCTGCTTACCGCTCCAAGTATTTTTGCAGGTATTGGTGCAAAAGTTATTTGTTGCGCTGCTTTATTAATAGTAAGTTCAGCTGTTAGTGTTATTGGAGAACAATTTGCAGAACTTGCAGATGGAGATACTACTGCTGTAACCGTATAGGTTCCAACATTAATGGCACCGTTTGTCGTGCTGCCTGCTGGTGTAATAGAATAGGCTACAGTAGCTCCTGCAGGAAGATTTGCAACTTGTAAGGCTTGCGTGTTTCCAGTATAAGAAACGGCTGTATCAGTAAAAGTTACCAGATCCAAAGGGGATGCTAAAACATGAAGTGTCTGATTTTGAGAAGATGTATTTCCATTACCATCATCATAATTCCACACAATCACATAAGTGCCTTCAGTCGTATAATTTAAAGGGCTGGTTGTTGTAGCATTTACAATTCCGGCACAAACATCAGTCGCTGTTGGTATAGCAATTTCGGCAGATAAAATAGCACAATAATTTGTGATATCAGGCAAATTGGTTACATCAGGAACCGGTGCAGTTACATCCGGACTTGTCAGGATTGTTATTGGTTGTGTAAAACTACATCCGTTATTATCCGTAATGGTTACACTATAGTTTCCTGCGGTTAATCCTGTTGCAGTTGCAGCAGTACCACCAGCTGGCGACCATACATAATTGTAAACTCCTGTACCACCGGTAACAGCAACAGTTGCTTGTCCGTCATTTCCTCCGGCGCACGTTACGTTAGTTTGGGTAAAAGTAGCACTAAGCGCTGTAGGCTCAGTAATTGTAATAGCTTGTACTATCGTGCAACTATTGGCATCTGTAGCAGTTACCGTATAAGTTCCTGCGGCTAATCCTGATGCTGTAGCAGCAGATCCTCCTGTAGGCGACCATGAATAGGTATAAGCACCTGTTCCTCCGGTTACATTAATAGAGGCAGAACCATTGGTACCTCCATTACAACTTACGTTTGTTACTGCGGTAGAAGCAGCAAGAGCAGTAGGCTCTGTCAAAGTAAAACTTTGTGTGATCTGACATAAATTGGTGTCCGTTATGGTTACCGTATACGTACCTGCGCTTAAACCTGTAGCTGTAGCTGCGGTTCCGCCAGATGGAGCCCATGAATAGGTATAAACTCCCGTTCCTCCGGTTACATTTACAGTTGCAGATCCGTTAGTACCACTATTACAAGCTATATTAGTTTGTGATGGAGTTACTGCCAGAGGAGCTGGTTGTGTAATCGCAAAAGGTATAACTGTCGAACAACCGTTAGACGAAGTTATAGTTACCGTATAGTTACCTGCCGTAAGATTAGAAGCAGTATCAGTATTACCTCCGGTAGGTGCCCATACATAAGTAAAAGGTCCCGGAGCTCCTGACGGAACTACTGTAGCAGAACCTGTAGCAGAACCATTACATAAAACATTGACCTGAGATTTTACAGCAACTAAAGTATTGGTTGTGTTAATGGTAAAATTTTTAGTAATCGTACAACCATTACCATCGGTAATCAAGGCACTGTAGTTTCCTGCGGCTAATCCTGTTACAATTTGTGTTGTAGCACCATTTGACCATGAATAAGTATAAGGAAGTGTTCCGCCACTAGGATTAACAGCTGCCTGACCTCCTGTAACACAAGTTGCATCTATTTTGCTTGTTGAAGCTACTAAAATTGCAGGTTCTGTAATATTAAATCCTTGTGTAAAAGTACATCCGTTATTATCAGTAACCAGACAGGTATAACTTCCTGCGGCTAATCCTGTTGCTGTAGCAGCAGTACCACCAGCAGGCGACCATAGATATGTGTAACCCGGAGTTCCACCAGTAGCCACTACTGTAGCTGTTCCTGTTGCTCCGCCATTGCACAATACATTTGTTTGCGATGGTGATACAAATAAAGAAGCAGGTTGATTTATAGTAACGTTTACTGTATATGTACAGGTATTTGCATCCTGAACCGTAACGGTATAGCTTCCTGCGGTTAATCCTGAAGCAGTAGGAGCATTACCTCCAGACGGAGACCATGTATAAGTATATGGTGCTGTAGCGCCAGTTGCAGTTACAGTTGCACTACCATTACTGCCTCCGTTACAAGAAACGTCTGTTTTTGCTATCGTTCCGGAGAAAGCGGCAGGTGTGCTTATGGTTATATTTTTAATCAGTGTACAACCTTTGCTGTCTGTAATCGTACAGGTATAATTTCCTGCTGGTCTGCCGGAAATTGCTGAAGCTGTTCCGCCAAGTGGAGCCCATGCATAAGTATATCCAGGTGTACCTCCAGATACGGTTACACTTGCACTACCATTTGATCCTCCAAAACAACTAACACCTGTTGATGCAGTAGTTGCAGAAAGAATTGCTGCCGGCTGTGTAATTGTAAAATTTCTAGTCGTTTGACATGCGTTTGCATCTGTAATGGTTACCGTATAATTTCCGGCTAATAAATCTGTAGCTGTAGCAGCTGTACCTCCGGATGGAGCCCATGAATAGGTATAAGTACCAGTTCCGCCCGTTACATTTACTGTAGCAGCTCCGGTGGCTTCGCCACGACAATTTACATTTGTTACTGTACCAGCTGTAGCAACTAGTGCAGATGGTTGCGTTAATGTAAAGTTTCTTGTTGTCTGACAGTTATTATTATCTATAATCGTAACAGTATAATTTCCTGCGGTTAATCCTGTTGCAGTAGCAGCAGTACCACCAGATGGTGACCATGAATAGGTATAAGGTGCTGTTGCTCCGGTTACTACCACACTGGCAGATCCCGTAGCAGCTCCGTTACAAATTAAATCAGTTTGTGAAGTTGTTACATTAAAAGGTGCAGGTTGTGAGATTGTAAACGCCTGAGTCGTTTGACACGCGTTTGCATCTGTAACCGTTACGGTGTAAGTTCCGGGTGTTAACCCTGAAGCTGTAGCACCAACACCACCAGATGGTGACCATGAATAACTGTATGCAGGAGTTCCTCCCGTAACAAGAACAGTTGCAGATCCATTAGAACCTCCGTTACAACTTACGTTATTTACTGTTCCCTGAGAAGCTGCCAATAGTAAAGGCTGAGTGATGGTAAAACTTTGTGTAATCTGACAAGAATTAGCATCAGTAATCGTTACGCTATATGTTCCCGGTAACAGGTTATTGATAAAATTTGTTGTAGCACCTGTATTCCAAACATAGGTATAAGCGCCGGTTCCTCCTGTTGGTGTAACCGTTGCAGCTCCGTTAGTTCCTCCAAAACAGCTTACATTAATTTGTGATGGAGTAGGATTAATAAATGCCGGTTGTCCTACTATAATATTATTTATAGGTCTGGTACATGAATTAGCATCTGTAATAGTTACACTATAAGTTCCCGCTGCCAGTCCTGTAGCACTAGCGGTAGTAGCACCATTAGACCATAAGTAAGTGTATCCTGATGTACCTCCTGAAGGTACAACTGTAGCGGTACCATTAGAACCTCCAAAACAAGAAACAGCTGTAGTAGAAGCAGATCCGTTAAGAGGCGCAGCCGGTTGTCCAACTATAATGTTGTTTATGGTTCGTGTGCATGAATTAGCATCTGTTATAGTAACACTGTAAGTTCCTGCCTGTAAATTTGTAGCTGTAGCAGTTGTAGCTCCATTAGACCATAAATAAGTATATCCCGGTGTACCTCCGGAAGCCGCAATAGTAGCACTACCATTACCTCCTCCAAAACAAGAAACGGCTGTACTGGTAGGAATTCCGTTAAGAATTGCAGCCGGTTGCCCTACTATAATGCTGTTTATTGTTCGTGTACAAGAATTAGCATCAGTAATAGTTACACTATAACTTCCTGCAAGAAGTCCGGTTGCAGTAGCAGTAGTAGCACCATTAGACCATAAATAAGTATATCCCGGAGTACCTCCGGAAGGTGCAATACTAGCAATACCATTAGAACCTCCAAAACAGGAAACATTTGTAACACCAGGAGTTCCGTTAAGGATCGCTGCTGGTTCTGCAATAGTAACTGTATGTGTTTTAGAACAAAGAATATTATCTGTAACAGTTACAGTATAAGTTCCTGCCCCAAGTCCGCTTGCTGTTGCTGCGGTACCTCCTGACGGAGACCATGAATAGGTGTAGGGCGCGATACCTCCTGTAACAGTAAGTGTTGCAGATCCGTTACTACCGCCTTTACAACTCACACTTGTTTGAGCAGATGTGCTAATAATCATATCAGGAACTGTAAGTGTTGCCTGATTAGAAGTTACAGAACCTGCTCCGGAAGCAACACAACGATACAAATATCCGCTCATTGCAGCTGTAACAGTTGTAACTGTCAATGTAGCTGTTGTTACATTAGAATAAGGTGCAACATTGGTTAGGTTTGTAAAACCACTTCCGGTATTTACCTGCCATTGATAAGCTGTAGCATCACTGGCTGTAATAGGGAAAGTAGTACTGCCACCTACACACAATGTTCTGTTTGGCGGATTTGCTGTAATTGTAGGGGCTACTCCTAAAAACGGCGCACCAGATGGCATCGTTTGCGCTGTAGTCGAAAGTGTCCAGTTTGCCTGATTCATTACAGCAGCTCTAATACCGGCAGCGTTCGTAAACGGAGCTCCGGTACCATTATATTTTGAAGATTGCGATAAAGTATTACCGGCTAATGTTCCTGTATAAAATGCATTTGTACCTCCTGTAAGACCCGGAGGCATCACAGATGAGTTTGGTCCAATGGTACAACCGCTGGCAACAGTATCCCAGGTTGCAGTAGATGTACTTGCATTACACATAAAATAGGTAATTCCGGATAAGAGTGTTACACCACTACCACTAACAGAGCCAGAGCCCCCTTGAAAAGCGATGACCTGATCTCCAACATTTGATAAAGATAATCCGTAAAGAAAAGTTCCTTCTGAAACGCTTACTGTACCATTTGCTGTTAGTGTGCTGGTAGATGGGTTATAAGTAGAAGCTGCAAGCCCCTTTATAAGTATCTCTGTTCCCATTGCGATTGTTGTTCCCGAAGTCCAGGTAACAGATCCTTCTGTACCACCAGTAGCTTGCCAGCCGGCACCGTTATAACCACGGTCAGAAAAACTGATTACCGTACCGGCAGAAATATTGGTCAGTAATACAAACGAATAACTGTCGGCAGCTGTAGGACTTGGGGTTGCGGTGGCATCATAGCCCGTAAAAATAAGATCTCCAACTCCTAATGTCGTTTGCGAATTCGCTAAGTAACTTTGCAAAAATATCCCTAGAAATAAGGCGATATTCAGAAAGTTTTTAATTTGTGAGTAAAAATGTTTCATAATAAATTGATTAAATTATAAAGAGGCAAATCGCTCGCCATTTTTTATGCCAAAAATGAGCAACTTGTGCCCACTCATAAATGCTTCATCCGTATAAACAATGTTGATACGGAGTTGTGTGTTGTTGTAACATTGTATAATAAGTCCTTTTTCTTCGTCTATATTCAAAATAGTTCCGGGATTAAGTGATTGTTCACATTTGTAACTTGTCAGAGAAGCTTCCAGAATACGAATATTCCATCCATTCCATTGTGCGTAAGCGCCTTTATTCCAGGGATTGCAGGCTCTTATTAACGCTTCTATAGATTTTGCATCCTGGTCTTTCCAATTGATACATACATCTGAAGCATTGGGTCTTTTATAATAATTAGATTGTTCTTCTTCTTGTGGAATACCTTTGATATTGTTTTCAAGCAAAGTCAATAACTCCGGTATAAGTTGCGCGCCTAAATAAGAAAGGTTGGTACACAATATTCCGTGTGTAAACGGAATATCCAGTGGTAATACCTTCTTTAATATAATTGCGCCGCTGTCAATTTCTTTTTCTATCGCATGAACCGTAATTCCGGTTTCTTTTTTTTGTTGTCGGATCGATTCAAATACAGGATCTGATCCTCGCATTTCAGGTAAAAGCCCATAATGAAAATTATAAAACAGGTTTGGATGTTGTTTTATAACTTCTCCGGGAATTTTCCAGGGAAATGTCATCGTAAAAACAGATTTTAATGCCTTATTTTTTGCTAATTCCTGTATTTGGGTTTCCAGCTTTTCTTTTTCAAGGATAATCAGTTCAGTTCCGGTTTGAGCCGCAAAACCCAAACAAAAATCTTTGATATCTTCATTGTTACCCGGAATTGCGATACTAGCCAACCGACCCATGCCATGAATGGTTTGTATGGCTGCAAAAGCCATCCGATGATTGCATAAAACAGCTATGTCACGTTTTGTATTCATGATTCTAAACAAGCATAAGCGTTAAGCCAGGTATTACTTAAAGTATCTCTGATCGCAATTATGTTTTGCTGTAAACTTTCCCGTTCTTCGTTGAGGTTTGTTACTTCGGTTATATCCTCTAAACAACAAGTACCTGTTTTTTCGTCTTTTGCAACAGTTGCATAATAAACAGGGGCTTCGGCAAAGCCAGTATTTGGATTCATAAATAAGGCTCCACGAGGAGAATTAATAATGATTCCGTCCAGGGATCCTTTATTCATAGCCGCAATAAACAAAGCAGTTTCCCATCCTAAAAGCGAAAAAACATTTGCCTTATTGGGTTTGATGTTTTCCATCGTAGTGACAAATTCACTATTTTCCTGAGATTCTATTTTTGAGGACCACGGAATCGAGCAACTCCAATCGTATCCGGGATACGTTATTTTATTCAACCAGGATTCCTCGGCAGTAAAACCACTTCCGTAAGTTTTGCAGGAAGAAATACTGTCAAATTTTGCCGCTTCTCTAAAAAAATCTTCCGTCATATCTCCGCAAAATGAAGTAAGCAAAGCAGCCTCCTTATTATTTTCTAAATATTGGGCTAAGGCTTCTAAGCTAAATTCTGATTTTTGCAAAGGTGTAATGTGGTTATAACTAATGATAGCCCCTCTTTCTTCGGTTGCAATTGCATAAGCATAAGGAGATCGATAACCTGCATCATAAAAAGAACAGGTAAAGGCAAAATTATGCTGCCCTTCATCTAATGCTTTTCGCACAATGGCACGAGAACATAAACTTCCCTGTAATGAAATAAAATAAGCATTTGACAGTTTTCCGTTAAACGAATGAAAATGATAACCACTATCGAGTACAATAAGGGTTTTGCCGGAGTTCTCGAAAAGAGGATGTACATATTCTGCCGAAACAGGGTTCATATATCCTACTATAACATCAGAACCATTTAATAACAGTTGTTCGCAACTGGCATAAATTTCTTCATTTTTTCCGGCTACGCCTATACTGGTCGATACGATTTCATGTTTTTCGCCAAGCCCTAATTTTTTCAGGCCAATTTTTAATCCGTCCATAATATCAAAAGATATCGAAGGGTAGAGTACAGAGCGCGGCAAGAGTAGTCCTATAGTCATATAATTTTATGATGTAAAGGGTGTTTAGCGCAGTATGAAACGTAAAAACACCCTGTTTTACAAATGATTTTAATTTCTTGACGGAAAAATTCCGTACAAACAGATTATATAGTTCATCCCTAAATAAGGTTGCTGAACCGGTATTGGCAACGTACTACCAGCTGGTGCTACTGTAATTGGTGCTGTAATAGGTCTTAAGAAGCTATCGGGTGTTTTGTTAGAAAAAAGACCATCTAATGATGCCAGGCTATTTCCGGTTGGAGATCCGTTATTTCCTCCGTCTGAAAAAGCTCCCATTGCAAACGAACCTGCTGCTACGTGCGTATGACTAGGCAGGTTTAGAGAAGTTGCTGTTATACTATTTGATCCTGATATTTGTCCTAACTGAAAAGTATTTACACCGGATGCCTGTCCGGTACCCATAGGTACACGTCCTCGAAAATCCGGTAGTGCAAAAGTTTGAATACCGTTTCCGCCGTAGGTAGTACCTAAAAGGCTAAATAAGGCTTGATTGGTACTTATAGCTAATATTTGTCCTGCACAAAAAGCCCAATTTCTAGGCGCGAAGTTTGGTGCGAATAAGCGAATTTCTGAGATTGTTCCGTCCATGATTCGTGTTTAAATTAATTTCTACTTGGAAAAATACCCTGCACACAAATAATATAATTTGTTGAAAGATAAGGTTGTATGATACCAAAAGGAGTTCCTGAACCTGTTAGATTAAGGGTTACTGCTGAGGTTTGAACTTTTAGATTAGTATCTGATGTTGCAGAGGAATATGCTCCTGCTAAACCCGCTAATATAGAACCCGTTGGTGATCCTAAAGTATCGGCTCCTGCCAGAGTAGGAATTGTAATAGTTCCTGAAGCAATATGATTGTGCGTTGGCATTTGACCAGTGCTCATCGTTACGGTTTCAGTACCGCCAACCTGACCAAGATTTACTTGTGGCAATCCCGGTCCTTGTCCTGTACCTACAGGTATGCGGCTTCGAAGATCCGGCAGGTTAAAGGTTTGTACGCCATCGCCACCGTATGTTGTGCCTATTAAAGTAAAAAGTGCTTCATTTCCTGAAATAGCCAGTGAAGTACCAGCACAAAAAGCCCAACTTTGTGGGGCAAAATTACCCGCAAATACACGGATTTCTCCTATAGTTCCTTCCATAATAATGTTTTAAAAAAAGTTAAAAAATGTAATTTGAGAAAGTTATGAACGCTGAGGAAAAGTCCCGTACATGCATATAATGTAATTCATACCAATTGCTGGCTGACTTAAAGGCAAAGGCTGGTTACCACCAGTTAAGCTTACAACAGGAACATAGGGTACTGTTTTCAAACTTGTATCAACAACTTCGGTACTGAACATAGCTGATTTTGATGCTAATACATTTCCGCTTGGCGTGTTTACATCTCCTTCATCAGAATATGCCGGAACTGAAATCGTTGCAGAAGAAATATGAGTATGTGGCGGAAGTTGTGCAGCAGTTAGCGTAACACTGTTTACACCACTTTTTTGTCCTAAATCATAAAATGATAATCCTGTTCCCTGACCGGCTCCCAGAACGACACGCCCTTTTAGATCGGGTAACATAAAGGTAGTCTGACCGTTGCCACCATAAGTAGTTCCTAAAATAGAGAATAATGCAGTGTTACTTCTGATCTGAATTGTTGAGCCATCACAATACGACCAATTTCTTGGTGCAAAGCTTGTAGCAATCAGGCGAATTTCTCCTATTGTTCCATCCATAGTTTGTAGTTTTAATAGTTAATGATTGTTATAGTTATTTTTATATCGTGCCTCCTTTTACAGAAAAGCAGGCGTTGACAGACTTTTTTAATGCTAAGTTACTTTATATGAGTATCTTAGAAACAGGTATTTCTACCTGATTTTGCGATAGAAATAAATCCCGGTTTTAAAATAGAATCTATAGAAAACAAAAAAATCTCACGACATTTAGTAGTGTGGCAATACCACAATAACATCACTAATTATTAACGTACTATTTTGGTCTTAAGTAATTCAGTTTCTCTAATCAGTTTTAAAAGTAAAAATCAATTGCGTGTAACGAGAAAAATATGTTACAGGGCAGCTTTTTCCTGTCATGAAATTACTTTTTGATGTCAGATTAATTTTGATCGATCACTTAGAAATAGGCGCAGTGATTTTCAATCAAAACAAGAGAACTTTTATTGAAAACTTTAGTATAAAATATCTTTGAAAGGCTTATATAGGGTATGCTTTACTTATTTGACAGAATAAATTTATAAAAAAATACAATACAAAAATCTGTTTGAGAAAATATTTTTAAGTAAATTCTTATTTAGCAGATATGATATGTAAGAATTCGTTTTACGGCTATAGTAAACACAAAAAAAAAGTGCTGAATCTTTTTTTGATCCAGCACTTTTTATGGCAAAGTATTTTTGTAATAGACTAATTTCGATATACATCAGGTTCTACATGAATCAGGATATTACTTAACTCGGGTATATTTTCATGCAAGGCATCCTGTAGTTTATGCGCCAGATCATGCCCTTGGGTTACAGAGATCGTACCACTCACGATGGCATGAAGATCTACATGATATTTCATACCGGCTTTTCGGATAAAGCATTTTTCAGTTCCCAGAATTCCATCTACTTTTAGCGATTCGACCCTGATTAATTCTACTAAATCTTCGTATACATATTCATCCATAATCTCGCCCAGAGCAGGTCGAAAAATTTTGTAGCTATTGTATAAAATAAAACCAGCAGCAAACAAGGCAGCCCAATCGTCTGCAAATTCATATCCTTTTCCTAAAATTATAGCAATCGAAATACCTATAAAAGCCGCTACAGAAGTTATAGCATCGCTTCTATGGTGCCAGGCGTCTGCTTTTAGAGAAGAGCTGTTGGTTTCAACAGCTTTTTTCATGACCATCCTAAAAGATATTTCTTTCCATACTATTAACACAGCCAGTAAAATGAGTGTCCATGATTTGGGTAATTCATGCGGAGTACCAATATTGGCGATACTTTCGTATGCTATTATGGTAGCCGATATAATCAAAAAACCAACAACAAGAAAAGTAATCAAAGGTTCGGCTCTTCCGTGTCCGTACGGATGGTTTTTGTCTGCAGGTTTGTTGGCATACTTGATACCAAAGAGAACCAGACAGGAAGAAAAAATATCTGCCGTTGATTCGATCGCATCTGCAATTAAGGCATAAGAGTTGCCTAAAACTCCCGCTACGCCTTTTATGGCAGCAAGGATTATATTGCTTATGATACTAAAATAAGTTGCCTTTATCGCTGTTTGTTCATTTGTCATCGCTTAATTTTTTTAAGAATCGGGGGTGAAGGTAGTAAATCTCTGTTAAAATAATAAAATTACTACAAAAAAAAGTCCCCCAGTTTCATAAGGTTTGAAACTGGGGGACAGTAAAAAAAATAAAACACAATCTTTAGAACGAATACCTAACACCAAGTTGTCCTTGGAATCTTGAAGCTAATTGATCTATAGTATAAGGTGTAGTGGTTGGTTTCTGGAAAGTATAAGTTGGATCGCCAGTAGCAACTCCGCCTAAATTTCCTGATTTTGTCAACCCTAAATTTGCTGTTGAATTGTATGTGTTTGGAACGAAATAACTTCTTCCCCAATCTTTATTGATAAGGTTTCCGATGTTTGCCACGCTAAATGAAATTTGGAATGTACCTACTTTTGATACTTTGATTTCGTCCATTAATTTCAAATCTGCCTGAATGTTCCAGGGTGTAGTATCACCATTTCTTTGTGTAAATGTTCCTCTTCTGCTTTTTAAGTAATCGTTTCCATTCACAAAAGCTTCGTAATCTGCTACTTGTTGCGCAGCTGTTGCTGATGGAACTCCTGCTGCACTTACCCCAATATATTTTGCTGCTTCTGCTGCATCTTTAAAGATATAAGCCAATCCCGCTGCTTGTCCTGTTCCTGCAATTGTTGAGTTTACAAATCCCCATGAGAACGGATTTCCTGATTGCGCATTAAAATATACGTTTGCAGATAATGTATTGTTGTCTGCTACTTTTACAGCATATCCTACGTTTGTAACGATTCTGTGTTTGATATTAAAGTTTGAAGTTGCCAATTGAGGATCATTAGGTGTCAATGACTGGTTCATCTGGAAATTACTTTCCATAGAGTTACGAATACCGTTTGTAACATCACGGGAATCTCCATAAGTATAAGCAACCATAAAGTTAAGACCAAAATCATACGTTTTTGAAACCATCTCTGTAATGCTGTATCTGTATCCTTTATTGGTATTTGAAAGCAAATAAGCATTAGAAAAAGCAGGGTTTATATTGGCTGCATAAATGGGCATTTGGTGGCTTGTATCGTAAGAGAAATAAGTAGGATTATCTAATTTATTTACTTGTTGAAATTCAAGATCACGAATTACTTTTGTATAAATACCTTCGGTTGTAAATTTGTATCCGTCAATAATTTTATCTATTGCAAGTGAGTTTCTTAAAACAGCCGGCATTTTAAATTTATTGTCTACTAAATCTGCCTGTACCTTTGGCGTTGCATCATGATAACCGTTTAATCCGTTTGTTGCAAGAGGATCACCCGCTGCTGCAACCTGAGCAGTAGTAAGGTTGTTTTTATCATAACTTCCGTAACCTACACCATCATTATAATAAGCATATCCTAACCATGCAAACGGAATTCTACCTGTAAATACTCCTGAACCCCCTCTTAAAACAAGTGTTTTGTCTTCGTCTACATTATAAGTAAACCCTATTCTTGGAGAAACTAATGCAGTGCTAAAAAAGTTGTTTTTTATTTGGTTCAAAGGCGTATAGCTATATGTTGTGCCATAATTAGGGTCAGCCGGAGAGTTTTGTACTTGCGAACTCAAGTTTGGTTTCGTAGGCAAATCTGTATAATCAATTCTTACTCCTGGTGTTACTTTTAGTTTGTTACCAATTCGAATCTCATCCTGTACATAAAAACTATAAAGGTTTACTTTGAATTTAGCATATGGATTATTAAAAATCTGATCTCTTGTAGACCCGTCAAAAGGATACGTTCCACGAACACGGGTAGGTGTTTTATTGTAGAAATCTGCCAGAGATTTATACGAAACCCTTCCGTTAAGGGCGTTTACAAAACCGTAATTAATGTCGTAAAATTCGTTGTGTGTACCAAATAATAAAGTATGGTTTCCTGTTTTGTAAGTAAGGTTGTCTGTAATTTCGGCTGTGTTTTGTTTCATATTAAAAACAGTAGCTTCACGATCGTTTCCTAAGAAAATAGTTCCTCCGTTATACCCAATTTCTGCCTGAGGAAACATTGCATTTCCTGATTTTGGATCACGGTAATCTTTAATGGCAGAGTAACTTGCAATAAACGAGTTTGACCATTGGCTGTTAAAATGACTTTTTAATTCTAAAACCGTACTAACAGATTGGTTTTTTTGTGTAAAATCCATGCTTGAAAACCTGAAATTTGCTGCATCACGCTCCAGATTCGAAGCTTGAGAAATAACCGTATTGTTTCTTAATGAAAGCGAATGTTTATCATTAATTTTCCAATCTAATTTATTGAAGAATTTTTGGCTTTTTGCAAAGTTGTTGTAAGCACCATAACTTCCCGGATCAAATCCATAGTTTGTTTTTACGAAATTCGAAATTTGTTCTGCTGTAGCATTATCTACTAATGACGTCAATTTTCCGTCAGAGTTTGTTTGTCCTGCATTATAAAACAAAGGATCTGTACGCTCTGCATATTCCATATTCGTAAAGAAGAATAATTTGTCTTTGATAATTGGTAATCCCAATCTGAAACCTACCTGATAATCTCCAAAAGATTTTGGCATTTTAGATCCGTCACCTGCATTATTTGGACCTGTAATAGCGGCACTACGGCCATAGCTGTAAATAGATCCTGTAACTTCGTTTGTACCGCTGCGTGTCACAGCATTTACGCTTCCTCCTAAAAAGTTTCCTAATTTTATATCATAAGGAGCAATATAAACCTGAATATCCTGTATCGCATCAAGACTGATAGAGTTAGATCTTGTGCTGCTTCCAGGCATTCCTGATGTTCCGGACTGACCTCCTAATGACGGACTAAAACCAATTGCATCATTGTTGATAGAACCATCAATGGTTACGTTATTGTATCTAAAGTTTGTTCCTGCAAATGAGTTGTTTGAACTTTGCGGAACTAGTTTGGTAACATCCTGAATACCTCTGTTAATTAACGGAAGACCATTAATTTTTTTCTCATTAATACTTGTACCGTTATTTTTAGAAGATTGTTTTGATCCTGTTATAACAACCTCTGCTAATACATTGTTATCAGCATTGCTAACTACAATTGTAGGCAAATCATTTTCGCCCAGCGCTAAATTTATTTGTGGGTTAGAGTAATCTTTGGTGCCTGTACTTTTAATTTCTAATTCGTAAGGACCACCGGCATTCAAATTTTCGAAACTAAATCTACCTTGCTTATCTGTTACAGCTCTGTAAACTGAGTTGGTAGGTAAATGTGTTAATGTAACCTCAGCATTAATAAGTGGGCTTGTACCATCATTAACCTTTGCAGATAAGGATGAGGTTGTAATTTGAGCAAAAATGTTCCCCATAACAAGAAGCATTAATGCCGAAAAAAAGAGTTTTAGTTTTGTCATGTTGTTTTAAGTTTTTATTTGACAAAGAAACTCTGTTTGTTTCGATCAGATTTAACGCTTTTGTTAACTTAAAATTATAAAACTATTCATTGTTAACTTAAAATCACGAACGTATTCTTTTTGTAAAACCCATAGAACTCTTTAAAATCAACTACTTGTGTAAAAGGCTAAAAATAAATAGATTAAAGTTATATTTAAAGTAGATTAGAAAAAGATTAGAGTGTTAAGCAAATGTTACCAATCACAATAAACGGATAACCTTAAAGTGGAATTATCTATTGTTAAATTCATAGAAACATAGCTTTCAGGAATAATAAAAAAAGGACGTTTCATTTTTAATATTATCACATAGCAGCATTGACAAAGCTATGTGTGAAAATCTAGGTTTTTTTGAAATTCTCTTTATAAAGAATATAAAAATCTATGTTTCTATGTGTTGAATTTTTTCCGGCAGATTAGGCAGATTTTTATTGTTATAATTATTTTCTATTATTGAAACACATAGCAACATAAGCTTTAATTCTATTTAAATTCTTTTAACTTGCGGGTAAATAGTCCCAATGGGACGCTATATTTATAGAAATTTAATTCCCATATTTCGAAAAGCCCCATCGGGGTGACCTATTTAATAGTTACATATAATATAGATTTCGCTCCACTGGAGCTTTGATGCAAATAACGGATATATTTTCTATAGATATTTTGCTCCTATGGAGCTTAATTAAACAAATAAATTTGCTAAATCTGCGAGAAAAAAAATCATTTATAACAATTACTCACGGAAATACCAGAGAAAACGAAGTGCCTTTTTCCAGTTCAGAATCTACAACCAAAGTAATATGGTGCAGTTTAAGAATTTGCATCGTGATAAAAAGTCCTAAACCCTGTCCCTGAATATGTCGCGTATTATCACTTCTAAAAAAGAGATCAAAAATAGATTCCTGATCACTTTTTGAAATTCCGGGACCCTGATCTGTAATTTTTATAACCAGTTTGCCATCATTCGACAGCGCAAAAATGGTTACCGGAGCAGGAACCGAGAATTTTATGGCGTTGTCCAATATATTATAGAGTGCAATAAACAGCATGTGTTTATTGGCATGAATCTCCAGTAGCTCTTCGTGATCTGCAACGGCGTTTAAATGTACTGCTACTTTGGATTCCGGATATTCAATCGCTTTTTTTTCCAGTACATTCCATAAAATCTCGTCTATCCTTACCGTTTCCATTTGTTGAGGCTCAGAGAGTTCGAGACCAGATAGTACCAAAAGTCCTTCGAGAGTAGCCTTAAGATGCAACGTATCTTTGCGAAGCGATTTTAAAATTTTCTCATATTGTTCGTTTGTTCTGGGTTGCTGCAACGAAACATCAATGTCTCCAATAATAATAGTAAGAGGTGTTTTTAATTCGTGCGAGGCATTTTTCAGGAAATTATTCTGGATCTTAATACCGCTTTCTAAGCGTTCCAGAAGATAATTAAAAGTTGTCGCTAATTCATTAATCTCATCTTTGCCATTCGTTTGTGGTATTTCTAATCTCGAATGCAGATTTTCTGTCGTTATCGTATTTACTTTTGCAATAACTTCGGCAAAAGGCCGGAAAGTTTGTTTGGCCAGAAAAGTTCCTAAAAGATAATTTAGCGGTATTCCGGCGAGATAAAACAGTATAAACATGAAACCCAGAATCTCTAATTGTCTGTTACCGGCACGATCGATACCCGAAACCACAATAATAAAATCTCCCTGATTGTCCTTATAAAACAAGGCTACAAATTGTCTGTCGCCTCTTGTAAAAGTGCGTAGTTTTTCTTTAGCAATATTTTTTAGCTCTTTATCGCTTAAGTCAAGATCGATTGTATCGTGCAGATAAAGTTTATTGGTCTTTGCATTATAAACGCGTATCGATTCGTTGTTTATTCGTTTATACTGAAGTTCGATTTGTTGGTAACGAACGCTGTTGATTTCTTTTATCTCATCTTTTTCAAAATAAAAAAGAGCCGTTGCCATTGCATGATCTTCAAGATTATCAAAGTAAAGGTCTTTCATGTGACTCCTAAACAAAAGGAAAGATCCCGCCATAAGAAGTCCCACTATAAAAGCAAATAGCAAAGTAGAATTTACGGCTAATTTATTTTTAAGATTCATAACTCTTTTGTTTGAGCATATATCCTGTTCCTTTTATAGTATGAATTAACGGAGTAGGGAAGTTCTTGTCTATTTTATTACGCAAATAGTTAATGTAAACATCGACTGTGTTTGATGTGGTATCAAAATCAATATTCCAGACCGCTTGTGCAATCGCAATTCGGGATAAGGCTTTCTCGCGGTTTTTCATAAAAAAGATCAAAAGTTTAAGTTCTCTCGACGAGAGATTTAATTCTTTTCCGTCTCTGGTGGCGCTTTGTTCTTTCATATTAATTTCGACTCCCGCATAGGATTGAAAATCGAGAATTCCGGTGCTGAATTCCGCACGACGAAGCTGTGCATTTATTCTCGCCAGCAATTCTTCAAACAAAAAAGGTTTAGCCAGATAATCATCGGCTCCGGCTTGCAGGCCTTTTACTTTTTCGTGTGGTGTATCGAGCGCACTCAAAATAAGGATGGGCACTATAATTTTCCGGCTTCTTAAAACTTCACAAACTTCAAATCCCGTAATATCAGGCAGCATAATATCGAGAATAATAATATTATAGTCATTCTCCATAACCTCTTTTATAGCGTCAAAACCTTTTGTAATTGTTTTAACCTCATAGAGATGTTCTTCAAGTCCTCTTGTAATAAAAGAACCCACTCTGGGATCGTCTTCAACTAATAATACTTTATTCATAAGCGAATATTATTGTAATTTTTTTAATAGCGTTACGTAATACAATACGTATTACTGTTTTTTGTGGGAGTTAATTTTTTACCGTTTATTTCTAAAAGCGTGTGCTCTATCAATTGAGACATTATATCCAGGACTAGAACATTGGGTCGCAACCCAAACAGATTTGACCCAATTTGATGTTATAAAAGTAATTAAAAAGTAGTACCACCTGCAAAAAAAATCAGCAAAGTATAAGATCTTGATCAGAAAAGAAATTTAAAGAAATTAGAAATAAAAAGAGATACAAAAATGTTTATATTTGAGAGATATCAGTACAGGCATTCCAATCTCAATCCTAAACGACAATTAAAATATGAAGCTATTTTTTACCAAAGCAATACTTTTTTTAATATGCTTAACGTTTTTTTCCTGCGAAACCAAAAAACAAAAGCCAGAGCCCAAACCTTATGCCGCCGGAGTAATTTTGTCTTTTGATGATGCCTATGTCGATGAATGGTATGAAGCTGATCAGGCTTTGAAAAAATACGGATGGAAAGCCACTTTTAATGTTTGCAGAATAGATTCTATTGGAGCACCACAAATCAGGAAACTTCTTGAATTACAAAAAGAAGGTCATGAAATCGCCGCTCACGGTTATCACCATTATAATGCTGTTAAGTTTGTCAAACAACACGGAATCGATGCCTATATGAAGCAGGAAATAGACCCTATGATTGTCTCCATGAAACGCCTTAATTTTAAGGTAACAACTTTTGCTTATCCCTACGGAGAAAGATCTGAGGCATTGGACAGAGCATTATCGAATGATTATAAAATAATAAGAGGAAGGTCGTTTGGAGGTCAGGTTCCGGAGAAACAAAATAGTTATTTTAATAATTCTAAAATAGTTTTTGCTTTTGATATTGACAACAGTCACATTCATTTTAGTATTCCGTATGTGTTAGAATTATTGGATTATGCCAAAAAGAACAATAAAATATTGCTCTTATGCGGACACAGGCCTGTAAAAAATGTAACCGAAAATTATCAGACAAAAATTGAAACGCTGGAATTTATCTGTAAGTATATAAAACTTAACGATCTTAAATTCTATAAAACATCAGATCTTGATGATTTGCTTCCTGAGGAATAAGATTTTTTTTGATTTTTTAGCTACAGATTAAAAGGATTAGCACAGATTTTTTAATCCTTTTAATCCTTTAATCTGTGGCGGATTTTTTTACGCAGATTTTGCAGATTTAGTTTTTTTTTTTTGCCACAGATTAAAAGGATTAGCACAGATTTTTTAATCCTTTTAATCCTTTAATCTGTGGCTGAATTTTTAATCTTACGGTTTTATGACTTTTGCTAAAATTGAGGGAATCTGAATCAGATCATAATCATCCGTAAAAACAATATATTGATTGTGCCATGACGGCGAAAATTTATCTTTAAAATCCCGAAGACCTTTATAATGCGAAAACGATTTTACTTTTTCGTAAGCGTATTTCATTGATTTTTCCTGTAATGTTTGCGGATTTTCGATTCCGCTTAAAGGAGCAAGACCAAGATCTACAGAAGCAATACCTTTTGATTTAAGATAATTAAAAAGTGCGACCATCATAAAATCGATAATGCCATTTGGTGCGTCATCCGTTTTTCGGATCAGGTCATAAGTGCTTTCATTTTTTGCATAATCGGGAATGATATTTAAGAAAGCCAGAATTTTTCCTTCGTTATTTTCAACTGTTATTATAGTTTGGTTTTTAAGTTCGTCCCAAAGAAAAATACCCTGAGAAAAAAGCATTTCTTTTCGGGAAGTTTCCTGAAGCCATTGGTCGCTAACGGCTTTAATTTGCTGTAGTAAACCATCTTTTATCGGAGCTTCATTAATGGTGGCTTTCAAACCCAGATCTGTGATTTTTTTTAAGGAATTTCGCAACGATTTTCGGTTTTGCCCTTCAAGATGAAATTCCTCCAGAGCCACAACAGCCGCCTGCCCCAGAAAAAAGTATTTTTTACCAATTGTGGTATACGTTTTTAAACTTGCTTCGGGGATGCGATAATATAGGCTTCTTAACCCGAAATCATAACAAAATTGGTCAAATTCAATAATACAAAGTCTAATTTCTTCGGTTGTTGAGCCAACAGGATTTTCGAGAACAACGGCAAAATTTCCTGACAATCGATACGATAGAAAAGCATTTTTGCTTTGAGCAATAAAAATCAATTTATCAAAATAGGTTTTAAAATAATCCAGGCTCGAATTGCCATATTGGTTTAGAAGTTCCCTTGCAATTTCTTTTTCTTCCGGACTCAACGTATACTTCAGGATCGAAGGTTTTACCAACGTATATATTAAAAAAGCAAAAGACAGGAAACCACTAATTTTTAGTGAGATTAAAAAATGCATTGCAAAAGTTCCTGTTGGATGCAGATTGTCACTACCCGCCAAAAAATAGTTTTGTAGTGTATATCGAATCGATTCTGTTAAGCTAAAATCGATATTAAAGTGTTTTTTATCAAAGAAATAAAACCCCAATACACCATAAATTAAAACCGCCAGAATACTTAACAATGAGGTTTGCAGCCCAATTATACCAAGCTTTGGATTTGTTTTTACATAATATTGTTTTCGGGTTGCAACAAGGACACAAAGCACCAGAAAGGCAACAGTAGATTCTTCAAAATCGATAGCTTTGGTAAGATTTCCGATCAAAGAAACTACTGCCAGTATTAAGGCAAACCACCACGCCATACGAAGTCCCTTAAGCATAAAAGCAGCCGTAACCAATAGAAACAAACCAGCCGTTAAGACCAGATAATTAGAGGCATGAATGGCTTCTAACGGCAAAAAATCTTTTAGGATAATAAGCCTTTGGTTGATTGCCGGCGTGAGAACAGATATAATATTTATAATACCAAGCGTTAGCAAAAGCAATGCAGGCACGAGACGCAGCAAGAGTTTCCGGATTTTTGAAATAAACAAAATCATCCCTGCAAGCAACGGAAGCCAGAATTCGAAAATCCTGTAGAAAAGTGTTATAGCAACAGCTTCCATATTATTATAGCCATATTGTATTAATACATAACCCATAGAAACTTCGACAGCACCCAAACCTCTTAAAAACGGAGAGATTATCAAGAAAATAACGGCGATCACATACGCCATTGTTGCAGCAAAAACCGAAGCTTCGAATTGCAAAGCTTTCATGGCGATGTACACATGTGCAATGCCAACGGCATCGATTATGAGCGAACACAATATGATTTTAAAAAACTTGGTTCTGTTTATTTTATGCTCCTGAAGATCTATTAAAAAAGGCTCTATTTTGGGAAAACTTTTTAAGAGTAGCCTGTAAAATCTTCCTTTTTGAATGATCGAATTAAACAATAAAACAAACAGCGGTATGATAACGATTACAAGACCTAAAACGAGCCATTCTGTATAACCAACAGAGCCTTCTAAAAGGGAGAACAGAAATAACGGTATAGCAAAAAGTAGCACAGAAACGATCCCAACAAATCCGTAGATAGCAGATGCCAGATGAACCTCAGTTCTGGTAGTTCCTTTTTTTAATAAAGGATCCGTAAAAAAGAACAGAGAAGTAATGCCACCCGCAGGTATAAAAACACTTATAAAATTACGCTTTAAGAATAAAATGTTGGCATCCCGCCAGGTTATTTTAGCATCAATCGCAGCAAACGAGACCACATACATTAATCCCTGCAAAAAGATATAGAGAATCGTGACCAGAAAACCAATTAAGATCCATAACGGCTGAGCTTGCGCAATGCTATTTTTGATTTGATACAGTTCGTTTTGCTCTTCTTTGATGAACCAAAAACCAATAAAAAAGAAAATCAATGTCAGAATGATTTGCCCCGTTAATTTGCCATTTTTAGAGAAAAAAGCAGCAATTCTTTTTTTGAGTGTACTCAAAACGGTATTTGTATTTTTTGTTTCTTTCATAAGAATAACACTTGTTTTGACTTTGCTATAAAAATACTACATTAATTGGTTTTTTATGATGAATGTATGTTTTAAAATCAAGGAATTGAGAATGGTACCGAAATTATTTAATAAGGAAATAATACTTAAAAATAGGCTATTTTTTTGTAAGATAAAAATTCAGGAATTGATATGTTCTGAGATCAATTGAATTAAAAAATAACGTATATTTATGCATCAATCGTAATGAAGGCTATGGATAATAAAAAACAAGTGTTTCAGACTGAAACAAAATTGCGCTGGAGAACTTTTCAATGGTCAACCAGATTGATCCTTTTTTTGATCTTAATGTTGATTCCCATTTTTATTCTTACGCTGCATCGCGGTTTAAAACCTTCCTTACCTATATTAGGCAATGACACATCGGCACAAAAATTAGTAAATCCAAGTGTTCCGGTAGCACTCACGCCCAAAGAACTTAGAAAATATAAAGGTTTCGACAGCTTTTTGAGATCAAAGTCGAAAATGGAAAATCTCAAAAAACAAAATCAGACAATTGATTTCCCTCAGGTTCGCGCTGCTTTTTATGTCGATTGGGACCCGCAAAGTTTGTTTTCGCTTCAAAAAAATATTGATAAACTCAATATGGTTGTTCCGGAATGGTTTTTTTTAGATCCTAAAACAGATTTGCTGCGCACAGAAATTGATACGGCAGCATTGAAAATCATGAAAAAAGCCGGAATAAAAATTGTTCCGCTTATCAATAACATCAACGAATCCAAAGGCGAAGGAGAGTTTGATGGCGATTTGATCCATCGTATACTACACGACAATGTAAAAAAAGAAAGACTAATTAATGATATTGTCAAAAATCTTAAGCAATATAACCTTCAGGGAATAAATATTGATTTTGAAGAGTTTAAAGAAACCAGCGATGAACCTATTATTGCTTTTCAAAAAGAGCTGTATGAAAAACTTCATCCAATGGGATATATCGTTTCGCAGGATATTATGGCAAACGACGACGATTTTAATATAAAAGCATTGGCGCAGTACAATGATTATATGTTTTTGATGGCGTATGATGAACATTACAGCGGCAGCGTTCCCGGAGCGATAAGCAGCCAAAAATGGACCGAAAGAATTCTGGATCAGGTTGCCAAAGAGATTCCGTCAAATAAGATTATCCTTTGTTTTGCCGGTTATGGGTATGATTGGGAACAAAATAAAGAAGCCGTAACAGTAACCTACGACGAGGCTCTCTCGCTTGCAAAGCAATACAGTGCAACGATAACCTTTAATGATAACAGCTATAATAACTCATTTAGTTATACAGACGGAAGAGGCAAAAAACATGATGTTTATTTTACAGATGCCGCTACAAATTTTAATACCATTCGTTTTGCAGACGAATATGGTACTGCCGGTACCGCATTGTGGAGATTGGGGAGCGAGGATGGCAGGTTATGGCATTATTACAATCGAAGTCTAACAAACAAAAGCATTGCCAAAACGGCATTTGATTTTAGAACATTAGAGAAAGTACACATGAGTTTTTCGACACCGGATTATATAGGCGAGGGCGAAATTCTAAATGTACTGACCGATCCTCAGCCCGGAAAAATTAAACTTCAGTCAGATGCAAATGAGTCGATAATAACCGAGGAAAAATATGTAGAGCTACCTACAAAATATGTCATTAGCAAGTTTGGTAATGTGCATAAAGAGGTGGTGCTAACGTTTGATGATGGACCGGATCCTACCTATACACCACAAATTTTGGATATTTTGAAACGCGAAAAAGTGCCTGCCGCTTTTTTTGTCGTAGGACTTCAGGGCGAGAATAATATCCCGCTTTTGCAACGCATCTATACCGAAGGGCATGAGATTGGAAATCACACTTTTACCCATCCTAATATTGCAGTAGTAAGCAAAGAACGCGCATCTGCAGAGATGGAAACAACACGTTTATTGATCGAAGCCGTTACAGGACGAAGTACCGTACTTTTTAGAGCTCCTTATAATGCAGATGCTGAACCAACAACAGAGGCAGAGTTAAGACCCGTTGCCCTGAGCAAAGCCCAGAATTATTATACGGTTGGCGAGAGTATTGACCCAAACGACTGGGAAAAAGGAGTATCTGCAGATAGTATTTATGCCAGAGTAACCAGAGAATATGAAGCTGATCCTACCAAAGGAATTATCCTGCTTCATGATGCCGGCGGTAACAGGCAGGCAACGGTGGAGGCTTTGCCAAGAATTATTAAATACTTTAAGGATAAAGGAATTCAATTTACAACCGTTTCTAAATTATTAGGAAAAACCAAGAACGAGATCATGCCAAAAGCCAAAGGGAATTTGGTTACCATCGATAATATCATTTTTGACTTAGGATATTGGTTTGGTAATTTTATAACAGTTGTTTTCTGGCTGGCAATTTTGTTAGGATTTCTGCGTATCTTGTTAATGGCGATTATGGCTTTTACCAAAAAATGGAAAGACTATAAACATCCCCCACAGTACAATGCGACAGGAGATACACATCCAAAAGTAAGTATCATTGTGCCGGCTTATAATGAAGAAGTCAATGCCGTAAAAACCATTCACAACTTGCTGCGTCAGGATTACCCTAATTTTGATATTATTTTTGTCGATGATGGCTCAAAAGACAGCACCTACAATCAGGTTGATGCAGCGTTCAAAAATCACGATATTGTAAAAGTACATACCAAAGTAAACGGAGGTAAAGCATCTGCACTTAATCACGGAATTGCCATTACACAGAACGATTTTGTGGTTTGTATTGATGCCGATACGCAACTAAAAACAGATGCCCTTTCGCAATTAATGAAGTGTTTTACATTGCAGTTTAAAGACCACGAACAAGTAGGAGCCGTTGCCGGAAATGTAAAAGTAGGCAACGAAAATACCATGTTGGCAAAGTGGCAAAGTATCGAATATACAACCGCGCAAAATTTTGACAGACGTGCTTTTGATCTCATTAACGGCATTACCGTTGTGCCTGGAGCTATTGGCGCATTTAGAAAAGAAGCCATCAAAATTGCCGGAGGTTTTACAACAGATACACTTGCCGAAGATTGTGATTTAACCATTAGAATATTACGCAATAACTACCGAATTGTTAATTGTGTAGAGGCTGTCGCTGTTACTGAGGCGCCCGAAACGCTGAACGAATTTATGAAACAGCGTTTTCGATGGAGTTATGGTATCATGCAGGCATTCTGGAAAAATCGTGATGCCTGTTTTAATCCAAAATACAAAGGACTGGGAATGGTTTCGTTGCCTAACGTATTAATTTTTCAGATTGTGCTTCCTGTTTTTGCACCGCTCGCAGATTTAATTCTGATAGTAAGCTTAATCTGGAATCATAACGATACAGACAGTCTGCATAAAATAGGGATTTACTATCTCGTATTTATGTTGGTAGACATGCTGGTTAGTCTGATTGCTTTTATTTTCGAGAAAGAAAAGTTAAGCAAACTAATCTGGCTTATTCCGCAACGATTTGTGTACCGTCAATTAATGTATGTTATATTGTTCAGGGCTATCAGAAGAGCCATAAAAGGAGAAAGTCAGAGTTGGGGAGTACTAACCAGAACCGGAAATGTAGGTTCGTTAGAGTAATAATTCTGTGTTTTCGGGAGCCAAAATAAAACACACGATTTACATCTCAATAAAAAACCAGTAAAGTTAATTTTTACTGGTTTTTTTATAAATATATATTGAAAATAAGTGTGTTAGCTTACAATATCGCTTAAAGCCTGAAATATATTCAAAGGATATTCGGCAATTCTGTTACAAAGGTACAAATACCATTCTTTACCATATACAAAGTATAATTTTGTTGGATAACCTTGCTCTTTTAGTCTTATAAGTTGCTCCGTCTGAATGCCGTATAAACTTTCGAATTCATATAAATCCTTATTAGGTTTATAGTTTTCAAGCATTGCAACAACTTCTCTTTGTATTGCGTCATGATGTGTAGCAATAGCACAGCTGTGTTTTCTTGAAAGAAGCTGATCTATATAATACAAATAACGCTCATCGAGTGCGCTGCCTCTGGAAATAGAAATCCCCTCAGGAGTTTCAAAAGCTCCTTTTACGATTCTTATTCTTCCTTTTTGCTGAATCAAATCTTCAAAATCATCTTTTGATCTGTGCAAATAAGCCTGAAGCGTAATCGAAACATTACTGTAATTTTGAGAAGCAGTTTTATAAACATCAATAACAGCATCGGTTATTTCGATATTTTCGGCACTGATAGTTACTTCAATATTTTCTTTTTTAGCCTCCTGACATATTAAATCTAAGTTGTTCAGGCATAAATCTTTGGATATTGACAAACCAATGTGCGAAAGATCAAGAGAAAAAGTCGAGTTCAGTTTTTGTTTTGAAATCTCCTGCGCTATGCTCACAAATTCAGTAGTAGCCTCAAAAGCCTCTTTTTCAGTTAGCGTATTTTCGCCCATGAATTCGATAGAAGTCTTAAAACCTTGCTTGTTCTGGTCTTTAACCTTAACAATAGTTTCTTCTAATGTTTCTCCACCAATGTAGCGGTCAGCCGCTTTTTTAATGGTTTTAAATAAAACTTCGTTCGACAGAATGTATTCTTTTGCTTGTTCATTTAAGGCGGCTTTTCTCAAAGCACTTGCTCCCAGTAGTAATAAATTTTGTTCTGTTATTACCTTATTTATTTCTATAGACTCCATATTACAAATATAATAACCACATATCAAAATATATCGATTCGATACTTTTTATTTTAACTAATTTTTAATTGAAAAAGGGGAGTATCAATCAGATTTTATACAAAATACAGTTCCTGTTTTTTTAAAGCAAGAAAGAAAAACCTAAAAAAGAAAGTAAGATTTGGAGAATACCAGGAGCAAGCTTATTAGCGAAGTAGTAATTAGAACAGAAGTTTTAGTGCAGCAGTAAAAATCCGACTTTGTACAAAAATGGGATTTTTAATTTTTAGAAGCAGTGTTATTTAATGAGAATTGTCTGTGAGAAGAGAATTTTCTATAATACTTTTTACACTTTGAATAAAAGTTTCAGTATTGTTGATTTCGTCTTTAAGATAAATGTCGTAATTCGTGAGCTTAAACTGTTCGAGCATATCTTTTTTTAGAAACTTTATCATGGATTCGATACTTCGGGTATCATTTTCATTTTGCCTTTTCAACTCTCGTTGTTTGCTTTCCAGATACGCTAAAGTCTTTTTTAATCTTTGTACATTTATTTTGTCCACACTTAATCTTCTTAGAATTAATAAAATAACGATAATCAGGAATAAGATAAAATTCAATATTTTTCCAAAAACGTAATAGTGAATTGAATTTATCTCATTACGAGACTATCGTTTCTGTTAATTACGTTTTATTTGACTTTTTAGATTGAAATATAATGCAAAAAAAATGTAAATGCCCTCAATAATATCAAATGTATAGTTGTAACACCTTGAAATACTTGGTTTTATAAGTAAAGTAATACGATAATTATTTTCAATTATTTTTTATCACTTCAGTAAAAACAACCTTATAATTGCCTAAAACAAAAAAAGCTGTGCTTTCCTGATTAAGAAAACACAGCTTTTTTTAAGAATGCTTTTTATAGAATAGATTACCTGACCACAGTTGCTTCCAGTTCTACCTTTAGTGTTTCGAATAAACTTTTTACCTCCAGTAAAGTAGTTGCTTGTTGCATGCCGTGTTTAGCGATCCAATCCTGAATAATCGAAAAGTTTGGCCACAGTTCAGCCGTATTAGTCGTGTAGATGTTTAACCTTACGATGCCTTTGCACTCATATCCGGCACTGGTAATCACCAATTCCAGATTTTTTAAGGCAAGCTTTATTTGCGATGCCATATCCTCATTGCTTGATATTCCGTTAGCACTTATGGCAGTTTGCCCTGAAACATAAAGTGTTCCTTCCGGATTTTTTACTTCTACAGCTTGTACATAACTGCGTTGATCCTGCCATTCCCATGGATTAATGATTGTTTTTTCCATTTGTTTCCCTTTTTTAGTTTGTGCCAGTACAGGCATCATCGTTAATAATAGTAATGCTAAAAGGTTTGCTGTTTTTTTCACGATTACAGTTTAAAATTTATACTGCAAAATTGTAAATAATAGCGGGAATCAGGTCTTGACATTTCTCACGAATGTCAAGTGCGAAATGTCACATTAAGAGGATAATCTGCTCAGGGTTTCGCGCGAAACACCCAAATAAGAGGCGATAAGGCTTTTAGGGACACGCTGAAAAAGTGATGGATATTGTTTTAAGAGTTGCTCGTATCGTTCTTTTGAGTTAGACGTTTGCCAGGATATAATACGACGTTGTGATCCCAGAAAACCAAAAGTGGCTTTTTCGAGAAAAAAACGCTCCATTTTTTGCAAACCGTCCCGTAGTTTTTTATAATCATCATAGGAACAACAAAGTACCTCTGTATCTTCAAGACATTCTAATGACATTGTGGCTTCGGTTTGGGTATAAAAAGCATAATAATCACTTTCCCACCAATCTTCCATCGCAAAGGATACAATGTGTTCCTTTTCTTTAGTATCTGTATGCACTAATTTTAAAAGTCCCGAAACAACAAAATACGAATATTTTACAGGATCACCTTTTTGAATTATAAACTGGTGCTTTTTGAATTTTTTGATACTAAAATGACTGTACACAAAAGCAAACTCCTCCTCTGTAAGGGCTATTATTTTTTCGATATGTTCTCTTAGATTTGCTTGCATAACAGAGACCAAAGTTATTCAAATTTTGATAACCTAATTATTTTTGTTTTACCTGTTAGAAGATACCAATACAAAGATTTTAATAGGATAAAAACGCTGCACACACCTTACAGATACTTTGTAAACCCAGACAGAGATACTGTTTTGTAAGATTTATAGTTAGTCATTTTTTTTTAATAATCCCATTAAGATTTTGTAAAATTAATAACAATTTATCAAACGATTGTTTATTACTGTGTTGATAAATAATGATTTATAGGAGAAATTTATGAATATTCTTATTTAATTAATATTTATATTTGATAATAGATCTAAGTCTAATAATTTAAAAATATTTACCATGGAAAAAGCTATAAAACTAAAAGTCCGCAAGGAGTTAGATAGTCAACAACAGTTGAATATTATAAAATTAAAGGGCAGTTTAATCTCAAAAGGATATACAGAAATTATACATATTCTGGATCAGGATGATGAATTTCATATTAATTCTTTTGCAACCCCTTCAGAAACTACAAATGAAGTTCAGGAATTTATAAAAGCGTTTATCTGCAAAGAAAATCTGGCAGACACCATATCAATTTTCAGATAATATTTTTAATTGGATATTGCGCCCTGCAATTCGATTCGATGAGTTTTTAACTCATTGGTCTGATAGTCTCGTTATTTCTTAAATTATTGTGATAAATGTAATTTTACGCAGTAATACTTGTTTTTATAAAGATAGTTCTATCTTTACGGCAGATTTTGGTCTATTTTTTTAAAAATTTCACAAAAAAAATAGTTAAAAGGGAATCAGGTGCAAATCCTGAACAGACCCGCTACTGTAAGTTCTATATAAGTCTTTAAACGGTACTAATGCCACTGTTTGCCACCGCGAATGGGAAGGTTGTTTAAAGATGGAACAAGTCAGGAGACCTGCCACAATCACATAGTTTAAGACTTTCGAGGAATAAAGTTGAACAACAAGAACTGACCTGTTATGGTATAACAGGCCTATGTCTTATTGCTATTTGATTATTACATCCCCGAGGTTTATTTAATTAAATCAGTGATGTATAATACAAAAAAATTACTCTTATTTATTTTTATATTGTTTGCCCCATTATTACTGCATTCGCAAGTATCTAATGATAGTTTGCGCATTCTGAAAGAAGTAATACTAAAAGCAAAACCATATCAGGAAGTAATACCCGTACAAACCCTTTCGGGAAAATTACTGGAAAATTTAGCCAGCCATAACGTTGCAGATGCCCTGAGGTATTTTGCCGGTACACAAATAAAAGATTATGGAGGTCTTGGCGGTCTTAAAACCGTCGATGTACGTAATATGGGTACCCATCATGTAGGTGTTTTTTATGATGGAATACAGTTAGGAAACGCACAAAACGGGGTGACCGATTTAGGCAAATACTCCTTAGACGATATGGAGTCCCTGACGATGTACAATGGTCAGAAAAGCGAAATATTTCAGTCGGCAAAAGACTTTGCAGCAGCTTCAACCATTTATTTAAGAACAAAACGTCCTGTTTTTGTTGGCGGTAAAAAAACGAATTTATTGGTTCGTTACAAAACCATGTCTATCAACTATAATAATCCGTCTTTTCGATGGGAACAAAAATTGGGCGATAAAGTTAGTATGAGCGTAAGTTCAGAATATATAAAATCTAACGGTCAATATAAATTCAGATACAAAAGAAACAATCTCGATGGCACGGTAGCCTATGATACAACTGCTACCAGAATGAACAGTGATATAGAAGCTTTTAGATTTGAATCCGGTCTTTACGGAAAAATAAACAATGGCTCCTGGGATGCCAAAGTTTATTATTATGATTCAGATCGGGGTGCACCCGGAGCCATTGTAGAGAATAAATTTTCTGACGGTTACAGGCAATACGACAAGAATTTTTTTACGCAGGCATCTTTAGTCAAAGATTTTACCAAAAGATATAAGTTTCAGGCAAGAGCAAAATATGCTTATGATTATACCCATTATGTAGCCAGAGATACCACCAATATATTAGGCGAAATCGTAACCGAAGGAGCACAGTCTGATGATAGTTATTACCAGCAGGAATACTACTTATCAGCAGTAAATATGTACAGTATATTACCTGCATGGGATATTTCGTTATCTACAGATTTTCAATACAATCGTCTTAACGCAACCAGAAAAGGCATCCAGACTCAATTTTCATTTCCGCAACGTTATACCGCATTGTTTTCTCTTGCAAGTACCTACAGACTTGGAGGTTTTAAAGTTTTGGGTAGTGTTGTGGGGACTCATGTACAGGAAGAAGTGCGATATAATGCAAAACCACCTGATAAAACAGAATTTACACCTGCATTATTTTTAGGTTATACACCCTTTAAAGATTATGATTTTAATCTGAGGGCATTTGCAAAACGAATTTTCAGGATGCCTACTTTCAATGATTTGTACTATACTATGGTTGGCTCAAGTACCTTAAGGCCTGAATACATGAACCAATATGATGTTGGGTTTACCTATAATTTGCCGGTAGAAAAAGGATTTTTCGACAAATTTTCGATTCAGGTCGATGGCTATTACACCAATACCAAAGACAAAATAGTAGCAGCGCCAACAGGCAATTTGTTCCGTTGGATGATGACCAACATTGGGCAGGTACGAGGCAAAGGAGTTGAATCTGTTGTAAGCATGGAAACCCATATTGGCAAAGTCGATCTGGCTGCTAATCTTACCTATACCTATTCTGAAAGTAGAGATTATACAAAATTTGCAGGTCTCGAACTGTCTTCTTATGGAGACCAGATACCTTATACACCCTGGAGTAGTGGCTCAGGAATATTAAATGCCAATTATAAATCCTGGAATTTTAACTACAGTTTTATCTATGTAGGCAAACGCTACAACGGTAATGTCAACAACATAAAAATTAACGAAGTGCAGCCTTGGTATACACATGATCTGGCGGTACAGAAATCTTTTGCAATTCATCATTACCAATTAAAAGGAGCAATAGAACTAAACAATGTCCTCAATCAAAATTATGAGGTAATATACAATTATCCAATGCCGGGACGTACAATGAAATTTATAATAAGTATTGCGCTATGAAAAAAACAACCACAAAAATAATCCTTGGTTTATTTATAGCCCTTGCTTTTGTTTCCTGCCGGGAAGAAGAAACCATTTTTCCGTCTACAGACCAAGGCGTTGCCGCACCAAGAAGCGATGGTAAAATCGAAGGTTTTTACCTGCTTAACGAGGGCAATATGGGCATGAACAGAGCGAGTATAGACATTTTTAATTACAGAACCGGAAACTATACAACCGATATTTATTCTGAACGAAACCCTACAGTTGTAAAAGAACTGGGAGATGTAGGCAACGATATAAAAATTTATGGCAACAAAGTTTATGCCGTAATCAATTGCTCGAATAAAGTCGAAGTGATCGAAAAATGGACTGCAAAGCGCATCAAAAAAATAGACATTCCCAATTGTCGTTATATGGCTTTTTACAAAAACAAAGCCTATGTAAGCTCTTATTCCGGTCCTGTCGCTATAAACCCAAATGCAGAGATTGGTTTTGTGGCAGAGATTGATACTGCCTCATTAGAAATAAAAAGAAAAGTAACGGTAGGATATCAGCCCGAACAAATGGTGGTTCATAATGGCAAATTGTATGTCGCAAATTCCGGAGGTTACAGAGTCCCTAATTACGATCGGACCCTATCTGTAGTGGATTTGGAGAGTTTTACCGAAACAAAAAAAATAGACGTAGGCATAAACCTCAATAGCATGCAAATAGACAGCCGGGGAGATATTTATGTAAGTTCCCGCGGAGATTATTACAACATACCTTCGAATCTTTATGTAATTGACTCCAAAACAGACGAGAAGAAACTACAACTCGATATTCCGGTTTCAGGAATGTGTCTCGTAGACGATTTATTGTATTTCTATAGTGTTTCGTGGAGCTACCTGACCAATAGCAATAAAGTAACCTATGGAATATTGGATACAAAAACCAAAAAAGTAATCAGCGACAAACTCATTACAGATGGAACGGATAAGAAAATTATGATTCCGTACGGACTTCAGGTAAATCCCGAAACAAAAGAAATTTACATCACCGATGCTCAAAACTATGTTGTAACAGGTTATATCTATTGTTTTACACCCGAAGGAAAACTAAAATGGAAAACTACAGCAGGAAATATTCCGGCCCATATTGCTTTTATAACCAAAAATTAAAATCTCAAAAATCAAAAAACATGAAAAAAACTTTACGCTTTATTCCGATTTCTAAAGGCAGTTGTATTTAATATTAAAATTTTATGAAGATGAAAAAAAAGCCTTTCAAAATTTTAAAAATCACTTTGTTTACCGTTTTTCTACTCGGCTTTATTGCCTGTGGAACAGATAAAGAAGAAGATTTAGGCATCGAAGAACCTTTGGTTGTACTTAAAGACAGCTACACGATCGACCGTTTTAAGGTGTTAAATATTAATCCTGATCTGGGTACCAATTCAAAATTAACATGGAGCGTCAATGATTCTGTAATTTCAGAAAATGCACAACTTGATTTTATCAGTCCGTATCTAAAAAACTATTCCTTGAGATTAAGAGTAGAAGGCAACGGAGTTATAAAAACATACACCAGCTTTATTAATGTCATAAAAGAGGCGGGAACTTATAGCAAATATATCTCGAATGTATTTGATTTTCGTCCGGCAATGGGGCAGTTTACAAATGAAATCCCTCAATACCTACCCGGAAATACAGACGCCAACCTTATAAGTGCAGCAAAAAAAGCACTCGTTGGGTCTAACACCACCATGGTCTCATTGGGCGGTTTTGGCGGTTATGTCGTATTTGGTTTTGACCATACGATACCCAATATGAACGGCAGGGATTTTAAGGTTTTAGGAAACGCCTTTTGGGGAAGCGAAGCCACGGCAGAGCGTTCAGGATCTTGCGAACCCGGAATTATTGTAGTGGCTTACGACAAAAATAAAAACGGAAAACCCGATGAAGACGAATGGTACGAAATTGCAGGAAGCGAGTATTTTATAAACACAACACTAAAAAATTACAGTGTTACGTATTTTAAACCCGATAGCAATAAACCCGCCGTTGCAGGACAGGAATACTGGCAAACTGATATAGAATATAGCAAATGGCAGGATAATCTGGGCAATTCAGGATATAAAACAAAAAATGCATTTCACGACCAGAGTTATTACCCACTCTGGATTACTGAGGCATCTTACAGCTTAAAAGGCACTAGAATCAAAGACAATTTTTACGATCAAAGCGGTACCGGAAGCTATTGGGTAGGCAAATCATTTGATTTTGGATATGCAGATAATGCACCCAACAATGATGAGGGATCTAATATTGATATCTCCTGGGCTGTAGATAAAAACGGAAATTATGTAAAACTTCCCGGGATAGATTTCATAAAAATATACACCGGAATCAATCAGGAAGCCGGTTGGTTAGGAGAAGTTTCTACAGAAGTAGCAGGAGCTTATGACTTATACCTTAAATAATAAAACCTTTAAAATTAAATATACTATGAAAAAAAATTACCTTTTAATACTACTATTATTTTTTGCGTTTCTGACCAATGCGCAGGTTACTACTGTTCAGGGAGTGCCCAGAAATGATCTTAAACTAAAAAACACAGCAAAAAGCCAGCTTAAAAAAAGTGCTGCAAATACAGCGACTTTCGCCGATATTAAGTATTGGGTAGGCACAGGTGCTAATCAGGCAGCATTTGTTTTGCAATGGAACGACGGCAAAAATTCTGATGCCTTAATGTGGGGTTTTAGATGGGATGGTGACGCAACAGGCGAGGATATGATGAAAGCAATATTAAAAGCAGATCACCGTCTTTTCTCTCTATTGTATCAGGGAACACAATTTGGTTCTGCCGTAGGAGGATTAGGTTTTGACCTGAACGGCGTAAATAGTAACGGACTTTATAAAGATGCAAATGTAACGTATCCTTATTATCCCCTCAATGGGATTATAAATACCAGTGCTTACGATTTTGATCAATACACCGCTATAGATGCAGCTGATCACTGGCAATCAGGGTGGACAGTAAATGGTTATTGGGCTTATAATGTAAAAAATCCTACTGATGAAGATTTTGGCTATTCCAGTTTGGGAGTAAGCAGCCGTGTTTTAGAAAATGGTTCATGGGATCTTTGGAGTTACAGTCCGTCATTTGTTTTGGTTCCTGCTCTGGAAACATTTACTGCGGTAACACCTTATGTTGTTGCAACAGATTTTACCAATGGTTTTTTTATGGTAAACGAAGAATGGTTTGGACATACCAACGGGTCTGTAAATTTTGTGAACAATGATGGCAGTATCAATTACCGCACTTATAGTACTGCAAACGACAACAAAGCTTTTGGAGCTACGACACAATACGGAACTATCTACGGAGATAAATTTTATTTTATTTCGAAACAGGCAAAAGATGGAGGAGATACTAAATATACTGCCGGTGGAAGATTAGTAGTTGCCAATGCACAAAACATGCAAAGAATTGCCGGATTTGATAACATAGGCGGCGGAGACGGACGCTCTTTTCTGGGAGTGAACGAAAATACAGGATATATTGGGGAGTCGAACGGAATTTATGTCTTTGATATCGCCAACATGCAGGTAGGAACTCTAATACCCGACACAGGTGGGACAGGACAAATAGGAAACATGATTCGTACCTCTCAAAATGTATTTGCTGTCAAACAGAGCAAAGGAGTTTTGGTAATCGATCCAAATACCAATACCGTAATTAAAACAATTGCAGGATCCTTTAACTCAATAGTTCAGGCAAAAGACGGAAGTATCTGGGCAATTCAGGATCAGAAATTATTAAATATAGAGGCAACAACTTTTGCAACAACAGTATATACAATTCCTACCACTAAATATATAGCAGACTGGGGAGCCTGGAATGCAGGAAGTTTTACGTACAGTACCAAACAGAATGCTTTGTTCTGGATCAACTCTGTTAATAGTTTTACATCTGGAACAAAAGTGGTAAAGTTTGATGTGGCTACAAAAACATTTAATGAAAACTTTGCAACAATTCCGGGACAAACAGGTACTTATAAGCAAATTGCTTATGGGGCAGCATTGCGTATTGATCCCGTTTCAGATAATTTGATTCTAAACACAACCGAAAGCGGATACGGAGCACATTACCAAAAAAACTGGATTCATACTTTTGATGCAACAGGAGCTTTAACCAATACCAGAACTTTAGACGATTATTACTGGTTTCCTGCCGTAACAGTTTTTCCGGATAACAATGCCCCTGTAGTAAGTACTACTTTACCATCGCAGGTTTCTTTAAATAGTGCTACCGTAATTGATTTAAAAACAGTTGTTTCAGATGCAGATAATTTGTCGGCAGCAATAATAAAAACGATAAAATCAAACAGTGATGCCAATGTTGTTACAGCAGTAATAAATGCCAACGAAGAGTTAGTCCTAACGCCCAAAGCTACCGGAAATGCCACTGTAGTATTACGTTTTAATTCTAATGGTAAAATAGTCGAACAATCTATTGTTGTAGATGCAACAACCACTACTTTAGGAACAGGTGGCTTTACAAAACTAAAATTAGCGATTTATCCTAATCCGGTTTCCGAAATTCTAAACATTCAAACAGAAGATGAAGTGTTGAGCGTAACTGTTTATGATATTTTAGGAAAATCAATCAATACCAGCGTTAATAACAATCAAATTAACGTAAGCGATTTTATAAAAGGCATGTACATTATCAATGTAACAACAGATAAAGCCAATTATGTACAGAAATTCATCAAGAAGTAATCCCGTATCAAATTCTGAAAATTTTAAAAATACCCCCTTTACTGTCTTAGTAAAGGGGGTATTTGTTTAGAAAAGTTTGAAGAACTTAATACGCTAAAAATTAAGCAGAAAACCATCATAAAAAAAAATAGTAATAAAAAATAATAGTAAGTTATTGATTATCTTTATGGTTAACATTCAATAGCTAACTTATGGAAAGTAATTCTGACGTTGATACTAGTTTTTGGAATTTAAGCACACAAGATGCTTACAATAAGTTAAAAGCCAGTCCGCAAGGGCTCGATGATGCAGAGGTAGCCCGAAGGTTAAAGCAATACGGACCAAATACCTTAAAGAATAATGCCAATACCTCGATGTTTATCCTGTTTATTTCGCAGTTTAAAAGTCCCATAACTATTTTGCTTATCGTTGCTGCAATTTTATCAGCAGGACTAGGAGACATTTCAGACACTGTGATCATTCTTTGTATCATAATTTTAAGTAGTTTTTTGGGATTCTGGCAGGAAAAAGGCGCTGCAAATGCCGTAAAAGAATTACTAAAAATGGTTCGCTTAAAGTGTCGTGTCGTCAGAAGCGGAACTTCAAAAGAAATAGCAGTCGAAGAAGTAGTTCCCGGAGATATTGTAACATTGTCTGCCGGAGATATTATTCCGGGCGATTGCCTTATTATCGATTCAAAAGAACTATTTGTCGATGAAGCCGCATTTACCGGAGAAACCTTTCCTGTAGAAAAAAGCAGTGGCGAACCACTTCCCGCAAATACGGTACTTTCTAAAAGAAGCAACACCCTGTTTATGGGGGCAAGTGTTATAAGCGGAAAAGCAACAGCACTTGTAATGGCAACCGGAAAACAAACTGAATTTGGGAAAATATCAACCAATCTGCAGTCAAAAGCACCCGAAACAGATTTTGAACTCGGCATACGAAAGTTTGGATATTTACTCATGGAAGTGACGCTGGTTCTCGTAATTATTATTTTTGGCGTAAACGTATTTCTGCATAAACCCATATTAGATTCCTTCTTGTTTTCTCTCGCGCTTGCAGTAGGCTTAACGCCACAGTTGCTTCCCGCGATTATAAGCGTCAATCTTTCGACAGGAGCAAAAAGAATGGCAAAACTACAAGTTATCGTCAAACGACTTTCGTCTATAGAAAATATCGGAAGCATGAATATTCTTTGTTCGGATAAAACAGGAACCATAACCGCAGGAAAAGTAAACCTGAAAGATACCCTGGATATCAACGGAAACCATAATGACAAAGTACTGGAATATGCCTGGCTAAATGCCTCTTTGCAACAAGGATTCCGAAACCCTATCGACGAAGCAATCTGTCTGGCATACAAAGAAACCGCACCTATTTTTACCGTACAATCAGAGATACCGTATGATTTTATCAGAAAACGTCTGACCATCGTGGTCAAAAGCAAAAGCGAAACTTTTGCCATTACCAAAGGAGCTTTAAATTCGATCTTATCAATATGCAGTCAAGCCGAAGTTGCCGAAGGAAAACTTACCAATATAGCCGATTCTAAAGCATCGATTCAGGCGCAATATGAAAAACTAAGCGAAGCAGGGTTCAGAACATTAGGAGTTGCTTATAAACCCGTAAAAGATACCGCAGTTTTTGGTCGTGACGACGAAAGCGATATGATCTTTTTAGGATTTATAACCTTGTTTGATCCTCCAAAACCAAATGTAGAAGCTATAATTGCCAAACTGAATACATTAGGCGTAAAACTTAAAATTATTACCGGCGATAATGCATTAGTAGCAAAAAGCCTCGCTTTGCAGGTAGGGATAAAAGATCCTAAAATAGTGACTGGTGCCGAGTTGCAAAAAATGACCAAAGCCGCACTAATGCATCAGGCAATACATACCGATATCTTTGCAGAAGTAGAGCCCAACCAAAAAGAACGTATTATTGCGATATTAAAAAGCGGAGGAAATGTAGTAGGTTTCATGGGTGACGGGATCAATGATGCTCCCGCATTGCATACCGCAGATGTGGGGATATCTGTAGATACTGCCGTAGATGTTGCCAAAGAAGCCGCAGATATTGTATTGTTAAGTCAGGATCTGGATGTTTTGACAAATGGTATAATCGAAGGACGAAAAACATTTACCAACACCATGAAATATATTTTTATGGCAACAAGCGCCAATTTTGGTAATATGTTCAGTATGGCAGGCGCTTCGTTATTTCTTCCTTTTTTGCCGTTATTGCCCAAACAAATTTTATTGACCAATCTTTTGACGGATTTTCCAGAAATGGCAATTGCAACAGATCGTGTCGATGATCTCAACATACAAACACCGCAACGCTGGGATATTTCGTTTATCAGGAAATTTATGGTTGTTTTTGGTTTATTAAGTTCCGTATTCGATTTTTTGATGTTTGGCGTTTTGCTGTTTATTTTTCATGCCAAAGAAAAAGAATTTCAAACCGCATGGTTTATCGAATCCGTAATTTCGGCTACCTTAATAGTGCTCGTAGTGCGAACCAGATTACCGTTTTTTAAGAGTTTGCCCGGTAAATATTTGTCTATTGCCACCGCAATAATTGTACTCTTTGTGCTCGTATTGCCTTTTACACCATTTGCAGGTTGGTTTGACTTTGTAAAATTGCCCTTTATGCTTTATGTATGGATGTTTTTATTAATAGCAACCTATATCGTTTCTGCCGAAATTGTAAAACATAAGTTTTATAAAGTAATGCTCAAAAAACATCGAAAATACCGCTAACCATACATCTTATCCTAACAGGTTTATAAAACCTGTTAGGATAATAAAAAAGCAATCCGTTTTTTATACTTTTTTTATCTTTTTTTTATGATTAAAATGAGAATCACATCGGTAAAAGTGTTAAAATAATCGCTATATTTGATGTAGTTATTCGTTTTATCTACCATTATTATGAATAGCATATCAAATCCCCCCTTTTTGATCAAATCCACAATACGCACAAAGCAAATTTTATTATCTAAGACTCAGGTTACAATTTATTTTTTTTAATTTAAATTAAATTCAGGTATGAAGTCATTTATGATAAATACTTTAATGGTAATTTTTATTATTCAGTCAGCAGATGTTTCGGCACAAACGATTGAACAAAATCAGTTACCGGCAGTATGGAATCTGGAACAATGTGTTGCTTATGCTAAGCAACAAAACATTCAAATTAACACATTACGGCTAACAACAAAATCTACAGAGCAGGATTTATTGTTGTCAAAAGCAGCGAAATATCCCAATCTGTCGGGGAGTGCATCGCAAACCTTTACCAATGCCAAAAATGCAGATTTGGTTGTAGGTGGTTTTCAGACGCAATCGAGTTTTGCGGGCAATTATGCCATAAATTCAGCAATGGTTTTATACAACGGTGGTTATTTGAACAATGACATCAAACAAAAAGAACTCTTTACCCAATCGGCTCAATTTAATGCCCAGGCGGCAGAGAATGATATTACCATTCAAATCACACAATCCTATTTAACCATTCTTTTGGCAAAAGAAAATAATGTGTATCTCAACGAGATTTTAGAAACCTCTAAGGCGCAACTCAAATTAGGAGAACTAAAATACAATGCCGGAAGTATTGCCAAAAAAGATTTTGTATTGTTAAAAGCGCAAGTGGCTACAGACAATTATAATTTGATCACGTCACAAAATAACGAGCGTCAGAATGTTTTAACCTTAAAACAACTGCTGCAACTTCCTTCTGGATACAATTTGACTATTGAGAAACCAGAAACTTTAGAAACCACATTACCGGTTGTAAATCTCGAAGATGCTCAAAAAACAGCTTTAGAACAAAGACCGGAAATAAAAAGCAGCCAATTAGAAAAAGAAGCTGCTGATTTGCAACTGCAAAAATCAAAAGCCAGCTTTTTGCCCACACTTAGTGCCAGCGGAACATTGGCATCCGGATATTCAGACAATCAAAATACACCTTATCCCACCCAGATCGACAATAATTTTTACCAACGTTTGGGACTTTCACTAACTATTCCGGTATTTACGAACCGAATAGCAAAAACAGGAGTCGAAAAATCAAAAATCGCAATCGATCAGTCCAAACTCAATCTTACCAATACAGAAACGGTACTTTCTCAAAAAGTAGAGCAAGCCTATATTAATGTTCTTAATGCGCAATCTCAGTTTAGTGCAGCCCAGGAACAACTTGATGCCAATACCGAGAATTACCGAATCGCCAACGAACAATTAAGGCTGGGAGGTATTAGTACGGTAGATTATTTGCTGGAAAAGAATTTGTACATACAGGCATTTCAAAATTTTATACAGTCTAAATACAATGCTGTAGTGAGTTTAAAAATATATGATTTCTATAAAGGAGATCCAATCAAACTATAAAAAGAGCAAAATGAAAAAAAGTAAATTAATAATCATTATCCTCATTGGGTTGTTACTTATAGGAAGTATAGGATATTATATTTTTCATAAAGAAGGTAATCAAGTAGCACTAATTACCGAAAAGCCTCATTATGGAGACATTGCAACCAGTGTAACCGCCACCGGAAAAATACAACCCGTAGATACTGTAGCAGTAGGAACACAGGTTTCGGGCACGATACAAAAGGTATTTGTAGATTTTAACTCAGTTGTAAAAAAAGGGCAATTACTGGCACAAATAGATCAGTCGTTATTGATGGCGCAAGTAGAACAAATTACGGCAAACTTGCAATTATCAAAAAATAACCTGAGCTACCAGCAATCTAATTTTAACAGACAAAGCGAATTATACAAAGCAGGAGGAATTAGCAGGGCCGATTTTGAAACTGCAAGAAACCTGTATGAAGTGGCAAAAGACAACGTAAACAGCGTTGCCGCACAATTGAAGTCTGTACAAAAAAGTCTCTCGTTTACTACTATTTTTTCGCCTATTGACGGCACCGTTTTATCCAGAAAAGTAAGCGAAGGACAAACTGTAGCAGCGAGTTTAAACACACCAACCTTATTTAGTATTGCCAAAGACCTAACCAAGATGCAGGTTCAGGCATCTGTAGATGAAGCCGATGTAGGAAATGTAAAAGTAGGAGAAAGTGCGAGTTTTACCGTAGATGCCTTTCCGGATGATGTGTTTAAAGGAACCGTGATCGAGGTGCGGTTGCAACCCACAATTTCTTCAAATGTGGTAACCTATACAACCATTATTAATGCACCAAACAACGATTTGAAACTCAAACCCGGAATGACCGCCAATATTATAATTTATACCAATGAAGTAAAAAATGCCTTACTGATCTCTGCAAAAGCAATTGCGTTTCAGCCGGATTCTACCTTAGGAAAGCAATTTAAAATTAGAAAATTGTCCTTGGGCAATCATAAACGCGATCACAATGGCGGCAAGGGCAAATATGCAAGTAATACCCAATCGAATACTAAAACCCCGGATAGTACAGATCGTAAAAAAGCGATTATATGGAAACGGGTAGGCGATTCGATCATTCCAAAACACATAAGAATCGGACTAGATGATGATATCAATGTGCAGGTACTAAAAGGAATAACAGCACAAGATGAAATTATTACCGGTGTTAATGCATTAAAACAAGCTAAAGGAGCCAAAGCAGCAGATGCAAGTCCGTTTATGCCAAAACGTGGCGGAGGCGGAGGAGGAAAAAGGTAAAACAATGATGCACAACATAATAAAACCGTTTGAGAACAGAAAATAAATTGTAATGGGAAAAAAGATTCTTGAAATACAAGACCTCAAAAGAGAATTTACTATGGGATCTGAAACCGTTAGAGCACTAAAAGGCATTTCTTTTGATGTTATCGAAGGCGAATTTCTAACCATAATGGGAAGCAGTGGTTCCGGAAAAACGACCTTACTTAATATTCTGGGCTGTCTGGACAAACCATCTGATGGGAATTATTTACTGGATGGCGTAAATGTCAAATCACTATCCAAGAATGAATTGGCAGCCTTGCGAAATACGAAGATTGGTTTTATTTTTCAATCGTATAACCTTTTGGCACGTACATCTGCAATCGAAAACGTAGAACTTCCTTTATTGTACAATTCCAAAATTTCGACAAAAGAAAGACGAGAAAGAGCCATTCATGCGTTAGAAGCCGTAAAACTAGCCGATCGTCTCGATCATTTTCCCAATCAGCTTTCAGGCGGGCAACAACAGCGTGTTGCCATTGCAAGAGCTTTGGTAAACGATCCCGTGATGATTCTTGCCGATGAAGCAACAGGAAATCTCGACACCAGGACTTCGTACGAAATCATGGCTTTGATACAGGAACTAAATACACAGGGAAAAACAATAATTTTTGTAACCCACGAACCCGATATCGCTGCATTTAGCAACAGGACCGTTACCCTTAGAGACGGCAGGATTATGAAAGATTTTAATAACCAAAACATAAAATCGGCGAAGCAAATGCTGGCAGATTTTCATGTAGATGAAGATTATAAATATGAAAATAGCTAATCTTTTTCTAATCGCCTTAAAGGCTTTACGGCGCAATAAATTACGGGCATTATTGACCATGCTGGGTATTATTATTGGCGTAGCTTCTGTAATTGCAATGGTTGCAATAGGACAGGGGTCTAAAAAAAGTATTCAGGATCAATTGTCAAGTATGGGATCAAATATGATTACCATTCGTCCCAACAGCAATGTTACCGCTGGTGCACGTCTGGATATTTCGAGTGTACAAACGCTCACACTTACAGATGTCGAAGCCCTGAAAAAAGAATCAAAATACCTAAATGCTATTTCTCCGGCAGTATCCAGCAAAGGGCAGGCGATCAATGGTGCGCTAAACTGGCCCACAAGCATGCAGGGCGTAAGCGTCGATTACCTGAAAATTAGAGATTGGCCGCTAAAAGAAGGAATCGCTTTTCGGGAATCAGATGTGCATACCGCAAATAAAGTGTGTTTAATTGGTCAGACTGTCGTCGATAATATATTTCCGTATGGTGTAAACCCGATAGGGCAAATTATCAGGTTTAATAAGATTCCTTTCAGGATTATTGGAGTTTTAGAATCAAAAGGCGAAAATGCGTTTGGGCAAGATCAGGATGATATTATTATTGCGCCCTACAGCACCGTACAAAAAAGGATAACCAACTCCATTTACCTTCAAAATATTTATGCCTCAACAGTAGACGAAAGCAAAACACAACTTGCAACAGATGAAATTGAGCAAATTATGCGCTCGGCACACCGATTGAAAGTCAAAGACGAAGACGATTTCTCGGTCAGAACACAAGCCGAGTTAATCAATACCTTTAGTTCTACCAGTCAGTTATTGACCGTATTGCTGACCGCAATTTCGGGAATTTCGTTATTGATTGGCGGAATCGGAATCATGAATATTATGTACGTTTCGGTTACAGAGCGCACCAAAGAAATAGGATTGCGTATGTCTATTGGGGCAAACGGAAGAGATATTTTATTGCAATTTTTGGTCGAAGCGATATTAATAAGCCTTACAGGCGGACTAATTGGAATTGTTTTGGGGATAGTTGCTTCAGAGCTGATTCAGTTCTTTTTGCATTGGCCTACTTTAATCTCTGAATCTTCGGTTATACTTTCTTTTTTGGTTTGTGCGATTACCGGAATTTTCTTTGGTTATTATCCCGCCTTAAAAGCATCCAAATTAGACCCGATCGAAGCGTTACATTTTGAGTAATATTGAAAATTGTTTATATTTAAACCTGTCTTATAAGCTCATGAAACTTAAAAAGTATTTAACAACCAGAAACATAAGTCTTTCTGGTTTAAACCAAGATTAAATAAGCAAATATTTGACTCCTCTGGCGTATGTGATATTATTTTAGTGAAACGCCCCTTTATCCGGTTCTAAAACCTATGTTTCTAGGTGTTAAAATAATCGTTATCAGTGGTTTAAAGTTTTTGAGTTGTTAACAAAAAAAGAAAGAGTAAGAATATTTTTAACCCTATAAAATCATAATTTTGAGTACAACAGAATTTTTTACCCGACTTGTAATTGCTTTATTGGCAGGTTTAATTATAGGTTTCGAGAGACAATGGCATCATAAAGAAACAGGTCTAAAAACCAATATGCTTGTTGCAACGGGAGCAGCCACATTTGTATTGTTATCGATAAAAGTCGCTGCAAATTCTCCCAATATAGATGTTACACGTATTACGGCTCAGGTAGTTATGGGCGTTGGTTTTTTGGGTGCAGGAGTTATTTTTAGAGAAGGCCCCAATGTACACGGCTTAAATTCTGCCGCTACGATATGGTGCAGCGCTGCTATTGGTTGTATTGCTGCCTCAGGTTATTTTATCGAAGCCCTGATTTGTACTTTTTTGGTCACGATCGTAAATACAGTGCTTGAACCCGTAGAAAAATGGATGAGAAATAGAAAATAAAAATCCGTTATAAGCATTATTTTTAGGAGTCTAAACAAGCATTTTTGGCCCAAATAAATACATTTCGGTTGCAGAACTATTTTTTAAGATAATTAAAAAAAACGACCTTTTTTGGACTGATTTCAGGCTAAAGTGTTAATAATCCTGTTATTTTTTGTTGGATCCGGGACGATCAATTTTATTTTTTGTACCTTAAAATTCTAACAAATAAAAACGGAATGATGACAAAATTACGAATTTCATTAATCAATATTCACGGACTCTTAAAAGGTTCCGGTTTAGAGATTGGTAGAGATGCTGATAATGGCGGACAGACTAAATATGTATATGAGCTTGCAGAGTTTTTATCACAACACGAAGATGTAGAACATGTTCATGTGTTTACAAGGTTAATTGATGATCCAAATCTGTCTCCTGAATATGCAGTTCCTATCGAAATCATTAATGAAAAGCTAGACATTAGGCGAATCCCTTTTCTGGGGAAAAAATACAAGCCCAAAGAACAATTATGGGAAGGTTTAGACACCTTTGTAAACGGAATTGTTCAACACATTAAACTTCATGATATATTTCCCAACTGGATCCATTCGCATTACGGAGATGCAGGATATGTTGCCAGTGAATTATCTACCATTTTAAACATTCCTTTTGCACATACCGGACATTCACTGGGTTTTCATAAAAAAGAAAAATTACTGCAAAGTGGTCTAAGCGAAGAAGAAATAGAAAAGAAATTTAAGTTTAAACAAAGAATCGCGGCAGAGGAAAAAACATTAGAATTATCAGAATTTATTGTAACCTCTACAGAGCAGGAAATTGAAACTTATAAACCCTATAAAAATTTTGAATTAGGAAAATACCACGCCATTTCTCCCGGAATTGATACCAGCAAATTTGTTCCTTATTACCATCGCGAACAGGATTCTGATAAACAAATGGAGGAGGAGCAAAGAAAATATTGGGTGGCAGAAACGATTTCAAAGTTTTTAATAAATCCTCACAAGCCTTTTATTCTGGCGCTTTCGCGACCAGATCGCCATAAAAATCTTCATACATTGATTGAGGTTTACGGCAAGGACAAAGAACTGCAAAGTATTGCCAATCTGGTTATTTTTGCCGGAATCAGAAAAGATATTTCAAAAATGCCCGAGTCTGAAAAAGAGGTTCTGACAGATCTCTTGCTCCTGATGGACAAATATGATTTGTATGGAAAAATGGCAATCCCCAAAAAACACGATGTCGAAAACGAAGTCTCGATTATCTATCGTTATGCCGCAGAAAAAAGAGGCGTTTTTGTGAATCTTGCCTTGCATGAAAACTTTGGATTAACCGTTATTGAATCAGCAAGTTCAGGTTTGCCCGTTGTTGTCACTAAAAATGGCGGACCGTCAGAAATTATTCCAACCTGCCAGAACGGAGAATTAGTAAATCCGTTAGACGAAGACGAGATCAAAAAAGCACTACGTAACATTTTGACCAATGAAAATCAATGGAAATATTACTCGAATAATGGCGCAATTAATATTCAAAAACACTACAGCTGGTTAAGTCATGTCAATCAATATGTCGATTTGATTAACGAAAACTTATCAGCATCATCCGGTTCCGGCATTAAAAAGCAACAATATCCCAATATTAATATTGACCGGTTAAAAAGAAAAGTAGGGCATTTGTTTGTCTCGGATATCGATGGTACACTTATAGAACCTAAACTGAATAATCCGGGGCTAAAAGAGTTAAAAGAACATTTGGTTAATCGTACGGATAAGATGGCTTTTGCGCTTGCTACAGGAAGAAATTTAGCACTCGTAAAAAAAGTAATCGAAGAAGAGCAATTTCCTTTACCGGATTTTATTATTTGCGCTGTAGGAACAGAGATTTATTATACCAACGGAACAGCGTATATTTTAGACAAAGGCTGGGCTAGATTTTTGGCAGGTCGCTGGAAAAGAGACGATATCGTAAAGCGTCTTAAAGAGATTAAGTGGCTGCGAATGCAGGAAGAAGAAGCTCAAAATCCTTATAAAATCTCGTACTATTATGATAAAGAAAAATACGATTACGACCAATTAATTGCTGTTTTGGGTGTAGGATGGTACAAAGTAAATATTATTCCGAGTCATGGCGAGTTTATTGATTTTATACCCAAAAGAGCCTCAAAAGGAAATGCCATTAAATTTTTGTGCCGTAAATGGTCTATTCCGTTATCCAATGTTATTGCGGCAGGCGATTCAGGAAACGATATTGATATGTTCAGAGGATCTGTAAAAGGAATTATTGTAGGTAACAGAAGCGTAGAATTGGCCAATTATGAAACTACAAAAAACATTTATGTGGCAAAAAGCCCTGCATCGTCAGGGATTTTAGAAGGATTAAAACATTATAAAATAATTAAATAACCCGTTGGCTGTAATTATTTTAGCACAGAGAAATATAGAATTTGCATGCTGCAAAAAAAGGAGTTTCACCTCATTAGAAAGGATACCCCATAAGAGTGTTAAATATATTTTATGAATTACAGCCAGCACGTTAAATAAAATGAAGTAATATGTATTCAGGTTCAGGATTTAGTAGTTGGGAAATAGGCGATGTTGATGTTTTTATAGATGAAAACGGAGTGCATCATTTATTTCATTTAATAATTCCAAATCACGATTATATTGCACACGCAATATCAAAAGACGGGCTTTCCTGGAAACGGGTAAAAAATGCCGTGTGGGTTGGAGATCCCGGAGAATGGGATGATGATATGTTGTGGACCATGCACGTGAGTAAAAATGCTGACGGAGCAGGTTACGAAATGTATTATACAGGACTTAAACGTCAGGATAAAGGGATTATGCAAAAAGTAGGACGAGCAGTTTCGCAAGATTTAATTCATTGGACAAAAGAAAATCTATATGGTTTACCCTTAAAAAGTGATGCCCCTTATTATGAAAGTTTCGATAACAATCCGCGTGAATGGCTTAGTTTTCGAGATCCTTATAAATACCGGTTTGAGAACGAAGACTATTTGCTTATTTGCGCCCGTAGTGCAGTAGGACCAACCTATAGGCGAGGCTGTATTGGTGTAGCAAAAAGAAGCGAAAAAGGCTTTGTACTGCAAAAACCGTTGCATATTGCCTATGTTTATGATGATATCGAATGTCCTTGTGTTGTCGAAATAAAAGGAATGCACTATTTGTTAGGCTCGATCAGAGAAGATATAAAAGTTAGATATTGGTTTTCGCCCGATTTTAAGGGAGAATATCATGCTTTTCATAATAATGTATTGCTGCCGCAGGGTAATTATGCCGCCAGAATTGTAAAAGAAGGGGAGTATTACCTGATTTACAATTTTTATTTTGTTGGAGGAAACGTCAATACACATCGGGTAATTCCGCCACCAAAACAATTGGATGTAGATACAAATGGCAGACTTTTATTAAAAACGTACCACCATTGGAGAACACTTTATCAAAGAACAATTGTTCAAAAAAACTTAGCACTTCCCATTCCTATTTTAGGAAATCCAGCCGCAAATTTTGAGTTAGAAAACGAAAACAAATGGCGGTTTGGCTGTCGAAGCGGCTACGAAGTTTTTTGTTTCGAGAAACCCTCCAGTAATTTTGTCTGGGAAGGAACACTGGCTGTTGAAGGAATGGGGAAAACAGGTTTTGTAATCGAATGCGACGAGGAGGGAACCGCTTATTATATCTCGATTGATTTTGTAAACGGTTACGTTCAGTTCAGAGCCTGGGGATTTAATGAAAAAGACGTGAAGAATAACTTTGTTTTCGAAAATATTCAAACCAATCAGTTTGAGATCGTCGAGAATAAGCAAATTTATTTTAAGATCATCCGATACGGAAATTACTATGAACTTTCGATCAATGACATTGTCAAATTGACTTTATTGGATTTCAAATACAGCGAAGGCAAGATTGGTGTATATGTTTGCTCAGCGATTGTATCTCTGAGCGATTCAAAAATTCACGTAATCCCGGAACCAGAGAACGAATATGCCACATCTGACCCCAACAAATCATTTGAAGAATACAATAAAATCACGCAAATTAATAAAGAGTAAAAGATGCAAAACGCCCTAAATGCCATCAGGAAATAATCGTCTTTAAGGCAGACTTGCAATAATTAAAAGAAGTAACCAAAAAAAAATCCTCTCGCCAGCAATCAAATCTGCCGGACGAGAGGATTTTTATAATCGATTCTCCAATCTATAATTCAAGATCTCTCCTCTATTCTCTTTCCTCTATTCTCTATTCTCTAAAATCTAAAATCTAAAATCTAAAATCTAAAATCTCTACTCCTTATACAAAATAATAGTAGCTTTATATCCCGTACCCACATTCCATTGACTGGCCTGAATAACGGCGCCTTTGTCATCATGAACTTCAAATTCGGCAGTGTTAGGAGATGCAGAGCCCTCGTTTAAAGCTTCAAAATCAATTTTGTTTATTCCGGGAACCAATGTTATTTTAAATCCCTGAAAATCGCCATTTAAACTTACTTCAGGTTCAATTACTTTATCGTTCAGATAAACCCTGATTTTATCGCCATCTACAAAAGCAGCATCACGATACCGAACTGTAGAAACAGACGTATTGGTCACAAAACCTCCCAAATACTCATTTCTTCTGTAAAAAATACCTTCAACATTTGCTTCCGGTTTATACAAACTATTGTTTTTATAGAGATCTTCCGGATTAATTTTTAAAACTGTTGGCTCTTTTGGAAGCGGCGGTTCTTCTTTTGGCGGAGTTTCTGTGGGTGGCAAAACTTCTTTGGTCTCTGCGTTTTTGGCCGGAATGGGTTTGTATTTTCCCTTTAATTCTTTTTGCGAGTATCCTTGTATCGAAATACTAATTATAATAACTAAAAATAATATCCTGTTCATAAATCTTATAATATTAATAAATAAATAGAAAGTAACCCTTAAAACAAAAGGCATTAATCTCTCCTTATTAAAACAGGTAATAAAAGCATTTATTGCCTTTATACCAATTTTTTTATCGAAAAACGGGAGAGTAGCCAGTTCAGAATAAACACAATTCTTTCGGTTTTCTTTACACAAAAAAGCAGTAATTGATGGGGTAATTTTTTTGAGATAATTGTGCGAAGAAGTTTAAAGTTACTAAAAAAGAAGTTCATATCCTTGTTTTGTGTAGGATGGAGGCAAAGTAAAGCCCTTCGTTAAGAAAATATCTACTAAAAAACAGGTAAAAAAAAGATTTTTAGAATAACTTTTATTAGAAGTTTAAAACGCTATTCTTTTGATTTAGGTACTGTTTTATAGGTTATTAACCATATTTTTTTCTATTCAATACACACCACACAAGTGATATTCAGTGCTTATTTTTTTTAAATATTCAGAAAATAAATTTAAACTCTACTAATTACATAGAATTTATATGTATATTTGCAGCAGCAGAATATTTCTGCATGACTTATCCAGAAAGACTGAGGGATTAGGCCCTGTGATGTCTTAGCAACCTGTTGCCAAATAAGGTGCTAAATCCTTCCGCTGTAGCGGACAGATAAGAAAGATTTCCTTGGTAAATCTGAATAAGGTCAAATTGTTAAAACCTTTTTTGAAATTAAAATGAAAACTGAACTATTATTTTTACACGCCTGTTCTGCGCAATTAAATTTGCCTTTTAGAGAAAATGAAACTTTAGTTTTCCGAATGCGAATACCTTAAAATTTTCCAATCAATTTTTATTGTTTCTACAGTGTTTATGTATGGCCATTATGTAATAGGCCTGCGGATACTCATGTTCAATTTTCTAAAAACACCTTTCGGAATCAATTTAAATTACCGTCTGGACATAAATATTATAAATCAATTTTGAACACGAATTCCACTAATTTGCACAAATTTTAATAAGTTAACCTTGTTTGTGAAATTAATTTCACAAACGAATTAGTGCAATTCGTGTTACTTTTTTACTTGTGTCCACACGGTAGGAGACTATCGGGACTATGTGTTAAAATTAATAAGTTTCAAGAGCAAATAAATCAACTTTAAATTATATACAAATGAAAAAAATACTATTATTTCTGGCACTGTCTTTAAGCGCGGCAGGAGTTCAGGCACAAGATGCAAATGTGCAATTAAAAGGAACCGTTACGGATACGGTAGCTAAATATGTGTACTTGCAAAAGTTTCATAACAAGATGTTTACCACAATAGATTCGGTAAAAGTAACAAACGGCAATTTTGCTTTTAAAACAAAAGTCAAACTTCCGGAATTGTACGGATTAAGTGTTAATACGGCAAATACGCCCTTGTATATTTTTCTTGAAAATACACCAATTACAGTAAAATTGAGCCCGGTTAAATATTACAGCACATCGGTAGTAGAAGGATCTGCATCGCAGGATTTGTTTGATGCTTATCGCAAAAGTCAAGATTTGGAGATTAGTAAATTTATAACAGAACATCCTAAATCCCTGGTGTCTGCCTATGTATTGTATCGAAACTGGTCGTATCGCTTAACTCCGGATCAGATCACACAAAACATTGCACTTTTGGACAAAAGTTTGCACAGCAGCACGTATGTAAAAGAACTTCAGGATCTGGTAAAGGTGCTGAATGGATTGCAGGTTGGTAAAAAAGCACCGGATTTTACCGCCAAAGATCCTGAAGGAAAATTGGTGCGTTTTTCAGAAAATCTAAAAGGCTATACTTTAGTTGATTTCTGGGCTTCATGGTGTGGACCTTGCCGAAAAGAAAATCCAAATATCGTAGCCGCTTACAAAGAATATCACGACAAAGGATTTAACGTGTTTGGTGTTTCATTAGACAAAAAGAAAGAAAACTGGGTAAAAGGAATTAAAGACGACAACCTGAACTGGTTGCAAGTTTCAGAATTAATCTTCTGGAATAGCGAAATCGCCAAATTATATGGTGTAAGAGCAATTCCTGCCAATTATCTGGTAGATTCTAAAGGTATTATCGTAGCGAGAAATCTTCGTGGCGAAGAATTGCAGGCTACACTTAAGTCACTTTTGAATACTAGTAATTAATACAAGACACGGTAAGTTACTAAAGGCTAGGATTTAACCTAAACGCAACATGATTGCAAAACATTGAAATACTATCATTGAACCACTACCATTGAAGTTTGCAGCTTGAGTTATGGTATATATATGTTAACGCAACTTTGTGTCAATTTGTAACTTTAGCTTAGTAAATCCTTTGTTTGTCCTCTAAAATCAGTCAATGTATTGGTTTTTATTAAAATGGTTATGTAAGCTTACTGCGGTGGTAATCAAAGTTTAAAAAAGATGTTAATTTAAAAATGATATGGAAATGAATGTAATGGATAAAAAAACGAAACCAAGTTTGTTAGAACACTATTTTTCTAAATTTAGAGGTAATACAATTGGCATAAATCATACATTCGAATCGGCTTATGGCAAACAAAAGTTACTTTATGCAGATTGGGTTGCCAGCGGCAGGTTGTATGTACCAATTGAAGATATCATGCTCAATAAAATAGGACCAATGATTGCCAATACACATTCGTTTTCGAGCGAAACAGGCAAGGCTTCGACCTACGCGTATAATCATGCCAGAGACGTTATAAAAAAGCATGTTAACGCCCATGAATCGGATGTTTTAGTGACCACCGGAACCGGCATGACAGCTGCTTTGTCAAAATTGCAGCGTATTATTGGTTTACGTCAGGGTACAGTTGTAAACAGTAACGACAAACCGGTCGTTTTTATAACACACATGGAGCATCATTCGAATCAGGTTTCGTGGTACGAAACCAATGCAGATGTGGTAGTTTTACCTCCTGATGAAAATAATTTGGTAGATCCGGAGAAACTTTCTCAGGCACTTAAAAAATATGCAGACAGAACCTTAAAGATTGGTTCTTTTACCGGAGGTTCTAATGTTACGGGTATTATCACGCCTTATCATGAATTGGCTAAAATCCTGCATCAGAACAACGGATTTTGTTTTGTCGATTTTGCAGCTTCGGCACCTTACATTCAAATCGATATGCATCCTGAAGATCCGGAACAGCAATTGGACGCTATTTTCTTCTCGCCACATAAATTTCTGGGAGGTCCCGGAACCTCCGGTGTTTTGGTTTTTAATGAGAAATTATACAAATCAAATTTTCCTGATAATCCTGGTGGCGGAAACGTAAAAAGTACCAATCCGTGGGGAGAATATCATTATAGCGACAATATCGAAGTACGGGAAGATGGCGGAACTCCCGGTTTTTTGCAAGTGATAAGAACTGCTTTGGCACTAAAACTAAAAGACCAGATGGGAGTAGAAAACATCAAAAGCAGAGAAAAAGAATTGTTGGAGCTTTGTTATGCTGAGTTTCAAAAGATACCGGGTTTGTCTCTTTTGGGAGATCTAAAAACAGATCGAATTGGTTGTGTTTCTTTTATAATCGAAGATCTTCATTATAATTTAATTGTAAGATTGTTAAACGATCGTTTTGGGATTCAGGTTCGTGGTGGCTGGTCGTGTGCCAGTACCTATGCGCACTATTTATTTGATATTAATGAAAAAAAATCCAAAGAAATAACCCATGAACTACTGCAGAAAAATCAGACCAATAAACCGGGCTGGGTACGTTTGTCACTGCATCCGATAACAACAAATGCCGAAGTTTTATTTATTAGTGATGCCCTGCAACAAGTAGTTTTAAACCATAAAGAATGGCAAAAAGATTACCAGCATAATATTGCCACAAATGAGTTTGAAAGTGTTGTAAAAGAGGAAACTATAGAAACTGATGTAAAGGAATGGTTTTGGTTAGAATGATATGGTTTTTCTGTTGGACATGATTAAAGGCTGCGATTTTTACCAAAGCTCCATAAGGGCGATATATCTTTATGTGTTCAAAATAAATCTTTTAGTAAGTACTTCAAAACTGTATTAGACGATACATTTACATCAAAAAATAATCAGAATGAATAATAATATAACAGGCTTTCATCATTTTGCGATTAAAGCACAGGATTTTGAAAAAACAGTCGCATTTTACAGCACCCTTAATTTTGAGGTGGTACACGATTGGAGTCTTCCCGAGTTCAATTTAGAAAAATGTATAATGCTAAAAAACAAAGGATTTGATTGTTATATCGAAATATGCGATAACAATGCTGATTTTCCTACTCAGGGACGCAAAAGAAAACTAGGAGATCCGTATGTCGAAAATGCGCTTTTGCACATTTGTTTTACTGTTGTTGATGCTAAAAAAGCGTATGAAGAAGCAATCGAAAATGGTGCAAAACCATTATCTGCAAAAGAAACGCTGGAACTTAGAAGTTCTGGAAAAAGTGTAACGGTGAGTAATAGTCTGGTCTATAGCCCCAACGGAGAAGTAATTGAGTTTCTGGAATCGGTCAGTTTTTAGATTCCGGACTCTTTTAAAATGATAAAAAATAAGTAGAAGGGAAATTTCTTAAAGATGAAATTTTCCTGATATTGTAACCTCGTCCCTGATCAGGCCGAGGTTTTTTTGTAATAACTTTGATCGCCACCGTACGATTATAGCTTTTCTGCACCATTAACAACAAAACCAAACACCTTCATTAAAGGGATAAAGAAAAAAATTAACAGTTATTGTGCGGATATTTTAGAAATTTCATCGCAAAAATAGGGTTTGCGAGGTTGTTTTGTTAATAAGCGGCAAATCAGAATTTTAGGATAGGTTTAAGGGTTTGACTATTGTCTTTTCCAAATTTCTACCGTTATTTTGTAATCTGTTTTTATGTGACAAAAAAACAGCAAAAGAAAGGAATCAAAATAACAAAAACAAAAAAAAATGAAGGCAACAATTACAGCTATAGGTGGCTTTGTACCAAGTTCTATACTTAGTAATGAGATGATTTCAAAAATTGTTGATACTACTGGAGAGTGGATAGAAAAAAGAACAGGTATAAAAGAACGAAGAATAGCCAAGGATGAAAATCAGGCGACCTCTGACCTTGCTTGTGCTGCAATCGAAAATTTATTAGAAACTTATGATATAGATCGTTTAGAAATTGATGGTTTGGTACTGGCAACTGCCACACCGGATCATCTGTTAACGCCTACAGCTAGTAAAGTATGTCAATTAAGCGGATTTACCAATGCATTTGGATTTGACCTGAATGCAGCTTGCAGTGGCTTTTTGTATGCTCTCGAAATGGCAACTACGATGATCGAAAGCGGACGATATGAAAAAATTATTGTGGTTGGAGCAGATAAAATGAGCTCGATAGTAGATTATGAAGACCGTAATACTTGTATTCTTTTTGGCGATGGTGCAGGAGCAGTGCTTTTAGAGAAAACAACATTAGATTATGGTGTGATGAAAAGTATTTTGCGAACAGATGGTAGTGGTACATCTGCTTTGATGGTACCTGCCGGAGGTTCTAAAATTCCTGCAAGCATGCAGAGTATTGTACACAAACAACATTTTATAAATCAGGAAGGAGCATTTGTGTTCAAACGAGCAGTCGAATCGATGACAAATGTTTCTAAAGAGGCTCTTGCCGGAAATAACCTGAATGTCGAAGATATTGACTGGGTGGTGCCACATCAGGCTAATCTTAGAATTATTAATGCCGTAAGCGAAAGCCTGAATATTCCAACTGAAAAGGTAAAAGTAAATATCGAACGATACGGTAATACCACATCTGCAACGATCCCGTTATGTCTTTGGGATTTTGCAGCTGATTTTAAAGAAGGTCAAAATATATTGATTACGACTTTTGGAGCTGGTTTTTCATGGGGTGCTACTTGTGTAAAATGGGGCGTGATGAGAAAACACAGAGATTCTCATTCCAGAAAAAAAGATAAAGAACTTGAGCACGATTTGATGTATTAATACAGGAATTAATCGAAGCTCTGGTTATTGATTATTTCGCTTAATTTATAAAGCAAAATTTAAAAATAACCTAAAATTCAAAAAGTCCCATTCGCAGCTGCGAATGGGACTTTTTTGCTTTAAAATCCTAATGAATACTTACAAAATTAAGCCTTAGATTTCTTAAGGGCTTTGTTTTAGCCTGCTCGGGTATTTTTTTAATAAATATGCAATATGTTTTAAATCAGGTATTTATACGCTGATGTATTTCGTTTAGTTTAACGATTTTTGTGTGTTTAAAATAAAATCTTACAAAATAACACTACTTTGTAAGTAAATAAAACGCTTTGTTGCTATTCAGTCTACTCTTACAATAATTCTGCCTATTTTCTAATCCTTTAAAACCCTAAAATTATGAAAACAAGAAGTCCCCCAATTTTTTACAAAGATTTTGAATATGAAAAAATGATTAACCCCTTAAATCAAATCTTATGAAAAATTTATACAAAATTGCCCTCTTTTGTGTCTGCGGAATTGGTTATTCGCAAACGCAAAATGATATTGAAATTATTAAATCGAATACCAATCTTTCAGAGCTCGAATCTTTGAGTGTCAGGTTCAAATCAGAATCGGATAAAAACAAAGAAAGAGCCGTTAGTCTGGCGAGAACCAATGGCTGGAGTATCACTTATATTAATAAAGATGGTACACAAAGCGAATTGATAGATGTTACTGCCGACGGGAAATTTCCGGTTTATTTTACTCCTGAAAATGTTAACGCTGCAAAATCTACACGAGCCAATTATTTGAATTCCGGTGGTGGTTTAGGACTTAATCTAAACGGACAATCGATGACGGCTTATGTCTGGGACGGGGGCGCTACGCTACCTACTCATAATGAGTTTGGCGGCAGGGTTTCTATTCTTGACGGAGTTACTGCTATTAATCCGTCGAGTAACAATAGCCAGCATGCCAATCATGTTACGGGTACTATTGTGGCAGCAGGATCTGTGGCAGCAGCAAAAGGGATGGCCAATCAGGCAAATGCTAAAACAAATGACTGGAATAGTGATCTCGCCGAAGCAACAACAGCTGCTGCAAACGGAATGTTACTCTCGAATCATTCGTATGGCTGGGCTACCAGAAATAGTGCAGGAGCAGTTTTAATAGCACCATGGCAATTTGGAGCCTATCAGACTATTGCAAGAGATTGGGATAATGTGATGTTCAATGCGCCGTATTATCTGATGGTCAAAGCTGCCGGAAATGACGGAGGTGATAATACCGCCAATACAAGTCCGTTAGGGGGTTTTACTGCTTATGATAAGCTAACAGGATTTGGTACCTGCAAAAACAATCTTGTTATTGCCAACGCCAATGATGCCGTTATTAGTGCTACAGGAGCATTGACAAGTGTTACAATTAATGGATCCAGTAGTCAGGGACCTACAGATGATTTAAGAATCAAGCCCGATCTTACCGGAAACGGAACTTCTGTATATTCGACAGCGACACTTACTTCGCCTACGATTACACCGCTAATAAATACCAGTTATGGTAATGCAACCGGAACTTCTATGGCATCGCCAAACGTGACCGGAACATTGCTTTTGTTGCAACAGCATTATAAAAATCTAACCGGAAATTTTATGCGTGCAGCAACCTTAAAAGGATTGGCTTTGCACACTGCAGACGATGCGGGAGCTGTAGGTCCTGATGCTATATTTGGATGGGGTTTGCTAAATGCAAAATTTGCGGCAGAGACTATTACAAAAAACGGAACATCGGCAATTATTCAGGAAAGTACCCTGGCTAACGGAGGAACTTACACACTATCTGTAACATCAGATGGTGTAAATCCGCTGATAGCTTCAATTTCCTGGACAGATCCTGCCGGAGTAGCTTATTCTGGAAGTACAGCTAATATTGGCACTGCAAAATTGATCAACGATTTAGACATTCGTGTAACCAACTCGGCAGGAACGAATTTTCCGTACAGATTATTAACAGCAACTACAAATGGTTTAGGCGATAACACCAAGGATCCTTTTGAACGCATTAGTATTGTTGGGGCTGCGGGCAATTATACCGTAACAGTAACCCACAAAGGGACTTTGGTAAACAGCAGTCAGAAATTTTCGGTTATTGTAACAGGAATTGCTGTACCGGATTTGTACATAAAAGACAGACCTTATGATATTGGATTACAGCCAAATCCGGATTCAGGACCTATGTGGATTAGTGAGGACATCTGGGTAAGACAAAATATTGATGGTGGTGTGGTACACGAAAATCCGGAATATAAAGTGAGTTCACCAAACGGAGTTTACATAAAAGTATACAACAAAGGAACTGTTGCAAGTACTGCAGGAAAAGTAAAACTTTATTTTGCAAAAGCTTCTTCAGGCTTGACATGGCCTACAAATTTTGTCAATTTTGTTGTGGGTACGGTAGTTCACGGCGATGAAATAGGAGAGGTAAATATTCCGTCTATCGCAGCCGGTGGTAATGCTACTGTAGTTATCCCTTGGTACCCGCCAAATCCTGCTGATTTTACGTATGATCAACATCATTTTTGTTTAGCCGCAAGAATAGAATCTCAGGGAGATCCTATGTTTAATGAGCAAACAAATGTAAGCATCGCTGCAAATGCAAAAAACAATAATAACATTGCCTGGAAAAATCTAAGTGTTTACAACTTAAATACAACAGATTTTGTAGCTCCTACAGCAGTATTTATTAGAGGTATTAAATCTAAAACTGTAAATATAAGATTTGCAGATAAAGGATTTAACGAAGAATTTAAAAATAATTTCTTTGATCTGGGAGGTACTATCGAAGCAACACTGGATCCAAAATTATTTGAAAGAGCAGAAGCAAACGGAAGTTTGAAAGGAGTAAGAATTCTGGATAAAAATAAAATTCTTATTGCTTCAAGAGAAGCATACATAGCAAATTTACCAATTGAGATTAATGAAACTTTTGGAATCACGTTTGACTTTAGGGTAGCAAAAGATTTCCCGGCAGATCAACAAATTGCATTAGACCTTGTTCAGGAAGATGCGAGAAGTCGCGAACTGGAAGGCGGTGAACGTTTTGCACTTGTAAAAGCAGGGAAACCTAATACGAAAGGAAATGAAATTGCCCTTACAGAAGCAGCAGAATCTCGCTTGGTTACCATTTATCCTAATCCTACAGATGGAATTCTTAAAATAAGTATAAACAATGAGGAGCAGGGAACTTTAAAAATAACCAGTATTTATAACAAAGTTGTTTTTGAAGGAAAAACGAATAAAGAACGAGAGTTTAATGTAAACATTGCAAAACAACTTCCGGGTATTTATATCGTTCAGTTTACTGCTGATAACGGAACAGTAACAACAAAAAAAATTATTAAAAACTAATTTTTTTCGTTAAGTATGAAAAATTCCATTCGCCGTTTGGCGAATGGAATTTTGTTTTTTTAAATATAGCGTAATTTCTCTTCTTCGATATCCAGATAATGCATTTGTCGTCTGATAACAGATTCGTCTAATGTTTTATCGTCTCTGTTTTTATTGATTAGCCATTGCCTTTGCTGATTTAATAAATCAAGATAAATTTCTTTTAGATCTTTACTTATTGAGTCATCATCGATTTCATTACTCAGCTGTTCCCATTTTTGAATCAATTGTTGCAATGAGGTGTTATTTTCGATATGATCGTTGTAATTTGTCTTGAGATACTCTAAAGCATATTCGGCCAATTCTTTTCGTAAAAGATTGTAGGCTTCATCACGCGGTAAAGGACTATCGTAGACATCCGTAAGTTTAATTTTTCGGATAAAGTAGGGCAGTGTTAATCCCTGAATTACCAATGTTAAAAGGATAACAATAAAAGTAATAAACAAAATCAGGTTTCGTTGCGGGAACCCATTACCATTGTTCAGGTATACGGGTATCGATAATGCAGCTGCCAGGGATACAACACCTCTCATTCCGGTCCATCCCAATATAAAAGGAGTTTTGTAACCCGGATTTCTTCTGTCGGCAACCGTGATAAAATTACGGGCGATGAGTGTAACAATTACAGCACCATACGAAGACAATATTCGGCTCACTATCAAAACAAAAGTAATCAGGACACCGTACCCAATTGCGGTTGTGATACTAACGGCTTCAAGTCCTTTTGTTATTTCGGGTAAATCTAAACCAATTAGCATAAAAACGAATCCGTTTAGGATAAAACAAAAGCTTTCCCATACATTTATGCCTTGCAAACGAGATTTACTACTTAAAAAACGGTGTCGGTTATTAGACAAAAGCAATCCGCCGCTTACTACTGCCAATACTCCGGAACTATGAACTTCTTCGGCAGCGAGATAAATAATATAAGGCGTAATAAGGGATAAAACAATATCGACATTGGCATCTGTAGGCAAATATTTATGTGCTTTCATAAAAAGCCAACCAATAAATAACCCAATTGCCACACCGCCAAAAATCATCCAGCTAAAGCTTACTGCGGCTTTATAAAATATAAATTGCTCAGTTGCTACGGCAATCATTGCAAATCTGAAAATGATTAGGGAAGAGGCGTCGTTTAGTAAACTTTCGCCTTCTAAAATTGACGAAATAGTTTTGGGCACTTTAACAAATTTCAAGATCGCACCGGCACTTACCGCATCCGGAGGTGATACGATTCCGCCCAAAACAAAACCTAAAGCCAATGAAAAACCCGGGATAAAATAATTGGCGACTAAGGCTACAGAAAGTGCGGATACAAAAACGACTACAAAAGCAAAACTCGTAATAATACGTCGCCAGCGCCACATTTCTTTCCAGGAAACTGTCCATGCCGCTTCATACAATAATGGCGGCAGGAATATAAAGAAGATAAGTTCAGGTTCGATTTTTATTGCGGGTACACCGGGAATAAAACTAATAGCCAATCCTGCCAGTACGAGTAATATAGGGTAAGCTACTTTTATTTTATTAGCCAACATAATGAGCAATAAAATAACAATTAATATACCCAGATAAAAAGGAAAATTATCAAGCATTCTTTATAATTTATAAAATTTTAGTTTAGACTTCGATATTCAATTGGCGTATAACCGGTATTCTTTTTGAACATTCGATTAAAATGCTGCGGGTATTTAAAACCCAGTTCAAACGCAATCTGACTTACAGATTTATCCGTATCAAAAATGCGTTCTTTGGCTAAGTTAATTAATTTTAGCTGAATGTGTTCCTGAGCAGATTTTCCGGTTTCTTTTTTGATTAAATCTCCAAAATAATTAGCCGAAAGATGCAAAAGCCCCGCAAAATAACTTACAGAAGGCAAACCCATATCCTGAGCCGTTTGAGACAGGAAATATTCATTTAATATGTTTTCGAATTTTGATAAGATATCAGTGTTGATATTCTCCCGCGTGATAAACTGCCTGTCGTAAAAGCGAACACAATAGTTTAATAAAAGCTCTATATTATTGGTGATAATGCTTTTGCTGTGTTTATCAATAGACTGGCTTAATTCATATTCTAATTTGCCGTACAAATCTTTTATAATTTGTTGTTCTTTTAAAGACAAATGCAGCGCCTCGTGCGAATCATAAGAAAAGAAAGAATACTGATTGATGTTTTTTGCCAGCGTAGTGCCTTTTATGAGGTCAGGATGAAATAAAAGGACCAATCCTGTAGGCAGATAATCATCCGGATTATTTATCTCAATGACTTGTCCCGGAGCAAGAAACACCATCGTACCATCATCATAGTCATAGTTATTGCGTCCGTACTTTAATTCGCCGCAATTTCCTGCTTTCAAAAATATAGCATAAAAACTAAAATGCATGCGGGTATGATTGGGTAGTGCTTTGCTGGTCGAATTATCAAATACACTTATAAGAGGATGTTGCGTTTCAACACCTTTTAATTGATTGTATTGCACAATTTTTTCAAGTTTTATAATAGGATCCATTTTGGTATTCTTTAAATTTATAGTACAAATATAGTGTACAGATTATTAGTACGTTAACCGTAGTATTCAAATCAGTAAAAATGGTAAGAATAGCAGTAATATGTATAAAAGAAAGCTTTTAATATTAAAGGAACTTTGTAGGGTCAAAATGATAGACAAATTAGTCAAAAAAATAATAATAATATAAAGAATTTAAATTATGGAAAAAAGAATATTGGGAACACAAGGATTAGAAGTATCGGCTCTTGGATTGGGCTGCATGGGGTTAAGTTTTGCTTATGGTACTGCAATAGACAAACAATACGCAATAAAAATAATCAGAGAAGCTTACGAACAAGGGATAACCTTTTTTGATACGGCAGAAGCTTACGGTATTGCCAATGAAGAGTTGGTAGGAGAGGCATTGAACCCGTTTAGGAAAGAAGTTGTTATTGCTACTAAATTTGGTTTTAAAGGCGGAAACGCGCTTAACGGACAAGATAGTCGCCCGGAAAATATCAGAGCCGTTGCCGAAGAGTCTTTAAGACGCTTAAAAACAGATGTTATTGATTTGTTTTACCAACACAGAGTAGATCAAAACGTGCCAATAGAAGATGTTGCAGGAACTGTAAAAGATCTTATACAAGAAGGAAAAGTAAAACACTTTGGACTTTCGGAAGCTGGCGTGTCATCGATACGAAAAGCCCATGCAGTACAGCCTGTAACAGCTTTGCAAAGCGAATATTCGATTTGGTGGAGAGAACCGGAATTGGAAATTTTGCCTGTACTCGAAGAATTAGGAATTGGTTTTGTACCATTTAGCCCTTTAGGAAGAGGTTTTTTGACAGGTGCAATCAATGCGAATACCAGTTTTGAAAGTACTGATTTTAGAAATTCGCTACCTCGTTTTAGCGAAGAGAACAGAAAAGCAAATCAAAAATTGATTGATCTTTTAGCCGGAATTGCTACTCAAAAAGGGGCAACGCCTGCTCAAATTGCATTGGGTTGGCTCTTAGCGCAAAAACCATGGATAGCCCCAATTCCGGGTACAACAAAATCAAACCGATTGACTGAAAACATTGGCGGAGCAGCTGTTAATCTTTCTGTAGACGATGTTAAAAAAATTGATGATGCTTTTGCTCAGACTACGATTCAAGGTGATCGATATCCTGCACATTTGCAAAAAGCAGTAGAGAAATAAAAAATAAGCTCCCAAAAGAACTTATTTAGTGTATTTTATATACAACAAACCCGTTGGGTGTAGTTACTTCATCTGTTCGCTTCGCTTGGGTAAAAAAAAAATTAACACATAGAAACATAGATTTTTTTTTAGCTAAAAAGAAGGCAAAAAGAAATACATTTCTATCACATAGCTTAGTTATGTGTATTTAAATAAGTAAAATGCCTTTTTTTGAAGGTACAAAAGCTATGTTTCGATGTGTTAAAATTTATTTCATCCAACATTTTATTATTTACTTTTCTTTAGAGCGTCGAGTAGTTCTACCAGATCTACAATTGCATAAGTCGACGAATAGTCTGATACGGCATACGGTAATATCAGGCTATTGTTATGTATAATAGCACCGCAGGAATAGACCACATTAGGAACGTAACCTTCCCGCTCGTCTTCTAATGGTGAAAGGAGCGGTTCTTTTAGTCTTCCAATTTCTTTAGACGGGTCATCGAGATCAAATAACGAAGCACCAATACAATAACGTCTCATGGTACCAACACCATGTGTTATAACGAGCCAGCCTTCGGTAGTCCATAAAGGAGATCCACAATTTCCTATTTGTGTAAACTCCCATGTATAACGGGGTTCTTGCAGGAGTATAGGAGAGTTCCATTGTGTTACTCTGTCAGAATACATAATATAATTGTTTACGCCATCGATCCGGGCGAGCATTGCATATTTGCCTTTTATTTTTCTGGGAAACAATGCCAGATTTTTATTTTGAGCACCAACACCATGGAGCGGCATTACTCTAAAGGTATAAAAATCTTCGGTCGAAATAAGTTTAGGCAATATAGCATGACCATTATAAGCTGTATAAGTTGCCATAACGCGTACAGAATCATCATCATCGACAAAACGCACAAAACGTGCATCCTCGATACCACGGCTTTCAGAATCGGATATTGGAAAAATAACCCGTTCTGTAATATCTGAATCATGCTTGAATTGTAAATCATAAAATGAATTCGCCAGCCAGATTATTTCTTCAAGTGCAGTTCTTCGTTCCTGACGAATCAAGGGATCACTTAAAGCTGTACTGACCATACTTTTTAAAACGGCGAACTCAAATTCATCCGGCAAGTCCTGCATAATCTGAGCAATGTATTTATCCTGAGTATGCATTTCGGATAACTTCAATAAAAATCGCTCTTTATTGAATAAACTTTTATGCTCAATCTCGGCTTTATCAATATTATGCCCAATTTTCATAACCTGAAGGTTGTTGTCTCTATCGAGAATTCCTCGTCTGAAAACAATAGAAGAAATATGACCTTCGCCTGTTGCCCGAAAAGAAATTATAACGCGTTTTTCGCCTGCTTCGAGACCGGACTGGTCAAAATCCTCGACAATAGAGGGGTTAAAAATTGCGGCAGATTCTATTGCATATTCCATAGTGCAATAAGAACCTATGAGCATTTTTCGATCAAGAGAGATCGCTTCATAATCAATTTGCATGGCTTCAATTAAACCTCTGATTTTTTCGCAATGTTTAAAAAATATTGCAGAAATATTTCGATGGCGTCTCGCAAATTCCCGTAACGTTTGTTCCAGGGTTTCTAATACCTGCTTTTCGTCAAGCATCATTATACGAGTCACCATTTGTTGGGTTCGTTCATCACCATTCATAAAATATCGGGCAACAACTCTTTTAGAATCAGGGGTAAATAATATATTCTTGCGTATGACGGATACTCGCATAATAAGTCTGTTTTTTTAAGTGTTATAAAAATTACTTCAGGCAGGTTACATTAAATTTGGCTTTGAAAAATGTAAGTATACCTGTTTGAGTTTACAAAATCTATCTTTATATAGGTTAAAATAATTAGGCCCAATAGGGTATTATTATTTTTAATTCTAAACAAGTTAGTGATTTTGCTAACGAAAAAAAACTTTTTTTTTAAACTTTTACGAATCCTTAACTTCTTAAGACCTGCATTATATTACAAATAGAAATTGAAAATAATGTTGTTCTTTTCTGTACTATTTATACAATAGGCCGGAGGATAAGGCAAGTTCCGGATTGCAAAAAAAAATAACCATTAGCTATTAATGATTATTTTTTGGTGTAGTAGTTTTTTTTATTTCAGTAGTAGTCTTTTCATTATTTCTGGACGATGTCGACTTTACTTCTACTTTTTTATCTGATGTCCTTGCGCTCGAAATATTGTTTTTGTGATTTGAAGTTGTCATAATATTTTTTTTAAATCCGTAATACAAACAAATTTAGTACATACAAAAACAAGACTCTTATAGAATTTATGTTGCACAATTGTATTATTATCAGATGGTTACAAAGGTAAACTATTTATGTATTCAAAGTTGTAGTTTATTAATAAGCCCATACAGCATGAAAAGGTTTTTTCGTCGCGAACTAGCCAATTGAAGGCCAATAACTAAGCCTTATCCTAACATTTTTAAAACTTTTAAGAGTATCCCTTCATTTTTTTCATTTTTAAATTACGGTTATACAAAACCATAAGCTCTCTAAAAATGAAAAAACTTTACCAAAACCTATTCTTCCTTATCGTTCTGATTTGGAGTTTAAACACGTATGCCCAACTTTATCCCGTTCAGTTAACCCCTATTTTTAATAGTCCGTACAGTTCAAAATTATCAGACTATGCTACCAGCATGGATACCAAATTTAGACTGCTAGTTAACCCAACTGATATTATGCTGTCGTACCGACAAGTACGCTTAAAATTAATCATACAAGGCAGCAGATTCAACATACAAAGTAATGATTTTATAGTAGGACAACGCCCTGTTTTTATCACTGGAGGTTCATTTGTAACCCTGACCAATGCCGATATTGGAGCCTTGTTTCGATTAGAAAACCTGCAAGGCATCACCGCAGCCCAATATGCCAATGGTTTACCTGAAGGAATGTACAATTTTTGTTTTGAGCTGTATGATTTTGTTACCAATCAAAAAATAGCTCAAAAAAGCTGTGCCGGATTGTATTTGATGCTCAATGATCCTCCGCTTTTAAACACCCCACAAAAAAACGAACAAATCGCCGCAAGCGATTTCCCGAACATTATGTTTACCTGGACCCCGCGCCAGATGAACGCTACCAATGTTTCGTACAAGTTCGAACTCAAACAGATTTTGGATCCCACACTCGACCCGCAGTTTGCGTTTCAGATGTCGCCGTTATTGTATGAGCAAACCTTGTTTAGTACCGCATTGATGTACAATTTAAGCATGCCAATACTAATCCCCGGAATGCGTTATGCCTGGAGAGTAAAAGCAATTTCGACCACAGGACTTTCAGAAAATGCAGTTTTCAAAAATAACGGCTATAGCAAAATCTATTCGTTTAAATACGCCACCAATTGTGCGCCACCCACATTTGTATTAAGCCAGTCACAAAGCCCAACCAGTGTCAAAATTACTTGGCAGGGATTGCCGGATCATAAAAAATACCATTTGCAGTACAAAAAGCAAGATGTTCGCAATGCACAATGGTTTTCTACCTATACCGTAAATACCCAAAGTCTAATCACCAACTTAGAACCCGGAGTAACCTACCAGTTTAGAGTAGGAGCAACCTGCGATCCTGTACGCGAAGAAGATCAATCGTACACCTATTCTACTATAAATACCTTTACCACCACAACAGACAACAAAGGAATAGCTGCCTATAATTGCGGTATCATACCTAAAATAGACCTAAAAAACCAAACACCACTTAGCAACCTAATACAAAGCGAAACCTTTACCGCAGGCGATTTCCCGGTAACGATTCTGGAATTGCAAGGAAAAGGTTCCTATTCCGGACGAGGATACATCATTGTGCCTTATCTGGCAGATACCAAAATTGCAGTAGAGTTTAAGAATATCACCATCAATACTGATTATCAATTGATAAGTGGTGTTGTCCAGACCAGTTATAATCCGGATTGGGGCAATGTTGTGGATGTAGATGATATTGTAAATGATTTTAAAGACTTAGTTAATGAGATCGCTGATTTGTTTGATAAAGCGAATGATCTGATAAAACAAAAAGAAGCAGGAACAATATCTCAATCTGATTTTGATAAAGAATGGGGAGAAAAAGTCATAACCAATTTGTTTGAGACCCAAGAAAAATATAAAGAATTAGTAAAAGGAGAGGGTTATTCTGAGGAAATTAAGAAAGAAATAGAAAACTTAAAAGTACCCTTAGATGATTTAGCATCAACGAATTATACAACTATAGGTGCTCAGACTCAAAAAGATCTTGATAAAGTTAAAACTTCTTATGATAAAGTCAATAAGCTTATAAGTGATAAATGCGAAAAAGACTTAACAAATGTTTTAGCTTTTCTGGCTATAGAAAAAGTTAATTATCTAAAATTATCTTTTAGTGAAGTATCTAATAATAAAGCAACAGCCCAAGGCAGTAAAGAATATCAAACCTCTGTTTATGATGAAGAAAATGGCACTTTGAAAATAACTCATTATAAAGATTGGAATAATGGTAGTAACCCAAAACAAAATTTGTTTTTGATAGAAACAAAAGATGCTGAGTTAAACAAACAAGACATAAAGTTTTTCTGGTTGAGTTATGCTCCTAATTCTGTTGATGGTCTTAAACCTGCAATTGACGCTACAATTTACATTAAAGATACTGAGCCAAAAGAAAGTGAACCTGGTTTTTGTACGAAAGACATAGCGATACCAAAAGGAGTTTCTACACAAGCCCAGTTTGCAGATGTCATGGAACAAATGGTGTTTTATAGTGCATTAGGAATGGGTTCCGTAGAAGCATTGGGAGGAATAAAAGCAACCGAATGTGTCACCGGATTTACCCTTGATGCAGGTTTTCAAATGGGGATTAATGCCATTGTAAAAAGGTACTTAAACGAAAGTTTTACAACCAAACAATTAATGCAGGAAGTTTCGATCCCTGGTGCTGCGACAAGTTGTGCAACAGCAGCATTAGTAAACCAATGCGGAACGGCTTGTGCCGGAGCCAGTGGTTTTGTAGTAGGTTTTGGTGATGATGTTTTGAACCAATTAAAAAGTGGAAAAAACCTGTCTGAAGTCGAAATAAGCCAAAGCACCTTAAACGGAATAAAACAAGGAATTTTAAATATCGTAGTTCAAAAAGTTGTTACTTTTGGGATTAGTAAGTTTTCTGCCTGGAGAGGTAAATATACCGCTAAACAGGTCGAAGAGGCGCTAGAGGATTTACAGGTAAATCCTGAGAAATATGGTTTAAGTGAATATGAATTAGCCAATTTAGTAAATAGAAGTACTAAAAAATTTGGAGAAATAGAATACGAAATACTCGTCTATAATGATAGAATAATTTGGAAATCTTTAAATAATAAAGAATTGGCTACTTGGGAAAATAGTGCAAGATTATATGGAGGTGAATTAGAATTTGATTTTAATACTGCAGGAGCGAAAGGTATTGGTCAAAAATGGACTGATGAAGCATTTGAAACTTTTGGAGATAGGGTTAAAAGTATAAAAGTAGAATGGAAAACAGACTCTCGTTACCCTAATGGAGAATCTTTAGGATATAAACAATTTAATGAAGCTTTCGATGAAACTGGAGATGAAATTCTAGCTATTAAAAGAACTCTTTTTTATCAGACTATGGAAAAAAGAGGGTATGGGATAATTCAAGATTATAGCCTATTAGGAAAAAGTGTTGTTGTAAAATTAAAAAAGAAATAGATGAAAATATTACGAATATTTAACACTTTAAATGAAATAGTTATTAGTGCAAATTTAGAGAATAATTTCAATATTTATTCTAAATTAAAGATCGACCCTAAATTAAAAGAAGTAATAAAACAGAGAATTTATTCAGAAAAAAAATTTGAAATAGATGTTGAAATATTACAAATTTTGATACCTGCATTAAATAAAAGAATTGAAGAATTATTAAAACACTCTGATTTTAATCCTTTTAAAGAAGAATTAAGAGAAAGATTTCCAGAACAATATGCAAATGAACCCTTTGTTTACGAAGGAATAACTTATTATTTGTATAATAAGGGAAGTGAGTTTTATATTGATAGCTTAATACATAGCACTTCATTTTTTAAAGAATTGTTAGAGCAACATGTGAAAATTAATAAACCTCTAAAATATTTTTACAAGGAAATTTAAAACAATTCTTTTAGTTTTTATAAATTCCCTCGCCACTCTTCGAAATTCCCGCTACTGGCTCGAGTATCTTGCTCGTGAACACACAGATGTTACATAAATTAAAGAATATAGATTCATTGAAATAAAAAGTAAACGGTATTTTGAAGCTTTATAAATTGATAATGACAGAGATAAAAATAGGTTTTCATTATTATTGGAAAGGGTACGAAGTCGGGAGACTTCGCCTTTACTTTGGGTTAGATAAAAAACTGTAACATACTATTTTATAAGCTTTGCCGCTGTTCGTTGGCTGGCTGTAAAAAATAAATAGTATACCTTTGTTATTCTTGCTGTTTCATCAATTAAAAAACTAAAATGTACGATATAATTTTCAAACATATTGAAGAAAAAGTCCAATTGACACAATCTGAAAAGGAGCTGATTAAGACTTTTTTTAAGCCTAAAAAACTAAAGAAAAAACAATTTTTGGTTGTTGAAGGACATGTTTGTAACTATTTATCATTTGTTTCAAAAGGACTTTTAAAAGCTTATAATATCGATGATAAAGGCAATGAGCATATCAATCAGTTTTCGCCTGAAGGCTGGTGGACATCAGATATGAGCAGTTTTTTTAGCGGCGGAATTTCTTTTTACAGTATTGACGCAATAGAAGATTCAGATGTTCTGGTAATTACCAGTGAGGATTTCGAAAATCTAACCTTAAAAGTCCCTGCAATGGACAGGTATTTCAGGAAACTTTTTCAGAATAGCCTGATTACAAAAGAGAGGAGATTGATAAGCTCGCATACGCATACTGCAGAAGAAAAATACAGGCATATTTTAGAAAACAATCCTGATTTGATCAAGCGAATACCACAAAATTTATGGGCTTCTTATCTTGGTCTTTCGCCTGAAACCCTAAGCAGGCTTAAAAAGAATATAATTTTTGGGCAGAAATAATTGATTTAGATCAATCGAATTTCTTGTTTCAGGTCATCTTTCTGAACTGTATTTTGGTAGTAATTTTGAAAAAAAATAAACATCTTATGGATTTTCAAAAATTATCGATACAAGAAAAAGCCAAAAATGTTGCCTTAGTAGTAGGAGCAACCGGTATTGCAGGAAGTAATCTTGCTGCAAAACTTTTGGAAAACGGATGGACTGTCTTTGGGCTTTCCCGAAACCCTAAAAGGGATAATAAAGGTTTGCAACCAATTGCTGCCAATTTACTTGATATAGAATCACTTACAAATGCGTTAATTGACGTTGTACCTACACATGTTTTTTTTACAACATGGATGCGTAAGGATACTGAAGAAGAAAATATTAAGGTAAATAGCGCTATGATTCGAAATTTATTGAACGTATTATCACCTAAAAAATCTGTAAAGCATGTTTCGCTGGTTACAGGTTTAAAGCATTATTTAGGACCTTTTGACGCTTATGCCACGGCAGGAACATTGCCGGAAACCCCATTACGAGAAGAGCAGCCACGATTAGAAATCAAGAATTTTTATTACGCGCAGGAAGACGAAGTTTATGAAGCTGCTGCCAGAGATGGCTTTACCTGGAATATACACAGACCTCATACTCTAATTGGTAAAACTATTGGTAATGCCATGAATATGGGAACGACATTGGCTGTTTATGCCAGTATTTGCAAACATGAAGGAATTCCGTTTATATGGCCGGGTTCTAAGGAACAATGGAATGGTATATCTGATGTTACGGATGCAAAAGTTCTGGCAGATCAAATTATCTGGGCAGCAACTACTCCAGAAGCATATAATCAGGCTTTTAATAGTACAAACGGAGATGTTTTTCGTTGGAAATGGCTTTGGCCAAAAATAGCACAATGGTTTGAAATTGAATGTAAAGAATATGATGAAACTATAAAACCACTTGAAATAGTTTTAGATAAAAAGAATTTGATCTGGAAAACAATAACAAAAGAACATCATTTGATCGAAGAAGATTTAAACCAGTTAGCATCTGCCTGGCATACTGATCTTGACTTAGGGCGTCCTCTAGAAGTTATGACTGATATGTCACGAAGCCGAAAACTTGGTTTTACAGTTTATAAAGACACCAGAGATTCGTTTTTTGAGTTGTTTACACAGTTAAGAAGTGATAAAATAATACCTTGATTAGCATATTAATTAAGCAATTAGTTATTTAAAAAATATGATAATTTTTTAAATGCAAAATGGGACAAAGAAAAATTCTTTGTCCCATTTTTATATTTATACAGGATATTTTAATTATCGCAGAAAGAACCTATTTGTTGCAAATGTCTCTCGGTTTGGTATTTATTAAAGTTATCCCATTGAGGCGGAGAACTTGTTTTTTGTCCGTACATGGCATCCAGACAAACATTATTGTCTTTGTACTTATCATGTAAAACAGCCAGAATCTTGAAGAAAAATTCATCTAACAAAACAATAGCTTCAAATTCTGATTTTAGGGTGTCGTAATTAGAATCTGATACGTTTAATAATTGCAATAAATCCAGGACTTCTTTCTTTTCAGCTTCACTAATTTCAGTTAAATACCCCATTTTTAAGGATTTAAAAACCAGATTGTTCCAGGCTGCGCTATCATGTCCCCACTGTACATCAGGCAGGTTTAAAGAATGCTCGCAAATTAAGATAATCGAAAAAAGAACATCGTTTAAGTATTCTGCCGGAAACTCATCAAAGCTTCTGAATTCAAAACCACTTTGGTACATTTTTTCCTGATTAAAATCAAGACCTACTTCAGACAGCATTTCATATTCCATGTCTGCTTCGATCTGATCGCGCCACCAGATATTTTCTTCTTTTTCAAATTTTAGCAGTTTTCTAAAATCATCTACTTTATAGGTTAAGATTTTGCCCTTTGGCATTGCTTTATTATAAGTTCCTACACCTATATAGCGAGACATAGCGTTTCGCATAGAGCCCAAAGTAAACTTTTTATCTAAACTGTATTTGTCGCTTATCACGCCCATAATATCCGGACTGCCCAGAGTTGCTATAAAAAACGGTTCAAACCATTGCAATAAATAGATGGCATTGGCATGTGTTTTTTCAAAATCGTTGTAGTCTACAATTCTGCTATCCTCTGTTAGAGATGGTAATGTAATATGAAAATGGTAGGTTCCGTTATTAAACAAAACAAGATTTTCCTGATTGGTCATAAACATGTTAAGACCATTGTTGTAATCCGGAAAGTTCAATTTTCCGTTTAACACAGATGATTCATTGATTTTGTCCAGGAATAATTTTTTGGTAGCTTTTAGTTCTTTGCAAGACTCGGCTATTGTTCTGTTTTCAAAATATTTAGTTACAAATTCGATAGAATCACCATCAAAATGTACAGAACCCATCGTTTTGTTTCTTTGGGTAATCATACTTTGAATATTGTAGGGTTGATCTTCAAGGAAAAGTTCCATGATAGATTTTCCGAGATAATCAGGATTTTCAAGGGGTTGCGCGCTTACCTCACCAGTTTCTGTATCGATTAATGGTTTTATTGGCGCGATTGTTTTGTGCTGATAATTGATATCCAGTTTTTCAAGCGAATGACTATTCATCATTCTGCTCACTTTATAGTTTTCGTTCAAACCAAAAGCTTTTTTCAAAATTGGAGCTAAGCTTTCCGGTTTATAACATTTTCTATAATCAATACTGTATTTTTCAAAACCAATTTTTTCTTGTATAAATTCACCAGAGACTATAAGGGATTCTTCAAATTGCATATAGGTTTCGTTTTCTAATCCTATTCCCCAATAATATTTTTTTGTCTGATTGTCTTTCATTTATACTTACTTTCTTTTTTTAAGGTTATTTTGAACTTTTAAAGCTTTTTTTATTCAGAAACTAATACTCTAATTGGTTAGAATTAGAGACAGGAAACCTATAACGGATTAAGCATAATAGTTTGCTTCCATTAAAAAAGTTTTATCTTACTTTTAAATTATAGGAATTTTTATTAGAAATTTTGCACTTGAATCGGCTCAGAGATTGATAAAAAAGTAAAATTTTATAAGAAGGTTATAAAATTGCCATTGTTAGTAATTACTTTTATATCAATAATTTAAGCGGATGAATAGCCTAATTGCAAATTTTGCTATCCTTGTTTTTTCTAAGTTGCAAAAGTAGTTTTTTATTATGTTATTTGCAAGTAGTTAATGCGCTGAAAATCAATATTTTTTTTACAGCTTTTTACAATAGGGTTACTTCTTTTATTTAATCGTGGTAATAAAACACGTAGGACGAATATAACGCGTCATTCCACCAGTCTTTTCGAACTTCTGAAAAATAATTATAATTTAATTTCCCTGCCTGAGATTGTAGCGGATATACTACTTTTCCGTTTTCGCGATATGCTTTATGCAAACTATTTTCAGGAACAACAGGAACGATATGTCCGGATAATCCTTTTTCTTTTCGTTTGGCACAAATGATTCCAATTCCACCATTTGTATTAACTGCGTTTTGAATTTCATCAGTCGTAAACATTCTTTTCCAGCCAAAACTAGCGCCCCATTCTAAAAACCAATCGTGTATGGCGCTAGAATAAATACGATCGACAGTTTGCTCAAAAACAGCTTCGACTTCTTGCCCTTTCAATATTTTTTTGAGAGCTTCATCTGTCCACCACACCGTTGGCAGGTACACTTTACTAAAATAGCAGTAGTCATAAGAGTACACATTGCAATAGGTATCTTCTACTGTTCTTTGATATCGAATGTTTGTTTCGACATCCAGTTTATCAATAAGCTGTGCAATGCTTTGTTTTTTAGTCTCAACATTTGTCAAATTTCTATACGGAATACTGGAATCCAGAAGCGGTTTTTCCTTCATTTCTATAGAATCTAACTGAGATTCAGGATCAGGTAATAAATCGGCTTTCTTTATTTGACTATTCGGTATTGGATTATCACTCAAAAGTAATGATGCCACTGATACGGTATATTCTTCCATCTTGACTGCTTAAAATTAATTGGCTAAACGCTTCAGGAATTGATTATTCATGCAGCGTAATTTGTCAGCCAAAAAGTAAATGTAAGGAATTTAAATTTTACAGAGCCTTCATGAAAAAGGAGAAATTTTAGAAAAATAAAGGTCAAGTCCGGTTAACCTTAAAAATTTTATAATGACTGACTTTTGCTTTAGTTGCTTAAATTATTCAAAATCAGGTGTATTTACTTATATATGACTGTGTTTTTTTGCATAAACTTGTTCTGTGTTAATGATGCAATTATCTGATTACTAGTTGTTTTGTGTTGATTGTAGTTGCTCTTAATAAAATAAGGGACTTGTATTTGATACGGGATTAAATATTGAAGAATTGGATATGATAACCATTCTAAGATGTTAAGATATGGCATTTTGAAAAAAATGGATTCGGCCAAAAAGACTAAATAAACCAATTAAAACCCAGAAATTATGAAATCAAAAATTACACTAACCCTTGCATTTCTTTTTATTATTTTAAAAGCTGAGGCTCAGACGCCCTCTATAAACGAAGCAAAAAGTGCAGTATTTACCAATAGCTTATCGTATCAAAAGGATTGGAAGAGCTTTATTGACGGACGTATTAAAATAATCGAAGAAGAGAAAAAGTCACTTGCAACGTCACTTCCTTCTAAAAAAACGGAAACTGAAAAACTAGATGTTTCACTAAAAATAATGGAAAAGGACCAGAAAATTGATTCCTTACGAAATAGCCTCGAAAATTTGCGCAGGGATGATGCATATCAAGTTTATGATGATTATTATTCAGAAGTAATAGAGCGAAAGAATGACAGTATCAATATGTACTTTACGGTCATAAAAAATCAAAAAGGTAAATTGAATCTTAAAGCTTTAGACTCCATTAATGGGCTGATTAATAAAAAGAAAGCAGAACGTGAGAAGGAGCTTCAGGAGAGAAATGAAAGACTGGCATCTCTGGACAAATTTGATTGGGTATTGCCAACATTGGCTCGATCTAACAGAAAAAAGTTTTTTCATGATATGTACAGTAATAATGTAGATAAGCCTATTTTACTAAACTCGTTTGCATTAAATAGCAATAGTGATGCTACTTCTGTTCAAAATGAAATTGTTACGGATAATATGTGGGCAGTAAGAGTAACTTTTGGAAGTGTTCTTTCGATATCTTCCGGAGCAAAGAATACCGCAGAGACACCTCAGGAGGTAGCAGCCAAGGACAAATACAAAGCAGAACAAGAGGCGCTAAGCAGGTTGGTAAACGGAGGTGGAAATTTTTATCTGGAATTACTACTCCCGCTTTTTTCAACAAACCAAAGTAATGGAGACCAGATTACCTCTTATAGCTATGCCAATGTAAAAGGAGCAATGGATTTGAAAGATCTTAGTAGTAACGTTGATACATCAACAGCCAATGGAAGTGTAGGAGTAAATTCTTATTTGGGAATTTCTTCAGATAATAAAAGGTTCAATTTCTTTCTTCAGGGCAATATGAATTATACTTTGGGCAACAATGGGTTTTATCAGAATCTGGGGTTAAGTCATGAGAAAGCTTTTTTGAACGGCAAGGTGATAACAGGCGTTACTATTTTAAATAAATTTCGTCTTTCGGCAATTATAACTGCATTTGGTAGTGATGAAAAAATTAGAAGTAATAAAGTAACTGTCGGCGTTCAAATATTACCCTGATTATAGGGATTAGCTGCTATCAGAATGATAAGATTTTATCATTTTGATAAGGATATGAATGTAAAATAATATCGTTTTATTGCTATAAAGCCTGTATTTGTAGGTAGTAGGGTTTTTGTTTTAATCGTGGTATGTGATTTGGATCTTGCATTTTGTATTTCTAAATCGATTAGGTACTTAGCATTATTAACAAAGAGGAAATATGTTCCATAAAATATGAAAACCCTACAACTTACTTCAGATTCTTCTGGCAAAGATTTTCCTTTGCCGTACTTATTACAAGACCAAACACCTTTAATACATAATGATCACGAACCGGAAGGGCTCCATAATTTTACGATTGAAGTCGCCAGCGAAGCACACCTTTTTTGGGTAAAGGAAATCTGCGAAGTGACTTTATCTTCTGCATTAGCCCGCGGTACAGGAATCTCGGGACGCTCTCCTGAATCTCTTGCGCTAAAAATGAAAAAGGGAGAAGCTGTTATTGCTTTTGCGCCAGATGGTGCATGGGCAGGTTTTTCGTTTATATCTTGCTGGGATAATGGTCGATATGTGTCGAATTCCGGATTAATAGTGGCACCTCAATTTAGACATACAGGGCTTGCAAAGAAAATTAAAAGTAAAATTTTTGAACTAAGTCGTCAAAAATATCCTGAGGCACGTATCTTTAGTCTGACTACGGGTCTTGCGGTAATGAAAATGAACCACGAACTGGGTTTTGAACCTGTTACTTATGCTGAATTAACCACAGATGAGACTTTTTGGGAGAGTTGTAAATCCTGTATCAACTGCCCGATATTAATGAACAAAGAGAGAAAAAATTGTTTGTGTACCGCTATGCTTTATGATCCCAAACATAACCTAACGGAGTAAGGAATGAAGAGTTTCTTTTGCAATAAGAAAAGTAAAAATAACAGTTGAATTTGTATCAAATAAAAAGAGGCTGTCCGAAAAATTACTTTTCTAACAGCCTCTTTAGGATATTAATCTCTTGAGAGACATTTACCTTTTGGGAGTACTTATTTTTAACACATAGAAACATCGTTTTTGTTTGCTTAAAGAAGGCTTTTCACTTCGTTAAAATGTACATAAGTTGTTATGTGAAAGAAATATATTTTTTTTTTGCATTTCTTTATTATCTGTAAAACCTATGTTTCTATGTGCTAGATTTTTTTGTGCCCCATGTAAAGCGAAAAAAACAAGAAATTACCCCCAACAGATTATAATTAATTAATTTTTACCAAATGTTTTTCGATACTGGCTCTGTCAGATTCGTATTGTGCAGGCAGTTTTAGATTTTTTCCTAATTCTTCTAAGCTTTCATCTACTGTAAATCCAGGATTTTCGGTAGCAATTTCAAATAAAACTCCGCCTGGTTCTCTAAAATAAAGAGAGTGGAAGTAGTTTCTATCAATTTGCGGTGTAATAGACAACCCAAATTCTTCGATTTTTTCACGAAAGTGCATTAAAATTTCATCATTTTGCACTCTGAACGCTACGTGGTGAACAGATCCGTTGGCTACATGGCCGCGTTTTTCTTCGGCTAGCTCTACCAGGTCAACAATTGCAGCATTTTCTACAGCATCAGTTGCATAGCGGTAACGGTTTACGTCTTGTTCGATTAATTTGTAACCAAAAATTTCGGTTAAGATCGCAGCAGTTGCTTTTATACTGTTTAAAGTAAGTGTAATGTTATGAAAACCTCTCGTTGCCACATCAGCTTTTACTTCATCAGTTTCCCATGGTTTTCTGTTATCCCCGGTTTTAGATTCGATTAATTCTAATTTTAAACCATCAGGATCTAAGAAAGTCAGGTATTTTTCGCCAAATTTTTCAGCAGGTTTGTTGTAGATCACATTGTATTTTTCAAAGCGTTTCTGCCAGAAATCAAGACTTCCTTCAGGAACTGAATATCCAATTTCGGTTGCCATTCCGGAACCTTTTCGTCCTTGTTGAATTCCTTCTCCCCAAGGGAAAAAAGTTAAGATTGTTCCCGCACTTCCAACTTCATCACCAAAGTAAAAATGATAGGTTCCCGGATCATCAAAATTTACTGTTTTTTTTATAAAACGTAAACCTAATATTTTTGAGTAAAAGTCGAAGTTGCGTTTAGCATCACCTGCAATTGCAGTAATGTGGTGTAAGCCTAAAATTTTATTTTCCATGGTATTTTTATATTAAATTGTTATTGATTTTGTTTTACAAATTTACGTCCGTTATGGCTGTGCATCGATTAACCTAGATTAAGAAATAAAAAGCGATTCAATTTTCTATTTGTGTTCTAATAGCCAAATAGTATTCCGTTTGTGGTAAGTATTTGTATATTAATGTTTTAATTATTTTTTATGTTTTTGAATTACACGATATATCGTAATTTTATGAGTCAAAAAGTATTTATTTAGAAAACCGATAGTATTTTAACTAGGGCTATTACTTAAATTTACCAGTATAACCATACCAATTATCCTTTATGGAAAAGCCAACAGATCAAACTGCTATTATAATGAACCGATTGCAGGAAAGGGAACGGGAGCAAACCTTGATTTTTTCTATTTGCAATGCATTGTCTCAGGCTTTAACAAAAGATGAATTTAATACTGTTGTAAACGATGTATTAAAAGAACAGTTGCATTTTGATGATTTTATTTTGGCTTCGTCGAATGATACAGAAACGGACTATCATATTTTCTATCAATTTTTACAGAAAGATTCAGCACTTAAAAGTTATATGACAAATGATGGTTTTTTTGATGTTTGTACAGATTCTGCTGATGCGGTTGTCTTTGATCTGAAAACATTAGACGCAAAAAAAAATAATGTTCCGGATTACATTACTATTGCAAATAACAAGGGTTTCCGGAACGGCATTGGGGTTTGTCTCCCTTATAGTAAAGGAGGGCGAAATGTGCTTTTTTTGTTTTTTAGAAATGCGGTTGCTTTTAGCAGGGAATCGAACCGGATCATTAGAGGATTTGCGGTGCAACTTTGCATCACCATGCGCAATATTGTTCTGGCTCAGCAATATGAAAACCAGCTTAGTGAGTTGAATTTTTTAAAAAGCAATTCGGCCCCGGAAAAAGAACAAGCGGTAGCGATAAACCGTATAGGTTTTCAGGGAATTATAGGAAACAGTGCCGCAATGCAAAACGTTTATGAATTGATTGCACAAGTAGCATTATCTCCGTCTACAGTTTTAATTTCCGGAGAAACAGGCACCGGAAAGGAACTTGTAGCCAGTGCTATTCATAGTTTGTCATTGGTTGGGAATAAAAAAATGATCAAATTAAACTGTGCTTCAATTCCGGCAAATCTTATCGAAAGTGAATTGTTCGGACATGAGAAAGGAGCTTTTACGGGGGCAACGGAACTACGAATTGGCAAATTTGAACAGGCCGAAAACAGTACTATTTTTCTGGATGAAATAGGGGAGTTACCTTTAGAACTACAAGGGAAATTGCTTCGTGTTTTACAGGAAAAGGAAATAGAAAGAATTGGCGGAAAAAACACCATCAAAATAAATGCAAGGGTTATTGCGGCTACAAACAAATCGCTGGCCAATGAGGTTGCTCAGGAGCGCTTTAGAAGTGATCTTTATTATCGTCTAAATGTGTTTCCAATTCCGTTGCCGGCTTTGCGGGAACGTAAAGAAGATATTACCGTTTTGGGAAATTTTTTCCTGGAAAGGCATTCTAAAAAAACAGGAAAAAAAATTAAAGGTTTTTCAAAAAAAGTACTTAACAGTATGCTGGCAAATGCCTGGCCGGGAAATGTGCGTGAATTAGAAAATATGATCGAAAGAAGTATTTTGTTTGCAAAAGAGGAAACGATAAAAGAAATGTCTTTTCCTGAATTTCCGGTCACAGCCCCCAATACTGCCCAAACTGATTTTTATACCAAAACCTTGCAGGAAGTAGAGAAGGAGCACATCCTAAAAGTGGTAAAAAAATGCAACGGAAGAATTTCGGGACCTCAGGGTGCAGCAGTTTTATTAGACTTACCCGCAACAACGCTGATTTCTAAAATGCAAAAACTGGGTATTAAAAAAGAACATTTCTTTAGTTGATTTTACTCCTGAATCATCTTTATTTTTCCGGAAGAAACTGCCCAATAAAGGAGCAAAAGCATGCTTATTGCCAAAGCAACTTTTGGAAATTGAAATGAAATTGCAAAAGCAATTAAATAGGTTGGAAATCCGTACAGGTAATTGTTTCTGATTTTTTTTATGGCCAGATTGGTAATTTCAGGACGTAAAAGTTTCCTGTCCCTACTCGCTATAAACCACAAAAGGTTGTACGAGATATTGATAAGAACAAAGATTCCGGTATAAATTGCTACGGCAATACCGGAAGCCTGCCCATCAAAAAAACGGGCTAATAATGCTGTAGGATATGATACTGCTGTAACCAGAAAAAGTATTAATCCGTTAGTGAACATTATGGCAGTATTGCGGCTGTAAATTTGTTTGAAAATTTTGTGATGATTGACCCACATGATAAAAATACTGAAAAAAGAAAGCGTAAAAGCAAGGTAGGATGTCCATTCGCCTTTTAGATAAACTAAAAGATCAGTACCATTTTTTACAACATTTGTATCCGGAACATGAAGATCTAAGACCAAAAGTGTAATCGCAATCGCAAAAACAGCATCGCTGAAATTCTCAATTCTTACAGTTTCTTTTTCCATTTTTTTTCTGATTTTTTGGTTGCTTATTTCTGAGGTTTTTTCACGCAGATTTAGCAGATTTTTTTTTAATCTGTGGCTGTTTTTTCACGCAGATTTGGCAGATTTTTTATTCTGGTTAATTTTAAAACACATTTAACATGAAAAAATCTGAGACCATCTGCTTAAATCATTTTAAATCTGCGTGAAATAAAATCATTATAATCCTTTAATCGGTGACTGATATTTTTTATAATTTTTTCTTTGCTTATTTCTGAGGTTTTTTCACTCAGAGTTAGCAGAATTTTTTAATCTGTGGCTGTTTTTTTCTCGCAGATTTGGCAGATTTAGGAGATTTTTTATTTTGGTTAATTTTAAAACACATTTAAAGATTAAAAAATTTGCGACTATCTGCTTAGATCATTTTAAATCTGCGTGAAATAAAAATTATTATAATCCTTTAATCCGTTACTGATATTTTTTTGATTTTTTGTTTGCTTATTTCTGAGGCTTTTTCACTCAGAGTTAGCAGATTTTTTTAATCTGTGGCTGTTTTTTTCTCGCAGATTTGGCAGATTTAGGAGATTTTTTATTCTGGTTAATTTTAAAACACATTTAACATGAAAAAATCTGAGACCATCTGCTTAAATCATTTTAAATCTGCGTGAAATAAAAATTATTATAATCCTTTAATCCGTGATTGATGTTTTTTTGATTTTTTCTTTGCTTATTTCTGAGGTTTTTTCACTCTGAGTTAGCAGATTTTTTTTAATCTGTGACTGTTTTTTTCTCGCAGATTTGGCAGATTTAGGAGATTTTTTATTCTGGTTAATTTTAAAACACATTGAAACATTAAAAAATTTGAGACTATCTGCTTAGATCATTTTAAATCTGCGTGAAACAAAAATTATTATAATCCTTTAATCGGTGACTGATATTTTAAAATTTTATAAAGATTAATTTTCGCCATTTGCATCGCTGTAAACACGGGTAATTTGTATCATTATTTTTTAGTAAAAACAAGTGCGTTGGCAAAATCTACTTCGTCCTGACTTATGGTATGTCCCATATTGTCATAGATTTTTTTAGTAACTATTGCTCCCATTTTTTCTAAAAGTGCGGCTGTTTCATTTACCCTTTCTACCGGAACATGAAAATCAGGATCGCTTGTACCAATAAAAACTGGGGTGTTTTCAAAGTTTCCGGCATAATGATCTTCATATACTTTATCCCCAATAAGTCCGCCTGTAAAAGCGACAACACCACCGTATTTTGCAGCATTTCTGGCTGTAAATTCTAAGGCAAGACAAGCTCCTTGTGAGAATCCCAGAAAATAAATATTCTCCTTTTCGATTCCGTTTTGCTGAATGGCTACAACAACCTGATGAATAGCCTCTAATGATTTCGAAAACGAAGGTTCGTTTTCTTCAATTGGTACCAGAAACGAATAGGGATACCAGGTTCTGTTTTCGGCCTGAGGAGCAACCAATGCGAAATCAGTAACATTAAGATGTTTTGCAATGGAGAGAATATCATGAGCGCCCGCACCTCGGCCGTGAATCATAATTAAAGCCTTTTTGGCTTCATTTAGAGGGATACCGTTTGTTATAATTTCTAAACTCATATTGTTTTGTTTTTTTAATTAATTGTGTCTAATTATTTTTCACGCAGATTTGGCAGATTTGGCAGATTTTTTAATCTATCTAATCCTTTATCCCGATAACTATCGGGAGTGACAAAAGTGGTTACACAATCTTGTCATTTCGACGCAGGAGAAATCTTCGTAAGTAACTCCGCAACGAGAATCCAATCTTTGTCGAGCTTCTCGTGGAGATTTACTTCGTCTTTTCGCTATCGGCTCGGGTTAGTACATTTTTTTTAATCTATTTAATCCTTTAATCTGTGGCCATAATTATTTTTTCCAGATGTCCTGATATTCGTCCGGATGTCTCTTGAATTGTGCGTGCACATACGGGCAAAGTGGTAAAACCATCAAATTATTGGCGCGTACATAGGATGTCATTTCATCCAGTAGTTTTTTGGCATATCCTTTTCCTTCGGCTTCAGGCTCAACTCCGGTATGGTAAACCGTTAGTAAATCGTCTTTGATGCTTACGGTCATTTCGCCTAGTTTTTTATCCTCGACATACAGATTAAAAGCACCATGTTTTTTCTCGTCTAATTCTAGTTTTATTGTTTCCATATTTTTTAGTTATATCCTTGTTTTATTCCTAATTTTTTCATTTTCGAGTACAAAGTCTGCGCTTGTATTTTGAGTAATTCTGCGGCACCTCCGGGACCGGAAACCTTGCCATCACAAATCTGAAGGGCATTCATGATATGTTCTTTTTCCATTTCTTCCATCGACAGCATTTTTCCGCTGCTTTTTTCGAAAGGGGCTGAATTATTTGAAGGAAGATCAAAATTTTCAATCTCATTTGTTTTCGCAAGCAGTACATTTCTTTCTATCAAATGCTCTAATTCCCTAATGTTTCCCGGCCAGTCGTATTGCATTAATTGTGCTAAAGCTATTACACTTATACTGTTAACGTTTTTTCGGGAGCTTGCAGCATATTTTTTAAGGAAATAATTGGCCAGTGCTTCAATATCTTCTTTGCGTTCTTTTAAGGTGGGCAATTGTATCGGAAACACATTGAGCCTGTAATACAAATCAAGTCTAAAACGTCCTTCTGCAACTTCTTTTTCGAGCGATCTGTTGGTTGCGGCGACAATACGAACATTGATTTTAATGGTTTTATTACCTCCAAGCCTCTGGATTTCTTTTTCCTGCAAAACACGTAATAATTTTACCTGAGAATCCAGCGGCAATTCGCCTATTTCATCTAGAAAAATAGTACCGTTATTGGCTTGTTCAAACTTCCCGATACGCAGAGTATTTGCTCCTGTAAAAGCCCCTTTTTCATGCCCAAAAAGTTCAGATTCTATTAAAGAATGGGGCAAAGCAGCGCAATTGACCACCACAATAGGATTTGATTTATTTGCCGAAAGATCGTGTATCGAGTGTGCTACTCTTTCTTTTCCGGTACCGCTTTCGCCCAGAATCAGTACCGAAGTTTCGGCAGGAGCTACAATTTGAATTTTTTCAATAACATCTTTCAGGAGATTACTGGTGCCTATGATTCCTTCAATTTCCTGTTTTTGGGTATCTATTACAGCATTTGTCAAAGAGCCGTTTTCCTGATCAAATCTATATTTGGCAATGTCAAGCATTACAATAAGATCTCTTTCGCGAAAAGGTTTTACCATAAAACCGTACGGATGCGTTGCTTTTACGGCTTCAAGGGTAGTCTGGTTGGTATTGGCAGAAATGTATAGAAAAGGCAACTGCATTTCCCGCAATTCCCACGCAAGGTCAATTCCTGTCAAAGTACCTTTAAGCATGATATCGAGTAGCACCCAATCCGGTTTTTTATCCTCGATTAATTTGCGCGCCTGAACTACAGATGATGCTATGCCGGTTATTTGATATCCCGCTTTGGTCAACATGATCTTTAGGTCATTGGCTACTATAAATTCGTCTTCGACAATTAGAATTTTCTCCTTCATTACGTTATTTATGTGTTTTCAGCATTTTCGGCATTTCCTTCAAATTCTGTGTTTCTTGTAAATGTAATTGTGATTTTTAATCCGTTATCATTTTTCATATCAAATGTTCCGTCAATCTGATCACTTAGGCCCATCATTAAATTCATGCCAAGAGAGTTTCTTTCGGTATCTTCAAAATTCTCAGGAAGACCAACACCGTTATCTGCAATGAGTAGTTTATAATTGTTTTTGCCTGTATTTTTGAGTGCTATCAACACGTCTCCTTTTCGCTCTTGAGGAAAAGCATATTTAATCGCATTATTGATGGCTTCATTTATAATTAATCCCATAGGAACGGCTTGAGCAACATCAAGATAGGTTTTTTCTACATCGAGCTTAAAATTTATTTTTGTATCAGTATCAAAACATTCTTTCATGTAGTTGATTAACTCATAAATATACCAGGACATGTCTATATTTGCCAGATTATCAGATTGATATAATTTTTGGTGTATCAATGACATGGCGTGCATTCTGTGCTGGCTGTTTTGTATGGCCATTAAAGCATCTTCATTGTCCAGATAAGCCGATTGTGTGTTTAATAAACTAATCACAATCTGGAGATTATTTTTTACACGATGGTGAATTTCCTTTAAAAGCCATTCTTTTTCAATCAGCATTTTTTTGCTCAGTTCGTTCTGTTCATTAATCTGTTGTCGCTGAATTTCTAGCTCTTCGTTCTTTTTCTTTTTTGTCCTGAAACTATTGTATAAAAAGGCTAAGAAAAGCACTAAAACCAAAACGCTGCCTATAAATACATAACGGATAATCTGATCGTTATGAATTTTTATTTCCTGCAATTTTCCCTGTTGTGTAAGCAGTTTAATGTTTTTGTCTTTTTTCTCTGTTTCAAATTGAAGCTGTAATGCTGCAGATTGTTTCAGTTTTTCGACATTAAAGATAGAATCTCTAAAAAGCTGATGACGCTGTAAATGTTTTATGGCAGACTCGTACTTTTTGCTGGCATGATCCGACTGAAAAGACAAAAGTTCGATCTGCGAATACAGAATAAGCTTCTTCGATTTTTTGGCAAATTCTTTAAATTTCTCAATATAAGCGTATGTTTTTTCTACCTGTCCGGATTGTTGCAGATAAATTATGATTCCGGTTAGTTTATAAGCAAGACCGGCATCAGATTCTTTGTAATCTTTTAATATTTGCTCATAATAAGGTTTTGCATTATCAAGTTGTTTAAGCATAGAATAACAAACTACAAATATAAACCGCTGTCTTATTTTGGTAACTTCATCTTGTGGCGGATAATCTCTGGCAGTTCGTTTTAGTGTGCGCAATGCTTCGCGATAATTTTTTTGCTGGCAATATAATGATGCAAGATTATAGCTAATGGTATTGATGTCGCCTACATTTTTATTATCCAATGCAATATTTAATGCTTTTTCGAAATTAGAAAATGCAAGATCATACTTGAGCAAATCATAATAAGCAAGCCCCAGATGGTTATAAATGGTACAAAGCTGATAGCTGGTATCATGAACTTCTTCGGCTGTTTTTTCGGCCATTAATGCATATTGCAACGACAATTGTGTATTTTGTAATATCCCATAATTATCAGACATTAAGGTATAAACACCCTGAAGTGATTTGAAACCGATAGCTTTATAAATTGCAACTGCGTTTTCTAAAAGCTGTAATGCTTTTTGATTTTCTTCTATGCTTCCGTAATAATCAGCAAGATCTTTTAAGGCATCTGCCTGTTTTTTGTATGCTTTGCTTTTTTTGTAAAGCACAATTGCTTTTTCGAGATATTTTATCTTGGCTTCTACATCTTCTTGTTCATAGCCTTTATAAGCACAAAGTTCCTTGTAAGCATCTGCTGTAAGAACCGGTAAATTGTTTTTTAGAGCATACGCCAAAGCATTATTGGTACTGATTAATGCTTTTTTAGAATCACCTCTTTCTCTGCAAATCTGGGCAGACAATAGAATTGCTTTTCCTTTTCCGGGTTTATATCCTAAGCTGTTGCTTAATTTTTGAGCTTCAAAATTTAAATTATCCGCACTGTCAAGATCTGCCTTAAATTCACCGGGTTTGGTCAGATAATAACTGCTCAATGCGAGCAGTAATTCGACCTTTTGATTGTCACTTTCGGCTATAGCAATTTTCTTTTTTAATTGATCAGGATCTTCTTTTACCTGTGCAATTGCAGGGGTACCTGCAAGTAAAAATAGTGACACGGTACATAAGATGCTTATGTGTTTTTTGGCAGAAATAAAAGGGATAAAATTCATTTTTTAAAGATAATATATTATCAGAAATCCGCAACTCTATGACTGGTTTTGTTTGATTTTAGCGGTGGTAGCGGTAGCATATTATCATTGCCGCTCCGGGTACGATCAAAGTGCCTAACCCAAAAAACTTTCCTGCAACTGCTCCTAAAAAACAACCTATTAGAAACCCGATTATGGTAACCAATTGTTTCTTAAAACTTAGCAACACGTCGACATCTTTAAGTCCGTTTTTTAATAAGTTTCCTAAATCAAGAGAAGCTTGTGTTACATTTCCCGTCATCATGGTTGTTGGTCCGTGTGTTTCTTTGGCATACAATTTTCCAAAAGCGTTCTGTAGTCCCATTGCAAACACTGTTGCCATTGCTACGGTATACATTGTCCATTCTGAAAATATTTCCAGATAGCCAAAAGCATAAGAGGCGATACCGCTTAAAACCAGAATAATCCCTTCATAAAATAAGATCGTATAGCGATTGGTACTTTTTAAGGCAATTTGCCCTCCGGTAATTACAGCCATTATAAACACAGGAAAAGTAAGCAGTTTTATCCAGGCATGCACATCAGAACCTTTAATGATCTGATAAGCAAAAACAATAAAGTTGCCTGTTACGTGTGCCGAAAATATAGAATCTGCCGCCACAAACGTTACCGTATCACAATACCCTGCTATCATGGTGAGCAGCAGGGTTACGTACCAAATATTTTTTTGTATTTCCATAATTTATTTATTTTAAGTGTGAACGAAGCATCCACGCCATTTTTTCATGATTTTCTAAAAGTCCTGTTATATAATCGCTGGTTCCTGCATCCTGCAATTCTGCTGTAAAATTATTGATGTTTTCACGCAGGTGAATCAGAATGCTTTCATGGTCCAAAAGCAATTCTTTGATATAACCCGTACTGTCGTTTTTTTCTCTTGATTGTTCTGTAAGATGGGTTAGTGCCAGATATTCTTTTAGTGTTCCCGGTGCATAATGTCCCAGAGTTCTGATTCTTTCTGCAACTGCATCTACGATTTCGTCTAAGGTTTCGTATTGCTGCTCAAAGAAAAGGTGTTTGTTATAAAAATCCGGACCTTCAACATTCCAATGTGCTTTTTTTGTTTTGGTATAAAGTACAAATTCGTCTGCCAAAACTTTTGATAAAACGTCTACTACTTTTGTGATACTTTCTTGTTTGATTCCGATGTTTGCTTTCATTTTAAATTAGATTTAATAATTAATTATTTTAAATTTATGTATTGGATATTTTTTCACGCAGATTTAAAAAGATTAAAGCTGATAAGCACAGATTACTTTAACCCGTTGTGTTTAATTATTTTTAACACATAGAAACATAGATTTTTTTTTGATTATGAAAAAAGAATTATGAAAGAAACTAGTTTCTCACACATAGCTATGTTTGTTTAAATAAAGTGAAACGCCTTTTTTATGCGTCCCAATAAGCTATGTTTCTATGTGTTTAAATTAATTGTTTAGATATGTTAATAAATAAGAATCAAGTGAATATTTTCCTGCTCCAAGAGCAAGAATTAATAATAAGGACAGGGTATACATATAAGGAACATCTCGTACTTCGAGTGAATCTTTTCTGTGTACGACAAAATATCCTACGGCTGTTACCCCAATTGTTGGCAACACTGCAAGTCGGGTTCCTATGCCTAAAATAATAAGAAACGGAACGACAGTATCAGAAAAAGTAGCGACTAATGCGTTTAGTTTTTCCGGTAAGTGCAACGGATTTGGGACTTGTTCTCTTTGTCCGTTTTCGACTCTGAATTTTTTCATGCCGTGTACTCTAAAAAGTTCGACAGCCAATAAAATTCTAAAAACTAAAAGTGACCCGTTATTGAGTGCTGTTCCTAAATCTGAATAAAGGATTTGTTTTATAATTTCGATCATTTTTTTTAAAATTTAAAAAGCAAAGCAGGAACAGCCCAATGCGCCCCAGAATGCAGTATAGTTATTTATCGGTACATTGCTCATTCTGGCAACATCATGACTGTGAGCATGAACATCGCAGCTGCCGCTACAACTGTGTATCTGAGAAGTAAGAGCTGGTTTTGCACCGGCTTTTGAGTTTTTCTCGATAGCATTCTGCAAGCTGCTTCTTACCGGATATCCGTTGTATATATTGGTTGGCGACCAGTCTGGTAATATCGGGATATGCGGTGGCGAGAAAGAAGAGAAATCTCCGTTTGCATACACAATTTTTCCGTCGACAATGGTCAAATCCGATTCTATTTTTTTGATATCTTCATCCTCAATAGTAAAATAATCACGATCCAACACGACCAGATCAGCAAACATTCCGGTTCTGATATCTCCTTTTTTTGCTTGTTCTTGCGAGAACCAGGCACTTCCTCTGGTGTATAACTCTAAGGCAGTTTCCCTGCTTAATCTGCTTTCGTTGTACAATTGCAAACCTCCAACAGTTTTACCCACGGTCATCCAGTACATCGAAACCCACGGATTGTAGCTGCTTACTCTGGTGGCATCAGAACCGCCTCCAACAGGCACTTCCATTTCGAGCATTTTTTTAATGGGTGGTGTATTTTCAGCTGCTTTTGCTCCGTATCGATCTGTAAAATATTCGCCTTGGTAGGCCATTCTGCTTTGTACGGCAATACCGCCGCCCAAATTTTTGACACGTTCGATATTACGTTCATCGATTGTTTCGGCATGGTCAAATATCCATGGTAATCCATTGAACGGAATTTCCTGATTGATCTTTTCAAAAACGTTCAGGAATCTCGTAATACTTTCGTTATAAGTAGCATGAAGTCTAAACGGCCAACGGTTTACAACCAATAATCGAACTACTTTTTCCAGTTCGGCTTCCATATTTTCAGGAAGATCAGGTCTTGGTTGCAGGAAATCTTCAAAATCGGCAGCCGAGAAAACCAGCATTTCGCCCGCACCATTATGACGGTACATATCATCTCCCTGATATAATTTTACGGTATCGATCCAATCTTCAAAATCTTCGAATTCGTGTTTTGGTTTTTGTGTAAAAAGATTATAGGCAATTCTTACGGTAAGTTGTTTTTTTTCATTCAGTTCATTCACGACTTTATAATCGTCTGGAAAATTCTGAAAACCACCTCCGGCATCGATCACACTTGTAATCCCAAAACGGTTCAATTCTTTCATAAAATGGCGCGTAGAATTAATCTGATGCTCGTAAGAAAGTGTTGGGCCTTTTGCTAGTGTCGAGTACAAAATCATGGCGTTTGGTGTTGCAATAATAAGTCCGGTTGGTTCCCCGTTCGAATCACGCTCAATTTGTCCTCCGGGAGGTGCAGGTGTGTTTTTAGTATACCCAACGGCTTTTAGTGCCGCTCTGTTCATGATTGCCCTGTCGTACAAATGCAGGATAAAAACAGGAGTTTCGGGAGCAATTGCATTAATTTCCTGCAAAGTTGGCATTCGGCGTTCTGCAAACTGAAACTCAGACCAGCCACCCACTACACGAACCCATTGTGGGTTTGGCGTGCGGTCTACTTGCTCTTTTAGCATTCTAAGTGCATCTGCAAGAGAGGGAACACCATCCCAGCGCAATTCTAAATTATAATTTAAACCGCCACGGATAAGGTGAATGTGCGAATCGTTGATTCCCGGAACCACTCTTTTATGCTTAAGATCGATTATTTTAGTGTCTTCAGATGCCAGTTCCATAACGCTGCTGTCGTTTCCTACTGCAATAAACTTTCCGTCTTTGATGGCTACAGCGGTAACATTTGGCGTTTCGGCATTGAAACTATGTATTTTACCGTTGTATAAAATTAAGTCTGCTTTCATGGTTTGGTTATTTAGCGTTAAGTTTTGCAATTGCTTCTTTGATTCCTTCGCCGGCAACGTTATAAAATGCTGGTCCGGCAAGTAATATAATTTTAGTCAGAGGTTTGTAATCGGATAGTTTTTTATCTTTTAAAAACGTCTGTGTTCTATAGGCTTCAAAAGCACCTAAAACTACATTTGAGGCGACCAATGCTGTAGGAGAATCAATTCCTGCATCTTTGATATCGCTTGCAAAAGAATAATTAGTAACTCCTAAACGTAAAGCTTCGCGCATGGCAGTACTTCCTACACTTATCATTAAATCGGGTGTAAATTTATTGCGGTCACCAAGGCCAATAAGCAATAATTGTTTGGCTGCCAATGTACCTTTTGGAGGGGTAATCAATAAAGTTTCAAGAGAATGCCCTGTAAATTTTCCGCTTTTGCGCAGTTCTGTAATAATACCTTTCAAGGCATCGTCCAGATGTACCATTCCGTTTAGGTTTGCCGGCAGGGCAGGAGGGTTAAAAATATCACCTTCTGTGTATTCAAAAACGCAGGCTACTTGTAATTCTGCTTCGGCAGCAGATGGTCCCTGAACCAATCCGTTTATAGCAACTCCGTCTACTTTTCCCCAAGTAACAGTAGAACCAAGTGTAGCTGTTTGCGCGAAGGCAGTATTAGTCAGTGAGCCTGCAAATAAGATTGTTATAAAAAGAATTAGAGAGGAGTATCTAAGTCTGTATGTCGATAAAATTGCTGTATTTTTCATTGTTATAAGTTTATTTAATAGGTTAAGTTTAATTTGTTAAAAAAATATTTAACGCATAGAGAGATAGATTTATATTTTGAAACTAATAAAAAAGAGTGTCAAAAGAAACTGGTTTCTCACACATAGCTATACGCATTGATGCAAGTGAAACGCCTTTTTTTACATTCCCAAAAGCTATGTTTCTATTTGTTTAAATTAATTGTGTTGAATAAAAAGTATTAAAATTTAAATCCGAGTCGGGCATTAAAGAAAACACCGTCTTTAGAGTTTGGAATAATGTCGTCTATAAAAGCACCGGTTTTAAAATATTGAATTCCGCTTACTACTGATATGTATTTGTTTACGCTATAAGAAAAATTGGCAAGATACGCCGTCCCGATATAACGTTCTGTTGAGGCACTTCCGGGAAGATTCAATGTACCACTTGGTCTGTAAACACCGTCCTGCAAGGAATATCTCCAGTTAAAAACCACATCGACCTGCATCTTAAGCTGTGGCAATAAATCCATTGTGGCATAAGGATGTATATCGATAAGGTTTACGGGACCTACCTGCGGACTAAAACCAAAATAACCTCCTTTGGGATATAGCGGATTAAAGGTTTGCAAACTTCCGTCGCCTTTGTTTTTATCTCCTGAAATATAATCATTTCTCAGGTTTATTGTGGGTTTAAATTTTATGTTTTCGAAGGAGTAACCAATATCTACAGATCCTGTCCAGGCATTGATGCGACCTGATCCAAAGGTTCCAAATTGATAAGCTGCTTCGAGATTATAAATAAAACCGCCGCCGTATTTCCAATATCTTGTGCCTACGGTATGTCGTTTTTCGGGAGCAATACCTTCTTCAAATAGTGACTCATCTCTTCGGATTCCCAGATAATAAAGATCCAGATTTCCTCCTTTTGGAACGATTATTTTCGAATAAGCTCCCCAAAGATTAAGTTGTTTAGACATTTTATTGTCCATAACCCCTTTATAGATGGTATCTGCCATCATCGCAAATCCGTCTATGGAAAATCTTGAAGATGCATACATTATTTTGGCTCCTGTAAAGTAAAGTCTGGCATTTGGGCCTTCTCTTACAGAGATTAACCTTCCTGAGCCATAATCCAATTCTTGTCTTCCGGCACGAACAATTAGTTTTTTATCTTCTTTTTGATATAAATTGACGTCTACAAAAAGATTCTGAACATTGAGCTGATCTTCATCAATACCTCTCGGGCCATTTATTCTGCCGTCCTGCAATGCGCTTCGAAGTTGTGCAAATACCCTGAAGGTTTTTCCTAAATGAATATCGGCATGAAGATCATAACGTTGCAGGAAAAAATTGTTATGACCAATATTTAGTCTTCCCCAGTCTTCATTGTCAAAATCAACGTATTCATATCGGGCTTCACCTCCAAAAGACATATAAACATCTTTTTGTTTGTTTAACGGTACGAATTTTAAATTTTGATAAAAATTTTTGCTCGAATCTTTTAGAAATTCATAGTTTTCGTCATAGCGCAAAAGCTTAAAATTTTGTGCCGATGCGATGCATCCTGCTAAAAGAAAATACATAACAATTAACCGGATGTTTTTGTGTTGTGGCAATATGTATTTTGATGATTTCAACATAATGAAGCGTAAGAGGTTTGTGTTTATTTTGTGTTAGGTTTCAAGTTTCAGGTTGAAATCAATTAGTGTTTCAACATATTATGTGCATAATGAATGCCTAAACCATAAGAGCCACCGTGTTTTTTCATCAGGTTAGTTACCGGAACATACGTTTCTTCGCGTGCCCAGTCTCTTTGTAGTTCTAGTAAATACTGGATAGAAGTTATAGGTTGTGCACCTGCTTGTATCATTCTTTGTATGGCACGTTCATGTGCTTCTTTGCTTACATCGCCACAGGCATCTGTAATAACATATACTTCATAACCTTCGTCTATGGCAGATAATGCAGGACCTACGATGCAAACACCTGTCCATAATCCTGCAAGAACTATTTTTTGTTTTTTTGTACCTGTAATAGCTTTATACGCTTTTTCGTCTTCCCAGGTATTCATTGTTGTACGATCGATATATCCTGAAGTTGCCATTGGGTAAAATTCTTCAACTTCCGGAAATACAGGACCAGAAAAGCTTTCTTCGGCAACGGTTGTAACGATTGTAGGTACATTAAAGATTTTTGATGCACCACTAATGATGGCCACATTATTACGCAATTCGCTTAGCGGAATGCTTGTGGTAGCAAATGCCATTTGTCCTTCAAAATCAATTAATACTAAGGCGTGATTATCCGGAGATAATAAGTTTACTGATGGTTTCATAGAATATTTGTTTAATGTTAGGTTTATTATGAATGTGTCGAAAGTTTGCGGATCATTTCTGTTGAGATCGAATCGGCGTAGATACCAAATGCGCTTGTCAAAACGCCTTTTATAGCATAAACATCAGATACAATTCCGTAAACAATGTCTTCATCTCCGGGATCTGTATCGCCTTCAAAACGAAACAGATATTCGATTTTAAATTCTTCCGGTGCCATGGTTTGTGTGTTGTTATTGTATCGAATACAGTTTTCGTCAAGATTAAAGTTTTCTGTAAAACCTTGCTGTGTCAACCATTGCAAAGCCTCGGTAACGGTATCGAATGAGGGTTGTTGAGAGGATTTCATAATTTGTCTGGGTTAAACTGCCTGTAAAAGTGAACTGTTGCAGGCAGTTTTGATTAATTGGAAAGAATGCCTGCTTATGCTTTGATAAAATCAAGAATATCTTTGTTGATAGTTTCTGCTTCTGTCGTTGGCATACCATGAGGAAATCCCGGGTAAGAAATCAATTTTCCGTTTTTTAATAGTTTAGCAGCTCTTGGTGCCTGATTAAAAGGAACGATCTGATCGTCTTCGCCATGTAATACGAGAACTGGAATATCTAAACTTTTAAGATCTTCTGTAAAATCGGATTCAGAGAAAGCTTTTATTCCGTCATAATGAGCCAAAACAGATCCCATCATTCCCTGACGCCACCAATTGTGTTTGATACCTTCCTGAACTACTTTTCCTTCGCGGTTCCATCCGTAAAACGGTATTGGGAAATCATAAAAATATTGTGCTCTGTTGAATCCTGTACCTTGTCTGATTTCATCAAAAATAGCGAGTGGCACACCTTCAGGATTTGATTCGTTTTGGATCATAATAGGCGTTACGGCACTAATAATGATTGCTTTTGCAATACGTCCTTTTCCATATTTTGCTGCATAACGTATTACTTCGCCACCTCCGGTTGAGTGCCCTACGTGTATGGCATCTTTTAGATCCAGCGCAGCTGTCAACTCTGCTACGTCTGCAGCATAAGTTTCCATGTTATTTCCTTGCGCACTTTGACCAGAGCGACCGTGTCCGCGGCGATCATGAGCAATAACTCTGTATCCTTGTTTAAGGAAAAACATCATTTGTGCATCCCAGTCATCACTTGACAACGGCCATCCGTGATGAAAAACGATAGGTTGTCCTGTTCCCCAATCTTTGTAAAAAATTTCTGTTCCGTCTTGTACTTTAATTGTGCTCATTTTGTTATGGTTTTTAGATTATTAAATTTTTGAGATAAATGTTAAAATTGTTATGCTTATTACTTCTTTAATTGGATTGTTGATCTGTTGTTTATTTCTTTTACAAACTTACTGCAGACCTGAAAATTGATTGGTTAACCTAGATTAAGAAAAAAATAGTTTTGTATTTTGTTTGCTTATTATTCATATTAATTGTTTGTTATGGATTAAATAAATTCATTGTGCCAAAGAATAAACAATTAATACACCAAGATACTTAATATATTGATAAGTAATGATTTAAGTGTTTTTGAGTAGTTTTTAAATTTACGATATTTAGTAAATTTATTAATTCTGTTCTGTGATTTTACTGTATTTAATAAAAGTAAAAGCATTATAAGGTTGTTCTTTTTTGAAAAAGGAACATTTGAAGTCTTATTTGTACCTGAAAACCATCTTTATTCTCTACCAGACAAATCTTTTTATATTCGAAACCCCTTTTTAGCATTAAAAACGAACCCCATAAACAGGTATTTATACTCATATTATGGTTGTTTTTTCTTTATACTTTTCGACCCATATTCCGGTTAGACAGAATGCCTTAAAGTCAGTACTATTCTAATTTTCTGACTTGATAAATTCATTTGATAAAACGATTATAGTCAATTGTTTTTTTAGCATAACCGGACTTATGTCCCCTTAAAATTATTAACTAAAAAAATTGAAATCATGGCATTAAACATTAAAAAAATTGAAAATCTGTCTTTAAAAGCAGAATTAAAGTCTGTTGACATCAGCAAGTTTAGTCACCAAACAGAATATTCGGAAACAATTTCTATAGCTCTTGCAGTTACTGAAGCCTGGGACCCTCAGGATAATATTGGAGTGATCTGGGAAGAAGATGGAAAAGAAGTGATTCGTGCAGTTGGAGGTACATTAGAAAAAAAGGGTAAAGAAGCAACAATTAGCGGCCTGGAAAGTGTTTCTAAATATAGTTTTGATGTAAACGGACAATTATCAATAGGTCCAAAAGATAAGCCGGATGCTGTTTCTCTAAGTGTGAGAGTGGGGAACATACGATCTGCTAAAAATCCAAAGGCTGACACGATAATTAATTTTAGTGATACTGAAGACGGAGCTACGGAATCCAGCATTAAACTGAATGATCTGGTAGACTGGATTAAGGATAAATCAGGAGATACTGAAGTGGTCAAATTTCCTGAAAAAGATAATGTAGATGCTGCCAAACAGCCTAAGAATTTTGAAATTGTGTTTAAAAAATTCTATTACAATATTACCCAAAAGACTTTTGATATTAATGTACAGTCAAAAGAGGACAATGAAATAAAGTTTGGTGCCTTTACGATTACAAAAGTAGGTTTTAGAGTTACGAATACTCCGGTAACTTTTAAAGAAGAGAAAAAATTAAAAGTTGTGCCAACCGCTGATGAACTAAGCGCTTAATACATAAAGTAATCAGATCTATTAACTATACTAATAACCGCAAACAGTGTGTTGTTATTGCTTAAACAAGGCAACATACTGTTTATTGTAGACTTTTTTTATAAGTATCCTTTGTTATGTCAGACCAAAAACCTTTTTTAGTAGAAATTACAGGCGAAACCCAATTTGATCTGGGCAATCCTCAGGCTGCAATTGCTGTAGATATTGCCATTGGTTACAGATCCAGAATTACAAAAGAAGATATAAAAGAACGTTATTTGTATGCTTCCCTGCAAGCTGCAAACGACGATGGCATTACGATCAAGGATCTTATTAAGTCGTGTACAACCAAGGAAACAGCAATTCCTGAATTTCTGGATAGTGTTGCTTTCAGTCGTTTCTCCGTAACGTATGGTACGGGAGGTATAAAGGCTTCTGAATTTATTATAGAATTTGATTGCAAAATTACGATTAATAAAAAGGAGCTTGAGGCAAAAATTGCCATTAATTATAAAAAAACAAATGAGGACGTTTCCTTTTCTTTTGGAGGAATTCTCCGGACTGGCGAGCATTCTTTTGGTCTGGAATTTTCTAAAATCAATAGTGTTCCTTATTTATATGCGAGGTATTTAAATTCTGGAGAAACCACCATTGATTTAAGAAAAATTGCCGAAAAATTCTTTGAGAAGGAAACGGTTGCCCAGATGCCGGATCTTTCTTTTACACTCAAAGAATTTAAAGCTTTTTTATTGTACAAAAAAGAAGCTAACAAATCAGTACTTTTCTTTGGTATGGGTGCCGGATTTGATATTGATTTAAAAAAACTGCCTATGGCCGGGCCTATTATATCTCAGGATAATGCTTTTGCTTTTAAGGAAGTTCTGGCGATTTATGCCAACGGCTCTTTTTCTAAAACCGAATTTAAGAATTTTATTGGTTTGCCTTCTGTCGATATTGAACAGGGACTTAATATTTCGACGCAACTGCAAGTTAATGGTGTCAATGAATATTATGTTTTAAATGATAATAAAGGTCCCCAACTTAAAGACACAACAAAAAAAGAGAAAGAAACAGAAAAAGGAAGTGCTGTCGAAGTTGCTCCTATGGGCGGCGGTATCCTGGCAAAGGCAAAGTGGAAAAAATTAGATAAAAAAATTGGTCCTGTAAGTCTTCAGCGACTGGGTTTTGTTTATGAAGACAGTAAGGTTGTTTTACTGCTCGATGCCGCTATAGAAATGGCAGGCATGGGGCTCCAGCTTATGGGGTTTGGTCTTGGGTTTAAGCTTAAATGGAAACCAGATATGCCTGATTTTTATCTGGAAGGAATTGGCTTGTCGTACAAAGCACCACCAATCGAGATTTCCGGAGCATTCCTGCATAGTAAAGCACTGTCTGATGGTAAAATGATTGATGTTTATAGTGGAGGTGCAATTATAAAAATAAGCCGTTTTACGATTTCGGCTATTGGGTCTTATGCAGATGTAAAGGGCGAGGCTTCTTTGTTTATTTATGGCGTATTTGATGGGCCAATAGGCGGTCCGGCTTTCTTTTTTGTAACCGGTATTGCAGCAGGTTTTGGGTATAATCGCAAAGTAAATGTACCTTCTATTGATGAGGTTGCTCTTTTTCCGCTGGTAGCATTAGCCATGAAACCGGAAAAAAATAGCGGATTAATTTCTATTTTGAATTCGCTAGAAGTCCCAATGCGCAACAAAAAAACACCTATAGAAATCTCGATTGGGGATTATTGGTTTGCTGTAGGGATCAAATTTACGTCGTTTAAACTTATCGAATCGTTTGTTTTGCTCACCGTTAATTTTGGTACACAGCTTGAATTTGCGATTCTGGGACTTTCTCGATTAAGCTGGCCGGAGAAATCACTGGCTCCTGAGCCCATTGTATATATAGAATTGGCAGTTCTGGCGCATTTTGGCCCGGGCAGTGACGTTATCTCTGTCGAAGCAGTGATTACGCCCAATTCTTATATTCTTTCAAAAGATTGTAAGTTATCCGGTGGCTTTGCTTTTTATTCCTGGGTAAAAGGTCCGCATGAGGGCGATTTTGTAATTACCCTTGGCGGTTATCATCCTAAATTTATAAAACCCGCCCATTATCCATCGGTGCCCCGATTGGCATTAAACTGGAAAGTAAGCAATTCATTGTCTATACGGGGAGAGATGTATTATGCCCTGACGTCATCTGCAATTATGGCGGGAGGAAAGTGGGAAGTACTTTTTACGAGTTCGATCATAAAAGCATCGATCCTGATCTGGGCAGATATGCTTATTTCGTGGGCTCCTTATCAATATTATATCGATCTTGGAATTTGTGTTAAAATCGAAGCAACAATCAAAATTCTGTTTATCCGCATTCATTTTAGTCTCGAAATGGGAGCACAACTGCACATTTGGGGACCTCCATTTGCAGGAGAAGCTTATGTAGACTGGGCGATATTCTCGTTTACGATTCCGTTTGGAGATCACTCCGGCAAAACTCCGGCAAAACTCAGCTGGAAAGAGTTTTCGTTGGGCTTTGTTCCTCAGAAAAAGGAGAATGCCAGTCCCGTTAAAGGAATTTCGGCACAAGCAAAAGCCAATCCGGTTTCAGATCCTGAACCAACGAATATAACCATTAGCAACGGACTGATTGAGGTAAAAGAAGAAGGAAAAGACAAGTTTCCGGTAATAAACCCCTGTCAACTGGCCATTACAATAGATTCTTTTATTCCGGTAACGCTATTAACGATTAACAAAAAAGAAATTGACGGTACGACTTTACTAAAATCAGAAACGGGTAATATAACTTACAACAGCAGAGAAAAAAATATAGGTATCAGACCTTGCGGTTTTACTACAGGCAGTGTCTCATTTGAAATGAATGTTGATGTTTTACTCAATGGTTCCCAGATAAAAATGTCAGTAACGGGTCTGGCAAAAGGTGTTGCCGAAGCTTTATGGAGCGGTAGCGAATCTAAAAGCAGTAATACAAATCCGGGTACAGCAAAAGTAATTACAAATGTATTGAGTGGCTTGTTGTTGCAACCGCCTGTTTTACCAAATCTTTCGCAAATCAGGACATTTGATTTCTCGAAATTAACAGACGAGTATTTAATCGATTTTAAATGGTTTTTTGAATTGGCACAATCCGCAGAATCGTATCATGCGACTGAAGTTTTAAGTTATTATGACGAAAAAAATAAAGTTTGGATCAAGGGTACTCTCGAAAAAACATATAACAAGGTAAAAAACAAACGTGACGAAATATTCAGGTTACTTAAAGCCGACTTCGATGAGAGTTTCGAGGACATTGACGAAATCGAAATTAGTAAAAACATGGCAAATGAAGGGCACTATTTTAAGGGGATTCCTGTAATATGCCCAATAGGTATGATACCACAATATAGTACAGATGTACAGTAACTCTTAGCAAGCAACTAAAATGAGTGAGAACACTAAAATAATTCAATGCTTTTTGCCTGCAATGGCTGCGGGTCGCTATACTGTAGCAGTAAACCAGCAGTTGATAAAAGATAAATTAAAAAAAGGGAAGACAACTCTTCAGGACATTACCAAAATAAAAGATAAATTAGAAAAAAAGGAGACAACTCTTCAGGTCATTACCAAAAAATTTGATTTTGGTGTCGATGCTGCGAGATTTAGTCTTGGTGCCAGTGCTATTTATTCTGTATTTCCTCCTGCAAATAAATCAGGAAATTATTCAGAAGCATTGCCACATATTATTTTTTCGAGAAGAACTTTGCCGTGGGAGCGTACACTAGACGGTAAGATTCCGGTGTTTCAGAGGGAGGAAACAGATGCAGGCAAACGTAACCCGCAGGATTCACCACCCGTTCCCTGGATGGCATTGCTTCTTTTTACAGAAGATGAAATGACAAAACTTCAAATTAATAAAAATACCATTGCCGGTATTCTCCAGCCTAATGTCGCAGATGGAGTGATTCGGCCAGAGATTTTTAGTTACGGAACAACCACAAAAGACGTACTGAAATTAATGAGTTGGGAAAAACCTACTGATGGCTGTTTTACAATTGATGTGACAAAAGAACAATTCGAAAAAAATATTCCGTCTGTTAAAAGTCTTTCCTTTTTAGCACATGCAAAAGAAGTAAGTATTGCCCATAAGGACAAAGAAGGAATCGACGATATTAATAGTGAAGGCAAAGGTCTTTTTTCGGTTTTAGTAGGGAACAGATTGCCTGCAAAAGGAAAAAACCATACGGCAATAGTAGTATCTCTGGAAGGATATACAAATTATCTAAAAGATCCTGTTGCCCTGAAAACCATTCCGGAAGGCAGTAAAGCCAGATTGGTGGTTCTGGCGAGTTGGAATTTTATTGAGTCGGGAACTTCCGGTTTTTTAGAACTGGTAAATGGTGTCGAAACCAAAAGTATGAAAATCGACAGAAAGGACGAAGCCAAAGAATTGTTGCCTTATTTTGATTCTGGTTATGCGCCACTGGAACATCTTACCCGTGCAGGAGCCAAAACCATATCCTGGTATCATGGTCCTTTTGTACCAAAGATGTTTCCTGCTACCTCTCGAAGTATTTCGTTTTCTACCGCAGATGCGGCCTTGCGATATGATAGAGAAACTGGTTTTTTTGATATTTCTTTTGCCGCCGCATGGCAGTTAGGGAGAATGCTTGCTTTGCAAAATCAGGAATTTTCTAAAGCAATTCTCAATTGGCGTATTGCACAATATGAGCTTGAAAGTTCTAATTTGAGAAATAAAGTGCTGAGTACAATCCTGGAGGATAGCAGCAAAACGGATCTAAAAGATAAAGTAATAGGTTATCTGGGAGCTTTGCATAAGGTAAAAATTGGCACTGTTACCCAAAAAACACCAGATCTGTCGACAGATATTCCGGCAGCAGTAAAACGTTTTTTAGGAGCGTTGTACAAACTAAACGGTATCCCGTTTTCGTATCTCGTGCCACACCATTATCTTTTAGAAAAACAACACACTAAAGGCAGCAAAGAATACTCCGGGACACTTTCTTTTTTTTATGTAGATCCCAATTGGATCGAAGCATTATTGGATGGTGCATTGAGCATTGGGCGGGTAAATAAAAATGATACGTTGCTGGAATTGGCAATAAGCGGGAAGTTTATTGAGGATTATACCCCACAAACTACTACAAGTCCAACTAAAGCAAAAGGGAAAACCCCAACCGAAGAAAAAGAAGAAAGAAAACTTAACACCACAGGATTTCTATTTCGATCAGATCTTATTTCGGGTTGGAGAGGCATAGAGATTCAGGCTTTTGATGATCAGGAAAAACTACTTCCTGCATTGCGCTTTGAGCGAATTGACGCAGATATTTTTCTGGGTATTTTTAACGGTAACATTAGCAAAATTATTATAACACAACCTTACGAAGGGCTTCAGTTTGGGATCAAGAGGGATAAGAATACGTATAGCAAGAATTTAAAGAATGAAGACGGAACCAATCAGAAAATAAGTGATGGTACGGCAGATGTAAACAAGGAATTAAATGACGGGCTTATAGAAAATAATATCATAGATATTGCGAAGCTGGCAGGTATAATGCACGAAAAACTGAAAAATAAAAAGTGGATGAATACGGAAGGAGAAAGTAGGGGAGAATATTTTACATCGGCAGAATTTGCTTTTCAGATGGTAGACAGTCCTGTAAAAAGGATTATTGATGTTGTGATAAATAAAAGTAAAAATGAATAAGTCTAAACTTTTAGTACCCATGTTTATGGAGGCTCTGGCGCTGAGCAATGACAAAACCGATTGTATGAATTTGCAACCTCGATGGCAAAATTATGAGCAAAGTATCCTGGGCAATCTCCTGCAACCGGATAGTAATGATTCTGTAGTGCTACAAAAAGGAATACACTTGCACTGGTCTTTGCCAAAGGCATTGAAACACTCGTTTATAGACGAAAAAGGAGAATCTGTGTTTCCTTATGTTCCTAATCGATGGATGGTGGTTCGCATCCGGACAGACCAAGGGATTACCAATATGCCATCGCGCACCTGGATTATAAAAAGTGATGAAAATAATACGCTAATAAATAATGAGATATATCCTGATTGGGTAGTTTTAAAAGAGAACAAGCTTACTTTTAAAAACTTAGGAAAAGCTTTTGAGTATACAAATCAATATGAAGATACTATAACAGAACCTATCCTGACAGGAGTTGGAGCTGCGGATCCTTATTTTGCTTCATTTTATCCCAGCAGCAAGAATGTTTTTGGTTTTCATGATGACCTGAAAGATATTGATTCTGATTGTACTGTAACTTATATTGTAAACGGCTGGTATAGCGATCCTGCTCAGGATCCTCTTACTCCGCTTAATTTTGAAGGCAAAGCGGTTACAAAAGAACAAATTAATAAAAGCAGGGATTTAGACTGGTTCAAACAGCAATGGAAATATACTGATGGCGAATATCCGGAGTCCTGCCTGCTGCATTCGTCTGTTACGAGTATCAACTGGAATCTGGAGCTCAAGAATGGTGTGCCGGATGGAGACGTGCAGGTTTATGCCGGAAATACGGCTATAGAATCCTTAAGTGCCCAGATTATAAAGAGCAATAATGTCAAAAAATCGGGAGTCGAAGAGTTATTGAATGCGCTGCAATATCAGCTTTTGGAAGACAGAGATAAGGAGCCCGGTTTAGAATCGATAAAAACAGAAATTCATAAAAGAGGATTTTCTCCCAAAAACAGAGATTTGTTTTGGGAGGTTACCAGAGTAGAAGCCAGCGATAAACAACTGGAAGATAAACAGGACAATCGACCTCATTTTCCGGAGAATAAGGCTCTTTTGAAAGATTTGAAAGAGCTGAATGAGGAACAGATTGCTAAAAATAGTATCGATCAGCAAATTTTGAGCCTTCAGCAGGAATATTATTTTCTATGGTATAAACAAGCCAATAAAACGGTACATAATGATACGGTTGCAGGTTTTGATTACGAAGGTTCGAGAACAATAATACTGGACAAAATTGTCGAGGCAAAAGTAGAGAGGGATTTGTGCCTTACAGCAATCAACAAGCATAAAAATAACCTGAAACTGTACAAGGAATTGTCTGATACCAATGGAGATTATGAACTAAAGGAAAAGCTCGAAGATCGTTTTTGGGAACCTAATGATCTTGTTTTGTTGTTTTGCGGTTCTGGTGTTGGTAATCTGAATAAACCTGTTTTTCAGACTTCGAATAAAGAAATTAAGTGCAGGACAGAAAATCAGATACTAAACAGGCTTGATCTCGAGGTGCCTTACAATACTACTTTTATTCCTGTAGCGATCTTACCTTCAGACTTTAGTGTTCCTAAAATAACTAAAGCTGTCCATGACAAAATACCTTTTGATACCCTGAAGGCACTTATATATGAAACATTGCTTCTTGATTCGTCTTTGGCATTAGATATTGCTTTGATGGCTTATAAGAGAGCATATTTAGGAGAAGGAAAAGATAAGAAAAGCGATAGTATCATATCTTTTTCTAAAAAAGTGATCCAAACCCAGGAAAAGCCCAACTATACAGGCGATACAAGACCATACGAAAGTTTTGCCCTGACCAGATGGAGCCAGGCCTGGACGCCGCTATTTATGACTTGGAAGGTGGCCTATACACCACATGAGCAGAATATAAAAGACCTGGATCTTTTGGAGAATACCAAAAGATGGAAATTAGAAGACGGTTTGTATTTCAAGAATCAAGCTGCAAAAGCTACAGCACAAAGTATTGTGATCGAGGGAATAAGTCCGTTTTCAAATTCGGTTGCAGCCAACCTTAAACGAATGGTTCCCGATAGTATTACCAAAAAGTACGGAGATCTTAATTTAATAGCCCAATCGCTGAGTGGTTTGCATAAAAATTTACTGATGCAAAGACCGGAAATTCAATTACCGCCTTTTAAATACAATAGTAATAAAGAGGGTGGTTTTGATAGTGATTTTTTGTTAGATGTCGATGAACTAAATAAGATTGGCGAAAATGGCTATCAGTTGGGGAGTAATCCGGGAGATGTAGACGGAAAAGATAACAATATATTTAACCCATTAAGGTCAGGTTTACTCCAGATAAAAAGCATTTCGATTGTAGATATTTTTGGTCAGTCCAAAAAAGTTATCATCGACAATGGTGAAGCAAACCCTAAAGTAACCTGTTCTGTTACGCTGTTGGGAGACGAAAAAGTTGATCCGGATACAATTCCGCTTCCGCCAAGAATAATACAGCCTTCGAGGTTGCAGTTTAATTGGTTAAATTCTGCCGATGAGGTTATCTATCAGGATGCAGGAATACTGGACAATCCTGTTTTAGGATGGCTGGTACCCAATTATCTGGACAACAGTATTCTGGTTTATGACGGTGAAGGCAATGAAGTTGTAGTGCTTCAGATTGTTGCTGATCTTAGTCAAAAAAATAAACTGGTCAAAAATCCTTTTCCGGGCAGGAACGCCATACCGCAACTTACAGATAAACCACAATTGCAACGGTTGCTCGATACTATCGATACAGGTGCTATTGCAGCGGGTATTATGGATCTGGCGTATAAGATAAACTTAAACATAACCGGAGGCAATGCCTTGCAAAATAATACGGCAGCATTATTGTGCGGTCAGCCTATCGCGCTTGTACGATGTGCTTTAAAATTAGAAACACTGGGATTGCCGTATTATAATCAGCGTTGGGATCTGTCAGGAAAAGAAGATACGGGAAATATTGAGACGGTGAAGTTCCCGCTTAGTCTGGGGAATTATACACTAGAAAAAGATGGATTACTGGGGTATTTTACAGATGCGCAAACAGATTCTTTTTATACCACGACCAATGCACCGGATTTTTATTTAAGTAAAAGCGAGCCTTTCTTTAAAAGTAATAATTCGCTAAAAATTGCCCTTAACCAAGACCCCTTAAAAGTAACTTTATTAGTCGATCCTTCGGCAGGAGTTCATTTGTCAACCGCCATATTGCCTACAAAGTTTGTAGAATTATTTCAGCATAACTCCTCCAGGCTACTTTCCGGACTTAATATCAGCTTTATGGTGGCTCCTTTTATAGCAGACAAAGTAGATCCCGGGATTCCGATACCCAGCGGTATAAACGCAGACTGGAAATGGACACATAAGTCTGATGTTACCACATGGCAAAGCGATGCAGCTGTAGCAGAAGGCAAAACGAAGCAAATTTCAGGGTTCAAAAAACAGCAGGTATATGAGGGCTGGTTACGGTTGAATAATTTGAAAACAAATAAATAATTAATTATATAATTTAAAAAATAAGGATATGAATTATGTAACAACAGGCAGCAGTAATTCAGTTCTTGATGGAGATCCGTTAAAACTGAAAATAGTGATTTCAAAAGTTCACTTAGATTCTATTTTGCCAACAGACTATTTTACTATAGAGAATTTAGAGAATATCATAGCAAATAATGACCTGAAATATGTGAAATGTAAATTATCCGGGGAATTAAAAAACGCAACAACAAAAAATTCTCCAGTATCAATTGGTGAATTGATCTATAATGCGAGTAATAAAGGAAAAAGGTCTTTTAAGCTTTCTCAAAACACCAATGAATTTGCTTATCTAATTCTGGAAATAAATAAAGTAAACTGTAGTATTGCGGGAGATTCTACAAATCTTGCTATTTCGTTCAAAAATAAAAATGACGAAGGAACACCTTTACCTTTAGTTCGAATTAATTTTACGGTTTATGCAGAGAAAGTAAAACCGGAGATCCTAAAATTTAGTTCAAACCAAATGGTTTTGCAACATAGTGAGCCTGCTACCTTATCCTGGAAAATAAAAGGGAAGCAATTTATTCTACGAGAAGGAATCCGGGAAATAGAGAGGGGAACAGGGTTGGTAGAGGATGAATACCCTCTTGGAAAGATTTCGAATGGCGACCATTCGTATACACTCGAAGTACAGCAAGGAGATGTCTCTGTTACTAAAACAATACCGATAAGAGTTCTGGATGAATCAAAAATGTATCCTATTTCGGCTCCGTCAGATAATGATGTGAGTTATACAATTAGTAATTTTTGTGTGAGTCAGGATTCTTCCTGCCTTTTTAGTCTCGTACTTAAAAAAGAAGACAATATAGGCAGGTTAGACCACATTAGGTATACGTATACAAACGATAGCTCGTCTAACAATTGGTCGAAGATTAAGTTATCAGAAACTGAAAAGGAGCAATTAAAACCTTTTGCAGGATCTCCGTTTGTGCACCTCAAAAGTCCGGGAGAGTTTTATGGGCGCTTACTTTTTATAGGGGGCAGTTATGTAAACGCTACAAAATACAATAAATTGGTTGTTATAATCGATTTGGATGCAGAATCTGGCGATAGGATCTCTATTATAAATAATATGCCTTGGTCGTCGCGTATGGGGCATTCCTGTACTCTTTTTACTCATGGCGATCAGGATAAGATCTGGCTCATAGGGGGTATTGATGAATGGGGAGCAGCTCTTAATGATATTTGGGTATCAGGAGATGGTAAAGTATGGGAGAATTTAAGTCCCGATGGTACAGTAAACCCAAAGCCGAAAGGCCAAAACCTGCAAATTCCGGCAACAATGCCCTGGGAGAAAAGAGGTATGGCAAGTGTTACTGTCGAGCTCAATAATGACGGCTCTAAGAGGGCCCTGTTGATTGGAGGAGGTTTTTCTGAAATGGGAGGCAGTGAAACTCCGGATATCTGGAAATGGGATAAAAAGAGTTGGGAGGCATTTAAAGATTTTAAGATTAACGGTTCTTCTTATTTGTCTTCGGCACTGTTTTTTTTAGGTAAAGACATTATAGACAGTACAGGTTTTGTTTTGTTGGGAGGATATGAGAGAGAGGAAAACGGCGAAACTGTAAAAAGAAAATATTTTTATAATTTAACAATTAACAATGGGCAATATATAAATGTAGTACTTGATGAGGCTTCCGGTGCAGGAAGTTTTGCAACCTCAAAAAATTCAAAAATAATTACCGGTTTTTTCAAAGGATCTATGTGGTATATCGTCTTGACCAATGAGGGAGCTGCAGGAATAACCTATTCTAATTTATTTTATTGGATACCCGTTTCAAACGGCGAAACCTTAATTTTTACCTAGTTTCGAAACCTAAAAACAATACGTTATGAGCAAAATACTAAAAAGAAAATGTTTGCAGTTTGCGGTTTATTTTCTGTTGCTAATATTACCTTCACAGCTGCTGTTTTCACAGGAAAAATATACTGTTTTACTACCGGAAATTGATAAAGGTATCCCTGTAGAAAGCGATCAAAATCTTCGAATAGCAGCAGATAAAACAGGGAATGAAACGGCAAAATCATTTTTTAAATTTAATTTTAATTATTTGCCTGTCCATGCACAGGCTGGCTTACTTCATTTAAAATTGTATGTCATACCCAATAGTGTTGTATCTGAACATTCAGTACAAACAGTAACGGTCTTAAAAGGCCATAATAACTGGACAGGAAACGAAACCAATCTAAATGATGCAAATCTGGATTGGGCCAAAATCAAAAATAATAAAGAAGGTCCTATTGGAGTTGCAGAGGTAATAAAGAATTCAGAATTTATAGCGATGAAACTCAAAATTCCGGATTCGTCTAAATTTTTTCCTTTTTTTTTGCCGGATGGTATTCTTTCGCTTGCAGCGCGATCTCCTGAAAAGAGGCAGGGCACAAAATTTTTCTCCTCTGCAACAGCAGAAGCATCTCTTAATTTCCTGAGAAAACCAAAACTGCTTGTAACCTACACAATAGATCCTTATCCTTTTCGAACAGACTGGGCACAGCCATTTGCAAATTCTCAGCACAATAGTTTTCTGGGCTGGCAATCTAAAAGCTACACCACGACTGCACAAGTTAGAAAACTGCCAAATACCCGGAACGAATATATTCAGGAAGCAGGTATTTTGATTTATAAAAACCAGCCCGTTATTTTTACGCAGGCAACAACCGGATCTTCAACTGTTTTCTATGTCAGGCAGCTCAACGCAAAAGGCGCTGTTTTATGGAGTGCAGGAGTAGATGCAGCTCCCAAATGCAGTCCGCTAATCGATGAGCAGGGCAGGTTGTATTATATCTCTACAGACAACAAACTAACGTTGCTGGACATGAATAATAAAGGAACTGTTTTGTTTAGCAAATCTCTTTCTGAACTATCAAATCGACAAATAGGCAAAGTAAATAATACGGTTACTTTGGGATATGACGGAACATTATATATACCATCAGATAAAGGGATCTTTGCGGTTTCGGCTTTTCCGCAACTTAAAATAAGATGGAAATATGAACAAAAGGAAAATGAGATAAATGGTCCTGTCTCGCTCAGTACAGACGAAAGTAAGGCGTTTTTTATCAATGTAGACCAAAAGAATGAAAGGAGCCAACTTATAGTCCTGGATAATCTGGACGGAAGCTTAATTGCAGCATCTGACTATCGTTTGGGAAGTTATGCCAATGATCATAACTATTACATTCCTGCTCCGGTTGTTCAGGATAATTCGAGGGTTTTTGTCCTTAATGGTTTTGATAGTGGTAATAAACTTTTTGTTTTTGATATTAATGATAAAAAAGAAATCAAAACGCAAAATATAGCTGCTGACAAAGGCATTTCGCAACCTGTAATAGATTCAAGCTCAAATGTTTATTTTGTTTATAACAATAAGATAGCAAAGTATGATGCTTTGCAAAATGCAGCAATTGTATTTGATGGATCAGCGACTTTAGACAATGCCTCAATTTTGATTACAGATGCCTCGTCGAATATTTATGCCATAGATACGTACAACCAGACACAAAAAAAAGTAACAGGGATAAGGAACAATAGTGCTGATCCGGATTATTTTGCTAATTCTTTTGTAGTCGATATCAATACTGATGCAGTAGGAAACCCCAGAAAAAAATTAGCTCTTGCGCCAGACGGGACCCTTTATACCGCAACAGCTACCCATGTGCTAAGCATAACACCCGTTACGGTTGCGGCAGAAACGACTACTATCAATTTGGATAATTTAAGTACCAATACAGTCTATAGAGCATCTAAGACTATAATTGTCGAAGGAATCGATATAGAAGCCTCAATAAATACGATTCTTAATTCTGGCGGAAGCATTTCTTTCAAATCGGGTTTAAGGGTTATAAAAGGAGCACAATTAACATGCAAAACGGGTTTTTAAGCCCATGAGTTTAATACAAAATTTATACTATGAAAACTATATATAAACTAATAGCAGTTACTGTTTTTTTAGGGAGTTTTAAGGAAGTTTTGACAACAATAACCTGATATTTTCTAAAACAAGTTCAGGTTCCTCAAGTTGTATATAATGTCCGGATTTTACGGTTGTAATATGCGTAAAATCAGTTACGCCAGCCTTAAGGGATTCCTTCGAGTCGTACCACAGTTGCCTGTCGGCTGCATCATGCTGAGCATCAATTTTCATACTTGTCAGGGCAATAACCGGAACATCAGGCAAATTTGGTAATCCTGCCATATAGGTAAAATCGTCTCTTAATTGCAGGGTTTCCTGTGCGATGCCTGAGTTTGCACCATAAGTAGTTTTGTACTGATTGTAGAAATCGTTTATCTGATCCTGCGAAAGATGATTGTACTTTTCATGCGAAGCATCGACAAATAGTAATCCGGCAACTTTTTCAGGATTTTTTATAGCATAATCCCTGATAATCATGCCGCCTAGCGAATGTCCTGCAAGCACTACTTTTCGACCCTGGGCAAAGGTATTGATAACAGTTTCGAGCTCATGGCTTAAGGTACTGATATTTCTGGGCGCGGGACCAATTTCTGATTTTCCGTAACCGGCCCTGTCATATAATAAAACATCCGAATCTAAAAAATTAGCTATTGATACAATTTCAGTTAATTTTCCGGTACTGTACCACGACGTATGATCGTCGCCATGACCGGACTCAAAAACAACCAAATATTTTGAATTTTTAGACACCGTATATGCCATTAGTTTATGAGTGCCTAAATCTACCGGAGTTCCCGGATATTCCGGATTACTGTTTTTTTCATCGTTTGAGCAGGAAACAGAGCAAACACTACATATTGACACCATAAAGACACACAGTAATCTGTTTATAAGGAGTTGGTTTAGCTTTATCTTTAAAGCTGTTTTTTTTAAAATCATTTTTTGTATTTTAGTTTTTCATCCAATAAATTCGGTACAAATATTAGGATTATTTAAGATCCCGAAGTTCTGATTTATGAATCAGAACCTATTTGTAAACAGCAATACGCTATGATTTTACTAGTCGTAAAAAAACTAAATGTTGCAAAAGAAGCTACACCGATTTGAGAATCGTTTTTTTGAATTCAGACGGAGTTTGATCCGTCATTTTTTTAAAGGTGGTATTAAAAACCGTTTTTGAATTGAAACCAACTTCAAAAGCAATTCCCATTAAACTCAAATGTTCTTTTTTAGGATCGTGAATCATTTTTTTTGCCTCTTCGATTCGGTACCGGTTAACAAACTGATAGAAATTTTCGTCGCAACCTTTGTTGATAATATACGAAAGTAAATGTGATGAAATATTGAATTGAGAAGCCAGTTTGAACAAACTTAATTCAGGATCCAAAAAAGGTTTTTTATCATTCATTACAGCAAGCAAGAGGGTTTTCATTTCTATTAGTTCAGCATCAGAAAGTAGTTTTTTCTGGTTGCTGCCTAAATTTGAAGTTTCGGTTACAAGAACTTCAATTTCTTTTTTTTCTTCCGGATTAAGCAGAATAATTTCTTTTTGTTTTAAAGAGGAATAGGCAATAAAAAAAATACCAACAAGATAAATCAGACTTGCAAAATTGTCGAATACAACATTGGTTTTGGCTAATTTAAAAACAATATCAAGCAACCAAATTCCCGTAAGTATCAAGACGCAAACGACTACATTTTGTAACCATTTGAAGTTTATTGCAGATACATTTGAAGTATATAAAAATAAGCTCTTTTGATACGCAGCGATTTTTTGGTAAGCCAAAATACCATAGGAGACAACCTGAATACAAAAAACAAAATTAAAACCAGTAACAATTACAGCAGCACTTTTTTTATCGGCTTCTGTCGTTGGGGGTTTTACATCGATCAGCAGCGAAAGTAGCAGTAATAATAGGATTATAAAAGCAAATACAAAATGAAAATTATCTTTTATTCGCCATTTTCTATTTGGAGCAATAAAATAAATTACACTAAAATAAAAAACAGGAGCGACTATAAAATCCGTTAAACCCAGAAAATCATTTAGGGGCATTCTTGTTTTTAAAATCTCCGTTTTTTCGAGCAGGTCATTAAACTCCAGAAGAAAAATACACAATATAAAAGTGCCAAACCATTTATTGACGGTACCGCTTACCGGATTGATATTGGCAAAGATTAAAAACGCTAATAATAAAGTTGTTCCAGCAACAAAAAAGCTGATTAGTTGATCCATGAAAACAAATTATTAGGACTGTATATATCTAAGCATCAATCTGAATTAGAGATATTAGTTCTAATTCGGTAATCTCATTTTCGCTTATTTCCTGCATTGCCAGATATCTAAAATTTATATTGATGATATCTGAATTAGGAATAACTAAATATCTACTTGAAATTACATAATATTTCTCTTCAGAATCTTCATCGTGTTCTAAATATCTCCTAATTGGATTTCTAAGATGAACAGCTTCAAGATCTCCTTTGCTGTCAATATAATAATTAAAATATTCGCCTGTATACAATACATTTTTTCCATTGACCTTGCAAAGTACATTGATAATTTTATCTGTAATTTCTTCGTAGTGATCGGGGACATCAGGAAAGTCCAGACATTCTCCGGTAAAAATGTAGTGCCATTTATTTGAGAATCTGAAATACCTTATTTTTCGATCTAAATTAAGTTTTCTGATTCCTTCACGAATTAAATATCCAGAGAAAAATGAGGTTGTAAATAAGATAAAGTTATAGGTAAAAATGGCGTATTTATAGTTTCCTAATTGCTTAAAACCAGATTCTGCTTTGTTAGAAGCGGTTACTCCCAGAATAAGATTTCCTAATTGTTCAAAATCAATATAGTAATTGGATGTATTGTGAAGTACGGCAATAAATAGGGTGTGTAAAGCGAGGGATGGAATTATAGACCAGGTTAAATCATTTACGAGATTTCTATTGAGGTCTTTTACGCTTAGTTTCGAAGAATTATAAGCATTTCGGGCAATAAATCCCGGTGCAAGAATTATAAAAAGTAAAATAGTGGTGAAAGCAATATTCATATCCTATCCCAGTTCTCTAACTCTAAAATATTTTTCACCAATTTTTACTACTTGCGGTTGAGAGCTAACAGAACTTATTTTATGAGCAATTCTAACTAACCCACTTCCAATTTCCGGAGTTCTGTGAGAAACTTTGTTAGTTGATTTTTCTTTTGATTGATCTTCTTTAATCATAAAAATGGTTTTTAACATATCAAATATACAAATAAATTTTAAACTACCTTAGTTTTACAGATTGTTTTACTCTAATCTGCGTGTTTAAAACTACTTAACAGTGTTGACAGTTTCGATAAAAGTACTTATTTTATTGCTATAGTAGTTATTGAAGAAGCGCAAAGACCAAAATATGTAATTAATTTCTTAAAATAACAGCGCTAAATTTCATAGTTGATTGCTAATTATTTATATATTAGCATAGATTCTTACTACCTGTAAGCCATACTTTTGCTTATTGGTTATGTACTCAAAACAACCACGGTTATAGAATCAGAAAATAACTTAAACCTTTTACAGATGGCGTTTGATAATTATATACAGATAGAAAGGGTCGAAAAACTTACCAAAAAGGAATTTATAGAGAATTATTACAAGCTTCAAAAGCCGGTAGTAATTACCAACCAGATCGAAGACTGGCCTGCCTTTACCAAATGGGATTTTAATTTTATAAGAGAGGTTGCAGGAGCTAAAATGGTGCCTTTGTACGACAGCCGTAAAACAGATTATACCAAGAAAGTCAATGAGCCGGATTTTACAATGACCATGTCAGAGTATATTGATATCCTTGAAAAAGGTCCAACTGATCTTCGTATTTTTTTATACAATCTGATAAAAGAAGTGCCCTCGATGAAAGCTGATATGCATTGGCCACGTCTGGGTATCCGACTGCTTAAGAGCATGCCGCTTGTTTTTTTTGGTGGTCAGAATGCCAAAGTATTCATGCATTATGATATTGATTTCCCCAATATCTTTCACGTTCATTTTGAAGGCAAAAAACAATGTGTTCTTGTCGATCCCAAAGAGACAAAATATATGTACCGCTTGCCCTATTCCTGGTTGTGCAATGAGGATATTGATTTTGACAATCCTGATTTTGAACGTTTTCCTGCACTTAGAAAAGTAAAGCCCTATATTACCCAACTTAATCATGGCGAAATGCTTTATATGCCGGAAGGCTGGTGGCACTACATGAAATATCTTACGCCGGGTTTTTCGCTTAGTTTGCGATCGCTTGCCGGCAGACCCTCAAATTTATGGAAAGGTTTTGCAAACGTTGCAATCATTAGGTATTATGATAACTGGATGCGCCGGCGAAAAGGTCAGGAATGGCTGGATTATAAAGATGCCGAATCGATTCGCAGAACCAATGCCGCATTAGAAACAGCAGAATAATGAGGTACAAGATCTTCCTTTAATTTTTTTAAACCTTGTTGGGTTTGCTTACATATTTATTGTCTTTAATAAAAAATCGCCACGGCAAAAGTGCATCTTCCTGAGCATAGGCAACCCCTACACGAGGTACTGCTGCAATTTGATCAGCAGTATAGCGAATACCGTGATCTTCGATCCAGATTTCTTCTCCGGTTAAATCTTTTTCGTTAAAAGAACGGTCAATTCCCAAGGCTTTAGCCGCAGAACCCGGACCAGATGAAACAGCAGCTTTGGTGATCGCCATATTTCGTCTCGCTTCTATAATATCTGTACCTATCAAAGGCTCAATAGCCCTTATCAATACTGCATGCGGTTCGCCTTGTACAGATGTCACAATATTAAAGAGATTATGAATGCCGTAACACAAATAAACATACGAAATACCGCCCGTACTATAAAGTGTTTCAGTCCTGTCAGTGCGCCTCCCGCCATACGCGTGCGAAGCCTTATCCTGTATGCCAAAATAAGCCTCGGTCTCTGTGATTATTCCCGCGGTTATTTGTCCGTTTATTTGCGTAAAAAGTACTTTGCCCAAAAGATCCTGAGCCATAAAAAGTACATCTGGGTTTAGATAATAAGAAAACCCTAATTTGTTTAATTTCTTTTGAGAGGATTCAGACATTATTTTTAATTTTTTCTCTATGATTTAATCCCCATTCCGCTATTACGTTTGTTAGATTTTTAAGCGTAGAACCATATTCGGTTATTTCGTATTCGACCGTTATTGGTTTTGTATCCAATACTTTTCGTACAATCAGATGATTCATTTCTAACTCCTTTAAATCCCTGCTTAACATCCTGCCGGAAATTCCGTTTACGTTTCGGAGCAATTCAGAATAGCGCATCTTTTCAAAACACAGACACGCTATTATAGCGACTTTCCATTTGCCGTTTAGTAAATCCATTACATCATGAATGGCCAATATTCTGTAGTTGCATTCTTTGATTGGGTTGATCTGGTTCATATACAAATGGTTACTCGAATGTTACTATTACTTTTTATTACAAAGTTACCAAAAGTAACCATTATCACATAGTTTTGTCTGCATAATTTTTAAACCATAAAAAAATGAAATTAATAGAAGACCTTAAATGGAGGTATGCAACAAAAAAATTCAGTACAAAAAAAGTATCTGATGGCGATTTAGAAAAAATAATTGAAGCAACAAATTTATCCGCTTCTTCGATAGGAATGCAAACGTACAGGCTTTTTGTAATTGAAAATCCTGAAATTAAAAATGAATTAGGAGAAGGATCATTCAATTCTCAGATTGCCGAAGCACCGCATTTATTGGTATTTGCCGCATTTGATTCGATAACGCAGGAAACGATCGATAACTATATAACGTTTGTTGCCCAGGAAAGAAATTCGAATGTTGATGACCTGATTGATTTTAAAAATATGATTAGCGGTCATCTTCTGGCACGAACTGACGAGGAGAATTTTTTCTGGTCTTCTAAGCAAGCTTATATTGCATTAGGATCTGCATTGATTGCTGCTGCAAGCTTACAAATTGACTCAACACCAATGGAAGGTTTCGATGCCGAAAAACTGGACAAAATTTTAGGTTTGAGACAAAAAGGACTTAAAAGTGTTGTTTTATTAGCGTTAGGATATCGCGATGAAGAAAATGACTGGAATGCCAAACTTAAAAAAGTAAGATTGCCCAAAGAAGTTTTTGCAACCATCATAAAATAAGCTAAAACCTAAAAAATACTTCCTGGTATAAACGCTATAATTTATAAAGCCGTTTATACCAGGAAGTATTTATAAAAATGGCACGTAGCTTTGCCTATTGAAGTTTTTGTAATCATTTTTCTTTCAAAATTGTTTGTATGTTTAGTACTTTAGCTTTTATAGTAACGACTAATATAATAAGATGGAAGATTTAATAGCCGCTTTTATGGAAAAAGATAATTGCGAGCGTATAGGGATTATAGCAGGTACAATCGAAACATTGCTTGAGAAATTCAGTAAAGGAGAATGTACGGAAGAAGAATTGTTTAAATTTCATGAAGATCTTTTTAAAGCTCATAAAAGAGAAATCTTTTATGCACCTGATATGGATTGTGCCAACTGCTACGATTTTTATTATTACTTCAGGTTATTGAATGAGGTTGTAAGTAAAAACATTACAGTCGAAAATCTAATAGAAAAACTCCAGTTTTGTAAAAAAGCCAAGGCTCAGGATGCAATAATTGATCATTTGAGAGGACCTTTGAACAATCTTGACTTACAGCCGTCGAGTTTGAAGATGGAGAACTGCATTTACTTTGATTTTAATATCTATGATAGTATTGAAAAGGAAGGATTGTTAAGTTTGGTAAAAGACCTAAATGTTGTGTATTCGCCTATTCATCTTGAAGAGGTAGCAAGAATGGGTGACAAGCCACATAGAAAGCTTCGCAAAAATACAATTACCAAAGTCACAGATAATAATCTCATTATTCAAATGCAGGATGTTTTTGAGATACATATCCAGGATCCTGAAAAAATTTATGAAAGAGTACTGGATAATCTGGAGTTGTCAGATGCTCTGGAACAGGATCGTCTTATAAAAGCCAATGACAGGAATATTTTTTTTAAAGAAATTTATGAAAAATACCGTCAACATTTGCATTTTATGGATGATGTGTTTAACACAGTAAGTTGGGAAGACATAGGCAAAATGCTTTTTTTTGGCGGATGTTATCTTGGCAAGGAAGATTTTAAAGTAGAGAAAAATAAAACTACACCAGGCGAAATACTTCATAGAATTTATTCGCTTTATAATATGCTGGACAATCTGTCTTTTTTTAGGGATAGGAATAAAAAAGGAAGGGCGTTTAAAAGTGCAGTTTATGATATTGAGCATCTGAGGTATGCAGCCAATTGTCGTTATTTTGTAACAAAAGATGAGAATCTGGCAGCGAGAGCAAAACAGATTTTTCGCTTTATGGATATAGCTACAGAAGTTATTTATATTAGCAAAACATACTCATTACAAACATTTATTCAAGGTTTGGAAGGAAAGGATTAGGTAATCTTTGACATAACTAATGATCTGTATAATAAGCTAAAACCTAAAAAATACTTCCCGGTATAAACGCTATAATTGATAAAGCGGTTTATACCAGGAAGTATCGTTACAGAAACAGTTTAGGATCTCTTTGTCAAAATAAAATTTACTTTACTTTGGCAACAAAAGAGGATATTACTTTGGTGTCAGAACTACTTTCGACTACATAAACTCCCAATAGATTATTGCGATATACAGTATTGGCACTTGTAGCTTTTGAATCTGGAAAATCAATATCGACCCAAGTTGCTTCTCCAAATGTTCCGTCAGGATTTCGACTTACAGATACAAAAGAAGCTCCGGCATGTTGCCCTTCGATAGCAATCCAGTCAGATGGCATATTATAGCTATTGTCTTTAGAAACGGTAATGCCTTCAAAATGGGTAATTACAGACAAAACAGTTTCGTTCTTGTAACTAAAGGATTTTAAATTACTCGTTTTTTTAGTTTTAGCATTATAATCAACAAGAAACGCCTGGCTTACTTTTCCTAATTTGGCGCTGGAATATCCTCCTGCCATTGTATAACTATCTCCGCCATTGTGCCAGATACCATATAAGGTAGTAGTTAATGCGTTTGGTACTTTAAATTCTGTAAATTCTTTGGTAGCAGTATCATACAAAAAGGCATATCCGTTTTTATCATTTTCGACATCATAATTTCCAACAGCGATCCCGCCCATTATGCTGTGAACAAATACATTATTGGTGTTTCCGTTATTGGGTGCTACCTGAACCCATTTTCCTGAGCCATCGATAGGACCTTCATAATAAAATCCGAGATTGCCGCTTGGAGCTTTACCTGCAGGAGTAGATATTTTATAAGATCCTACCACTTGTACAGATCCGTTTGATCCGTTATTGGGCCCGTAACAAGAAGTATTGTTTACCAGTGCCGATGGTGTACTTGGAAAATTTAGAACATGCCATTTTCCCTCATTGCCATTTTCTTTAAGGGGTCCCTGATAAAGTAATCCCTGAACAATATTGTTCTGACCTAATAAACTACCTGCAATGTAAACATCGTCAGATGCTGTAACACCTCGTATTCCTTGTATTGTAGTTTGTCCGGCAGGATTATTGAAAGTAGCGTAATTTACTGCATCGATTTCAAGATTTGTGTTTTGTGACATGATGTGTGGGGTTTTAGTATTATTTATATTTTTAAGATTGTATTTTTAAGAGCAGTTTTAGTTAAACGTAGTGGTACTAAAAATATCTTTTGGTGTATTGACCCAAAGTTTCTCTACTTCAAGCTGATGTAGTTGCTCTTCGAGATCCCTTCTAATTTCGCTGTATGCCGGATCATAAGCCAGATTGGTGATTTCTAGCGGATCATTGATCAAATCATACAATTCATATTGTTTAAAATAAGCTGTTGCGGCATCAAAGTAATAATCAAATTTCCACTTTTCGGTTCTGATACAGCGAATGCGATTTGCAGCTTTTACAATTGCCCAATTACTATTAGAGCCCGCTTTGATATCATCATACGTAAACAAAATACGATGCTGTATAGGAGTGTTATTCTCCATTATAGGCAGTAAACTTGAGCCTGCAAGTCCTGTAGGCGGATTCGACACATTGGCAATATCAATAAGTGTAGGCATAATATCTGCCAATGTGGCTAATGCCATTGATTGTTTGAGATCGTGATCTTTAAATAAAATTGGATTTGATAGTACAAGCGGGACCCGCAATGCTTCTTCGTAAGCAACAAAAGTTTTCTGACGCAAGCCGCCATGTGCCAATCCCATTTCGCCATGATCAGATGTTAAAGTAACAATTGCAGTATCTGCCAATTTGTTTCCGTTTGCATCTTCCTGATACAATTCCTTAATCAGATAGCCAATTTCGTTATCAACATGACTTAACAAATGACCATAAAAATTAATATAATTCAGCTTTTCTTCCGTACTATGAATTTGTCCCAGACTTAATGCCATATTAAGTAAAATTTGTTCCTATGCCATTGGTTTTTTATTTTCAAGCAAATTTTCATTTACAGTAACCGGAAGCCCAATTTCCCGACCGGACCAACTACTGGGATGATACCCTGATGTACCTGCTGATTTAGGATATGCCAAAACATCGTGAGGGTTAACAAGCGAAAGAATAAGGCAATATGGTTTATGATTTCCCGCAGCTCTTTTAGCTTTTACTTCTTTAAGATATTGTATGGCTTCTGCTGTATATCTTGCATCATGGTTGGCATAACCACCACCAAAATTAAGCGGGTTTACATCTTCGCCTGCATCGGGAGCAATCCAGCCCATGGCTCCATATAAGGAAATATCGGCAGCCGTCAGATCTTCATAATTTGTTTTTGTGCCATTGGGGGCTACACCTTTACTCATGTGCCATTTGCCTCGATATTGTACATCATATCCGTCTGCCCAAAGCACATTCATAATATTAGGCAATGTGTTATCGAGGGTGGGCTCTTGTGGAGACAAAAGACCTCCTTCGGTTAGTGTTTGGCTTACGCCATGTTTGGCAGGATAAGTTCCTGTAAACAGAGTAGCCCGACTAGGAGAACACATACACGTATTGCAAAACGCTCTCTCGAAGCTAAAACCGTTTTGCTTTAAGAACGTAAGCGTAGGAAGGTTTTTTTCTTCCCATCCCGGCGGAAAATGTTGTGTAGCACGTTGCTCATCAGTAATGATAAGAATGATGTCCGGCTGTTGTCCAATTTGATTCAGTTTTTCTTTTAAATCCATTGTTTGTTGTTTAAATTATTAATAATAAAGTTATCCGTTGGGTATAATTAATCTTAACACATAGAAACATAGATTTTGGGCCTTTAAAAAAAGGCTTTTCACTTATTTACAACACACATAGCTGTATTGCGATGGTATAATTGATTGATATGAATATAATTTATAAGAATAAAATTACAATAAGAAAACAAGTTTGTACAACGTATAAATACCTGTTTTACAGGAATATAATAAACACAGGTTGGACTTGTAGGCGAGTAATAAAATTTGCAGGAGAAGTAGCGTAAAAAATGAATGTATAAAAAAAAGAGCGTTCCAGAACGCTCTTTTTTTGATTGTAATAAAGCCAATTGTATTTTGACCTGTATATTTTGTAGATAATAATTACCCGTTGGGTGTAATTAACTTTAACACATAGAAACATAGCTTTTGGACCTTAAAAAAAAAGGCGTTTCACTTATTTAAAATGCACATAGCCTGGTTATGTGAAGAAATGTATTTCTATTTGCATTCTTTTTAACTAAAAAAATCTATGTTTCTATGTGTTAAATATTTTGAACCCAAGCGAAGCGAACAGACGAAGTAATTAAACCCAACGGGTTAGTAATTCTTTCTAAAACTTTATTTTGTTGCGTATTCGGCATTTTTAAATTTTTGAAAAGCATTGGCACAGGCACCTAATAAACCTGCTTTATTACCCAGCGTTGCGGCTACAATTTGGGTATTAGAAAAAGAAACCGGAATTGCAGCTATTTTTACTCTCTTTGTCAATTCGTCGATATAAAACTGACCCGCTTCGCTAATGCCACCGCCAATAATAACTTTTTGCGGGCTAAATATGTTGACACAATTTACGATTCCGCCTGCTAAATAATCAAAATGATGTTGCATGGTTTTTATTGCGTGGGCTTCGCCGGAAAGATATTTTTCGACTATCGTTTTACCATCAACATTTTCTTCGGCAAATTTGTTTTGAGATTTATAATATTTGATTAGTGCAGTAACAGAAGCGTATGTTTCTAAACAACCACGTCCGCCACAAGCACATTCAATACCATTTTGCTGAATAACGGTGTGACCTAATTCTGCACCACGATTTTTATAACCGCCAAAAAGTTTTTTATTGATCATAATAGCCCCGCCAATACCTGTACCAATAGTGAGAAAAATAGCATCTTCACTATCTTTTGCGGCACCATACATGACCTCGGCAAGTCCCATTAAGTTTGCATCATTGTCAATCACGATATGATGCCCGGTTAAATCGTTTAGAATTTTACCCAAAGGCAATTGTTCAAAACCGGGCAGATTAACTCCGCCACCCACGATTACATCATTTTCGATCAAACCCGGAAAACCAATTCCAATACCTACAATAGGTTCGTTTAACTGATCTGTACATTGGGTGATTGCATCGACAATGAGGTTTATAATCTCTTCTTCGGTTTTGGCTTCGCTGAGGGAAACTAAAAAAGAAAAAAGAATTTCTCCAAGTTCATTAACAACGCCACATTTAAGTGATGTACCACCAATATCTATCCCGATTGCATACGATTTTGACAGTTGTGTATTGATTAAGGTATTCATAATGCTAATTTTATTATTTTATTTTAGTGGTGTGCCATTCAAAAACAGGCATTAATTATTGCAACGATTTTGCTCTTCTTTAAAGCATAAATGCCGGATGGCAAGTTCTGCATTAATGTGCAAAAATCAGGTAATTTTCTAAAAAAAATAGCAGCTTATTTTAAGCTGATTCCTATTATGACTTAGGTTTATTTAATGATTTTGCAAAATATTACCATAATTGAGATTAATCTGACGTTAAAATTGAGTTTTCTTTAGTCGTCATATTTTTTTCAGGATTTACTTTTGATCTAAAAAAGGGTAGGGTGTAGGGACATAATTAAGGAATTACGCTTCTATATCAATATCATTAAGTTAAGAAAAAACAGATAAA
>NZ_MUGS01000035.1 GCF_002222055.1 Flavobacterium araucananum
AATTTCTTTTGTAAATTAGAAGTTCAATAAAAAATATTTAACCTCTTAAGAGATTTCTAAACCTTTTGCTTATGAAAAATTTAATTTTAATACGCCATGCTAAATCAAGTTGGGAAGCTCCATTAAAAGATTTTGACAGACCTTTAATGAAAAAAGGAATTTTAGATGCCCATGAAGTATCGGCAATTATTTCAGATTTTCTTCCTAAGACCTATATAATGTGGAGTAGTACTGCTGCCCGAGCCTCAGAAACAGCATTAATCTTTGCACAAAACATTTCGTATCCCATAGAAAGCATTATTTATAAAGACGATCTTTATACTTTTGATGATAAACAACTCGAAAAAGTTATCAAATCATGTGATAATAGTTTCGAAAGCGTTATTCTTTTTGGACATAACGAGGCTATTACAAATTTTGTTAATAAATTTGGGGATGTTTTTATCGAAAATGTTCCCACTTCAGGTTTTGTATCATTACAATTTGATGCAGAAAGTTGGATCACGATCAATAAAGGTAAAACCCATAAAACAATTTTCCCCAAAGATTTAAAATAAATACATAGTGTACGAACAGAAATATATCGATAGAGAAAAAAGTTGGTTAGCGTTTAATGCAAGAGTGCTTCAGGAAGCAGCAGATAACACCGTTCCGCTTTTAGACAGACTACGTTTTGTTGGAATTTTTTCGAACAATTTAGATGAATTTTTTAGAGTTCGTTATGCAGCCATTCGAAGATTAAGCCTCTCCGGAATTTCTGGAGAAAAATACCTCGGAGGAGTTTCTGCACATCAGTTAATCAAAGATATTACCGAAATTGTAATTCAGCAACAGTCTGAAAGTTTACGTATTTTAGGAAATATTGAGGCAGAACTCGAAGCAGAGAATATTTTTATGATCAACGAGGATGAAATTACACCCGATCAGCAAATATTTCTAAAAGACTTTTTTACCCAAAGATTAAGTCCGGAATTGGTTACCATCATCTTGAATGATTTGGCCGAATTTCCTATTCTTAAAGATACTTTGGGATATCTCGCAGTTCGTTTAGAAATGAATACAAACGATGAAGTTCGTTACGCCGTTATCGAAATTCCAAAAACAATAAACAGGTTTGTAGTTTTGCCATCTCACGACGATAAACATTATGTTATTTTAATTGATGATGTAATTCGATATAATCTAAAAAATATCTTTAACATTTTTGATTATAAAAGCGTCTCTGCACACATGATCAAAATTACCCGCGATGCACAGTTGGATATTGATAGTGATTTGAGTAAAAGTATGCTCGAAAAGATCGCAACATCAGTAAAAGACAGAAGGATAGGAGAGCCTGTTCGTTTTATTTACGATAATTTGATCGAAGAAGATACATTGCACTTCTTTCTGGATAAAATGAAAATTGTAGAAACAGACAGTATTATTCCAGGCGGAAGATATCATAATCGTCGTGATTATATGAATTTTCCAAATCTGGGCAGATACGATTTGTTGTATAAGCCAAATGAGCCATTGCCAATTCCGGGATTAAGTCTGGGAGGGAGTATACTGGAGAAAATCAATAAAAAAGATTATTTGCTACACGCACCTTATCAATCTTTTTCATACCTGACTAAATTTTTGCGAGAAGCAGCTTTAGATCCAAAAGTGACCAGTATAAAAATTACACTGTATCGTTTGGCAAAGAATTCTCAAATTATAAGTTCCTTAATCAATGCTGCTAAAAACGGTAAAAAAGTAACTGTGCAAATTGAGCTTCAGGCACGTTTTGATGAAGCAACAAATATTTCGTATGCAGAACAAATGCAGACCGAGGGAATTGATCTTATCTTTGGAATAAAAGGCCTTAAAGTACACAGTAAAATATGTGTCATAGAACGGGTAGAAGACGGAAAAGCACGTCGCTACGGATTTATTTCGACAGGAAATTTCAACGAATCAACAGCAAAAATCTATACAGATGTAACCCTTTTTACCTGTCATCAGGGGATTTTGAAAGACATCTCTAAAATATTCGAATTTTTTGATATTAATTACAGGGTACACAGATACAAACATCTGATCGTATCGCCACATTATACACGTACAAAATTTATAAAATTAATAGATCGAGAAATTCTGCATGCTTTGGCAGGCAGAAAAACGCATATTAAATTAAAAATGAATAGTTTATCAGATTTTAAAATGATCGATAAATTGTATGAAGCCAGTAATGCCGGAGTAAAAATCCAGCTTCAGGTAAGAGGAATTTGCTCGTTGATTCCTGGTATTCCCGGAATGAGTGAAAACATCGAAGCCATCAGTATTGTCGATAATTATCTTGAACATACCAGAGTTTATATTTTTGGGAACGCCGGTTTGACCGAAGTATACATTTCATCGGCAGATTTTATGACCAGAAATCTGGACGGAAGAGTTGAGGTAACCTGTCCAATTTATGATCTTGAAATAAAGAAAGAATTAATAGATAATTTTAATATTGCATGGAAAGGGAATGTTAAAGTGAGATATCATTCCTATAAACTAGATAATAAATACAAGCCCCGAAACCATCATGCCCCATTTAGAGCTCAGCTTGAAACCTATAAATATTATCAAAATAAAGTTTCAGTGTTAGAGCAGGTACCACAGAAAATAGAATAATAAAAACACAAAAAATAAACTTCAAATCATAAGTGAGCATGATTAATATAAGGAAATTGGCAGCAATAGATATTGGTTCAAATGCCATGAGGCTACTAATATCGAATGTTGTAGAACAAGATGGCAAAGAACCCCAGTTTAATAAAAGTTCGCTTGTTCGTGTGCCAATTCGTTTGGGACAAGATGCCTTTACCGTAGGCGAAATTTCAGAAGAAAATATAGATCGAATGGTTGATGCCATGAAAGCATTTAATCTTTTGATGAAAGTACATAAAGTAGAGCGTTATATGGCATTTGCCACTTCGGCAATGCGTGAAGCCTATAATGCAAAAGAAGTTGTGGCTTTGATTAAGAAAAAAGCCGACATTAAAATCGAAATTATTGATGGTAAAAAAGAAGCCGCTATTATTGCTTCTACAGATTTGCACCATTTATTAAAAACAGATGAGACTTATCTTTTTGTAGATGTAGGTGGCGGAAGTACAGAATTTACCTTGTTTTCTGACGGAAAACTAATCAATTCCAGATCTTTTAAAGCCGGAACAGTTCGCTTGCTAAATGATATGGTTCACGATGTGGTTTGGGACGAAATCGAAAAATGGATCAAAACAAACACGGCAGATTATGACGAAGTTACGTTGATAGGTTCCGGAGGAAACATCAATAAATTATTCAAAATGTCCGGAAAACAACAAGAAAAACCGCTTTCGTATATTTATATCAATTCGCAATATGCTTTTTTAAATTCATTGACTTACGAACAGCGAATTGCCGAATTAGGATTGAACTCGGATCGTGCCGACGTAATTATTCATGCAACCAGAATTTATCTAAATGCCATGAAATGGAGTGGTGCACGCCAAATTTACGTTCCAAAAATTGGACTTTCTGACGGAATCGTAAAGGCAATGTATTACGGTAAAATTTAAAAAATAAATATTTTTAGCCACGAATTTCACGAATTTTCACGAATTAATTTTTTAAGCTTTTAATAGAAAAAATTAGCGCAAATTCGTGAAATTCATGGCAAACTTTTTTTAATATTGATCATTAAAATTTTAATAAATGAATAAAACAAGACTCGAAGCCTTTAGTGATGGTGTATTAGCTATTATTATAACCATTATGATTTTAGAAATTAAAGTGCCAGAAGGTCATGATTTTGTAGATCTAAAATCCCTTATTCCTAAGTTTTTAAGTTATATCTTAAGTTTTATATACGTTGGGATTTACTGGAACAATCATCATTATTTAATACATAGTTTAACCAAAATAAACGGGAAAATCCTTTGGGCAAATTTGCATTTATTGTTTTGGTTATCGTTAATTCCGGTTGCAACAGGCTGGATGGGTGAGCATAATTTTGCAAAAGCATCAATGACCTTATATGGTGTTGTATTGCTTTTGTCATCAATAGCCTATTTTATATTACAAAGAATTATAATTATCAGCGAAGGAAAAAATTCGATAATTGCAAAGGCGATAGGAAAAGATGTAAAAGGAAATGTTTCTTCGATTTTATATCTTATTGGGATAGCTTTTTCATTTTACAACGAATGGATTTCCGGAGCAGCTTATTTTATTGTGGCAATGTTATGGCTTATTCCCGATAAAAGAATCGAAAGAGTTTTTGCTGCCAAAAATTAATTTTCTTTTAATAACTATATCATCCCAATAGGGTTTGATTGGGCAAATAAAAAAGTTTCTATAAATAAAATGTCTCACAAGGACTTTACGTTTTATTTTTAAACCATAACAAGTATCTTAATATTTATTGCTTAAAAGCTTATAATGAGCATTATATTTATAAATAATTGATGTACGATTCTTATAATACTCCAACGGAGTGATATTGCCATTATTATCAATATTTTTTTAGTTTTAAAATGAAAACTGTTTTTCAATCTCTTCAGGTAGTACCTCAAAATGAATTAGATCTGCTGGATGATTTAATTACATTTCGAACACTTAAAAAAGGCGAACTATTACTGACAGAAAATCAGATTTGTAATGAAATTTTTTTCATCAAAAAAGGTATTCTGCGTTCGTTCTTTTTCAACCATCAGGGAGATGAAATCACGAATTGTTTTGCTTTCGAAAATGAATTTATGGCTTCATTTTCGAGTTTTATCACACAAAATGTTGCCGAAGAAAATATTCAGGCATTAACAGATACAGCTTTACAGGTTGTAAGTCGGGAGAGTCTGGAAAAACTGTATAAATTAGGGATTCATTGGCAGGAAATAGGACGTAAGTTAACAGAAATGGAATATGTAACGGTTCAAAAACGAATGATTTCTTTTCAGAAATTGTCAGGTACACAACGTTATGAAGAGCTTTATAAAAACCATCAAAAATATTTACAGCTAATTCCGCTTCAATATTTAGCATCCTATTTAGGTATTACTCCCAGACATTTAAGCCGCATTCGTAAAGCGATTTTATAGGACATTTGTCTGGTTATCGAAGGATGTTGGATTGTTATTTTTGCTAAAAAAGTAAAAAGATGAAAAAAATACTGATTATAAACGGACATCCAAACCCGTCGAGTTTTAATTTTGCAATTGCCAACTCTTACCTAAAAGGCGCAATTGCTTCCGGAGCTCCGGTAGAAACCATAACAATTGCCAACTTGCAGTTTAATCCAAATTTGCAGTTTGGGTATCAAAAGCGAACAGACTTAGAACCGGATTTGCTGGAGTCCTGGGAGAAAATTAAAAGAGCAGATCATTTAGTCTGGATTCACCCCGTTTGGTGGGGAGGTTTGCCTGCAATTACCAAAGGATTTATCGACAGGTTATTTTTGCCCGGAATGGCATTTCAATACCGCGAAAACTCCGTTTGGTGGGATAAATTATTAAAAGGAAAAACGGCTCATATTATTACCACCTTAGACCAGCCAGGCTGGTATTATCGATTTTTTAATGCAAGGCCAAGTGTCAATCAGTTAAAAAAAACTACTTTAGAATTCTGTGGGGTAAAACCTGTAAAGGTGAGTTATATCGGAATCGTAAAAACATCCAATGATGTCCAGAGAGCAAAATGGTTGCAGAAAGTGCATGATTTAGGAGTTCAGAATAAGTAAAAAAGGGAGTGTAAATTTACGAAGCCCGATAGCTATAAAGAGTAATAAAAAAGCTTAAGTATGTAAATCCAATCCAAATGTAGTACGCAAAAGTTCGATATTTGGGTTGATTTCCATTAAACGATTGTAGCGGTCCTGATCGTTCAGGCTTCTTTTACTTTCTACAGCTTCATTTACAAAAACTTCGATCGTAATATCGTGATTGTGCAAATGTCCTTTTAAGTGTCCTAAAAGTCCGTTAATCTGGCTTTCAAAATCTAGTTTAGAACCTTCGTTTGGCAATTCGAGCGTAATAACAGTTCCTTCCAGAGTTGGATCGTTAATTAATAATAACGATTCCATAATTTTCAAACCTTTATCTCCCAAACGTTGCGCATACTTATTCCATTGCACCAACATTTCGGTCTCTGTAAATTCTTCCGTAGGCATTACAGAAGATGGTTTTACATAGGATTTATTGCTTGCTTCAAGCTCTTTTTTCTTGCGGATACTTGATAATGAAAAAGCCGAAATTTTAGGTTCAGTGCTGCTTTCAGGTTTTGGAGTTGCAGGAGTTTCTACTTTTGGAGTTTCAGCAACAGGTTGAGTTTTAACTTCTATATTTGAAACCGCCTCAGTTGATATTTGGGATTTAGTATCAGGAATTTCGACTTGAGGTTTTGCAACTTCTACAATCGAGTAACCACCATTTTTATAGTAAGTAGGGGGAATTATGAATTGCTCAACTTTTTTTTTTCTCCATCAAAGCTGATAGAGGCCAGTTGCATCAGGCATAATTCGACCAAAAGACGTTGGTTCTGACTTAATTTATATTTTAAATCACAGTCGTTGGCAATATCAATACCTTTTAATAAAAATTCCTGAGAACATTTTTGTGCCTGTATACCATACATTTGCTGCGCTTGTTCGCCTACTTCAAGCAAAGAGATTGTAGCAGGAGTTTTGCTTACCAGTAAATCTCTAAAATGCGAAGCCAGACCGGCAATAAAATGATGACCGTCAAAACCTTTAGACAAAATATCATTGTAAGCCAATAAAAGATCCGGAATTTTATTTTCTAAAAGTAAATCAGTAATACTAATGTAAGTTTCGTAATCTAAAACGTTTAGGTTTTCGGTTACTGCCTGGCGCGTTAAGTTTGTGCCGCAGTACGAAACCACACGGTCAAAGATAGACAAAGCGTCACGCATTGCACCATCAGCTTTTTGGGCAATAATGTGCAAAGCATCGTCTTCAAAATTAATTCCCTGACTTGTTGCAACCTCTGCCAAATGTTCTTTAGCATCTTTTACCGTAATTCTTTTGAAATCAAATATCTGACAACGGGATAAAATCGTTGGAATAATCTTGTGTTTCTCTGTCGTTGCTAAAATAAAAATAGCATGTTTTGGCGGTTCTTCCAATGTTTTCAAAAAAGCATTAAAAGCAGCCGAAGACAACATGTGAACCTCGTCAATAATATAAACTTTGTACTGTCCGGTTTGAGGCGGGATTCGAACCTGATCAATCAAACTACGAATATCATCAACCGAGTTGTTTGAAGCAGCATCTAACTCAAAAACGTTGAATGCAAAATCTTCATTAGGATCATCATATCCCGGCTGGTTTATTTTACGAGCCAAAATACGGGCGCAAGTTGTTTTACCAACCCCACGAGGTCCTGTAAATAAAAGGGCAGAAGCAAGGTGATTGCTGTCAATAGCATTGAGCAAAGTGTTGGTAATGGCTTTCTGACCTACAACATCCTTAAAGGTTTGTGGGCGATACTTACGAGCCGATACTACAAATTGTTCCATATTCTTTTTATTCGATAGCAAAGATAGGCTGAAAATTGCCAATTCACAAATCTCAAATTAATAAATATCCAAAGGAATTTTTACTATTTTGAATAGAAGAAAGTAACGATTTGATTTTATTATTTGTAACAAAAAAGAATTATTTTAGCAACAACCAAAATTGCCTTTTTAGATAAGCAAATAGTGAGTTTAAAAGGTATAATACATAAACTAACCTGTTATAATGGAACAAATATTTAATAAAATTTTAAAAGTAAAACCGGCAACTTTAACCATAATATTAATTTTTTTGCCTTTTATTGCAATAATTATTGCTATAGTGACTACCATTATTGAAATGTTTACGGATTACGAATTTGTTTTTCCGCTCTTTTCTGCCACGCTTGCAATTTTGTCTGCGATCTATCTTAATTGGGTTTGGGCTGTGGTATTTTATATAGAAGAAAAAGTAATAACAGATAAACTTTATTTTAAAATTTCTTACGGGATAATTTTCTCCTATTCTATATTGATGTTTCTAAAAAATCTTGGACTGGAGATTACAAAAAGGCAATTTTTACTCGAAAACACAACCTGGACTATTATTGGGAGCATCGTAGGTTTATATTTGATGATAGTAATGTTAAGCTATATTTATATAAGTTATTTTATTGCCAAAAAATTGACACATTTAAGATTGAACAACCCAATGGAGGATTTTGTCTATTTTATAGCATTATTTTTTTTCCCGATTGGTATCCCCTTTATACAAGCCAAATTGTTACGACAAAAAAGTGTTCTTGAAGTAATTAAGAAATAATCTAATAATGTAATAAATGATTTCAAACAATAGGAGAGGTTTTTGAATTATTTCAATTCGCTTGCAGCATTACCAAAAAATGGTAACTTTACAATAGTAATAAAAATATCATGGGAAAGAATACATCTATTTCATTAGGAAATCATTTTGAAAATTTTATCGATCATAGTCTTTCACAAGGCAGATTTAAGAATGCTAGTGAGGTAATTAGAGCTGGATTACGTCTTTTGGAAGAGGAAGAAAATAGATTGATTATTTTAAAAAATGCACTTCAGGAAGGTATTAAAAGTGAACGTGTTGAAAATTTTGATCCTAATAAGCATCTGGAAAGTCTAAAAGCAAAGAAAAAATCAAATGGCTAATTATCATTTGACTAAAAAAGCTCTTGAAGATTTTGAAGATATTTGGAACTATACTTTTGAAGAATGGTCAGAGAACCAAGCAGATAAATATTATTTTTTACTGCTGGATTCCTGCCAGGAGATAGCAGAAAACCCGCATTTAGGTAAAAAATATGATATTTTAACAACTATATTATTTGGATATAAATCCTATCAACACATTCTTTTTTATAGAATTCTTTCGGATGATGAAATTGAAATAGTTAGAATTCTTCACGGTAGAATGGATTTAAAAGTAAACTTTAAAAGAGATCATTTAAAATTATAATTTTAGTCCTGTATTAATAAAATAAAAAAAGTTCTGAATCTAAAAATTCAGAACTTTTTTTATGCTGTAATTTTTAGAAATGTACAACAATACAAAATTGTAAGATTATTATGTAATATTTCGTATTTTAATACGTTTAACTTTATATGTTCAATTAATTAAAAAAAATATCATTATGAAAATTAAATCTATTTTATTAGGAATGACTCTTGCAGTTTCCTTGGTGGCTTGTGGTCCTAAAGATGCAGATATTCAAAAAGAAATTGCAGAAAAAACAGTTGATTTACAAGGTGTAGAAGTTACGGTAAAAGATGGTGTTGCTACTATTTCCGGTACTTGCAAAGATGACACTTTCAAACAAAATGCCGAAACTATTGTAAAAGGAGTAAAAGGCGTAAAATCTGTGGTAAATAATTGCGAAATTCCAGCTCCTGAACCGGTAGCTACACCAGCTCCGGTAGAAATTAATGCTGATGCGGTTTTAAATACTTCGGTAAATGCAGTAGTAAAAACATACAATGGTGTAACCGCTACTGTAAAAGATGGTGTAATAACACTAACAGGAAATATCAAAAAAGAGCAATTGCCAAACTTGATAAAAAGTGTACAGGAATTGAAACCTAAAAAGGTTGAAAACAAATTAACGATTAAATAAGGCATTATGAGCTTAAAAGATAAATACAAAGAGTTGACAGATTTAGCAACCAATTTAGGTTTGGCAAATTTGCAGGTAAGAGAACAAGACAATGTTTTGTATGTAGATGGTACAGCAAAGTCTGCTGAGGATAAAGAAAGACTTTGGAGTGCTTACGGAAAAATAGATCCTGAATTCAGATCTGCAGATGTAGTGATGAATATTGAAGTTGCAGCAACAACTACTACAGATTACACGGTTGTAAGTGGTGATTCATTATCAAAAATAGGAAAAGCCCACAATGTTTCATGGCAGGCAATTTATGAAGCCAATAAGGATATTATTAAAAACCCTGACCTGATTCAGGCCGGTTGGAAATTAAAAATACCAACAGCATAATTATTTTATAAACTGTTAAAGAAAGTCCGTTTTATGACGGACTTTTTTTATGCAATAATTCCTGAAGATTACCTGCCTTTGATACTCAAATCGTTCAAAAACTTTGCAGTTTCCTGATCAGAGTCCGCAGAAAAGCCAGCTACATAAACGCCTTTTTTGCCTGATGTTGATTTAATTCCGTATACAACTGCCTCATCGCCCGGGTCAGAATCCCCTTCGTATCGATACACATGAACAATTTCAAATTTTTCAGGATTTTTTTTAATTACATCTGAGTTTAAATTAAAATCAAACGTAAATCCTTTTTCATTCAATTGATCTAAAGCTTTTGAAACAGTTGCGTAGTGATACATTCTTGTCATGATAATTGAATTTTAAAATTATGGATTTTAAAGATAACTATTTTATTATTAAAAAGTTACGATAAAGAGGCGAAAATCTAAAATTTAAAATCATTATTGTTAGTAGATTAATCGCTACTTTTGCGCCGCAGACCGCCTTATCGTCGTTCCGATTTATCGGGAGGGAGGAAAGTCCGGACACCATAGAGAAGCATAGCGGGTAACACCCGCCGGTTCCGGTAACTATCGGGATCAGGACAAGTGCAACAGAAAGTATGTACAGGTAATGCTGTAGTGAAACCAGGTAAACTCTATGCGGTGAAATACCAAGTATATCAGCATTTAAGGGCTTCTCGTCCGTTGTTGAAGGGTAGGTAGCTTGAGTCCCGTAGTAATGCGGGATCTAGATAAATGATAAGGCTCTGATTTATCAGAGACAGAATCCGGCTTATAGGTCTGCTTTTTTTATATATTTGTGAAACTCTCTAATCTATTTTCATGAATACATCCCATTCAAAACCTGTTTCCAGACCTAAAAAAGGTATTCTCCATACTATTGTGACCAATCTTACTTTTTGGGTGCTGATTGCTATAATTGCCGGGATTTTACTGGGTCATTTTTCGCCTCAAAATGGGGTAAAAATGGAAATTCTGGGCGCTAAATTTATTGCACTAATCAAAATTTTTATAGGACCCATCATTTTTCTGACCATAGTTTTGGGAATTTCCGGAATGGGAAATCTTAAAAAAGTAGGACGAATAGGGATTAAGGCACTTGGATATTTTGAGGTAGTTTCGACAATAGCACTTGCCATTGGTGTAGGTGTGTCCTATTTTTTTAAACCCGGAAAAATTGATAAATCAGGATTGACTTTAGGCGATGCCAGTCAATATACAAAAGGTGCTGCAGAACATTTCTCGTGGTTGCAGTTTTTCTTTTCAAACTTTACATTGCAGGTTTTATTGGCAGCAATTGTTTGCGGTATTGCCTTGAATTTTTATAAAAAAAGAGAACAAACGATTCTGGTTCTGGAACGCTTTTCGAAAGTGGTTTTTCTGGGATTAAAATATGTTATGTATCTCGCCCCAATTGGTGCTTTTGGCGGAATGGCATTTACAATTGGTAAGTTTGGTTTGCAAACCTTGATTCCGCTCGGTAAATTAATGCTGTGCGTATATCTGACCATGGCACTTTTTGTGTTTTTAATTTTAGGAAGTATCCTGAGGTATTATAAAATCAGTATTCTTTCGATTCTTAAATACATCAAAGAAGAACTTTTACTCGTTCTGGGAACTTCATCATCAGAGGCTGCTTTGCCTAGTATTATGGTCAAACTCGAACAAATGGGGTGCAGTAAGTCTGTAGTAGGATTGGTAATCCCTACAGGTTATTCCTTTAATCTTGACGGAACTTCGATTTATTTGTCCATGTCCGTAATCTTTCTGGCGCAGTTGTATGATGTACATTTAAGTTTCTTCGAAATTTTAAGTGTTATTGGTATTTTAATGGTTACCTCAAAAGGGGCTGCGGGAGTTACCGGAAGCGGCTTTATTGTTTTGGCTTCGACTTTGACAGCTTTGCATAAAATTCCTGTCGAAGGTTTGGCTTTTTTATTAGGAGTTGATAAATTTATGAGCGAAGCAAGGGCAATCACAAATTTGATAGGAAATACGGTTGCCACCATTATAATTTCGAAAAGTGAACATGATTTTACAGAACTTAATTTAGATCCTGTTATAAAGGAATAATTTTGTATTGAATGGCATGCGGATGACACAGATTCGTTATCCCGAAAGCACAGATTTACGCAGGTTTCTATTTTGTTGTTATGACAAATTGTGCAATTACAGAATTAAAAATTCGAGCTAATTAGTATAATTCGTGGCTAAAAAAAAAAATTATGAAAAGAATTGGAATTTTAGGACTCGGTGGAGTAGGTGGTTATTTTGGCGGATTATTAGCCAAAGCATATTATAAGTCTAATGATGTCGAAGTTGTATTTATTGCTCGTGGACAAACTCAGAAAGCAATTGCCGATAGCGGATTAAAAATCATTAAAGATGATACGGAAATCGTTGTTCATCCAAAATTGGTTTCTAACAATCCGGAGGAAATTGGTACATTAGATTATTTAATTTGTGCAACCAAAACCTATGATATTGAGGAAAGTCTACTTTCGTTGCAACAATGTATTACAACAAAAACGACTATTCTTCCTTTGTATAATGGCGTTGATGCTCCGGAACGTATTGCCGCACTATATCCTGAAAATGATGTTTTGCAAGGTTGTGTTTATATTTTTTCGATGATTTTCTCGCCGGGAACTATTCGAAAAATAGGATTCAACGAAAAGTTGTTTTTTGGTTCTAAAACCAGTTCAAAACCAAAATTACAAGATTTGCAAAACCTTTTTCAAAAGGCAGGAATCGAAAGTTATTTAGTCGAAAATATCGAAGAAACCGTTTGGGAAAAGTTCCTTTTTATTTCCGCTTTAGCATCAGCAACTACCTATCTTAACCAGAATATAGATCAGGTTTTAGAGAATCCGGATTCTAAGGCAGTTTATGTAACATTACTTCATGAAATAGAATTGGTAGCAAAAGCCAAAGGATTGCAATTGCCTGAAGATATTGTAAATAAGACGATTATAAAACTAGAAAAATCGCCTAAAGAAGCGACTTCATCTATGCACAGAGATTATATGGCGGGTAATAAAATAGAAGCAACCTCGCTAACAAAATTTGTTGTGGACCAAGGTTCAAAGTATGGCGTAAAAACTCCTCTGTACGAAAAAATATCTAGTGTATTATTGGCTTAAAAGTTTATGCTTCGTCTTTTGTGGCGCGAACTAAACTAATTCCCGACATAAAAAATACGATTCCAAGAATGCCATAAATAATAAGCGATTTAATATCTCGCGTTGCGCCGGATGTTCCTGCAAATATTACAGCAGTATAAATCAGACCAACGATGCCCAGGATTGTAAGTAATCCTCCAAAAAATCTTTTCAGGTTCATGATGTTTCGTTTTAAAGTTGTTATTACAAATGTATTACCTGCTATACGCAACATGTTATACAATTGATATTAAAACTTATATCATTTACAGTATCACTTTTTGAGTCAAAAAAAGCCGCTAAATTTGTAAGAAATATTTTATTTTTAACAAAATTGTAAGGTTAAAATACTATTTTTGTGCGCATCAATTTAAACCTCAAAAATGATCAAAAAATATCTTTTCCTGCTCTGTTCTATTTTTTTTATGAATGCTGTTCAGGCGCAGGAAGATGCTCCGGTTTCTGTAGAGAAAAACCAGTTTAAAATTAATATGTTATTTCCCGGCTTTGTTTATGAACATGGTTTTGATACCAAAAACACACTTTATTCAGAAATAAGTCTGGGCATAGGATATAGTTATAGTAGCTATTTTAATGAATCAAATACCTATATATTTCCCATGATTACGGAGCAGTTTCGTCATTATTATAATTTGGAAAAAAGAATGCAGAAGGGAAAAAAAACCGCTCATAACTCTGCCAATTATTTGGCATTTAATGCCTCTTACAACTTCAAACCGCTATCAGGAGATACACCGTATTTTAGATACATTCCAACATTTACAGTAGCGGCACTTTGGGGATTGCAGCGAACTTACAAGCGAAAGTTCAATTTAGAATTTAATATTGGTCCCGGATTAAGTTTTGCCAACGATACAGAAATAGTACCTGTTGGTAATTTTACCCTGGGTTGGGTTATTGGCAAATAAAACAAATCCCTTGAAATTCAAGGGATTTATTATTTTATTTAGACGAAAATTAACCTTCGTCGTCTTCTGTAGCTTTACTTAGTTTAATGGTCAGTTCCTCCTCCTCATCCGTTGAGTTTAATTCGAAGAAACTAAAAAATGAACCTCCATAACTTTTCTGAAAAGAAAAATTGCTCAAATGCTCCATTTTAGTATATTTAGAATGTTCGATAATCATCATTCCGTCCTCGTTAAGCAATTCTCTTTCAAAGACCGTTAGAACAATTTTTTCGAAAGCATTCTGATCCAATCCGTAAGGCGGATCGGCAAAAATAATGTCATAAGATGTTTTGCAGTTTTCCAAAAATTTATAAACATCACTTTTAGTCGCAGCGATGTCAAAATCATATTCTGATGAAACCTGCTTAATGAATTTTACGCATCCAAAATCACCATCAACAGATGTAATTGGTGCACTGCCGCGCGAAGCGAATTCAAAACTAATGTTTCCTGTTCCCGCAAATAAGTCTAAAATCTTTAAGCCTTCAAAACTAAAATGATTATTCAAAACATTAAACAATGCTTCTTTACTCATGTCAGTCGTAGGTCTTACAGGAAGATTTTTTGGCGGAAAAATTCGACGTCCTTTGTATTTTCCTGAAATAATTCTCATGATTGAAATAAGATATAATGTTTTTGATTTTGTGCAGTTGAGTAGCTATTTTTTTGTTGTAAAGTGCTTACATCCAAAAATGAAATATGACGAATATATTTATAAGCAATCGCATAAAACGGATCGTTTTGGCTTATGGTACCTAATAATTCAAGCGGAAAACTTTCAGGGTTTAAGCTCAATTGTTCGGCAGTAAAAAGCAGGTAATAAATAAAATCTTCCGGTGTTTGGTATTCAAAAGAATTAAAAAGTAAAAGCTTTTGATTTTGTACCACGATTACTTCAAAATGATTGGGATTAAAATTTACCACCATTTTTTTCTGATCGTTATTCTTAGACGCTTCCAGAATTTTATCAACCAATATGCTGTTAACATGTTTGTAGTCGAACGAACCAACGTTGTCAATCAAAAAATTGTTGATATTGATATACGGAATGTAAACAGCATTCATTTCGTAGTTTGAAATTTGATCGTACGTAAAAAAATCAGTTTCAAAAACTTTCGTTGTGTATTGTAAATAACTGCCTAAGAAATTTTCGTCGAATAAAGCAGTTGGTACAAAAGTCGAAAGATTGTTGTTGTGAATTACTAAAATTTCGTCGTAAGTATCTTTTAATTCCGGATGATTTTTGAAAGCAGCAGCATATAAATCTTCAATTTTTGATGTTTTTTGTGCGGCATCAAAAATTACTTCATTAAATGCTGTAATCGTATTATTTAGAGTATCAAAACAACAAAATGAAAATCCATTCAACGAAACCTGAATAGAAAGCTTTTTGTATTTTTTTGAAGTGATGTTAGTATTTTGCAATGACATATTGATTTACAATTCGTTACCTGTTTTACAAGAAAGAATTTAAGGCGATTACAAACTTACAAATTAAAAAGGAACAATTACAAATGCAATTTCGAAAAACAATCTTAATTGGATTTTAAAGTAAGGTTAAATTTTCTTTACGATATAAGTGATATAAGCTCCTGTTAATTTAAGGCAAAAAAACTTAAACGCCTCAGATTCCTTAGAGGACAGGAAAGATTAAATTGTCATTACCGTTAAAAAGGTCGTACTTTGTAGTTCAATTTTTCTCTATGAATTCATCACTTTTTTACGGTGTTTTGCAAAAACGATTTCCCTTTGCACCCACTTATAAGCAGGATATTTTTTTTCAAAAAATCGCTATTTTCTTAACAGATACACATAATGATACCATTTTTGTGCTTAAAGGATATGCAGGAACCGGAAAAACGACTGTTATCTCTACAATCGTAAATAATTTAGGAGACATTAATAAAAAGTTTGTTTTGCTGGCACCAACTGGTCGTGCTGCAAAAGTAATTGCGAATTACTCTAATACACCTGCTTTTACAATTCATAAAAAAATATATTTTCCTAAAAAATCAGCTGGTGGAGGCGTGGCTTTTACCAAGCAATTAAATAAGCATAAAAACACCATTTTTATTGTCGATGAGGCTTCGATGATTTCAGACAGCAATTCTGACTCTAAATTGTATGATAACGGATCCCTTTTAGACGATTTAATCTCATACGTATATTCCGGAACCAATTGCAAAATGATTCTTTTGGGAGATACAGCTCAGTTGCCGCCCGTAAACTTAGATATAAGCCCGGCGCTTGATGTACATACTTTAGGTGTGCATTATAATAAAGAGATCGAGCATATCGAACTGGATGAGGTAATGCGTCAGGAAGAAAGTTCAGGGATTTTGTTTAATGCCACAGAACTACGTGAATTGTTGAAAGACAGCTTTATTACTGAATTTAAGTTTAATGTAAAAAAGTTTAAAGACATCGTTCGATTAACGGATGGTTATGATATTCAGGATGCCATAAACTCTGCTTATAGCAATTATAGTATTGAGGATACTGCTTTTATTGTTCGTTCGAATAAACGTGCAAACCAATATAATGAGCAAATTAGAACCAGGATTTTGTTTAAAGAAAGCGAACTTTCGGTTGGGGATTTCCTTATGGTTGTAAAAAATAATTATTTCTGGCTAAAAGAAACAGATGAAGCCGGATTTATTGCCAACGGAGATATTATTGAGGTACTGGAATTGTTTGGAATCAAAGAATTGTATGGCTTTAATTTTGCAAAAGTAAAAATAAGAATGGTCGATTATCCGGATCAGAAACCTTTTGAAACAGTGTTGCTGCTGGATACTATAAAAAGTGAATCACCATCACTAACCTACGAAGAATCAAATCGTTTGTATGAAGAAGTGATGAAAGATTATGAAAGTGAATCAACAAAATACAAGAAGTTCCAGAAGGTAAAAGAGAATGAATATTTTAACGGTTTGCAGGTAAAATTCTCGTATGCAATTACCTGTCATAAATCGCAAGGAGGGCAGTGGGATACTGTTTTTATAGAGCAACCCTATTTGCCAAACGGAATCGATCGCGATTATATCAGATGGTTGTATACCGCTATGACACGTGCCAAAAATAAATTATATTTGATAGGTTTTAAAGACGAAAGTTTTGAGGAATAAAAGTTTAGCCACAGATTAAAATGATTCTCACAGATTTAAAAGTATATATAAACTTAAGAAAATCTTTTTAATCCTTTTAATCTGTGGCAAGTAAAACTAATTATTGCATGCAAATTTTAAGATTAAACACATTTATTTAAAAATTCTTGCTAATTCGTGACTCGAGCGACTGCGAACAGGCGAAGCAAATTCGTGGCTAAAAAAAACAACAATGACAACACTAAACGATTTACATTCGATTTCGTCTACGTTTTCGAATACAGATAAAATGCCGGTTTTATTTTTAGGACATGGCAGCCCGATGAATGCGATTGAAGAGAATCAGTTTGTAGAAGGTTTTCGTAATCTGGCAAAAACATTGCCGCAACCCAATGCAATTTTATGTATCTCAGCACATTGGTTTACAAACGGAACCAAAGTGACCTCGATGCAAATGCCAAGAACGATTCACGATTTTGGAGGTTTTCCGCAAGCCCTTTTTGATGTTCAGTATCCAGCAAAAGGAAGTCCGGAATTAGCACACGAAACCAAGAAAATCTTAGATCCCGTTCCCGTAGATTTAGACGAACATTGGGGGTTAGATCACGGTGCCTGGAGTGTGATCAAACATTTGTATCCGGAAGCTAATGTTCCTGTAATTCAGTTGAGTATCGATTATACAAAGTCCGGTCAATATCATTTTGAGTTGGCTCAAAAGTTACAATCCTTGCGTCGTAAAGGTGTTTTGATTATTGGCAGCGGGAACATTGTTCACAATCTTCGTTTGGTCGATTTTAGAAATTTTGATAAAGATAACTATGGATTCGACTGGGCAATTGAAGCCAGAGAAACCGTAAATAATTATTTATTGGATGGAAATTTTCAGCCTTTGATTGATTTCGAAAAAATGAACAAAGCGATTCAGTTAGCGATTCCAACTCCGGATCATTATTTGCCTTTGTTGTATACTTTAGGCTTAAAAGGAAAATCAGAAGAACTGAGTTTGTTTAATGATAAATTATTGGCTGGTTCGTTGAGTATGACATCAGTAAAAATACTATAAAACTAACAATGAGGATGGGATTACTTTCGGCTTGACGAATAGTTCCTTTCTCGCAATGATATAAAAAATGAAAATAATAGCTGTAATTCCGGCACGATATGCATCAACACGTTTTCCGGCAAAATTAATGCAGGATCTTGGAGGAAAAACTGTGATTTTAAGAACTTATGAGGCCTCTGTTGCAACAAAACTCTTTGATGATGTATTTGTAGTAACCGATTCTGATTTGATATTTGATGAAATTGTTTCGCATGGCGGAAAAGCCATTATGAGTGTCAAAGAGCATGAGTCAGGAAGCGATCGTATTGCTGAGGCTATATTTAGTCTTGATGTTGATATTGTGGTAAATGTGCAGGGTGATGAGCCTTTTACAGAAGCCGGACCGCTGGAACAGGTTTTATCCGTTTTTAAAAACGACGAAGATCGCAAGATCGATTTGGCTTCGTTAATGAGGGAAATTACAAACGAAGACGAAATTAATAACCCCAATAATGTAAAAGTGGTAGTCGATCAGTCGCAGTTTGCATTGTATTTTTCTCGTTCGGTAATTCCGTATCCAAGAGATCCAGCTGCAGGAGTTCGTTATTTTCAGCACATTGGTATTTATGCTTTTAGAAAACAAGCGTTATTAGATTTTTACAGCCTTCCTATGAAATCTTTAGAAGCTTCTGAGAAGTTGGAACAATTACGTTATTTAGAATTCGGAAAACGTATTAAAATGGTCGAAACAACACATGTAGGGATTGGAATTGATACGGCTGAAGATTTAGAAAAGGCTAGGGCTATATTGAAGGGCTAGTTCGCGGGAATGGCACGCGGATGACACGGATTCGCTATCGCAAAGGCTCGGATTTTTTGTCATTGCGAGGAACGAAGTAATCTCACTTGCTTTATCACGTAATGCTTTGATAGTGTGGTTGCTTCGTTCCTCGAAATGACGTAATTTGTATAAAAATAAAAAAAGCTTGTAAACAATTGTCTACAAGCTTTTTTTATATTTAAAACCGAACTAAATTCTTAGTATAAACCAGGGAATTTAGAAGGATTGACTTCATGCATCATCGTATAAACTTTCTCGAAAATATCTTCGGCAGAAGGTTTAGAAAAATAATCCCCATCAGTACCGTAAGCAGGTCTGTGAGCTTTTGCAGCAAGAGTTTGCGGTTTACTATCCAGATAGTTATAAGCATCTTGTTCTTCAAGGATCTGTTGCAGGATAAAAGCCGAAGCTCCACCCGGAACATCTTCATCGATTATTAAAAGACGGTTTGTTTTGGCAATACTTTTTACAATGTCCTTATTAACATCAAACGGAAGCAGCGATTGAATGTCAATTACTTCACAATCAATTCCTAACTCCAGTAATTCGTTTGCAGCTTGTTCTACCAATCTTAAAGTAGATCCATAAGAAACCAGCGTAATATCAGAACCTTCTTTTAGGGTTTCGACAACACCAATTGGCGTTTTGAACTCTCCAAAATTCAAAGGTGTTTTTTCTTTTAAGCGGTAACCATTCAAACATTCGATTACTAAAGCCGGTTCATCAGTCTCTAAAAGAGTATTATAAAATCCGGCAGCTTGTGTCATATTTCTAGGCACAAGAACATGGATACCACGAATAGCATTGATGATCATACCCATTGGCGAACCAGAATGCCAGATACCTTCAAGACGGTGTCCGCGGGTTCTGATAATTAATGGTGCTTTTTGCTTGCCAACAGTTCTATATTGTAAAGTCGCCAAATCATCGCTCATGATTTGAATCGCGTATAGTAAATAATCTAAATATTGAATCTCAGCAATTGGGCGTAAACCTCTTAGTGCCATCCCAATTCCCTGTCCAATAATAGTAGCTTCACGAATACCAACATCTGCAACACGAAGTTCTCCGTATTTTTCCTGCATTCCCTCTAAACCTTGGTTTACATCGCCAATGTTTCCTACATCTTCACCAAAAATTAGTGTTTCAGGATATTTGGTAAACAAAGCATCAAAGTTATCACGAACAATCATTCGTCCGTCTAAATCAGCTTTTGCATTATCTGCATACACAGGAAGTACTTTTTGAACTGAAAAAACATTTTTATCCGAGTCAGAATGCAAATGGCTGCTAAATCTGGGTTGTGTGATCGAGATGTAATTGGTAATCCAGTTAGATAATAATACTTTGCTGTTTGGTACCTCAATAAAACGAAGAATTTTTCTGGCAATAACCAGCATTTCCTTTTTTAGAGGTGATTTGATAGCACTCAATTCAGAGATGTAGTTCTGAATTTTATCTTTATGATTGATGCTGGCGTTGGAAATTTGCTCTAATAAAACCAAAAGATTTTTTTGATCTTCTATAATTGGATTAATAAAAGAATTCCAGGCTTCTTTTTTAGCTTCGAGAACTTCTTTTTTTAATTCGTTTTCAATTTCTGCCAGTTCTTCCGGAGATGCAATATTGATGGCAATCATCCATAAACGCATCTGACGAATACAGTCAAAATCTTTTTCCCAAGCCAGTCTCTCTGCATTTTTGTAACGCTCATGAGACCCTGAAGTCGAGTGACCTTGTGGCTGTGTTAATTCGTTTACGTGAATTAAAACCGGAATATGTTGCTCGCGTGCAATTGCACCGGCTCTTTCGTAAGTCGAAACTAACTCAGCATAATCCCATCCCTTTACTCTGAAAATTTCATATCCGTTCGCCTCTTCATCGCGTTGGTATCCTTTTAGGATCTCAGAAATGTTTTCTTTAGTCGTCTGATGTTTGGCATGAACCGAAATTCCGTATTCATCATCCCAAACGCTCATTACCATTGGTACTTGTAATACTCCGGCAGCATTTATGGTTTCAAAAAACAAACCTTCAGATGTACTTGCATTTCCTATGGTTCCCCACGCTACTTCATTTCCGTTTACAGAGAATTTGTCTTTGGTTTTGATTCCGTCAACATTTCTATAAATTTTCGAAGCTTGTGCTAATCCCAATAACCTTGGCATTTGCCCCGCTGTAGGTGATATGTCTGCGCTTGAATTTTTTTGTTTTGTTAAGTCTTTCCAGGATCCGTCCTCGTTTAAACTGTGCGTTACAAAGTGTCCGCCCATTTGTCTTCCGGCAGACATTGGATCATAATCTAAGTCAGTGTGACCGTATAAACCTGCGAAAAATTGTTTTGGAGTTAGTTCTCCTATAGCCATCATAAAAGTCTGATCGCGATAGTATCCGGAACGGAAATCACCGTTTTTAAAAGATTTCGCCATAGCAAGCTGCGGCACCTCTTTTCCATCACCAAATATTCCAAATTTGGCTTTCCCGGTTAATACTTCCTTACGACCTAAAAGGCTACATTCGCGGCTGGTTACTGCAATTTTGTAGTCATTCAATACCTCTGTTTTGAAATCTTCAAATGTTAATGTAGTATTGCTTTTTTCTTTTATCATAATCTTGAAGGGTCATGTTAGACTGCGAAATTACTTAAAAACAATCAATAATCATAATTCTTTAAAATAAATATAATTTAATTATATGTATTTAAAATCAAAAAATGACCTATGTTTTTTGGGTTATTTTCACATAAAAATGTAATTTCATGATAATAATGTATGTTTTTCTTTAAAATTTATTCGATTAAAACCATTTTCTAGTAAAAAGATTGACTAATGTTTTTGGTGATAATGTTATAACAAAACGGATCTTTTCGTTATATTTATTTTGAGAAATTTCCCATCCATTATTCGAATAAACCGGAAAGTAAAGCTCAAAATAGTCCGGAACCAGATTTAATCGAATACCACTATCGTAAACAAAGTTCTCACTTTGATGTTTGCTTTTCATAAAACCAATATCGCCATAAGCTTCAATCCAATTCCAGATCGAATAACTTGCATTTAGCGTTGTCATCCATTGATTGGCGTATGCCGGGGCAAGTTTCGATTTAAAACCGCCTTCGGCCATCACATACTGCTGACTAAAAAAACCGGTGCTTTCTGATCGTCCGTAAAAATTATAATCAAACATATAATCTGTTGGTCGGTCTAAACCAAAACTGAAATAATCTGAATTTGTTGTGTTGTATAAAAAACTTCCCGCGTATAATCTTAAATTTAATTTGTGGTTGTTTTCAAATAATCTTCGATATTCAACTTCTCCGGCAATTTTTCCGAAATCTCCTGAAAATTGCAAATCGGTCATAAAGCTAAAATGATTGATTAGTTCTGTTTTTATGTTAGAATAACGTGCATTGAATATAGAGTAATTGGGTCTTGAATTGTCCGTTATATATTTACTAGCTTCACGATTTACAATTACCTGTCGCAGTAAAATAAGTTGTTTTCTGTTATCTCTGAAATTTTCCTCACGAATCCTAAACTGAACCATCGGATTCAATCTTAAATAAGTAGCATCCGGCGCATAGTGAAAATAATTTTGACTAAGCGAGTAGCGTACATTATACAAAGTACTGTTTCGATAATATTCGCTCCATACAAAAGCAGATGAACCGGATATTGTCCCGGCATTAATAGAGTAGGCGGGATTAATATCAAACGTAAACGGCTTATCCAGAATTGTTTTATTATGAAAACGTACTCCCGGCGTTATCCCGTCATATAAGTTATAGGTAATTGTAGGAATGTATAAAATCTGATTGTAATAAGGATCTTCGAGATCTTTGGCAAAATTAAATTTTATAGGGCGATTGGTTATCGCCAGACTTTTCAAGGATTTCCAGTTGTTTCTCTGGTTGTATTCCGGAACTTCATTATCGTAATTCAGAACTATTTTATCAGCATTTTTTCGGTCAAATTCATAAATCGAATCATTGTTTTTGGGCTCAATCCATTTTTTAAAAACGATTTCATTTTTCTTGATTCCATAAACCGGAATCGGAACAAAATTATCCGTTTTGTTCTTGATCTGAAATTGTACACTGTCCTTTGTCCTCGAAACATTCGAAAACTTATAATCGATAATGTCGCGTGAATCAATAATAGTATTAAAAAACCAATCGATGTTTTTAGAACTATTTTTAGTCAGGATTTTTTCAAAGTTGTAGCGACTGGTTTGTTCTGTTTTATTCAAAGTATAAAATTCCTGTACACTTTCAGGAACAATATTATGATTTAAATAATCATCAAGATAACTCAGGCTTAAACCTGCGCGATATTTACTGGCAATTTGTTCGTTAAATTTTATTAGGGTATTTTTTGGATCTCCAAGCGGCTGATCGAGATTTTTTCTCGCCATCAGCATATAATAATAACTATATTGCTCGTTAAAAGTTAGATTAGTAATGTTATAACTTTTAAAGAGTTTCATGTCAGAAAGTCGTCCCAGCATTTTTTGATCTAAATGATTTTCTTCCATGAATTTCATCATGCTGTAAATCTGGATTCCGTCATAAACCCAATTATCTTTTCGGGGATCCAGGCGCAAGCTATTCTTTAGATAATTGCTTAGGTATGTTTTTAAGAAAGTAATTTCGAAAATAAAATCATCAGAAAACGGACTAATAAAAGACGGTAACTGATTAAGTCCGTAAAAAGGATTCCGATCATAATCAGCCTGAGAAACTATTATTTTTTGATGCGGATATTTCCCAATAAAAGCACTCGCAAAAGTCACAACACGATTGATGATGATCGCTTTCTGGATATCGCTTATTTTTTTATTTTTAAGATTTGTAAGTACTTCTACAGAGCCATTTTCATAACTTTTGAAACTATCTTGTTTTTCGATAAAAAAATTAAAGTCAGTTCTGTTAGTGCCGGAAAAGAAATACGTACTGAAAGTAGTATTCGTATCTTGTTTCGAAATCAAATTTAAATCAGTAATAATCGAATATTGGTTCGGCACTTTTATGTTAATTTCATAATCTGTGCTGGCATTTGCGATATCATCCAGGTTAAAATTATTATATTTCGTAAAGCGATGATTTTCAAAACGCGCAGGACTTAAAAACCAGTTTTTCAGATTCATTCCGCCATTTTGATCAAAACCATAATGTGTAAATTTATCACTCGGAATTTTAGAAATATAAATCAAATGCAAATCGATTTTTTCGCCTGGACGTAATTTCCGATTTAGCTTTACCACAATAAAATCAGGATTTTTGGTCGTTCTTTCCCATTCAAGAGCCATATTATCAGAGTCGGTCAGACTTATAATGGTAGTATTTCCTCTTTCTGTAGCTTTTGCCAAATGAAAACCTCTGTAAAATTCATCCGAAAATCTTCTCGCCAATGGGGTATTTTTATCAGAGAAAGCATTGTTCCAATCATTTAGAACAATCGAAATCAAGGAATCATTCGAAGTGTTGTAATACGTAATATCCTGCTTTACATTTAGTGTTTTAAGCTCAAGATTAACCGCAACCTCCATCTTAGACTGATGTTGCGCGTATTGTTTTAATGAAGTCATTAAAACAAAAATGAAGAATATAATTTTATAAAATGATTTCAAGGATTGCTTATAATGGTTAAGGATATAAGTTAAGTTACGAATCTGTGATTGTTTTGGTTTTCTGTAAAAATAGTATAAAAAAAGCTGTTTTTTCAAACAGCTTTAATTTTTTGTAATACTTAACGTATTTAATCACATAAGTAAGATAAGTTCATCTTATTTTAAGTTATAGTTAACTTCAACTTAAATTAGCCTATTATGTTTCATATATTTTAGAAATTTGGACTTAAGTCGTATTTCTTGTAAAATTTATCCAAAACATCAACTACTTCATCTTCAGTATCTACGATCTTGAATAAGTTTAAATCTTCCGGGCTTACGGTATGCATTTTTTCTACCAAAACAGTTTTTACCCATTCGATCAATCCAGACCAAAATTCAACTCCAACTAATATAATTGGAAATTTTCCAATTTTTTTAGTCTGAATCAATGTAATTGCTTCAAACATTTCGTCAAGAGTTCCAAAACCTCCCGGCATAACCACAAAACCTTGCGAATATTTTACGAACATTACTTTTCTCACAAAGAAATAATCGAAATTCAGGTTTTTATCGTGATCAATATACGGGTTAAAATGCTGCTCAAAAGGGAGTTCGATGTTTAAACCAACAGATGTTCCCCCTCCTAAATGTGCTCCTTTATTTCCAGCTTCCATAATTCCGGGACCACCTCCTGTGATCACACCGTAACCAGCTTTACTGATTTTATAAGCAATTTTTTCGGCCAATAAATAGTATTTATCCTCCGGTTTTGTTCTAGCCGATCCAAAAATAGATACACAAGGACCAATACGTCCCATGCTTTCGTAACCATTTACAAATTCGGCCATGATCTTAAAAATCGCCCAGCTATCATTTGTTCTAATTTCATTCCACGTTTTTTGTTTCAAACGATCCTGAATTACTTTGTCCTCATCATTATCAAAATCTTCTAATCTCATTTTAGGTATTTTAATTATTTATATTTTTATTTTTAGCTGTGTCGTTTTTATTATAGTCAAGAGAAGGAGCTATTTCCTGCTGTCTGCTATATCTTTTCCTGTCCGCCGCCGCGGACCACAAAAGGATGCCGCTCCCATCAGGGCTAGGGCATTAGTTTTCAATTGAAACATTGTTTTATAAAAGAAAAATTGTCTTTTAATTAATACGTTTGTTCCTCAATTGATTTTGTAATCTTGCTTTTTACCTTTCCGGTATGTTCAGTAGTTTTAGACTCTATCAGCATTATCGAACATTCCTCAATTGATGAGACCCTGTGATTGATGCCTTTTTTTACAACAAACAAATCGCCTTTTCTCATGGTAAAAGAGGGTTGGTTTTCAATTTCCATTAAAAGTTCACCATCTATAATGTAAAATAACTCATCTTCATTCTCGTGATTATGCCACGGCACTTCTTGACCTTTTATTTTTGCTACCTTAATATATTGATCGTTTACTTCATCAATTATTTTAGGCGAAAAATATTGGTCCACAGCAGTTAACTTCTCTTTCAGATTCATAGATTTTATCTTATGTCTTGCCAAAATCAAACGCTTTGATAAAAAGGGCGTACTAAATTACAGCTTTTTTCGAGAATTGTTATAGAAATAGGGATTTATTAATTTAAATGTAACATTTCTTTATTTAATCTCTAGGTTGATTATTCATTATCAGTCAATTGAATAAGTGTAAAAACTCTCAGATTTTATCTTGAAATTACCGTGTTCAAACATTTAATTCATTATTAAATATTTTGAAGATTAAAGATAGTACAAAATAAAAATGATGCACTATATTAACCTTTGTCAAGGTTTAAAACGTTGACAAAGGTGTTGTACTAAATATGTAGAGCAAAGCTGTTATGCCTCTAACTCTTTTTTCAAGAACTTTGCTGTATAACTTTTTTTACTTTTCGCTACTTCTTCAGGAGTTCCTTTGGCGATCAATTGTCCGCCGCCTTTTCCGCCTTCTGGACCAATATCGATAATATAATCGGCAAGTTTAATAACGTCCATATTATGTTCGATCACTAAAATTGTATTTCCTTTATCAACCAATTTATTGATCACGTCCATTAAAACGCGAATATCTTCAAAATGTAAACCTGTAGTAGGTTCATCCAGGATATAAAAAGTATTTCCCGTATCTTTTTTAGACAATTCTCCGGCTAGTTTTATACGTTGTGCTTCACCACCGGAAAGTGTTGTACTTTGTTGTCCAAGTGTGATATATCCTAAACCAACATCTTGTATTGTTTTTACTTTTCTATAAATTTTCGGAATCATTTCAAAAAACGGAACCGCTTCATCAACTGTCATATTCAATACATCCGAGATAGATTTTCCTTTATAGCGAATCTCCAGAGTTTCTCTGTTAAAACGTTTCCCCTGACAGGTTTCACATTCTACATAAACATCCGGTAAAAAGTTCATTTCGATAGTTCGAACCCCAGAACCTTCACAGGTTTCGCAACGTCCGCCTTTTACATTAAAACTAAAACGTCCCGCTTTGTAACCCCTAATCATACTTTCAGACGTCATCGTAAACAAGTTTCTAATTTCGGTAAAAACCTCTGTATAAGTCGCCGGATTCGAACGTGGCGTTCTCCCAATAGGACTTTGGTCAATATCAATTACTTTGTCTATATGTTCAAGACCTTCAATTTTTTTATAAGGTTGCGGTTTTTTTACGCCGTTAAAATAATAGGCATTCAAAATAGGGTAGAGGGTTTCGTTTATCAAAGTAGATTTTCCGCTTCCAGAAACTCCTGTTACACAAATCAACTGCCCCAAAGGCAATTCGATCGAGACATTTTTAAGATTGTTTCCTGTTGCTCCGGTTAGTTTCAGGAACTTTCCATTTCCTTTACGCCGCTCTTTGGGAATTTCCAATTTCATTTTACCATTCAAATATTGAGCAGTAATAGTATTTGATTTTAAAGTTTCTGCCGGAGTTCCAATACTTATAATTTCACCACCATATTTACCTGCTTTTGGTCCAATATCAATTACATAATCAGCACGTTCGATCATGTCCTTATCATGCTCTACTACAATAACTGAGTTTCCTATATCACGTAATTGTTCTAAGGAGTGAATTAGCTTTTCATTATCTCGTTGGTGCAAACCAATACTTGGTTCATCCAGAATGTATAAAACACCAACCAATTGTGAACCAATTTGTGTGGCGAGACGAATACGTTGTGCTTCACCACCCGAAAGTGATTTTGAACTTCGGCTTAAAGCAAGATAATTCAAACCAACATTCATTAGAAAATTTAAACGGTCTTTGATTTCTTTTACAACTTCTGAGGCAATCAAAAGTTGTTTTTCAGACAAGTGGCTATTTAAATCCTGAAACCAAATGGTTAGGTCAGAAATATCCATATCACACAATTCAACGATATTTTTGCCGTTGATTTTAAAGAATAATGCTTCTTTTTTTAGACGGGAACCATCGCAAACCGGACAATTTACTTCATCCATAAAATCCTTTGCCCAACGTTTTATTGTCGTCGAAGCACTTTCATCATATTGATTTTTGATGAAATGCGAGATTCCTTCAAAATCAATTTTATAATCGCGGGTTACACCTAAGTCTTTAGAATTTACTGTAAATTTATCCTTTCCGCCATGTAAAATCATGTTCATGGCTTCTTCCGGAATTTTTTCGATTGGATCCGTTATTTTAAAACTAAATTTCTCTCCAATAACTTCCAGTTGTTTAAAAATCCAGGACGATTTATATTCCCCAAGCGGAGCAAAACCACCGGCTTTTATCGATAATTTAGGATTCGGGATAATTTTCTTGACATTAATTTCATGCACCGTTCCTAACCCATTGCAATGTGGGCAAGCTCCTTTTGGAGAGTTGAACGAGAATAAATTAGGTTCCGGGTTTTGATATGAAATTCCGGTTGTAGGACACATCAGGTTTCTACTAAAATAGCGCACTTCATTCGTATCCTGATCTAAAATCATCAGGACATTTTCGCCATGATGCATTGCAGTATTAATACTTTCTGATAATCTTTTTTGATTGTCCTCAGTATCTTCAATCAACATCCTGTCTACTACAATTTCGATATCATGCGTTTTATAACGGTCTAATTTCATTCCTGAAACCAAATCCTGTACCTCTCCATTTACACGAACCTTAAGAAATCCCTGTTTGGTAATTTGCTGGAATAATTCGGCATAATGACCTTTTCTGGCTCTAATAACAGGAGCAAGGATATTGATGCGTTTTCCTTTAAAATCCTGAATGATCAAATCTTTAATTTGTTCATCAGAGTAGGAAACCATTTTTTCGCCTGTGTTGTAGCTGTAAGCATCAGCACCACGAGCATAAAGAAGTCTCAGGAAATCGTATATTTCTGTAATAGTTCCAACTGTAGAACGCGGACTCTTACTGGTTGTTTTTTGTTCGATCGCAATAACTGGCGAAAGTCCGTCGATTTTATCAACATCCGGACGTTCTAAGCCACCTAGAAATTGTCTGGCATAGGCCGAAAACGTTTCTACATAACGACGTTGTCCTTCGGCATAGATGGTATCAAATGCCAATGAGGATTTTCCCGAACCTGATAAACCGGTAATAACCACCAGTTTCTCACGCGGAATAGAAATATCTATATTTTTTAGATTATGAACTCTTGCACCAAGAACTTCAATAGTATTGTCTTTTTCTAACATAAATTTGAGCAAAACGCAAAGTTACCACTTTGATTTATTCTTTTGACCCTAGACTACAAAACTTTATGTTACAATTAGTAACAAAAAACGCTAACCTAAGTTAGCGTTTTCTTTTTCTGGTTGCCATATATTCTTCGATAGCTTCTTTGGTAGTATACCAATTTCGACCTTCTTTATAAGCGTCTATTTTTCCGGTTCTGGCCAATAAACTAACGTATTCCTGACCATAAGGGGCATTTGGCTCGCTTACAATATTTTGTATGGGCTGATAATCATAAGTGCTTCCCGGCATCGAACTTAAGTATATGTTGAGTGTGCGCTCTAAAGCCTGACACATCAAAAGGGTAAGTTTTTGATAATTGCCAGTATTAGCCTGATTTAATGCTTCGTAGTATTTCTTTCTGTCATTTTTTAGAATAATAGCAGGCGGAAAACCACAACGCATTAATAATAAATTCATACTTAAACGAACGGTTCGACCATTTCCATCAAAGAAAGGATGAATCCAGACTAATTTATGATGGTATATGGTTGCGAGTTCAATATCATTTAATCCTAAAGGGTTTATATTGATAAAAGCTATTAATTCGTCAAGATAATCTGAAACTTTATTCGCATTTGGCGGCATAAAATTAGCTCCTGAAATACGAACACCTCCATTGCGCAAGCGTCCTGCAAAATCATCTTCTATAGAGCGTAAGACCAAACCATGAATCGATAAAATATCGATGCTTCGCAGGTTGTAATTTTCATCTACAATGGTATACAAATAATCAATTGCTTTATCATGATTGTGTGTTTCAAAATGTTCCCGAAGCGATTTTCCTTTTATGGTAATTCCTTCCTGAATCACCATTTGGGTTTCACGCAAGCTCATAGTGTTTCCTTCAATACTGTTAGAATTGTAGGTCCATTCGAGAGATAAACTTTCGCGAATTTTATGTAAAGCAATGTTGGGCAATGGTCTGCTGTTTTGCAAATCAAGCCTTTTTTGGTACAATCGATCAAATGTTGATTGAAATTCTTCTCTGTATGTTAAGTCTATATTCCACATAATCCCACAAAGATACTTCTTAATATCGGGTAATTCAATTTTTTAACTTATCCGATATTAACGCTATTCAATTGTCATTGAACGAAGTTTGGTTCTGTAGGCTTCAAGTGCTATAGATTTAGAAATAAATCCAAAGTATTTTTCATTTCGTAAAACAGGCAGAAAGGCTGTTTTTGATTGTTCGAATTTACTCATTACGATTTCCATACTGTCATTCGATGAGATTGTAGTGGGGGGTACTTTCATAACATCTTTGATCAGGGTATACTTTACACGATAATTATTAAAGATAATTTCTCGAATATCGTTAAAGTGAACAATCCCAACAAGATCTTTATCGTTGTTAACTACAGCAAATACAACTTGGTTAGAATGTGAAATAAGGTCTACTAATTTGCTTAGATTTTCATCAGGGTGAACCGTCAGATAATCACATTGAATAATGGTATCAATATCCAGAGTAGAAAGGATGTTTGAATCTTTATTACTCGTAAAAGCGTGCCCTTTTTTGGCAAGACCTTTTACATCAAGAGAATATTTTTCGAAACGTTTAGAAATAGCAAAACTTATCGAAGAAACAATCATAAGCGGAATCATCAGGCTATAACCTCCGGTGATTTCAGCGATTAAGAAAATAGCGGTAAGTGGCGCATGAAACAATCCGCTCAGGATACCGGCCATTCCAACCATCGTAAAATTACTAATTGGTAATTTTGCTAAACCAATAAGGTTGATAAATTTGGAGAAAAAATAGCCCAGATAGGATCCTAAAAATAGCGATGGAGCAAAATTTCCTCCGTTTCCGCCACTACCAATCGTTAAACCTGAAGCAAATACTTTTACCATCATCGTGCATCCTACAAAAAGGAGTAAAACCCACTGATTGTTTCTAAAATCTCCAAATAAAGTATTGTCTAGTATTTTTCCCGGATCAGATTCAGAAAGTGTCTTGATGCTTTCGTATCCCTCTCCAAAAAGAGTTGGAAAAATAAAAATAAGCAATGCTAAAAGGGAAGAACCAAACAAAGCTTTTCTATACGGGCTCATTTTTGATTTCGAAAAATAGTGTTCAACTCTTTGAAAATTTCGAGCATAATAAACCGCTATAAATCCGGTTAGCAATCCTAATAAGACATAAAAAGGAATATTATGATAGTTAAAAGCTTCTTGTTTTTTGAAGGAAAGTAAAATGGTTTCATCCAATAAAATTGCCGAGACCAAAGCACCTGTTGCAGCAGAGATCATAATTGGCGTAAATGCCGAAATACTCACATCAACCAGTAAAACTTCTATAGCAAAAAGAACTCCGGCAATTGGAGCATTAAAAGCGGCAGAAATTCCGGCTGCAACACCGCAACCAATAAGTAACGTTCTGTCTTTATAAGGTAATTTATAATTCTGGGCAAAGTTAGATCCAAAAGCTGCTCCCGTAATTACGATAGGACTTTCTAATCCCGCAGACCCTCCTAAACCAACGGTCAAAGAGCTCGTAATAATTTGGGCATACATTTGCTTTTTGGGTATAATGCTCGCTTTTTTGGCAACGGCATACAAAATCTGTGAAGTACCTTTTTCGATACTTCCGTTTAGAATTCTTTTGACCACAAAAACCGTCAATACAATTCCGATAATTGGAAGAATACTGTTAATGAAACTCAATTTTAGAATTCCGTTGATATAAGTTGCAAAAGAGAAAACGCTATGGGCAAAAGTTTTTAAAACGATTACAGCCAATGAGCACGAAACACCAATTAAAACACTTGATAAAAAAATAAATTGCTTTGGGGTCATTAATGATTGTGCCAAAGCGATGATGCTTTCTAGTCTTCTAAAATATTTTTTTAGCATTCTGTTTGTAAAAAGTTAGGAAAACCACAAATTTAACTCATAATGTTTTAATATAAATAAAAATACGCAACTAAATTAAAAACCAACCGCAGTATCGTCTCCACGAAAATCTGCGCCGCCTTCGAGTTTGTTGTCCGGTAGCACTAAAATACAATCTAATTTACCAATTACCGGCGTATTTTTTTCATTGATTAGATATCCTTTTGCTTTAAGCTTATCAATTGTTTTTGTGTCAAAAGCATTGGGTTCGAAAGTAATTAGATCCGGTAACCATTGATGATGAAAACGCGGAGCATTTACAGCTTCCTGCATACTAAAATTGTATTCGTAAACATTTAAAATAGCTTGAAGTACAGTAGTTATAATGGTCGACCCGCCAGGAGAACCAACAACCATAAATAATTTCCCGTTTTTTTCGACAATTGTTGGAGTCATAGAACTTAACATTCTTTTTTGAGGAGCAATGCTATTTGCTTCATTTCCTACCAGACCAAACATATTTGGAGATCCTGGTTTAGCACTAAAATCATCCATTTCGTTGTTTAAAAAGAAACCTAAATCATCACAATAATATTTTGAACCGTAACCATCATTTAGCGTCGTTGTTGCAGCAACTGCATTTCCTTGTGCATCGACAATCGAATAATGGGTCGTTTCGGTGCTTTCGTTAAAATTTACTTTTCCTTCTTTGATTTCTGATGATAAACTGGCTTTGTTGACATCAAAATTCGACATTCTGTTTTTTAAATACGTATCAGACAATAAACCGTTAATTGGAATTTTTACAAAATCAGGATCTCCTAAAAATTGGCTTCTGTCAGCATAGGCACGTCTTTCGGCTTCTACAATTACCTGAATAGATTCTTCAGAATTATGTCCCATCTTGGATAAATCATAAGGAGCAATCATTTTCATGATTTGTGCCAGACATATTCCGCCACTACTAGGAGGTGACATCGAAGTGATTTTTAAATCTTTATATTTAAATTGCAAAGGCTTTCTCCATTTAGCTTCATATTTAGCTAAATCCTGGAGCGTAATAATTCCACCTTTCTTCTGAAGATAATTCACTAAAATTTTAGCAGTTTCGCCTTTATAAAATTCATCTCTTCCATTTTTTGCAATTCGTTTCAATGTATTTGCCAGAGCCGGATATTTTATAGTATCATTTTCTTTAAAATTGCCTGCCAAAAGTGTATTTGGACCGTTTATTTTTACAATAACATCATGATAATCCTGAAGTCTTTTTTCCTGCTTTTTGGTTACAACTACACCTCTTTCTGCTAAAGCAATAACAGGTTTCAAAATTTCGGACATGGGCAAAGAACCTAATTTTTTATGTACAGCAAAAACACCTGCAATAGTTCCCGGAACACCAATAGCCAAAGCTGTTTCGGTACTTTTACCTTTAATAACATTTCCCTCTTTATCCAGAAACATATCTTTTGTGGCAGCCAATGGCGCTTTTTCGCGATAATCTAAAGAACCAACTTCGCCATTTGCTTTTCGATATACCATAAAACCACCACCACCAATATTTCCGGCATAAGGATACGCAACCGCAAGAGCAAGCTCTGTCGCAACCATAGCATCAAAAGCATTTCCTCCTTTTTGTATAATTTCTGCCCCAACTTTTGAAGCTTCCTGACGTGCAGAAACAACCATGGCTTTTGTGGTTACCAATCCGGTAGGTTTTGCAGTTTGTTGCGCAAAACTACAAATAGAAATAAAGCTGAATAATAGTGCTATTCTTTTCATAAAAATAATCGTATTTTGTTTTTATAGAATCGTATTGATTTTATAAGGTGAGTAATTTTTGTTTGGCATGTTGTTTAATATCTTCAAAAAAAAGGGTGAATTCCTGTTCAAATTCAGCATAAAATTCAACAAGTTCTTCGCTTGCAAATTGCATTTTTGAGATATTTTTAGACCTTCGATCCATTTGAGTCAGAATTTGATGAATTCCTTCGACAGTCTGATAACTCAAAAGCCAGTTTCTTTCGATCATATAAGGCATTAACCCCTGGGTTCTTTCGGTCAGGATATCATAATTATTATGCAACGATTGGTAAAACCGATTAATAAAATCCTCCAGCTTTTCATCGGAGTATTGGGTCCAGTTTTTGGCTAAAAAATGATCGTAAATTATATCTACAATTACACCGGCATAATGATGGTATTTTTCATGTAAACGCTTGGTACTTTGTCTAAAAACATCATGCGAGTCAGTATAAGTATCTATCGAGCGATGCAAAATAATGCCCTTTTGTACTTCTTCAGGAAAATGTTCAAACTGTTTCCCGCGAATTCCATCAGCCATAAAATTGCCAATTTTAATTAGATCATTGTCTCCGGACAGATAAATGTGAGCTAGGAAGTTCATTTTTTTTGAAGTTTCTAAGGTTCTGAGGTGCTAAGTTTCTAAGTTCTCTCTTGTAAAAGTATGAAAACTTTTTTAGATCAGTTTTATGTTAAGGCTTTACATTATAAACTTTATATGCTACTTTGATTTAAAATCTTAGAACCTTAGTAACTTAGCCTCTCAATAACTTTTTTTAAAATTCTTAGCGACTTAGCAACTAAGAACCTTAGTAACTTTTCTATATTTGTAACTGGTAACCATAACTCACAAAAATGACTTTAATAAAATCGATATCAGGAATACGAGGTACAATTGGTGGAAAAGTAGGAGATAACCTGACTCCTGTAGATGCTGTAAAATTTGCATCGGCATACGGTACTTTTCTAAAAAATAATACATCAAAAGAAAAATTAACGGTTGTAATTGGTCGTGATGCCAGAATCTCCGGACCAATGATCCATAACCTTGTTGTAAATACTTTAGTAGGTTTGGGAATTAATGTAATTGATCTTGGACTTTCGACAACGCCAACTGTAGAAATAGCGGTACCATTGGAAAAAGCCGATGGTGGAATTATTTTGACAGCTTCTCATAATCCAAAACAATGGAATGCTCTGAAATTACTGAATGAAAAAGGAGAATTTTTGAGCGGTGATGAAGGGGCTAAAATTCTTGAAATTGCTGAGGCAGAAGCTTTCGATTTCTCGGATGTAGATAATTTAGGCGAAATCACGATAAATGATGCCTATATGGATATTCATATCGACGAGGTTTTAAACTTGCCACTAGTAGATGTTGAAGCGGTAAAAGCAGCAAAATTTAAAGTAGTTGTTGATGGGGTAAACTCTTCAGGCGGAATTATTATTCCGAGATTATTAGAATTAATGGGCGTTGAAGTAGTAAAATTATATTGCGAACCAAACGGTCATTTTCCGCACAATCCGGAACCTTTAAAAGAACACTTGACAGATATTTCTGAACTGGTAGTAAAAGAAAAAGCTGATTTAGGAGTCGTTGTCGATCCTGATGTAGATCGCTTGGCTTTTATTTGTGAAGACGGAGAAATGTTTGGAGAAGAATATACGCTGGTAGCTTGTGCTGATTATGTTTTGAGTAAAACTCCCGGAAATACAGTTTCGAACATGTCATCGTCCCGTGCTTTGCGTGATGTAACAGTTGGACACGGCGGAAAATATGAAGCCAGTGCGGTAGGCGAGGTGAATGTAGTCGAATTAATGAAAAAAAATAATGCTATTATTGGTGGGGAAGGCAACGGCGGAATCATCTATCCGGAATCTCATTACGGAAGAGATAGTTTGGTAGGAGTGGCATTGTTTCTTACTCATTTGGCCAATAAAAAAATCTCTGTTTCGGCATTGCGTGCTTCATATCCGGAGTATTATATGAGTAAAAATAAAATTGAATTAACACCTCAAATTGATGTGGATGCAATTTTAATAGCAATGACAGAAAAATATAAAAACGAAGATATCACAACAATCGATGGTGTAAAAATTGATTTTGCTTCTGAATGGGTACATTTAAGAAAATCAAATACAGAACCTATTATCAGAATTTATACTGAAGCACCATCTCAGGAAAAAGCAGATGTTCTGGCACTTCGAATTATAGATGAAATAAAAGCAATTGCCGGAATTTAAATTGTAGCAATTCAGGAAATAAAAACACCTCTTTCGTTCATTTGAAAGAGGTGTTTTTTTATGCAGAAACCTGAGGTTTTAGTTTTTTATAATTTTCAGGGACTTTACTGTAGTGCCATAAGTAGCGGTTACAATATAAACTCCGCTGGAGAGTTTGTCGCCTATTTTAATATCTTCATTTGTAAAATAGGCATCAGAAGAATAGCAAATACTACCTTTCATGTCTACTATCTTTAAAATCAAAGGTTCTGTATCAGTAGATTTTATATGAAGTGTTGCCTGACTTTTTATTGGATTAGGATAAATCGTAAAAAAATCTTTTTCGGTCACAGGATCATTTATGCCCAAGGTTACCGCTGCTGTTACATCAATATAATTAAAGCTCATATCATTTGATTTGAATTTAATTTTTAAGTAAACTTCTCCTCCGGGTAATACAATTCCGTTTACCGTTTTATTAGTAAAAGTTTGTGTTCCTCCTGTTGCAGGAAATGTTTCATCTGTTTTAACGACTATATCATTTATCAAAACATCAAATTTTCCGGGAGCTGTTAGGGATGCCACTCTAAAGTTTAAATTGTATGTTCCGGGATTGTCAACTTGGAGCATAAATTCATTCCAGTCGCCCAAATCAATCAAAGATACGTTTTGTCCTGTTCCTGAATCTGTAGTATTCTGTAAACTGGTTCCTTTTCTTCGGTAATGTTTATTGGCGATTATTCGACCCGGAATGTTCGTTTTTTTAGACGTATAAGTAGTATTTATATAGTCAGTTCCAATAGGTTTTAAAACTCCGCTTTGCGCAGCTAATAATTGTCCTTCCAGCATATCTGTCCAGGTAGGATCAACCCTTCCGGTAAACCATGAATAACGGTAAATATCAGGATCGTTTTCAAAACTGGTTATGATCTCTTTCATAAACGTTGTTTTTTGATCGGCAGTCTGAATTACTCTGTTCGCAAATTCTGTAACCCAAACAGGGCGATTGTATTTTTTTAGAAGTCCTGTAACGCCAATAACAGAACCCGATGAGCTATCATAAGTATGAAAAGCAATATAATCGACTTTACAATCCGGGCATAAAAGAAAAAATTGATCGTGCCACGCAACCGGACTTGTATAACCTCCGTAATTACTGGGTCCATTAAAAGCCGGTGAAGCACTTACGATTTCCAGATTTTTAGCGGCAGCAATTTTTTCAACATTCTTCCAGGCATTTACAGCTTCCTGAGGAGTTAGTCGTGCGCCATCATTAAAATTAGGCTCATTAAAAGCAAGTAAATATTTTGCTCCGGGCTTTATTTTATTGATAAAAGATTGTACATCAGTATCGCTTACCTGTCCCCATGCCATTGGGACATATTCTACGCCAATAGCCGCATAATTGGTGTTTGTGTCATTTTCCGGCAAAGATCCCCAGTTGTACCACCACGAGATTCCGGGTTTCAGTGCAAGTAAATCTGCGGTCGAGTTTTTTCCGTAAGCTATTCCGCGTTTGGGGCTTTGAGCGAAAGTAACCATGGAAAAACATACAAGTAAAAAAGAAAAACAGCTGTTTTTTGTCATAGGTAAATAATTTAGATTTGAGTAGGATTTATCATGTCAAATATAAGTCGTTTCCCTAATTTATGATTTTAGGCTGGCCAGAAAAAAATATTACAAAAACCCATCAAAAGCTTTATTTCCGGTATAAAACAAGAAGTTTTTTGGATTCAGATATTTTTACAAAACAAAAAATCCAAAAAAGTAATAGTGTCTTTTTTGGATTTTAATTTTTTTGATGAAAATATTATTCAACACGATGTTTCCATCTTTTGTGTGTCCATAAATAATATTGAGGAGCTTGATAAATTTGTTTTTCAACCTCTCTTAAATACTTTTCAGTAATTTCGAAGTTTTCGTATTCTTTAGGATTATCGGCTAATGGTACAATAGTAGCTTCATAATAGCCTCTTGCTACTTTGTTTACCTTTACAAAAATAACACTCAAATCGTATTTTTTAGCCAGCATTTCGGCTCCGGTATGAACAGGAACTTCAATTCCCATGAATTTCATCGAATGAAAAATTCGGTCTAATTTAGGCGATTGATCACTTGCTAATCCATAAAGGCTTAAAATTCCGTCACGTTGGTTTTGTGCCATCAGCGGAATTGTTTTTCTGGTTTCGACTAATTCAGCATCATATTTCGAGCGTATTTTTCTAATTAATTTGTCAAAATAAGGATTGGCAATTTTTTTGTAAACGCCAATTCCTCTAAATTTAATACGTTTGTTAATAGTCAAAAGCCATTCCCAGCTGGCATAATGTGAGGCTACAAGAACAACACTTTTTCCTTTATTTTCATATTCACGAAGAACTTCAATATTGGTAATGGTAAATCTCTTTTCCATTTCTTGGGGAGTAATGCTCATTGTTTTGATCATTTCCAGAAACATATCACACATGTGCTGATAAAATTTCTTTTCGACTTCTTTTCGTTCAGCATCACTTAAATGAGGTAAAGTAAGAGCCAGGTTTTCCCGAACCACTTTTTTACGGTAGCCAACAATTCTATACATAATAAAATATACAAAATCAGATAACCAATAAAATAAACGAAAAGGAAGTATAGAGATAAGCCAAAGTAAAGGATAGGCTAATATATAAACGAGAAATTGCATGTAAAATTTTTTTACAAATATAAAGTAAAAATGAATAACCACCGATATTTTGGCCGGACGCTAACATATGTTTAAGAATGACTATATTTACATTTCACATTAAATGTTTTTTATGAATACCATTTTAATAGCAATTATAATTGCTAATGTTCTGATTAGTTACAAGGGCTTTAATGATCTTTCTTTTTTTAGAAAATACGAATTTCATGTAGGAAGTATTCGTTCCGGTGAGCAAATCAGAATGCTTTCATCAGGTTTTTTGCATGTTGATATTATGCATCTGGCTTTTAATATGCTAACACTTTGGTTTTTTGCGCCGGTGGTTATACAGTGGTTGGGTACGTTTTCTTTTGTTCTGGTTTATTTTGGAAGTTTGATTTTTGGAAGTTTACTCACCATGTTATTTCATAAAAACGACTATAGTTACAGAGCAGTTGGGGCATCGGGAGCAGTGACAGGAGTTTTATATTCGGCTATATTATTGCAACCCGATATGATGTTGGGAATCTTTTTTGTCATTCCAATACCGGCTTATTTATTCGGAATTTTATATTTATTGTATTCCATTTACGGAATGCGCGCCAAAAATGATAATATTGGACATACAGCGCATTTTGGCGGAGCTATAGGTGGTTATTTGATTACTTTGATAAAAGAACCATCCCTAATTGTAGATCATAGTTTGATGGTTATACTATTGGCAATTCCTATTTTAATACTTTTTGTATTAGCAAAATTGGGAAAATTATAATGCTGGCACAACTTTTGAAAGATCATTCTCAAATAATTTAAATATAACAAAAATGAAGAAAGTAGTATTATTTTTAACAATCATGTTTATGACTATGTCTTACGCTCAAGAGATCAAACAAATTCCTCAAATCAATGTAAATGGGGAAGGCAAAGTAAAAGTAGCACCTGATCAGGTTTGTATTTCAGCAACTGTTGAAACAAAAGGGAATAATGCTAAAGATGTCAAAAAACAAAATGACGAAAAAATCGATGCAGTTTTAAAATTCATCAAAAAAATGAATATTTCTGCAGTAGATTTCAAAACCAAACAAGTAGCTCTTAATCCGCAATACGATTATGAGAAAAAGAAAACTTCTTATAATGCTACTCAAACAATAGAAATTGTATTAAAAGATTTATCTAAATACGATGAGTTAATGGAAGGTTTGGTTCAGCAAGGCATCAACCGTTTAGACAGAGTTTCTTTTGAAACTTCAAAATTAGCGCAACTTCAATCAGAAGCTAGAAAATTAGCTATAAAAGATGCTAAAGCAAAAGCAGAAGATTACGTTTCTGTGTTAGGACAAAAAATTGGTAAAGCAATCACTATTTCTGATAACTCGCAAGTATACCACCCACAACCAATGTATGCTGCTATGAAATCAATGGCAATGGACAGCAACGGTGGAGCTGAAAATGATACCTTGGCAATTGGAGAAATCGAAGTAACTGCAAATGTAAGTGTAAGCTTTATTTTAGACTAAAGAGATATAAGTTCCTATCCCGAAACCCTCGGTATATAAAATCCAAATCCCAATGTAAAAATTGGGATTTGGATTTTTTTATGCTTTTATTTTAGAAGTACAAAAAATTTAAAAACCATATTTTTTGGTTTATTCACAATGATATTTTTAAATTATTGCTATTTTTAGTTGGTAATTATGCTTTTTTGGCAAACTAAAAAATACCATCATTTAATCTAATAAACCTTGAAGAATTTTTTTATAAATCTGACTTTATTAATGGGATTTCACCTACTTGTTTTCGCACAGGAAAATCCGGTTAAATTTCTTGATATATCAGATGGTTTGTCTAATAATTCAGTGACTACAATATTTCAGGATAGTGATGGTTATATGTGGTTTGGAACGTATGATGGATTGAATAGATACGATGGCTACAATTTTAAGGTTTTTAGAAATAGAATCAACGATAGAAAATCATTGCCATTCAATACAATTTATAATATCGAAGGCGATTCTAAAAAAAACATTTGGGTTGGTGGTGCCAATGGAGTTTGTGTTTACAATAAAAGCAATGCAACATTTAATCTGGTCGAATTTACTTTCGAAAATAAAAAACCAAAAGCTCTAAAAGACATTATTCATCAAATACGATCTGTTTCGGATAACTTGGTATTAATTGCTTCTCAAAGTTTAGGGCTTATAACTTTTGAAGATGGTTCTTTTGTTGGAAAACATCTTCCATTAAAACATCTTGAAAATAAAATTAGTATCAACAATTATGATGCAATTGCCCTTCAGGACGATAAAAAAAATCAACATTGTTGGGTTTACGTCCGGAACGTTGGTGTTTGCAGTTATAGTTATTTCCTGAAAGATTTAAAAGTAGTTTTTCCTGTTTCTAAGGAAGTAAAATCTATGAAAATGTCTTTTGATGGAAATCTTTGGTTAGGAACTGATGAGGGGCTTTTTCTTTTGAATACCAAATCAGGTTCAATTTCTGAAAATTATCTTCATGACAAATGCAGCGTTACAGATATTCTTCTGGACAAGAAAAAAGAAATCTGGATTACAACAGATGGTTGCGGGATTTATAAAGTGATCGAAAGCAGTAAAACAGCTATTTCGCACAATGCCTTAAAAGAAAATCAATTAGCAAAAAGTAATTCGGTTTGGAGTCTGTACGAAGATAAGTCAGGAAATAAATGGTTTGGTTCTTTGCGCGGCGGGATCAGTATGCTGAGCAGTACGCCTAAATATTTTAAAAGCATACGATATAATGCAAATGATCCTTCAGAAAACTTTATTCTGTCTTTTTGCGAAGATGAAAAAAAAAATATATGGGTAGGTACAGATGGTGCAGGCTTAAAATACTGGAATAGAAAAAACAATACCTATACAAATTATAATAATAAGCTTTCGAGCACTTTTATTACCGGAATAATTCGGGATAACAATAATGATATCTGGCTGTCTACCTGGGCGGGTGGCATCAATAGAATTAACACAAAGAATAATTTGGTTGCGCATTATCAATGCTATAATCCTTATACCAAACAAGCAGAGAAAAATATTTGGTTTGTCTACAAAGATTCAAAAGCCAATATTTGGGCAAGTGCCACAAACGAAGGTTCCTTATATCTTTTTGATCGCTCTAAAAACAATTTTGAATTGTTTGATAAATCCATCACTAATTTGCAATGTCTAACCGAAACCAGTGACGGAAAGCTTTGGGGAGGAAATTATGCGACATTATTTGCTATCGAAAAAACAACCGGAAAAATCAATAGAGTAACAATAGGAAATCCTATTAGATGCATTCATGAAGACACCGATAAAAATCTTTGGCTAGGCACTCAGGAAGGTGGATTATTATTGTTTGACAGAAAAACAAATACCTTCAAAAGATTGACAACAGATGATGGATTGCCTTCAAACACCATTTTAAGGATGCTCGAGGATAAAGATGGCAACTTATGGATGAGTACTTATAACGGAGTGTGCAGATTTGATAAAAAATTAAAAACCTTCCGTAATTTTTCTGTAAATGATGGACTTCAAAGCAATCAGTTTAGTTTTAATGCAGGCTTAAAATTATCAACCGGAGAATTTTTGTTTGGAGGAATAAACGGATTTAATCTCTTTTTTCCCGAAGCAATAAAGGGATTTAATCAGAAGAATAATTTATTGCTAACAGATTTTTATGTAAACAATCAACCGATTGAAGAAAGCAAAGCCGATTTAGTTTCAGAATGGAATTTGGGTAAAATCAAAGAAGCAAGCCTGCCTTATGATCAAACAACTTTATCGCTCGAGTTTGTTGCATTAGATTATAATAATGCCGACAAAATAAATTATGCTTACTACTTAGAAGGCTGGGACGAGCAATGGAATTATGTGGGTCAGGCACGAAAAGCAAATTATTCAAGGCTACCGGAAGGAAAATATATTTTTAAAGTAAAAACAACCAATTTTAAAGGCGGTTGGAACAAAGACAAAAATCTAATTACAATTATTGTTCTCCCGCCCTGGTACAGAATCTGGTGGGCTTATACCTTGTATTTATTAGCAGGCATTGGAGTTGTTTTTGCTTATATAAAATACAATAAAAATAAGGAAAAACTAAAGTATAAAGTAAAAATTGCCGAATTAGAAAGTAAGAAAGAAAAGGAAATCGCAGAGAAACAATCGTCTATGTTTACCTATATTTCTCATGAATTTCGCACACCGCTTTCGTTGATTATAAACCCGCTTAAAAAAGCAGTTCAAAAAGAAAGCGTTCAAAATGGCTCTTCGGGAAGCGATTTGGCAATTGCACATCGAAATGCCAGACGACTATTAAGTCTGGTCGATCAGTTGTTGCTTTTTCGTAAGGCCGAAAATGATGCCGATTCACTTAGATTGTCGACTATCAATGTTAATAGCCTTTGCAACGAAGTGTATCAGTGTTTTGTAAATCAGGCAAAAGAGAAAAACATTAATTATAATTTTAATATTCCGGATTATGGTATTGAAATTATAGGAGATTACGAAAAAATTGAAATTTCGTTATTCAATCTAATGTCTAATGCTTTTAAGTATACGCAAACAGGAGGAGAAATTAATCTTAGGCTTGCAGAAAATGAACAAGAGGTTGAGCTCGAAATCTCTGATAACGGTGACGGAATAGCAAAAAAAGATATTGATGTTATTTTTGAAAAATTTAAACAAATAAATTCAAAAGTATCTGTTGGAACCGGTTTTGGAATTGGACTTTATATTGTAAAATATTTTGTAGATAAACACAAAGGAACCGTAAGTTGTATTAGTGAAATTGGGAAAGGCAGCGTGTTTAAATTAACGTTTTTAAAAGGAAACCGCCATTTTGCCAATATTGAAATTACGAATATTGTACCACAAAGAAGCCAGTTGTTTAACGAACTTATTGTAGATGAAATAGACGAAAACAATTCGTTTTCTAATACTGTTTCAGAAAATGATTTTCAGAAAATAATGCTTACAGACAAACGTACTGTTTTGATTATTGATGATAATGCAGAAATAAGAGGGTATCTGATCAAATTATTTTCTGAAACCTATATCGTTTATAGTGCAAAAAATGGTGAAGAAGGGTTAAAATTGACCAAAAAATACCTGCCGGATTTAGTAATAAGCGATATTACGATGGATGAAATGGATGGTCTTGAATTGTGCCGAAAAATCAAAGAAAATAGTGCATTGTCTCATATTCCGGTAATATTATTAACGGCATCCAAAAATCCCGAAACCCATCTTCAGGGAATAAGTGATGGCGCCGATGATTATATCACAAAACCATTTGACGATGATATACTCGTGGCTCGCGTAGAGTCGTTATTAAAGAACAGAAGTAATTTACGTAAATACTTTCTAGACAGTATTACACTTAAAGAAAATAACCAGAAAGTTCCGGTTGAATATCAGGAAATCTTAAAAAAGTGTATTGATATCGTAGAATCTAATATCCATAAAAGAGATTTTACAATCAAAAACTTTGCCCTCGAGATGGGCATGAGCCACAGAACGTTATATACTAAAATTAAAATTATCTCAGGTCAAACCCTAAATGCCTTTATACGTTCGGTTAGAATTAGAAGAGCTGCCATGCTAATGCTCACGGAAGATATCAATATTACCCAGGCAAGTGCTGAGGTTGGTTTTGAAGATCCTAAGTATTTTAGACAGCAATTTGTAAAACTTTTTGGAATGACGCCTTCAGAATATATCAAAAAATATAAGAGTTCTTTTAACTCTGATTTGAATATTATCAAATAAGTCTCCCGGGTCTAAATGATAATTGGTATGCTGTTTTTTATTGTAGAAAGAATCGCAAACGTTTTAGTTACAGAAATAACAATTTATTTGATAATTATAGATAATGTAAAAAAATACTGTTATTTTTTAATACTCATTAATTTTTAATCCAAAATAATAGTTAATTGCGATTTTGACCTCCTTTTTTTTCCATTTTACCCCTCCTTAAAAGTTTTAATTAAACATTTCTTTGCAGTAATAGTAATGTGTTAGTAGCATTATTGTGTATAATTTAAGTGTTTGTTTTAGGATAAGTTTTTATCTGAATTTAAAGAATTGAGCCTTCTTTAAAACAAGATTGTAAGAGTTGGTTTTACACTTTACTTATCAAACCCGCAGAAAAAAAATCTGCGGGTTAAAATAAATCCCAAAAGAATGTTTTCATGAGAAGAGTCATTAGAAAAGGAGATAATTGGTCCATTAGATCATTATCGCCGTTGCTCAATATCTCGTTATCGAATTATAAAAAATAGTACATGAGAAAATTATTAAACCTGACCAATTATCTAATGCTCTCATCTTCTAATTATCAAATTAAATAAACTAACTAACCTAACCTTAAAATTAAAGAAATGAAAAAAAATCTATTTTTATTTTTTCTTACTCTTTTTGCCGCCCTTTTTTCAGGATGTCAAAATAACGAATCCGGTTTTCCAAGTTCTGATAATCCTACTGTTGTTGTCTCGACAAAAGAGATTTATGGAGCACCAAGCCGGAAATTTGAAATCAAAGCCGCAGTGGCAGATGATTTAGGCTTACAGAGTGTGAGAATTCAAATTCCTGAATTGTCACTGGATAAAGTCATTGCTTTTGCAACAGACCCTTTGCTTAAAACGTATGATTTGAGCTATTTTTTTGAAGTTCCAGCCACTAGAGGAACTTCTGAAGCCTTCAAGATAAAACTAACCATTACCGATGTTTCCGGCAATTCGATAGATCAGGATATCAATTTGCGCCTTGACGGAGAATTTGCTGCACCATCGATCTCAATGATTACTCCAAAAGACGGAGCAGTTATATTGTTATCAACCAGCAATCAAATGCCCGTGAATTTTGTTGTAAACGACGATTCTGGTATCGATTACATTGAGGTTAAATGTGCCGAATTGGGGATCGATGAAAAAGTTCAATTGTCAGGAGCACCACAATCATATACTTTCAATAAAACGTACACATTGCCAGTAACCGCAGCAAATTATGTATTGAGCATTACGGCTAGAGATAAATTTGCGATACCAAACACAGGAACTTTAAATGTAAATATTGTTGCTACAAACGAATACCCTGCGATTTATTTATGCGATCAGCCCAAAGGTACCAATCTTACAACTGATGCAGTGGGAGTGCCAATGTACTTTCATGAAAAAAACGGACAAGATTTCGAATTTAAATATTATGCTGATAAAGACAATAAAGAAGTTTATTTCTTAGGTCAGGAATCAGATTTTGCTCCACACTGTTTTGGTTTGAACGAAGCAGGAACCTTAGTTGATGATGTTGTGTCAACTCCAATTATTTTGCCAACAAAAGGATATTACAACATAAAAGTAAATCCTAGTACATTGGTTTATACCGTTACAAAATATACACCTTCAAGCAAAGTCTGGGCTGATGTTGCCAACGGCTTATGGCATGACGAAGAGGCAAAACGAAAACCTTTTGTAAGTGTTTGCGGAGCCGGAATTCAGGGTGCAGACTGGGATACCTGGACCGCTTGGGTTCAGACAGGATTACATCTGGCAAATAACCCCAATAACCCTTATCAATTGATAGGCGAATATACTTTGACAGGACAGGTAGAGGCTACTTTTACAGGTCAATGGTGGAGTCCGTCATGGAGATTAATCAAAAACGGAATCGCTACAATGTCACCGGGAGAAAACGGAAATGCCAAATATCCGGCAACTCCGGGAGTATACAAAGTAGTTCTTGATACAGAGTTGGAAAGAGTCTTTATCACAAAAAAATAGTTGTTAGAGCCGTTGCTTGTAACATTTAATAAAAAAATATCTTACTATGAAACATAGATTTATAGGGTTATGTATGGTCCTGTTGTGCAGTGTTGCAACATTTGGACAGATAACAGTAAAAGGAACCGTTAAGGACAAAGGCAATGTGCCAATTCCGGGAGTAAACTTGATGGTAAAAGGAACTACAACAAACGGAGCTACAGATTTTGATGGAAATTTTACGATTTCTGTTCCAAATAAAAATGCTCAGATTGAGTTTTCTTTCATTGGCTTTGCCAACAAAACAGTTCCCGTAGGCGATAAAACAGTTTTTGATGTTACGATGGAAGAATCCAGTCAGGCACTGGATGAAATTGTGGTAGTAGGTTATGCTGCTGTTAAAAAAAGTGATGTAACCAGTTCGATTTCTTCAATAAAAGGAAAAGAACTTCAAACCATGACCGTTGGTAACGTTGCAGAATCTTTGCAGGGTAAAGTTGCCGGTGTTCAGGTTACAGGTCAGGGTGGTCCCGGTGCACAGCCAAGAGTTTTAATTCGTGGTATATCGACAATAAATTTAAGTACAGACCCGCTTTATGTTATTGACGGAATCCCGATGGGTACAAGCATTAACTTTTTGAGCAATAATGAGATTGAATCTATGGAAGTTTTAAAAGATGCTTCTGCCAGTGCAATCTATGGCTCCCGTGCTTCGAATGGTGTTATCCTGATTACAACCAAAAAAGGAAAAGCAGGTAAAACGAGGTTCAATTTTGATATGAGTTCAGGGATTCAGATGATGAATAACCCTTATAATATGGCAAATGCCGAGAACTACGCTACAATTATGAACAAAGCGTATAACAATTCTGGTTATGCAGATTATTTGCCAAACCCATCACAATACAATGGTAAAACGACAGACTGGTGGAAAGCCGGAATCAAATCCGGTGCTCCTGTAACCAATGCTTCGCTGGGCGTTAGCGGTGGTTCAGATAAACATACCTATTCGATTAGTTTAAATTACTATAACTCAGAATCGATTTATGAAGTGGGCGGATGGAAAAGAATTACAATGCGTATCAATAACGACTTCAAATTCTCTGATAAATTCTCTGCCGGAGTTACTTTAAACCCTCGTTACGAAACGTATGGTTCTCCTAATAACTGGGCTGATTTTGATAGAATTGATCCTATCACGCCAATTTACAAACCGGCAGATCAATTGACAGGACTAGAAAATGAATATAGTATTTATGCACGTTCTCCATCGTATGTCTGGAATCCGGTTGCAGCTGTAAAACGTTATGATGATTTTACAGATCAGTACAACTTAAATACCAATGGATATTTGCAATATCAGCCTATAAAAGGATTAGTGTTTCGTACACAGGCCTCTATCGAAGTGGGAGATAAAACACAAAGTATTTTTAGACCTGATTTTATAATTGATGCAGCACACGAAAAAGCAGAGATTAATAGTGTAGAAAGAACAAATACTACAAATGTCGATTGGACCTGGCAAAATACAGCGACTTATACCAGAACATTTGCAGGAAAGCACAATGCTTCGTTAATGATTGGTAATACTATGGAAGAGTACAATGGCAACGATGTTTGGGGGTATGGCGAAGGTGTGCCTAACAATACAGATGCTATGAGAGAAGTAAATGCCGCTACCAAAAACCGCAATAGTAAGGGCAACAGCTGGTCCAGCTCTTTGATGTCATACATTTCGCGTTTCTCGTATAACTATGACAATAAATATTATTTTACAGGAACTTTTAGACGTGATGGTTCTTCAAAATTTATGACCAATAATAAATGGGCAAATTTCCCTTCGGCTTCTGTTTCCTGGAGAGTTTTGAACGAAAGGTTTATGGAGTCTGCAAAAGATGTTTTAAGCGATTTGAGATTTAGGGCAGGTTGGGGAAAAGTAGGGAATCAAAATTTACCAGCCGCAGTTTACCAATCAAATATTGGGCAGGGTTTTTATCCTATAGCAGGTAATATTGTAGATACCTCATTCCCGTCATCAATGGCAAATAAAGATATTAAATGGGAAACGGTCGAAGATATCAGTTTTGGACTTGATTTTGGATTATGGAAAAATAAACTTTCAGGATCTTTAGAATATTACCAAAAGAAAACGAATGATATGTTGTTCAAAAAACAATTTCCAACATACAGTGGCTTTCCTGGCTATTCGACCATCTGGACAAACGTAGGTTCTATGCAATCCAGCGGTATCGATTTATTGGTTTCTTACAAAGATAAAAAAGGAAATTTTACTTATGGAGTCGACGTTACTTTTACTACTGTAAATGTAGAAATGTTGTCTTTATCATCTGAAGGAGAAAGGCTTTACGGAGCCGGAAACAGAACGCTAACGGTAAAAGGCGAAGAACCGGGATATTTTTACGGATATGTTGCAGATGGTTTATTTCAAAATCAAACACAACTTAATGCACATACAGACGAGCACGGGACCAAATTGCAACCGTATGCTCAGGTTGGCGATATTCGTTTTAAGGATGTAAATGGTGACGGAAAACTGGACGATAAAGACCGAACAAAGATAGGATCACCCTGGGCGGATTATAATGTGGGATTGAATTTGACATTGGCATACAAACAGTTTGATCTGGTAGCAAATTTTTACTCCAGTATAGGAAATGATATCGTAAACCAAAACATTTCAGACCTATACAACGGGGCCAGTTTAACGAATAAAGTAAACGGATTAGATCAAATGGCGTGGCATGGCGAAGGAACGTCAAACTATGTCCCTCGTTTATCTAAAGATGATAACAACGAAAACTTTACAAAATTCTCTTCTTTTTATGTTCAGGATGGATCTTTTGTACGCATGAAAAACCTTCAGGTAGGATTTTCATTCTATAATAAATTTGGTTTAGATAAACTGAGAATTTCATTATCAGGTCAGAACTTATGGACCTGGACAAAGTACACCGGAGTCGATCCGGAAGTTGCAGGTGGTGATCCTAAACAAGACGATGGAGTCAAAGGTTCCGGTTTTGGAGGATGGAATTATCCGGTTCAGCCAACCATTTTGATGGGACTTAATGTAGCATTTTAATAAAAAAAGACATGAAAAAAACGATATTATCAATACTAGCTTTTTCTCTAATTGCAGTTTCATGCAGTGATTTTATTGAAAAAGACCAAAGGGGAACTCAAACTTTAGAAAACTACTTTCAAACTGCACAAGAATGCGAGAATTATGCCAATGAATTAACGCAAAGATTATTACTGGCAAAGGATTGGTATGCTTTGGTTGCACCACGAGTTACCAACGAAATGTCGACAGATGATGCCTGGATGGGGAACACAGGGCAGGATAACAGTGCACACAGACCAAGTTCGCAATACTTGATTACACCGGATAATATGGGCGATATGAACAGTATTTATACTGCGCATTATTATACCATTCAATCTGCAAATATAGGTTTGGAGAAAATGGCAATTTCACCAATTTCAGAGGCTCAAAAAAATCAATACATGGGAGAATCACTATTTGTGCGTGCCTACTGTTATTATGAGTTGGTAAATCTTTTTGGAGCAATTCCGTTGTACACAAAATCACTTGGAACGGCAGATCTAAAATTAAAACGCAGTCCTGCTACCGAGGTTTATGCTCAAATCGAAGCAGATCTAAAAGAATCTGCTGCAAAATTGGATAATACTCCCGTAGCGAGAAACGGCAGAATCAATAAATGGGCTGCTTATGCTTTATTGGCACGTGTATCATTATTTCAGGAAAAATGGGCAGAAGCAAAACTATATTCCAACAAAGTTATTACAGAGGGACCATTTGCCTTAGAAACAGATTTCCTGAACATCTGGAATGTAAATAACCATAACGGTATAGAATCGATTCTAGAAGCGCAAACTTCGTCTGTACAAGACAAAGAGTTAGGGGCTGCTTTACCAACTTTATCGGGCGCCAGAGGCGAAGACAAGAAAAATTTTCCAAGTAATAATGCTCAGGATGTTTTAGACGGATGGGGATGGTGTATGCCAACCAGCGATCTTGAAAACGCCTATCTTTCTGAAAATGATGTAATTCGCCGCAGAAGCACCATTACCAAATGGGGAGAAGCGGCCTACGGAGATGAGGTTTTGAACCCAACCCATAAATTTAGTTTAAACGACAATAAATCAGGACGCATTTGCCGTAAATATTATATTCCGGTTGCCACGCGTCGTGCACTAGATAAAAAAGACGGACACTTACCCTTAAATATTCCGTTGATTCGTTTAGCAGAGATGTACCTGACAAGAGCAGAAGCAAATTATCATACCGGCGGAGATGCTTTAGGAGATATCAATATCATTAGAGCACGGGTAAAATTAGATCCTAAAACAGGTTTATCAGGACCAACACTTTTAAAACAAATTTACAAAGAGCGTCGTTTAGAGTTAGCTTTCGAAGGATTACGTTTGTTTGATATTCGTCGCGAAAAAGACCCAAATACAGGAAGACCGGTTATCGAATCGCTAATGGGACCAAACGGAACATTTGTTCAATACAATCTAAATTCGACAGATCCATACGAAACAACCAACCTGAGAGAACCTCAGGATAAAGGAATCAATTTTAATCCTGCAAAACACTTATTGTGGCCAATACCACAGTTGGAAATTGATTTAAGTGGGGGATTAATTACTCAAAATCCGAATTACTAAAATGAAAATTATCATAAACAACAAAGTAAGTCTGCTGTGTGCAGGCTTGCTTTTCGCAAACTCTTTTATGGTGAGTTGCGACTCTGAAAATAATGCAAATTCAGGCGCTGAAAATAGTATTGCCGAATTGAGTATTAGTCTGGATACAAACCTTCAGACGATGGAAAACTTTGGTGCCTCGGATGCCTGGCAATCTAATTTTATAGGAAAAAATTGGCCTTTGGATAAAAAAAATAAAATTGCCGATTTACTATTTAGCAAAGAAGTAGATGCAGACGGAAATCCTAAAGGAATTGGATTGTCTTTATGGCGTTTTAACCTTGGTGCAGGAAGTACAGAACAAGGAGATGCAAGCGATATTACCGATGAGTGGAGACGTACAGAATGTTTTACTACAGATGGTGTTACGTATAATATGAACAAACAAGCCGGTCAGGTTTGGTTCATGAAAGCGGCGAAAGAACGTGGTTTAGAAAAATTACTGGCGTTTACAAACAGTGCTCCGGTTTATTTAACACAAAACGGAAAAGCTCATGCAAGCATCAAAGAATTTTATAATCTTAAGGAGGGTAAAATGCCGGAATTGGCAGATTTTTGGGCGACATCTTTAGAGAAACTAAAAACAGAACACGGTATAACAATCGACTATGTATCTCCGTTTAATGAGCCACAATACGAGTGGGATGGTTCAGGGCAGGAAGGTTCTCCGGCGACAAATGCCAATATCTACAGTTTTGTAAATATCCTGTCTCCAAAATTACAATCAAAAGGACTAGAAGCTAAAATTGTAGTAGGAGAAGGCGGTTCATACGAATCATTGTATAAAACGATTTCAGGAAAAGAAAGCAGGTCGAACCAAATAGATTATTTCTTTGGAGTAAATTCGGCTAAAAATATTGCAGGATTAAGCAACGTAAAAAAGACCATTTCGGCACACAGTTATTGGCAGGTATGGCCTTTGACAGAGTTGGTTAATTCCAGACAATCTGCTGCTGTAAGAACACAATCTGTTGCGGGATTAAGTCTTTGGTCATCAGAATATAGTATTTTAGAAAGTCCGGGAACAGCTGAGTTACCTGGTGGAGCAGGTCCGGGAAGAGATTTAGGAATTCAGACCGCACTATGGACCGCTCGTATTATAAGTACTGATATTGCCGTTGGAGGTGTTTCGTCCTGGCAATGGTGGACCGCAATTAGTCGTGGCGATTATAAAGACGGATTAGTTCATGTTGATGATGGTTCCGGCAACGGAGCAGGAAATGCAGATTATTGCAAAAACGATGGTTATATAAGAGATTCCAAAACACTTTGGGCGCTGGGCAACTTCTCGTTTTTTGTAAAACCGGGAATGGTTAGAGTTCAAACCCCGGGTATTGATAATGCCACTTCTGTAAATGGTGTAATGGTAACGGCCTACAAAGATGCAGCCACAAAAAAATTAGTAGTAGTAGCGGTCAACGTGAGTAAATCAGCAAAAAGCTATAAATTAAATCTTTCAGGAGGCACACTGACAGATAATAAATTTACGCCTTATACAACTTCTGAAACATTGAGTTTGAAAAAAGGGGCAACAGTCGACGCCACTAATTTTGAAATTCCGGCAAGGTCAATTGTTACCTATGTAGGGAGTTACAAATAAAAGGTTTAAGTCGCAGTCAGAATCCTGAAACCTGAAAAAAAACAAATTAAGAATAACATAAAGCTTAGAACCTTATAATCTTAGCAACTTAGAACCTTTAAAAAAAATGTTTACAAAAAAGATCCTACTACCCGTATTGCTCTTCTCCTGTTTATCTGCATTTAGTCAGATATCATTTGGAGATTCAAAAAAAATCAATGACAACTGGAAATTCAATCTTAAGGATACTCCGGAGGCTCAAAAAGCAACGTACGACGATAGCAAATGGCAATTGGTAAATGTACCACATGACTGGAGCGTAAAAGGACAACTAAGCCCAACATTGGCAAGTTGTACCGGTTTCCTGCCGGGCGGAATTGGATGGTACCGCAAATCGATTACAATTCCGCAAAGTAAAACAGGCGAGAAAGTCTATTTGTATTTTGAAGGCGTTTACAACAGAAGCGAAGTTTTTATCAACGGACATTCTTTAGGGAAGCGACCAAATGGCTATATTTCATTTGCTTATGATGCAACTCCCTTTGTAAAATATGGAGCAGAAAATACGATTTCAGTTCGTGTAGACCACAGTCAAAGTGCTGATTCCAGATGGTATACCGGATCAGGCATTTACAGAGATGTTTGGTTGGTATATGCCAATCCGGTTCATATCGCACAATGGGGCGTTTATGTCTATCCGGAAGTGAGCAAAGCAACCGGAACATTGAATGTTGAGGTTGAGGTAGAAAATGGTGCTGCAACAAAATCAAACCTTACCGTGGTCAATGAACTGATCTCAAAAGACGGAAAATCTGTTGGAAAATCAGCGACAAAAGTGGAAGTTGCTGCCAATAAAAACGGAAAAATTTCAACTAAAATAAATGTAAAAAATCCTGAACTATGGGATTTAGAGCATCCAAATTTATATCAGTTAAAAACAACCGTTTTTAAAGACGGAAAACAAATAGATGAAACCATTACAAAAACAGGTTTCAGAAATTTTACATTCGATCCCAACAATGGTTTTGCATTAAACGGACAATGGATGAAAATGAAAGGCGTTTGTTTGCATCATGATGCAGGAGTGTTAGGTTCTGCAGTTCCCAGAGAAGTTTGGGAAACCAGACTTAAAACACTTAAAGAAATTGGTGTAAATGCAATACGTACCAGTCATAATCCGCAAGCACCGGTTTTTTATGAGCTTTGCGACGAGTTAGGATTACTGGTTTTAAACGAAGCTTATGACGAATGGGAATTTCCAAAACGCAAGTGGTTAGAAGGCTGGAATTATGGTACTCCGGGATTTGAAGGTACATTTGATATTTTTGCCGATTATGGAGAAAAAGATCTTGAAGATTTTGTACGTCGTGACAGAAACCATCTTTCGGTTTTTGCATGGAGTATTGGTAATGAAGTAGATTATCCAAACGATCCTTATTCGCATCCCGTTCTTGATAAAGGAAAAGACGGTTTTGGACAAGCAGCTTATGGAGGTTATAAAAAAGAAGCACCGGATGCAATGCGTCTTGGAGTACTTGCAAAACGTTTGGTTGCAGCAGTAAAAAAATACGATAAATCTCGTCCTACCACTGCGGGACTGGCAGGTGTTGCAATGTCTAATGAAACAGAATATCCGGGAGCATTAGATATTACAGGATATAATTATACAGAAAGTAAATACCAATCTGACCATCAAAAATATCCAAACAGAGTGATTTTTGGCAGCGAAAATGTTCACGATATGGAACCTTGGCTCGCAGTAAAAAATAACAAACATATTTTTGGACAATTTTTATGGACAGGGATCGATTATTTGGGAGAATCAGGACGATGGCCTTCAAGAGGATTTTACTCCGGATTGGTTGATTTTGCAGGAGTTATCAAACCAAGAGGATATTTTCGTCAATCATTATGGTCAGATAAACCAATGGCTTATGTAGGGACTTATCCTTTGCAAAACGATAAAGATGTTTCTAAAGATGCCTGGGCAATCTGGAATTATGCTCAAGGCCAAAAAATTCGTGTGGTTTGTTACACCAATGCTGCAAAAGCACGCTTAGAATTAAACGGAAAAGTAGTTGGAGAAATAAAACAATACGACGAAAAAACCGGAATTATCTATTGGGATATTCCGTTTGCTTCAGGAAAACTGGAAGCAATTGGTTTAAGCAAAGACGACAAAGAAGTGAGCAGATATGCCATAACGACGACACAACAACCTGTAGAATTAACAATTGCAGATGCAAATATCACAATCAATAAAGACAAAGGTGTTGCCAAAATAATGGTTCAGATTAAGGATCAAAATGGTATACCAGTAATGCTTTCAGACAATGAAGTTACTTGTACAATAAGCGGCCCCGGAGTTTTATTAGGTCTTGAAGCAGGAAACAACAGCGACATGACAGATTATACAGATAATGTTCAAAGAGTTTATCACGGTCATATTGCAGCATACATTCAGGCAACTGGTGAAGCACAGCCCATAAAAGTGACGTTTACAAGCCAATGGCTAAAACCTGTAGAAGTAACGATTAATGTAAAATAAGAAATCACAATAATCTTTTATCCCGATAGTTATCGGGAATGGCAAAAAACAATGAAAAAGACATATTTTAGAGTGGTATTATTCTTGGCATTTTTTAATTTTTCAGAAGCTCAGAATAGCCCCAAAGGAACTCCGCCAGTACTTGCAGATAAAGATCTGACAGCATATTTGTTCGTTTATTTTACAGGAAATAAGGTCGAAGAAGAAGCCTTGAGATATGCTGTAAGTACAGATGGTTATCATTATTATCATCTCAACAATAATAATCCTGTACTAGATAGTAAAGATATTAGTGCTACGGGCGGCGTTCGTGATCCACATATTTTGCGCGGCGACGATGGTAAGACCTTTTATATGGTTTTGACAGATATGACTTCCTCAAAAGGGTGGGACAGTAATCGTGCGATGATTTTACTTAAAAGTACAGATCTTATAAAATGGGAGAATAGTATGGTGAACATTCAGACCACTTTTCCGGGAAATGAAAACCTGAAACGTGTTTGGGCGCCACAAACTATTTATGATGCCAAAGCAGGAAAATATCTGATCTATTTTAGTATGCAACATGCAGGAGGTCCTGATAAGATCTATTATGCCTATGCCAATAAAGATTTTACAGGTTTAGAAAGTGCTCCAAAATTGTTATTTGTACCAAAATCTCAAAGAGCTTGTATTGACGGTGATATTATTGAGAAAGACGGTGTTTATCATCTTTTTTATAAAACCGAAACTGAAAATGCCGGAATAAAAGTAGCCACCACAACTGATCTGACTTCCCGAAAATGGGTTGAAAACGATAATTATCTGCAACAAACAAAAGATGGTGTTGAAGGATCAAGTGTTTTTAAACTCAACAATTCGGATGAATATATCCTGATGTACGATGTTTATACAAAAGGAAAATATCAGTTTACAAAAACAAAAGATCTGGAGAATTTTACAATTATCGATACTGATATTTCAATGGATTTTAATCCGCGTCACGGAACTATTTTGCCCATAACACGCTCTGAATTAAGAAGACTTATTGGGAAGTGGGGAATGCCTGAGAAATTGCCAGAAATAAATAACAATCCGGTTCTGGAAGGCTATTATGCTGATCCTGAAATTTTATATTCAAATAAAACCAGAAAATATTATATCTATCCAACAAGCGATGGTTTTGATGGTTGGTCAGGAAATTATTTTAAAACTTTTTCATCTGATAATTTAACGGATTGGAAAGACGAAGGAATTATTTTAGATCTTAGAAAAGATGTAAGTTGGGCAAACAGAAACGCTTGGGCACCTTGTATTACAGAGAAAAAGGTAAAAGGAAAGTACAAGTATTTTTACTATTTTACAGCGGCTCAAAAAATTGGTGTTGCCTCTTCTGACAATCCAAACGGACCTTTTAAGGATAGCGGTAAAGCTTTGATACGTACAAAACCAGCAGGCATAAAGGAAGGTCAGGAAATTGATCCGGATGTTTTTACCGATCCCAAGACAGGAAAAAGTTATTTGTATTGGGGAAATGGATATTTGGCTGTAGCCGAGTTGAATGCAGATATGGTTTCGATAAAACCGGAAAGTACTAAAATAATTAAAGTCGATAATACATTTCGCGAAGGGACTTATGTATGCTATCGTAAAGGGACTTACTATTTTATGTGGAGCGAAGATGATACCAGAAGCCCTAATTATAAAGTAAGATATGGAACATCCAAATCGCCATTAGGTCCAATTGAAATTTTAGAAAATAATATTGTAATACAAGGAAATCCGGATCAGGGAATTTATGCAACGGGACATAACTCGATATTACAGATTCCAAATAAAGACGAATTGTATATTGTATATCACAGATTCTCCTATCCTACAGGAATAAAAATGGGCGATGCAGCAGGTTTTCATCGCGAAGTTTGTATTGATAAACTCGAATTTAATCAGGACGGAACTATCAAACAAATGATTCCGACTCAGGAAGGAATCAGGACAAAAAAATAAAGTTTTTGCAATTTAATTTATATAATAATTTATTTAGTTTATGCGCTGGTATTTTGATTAAAATGCTGTATGATGTGTTTGGGAGCTGCGATTACTTGTCTTCGACTATGGTCAAACCATTCTATTTCTTTGGTAACCTCGGCACAGCATTCGTTTTTCGAATTAAAAAAACAACTTTTAATAGTGATTTTATCATCGATATAACAATGTTGCATCTCTACAAAAAAGTGTTCGGTAAAGATTAGATTTTTATAACAAATTAAAACATGATTTCTTTCTTGCAAACCCAGGTGCAGGGCATTAAGTTTCTCTTTCGAAAATCCGTTGGCAAACAAAAAATGATACAATAATCTAAGTGTGTAGGAGACATATGCCGTACTTTCCATTACCATAAAATCATTTACGTCTTCTCCTGTAACGATATACTTTTTACCGGTCATTTTAATTTTATTTAGCATTACTATTGATAGAAAAATTAAAAAAGGTCAGTTTGGATAAAACTGACCTTTATGGCATTAGTCCTGTTTATTGATCTTCCAAAATCAAAAAGTTTCTTTGTTTAGTTACTATTTTAGGGTGGGATTAATCTTTTGATAAATAGCTGGTTATGTGTATTTAAAATAAGTAAAACGCCTTTTTTAAAAGTACAAAAGCTATGTTTCTATGTGTTAAAATTAATTACAGCCAACGGTTTATTTAACTAATAAAAAATTGTAGGTAATTTTAATTTTATCGGCAATCTTTTTTCTCACCATGCTTGGGATTTCAATATCATAATCTTCCGGTTTTACTTCAAATGAGCCTATGGCAATAACTCCGTTGGCTGCTTTCGAAACTTTTACGATTACAGATACGGGTTTTGTTTTGCCATGAATGGTAAGATCTCCGTTTAGCGTAAAATTTTTGGGCGTATTTGTAATTTTAGAAACATCAAAATCTTCTATTTTACCTTTGAGCGTTGCTTTTGAAAATTTTTCAGATTCCATATAATTTTCATTAAAATGCTCCTCCATTAAGGCCACTTTAAACCTGAAACCTTTTATAAAAACCAAGGCAGCAAAATCTCCTGTTGCTTGTTCTAAAACGGCAGATACACTTTTGTTTTCGGCAGCGACTTCTTCATACGAAGGCATAGTAGCCTGAAATTTTATACTACCCGTTTTAGTGATTAGTTTTTGTGCAAATCCTTGTGTACCGGAGATAAAAAGGGACAGTACAACGACGAAATTAATAAGCGTTTTTTTCATAATGATTAATTTTCTTTAAGTCCGTCCGTATTCCATTTTACAATAATATCGATATTGGCCTGAGACATTCTTCCTGCCTGAGGCATGATTCCCTGTTGCCCGCTTTGCAATTGAATTCTATTCAATAAACCGGCGTTTTCAACCGCTACTTTTACCTCGGCATAAGTCGTTAATGGTCTAAAACCAGCAGATCTTCCGTTTTGGTGACAGCCTACGCAATTGGCATCAATAATTGATTTTACATTTTTAGTATAAGTAGTTGCCACTACAGGTTCTGGCGTAGTTACCGGTCCTGGAGGTGTAACTACTACCGGAGGGGTTTCGATATCCTGGTAAGTGTCAGAATCACTGCAGCTTGCAAATGCAGCCAGTAAGATTGTAAGTGCTATTATTTTTTTCATAAGTTGTTGTTTATAATTTTTAAAATACCCTGTATAAGTTAAATCCGAAAAAGAAATCTCCTTTGCCCCAATTTCCGGATGCGTTGGTTAGATACCCACTCTCGCTCATGGATTGTGAATTGGTAAATATTAGTTGAAAAACGTGTCCGCCTGTTTCTACATCCAAACCTACAGACAAAGGATTTTCATAAAAGTTAGGGTTGTCAAAATTGTGCATGTATTCTAAATTGACAGACAATCGTTTTGTGATTTTATAGCGTCCGCCTCCGCCAAAAGAAAACTGATTATCGTTTTCTATATCAGGATTGTAAAGGTTTCTGTGCACAAATGAAGGCACTAACTCTAAGGATAGTTTTTGGTTTATTTTTCTGGATATCAACAACTGTTGTACGTAGGTCATACGATGCTTAAACTCTAAGCCCGGGTATTGATCTTTTTCTAAAAATGTATTGATATCCGCAACACTATAACCAACAATATCTACAGGAAAACTGGCATCTTGTCTCATCATTCGGTATTTTACCCCGGTTTCATACATTTTGTTTAAGGTGTGTCTGGAAAGGCTTACAGACAACCAATCTGTAACACCATAAATACCACCCAGTTTTGTGGTGGCATTGTCAAGACCAAAAAAACTGTCTAAACCATCTTTGACAGTTCCAAAACGGTGGGAAACAACAAAATAAAACTCTTTTTTTGCAGGCATTTTGGTTGTTTGTAAGGTGACCAGCTGCAAAGCTTTAAAAGTTGCTGTAGAGTAGGTGTCTTCTACCTTAGTAGAATCAAGACTCTTTAGTAAATCATCTTGCGAATATGCCATCGAGGCTAAAAAAAAGCAGATTGGGACTAAAAACTTTTTCATAAATTGATTAATTGGTTTATTTATTATTAAGGGTGCATTGGTCTAGCTTTACTTCGTCAAACAGTTCATCATAACCAATACATTTGCCTTTTACAGTTACATTAGTATGGAGAAGCTTTTTGTTTATTTTTTGAGTAAAAAGGCAAAAAACAGTATTTTCAATTATAATTTCAGAGCCTGTTTCTTTGGTTACTCTGCCCGTTATTTCAATAGTTTTATTGAGATAGAGCAAATTTGCTTTTTCTGGATTTGAGTTGTAATCCTGAAGTAATTTTGTTGCTGTTAGACTATAATCCGGCATTTCGGATGCTATATTTCGGGCTTCCTTAAAGAGAAAACCGTAATAAAAATAAATGCCTGCCGAAGCCACTATCAATAGGGCTGCAATTACAAATGCTATTTTTTTTCTTTTCATATTTATTCTTTTGATAAGATTCAATAGTAAAACAGCTTTGATGCAAATTACCCTACCAAAAAAATGTTATTTTGTAAAAAAAAATCAAATTAGTCCAACAGAACATTGAACTAATTTGAAAAACAATGTGTTACACAAACACATTAATAAATAGTATTGGAATATGGTGTTTTTTAGATCGCAAGTGGCGAGTCTTTTACAGGCACAGGCCAAACACCGGGACTAGGGAAACTAATTCCTTTATTGGCACCTCTTACACTAGCATCCTGTCCAAAATAATACAAAGGCCAGCCGTTGTAAGCCAGTTGAGATTTACCAAATACCGTAATTACAGAAAACTTAGATTTATCAAGAACAGAAGGAACAACAATTTTGTCTGTTTCGTATATTGGCCAAACAGCATTGTTTGAAAAGTCTGCTTTTGTAAAATTATTTTTCTTGAAATTATCATTTTTAAAAGTATACAGCGTCAATCCTTTAGCATCTGTAAAATAAGTTGTCAAGCCATCTCCAGCCGTATAATCAGACTTGTAGTTTTTGCCGTCGTGTCCTACAAGCTGGCTTCGTACCAGCATAATCGAATAATCTGGTTTTGCTATAAACCAAACGCCGCCAACTCCGTCTCCGGTTGTTTTACCGGCAGCTTCTGCTGTATTAGTACCTCCGTTGCCATAAGCATCAGTTCCTGAAACCGGTGCATAGTAATACAACGGCCAGCCTTTGTAGGTCAATTGTTTTTTGCCAGATGTAGTGGTTATAGTAGCAAAATCTGACAATGTTAATCCTGTACCTAATTTATCGGCTGTTAAATTATCTACAGAAAAAGCAGGCCATACAAGTTCACATCCTCCTGTACAAGATGCTTGTCCGTTTGCATCTGTTGAGAAAAAATACAAAGACCTTCCGCTTTTATCCGTAAGGTAAGAACCCAATGTAGCACTGGTAGAAAGGTTTACTTCTGTTTTTAGTTCCGGGGTAACAGGAGTTGTTGGAGTATCACTATTGTCGCTACTGCAGCTTACAAAAAATGTTGTTGCTGCAACAGCAACCAAAGCGAGTTTAAGTTGTTTTAATTTCATCGTTTTTTAATTTAATTTAATTGTAATGAGGTCATTTTACTATTGTTTGATCGGATCCAATAGTAAAACAGCTTTGATTCAGGTTACCCTACCAAAGAATTGTTATTTTATAAAAAAAGAAAAAAATGAAAAGTAATTTCTTGAGTGCCTTGCAGAACTAAGGTTAGAATGAAACTCTAAAACTCATGTTTGGAGTTCTTTGCAGGGAGAAAGTTTCGACCTCCTCTATAGAATTTGTCAGAGAACTAACTCTGTAATATTCGCTGATTTCATTTTTTCTGTTCAGGATATTCAAAATAGACAGACCTAATTTGTATTGAATTCCCTTTGCAGTTTCCCATTTGTAAGTAGAGGAAATATTAACCTGCGAAAAAATATGCACATTCGTATTGTTCGGTTTGTTGTATACCAATACAGGATCCGAAAGATCAATTTGAGAAAGATCAGGCGAAGTCTTTGGTCTGCCGGAAGACCATTTTGTACCCAGGGCTATTTTAAAATTATTTTTTTCATAAATTCCTGCCCACGATACCGTATGCATTAACTCAAAGTTGTTAGGGAAACTAGGGTATTCGTAATTGGCAAAGTGATAATTATTATGGTTATAAGTATAACTTAACCAGGTCAGGAAGTGATTCATTTTTTTCTGAACCAGCATCTCTGTCCCCAGAACTTCATAATCGCCAGTCATTCGAACAAATTCTAATTGGTTCTGGAAACCCTGGCTCGAAGTTATAATTCCGGATACTTTTTTATAGAAATTCTCTATATCCAGCAACCAGTCATTTTTTTTGTAGAATAGATTTAAAGAGATCTGTCTACTTTTCTGAATCGGGATTGTTGTATTATCAGAGATGATCCAGCGCCTTTTTTCAATACCAAAATAATCTTTTTGCAAATCAATAATTTGCTGCGAATTTTGACTTTTTAGCTCACCTAGTAATTCTAAATTTAGACTTTTGCTGATTCCATAACTAAATTGAACACGGGGTTCTATACTGTATTTTCTAAATTTTTCGATATAATTCATGCGCATTCCCACCTTAAAATAGATTCGGGAAAGCGTGTCTTTGTATTTTCCTTCTACAATTAAGGCATGTGTTTTTAATACGTCTTTTACTTTACGATAGAAATCAGGATTGCTTACCTGCTCTAAGTTTGTAACCCCAATCTCGTTATACTGATATCCATCATTAAAACTAAATTTATCGGTAAGGATATGGTTATTCTCTAAATTGATTCCATTATTATTGACCTTGTTTTCCTGAATTACGATTTGATTTCCAACAGTAGTTTTTTGGTCTGCCAGAAGTTCATAAGCAGAGTTGTAAACATTAATTTTGGTTGTATTAAAGTTGTTCCAGTTCCTTTTCCACGACAAATTTCCGCCATAGTTTTGCTGGCGTAAAATATTGTTCTCGGATTTATTTATGTCATATACAGTGGCACTCTGAAAAACCTCCAGATTGTCTTTGATGGTAATTAAATCCAGTACGATTTGATCTTTATTGCCTATTTTTTGAGCATACTTCAGAGTAGCATCATAAAAGCCAAATTTTTTGTCACTTCGATAATCGACATTTTGTTTTTCCGAAAAATCGGTAATTGTAGTGTTTTGAAACACTTTATTAAAATACTCTTTGTACGTAGGTGTTTCTACAAAATCAGTAATCGATTTACGTGCCGAAATTTCGATAGAACTCTTTTTCGAAAGATTGTACTTGGCATAAATATCTGCATTTATCATATTTATTCCTACACTGACAGCGTTTTTTTCTGTTGTTTCAGGAGTAGAGGAAATCGCTACTACACTGGAAACACTCTCTCCGTAAAAGGCAGAACTTCCGTTTTTATAGATAGAAATGGTGTGTGCCAAATTGGGATTAAAAACCGATATCAGACCAAAAAAATGTCCGGTTTGAAACATTCGGATTCCGTTCCATAAAAACAAATTCTGATCGTGCGTACCGCCGCGTACATTAATACTCGAAACGCTTTCGTCAAGACTGTTTACACCCGGAATTTGTTGCATCGTTTGCAAAGCATCAGGCTCTATAAGTCCTGGCAGAATACCAAATTTTTTAGGTTTAATCTCAAAGGAACCATCATTGTTTTTTGAAATCCCCGATGCCAGAATAGCATTTGCTTTAATTTCCTGAAGTTGTGTAATTTCAGGTTCTAATAGTATCTGGATACAGTTTTTGGAATTTGTATTGATTGCCATATTTTTTTTGGTTATAAAACCAACATGACTAATTAAAAAAGGAGTGGCGTCCGTTTTTTTAAACTCAAAATAACCGTTTGCATCAGTTGTTACCTGAGGAATATTAAGAATACTAATATTGGCATTTTCTATAGGTTTTTTATCTACGCTGGAAAAAACATATCCGCAGATTATTGGACCGTCAGTTTCTTTTTTATAAATATTAATGAACTTGTTTCCCAGGTTTTCAAAAGACAAATTGGTTTTTTTAGCCAGATATTGTAATTTTTGTTCTAGCGAAAGTGATTTTTTAGGCGGGTTTACTTGTAAGCCCACAATATTTTCTTCGGTATAATTAAAGCTAACCTGATGCTGCTGCTCAATATCAATAATAATTTTTTTAAAAGGCATGGCTTTTCCTTTGTCCTGAGCAGTAAGGTTCAGGACAAGGAAAAAGGTGAAAAACAAAAAATGAAATGATTTGGGGAGGAGCATTTATTTTTCGTCAAAAATTATTTTATTTCCGGAGACTTTTTTAGCCTCCAAATGATAGGTTGTACTAATAATTTGCAAAGCGACATTCAGGTCTTTAGTGGGCAATTTTCCTGTAAAAAGCGAAGTTGTATCTTTCGCATTCAGTTCGATCGTAATATTGTACTGCCTTTGAACTTCGTCTAACAGGCTTTTGATATTTTCTTTATAAAAACATATCTGATTGTCCATCCATTCCGGTTTTGACGAATTTACAACAGCGCTAAATTGTTTTCCGTTTTCGAAAGTTATACTTTGTCCGTGTGTTAATAAAATCTGAGTGTTTGCATAATTTACCTTCACACGTCCTTCATAACACACGACATCAAACCTGTTTTTTCTGGCTTTAACGTTAAATTGAGTTCCCAGAACAGATACTTTTCCCAGGCTGGTCTGCACTTCAAAGCGTCGGCCTTTGGCTACTCTGAAATAAGCTTCTCCTTTTAGTTCAAGACGCCTGTTATTGTCCCAGTTCCATTTTTTATACCTTATTTCCGAGCCGGAATTTAGGACTACTTCAGAATTATCAGGTAACGAAAAAGTGATTTTTTCTCCAAAATCTGCTTTCTGGGTCTGAAACATAAAAGTCTTCATTGCAAACGTAATTCCCAGTGCTAAAACAAAGATAGCAGCTGCCCTAAAGATCCATTTTTTATGTAGGGGAACTACTTTTGGAGCCACTTTATTCTGACTTAGAATGGTAGACAACATAGCGTTTTCATCCCAGTCATCCAGCGCTAAATGATCCGTATAATTTTTTATCTTTTGGTATTTTTCAAAATCGGGACTTGCTTCAAATTCAGCCAATTCATCCGGAGATAAATCATTGTTAAGCCATTTTGCTAATAAGCGATTCTTTTTCATTGTACAGTACTATATTATTAAAACAATTGGAACTAAATTTACCCTACTTTTATAAATCAATTTCTTTACGTAAGCTTAACAAAGCCAGATGAATCCGCTTTTCGACAGCCTTTACGCTAATGTCTAAAGCCAGGGCAATTTCGCTGTATTTTTTTCCGTCGATTCGATGCATCAGGAAAGCAACACGCTGTTTCTCATTTAAGTTTTCTATGGCTTTCAAAAGTTTGGTCTGAAACTGTTTTTCCTCCAGTATATATTCCGGATTTTCATTTGTTTTGTCTAAACCGGTAAAGTTTTTTTCATACCTCAAAACAACTTTCTGATGCGCAATTTCGTTCAGACTGCTGTTATTGGCAATCGTATAAAGATATGATTTTGCCTTTTCCAGAGGAACCGAAGCACAGTTTTGCCAAAGTTTGACAAATGCTTCCTGAGCTAAATCTTCTGCCTGTTGTAAATTGCCAAATTTGTAAAAAAGAAAATTACGAAGTGCTTTTACATGACTTTTAAAAAAAGACGAAAAGATTATTTCGTCACAAGTATCTGATTGGTTTTTTTGTGGCATTTCTTTTTTCAGTTGTTACATTGCAAAAGTATTTGTTTTTGCTTTAAGTAGGGTAAAAGCAAAGCTGATTGTTTTATAGAGGAATAAAATGGTATTGGCTTTTGATAATTTAGTACAGATGAAGCGAGCAAAATCCCTGATGCCGAATTTATTAAAAAAAACAATTTCTCTTAATTTTATTATCTTTGTAAAAACATAGTTATGTTCCCTTTAAAAAAATATGTATCAATACTAGCTTTCCTGTTCTTATTGTCTTGCCAAAGCGAAATCGATGAGCAGACTAATACACAAGAAACAGTTACAAATGTTTCGCCTCTTACTACTTATTTGCAAAGGGTTGCAATGGTTCCTACCGTGCAGGATAATGTAATCGACAGGTCTAGTTACTGTACCATAAAACTCCCTTATACCGTTACGGTCAATAATGCAAAAATTGCAATTAATTCGACCGCCGATTATCAAAAAGTAAAAGATAATATAAATGCAAATGCTTACGATGATGATATTGTAAAAATAGATTTTCCGGTAACAATGGTGTACTACAATTACATCGAAAAAAATATTCCGGCTGAATCTGATTTTAATACTTTAATCGATTATTGGAATCTTTATCCTGATTTGTTATCCAAAATTAATGGGCTTAAGATCAATTATCCTATAACGATTAATATCTATAACAGCGCCAATCAAATTGCAAGTTCTCAAACAATAATTAGTGATCAGACCTTTTTTAATTTTATAAAAAATTTGAATAGCAGTCAGTATATTTCATTAAAATATCCAATTTCGATAGCAGATTACAACAATCAGTCAAAAGCAATTACGAATAATTCAGAGTTCGAAAATGCGATCAAATATGCTATTGATAATTGTCCGGAAAATAACATTGTAACACTCGATTTTGTACAAACGATAACACAAGGTTCCTGGTCAATACCTTATTTTTTTACTGACTCAGAAAAAACTTCTTCCTATAGCGGTTATTCATTTGTTTTCAAGAGCGACAAATCTGTAGTAGCTACCAAAGGGGCGGTTACAGAAACGGGTCAATGGAGCAGTACAGTACAGTATGGTGTAAAGCAGTTGCAACTCAATTTTAGCTCAGAACTACTGAGTAAATTAAATAGTAATTGGAAATTGTTTGAGTTTAATAATTCGCAAATACGTTTGCGTGACGTAAGCAGCAGCAGTACTCATTATCTATATTTTGAAAAAAAATAAACTCAGCTATTCTGTTGCGTCCAATTTTGTCCCGTTTCAAAAATCAGAGAACTAATAATTCCTTAAAAAACTGCAATTTTCCCTGTTTGTATTTCGCCTGAGTTTGTAACTATTTTATAGATATAAATTCCTGAGGCAGTATTTTTTAGACTGACGTTGTTGGTTTTAGAAAGTAGGGGCGAAGTAATCGTATTTTGTCCGCTAAGATTGTACAAATAAAAAATAGCGTTTTCCTCCTTTTTGGCTTCAATATTTAATTCTTCATTTTTACTTACTATCGTTGGGTGAACAAAAAACAAATTATCGCCTAAATAATTCGTATCAAGAATTAGAGAACTTATTACAGTATTGTTTTCTAAAATTATATTTATTTTATACTTATTGCTGCCTTTTGTGGGCGCATCATCAAAAAAAGAAATTGTTTTTGAATTGATATCATTTATGGTACTAATAACCGCTTCGGTAGTATCAATAACTTTCACTAAGTCAATTCTTTTGATATTATACAAGCTAAAAAGGCTCGCATCAATTTTGACCTTGTTTTGCTCATAAACTTCTGCCAAAGTCAATTCAAAATAACAATTTGAGTTTTGAGCATACGGTAATGTTGACTCACTTTTTATTCCTTCGCTATTGTCAAATACAGGAACAACAGTGTAGATTTTTGCATCTGTATAAGCATAAGTAGCATTTGTTGTCTGTTCTTTAAATTCTAATTGATCATTTATTAGTTGATACAGATTAAAGGAAGAAACTCCAGCCGGTTTGTCCCAATTAATTTCTGTAGTGCCATCACAAACTAAGCTGGTCCTGATGTTCAAATCATACGAAATCGTAAAGCTGTCAGAGATATAATCGATAGTATTAATAGTCATTTTTAATTTTGCTTTCGAAAATTTTTGTGTAGCAGGAGTATAAGTAAATTGCCCGCTATTGAGATTTATGTCATTTGCAATAATTTCCCAACTCTGCCCATTATTGTAGCTAATTGATAATTGTCCCGGGATACCAGAAAATGAAGAATTCCATTTGAAAGGGGAAATAGTTTTACCATCATGAGGGAAATTATCATTATTGACAGGATAATTCCATTCAAATTCATCTTTCAATTCATATCCATAAACGATACTGTATTCCTGAGATGCATTCGAGATATAGGAGCCAATAATATGGATGTTATAAGATCCGGATGTGGGGTTCTCAACAGTTACTTGCTCTACAGTATTAATTTTATCTTTTCCTCTTGCGGCTTGTTGCCCAGGGATTTCAGGGTTAAGAATCCAGGGTAAGTAAGTGGTGTTGTCTGCCGAAACAACTTCGATATCCAGATCGTTTATCAAACTTATATTACTGTTGATTGCAGCGGGCAAATCATTCCAGACCAAAGTTATTTTTAAATTTTTTGCATTTGCAGGAAGAGTAATAGTATGCAAATTTGTCTGTCCGGATGTCAGATTACCGGATATAATTCTATTTTCGCTGATCGTTTTTAAACTTTTATCTGCATTTATATTCCCATAACCATAGGTAAAATCAGGACCTGGGTTGCCTAAATCTTTTGCACTATTAATTAAAATTGCTTTTGTGAGGGCATTAGTCAAAGAGGTATTGTATATGGTTTTGTAATGTTGTTTCATTAGTGTAATAACTCCGGTAGCCACAGCTGTAGAATTTGAGGTTCCCTGAGTGCTAAAAGCTACTAACTCCGGTTTTATGCGACCATCATAGGCTGGACCTTTAGAAGAAAATGGCATAATTATTTCGTTTTGGTCAATACAGCCCACTACAATGCTATTTTTGGACTGTTTAAAATTGCCGGTAATAGATTTATAACCCTGAAGTCCGGTATTGCCAGACGAAAAACAATGAGTTAGATTAGTATTTAAGAATAATTGAGAATCATAAGCATTAGCGAGCGAACCATAAAAATTTTCGATCGTCGTTCCATAAGAATGATTTTGAGTGACAGCACCTTCTAAAGTAGCTACTTCGTCCGGATAAATGCTCAAAAAGTCCGACGATTGTATCTTGGCCTTTGGAGCAACCCCTTTGCCTAATGCAGAACTGTTTCCTAATCCCGAAACGATAGTTGCCATAGCTGTTGCGTGGCTCGAAACAATAGAGGATTGTACTGTCGAGGCAATATGTTTGTTTAGTAAATCAATATCATTTACATCAAAAAAATCATCTTTGATCGATACAACTTGATTTTCGCCTGTTAAAACAGGAAAGTTAGTATTGGCTTTATTTATAGAATTTATACTAAAATTTTGATCTGTTATTTTAGATTCCCCTTTTGGTTGCAGCGATTCTTGCGAGATCGACGATACACTGTTCAAGGCTATAATCTCATCGATAATTTTTTTGGAGTCACTTTTTACAAGTACAAGATGGTTATCCAGTATTGTTATGTCAGAAATGTTTCCTGATTTTAGGTCTGTAATTAAAGCTTTGATACTATCAGTAGCGATTATGTACTGTTTGTTTTCTTTATGATTTGAAAAATTGGAAGGTAATTTCCATAAATTATTGACCGGGAGATTTTTTTCTAAAAGCGCATTAGATCTTAAACTTATATTTTCGACAATACAAAAAGTACTGTCCAGTTTTTTTACAACCTTGTATTTGTTGCGATGCGCATTTTCTAAAGAGGTAAGATAGTATTTCTCCAATTTTCTCTCGTTTTCTTTTTTTATGTATTGATTCCATTTCTCAGAACTTTGGGAGAGACTGATAGTTGTTATCATAAAAAGGAGAAAAGTAATTTTTGTCTTCATGTACTATAGATGTTAGGGCAATTATAAACATTTTATCAATGGTACAAAATTGACTATTGCAGTTGTTTATTACTTCTTAATTTAGACAAATCAAATATGAAATTTGTTCTTAATGATTTCTATTTTAAATATTTATCCGTTGTAGGTAATTCAAAGTTATTAAAATATTTGTAAAAAAAAGAGTAGTTTTTATTTCATCCGGAATCTTCAAAATTTGTAAGACTACAATTCGCTTTTTAAATGCTATTTCTGTTTTAAATGAGATACAAAATTGTAAAATCATTTTTTGATGCCTGCTTAAAAAATAAATTAATAAAAATTACAAATGTACTTAACGATCTGATTTTTACTCAATTATTGATTTTACTGGGCTCGCCGTAATAATCAGATAATTATGATTAAAAATGAGAATAAAATAATATAACAAAAAGTGTTAATTTTGTTAAATTTTGTATTTATAGGTATTTTAAGATTAAAATTTATATAAATTTGGCAACAAATATTGTTAATATTTTGTAAAGACCCCTATTTATCGACTTATTTTAACAACCAAAGAAAAAACCTATTATGAAAAAAATGAAATCAATTTTAGCCTTGTCCTTTATAGCGCTAACAATTATGTCTTGTAACAAAGAAGATGAGCAAACGCAATCTAAGCAAGGATCTCTTAAAGTAACAGAAGATGTGTTAAATAAAATTAGCTCACTTTCTCTAAATAACTCAGATGTTCAAGTTATTAAAAATACAAAATTAGATGGTACTACAGAGGATGCATTCCTGGTAGAAGGCGATATTGTAATTACTCAGGATCAATTAGACAAAATGGATCTTCACGGAGGTATTACTACAGAGCAATACCGTACTACAAATTTAGTATCTGCTCCAAGAACAATCAAAGTTGTTGGATTATCAGGAACTGGTACATCAGCTCTGTCTACAAATATGCGTGCCGGATTGCAAGCGGCAATAACCAGATACAATAATTTAGGATTGTCTATCAACTTTACCCTTACCTTTAGTTCAAGTACTGCAGGTGCAAATATTGTTGTACAAAGAGTGACTGGCTCTGCCGGTGGAGTAGCAGGTTTCCCTTCAGGAGGTGCTCCATTTAATTCAGTTACTTTATATTCCGGATTAGATACTTATTCGACAGGTGTAAATGCACACGTAGCAGCACACGAAATAGGACACTGTATTGGTTTACGTCACACCGATTGGTTCAGCCGTCAAAGTTGCGGACAAAATTCAAATGAAGGAACAGCTGGTGTTGGAGCAATCCAAATCCCGGGAACACCTTCAGGATATGATGCAACTTCTTATATGAGAGCATGTTTCGGTTCAAATGAAACTGGAGCTTTCAATGCTAATGATGTTACAGCTCTGAATTATTTATACTAGAAGTTGAATTAGAGTTGTCTTTACAAAATATAAAGGGCTGTTTCATAACTTATGGAACAGCCTTTTTTTATTGAATGTAGAGCCTAAATTGCCTGGTATTTTGTATGTAGAAATTTTCTTTTCATCATCGTTTTCAAATCTTATACCATCAAAAGTGGTTCTGTCTTCCCATGCCATTTCAAGTATACGGTCCAGTTCAGGGACAAAAAAGTTACTTTGTTTGTGTTCCTATCAACAGGATATTTAGACTAAAAAAATTCTATAACAGTGCTAAGATAATTAATTGGATTTATTTTGTTTAATGTTATTTGAAAATAGTTAAACAATAGCTACCTTTAAGGTGAAAATGAACTTGTTATAAGTTGAAGTATAAGTGCAACAAAAGGATTTGATTTTTTTAATTTAGATTTATAAAAATGGAAAAAATACTAGTTATTGGAGGCAGCAAGGGGATAGGCAGTGCTATAATGCTGCAACAATTAGAAAATAAGCAGGTTTACAATATTAGCAGGACTGCTCCGGAAATTTCGCATCCTAACCTGATTCATTTTAAAGCAGATGTTTTACAGGATACGCTTCCACACATTGAAAGTATAGATTCTCTTATATATTGTCCGGGATCTATAAATCTGAAACCTATTTTAAGTTTGAGTATTGACGATTTCAGAAATGATTTCGAAATCAATGTTATTGGCGCTATAAAAGTCATACAGCATTATTTGCCCGCTTTAAAAAACGGAACAAATCCATCTATTGTACTTTTCAGTACGGTTGCTGCAAAATTAGGAATGCCTTTTCACGCTAGTATTGCTGCTGCAAAAGGTGCGGTAGAAGGTGTTGTAAAATCACTTGGGGCAGAGCTGGCTCCCACAATTCGCATCAATGCCATAGCACCAACGATTACAGAAACATCATTATCTGCTTCAATTTTGCGAAATGATCGTATGAAAGAAAATATGATTGAGCGTCATCCCCTTAAAAATTATTTAAAGCCTCAGGAAGTTGCCCAAATGGCAGATTATCTTATTTCTAAAGCTGCTGGATCAATCTCGGGTCAGATTTTTCAGATGGATTATGGTTTGGTAAGTTTTAAAATATAAGCAATAGAAAACATGAAAATTCTATTAACAGGCGCTACAGGATATATTGGCAAAAGGCTTTTACCTTTATTACTAGATCAGGGACATGAAGTAATCTGCTGTGTACGGGATAAAAACAGGTTTTATTATCCTGAAAAATCTGCCGGAAACATACAAGTTATCGAAGTCGACTTTTTGGACCCTCAAAGTGTAGAAAATATCCCTGCGGATATTGATGCGGCATATTATCTGATTCATTCGATGTCTGGAGCTGCTAATTATGATGAACTCGAAAGTATTTCGGCCCATTATTTCAAGGACAAAATAAACAAAACAAACGCAAAACAGGTTATTTATTTAAGCGGTATTGTCAATGACAAATCTTTATCTAAACACTTATCTTCCAGAAAGGCAGTAGAGGAAATTTTAAAGACCGGAGAAACGCCAACCACTACACTAAGAGCCGGAATAATAGTAGGGTCCGGTAGCGCTTCTTTTGAAATTATTCGCGATTTGATTCATAAACTGCCCGTTATGATTACCCCAAAATGGCTTAATACAAAATGCCAGCCCATTGCTATTTCTGATGTTTTAGAATTTTTAATCCGATCCTTGCTAAATCCAAAGACATTTAAGGAGAGTTTTGATATAGGTGGCCCCGACATTCTTAGCTACAAGGAGATGTTATTGCAATTTGCAGAGGCAAAAAAACTGAAAAGATATATTTATACACTGCCTGTTATGACGCCAAAATTATCGTCTTATTGGCTGTATTTCATAACTTCAACCTCGTTTAAACTGGCTTCGGCATTAGTAAGTAGTATGAAAGTAGAAGTGGTATGCAGTGATAATCGAATTAATAATTTATTAGGTATAAAGCCTATTAGTTATGCTCAGGCATTGCAAAAGGCACTCATAAAAATTAATGAAGATGCTGTAGTATCGAGTTGGAAAGATTCACAAATCAGCGGACAGTTTAAAGGAAGTGTAGCTTATTATCTCAAGGTTCCTAAAAAGGATTGTTTTATTGACAGAAGAAAAAGAGAGATCATTGACAGAACATATACCATAGAAAAAATATGGTCTATAGGCGGAGAAACGGGTTGGTATTATGCAGATTGGTTATGGAGTATACGCGGTTTTATCGATAAGATTTTTGGTGGTGTAGGTGCCAGACGCGGAAGAACTCATAAACATGAGATTCATGCCGGAGATGTGCTCGATTTTTGGCGTGTTGTATATGCCAATAAAGAACAGGGAAAATTAATTTTGTATGCAGAAATGAAGCTGCCGGGAGAAGCATGGCTTGAATTTAAAATCTTTAATAATAATTTATATCAGGCAGCAACGTTTAAATCTAAGGGTATATTAGGAAAATTGTACTGGTATGCTGTTTTGCCTTTTCATGGTTTTATCTTTAACGGTATGATTAATAAGCTGATAAAATCAGATAGATAATATTTTTTTAGATTTAAGGATGGGTTTATCGTGTTTGAAAGGAGTGCAATTTAAAATTGCTAAGTTCACTTAAAATACAGCATTCATTCTATCTTTGGCTGGAAGTAAAAAGAATAGTTTTATTTGTTACCTTGCTCCCAAAAAACAGAAAAAGAGATAACCATTATAATGTTAAGTCTCTATTATTGTAAGCTAAGCGCCTATTTATCCATGCATAATTTTTGTTTAGAGCAGCAAAGTTGTTTTAGATAAATTTAGTAAACATTCATTAACCATCATTTATTAGAATCCCTTGTAGGCTTTTTATTAGTTTTCGCATTCAACCTTAACATTTATAACGTATGACATTGATATCCAAAGAAAAATTTTCTGAAGCAGCCGGCCTTTCCAATATTCCAATTCCCGGATTGTCTTCTTACTTAATGAAAGTAATGAAAATTAACAATTTAAATACTATTGTAAAAGAAGGAGGTAATCTTGAGGGTGCTGATTTTGCAGATTATGTCTTATCTAAGATTGGTGTTAAAGTCGATTTTGATAGTGTCGAATTTCAAAATATTCCCCGCCAGGGAGCCTTTATAGTGGTTGCAAATCATCCTTACGGTGGTATCGAATCATTGGCATTATTAAGTACACTTGCAAAAGTGCGTCCCGATACCATGTATATGGGAAACTTTTTATTAAAAGAAATTCCAAATCTTGAAAAATGCATTATTGCAGTAAATCCCTTTGAAAATGTGCAAAATTCTGCAAGTATTACAGGATTAAAAATGACGCTCAAAGCCCTGTCAGAAGGAACTCCGGTCGCTATATTCCCTGCAGGAGAAGTTTCATCATATAATTTTAAAACCAGTGAAATAACAGATCCCGAGTGGCATCCGGTAGTGGGAAAAATTATATGCAAGGCAAACGTGCCAATTTTACCGGTTTATTTTCATGGAAATAATGGCTTTTTCTTTAGTATGCTCAAATCAATTCATCCTATGTTACAAACTTCGAAACTAATCTCGGAACTTTTTAATAAACAAGGACACTCTCTAAAGATGACCATAGGAAAGACTATTTCTTTAGAAGGGGCAAGAGGTAAAGCTACTGATTCCTTAGTATTAAAAAACCTTAGAAGTAAGCTTTACGCTCTCAAAAATCAATCCAGTAATTAATGGGTTGTTATCTTTAAATTTTGAACTGATTATAGTGTAAAACGAGGCAGGTCATCAGCCTCTATTGGCACCTTTGGCAGGGGATTGTGTAAATGTTTTTTTAGCCTGTATATTGGAAGATAAGTAAACAATATCGAAAGTAAACCAGCAAGAACAGCCTCCAGAATTGCCATAATGGTAGGGTCCAATTTATGGTTAACAGTCAGGATCTGCTGTGCAATGAGCAATACAAATAATACCAGTAAACCGGTTATGATGCCGTGCAACACACATAACTTTGCTATAAACCTGTTTTTATTCAGGTTACTGTCTATTGCGACTTCGATCGCTTCTTGTTCGGCAGCAACAATAACCCGTTTAATGATATCCATTGTCAGGATTACTGGTAAAAAGATGGCCATTGGCAAGGTTAAACGTGCTAAGCTTTGAGGTCCGGCAAAAAAATGAGTATATCCCAATTCCTGAAAACTGGCATAAGCAATAATAAAATTGAAAAATACGTTGGGAAGGATATAGTAAATCGCACGCTTTCTCAGAAAGCGTTTGAGGGTTGTTTTTTTGGGCTGATCTGCTGTTCTCATACGTAATTTATAAGGATAAAATCAATAACGCTATGGCCTTATCTTTAATTTTTAAGGCTTCTTCTTCAGGCAGGAAATCTTGATTAGACATCAGCGTAAAGTCCATTTGATCCCGATAGGTAGTCGTAACTAAAGTGTTTGAGTTTAACCACGGAAATGCTACTGTTGGACTAAAGATATCTTCCAGAATAAAATTTTTGTAATCATTCCGGATCTGAAGGCTGCCCATATTAGAAAGCGTCAGATCGTGTCCGCCCCGGCTTGATTTTAGCAGCGCAATCATGCGATTGACCAGTGGGTGCATCTGTTCCCCCATCCATAAAAGTTCCCGAGCGTCCATTTTTTCTATTTTTTGAGTAAGATCTTTTTTAATATGTTTTGCCTGGTCGAGTATCTGAGGAGTTTTCTTTTTTAAGGACAATTCTACTGTTGGAGCAAAGGCAAACAGGTGATCTTTTTTGATTTCAGCAATAAAATGGCGGATATCAATTGGACTAATTACTTTTTCTTTTGCTGATTTACCTTGTACATCTTGAAAAGCCTGCATAAATGCTGTACAAAGAAGGGCATGTACGGAAACACCGTTGTCTTTACATTTTTGTTTTATAACAGCTGATTTTGTTGGATCTAATTTCCAGTGAATGGCATAATTTTTTCCGAGATTTCTTTTTTTATTTTTCCGTTGTAATAAAAAGAAGAATTTTGCCAAAAGTAAATAAAGCTTTGCTTTGCGTGCTTTTTTTTGAATATCAAACTGTGGCGATAAAAAATGGTTTACGGATTGAAATAGTTGATAAGATTCCAGATCAAGATTCGGATCATCTATTAAAGCAAGTAATTCCTGCATCAAAGTTACCATGCCGGTTCCATCGCAGACACAATGGGGCAATACCCATAACAATTCGGATAACTCGTCTCCCTTGATCCATACCAATTGAGCCAAAGGAGAGTCTTTATCTTGAAACTGCCGGTACCATTCCTGTTCAGATTGCACGAACCAATCTTTATCTGTTTGACGTTTTACGATGCGAAGCGGAATTGGTTTCATATTTTCCTTAATGACAAAAACAGGGTGTTGCTTATCCTGTACATCTATTGCTGCACGTAGCAACGGATGCTTATTTTGGATTTTTGCTAAGGCAATTTCGATGTGTTCCTTCGAAATTTGACCTTTTATTTTTGCCGTAAATACACAGTTCAAAGGTGTGTTGGCATCAATATACATAATTCGTTCTACTAATAAGAGTTTTCGCTTGATCATGAGGCTGCTTGATAATTTAATTGGCGTTTTATAGAATCAATTATTTCGTCCCGAATGGCTAAGGCTTCGTGATTAGGCAAATAACCTTCGCTTCCTACAAACGAGAAGTCCATAACACCTTGATAAGTAGAGGTGAGCATTGTCGTTGTATTGCCTAGTGGCCCAATGACAGATGGACTGATAATAGTTTCTAATGTAAAGGATTGGTATTGCTGTGGTATGGTAATGCGTCCCAAATTAGAAAACATACAATCATTGGATGGCTTACCTCGTTTTAGAAGTTTTGTAAAATGGTTTAATGCCGTATGGGCAGATTCCATAACCATCATGGTGATGTAGGGATTAAGTTTGGCTGTTTTGCGATTTACATAATGCTGCATTAAGCGTAAATTGTCTAAGAAATCGAGTTTAGGGTCTGATGATATGACGATCATCAGGCCAAAGGCAAAAATATGATCTTCTTTTACCTGAGGAGCTAAACGTCTGATATCTACCGGACAAGAAACCTTATTAAAGGCTTTGTCTCCGCGTACTTTTTTGAAGGTGTCCAACACAGTAGCACTTAAAAAAGTATTGACCGTAATATCCAGCGATTTGCAATGAGAAATAAGCTGTTGACTCGTAGTTGGGTCTAATTTCCAATGAATCAGATAGTCTGTTTGTCGGTCAATCGCTTTTTTGTTAACAGGAATACATTTAATCGCTAATGTTGCCAGATTGCCAATCATTTTTGCCTTAAACCTTTGCCTGTTATTTTTTAAAATAGAGGCAGGAACAACATCCTGAATACCTAAAATAGGATTTTCTATGCCTATATCTGCTGCTGGATCATCCAGTACTTTTAAAAACTCATAAAGTAAAGCCATGCCGGCTGCGCCATCACACAAACAATGATGAAATACCAGTAGCATATCTGAGCGATCTTTTCCTTTAATCCACACCAGGCGAATCAAAGGGTTGTTTTTGTAATCAAAGGGTGTATGCCACTCCTGCACAGATTCTTGTTGCCAGGCCTCTTCATTTTTTCGATCTACAATACGTACAGAAATAGGATTGGGGAGTTCAGGCACTTCAAACCATGGGACATTTTTCTCATCAAGACGGATGTATGCCCGTAACCAGGGATGTTTTTCCTGAAGTCTGCCTAAAGCATACTGAATCTCTTTTTCCTCAAATACACCGCGTAGCCGAAAAGGAATAACGACATGAAAGGGTTCTTTTCCTTCGCCCAACAGCATGCGCTCTCCAAATAACAATTTTCTTTTCATATTTTATAGTGAAGCTAATACCGAACGTTCTTGTTTTACAAAATCTTCCAATAATGCAACCGCCTTATCATTACCGCCTGCCGCCAGAAAAGCAGTCTGAACTTCTTTGGCCGCATTTCTATATTTAGGATTTTCCAGGAGCTCAAAGACGGTCTCTCTCAGGTCTTCTATTCGAAGTCGTTTGTATCGGATACTGATTCCACAGCCCGCCTGTTCAATCAGCTTTGCAGTATGAAAGTGATCGTAAGCGATTGGTGTAATCAACATGGGCAGACCATTGGTAAAGGTGTCGTTGACGGTATTGAAACCGCCGTGACAGATCACCATATCCATATAAGGCATCAAAGTTGATTGTGGCACAAAACCATTTACGATAAAATTAGCGGGCCATTCGTCAAATATTTCTGGCGGTGTTGCTGCAATAATAGTAACGGGTTGGTCTGCAAATGCTTCAATAAGTTTACCAAAAAAAGCTTTCCGGATATCGACTAATAAAGTACCCAATGATACAAATATTTTTGGCGTTGTGCTGGCAGCTAATCGTTCCCAGTCAAAAGGGCTGTTATTGGGACGGCCTTTGACCGGACCTACAAATTTCATGTGTGAGGGTACGGTTTCAAAACCCGCAAAGGCTTGCGAGGTAAACACGAGGTTTAATTGATTAGAATGTATAAATATACCTTCATCAAGGATACCAACCTCTTTTTGTAGCTCTTTGATTAAGTTTTGTTGCCATTCGAATATTTTGGGAGCACTTTTCTCAGTGTCACCCATAACATCTGGTGGTACAGGGGTTGTCGTTACAGAGGGTATACGATGCTTGTGTGCGAATAAAGCGCCACCAAAAGTGATGCAATCATTGATGATGACATTAGGTTGCCAGTGACTGAGTAGTGTTTCTAATCCCGGCATCATCATTTTGGCCAATGGAACATAGGTTTCTTCCAGCGCCAATTTCATGACTTCCGGTCCGGAACAAGAAGGACCATCGTCTTGTCGTTTTAATAGTTGCTTAAGTTCATGCTCAAAGGGTATGATATCTTTCTCAGGATAAATATAGGTTCCTCCTGTTGGTATATGTTCCTGTGCCAGTGGTGTAATGCCAAACCATTTGACTTCATGACCACGAGCCAGTAAACTGGCGCCCAAACTTAATGTTGGACTGATATGTCCAAAAAATGGTGGAATAACAATGAGAAATTTGGCCGGAGATTCGACAGATGACAGCGTTGGAGCTATGGCTTGTTCAAGTAAATCTGCTGCGGTTTTCGTTCCGCCTGCATCAATAAAAGATTGACGAACTTTGAGGGCGCCTTCACGATATTGCGCCTGATTCAGGATATTATGAACACTGTCCCTTAGGTGATTTGCTTTAAATCGGTTAAAATTGAGACGTTCGCCTGCACCGGTACGTACGACACGTCCTGCAACATGCGATTGATCGTACGCAATTGGAATAACAACGAGCGGCAAACCATGAGTTAGGGCTTCTGAGACGGTGTTGTGTCCACCATGGCACACGACAGCATCCAAATGTGGTAGTAAATCCAATTGTGGGATTTGCGCATAGACCATAAAATTTTCTGGCCACTTATCAAATAGAGCTGAATCTGAAACAACGACAACCGTTAAGTCTTCGTCCTGAAATGCATCGATTACTTTTTGAAAAAACGCTTTTTTATGCTCGTGGTCGAACGTTGTACCTATACTCACTAAAATTTTTTTCCCTGAACTACTTTTCATACGCTCCCAATCGAAAGCACACGATAAACGGCGTTCTGTTACTACCGGACCTGTAAACTGATAGTTTGAAGCGAGATCCATTTCTCCAAAGAAATAGGGAGATGTTAACACTAAAGTAAGAAGATCTGAACAAGCCAATGATTGGTTTTCTTTGACACCAAGTTCTTCCTGTAGCGCTATGATCTGCCTGACTTCCCATTCATGCACTTTAGGCAGCTCACTGACAATTTTGATTGCTGCCGGGGCTGTTACGGAGGTCGCATAAGGACGATTAACTTTTTTTGCCGCAATTGCCGCAGCAAATAATTGATGATCGCCAATTACTAAATCCGGCTCATAAGCTTCCAGCAACTTAACGATTCCTTTGTAACAATGTCTGTTTAAAGGAATCAATACTTCTTCGTATAAAAACTTGATACTATCAATGCCGTAAACAATCTTTTTTGAAATGATATCCAGGTATTGTTCACTCTCTTTTTTTTCTTCGTCTGTCTGATCGTATTCAATAAGCAATAATTCTCCGCCTACAGGAAGTTTAGACTCTAAGTTTTGGTCAAGACTGATCCACGCTACTTTATGTCCTCTTTCTAAAAGTTCAGCACCAATGCTCAATGTAGGATTGACATGACCTGTTAGCGGGGGAACAACAAATACAAATTTAGCCATAGTTTTGTAATAAAGGGTTAGTTAAAAATTGAACAACAGTTTCTGCTATCTGAATGGGATCCTGAATGGGAATATTGTGATCTCCGTCGATGAGTTTTAGCTCAGCCGTACCAATTTGAGATTGTAACCATTCTCCTGTAGGTTTGCAATTAGAAGCAGCTCCATATAGTAACAGGGTGGGTATGTTTAATTGAGAAATAGAAAGCTGATGTAGAAAATGCTTTTCTTTGACCATATCTGCTTTGATGCTCGTCTGGTTAAATAAAAACTCGTATAACCGATGGTTTTTTTCCAACTGTCTTTTTCCCATTTTCACTTTTGTGGTGTCCGTAAAATTGGCTACGTAATGTTCGAGAAATTCCTTGCTGTACTCTTCGATAATATCCCGTGCTTTTTCATCTTGCGGATCCGGTGCTTCGATGATCACCAATTTATTTAAACGTTCTGGGGCTATCAATGCAGTTTTGAGTGCAATAAGCCCCCCAAAACTATAGCCAACAAGTTGTGCTTTTTTGATTTGGAGGTAATCCATCATTGCGATTAAATCGGATGACATATTTTCTAAATCATATCCTTCTAATGCGGGCTCACTCCTGCCATGACTTTTTAGATCATACATGACTACATGAAAATACTGCGCCAAAATGGGGGCAATATTAAAATAATAAATAGAAAGATTACTAAACATACCGTGAATCAGTATCACGGTATCTTCAGCTTCTTTATTTAGTTCTTGTAGGTGAACTTTCTTATTATTAACAGTAATTATTGGCATTCGTAGATATAATTGATGATCTTATTCAGATCAAGATTGATCAGTTCATCAAGATCCATAGCAGACAACCAACCCGTAAAATCAATTTGATCGCCAAAGTGTGTTTTGATTTTTTCCGAAAAGGAAACAATCTCTATACTGTCCATTTCCAGATCTTTAGTAAACGAACTTTCTGGAGTGATATCCATCTCTTCTACAAATTCTTCACCGATAATTTCTGTAATAAAACCCTTTAACAGGTTGAATAACTCCTCATGATTCCTTTTTAATGTCGTGTTTAAAGTGTCCATCCGATAATATAATTTAGGTGTTTGATTATTTTGATTTCTATTTGATCGATCCATAGATGATCTCCTTGTATGCGTGTTACTTCGTATCTTTTTGGGTTTCCTTTTAGCCCCGTTCCCAGTAATTTTCCGTAAGCTTCTTTTGCTACCCAAAATCGCGTGGTCCATTCGGCTTGATCCCGTTCTTTCAATAAGGCTAATTCTGCATCAGTAAATACCAATTGACAAAATTCAGGACTGCGTTCGGCAATTATTTCCATATCGATACCAACAGGTTTATCATGCCGCGCAATGGCTACTGCATCTTTTCCTTTATGTGCCAATGAGATCTGGATCTGTTCTGTGGCATTACCTTTAAGATAAGGTTTGCCAACTTTATCCGAACAAATTTCAAAGGTTATGGGATAAGTGTGTTGCTTTTTCTCTTGACTCAATACATGTCTCACGGCATCTTTTACCGCTACGCGACTTACCATCCAATTCTTTCGGCGGTTGGGCAGGAGTTCCTGATAGTACTGTTTTTCTTTTTGATTAAAATAACGTTTCAGTATAAAATCCCAGGAACTTACGCGGGAATAGGCCTGATGAAAGAAAAAGACCTGTGGGGCGATTTCTTCAGAGAGTCGGTTATGAAGTGGCGACATAGAAACATTCCATAAAGCTTCGTCAATTTCTAATCTCCGGTTTTGCCATCCTTTTATTGCACACCAAACTTTTCCGTTTCTTTCAAGTACAATGTCAGCGATTGCAAATTCATCGTTTAATTCCGTCAGTACACAAGTACATTCAAATACACCATCCTGATCGTGCATATCTTCGAAGAATTCAATTTGTTTGATTTTGACCGGAAAAGCAATGCGGTCTTTGGTTAAGGTAAGTTGCAACCATAATCCAAATAATTGTCCTGCATTGTCTAATAAGGAACCCTTACCGCCATTGCCTTTTATTTGTCCTGTAATACCCTTCTCACCAACAGCAGATATAAGTGTAATCCCTTGATAGGCATCTCCATGAAACATGTGCTTCTCATAGATTTCTAAAGGAGTTCGCTCGATAGGCAATCGTTTCCCTATAGACAGGTCAAAAGTAGGTAGTGTAGGATGTGTTGCTGCTAAAAATATTTCTGCATTGGCAAAATTCTCGATATCCAGATAGGCGTGATTGTTGGAGCGCCAAACGCCTTTTATTGTTTTTTCAAAAGGTTTGGCAACGTTCATCCATTGAAATACACTGACGTGCATAATCTTGTGAATTTTTGTTTCCGGTTGTTCTGCATGTGCTGTTTCTGCCAGTAATTCGAAGATCATCGTCATTGGGATCACAGGTTCCATATCTGCAACATCTGTCCAGCCTATGGGTTGTCGTAAAAGGCTGTGATCGATCAGATAAGGATGTGTAGCTAAATTGACTTGTAGTGTTTTTAAAAAACGACTGTCAATTAGTTGTTTTTTCGGTAAGACAGTTGTGTGAACAGCAGTTTGTGTACGATTTTGAAAGACATCCAATACTTCTTCCTGCATTCGGATCATATCGGCGATATTCTCCTGAAATGCCAGAACTAATGGGTGACTTACTTTTGCTGTTGCTTTGGTAAAAACCTGTTTTGGCCGCACGGTATCGATAGATTTTCGTACGTTTTTTAGTGCTTCAAAATCACGGACAATGGGTGATCCTAATTGTAATTTTATACCTTTGTTTGGTACTTTTTTTCTGTGATTTTGTATGTCTAAAAAATCAAGTGCCAGAACTTTACCTTCTACAAATAATGCTGCTACTACCCGTTGCAACTGGGCAAGTGCTGTTCTGGTGGCTACACTTGAGGCAAGTGTGCTAAAGGCTTTTCCTTTTAAGGTATCATCAATAAAACCAATTAATCCTCCGGTACCTACCTGAATAAAAAAACGGACACCTTCGTCATAAAGTTTTTCTGTCAGTTCCCGAAATCTTACAGGTTGCACAAGATGTTCAGCGCTTAATTGACGAATAGACTGCGGATCTGCCGGATAAGGCAGGAGTGTAGTGGCGGACCACAACGGAATTTTTGTTTTCTGGAATTGAACTTTTTCCATGCCTGCTAAGATTACGTCTAGTTTATCTGCAACAAAAGGAGAATGAAAACCAGATTGAAATGGTAAAATCTGATGAAATATCTGTTTTGATTTTAATAAAGGTGTCAATTCCTGAAGCGCATCATGGGTACCGCACAGAATTACCTGATGTGGGCAATTATCATTTGAAACGTAGAGGTTCGGGATTTTTTCGATCAATGGCGTTATATCCTCAAGACCTGCTCCAATAGCAATAAATTTAGAGTCTTTTAGTTCAAATGTTTTTGGATCAAGCACATCAATTAGATCCTTGACAGAACTTGCTTCGGCCAAATCTGAAGCATATCCCGCTAGCCATTCTCCCATACTATGTCCGGCGTTCATATCCGGATAGATTCCTAATTTTTTTAAAGCACTGTCCAGTATGCCACAATTGTTAAAAATGCCTAATGCCTCGTTCAACAGTCCTTCACCCTCAGTTTCTATAGGTGCTGTTAAGTCAAAATACCGACTGATTGTTGCGACTTCGCCTTTTGCTAAACCATCTAGCCCCGGGAACACAAAAGCGACTTTGCCACTATCCTGTAAAAGAGGAGCAGAGGTGTACCAGATATCTTGTTTATTGCGCCAGGCATCATTTTTAGACACAATTTTGATTGCTTTTTGGATGCGTTCGGATGTTGGATCAAAGAGCGCAATACGATAATCGCCATCTCCTACAGCAGTATCGTTATCCTGGAGTGCAGAAAGCAATGCTTCCCGTGTTGCTCTGGCAAGTAACAATACTTCGTCTTTTTTGGGGATATCATACCCTTTCAGGACTACGTGGGCATTGATCCCTCCAAAACCAAATGCATTTACTGCTGCAATCTTTGGTAAACCTGTTTGCGACCAGTTTTTGGCATCTTGTATGGGTGTAAATCTGGTGAGCTGCATGGCGGCAGCGGGGTTTTCGCAATATAATGTAGGCGGCAATATGTCGTGATGCAGGGCAAGACAGGTCTTGATTAAACCTGCTATTCCAGCAGCAGGCATGGCATGACCTATATTGGATTTGACAGATCCTATACCGGCGCGTTCAGCTGTTTCGTCTTTGCCAAAAAATTGAGCCAGAGTTTGCAGTTCTGTTTTATCTCCTAATGGGGTTCCCGTGCCATGAGCTTCCAGATAACCAATTTGTTCTTTATCTAAATTGGCATGTGCCCATGCTTGCTCTAATGCTTTTAACTGACCTTTTATCGAAGGGCTCATGACACTTGTTCCATTGCCATCACTGCTTATGCCCACGCCTTTAATGACCGCATAAATTTTATCCTGATCGCGTACAGCGTCTTCCAACCGCTTCAGGACAATGAAACCACAACCTTCTCCAATGAGTAGTCCGTCTGCATCTTCGCTAAAGGGCTTGATTTGTTGCTGACGTGATAATGCCCCCAATTGGCTAAAGATGCTCCAAAATGCAGCATTTTGACCTGTATGTACCCCTCCTGCAATCATCATATCACTGCGGCCACGCTGCAACTCCTGTACGGCATGATCTACGGCTACAAGAGCGCTTGCACATGCCGCATCAACGGTAAAAGCAACACCTCCAAGATTGAACCGGTTGGATACTAATGAGGCAACAAGGTTGGGGATTAAACCCATGGCTGTATCTGCAGAAAACCGTCCTTTGCGTTCCTGGTAGGCCTGCTTTATTTTTTCAATATCTGCTGAAGATACCTCCGGTAATAGTTCTTGCAAAAGGGAGGAAATCTGCTCGCCTGTACGTACAATTTCAATAGCACGTGTAGCTCCGGGACCGGTATAATTTCCTTTTCCAATGATAATTCCGGTACGTTCCAATGAAACTTTTTTCTGGAATACTCCTGCATCTTCTAATGCTTTTTGAACGAGATCAAGTGTTAAGAGGTGGTCTGGTTCAGTACCTTCAACAGCAAGAGGTAAAATACCAAATGCTGTAGGGTCAAATTCATAATCAGGAATAAACCCGCCACGATTACAATAAAAGCGGTCCATAGCTTCTTTGCTATCGCTAAAGTGCACAGGATCGATGCGATCTGCCGGAGCTACCTGCGTCGAGTCGACTTTATTGATAATATTTTGCCAGAACGCCTCAGCGTCTTTTGCTCCGGGAAACATACAGGATAAACCTATAATAGCAATATCTGTTTTTTTCATAATAGACGAATACAGCGGTTTACCAATTTTTACCGGACATAATTAATACCTGACTTTCTGTTCCATACTTGATTTCGTTAAGAAACAGCTCTTTTCCTTCCTCTAGTGGGATCAACGAAATTCCGCGGCGTTCGTACTCATTTTCCAAGGATGAGGAAACCATTCCGGCACCTTTCCACGGTCCCCAGTTGATCGAAATTACTTTTCCTTTTAACCTTTTGTTTAATACATTGGCATAATCATCCAACACACTATTTGCCGCTGCATAATCGGTCTGTCCTTTGTTGCCATAGACAGAAGCGATGCTTGAAAACAGAACTACGAACTGGCAATCTGAACGCAATTGTTCTGCCAGCACACGTAAGGGTTTTACTTTTGTGTCAAAGACACGTTCAAAAGAACTGGTTGTTTTTTGCTTGAAAAGTTTATCTTCCAAAAGACCAGCACCATGAATGACACCATCTAATTGTCCATATTGTTCATAAATATGATGGATGAGTTGCGTCAATCCTTCTTCATCACAAAGATCTAAGGATTGATATACTACTTTATTTCCCAATTGCTCCATGTGGTGAATGGTACGCAGGATTTGATTGTTTTTGAAAATTCGCGATGTCTCTTTTTCAATTTGGGGTGGCGTACTAAAATTACCGGTCTTGATGAGGTAGTTTCTGATCTCTTCTCTCGATTTCATCAACTCCAATTCTTTCGAATCGGTGGTAACTTCTCTCGGGTCTCTTGATCTGCCAACAAGAATATAGGTACACGGATAAGCTGCGGACATGTGTTTTACTAGTTCGGCAGTAATACCCTGACCTCCTCCGAGGACTAAAACAACAGATTTTTTATCCAATTGGATATGTGCCTGGTCAAGCGTAGTTAACAAGGGCGAAGGTATGATGTCGACTTTATGTCGTTGATCGTGTATGTAAATGACTTGAGCAGATTGGTCTGTTGTCAGGATCTCGCGTAATGTAATTTCGGCTATCTGATCTATTTCCTGTTCTGTATTGAGACTGATCAGTCTGCAATTGGTTTGTTCAAACTCACGGGCTAAACTTTTGAATAAGCCGGAATAACCCTGATAATGACGTAGGGCACGGGTGTCTTTTAATTTTTCGACATGTGCCGGAATATCTGAGATCAAATAAATCCATTGCGCTTTTTCAAGATCCATCTTTTTAATCAGACCAACGTGGTCAATGATACTATGTTGGATAGTGGCAGAGCCTATATCAGAAATAATCAGTCCATCAAAACTAGTCAGATCCTGGTCCGTATGAACCAGTTGTGCAATTGCACCATGTTGTTCAAGTATCGTTTTAATTGCCGCTGTTTGTGTTCCATTGTCCGGAGCTATTGCAAATCGCTTTCCTTTCAGTATTCCGGTGTTTTGTGCTTCGGAAATAGCGGTTGGAATCAAATCAAATCGAAGGCGTGTTAATAAACTTTGTACAGGTTCCGTTGTGCTCATTTCGCTTATCCAGGTTGCTAAACCATTTAGCGTTTTTATGGCAGCTAAATTTTCCATAAGATCATCAGCTTGCTCCTTGTCCGCACCAAATCCAATTTTGTTTTTTAGTTCGCTAATAATTTCCATTCGTTTAATAGAATCTATACTTAAATCTGCTTCCAGATCCAGATCCAGTCCTAACATCTCTTTTGGATAGCCGGTCTTTTCACTGACAATATCTAAAATGGCAATTTGCAGTTCTGCAAGTGTAATCGTGGTTTTATCTGCTACTGTAGGAGATATGGGCGATACTTCAATTTTTGTTACAGCAGAATCAATTGTGGCGGTGTATTCAGTAAGCCAGGTTACGAGTCCGTTTAAAGTTTTTATTGCGGCTAGTTGTTCCATGACCGTATCTTCATTTTCGTGATCACTGCTCAGTATACCCAGCTCATTACGCAGTGTTCCAATGATTTCAACTCTTTTAATAGAATCTATGCTGAGGTCAGCTTCCAGATCCATTTCCATTCCTAACATTTCATGCGGATAGCCCGTTTTTTCGCAAACTACTGTTAACAACAACGATTTGATATCTCTTGTTGGTGTTTGCAGGATTACGGTAGAGATTGGTTTATCGTTGGTAATTAGTGTTGCTACCAATTGATCTGCCGTCGTATTCTCTGTTGTTCTGGAATAAACAGGGATGGGATGCAGGTGTTCCTGTTGTCCTAAAAAGGAAAGCATGACATCTCGTTGCGCCTGGATCAACATCTTCATGCTGTTTAAATATTCCTGTAGTATGTGTTCCGGGGCAGGTTGTGCTACTGGTGTCTGGATGATCGGGGAGTTTTTCATTTGGAGGGGAGTTATTATAGGCAAGGCACCATGAGTAGGTAATGTGCCTGTTGTTGGATGAGCGGCTTGTCCGTTTACGCGCCAGATCGTTGGACTTTTTTTATAAAGGTCGGGTTGATCGATCTGAATTAAATTCGCCTGTCTGTCTTCAAAAAGTTTATTTAAATTAAGGCTACGACCAGTTCCAAGGTATTGTGCAAACATACAAAGGAGGTGGGTGAGACTGTTATGATTGTTATTCTCGACATGTAGTGCGAGCTCATCTTTGTTTAGGCAGGCTTTTGTTAATCCGGTCAATACTTTTCCGGGACCTACTTCAATAAATATCCTCGCCCCACTGGCGTACATCGCTTGGATTTCGTCAACAAAATGTACCGGTTGGACCAAGTGATCGGTCAATTGTACTTTGATATCAGAGACCGGACTTGGGTATAAGGTTGCTGTGGTGTTTGACCAAACCGGAATCTGCATTTCCTGAAAAGGAATTTCTTTTAAGACATTCGTATACAAATCTTTGGATTTGCTTACCAGTGGACTGTGAAAGGCGCAGGCAACTTCTAGTTTTTTGTATGAGATACGTTCGTTTTTAAGCGCTTCCATAAATTTGTCAATGGCTGCTGTGCTTCCGGCAATAACGCACTGAGTTGGCGAATTGTAATTGACAGGATAACAGTCCTGATGTTGGTCAAGAATCGTTTTCAGGCGATCTGCATCGCTGTTTACGGCTACCATAGTTCCGGGATCACCATCCTGAACAGCATCTAAAATGCTTTGTGCACGTTTACTGCTGAGTTCAACCAACTGTTGTTCGTCAAATACACCGGCAAAACACAATGCCGGTAACTCTCCATAACTATGTCCTGCCAACATATCAGGCTGGATCCCAAATGACTGTAGCAATTGAGCCAGGGCAAGATCTACAATACCTAAAAGAGGTTGTGCCAGACGTGTATCCTTAATGGTTTCCTTTTGTTTTTTTAAGGTCGCGGTATCAAAGGTGGCTGAAGGAAAGAGAACTTTTTCTAAATCAGGATATTGCGATATGAGTTTGCGCATCTCCGGAAATAGAACGAATAGATCTCGTGCCATATTAATGTGCTGGCTGCCCTGACCGGTGAACAAAAATGCGGTTTTACCGTCTCGTTTGTTCACAATAAAGATATCTTTACTTTCAATGCCCGTTAACAAGAGTTCGATTTTCATCATCAAATCTTCGGCTGTATCGGCAACAATGCTTAGTTGGATTGGTTTTTCTGAACCCGCGACTAAGCTGTAGGCAATGTCTTTTAAGGATAGACTATCATTGATTTCTAATAAAGTTTTTACTTGTTCTAATTGAACTTTAGCCTGATCATAATTGTCACCACGAAAGACGAATAGCTCAGAGGGCCAGGATTGTAGAATGACGGCTTCTTCTTTTTGTGGATGATTTTCGATTACCATATGAAAATTGGTACCACCAAAGCCGAAGGCACTAATACCGGCATACCGTTTTTTTTCTGACCATAAACCTGTTTCTGCATAAAATGCAAATGGGCTTGTATCTGCATTAAAGTAGGCGTTGGGTTGTTGGAGATGAAGAGTAGGAGGTTTTACGCCATGAAATACGGCCATAGAGGCTTTGATAAGTCCGGCCAAACCGGCAGCACATTTGGTGTGCCCAATTTGGGTTTTTACAGATCCCAGATGGGTCTGAGCCGGTAAAGCTCCGGACCTGCTAAATAAATTGGTGAGGGCGGTAAGTTCCGTTTTATCTCCAACTATTGTTCCGGTGCCATGAGCTTCGATTAAACCAACTGCTGCTGCACTGATACCTGCCTGATCATAGGCACGTTCTAATGCCCGTACCTGACCAATTTTTCGCGGTGCTGTAAGACCAAGAGCTTTACCGTCGCTGGATCCTCCAACACCTTTAATAACAGAATAAATACGATCACCATCACGCAGGGCATCATCATATCGTTTTAAGACCAAAATAGCGACCCCTTCGCCAAGAGCAATACCGTCTGCAGCACTATCGAATGTTGCGCAGCGTCCTTTGCGGGAGAGAGCATGTGTACTGGAAAACATCAGATAATCGTTGATACCATTATGTAAATCTGCTCCTCCGGTAAGTACCATATCCGATTTGCCCAGTATCAGTTCCTGGCAGGCGAGATCAATGGCAGCTATCGATGAGGCACATGCAGCATCTACCGTAAAATTTCTTCCGCCCAGATCCAGACGGTTGGTGATTCTGCCGGCAATAACATTGGCCAATATACCCGGGAACGAATCCTCTGTGGTGTGTGGGAATGCTTTTTCTACTTCTTCATGCAGTTCTCCAAAAACTTGTTTATAATAGCCTCTGAAACTGTAACTGTTGGCAAGGTCATTTCCGCCTTCAGCACCAATTATAACGGATATATTTTCTCTGTTGATTTGTTTTTCGCCATAACCGGCATCTTCCATTGCCCGTTTGGCAACCAGTAAGGTTAAAAGCTGAGTGGGTTCTATCGCTGCAAGTGATTGTGGTGGAATACCAAATTCTAAGGGGTCAAAATCTATTTTTGGGATAAAACCGCCCCATTTTGAATGTGATATGTCTGAACCATTGGAGTCGGGCTTATAATAGATATCTTTATTCCATCGCTCATCCGGTACTTCGGTAACGCAGTCTTTTCCAGTAATGATATTGCGCCAGTATTCGGCTAAATTTTTTGCACCCGGAAATACGCATTCCATCCCAATAATAGCGATGTCCAGCCCTTTTTCTGTCGATGAAGGTTTTTGTGGTAACACTGCCTGCTCAATATATTTTTGATTGTCGATAGCAACGTCATGATGCAGTGATTCAAGTGTAATCACCTCGTTATGCATGGTTGCTACTTGTCCGATCATATACATGCCCAGATCAAGCTGTTGGTTTTTAGGTATAGTGACAAGGTTGTCACCTTGACGATCAATGCCTTTTGCTGCAATCCTGAGACGTCCTACATTGAGTTTTTCCAGCTGTTCCCAAATTTGCTTTTTGTCCATTCCAGTGGCGAGCAGTTTTTTCTTTTCATTATCAAAATGTAAGGCGAATGCCGTATTTAAGCAACGTGTTTCATGACCTGGTGCAGTTTCCAGCAGGACGGTATCTTTGGCTTGCATTGCTTGTTGCTGGAACTCTTGCTGAATAGCACCTGTACTCACAGCTTCCTGTGTATACAAATAGGCTGTTCCCATCAATACACCAACCTTTACACCTCTGGCAGCCAGAGGAGCGGCCATGATAGATACAAAAGCTGTGGAAAAAGCATTATGAATTCCACCGGCAAAAAATACACTTATATTTTCCGGATGATCTTCTTTTAGGATACGTTCGATTTGTATTTCCCAAAGTACAGTGCTGGAGAGCGGGCCAACATGTCCGCCACATTCCCGGCCTTCAAATATGAAATTTTTGGCACCTTCTTTTAGAAAAATATCCAATAATGCAGGCGAAGGGACATGTAAAAATGTTGTTATACCGGCTTTTTCAAATACTTTGGCCTGTGCAGGCCTGCCTCCGGCGATCAGTACTACCGGAGGCTTGGCTTCAAGGATATAGGCGGTTTGTTCTTCTCGCAATTCCTGTGGTGCAAAGCCTAATATACCTACACCCCAAGTTTTATCACCGGCAAGTTTTTGAGTTTCCAGGACTAATGTTCTTGCTTGCTCGCCTTTGAGTAAGGAAAGAGCTATAAAAGGTAACGCCCCAGTTTCTGCAACAGCATTGGCAAATGCCGGAACATCACTCACGCGGGTCATTGGTCCTTGTGCAATAGGGTAGCGTAGACCAAGTTGTTGTGCTAAGGGATTGTTCTGGTCTATAATTGGAGATGCTTTGGCTTGTTTCAGATGGCCATACATGGCTTCTTTAAATCCAAAAATCAATTTTTTTAGGGTCTTGAAATTTTCATACAGCTCTGTTGCCAAAGCAATGTCTTGTCCCATAGGGATGTAACTTTTGGTAGGGTCAAGGTCATTAAAATAGTGCTCTAACTCTTCTATAGAAACATTTTGGGATAAAACAGGCGAATTGGGTCTAACCAATACGCGATGGTGCGCGATGATCTTGGTTTCTGTCCCGTTTAATTTTGAACATAGATTTTTGAGGTCTTGCGGAATGTTACTTTCCGGATAGAGTGCCAATTGACTGTCTAATACAATACCTCTTGCTCCAAGTGCTTTTGCAGCGGCGGCGGTATGAAGGCCTATACCTCCTTGTACCCATATAGGTATGGTGTTGATTTCTTGTATGATACGTTGAAATAAAACAAATGTGGATTCATAACCAACTAATCCTCCAGCTTCGTTTCCTTTTACAATAATTCCAATAGCTCCCAGTTGTTCCGCCTTTATAGCTTGCTCAATACTACTTACCTGATAAATCCGTGATAAGGTAGGATAGACGTTTATTGAGATCCCAAACGGAACGATAGCAAAACTTACCTGCCCGGACAGTTGAAGTGATGTTAGGGTATCATTTGTGAGATGTATACCATAAGAAGGTATACTGATCCGGTCAAGCTGATTTAATGCTTCCTGAGCAATTGCGATATCATGTCCTAAACTTAATACGGGGAATGCACCAGCCTGAAGTAGTTTTGTCATTAGGTTGACATCAGGCTTTTCAAAAGGCGTTACTCCTAAAATGGTTAAATTTTTCATACGTCGATGAGATTGAAATAAGATTTGGAAATTTTACTAACTATAATAAAGACTTTTGGGGTACTATTGGTTAGTGTGGTATAGTAGAGTAAAAGTAGTTAATTTCTTCTAAATTTTAAGTATTATAATTAATTTTATAATGATTTTTTTACAAATTGTTTAAATATTCAATTATTATTAACTTGTTTGTAAAAAAATACTTCTTTTTTTATGATTTTTATATTTTTTTTAATTCGCCTGTATTGTTATCTAATGTATTTGTCTCATTTTTTGATAACTAGAGAGGGATATTTCTAAAATATTGTCGTGTGTTTCAATTACAGCCAATTAAACTTTAAATTAAACTTTTTTTATTTGTAAATATTTACTGTATTTTACACGGAAAATTACGATTATTTGAATGAAAAATCGGAACAGTTATCCAAAGTTATTAACAGCTTCGCTGGAAATAATAAAGAAGGCTAAAGGCGGCAATGGTTCTATCAATTGCTTTGATGGTTTCGCTCAAGGACCAGCCTGTTACTTTGTGGTCAAAAAGGTCTACGACCGCAGTAGGATATGCCCAGCCTTTTTCTGGATGTTTTCAAATCCCTTCCAATCCAAATGTGTCCCGATTGTGCCAAAAAACTTTTGAGTGCTTTTAAAAAGATTAAAAATTGCTATAAAAGAAAAAAACCTGTAAATCTTAAGATTTACAGGTTTTACACAATTTTTTTGGGTTTTTGTAAAGTTTGATAAAGTTACCTTTTTCATTTCTTTTACCCTTTGTGGGGAGAGCAGGATTTGAGCCTTAAGCTTGAAACCCGAATATATTCTGCGTTTTTAATTTTTTTTGACTACTTGTGTCACGATGTTGCCACGAAAATAAAATATTCAATTTTTTGACATTATTATAGTAGTGAAGTACTTTGTAATCTCATTTATGGAACTGTACCTGCCAACAAATCTTTGTTCTAACATAAATCTATGCGAGAAATCAACGATTCCTTCTTTGTGATTTAGTTTACCATTTCAAAAATTCTATGTTCTGTAAAATCTCTGCCCCATGCCATTTATAGGTATTTCTCCATAAGGATAGGTTTCGATCCAGCCATAACCAACCCGAAACAGCACTCTTGAATTTAAGTTGTAATTTAATCCAACCCTTAATAAACTTTGCTGCCATTGGGTAATGGTTTCATTTCTACGCTATTGATATTCGGTATGTATTCCAAATTTTTCTGAGATCTTGAATGTTCCAAAAAAATTATACCAGCCAATACTATTGTTTGTGGTAATACGATTATTTTGTCCGATTACCGATTGTAAACTACCAATTAAAAAAATGAGGATTAAAAAATAATTTTTCCTGTTCATTATTTTAAGAATTCAAGAGTTCCGTCTGTCAAATTATAAAACACACCTACAATTTTTATCTCTCCTTTATCTTCCATCTCTTTAAGAATTGGACTCTTTTTACGAATTTGATCCATTGCATAAAGCACGTTATTTTCTGAAACGTGTTTTACAAATTTATCATTTTTAGATGTTTTTTCACCATTAAAATCCTGACTCATTGCTACAGCTGGTTTTATTTTTGAAAGCATTGCTGTAATATTTCCAAGTTTTACATCATCGATGGCACCTTTTATAGCGCCGCAATGCTGGTGTCCCATTACTAAAATCAATTTTGCTCCTGACACCTTACAGGCAAATTCCATACTGCCTAACAAATCTTCATTTACAAAATTTCCTGCAACACGTCCCACAAAAATATCCCCCAAACCCTGATCAAATACATCTTCGACTGGTACTCGGCTATCGACACAACTTAGTACGACAGCTTTAGGGAATTGACCCGGCGCCGATTTTCGTGCTTGTTTACTATGATCACGAACCGTAGTGGTACCGCTCTGAAAACGTTTATTTCCTTCTATAAATTCCTTTAAAATTGCATCAGGCGTAAGTCTGGTTTGCTCTTCTTTTGTCATTACATGAGAAACTACAGGTTTGACAGCTTCTTTTAAAGCAGAAAGTGAACTTGATTTTTCTGTTTTTGTTTCGCCGTTGCAAGCAATCAAAAGTAACGTTGTGAATAGCATTACCAATGATTTAAATTGATTCTTCATTTCTTAATTTTAATTAAATCGGCCTACTTTGTAAAACGGTGTTCGGCATTTCCGTTTATTAATCTTTCAATATTTATATATAACAGCAAAAGAGGTTTTTCCCCTACCTGCAAAAGATTCCCGCTCCCAAACGGAGAAAAAACATATACGCCCCGTAACTTTTTTAAAGATCTGGAATCCGGGATCTGGCCTGAACTCTTAACTGCAGGTAGGGTTAATAGCTTTCATATGAATTTAGAACAAAAATATGTTTCATCATTACTGAGCGCTATAATACAAGATAACGTAAACAACAGCCCGTTCACCTGTGTCATAAAAGGACAATTATGGTTGGTTAGGGACAGAATAAAGCAAGTAATGCCTAGGATTATGAGTATAATTAGTACATATTGAAAATTTTTTAGTTGACAAAAGTCAATGGATTTATATGCCTTATATCATCTATTGAAGCGATATAACAGTAGTAATTTTGGCTTACATAAAAATACTATGAAACTTTTAAAGAATAGAATTTTAAATTATTGTGAAGTGCGTTGTCAGGATAGAAATTCACCACTAAAAATGCTCTGGTACAAATGAACCAAATTACTTATCAGAACCTAGTAATGGTTTTGGCTGAAATTTAACCTTTACGGTTTTAAGAAACCGTGCTGAAGGTTACAGGCCAATTTTGAGAATTGCTATTCCTCTAAATAAAGACAACCTTATTATTTCTGTGGATTAAAAATATTGTTTAATATAAAATAGATATAAAATGCTGGATATTGTAATAGATTCCCGTCGGGCAATCATAGTCCCTGGCTTTTCGGTAAAACGTATTCTTCCGTATCAGTTAAGAAGAATGGTAGGACCTTTTATTTTTATGGATCATGGTGACCCCATTAATGTTCCTCCCGAGGTAAATCTGGATGTGCTGCCGCATCCTCATGTCGGACTGGATGCGACTAATTGCCGGGGAAGCATATGGACTCAAAAGTCATGTACAGACCAACTCTCCATTATTTTATATTCATGTCGTACTTGATCAAGGGGCAAGATTTGGGATTCCAAAAGGACATAGCGAACGAGGAGTTTACATTGTTAAGGGCAGTGTAGAGGTAAGTGGTATTACTTATCCTGAAGGCAAACTGCTGGTATTTACCAAAGGCGTAGATCCTTTAATTATTGCAAAGGAAAATACAACATTAATGATGCTTGGAGGGGAACATTTGGGCGAGCGCCATATTTGGTGGAATTTTGTATCAAGCCGAAAAGAACGAATCGAGCAGGCCAAAGAAGACTGGAAACAGGGGCGTATTATTTTACCGCCTTCAGATAACACTGAGTTTATACCATTGCCAAAAGAGATATACAGACAGGCAGGAAGTCCTCCGCCAAACCATCTTTCGTAGTTATGTAAAGCAGGCTATATATAAAAAAGCCCTTTCTCTGCAAAGGGCTTTTTTAAAAGTGAGAAATTAGTAATTGATGATACCAGCGAGCTGTTGACCAAGGGGAGCAGTCCAATCGATGGCTATTTCAGCAATAATTTGATCAACAGTTGTAATAACCGCTCCAGCCTGTTGCATTCTACTAAGAGCGATCTGGTCTCCATATAAAGTATGGGAAGCAGAAGCATCTGCAGATACCTGTACCGTATATCCTTCTTCAAGCATCTGCAAGACAGGGTAAAGTACACATACTTCTGTTACAATGCCAGCAACAATAAGGTTTTTTCGCCCTAAAGCTTTAACGGCATTATTAAAGCCTTCATGGTGCATTGCATTAACAATACCGGGACGTTTAATTCTTGCCTCGTAAGCTTCTGGAAGAATTTCATTTAATTGAGGAATTAGAAGCCCTTGTGCATAGTCTTCCATACTGCTGGTTAATACGACAGGAATGTTTCCTGCCTTGGCTATTTGGGCTAGTTTGGTTGTGTTTTCTATCAAAAGATTTATGTCATGTGAATGAGTCCAGCCAATAGTACCAATCTGATGATCTATTAATATAATTGCAGAATTCTCGGGTGTAAATGCGCCTTTGTGCATGATCTTTATTTTTAATTGTTAGTAATGCTCGAAATTATAAAGAAAGCTTGCAATCACTATCATGGGTTACAAAAACAATAGTACTTACATTAAGGATAGTTCGTTCACGAGTTTACTTTTCTTATAATTATTTTGGAATAGTACAAAATCTAAATAACAAATTTAAAACAACAACAAATATGGATAATAATAAGTTTAACGGACCTAAAGATTGTGATAAGCTGCGTGTAGCATTAAGTGATACCCTTACAGTAATTGGAGGTAAATGGAAACTGCCCATTATTTCGGTACTGCTGATGGATGGAGAGAAACAATTCAATCAGTTATCTCGTGAGTTACGTATTTCACCACGAATACTGTCAAAGGAATTAGCAGAGCTTGAAATTAATAATTTGGTTTTACGTGTAACCAGAAATACAAAGCCGGTAACGGTGGAGTATTCCGCAACGCAGTATTGTGAATCACTTGTAGAGGTTATAATGACGCTAAATGCATGGGGAGTAAAACATAGAGAAGTGATTACTGGTAAAAATTTCCAAGCTTGATAAATGGTCTTAAAAGAAAAATATTTTAAACTTTATAGAAAACTAATATCCTAAGGTACTATTTACCTTTGCTCATTACCATTAATTGGCTCTTGAGCTATAATTATTGTATTTGCTTGCAATGTGGTTAATGGTACCTTTAAATTCTTTAAATTTAGGTTATGAAAAAAATGATTAAAGTTCCAACTTCACTAATCAGCGGTCCTGCGCCGCAGAATGCATTAATGCTGGACGGCTGTTCTGTTATTGAGCAGTGTATTCATAGTATGGAAGTTAAAGGCACCATGTATTTGGAGCAGCATTTACTGCTTATTGTACTGGATGGATCTGTTACTTTAACCTATGGTAAGCAGGAATATAAAGTTGGGAAGAATGAGATGATTCTGTTAAAAAAAGCAACGGCAGTTAAGTACGATAAGATCGGGAATCCTGAAAATGATAATATTTATGACAGCCTGATGTTCAGCATTAAAGATGATCTTTTGAAATCATTTCTGGCTACCAGCGATATTAAGATTCCAAAAATTGAAGGTGAAATTAAAACGGGTGTTTATCCAATGAATGAATGTCTGGTTGCCTTTGCACATTCAATGAAGCCCTACTTTTTTGACCATTCGATAGTACATCCCGGGCAGCTGCGCCTGAAAATAATGGAATTGTTATACGATGTGGCTGATGGTAATCGTAATATGTTCCTGCAGATTCTTCAATTGCATGAACCCGTAAAAGCAGATATAGCACATGTGGTAGAACAGCATTATGCATCACCAATTTCACTTTCAGAATTGGCCTATTTATCAGGAAGAAGCCTTTCTAGTTTTAAGAGAGATTTTCAGGGAATTTATAATATGACACCCGCCTTGTGGATTCGTGAAAAAAGATTGGAAAAAGCTAAAGAAATGCTGGAAACTACTATAATGCCGGTATCGGATATCTGTTATACTTTAGGCTTTGAAAATGTATCTCATTTTTCAAGAATATTCAAAGAATTTCATGGGCAGGCACCAACGCTATTTAGAAATTAAATCAATTTAAATGTAGACTTATGAGAGTATTAGTAATAGGATCAAATGGTCGTGTAGGTACTGGGTTAGTCCAAAAACTTGCTGATCACAATTATACCGTTCTGGCAGGATCAAGAGATGCCGGTACAGAAAAAGATTTGCAAAAAAATATAAAAAAAGTTTCTTTTGATTTGTTGTGGGATGTAGAAGATATGACACAGGTTATGAAAGATAATATTGATGCGGTATTTTTTGTTTCAGGCTCACGTGGGAAAAATTTATTGCAGATCGATCTGCACGGCGCGGTCAAAACTATGCAGGCAGCTGAAAAAGCAGGCGTGAAAAGATATATTATGTTAAGTTCGGTATTTGCTTTAGATCCCACGCGTTGGAAAGAAGCATTTTTTAAGGATCTCACAGACTACAACATTGCCAAACATTATGCTGATTTATACCTGAGTACTCAGACAAAATTAGACTATACCATTTTACAGCCCGGAGCATTAAAAGAAGAAGTCGGTAGCGGTAAGATTACTACTGCCATTAAGAATGCAGGATCTAATTCTATTGCCAATGTAGTAGATACGCTGCTGGCTGTCTTAGAGAATGATTCGACCATTAAAAAAGTTGTGATGATTCACGATGGAGAAACTCCTATCAAAGAAGCCTTGACACAATTAAGATAAAAAATTCATTATATTCTTTTTATAAATGATTCCCAAAACCAATGCAGCCAGAATTTTAGACGGGCTAAATATTTCCTATGAACTTAGAGCTTATCAGGTTGATCCGGATCATCAAAACGCTCAGGAAGTAGCAGAAGCCATTGGTGTTGCGCCAGAGAAAATTTATAAAACGCTGGTTTTAAAAGGGCAGAAAGATCCTTATTTGGTTGCTGTTATACCCGGAAATGCTCATTTAGATTTAAAGAAAATAGCCAGGGCATCAAATAATAAAAGCTGTGAAATGCTTGCTATGAAAGATTTACAGGCTGTTACAGGTTATATCAGAGGAGGCTGTTCACCAATAGGAATGAAAAAAATATTTCCGACCTATATCGAAGAACTTGCCATTTTAGAAGACAGCATTATTATAAGTGCCGGAAAAAAAGGTTTTCAAATTGTTATTGAGCCCACTGATCTTGCCAAAAGTATAAATGCCAATTTTAATGATCTGGTTTAAACTTAAAAAGGATTAAAAAAAATATGCTGTCTTTTGCATGCTAAATTGGACTTAATAGAAAAAATATTTGGTCTTTAAAGAAAATTCGCTCTTGCCTTTCAGTTGTAATTTTGCTGCATAACTTTTAGAAATATAATTATGTCAGTAAACAAAAACATTAATACGGTTCAGGATTATGAAGATGTATTAGCCGTTGTGGAAGGTTATGTCCACGGATTGAAAACAGGAAGTGTTGAACAATTAAAAAAAACATTTCATAAAGATGCCGTTATGTACGGTCATTTAACGAATGATTTATCTCAGGGAAGTATAGAGAATCTTTACTCTTACGTACAGGAATTTGGTGCGGCGCCCAACATTAAAACCAATTTAACAGTCTTGCATAAAACACCTACTACAGCAGTTGTAAGAGTAGAAATGGAAAGTGATGCGGCCAACGAAGATTTTACAGATTACCATTCATTAATTAAAATTGACGGGGAGTGGAAAGTAGTTGCCAAACTATTTCACCTGTACAATAAATAATTTATAAAACTATTGCAATCAAGTGTTACCGGAAGTGAATTTTTTGCTTCCGGTGATCCTTTGCAATTAAAAATATTGAATATGTCAAAATTATTTAGTCCGCTGACTATAAAATCAGTGACTTTTAGAAATAGAATTGTCACTTCTCCCATGTGTATGTATATGGCCGAAGATGGCTTTGCCAGTAATTGGCACTTGGTTCATTACGGGTCAAGAGCTATTGGAGGCGCGGGCACTGTAATGCTGGAAGCCACAGCCATTAGAGCTGACGGGCGTATTGGAACAGGTGATTTAGGAATCTGGAAAGACGAACATATTGCGCTTCTTGCCCAGGTTGCTTCCTTTATTAAAAGTAGCGGAAGTGTTGCCGCAATTCAATTAGCACACTCAGGAAGAAAAGGAAGTACATGGGCTTCAGGAAGAGAAAGCCGTCCTCTAAAGGCAGATGATGAAAAGGGCTGGGAAGTCATTGCACCTTCAGCTATTGCGTTTTCATCAGATCATCAGACTCCGCGGGAAATGACTCTGGAAGATATTGAGGACATAAAACAAGCTTTTGTCGATGCAGCAGTAAGAGCGTTGAAAGCAGGTTTTGAATTGATTGAAATTCATAGTGCGCATGGTTATTTACTCAATGAATTTTTATCCCCTATTCCAAATAAAAGAACAGATCATTATGGCGGAAGCCGTGAGAACCGTACCAGATTATTGTTTGAGATTATAGAAAAAGTAAAAGAAGTTTGGCCATCTGATCTACCAATTGCGGTTCGTATATCTGCCACAGACTGGAGTGGAGAAGGCTGGAAATCAGAAGATTCCATCTGGTTGAGTACAAAACTGTCAGAAGCAGGAATCGATATTGTTGATGTTTCAACAGGAGGAACCATTCCGGAGGCTAAAATTACTGTTGGAGCAAGTTATCAGCTTCCTTTTGCAAGTGCTATCAAACGCGAAGTGAAAGACACTTTATTGGTTGGTACTGTAGGAATGATTACCAGTTCACAACAAGCAGAGACAATACTCATTAACGGTGATGCAGATCTCATTTTTGTAGGCCGCGAGCTCTTAAGAAATCCTTATTTCCCTCTGGAAGCAGCAAAAGAACTTCGTTCGGAAATACCTGCACCTAAGGCTTATGAAATGGCTTTTTAAAATTAAACACAAATTATTATGAGTATTTATTTAACAGTAATCGTAAAGACAAAACAGGAGTATCATCAAGAAATAAAAAATATGTTATATGGCCTGCCTGAATTATCCAGGAAAGAAAAGGCTTGTATCGCCTATGATGTTCATCAGAGTATTGATGATGAGAATACCTTTATACTAAATGAAGAGTGGGAAAGTCTTGAAGGACTGGATCTGCATAACGGACAGCCTTATTCGAAAGTATTTTTTGACTCGTTTGATAAGCTGCAGGAAAAACCTATAATTTATCTTTCGGAATAATCTTTTTAGGGATTTTCGAAATTTATTTTAAAACAAAAAAATAGAAGATGAAAAAATTAAATGAATCAGTTACAATTATAACAGGAGCTTCATCAGGAATTGGAGCTGCTACAGCTTTAAAACTCGCAAAGGCCGGAAGTAAAATTATCCTGGTAGCAAGAGCCGATGACAAAATTGAAAAGGTAAAACAAGAGATTGAAAAAGACGGAGGCCAGGCAGAATTATTTATTGCCGATGTAACCAACTTTGAACAAATGAAAGCTATGGCAGCATTTGCTATTGAAAAGTATGGCAGAATTGATAATCTGGTAAACAATGCAGGTTTGATGCTTTTCTCTCAATGGAAAGATGCGGCAATAGAGGAGTGGAACGCGATGATTGATACCAATATTAAAGGATACCTAAACGCGATTGCAGCAGTTCTGCCAAAGTTACTCGAACAGCAATCAGGACATATACTTAATATGGGATCTGTGGCAGGCATAAATATTAATGAAGGAGCAGGTGTATATCATGGGACTAAATTTTTTGTAAGAGCTATAACCGAAAGTCTAAGAAAGGAAGTAGCTGTTCATAAAGGAATCAAGATAAGTTTGATAAGCCCCGGAGTGATTAATACCGGATGGGCAGATAAAGTAACCAATAAGGAAGGAGCAGCAATTGCAGCAGAACTTAACAAAGGAGCTATTGAGTCTCAAGACGTGGCAGAAGCAGTTTTATTTGCCTTTAGTCAGCCGGAGAATGTCAGTATCAATGATATTGTGATTAGTCCAACTTCTCAAAACTGGTAATTCAAAGAATGAGGGTTTAAATCATTTTCCCATAACAGTATCTAGAACTCCTTGTAATTTCTCATTAGAAAATAATTTTTTATGTAAATAGAAAGATCAGCGGTTTAAATCCTATTTTAAACCGCTGATCTTTTTTAGTATCGTTTTTTTTAATCTTGTATTTATAACAGTCTTTTACGACAATTATAGTTGTACCACAATTTTGCCAAACTGCTGGTTGGACTCTAAATAGTTATGAGCATCAACAATTTGATCCAATTCAAAAACTTTATCAACAATTGGTTTGAGTTTTCCTTCTGTGACTCCTTTATCTATAAAAGTGATGGCTTGCAGCAGCACTTCAATATTGCCCAAAACTTCGATTGCAGAATATCCTCTAATAGTTGGTGTTTTCATAAGAACATCAAACGCAGGAAAACTGGCAGGTTCAGCACTAAGTGCCAATTGTGGGATACATACAAAAAAGTGCGTGATGAGTATAATTAAAGAAAATTCAACTAATAACCTTAATAGAAGATTCCTGTCTGACTGCGATATGACCTATGCCGTTGAACTCATCGGGGGGAGATGGAAAATCTTAATTCTGGTAAATCTGGCAGGCGGTGCATTGCGTTATGGAGAATTGAAACGTAAAATTGAAAAAGTTACCGAGCGTATGCTTACCCTTCAATTAAGAGAGTTAGAAAATGATGGAATTGTCACTAGAACCGTTTTTCCTGAGGTACCGCCCAGAGTGCAGTATGAGCTTACTGAGATTGGAGAAAAACTCGTTCCTATTTGTCTTCAATTAAGTGATTGGGGCACGCTGCACAGGAAAACACCTAAAACGAAATAAGAACTTTTAAAGTAATTGGTAGGAGTGTGCAAGCCGAAGATGCTATATAATGAATACATTTTTTTATACCTTACGTGACTTAATGTAATTATCGAATCCATGCATGAAAAATTAATAACATACATTAACCAGTATGCTACTTCACCTTTAACGAGTGAAGATAAGGAGTTAATTACAGCTGCTTTTCAACCCAAAAAATTACGCAAAAAACAATACTTTCTGCAAGAGGGAGATGTATGTAAATATGTAGGCTTTATTACAAAAGGTGCCATGAGGCAGTACAGCGTAGATGAAAAAGGAGTAGAACATATTACGCATTTATATATTGAAAACTGGTGGGCATGTGACCGTGAAAGTGCTGTTATGCTTACAATATCAAAATATAATATTGATGCCTGGGAGGACACTGAGATGCTTGTAATTAATGTGGCAGATATGCTTAATTTGATGGGTAAAATACCTTCATTTGGAGAAATGACAAGATTAATGGATCAAAAAAGTTTTATCGCTTCACAGCGCAGATTAAGCTCAACGATCAGCAATTCTGCAGAGAAACGTTACGAAGAGTTTACGAAAAACCATCCAGAGCTAATTCAAAGATTTCCTCAGCATATTATAGCCTCTTTTTTGGGAATTACAAAGGAAACTTTAAGCCGAATCAGAAAAAAAACAATAAGATAATTTTTATTAAAAACTTACTTCTGGAAAAACCGTTGACATTTGTCAACGGTTTTTTTTATCATATCGCATCGTTTGGGTACTGGTTTCTGCTGCAACTTTGCCATGATATTAACAAACAAATAGTAAAAATTTAAAAAATTGTAAAAATGAAAACAAACAAAATTATTTATTGGACAACGACAGGAATTATAACAGGTATGATGCTTTTTAGTGCACTGGGTTATTTTACTAATGAAAATATGAAAGCTTCGATTGCACATCTGGGTTTTCCTGATTATTTCAGAATTGAACTTGGGATTCTAAAAATTCTGGGAGCTTTAGTTCTTATAATTCCAATATTTTCTAATAAAACCAAAGCATTGGCTTATTTCGGATTTACACTGACCTTCATTTCTGCTTTTATTGCACATTATGCTATTGGCGATACTGCTTCTGTGGTTATGATGCCTGTAATTTTTCAAGTTATTTTGATTGTTTCTTATACTTTTCACAATAAATTAAAAGCATAATTACGATGAAAAAGCAAACAAGTTTTTCAACAAAAGGCAATGCCGTGAATATGGGATCTTTGCATATCAATAGAATGCTGCCAAACAGGTATGCGGACAAAGTTGGCCCATTTGTCTTCCTGGATTATTTATCACCTGCTATTAAGGAAACAGTAAATAAAACTGGAATGGGATCACATCCACATAGAGGGATTGCAACATTAACTTATATTCTTCAAGGGGAAGAAGAACATTTTGACAGTGCTGGAAATTATGCGAAAATCCATTCAGGTGGTATTCAATGGATGAAAGCCGGTACAGGCATAGTTCACGATGAGAATTTAAATTATGATTCTCAAACAGATAATAAGTTTATCCATGGTTTTCAATTTTGGATCAACCTTCCTGCAAAAAACAAAGCTGAAGAACCCCAGCATTTGGCTATACAGGCCAATGAAGTGCCCAAAAAAGCTTTACCTGATAATAGTGGGAACATAAAGGTTATTGTAGGGAATTATGAGGATCTGAGTTCAAAAATCCCTAATTATTCCGAGCAGTTTCTGTACCACATCGAGCTTGAAGCAGGCAAGTCCTTTTCTATTAGTCTGGCGGATAAAATAGAGGCGGCGGCTTTTTTGACCACACAGAATCTTATAGTAAATGATGCCGAGTTTCAAGCAGGAGAGTTCATTGAATTCAGTCGAAAAGCTGGAGAAATTGAACTAAAAAATACCTCACATGCCATTGTTGATGTATTATTATTTGGCGGTGAAGAGTATACAGAGAAAATAGTAGCAGAAGGCCCCTTTGTTATGAACAGTACAGAAGAGATCGTTCAGGCGTATCAGGACTTTTATGCCGGGAAATACGATAAAATTGATTTAAAAACTAAAAATTAAAAAAGTGAAAATACTTGCATTTGCAGAGAGTAACAGCAGTTCTTCCATCAATAAAAAATTAATAACACACACGGCTTCCTTTTTTGAAAATCATTTAGTAGAAATTCTGGATCTCAATGATTACGAAATGCCGGTGTTCAGTACAGATAAGATAGCAAAAACCGGAATGCCACAGCTGGCTTTGGATTTTGCACAAAAAATAGACAGCAGTGATTTTCGGTCGCTTTTAAAAATATTTACGATTGGATTTCAGTTCTTCCCCAGCGCAAGGCTTTTGGCAATAAACCCGTTTTTATTTTAGCTGCTTCACCGGGATCCAGAGGGGGAGCTACAGTATTGGAATTAGCAAAAAATACAATGCCGCATTTTGGCGGCAATTTTCAGAAGTTTGCCACTCTTGATCCTATTTTCAAAGGAAGAAGATAATTAGTTGTAGGTCTCGGCTCATTTATACAATCATTCCCTTTATAATAAGTTTCAAGTGCAAAAATTCTATTTTAAACTTAAAATAATGAAAAATTTAAAATCATCTAACTTTTAATAATACGCTTAATAATTTTATTTCCAGCAGTTGTTAGAATAAATATATAGATGCCTGATGGGAGATTTTCTAAGTTTAAGTTTTGTATCTGTCCATTTACTGTTTTATCAATAATTAATTTACCTGACAGATCAAACAGCTGTATTACAGAACCTTTAGCCATTTCATTGTCTAATTCTATAGTAAGAGTATTTTTTACCGGATTTGGATAGTAATTAAATGTAGAACCAGAATAAGCATCTACTATCGATTCTGTAACTATCTCTGTATTTGTTTTTTTACTGGTTGAATAATTACTCTCTGAATAACCCAAATCAGGATTACTACCAGAATAAGAAAGACTAACATTAGTTCCTTTATCAATCAAATCGCTTCCCTGAACTAATTTAAATGGTAAATTATCAGGAAGATCTCCATTTGACTGTCGGGCTCCAATGGAAAGTGAAGTACTTGTACTTGTAAAATCAGATGTGTTTACTGTAACACTTAAATTCCACGAATTGTTTTGCTGCGTGGCATTTGAAATAGATATTGTCCCGGACAATGAAATATTATTCTTGAAAATATGTTTCTTTCCGGATTGCACCGGATTTCCAAAACCAAAGTTGATGTTGTTTCCATAACCTGTACAATTATATACCGTTATACTTCCAGTGTTATTATTTTGATCAAATCCTTTTTTGGGATGACCAATCGCGACACATCTGGTTAGTACATTATCTGCCGGAACGGAATTTCCTCCAACTTTAAAACCGTTTCCGTTTCCGGTAAATCCTCCATAATTCCACACATCTACTCCATTTCTGATTGCCCAGCAATTTTCGAAAGTTACTTTTTGCGTACTATCAAAACAATCGTATCCGTCATCTGAATTTTCCCAGGCACGGCAGTTGATAAATTTATTTCCCGGTCCCTGTGTTTGTTTTGGTCCAAAACCATCAGCCATACTTCCCTTTTTTTTAGGATCGTAATTTCTGTACGCATCGCAGTTTCTTACCGTTGTATTTGAACCTCCTTCGTTAATCTCCAGACCAGTATTCCGATTGTTGTAAAAAGCACAATTTTCAAAAGTGGTATTAGAACCCTTTACATAAGCTCCCTGATAGCCTGCTCTTGTAATGGCAATTCCTTTAAAACTCCAATAAGAACCTGTGATGCTAAAACCATACGAATCCTGTACCCATTCCTGATCTGGAAAGGAAAAATCTATGATGGCTCTACCGTTGTTTACACATTCTACCTTAATAGGATTTGCAGAGGTCCCTGATTTTGTAAAAGAAATAGTGTTTTTAGCACCAGCAGTGTACGCAATTGCATAAGTTCCGGCTTGTAATAAGACAACATCGCCGGCAACGGCTTTACCGAGCGCGGTTTTAAAATTCATGGCGGTAGCGAAACTTGAACCAGAATTGGAAGCATTACCGTTTGGTGTCACGTAATAAGTAGTTGCAGAAACTGATCCCGATACCAAAAGGAACAGTATTAAAAAGTATATTTTTTTCATAAGTTTTGTGTTTATTTGAGCAACACAAGGTATCTCTGTTTTTTTATAAAAAGATTGAATTACTTCAATGGTTTTTGTGAAATTGTTTTTTTCTATAATCTTGTTTTATGTGCTCTAATTCTGAAACTCACTGTCAGGTTACCAAACAAGAATTCGAGGTGCCTTGTTGAAGAAAAAAAAATTTCCGCTTTATCCAAGTCAATTGATAAGATACTCTAATAAATTAAAAAAATAAAAAATTGCTGTAAAAGAAAAAAACCTGTAAATCTCAAGATTTGCAGGTTTTACACAATTTTTTGTTTTCATTCATAAGATGCACTGTTGATCAAATTATCGTATAAATTTTCATTTCTTTTGTATAATTTGTTCTGGCAGTACTACTATTTTGAAGGACTTTATTCCCCCCATTGGCAATATCGAAAAAACCATTATCAACCCAATTATGAAAAGCCATCGGACTTTGGAAAATTGTATGTACATGATGTATTAACTCATTATCGATGTAATAAGATACGGAATTTTTATCCATTGATATTTTATAAGAATGCCATTCTTCATCTAAAGAAAATGGAATTTTATATATATCTATAGTTGCACCATTTAATGTCCAAATTTGGAATTGTTTTTCTTTAGTTGATTGATTCTGTTGCTGTATAAACCAAGCTACTTTCATTCCCACTATAGGTAGAGCATCTGTATTCCAGAATCCCCATCCTCTAGATCCACCTTCTAAGTTTTCAACTTTTATTTGAGCTTCAAAAACAACTTTATGGGAAGCCGCAAAAGGTATATTCATAAAAAGGTCGGTTATATAATTTTGCAGTTCATTTTCGTTAATAATTTTCTCAGCCGGAATAGGAGTCGCGATCACACATTTGGGCGAAATATTGGTGTAAGGATTGTTATATATTTCAGCATTAGAATATATAGATTCAGAAGCATTCGGGATAGTATTTTCAAGATAATTATTATCTGTATTGAACGTATGTAAACCATTGGTATCCGAACGTAAAAACCAAAAATTCTGCTCAGGATTAAAAATAGAATAAGAAGCTGATGTCTGTATATAATCCTGACTTTTTCTAAAATCACCAATAAGAACTAAAATATAGTTCCTGATTGTATTTATAACATTACCTATCTTATCTCCATCTGCGTATAATAAAGCATTCAGAATAAGATTCAGTGCATTCCCTATAAGTTCTACGATATGGGTATAATACTCTGTATTTACCTCAATCTTTGAGTTTATAATAGATACAAGATTTTTATTGTCTGATGTTTTTAGTGCTTTAATATCAGTGATTAAGCTGTCTTTATTTTGTATTGCAGCTAGAACTGTTTGGGTAATTAATTGATATTCGTTTGATGAATTTTTGGATGTTACTAATAGAATCAAATTTTCAATAATCTGATTTACATTGTTTTCTTTGTTCATAGTTTTTATTTTATGGTTATTTTTAGTTTTTTTAATAGGGCAAAAAATTCCAATGGATTTGATTCACAAAGTTCCATAAGTCATAACCGAAAACGAAGCTTAAGGGATTTTTGTAAGCAGGTCGAGGCCTAGTTCAACACCTGATCTATTATATTGGGGCATTGATACGAAATTTACACCTTGGCGAAGCTTTTTATATTATTATACAATTTACTAAAAAGTTTTATTAAATAAATAATTATTTTTTTGAATTATGCTACTCAGGCATGATCCATAAGGTACCAAGAAAGAAGTTTAAAGATTTTGCATCTTCTTTAGATCCGACTGCTCTTTCTGTTTTTTGATGCCGCCTTAAATACTCCCATTTGCGTTTGGTGAATGCTTCCTTTGTAATTCCGTCTACAGTAATTCTAAAGTACACGGTGCTAATTTTTCTGTCATTGCTGGTTATTTTCATAAAGAAAACTAACCCAAAACTGTTCTCTAACATAATTCAGTTTTTCTTGGCGGACAAAAGTGTCCCGATTCTGTCACAAAATATGTCACCAAATCTGAACGATCGTACAGATAAATATGGAGGAAATTTGGAGAATCGTGCCCGTTTTACCCTTGAAGTTATTGAAGGAATTCGTAAAGCCTGTGGTGTCGATTTCCAAATTGGCTGGCGATTGTCTATTGAACGTTACGGACTGCTTTTGGAAGAATTACGAGAAGTTACAGCTGATATTTTTGATCGCGAATTAATTGATTATTTAGATTTGGCTCTTTGGGATTCAGCACAATTAGTTCGCGAAGGAACATTTAAAGGAAAAGCCATGCTTAGTGTTTTTACAGAGCTTCCTCGTAAAGGAGTACGTCTTGGCGCAGCAGGAAAAATAATGAGCGCACAGCGTGCCGGAGAACTTCTGGACGAGGGTTGCGATTTTGTCCTTATTGCGCGTGCTGCAATTTTGCAGCGTGATTTTCCTCTTCAGGTAAAAACAAACCCCATGTACAATAGCCCCGGGCTGCCTGTAATGGCAGATTATCTCAGACAAGGAGGATTAAGCGAACGTTTTATTGAGACGATGCGCGGATGGCAGACTTTTGTAAAGGCAGGTTCTTTATAAATACATTCAATATCTAAAAAGTAAGCCGCTGATTAAGCGGTTTGTTTTGGTGAAATTTTAAATATTAGACTTTTATCTGGTTTTAAAAGCAATAAGTTTTTAAATTATTTGGAAGTTATAACTGTTTAGAAAATATTTTATTTAATAAGTTGGAATTGACTGATCTAAATCATTGGTCGAAGGAGGATGGAATTACTATAATTAAAAAAAGGAGTAAACTAATAACTAAATAAAAGCTAAAAAGCTCTTAGTGGCGTTCAGTTTACTCCTGATTTTCAGGGTTAAATTTTGATATTTATTATTATGATTTAAACGAGTTGTACTGTTCATCGGTAACAGGTTCAAGCCAGTCTACAACACCTTTTTCAGTATTTATACTTACAGCATAATGAGCAAATCTGCCGTTTGGTGTTGCTCCGTGCCAGTGTTTAATACCAGGAAGTACATTTATTACATCGCCCACTTTTATTTGTCGAATAGGCAAACCTTCTTCCTGATAATAGCCTATACCTTCAGTAACAATTAGTATTTGATTGCTTGGGTGAGTATGCCAGTTGTTTCTGCAATTTGGTTCGAATAGTACTTCGCCTATTGCGCAGTTTGTAATTTCATCGGGTGTAACCCTCATTTTTAACCAGGCAGTCCCTGTAAAATAATCTGCTGCAACAGGACCAAATCCTTCTGGTGCTGTATTTTGTTGTTCTTTATTATTCATAGCTTTTTTTGTTTTAAAGTGTTGCTATATCAATTACATAACGGTATCGGGCTTCTTTATTTAGGACTTTATCCCATGCATCATTAATTTCTGATGCTTTGATTATTTCAATTTGTGGATATATCTTATTTTGTGCACAATGGTTCATTACTTCTTGCGTCTCTGGAATACCGCCAATTAAGGAAGCATTAAAATTGACCCGGCTAAAAAAGAACTTCGCATTATCTATTTTAAATTCGCCATTTATAGGCTGTCCAACTTGGGTAAAACTGCCATAAGGCTTAACACATTCCGCATAATTTGAAAGTTCATAAGCATAAGGAATAGTCGATATCATGTAATCAAGTTTCCCTTTATAAGGTTTTAGTTTGTCAATTGAATCTACTACAATAACTTCTTTAGCACCAAAATTTAAAATATCCTGACGTTTACTTTCACTGGTGGTAAAGGCATATACCTGAGCACCTTTAGCGACAGCAAGTTTTACTGCGAGATGTCCTAATCCTCCAATTCCTGCTACACCGACTTTATCTCCTTTACGGAAATTTGCTTTCATAAGCGGCGAGTAAGTGGTTATACCTGCACAAAGCAAAGGTGCCGCATTTTGAAGGCTGATACTTTCAGGAATTTTAATGGCAAAATGTTCCTTAACCACAATATTATTGGCATAACCTCCTTGTGTAATTCCTGACGGAGATGTTTTATCCGGCGCTCCGTATGTTCCCACCATTCCCGTAGTTTCACAATGGTGCTCTTCGCCATTTTTACAGCTAATGCATTCCATGCAGCTATCAACCATACAGCCTACACCGGCTTTATCTCCAACTTTAAATTGCGTTACATTTTTACCAATAGCAGCTACAATTCCGGCAATTTCATGCCCGGGAACTTGCGGATAAACCTGTTTGCCCCAATGTCCTCTTATGGTATGAATATCCGAATGGCAGATTCCTGAAAATTTTATCTCGATAAGAATATCATTATCTCCAACCGTGCGGCGTTCAAAATCCCATGCTGTTAATTTACTGGTTGTATCATGACCTGCAAATCCTTTTGTTTTTATATTCTGGCTCATAAATTCTGTTTTATTTGTTTGAGAAAAAAGCTGTAACGGACCTACAAGTAATAAACCTGCGCCAGCAGCAGAAGTCTGTTTTATAAATACTCTTCTTGAGGGATTATTATTATTTTTCTCCATACGATTTTTTTTCAATTAGTTTAGGTTTAATCTCTACAGCAATAGGGTATACCGCTATAATTTATAAGATTTAACTATTTTAATGTACCACTTTTGATAATGCCAAGCGGGCAATATCTCCTTGTTTTTTTGAAATTATCTCATCAATAATTGTGAAGGCTTCTAATAATTGCATTTCGGTGATGCCCGTATTCATTGCTATGCCTATATGTGCTTGCAATTGAGGCTCAACACCGGTCATAGCAGCCAATGCTGCAACTGTAATAAGTTCCCGCTGCTGATAATTAAGAACATCCCGGCTAAAAATATCGGCAAATAAATGCTCCTTTAAAAAAACATCAATAGCAGGTGCAAAAGCGTTAGCTCCAGAAAGTGCTGTTTCTTCTCTGCCTGTTAATTTTTGCAAAGTGTTTTTTCCCGTTTGGTATTTTTGGTTGTCAACAATAGGCGTTGCTTCTTTACCCGGAATATCTTTTTTGTCGTTTGCTTTTCGTTCATCAGCGACAGTCATAAAGGTGTTGATGGCATTTAAGCTTCTTGGAAAACCACAATAGGCGTAAAGCTGTACCAACTCATCTTTAATCTCATTAATAGTTAATCCGGCATCAAGACCAGAATTTAATTCAGTTTTTAATTGCTCAATATTTCCCGTAGCAGTTAATGCCGATATACTGATGATGCTTTGTTGTTTAGCATCTAAATTTTGATTGTTGTCCATTTTATTCTGCGCCCAGCCATTCAGTTGAAAAAAAACAACTACGGCCAGAGTTTTGAGTATTCTTTTTATAAGATGTTTTTTCATAGCATTATTATACGGTAAAACCGCCGTCTACAACCAAATTGTGCCCTACAATCATACTGGCAGCATCACTGCAAAGAAATAAAACAGTACTGGCTATTTCCTCCGGAAGTCCTAATCTACCAATAGGAACCATTGCTAACATGCCATCGAGAGCTTCTTTTTGACCAGCTGCAATCATTTGATCGGACATTGAAGTCTGAAAAAGACCAGGGCTTACACTATTAATTCGGATCCCCTGGCTGGCATATTCTACAGCAGCGCTTTTAGTTAATCCTATTACACCATGTTTGGCACCGTGATACACACCACGCTGCGCACCGGCACGAATGCCACCAATAGAAGAGCAGTTTACAATTGCACCGCTTCCTTGCTTACGCATGTGTTGAAGTTCGTATTTCATGCAACTCCATACACCTTGATAGTTAATACTGGTAACACGGTTAAAATCTTCCATTGTCTGGTCGGCCGCTTCTGCCAATTCATTTTGAACTCCGGCATTATTATAAGCATAATCCAGGCGTCCAAATGCGGTAATCGTTTTGTTTACCATTTCTTCTACCTGTTTATCCTCAGATACATCACATTTTATTGCAATTGTATTGTAACCTTGTGCTGCTAATTTTTCAGCAGCTTCTATAACTTGTTTTTCATTCCAATCTGCCAAAGCTACAGAAGCTCCTGCTGCTGCAAATGCCTCTGCAGTTGCATACCCTAATCCCGATGCTGCACCTGTAACCAGTGCGACTTTTCTATTCATTATAGCCATAATTTCTTTCTTTAATTATTTAGAGTACAAAGTTCAGGCTGTTGGGAGTATTAAAACGTATACAATCTACAGGTTCCTCTACCATTTTTACAGGTTTGGAGTTCCAATTACAAATCGGTCGAATAAATTGCTTTAAATTTGATGCTGTTTTTAAAGCAAAAGGTTATGGAAAAGATACAAAGAATTGATACGATAAGTGAGCATGATACATTCTATCAAAAAGAAAATCTGCATCCGCTGGTTAGTGTGATCGATTTTAGTGAAACATTTCCCGAAGTTTATGCATCACGCATGAGTTTTGGTTTTTACGCTGTTTATTTAAAAGATGTTCAGTGTGGCGATCTTAAGTATGGCCGCAATACTTACGATTATCAGGACAGAACATTAGTGTTTGTTGCGCCCGGCCAAATTATTAATGTAAATATTAGTAAAGATTACAGACCTCAGGGTTTTGCATTGTTATTTCATCCTGATCTGATTCACGGAACATCACTTGGTAAACATATTGAAGACTATACGTTTTTTTCGTATGAATCCAGAGAAGCTTTACATTTATCTGAAAAGGAAAGAAAGATTGTACTTGATTGTTTTGATAAAATCAAATACGAACTAGAGCAGGGAACAGATAAGCACAGTAAAAAACTGATTGCAGCAAATATCGAATTGTTTCTGGACTATTGTGTTCGTTTTTACGACAGGCAGTTCATTACCCGCAATGATGCCAATCGCAGTAATATTGAAAAATTCGAGAATTTACTAAAAGAGTATTTCCATTCAGACAAACCCCAAACAATTGGACTGCCTAGTGTCACGTATTGCGCAGAACAATTATTTCTTTCTCCAAACTATTTTGGTGATATGGTTAAAAAAGAAACCGGAAAAACGGCAATGGAATATATTCAATTGAAGATTATGGATCTTGCAAAGGAAAAAATCATGGATATAAGCAAGTCCGTAAATGAGATCGCTTATGAATTAGGATTCAAATATCCACAGCATTTTACCCGTTCTTTTAAAAAAATAACCGGATATTCTCCTCTTGAGTACCGATCTCTGAATTGAAGAACTTTAAGTTTTAAATATTTGCAGAGCAGTGATTTTAATATATTCGAACCTAGACTATTTAGAGAGTTGTTTGCTGAGGTTCTGATTTTTAAAAACAAATTGCGCCACGATTATGCAATAAAACTTACACAGGTAAAATACCTTTAAAAATCGTCTTAACTTTTTATGGTAAAAAAGGTATCTACTCCAAAGACCATGTGCCACGATCTTGCCACAAAAAGCTAAGTAGTAGTTCTGAATATTTCAATTTAAAATTTTTAGATAGCAGTACAATTACATTTGTGAATTTCGTAAAAAGGAGCTTTTTTGATGTGGGTGTTTTGTTTAAAAAGCAATAAAATAGGAAAAACATTACAGTTAAATTTTAAGTATCAAAATCTAAATATACTCTTATCAGAAAGTTAAGAAAATGTTTCAAAAAAAATGGTATAAACTCTTTGATAATCCTTGTAGATCTCGATAAAGGTTGTACTTTTGCACCCGCTTTGCAACACAAGTGAAACACAAAATAAGAAGACACGTTCGTAGACATATTGAATTGACAGCCGTTTCGATGAAAATCGGAACAAAAGAATAAGAGTAATAGAATTGAGAGATTCGAATTAAGAAACGATAGAGAAAGCGTCGCATAATACTTAGTTCTGATTTATTAGAACAAACAATATACGATGAAGAGTTTGATCCTGGCTCAGGATGAACGCTAGCGGCAGGCTTAACACATGCAAGTCGAGGGGTATAGTTCTTCGGAACTAGAGACCGGCGCACGGGTGCGTAACGCGTATGCAATCTACCTTTTACAGA
>NZ_MUGS01000036.1 GCF_002222055.1 Flavobacterium araucananum
AATATTATAAAAAAAAATTATATTTTCTTATTTTTGCATCACAAAATACTATCAAAATGACGATCACTCAATTACAATATGTGTTAGCTGTTGCAGAACATAAAAATTTTACACTTGCTGCCGAAAAATGCTTTGTTACCCAGCCTACCTTAAGTATGCAGATTCAAAAAATTGAAGAAGAGCTTAATATTTTAATTTTCGACAGAAGCAAAAAACCCATCCAACTTACTGATATTGGTCAAAAAATTGTCAATCAGGCAAAGAATATTGTGAACGAAGCAGATCGAATAAAAGATATCGTAGAGCAGCAAAAAGGTTTTATTGGAGGAGAATTTCGTTTGGGAATTATCCCGACAATTATGCCTACGCTTTTGCCAATGTTTTTAAACAACTTCATCAAGAAATATCCAAAAGTAAAACTTTTGATTGAAGAGCTGAACACAGACGAAATTATTATAAAATTAAAAAATGGTCATCTTGATGCTGCAATTGCTGCTACCCCGCTGGAAGACGAAAAAATAAAAGAAATTGTTTTGTATTTTGAGCCATTTGTGGCTTACATACCGGAACATCATGCAAGTTTTCAGAAAGATGAAATTGAAATTGCCGATTTAAATATTAATGAAATTTTGCTTTTGCAGGACGGACATTGTTTTAGAGACGGTATTTTGAATTTGTGCAAACACGGTACTGATATTGATCAGAATAATTTTCAGATCCAAAGCGGAAGTTTTGAAACCCTGATAAAATTAGCCGATGAAGGATTGGGTACAACGTTACTTCCGTACTTGCATACTTTAGACTTAAAAGATTCTGATAAGCTAAAACTACGAAACTTTAAAGAGCCTAAACCTGCTCGTGAGGTAAGTTTAATTTACCCTAAAAGTGAATTAAAAATGCAAATTATCGACGCACTAAGATCTACCATTGCCGGCGTTGTAAAAGGAGCAATTGTTTTTCAGAATGTTCAGATCATAAGTCCGCTACAAAAAAAGTAATCATAAAAAAAAGAGCCAATTGGCTCCTTTTTTTATACTTTGATCAGTAGTAAACTTTGTTTTAGTTCTGGCTTTTCGATAATAAAATTTAATAACCATTCTTGCAATTGTTCCATTTCGTATGGTAACAGTGTTTTAATAGCTTTTTCTAATTCTTTACAAAAAAGTATCGGGTCGAAACTTACTCTCTCAAGTATTGATTTCGTGTAATCAAACATCATTTTAGACATAATAAAATAAGATTTTCGGGGGTTATCTCTATTTTTAAACTCGCACAAATTTAATCAAATATCATTCATAAGTACTCATTTTAACTTATTATTTTAAAAAATTTATCAACGAATACGTTTTCTTAATATACATAAATCAATATAGAACCATTCTAAACAACTCATTTAAACGTTTTTAGTGGCTCGAAACATTTCTCGTTTTCCGGGGGGACCAGCCAGCTTTTCGACCGTAAATCCAACTTCTATCATACTTCTTTTAACAACACCTCTCGCTGCGTATGTTACCAATACTCCATTTGGCTTTAAACTGTTGTACATTTTCCTGAAAATTTCAGTACTCCACAACTCCGGTTGCACCCGATATCCGAAGGCGTCAAAGTAAATCAAATCAAAAATTTCAAAATCGTTTATTTCATCAAAAAATTGTTTTCTTTTGGTTAACGAAAAATCAGCACTAATTCCTATTTTTTCATTCCATTCGCATTCATGCATTTTTTCAAAAACTGCTGCATACTCCTTTGCTTCCAATTCGGCAACATAATTCATTGCCAAAACCTCTGTAGCTGCTACCGGATAAGCCTCTACTCCAACATAATCAATCTTCTGATTTTTTTGAGTTGTTTCTAAAAAAGTAATAAAAGCATTTAAACCGGTACCAAACCCAATTTCAAGAATAGTAACCTGCTTATTTTCAAACAATGAAAGTCCGTTTTTTATAAAAACATGTTTTGCTTCCTGAATTGCTCCGTGTTTCGAATGATAACATTCGTCCCATTCCTGCAAATGAATTGTTGTTGAACCATCTAGCGTTTTAATTATTTCTCTTTTCACTTTTTTAGGAATTTACAGTCTGATTTTATTGGTATTCAAGATATTTTAAGAGTCAAATTTAATCAAAACAAATGCGTAAAGCCTTAAAAAACGGTTGTTTTTTCATAAATTCTTTATAAAACTATCTTAATTTTTTGACTTTATTATAGGATAAACAAATCTCAGTTAAAGGGCATAAATAATGCAGTTTTACTAAGCAAATTACTTATTTTTACTTAATTTTGCATTTATTAATTTCTATTTCACACCAAATCATTGCTTTAGGATCTTTCTAATAGTAATGAAAATTACAAAAAACTTTACATAATTATGAGTACAACTCAAACAAGCAAAATTGAAATCAGAAAAGCGACTTCGTCAAAAATAAGCGGAGTAGACTTTCAAAACCTAAGCTTTGGTTCTGTTTTTACAGACCATTTATTCGAATGTGATTTTAAAAATGGAGAGTGGCAAAATCCTGTCATTAAGCCTTATGCTCCAATTTTGATGGATCCTTCTTCAAAAGTCTTTCATTACGGACAAGCTATTTTTGAAGGTATGAAAGCTTACAAAGATGACAATAACGATGTTTGGTTGTTTAGACCTGACGAAAACTTTAAACGTTTTAATAATTCTGCAGTTCGTATGGCAATGCCGGAAGTTCCGCAAGCTATTTTTATGGATGGTTTGAATGAATTATTAAAAATTGATCAGGAGTGGATTCAAAGAGGAAACGGAAGCAGCATGTACATTCGTCCGTTTATGATTGCTACAGGCGCTGGTGTTGTTGCGAATCCTTCTGACGAATATAAATTCATGATTTTACTTTCTCCTGCACAATCTTATTATGCCGGTGAGGTAAAAGTTATTATTGCTGAACATTACAGCAGAGCTGCAAATGGCGGAATTGGAGCTGCAAAAGCGGCAGGAAATTATGCTGCACAGTTTTACCCAACAAACTTAGCCAATAAAGATGGTTTTCAACAGGTTATCTGGACAGATGATGCAACACATACTAAACTAGAAGAGGCGGGCACAATGAACGTTTTCTTTAGAATTAATGATACCTTATTGACTGCTCCTACAAGCGAAAGAATCTTAGACGGTATTACCAGAAAAAGTTTGATTGCTATGGCAGAAAAAGAAGGTCTTAAAGTAGATGTTCGTTCTGTAATTGTTTCAGAATTGGTAGAAGCTGCAAAAAACGGATCACTAAAAGAAATTTTTGGAGCCGGAACAGCCGCTGTTATCAGTGTTATTAAAGGTTTCTCTTATCAGGATGTTTATTATGAAATGGCTCCGGTTGAGGACTCATACGCCTCTCTTTTAAAAGAAAAATTAACAAGTCTTCAAAACAAACTTTCTGAAGATACTTTTGGCTGGACTGTAAAGGTGCAATAAGCCAAAGCTATTTAAATATAAAAACCCGACAGATTTTAAAAATTTGTCGGGTTTTATATTTTATATAATTAAACACAATCTTGTCATTTCGACGAAGGAGAAATCCTTGCGAGAAGCTCGACAAAGATTGGCCACTTTTAGAAACGGAGTTCATTGCGAAGATTTCTCCTTCGTCGAAATGACAAACTACACTCAAACAGCATAATAAAATCTGCTCGATCTGCAAAATCTGCGTGAAAAAAAAAAATTAAACAGAATTTATTTTACAATAATTTAGAAAAATCAGGCTTAAAATAATTAGGTCCTTTCATGACCTTTCCGTCTTCTCTGTAAATTGGTTGCCCATCTTCTCCAAGTTTACTCATATTACTACGCTGAATTTCATCAAAAACAGCTTCGATTTTATCCTGCAAACCGTGTTCGATTATTGTTCCGCACAAAATATACATCATATCTCCAAGAGCGTCAGCGATTTCGACTAAATCATTATTTTGTACTGCTTCCAGATATTCCTCGTTTTCCTCTTTCATCAAATTATAACGAAGTATTTTTTTAGTCTCACCCAAATCGGCAATTGGTGTTTGGCTGTGACCTATTTTAAAAGCAGTATGAAATTCAGTAACCGCATCAAGTTGTTTTCTCATGATTTTATTTGATTAAATGAACCGGCAAATTAGCAACTATTCGTATACAATTCTCTAAATTTGTCGAAAATAATTTTTACTATGTTTAGTCAAGGACAATTAATATTCGCACTCTGTTTTTTTATTGCATTTGTAATCGTAATGATATTTGCTTATCGAAAAGATCTTGCATTGCACAAAGTTTTCTACAAAGGAAATTATAAAGTACTAATTGTATTCTTGCTTTTTATTGCTATATTATTTGTGATCAAATTTTTCTTTAAAAGATAATTACATAAATTTATTGCTACATTTAAAATAAGTAATTTTTGAAGTCTTACAATTAAACTTCTTTAAAAACGTTTTATTTAAAGCTTTTATTGACCTTAATAATTTTATAAAGTGTACTTTTATTGCGCTACAATTAACATGACTCGTAATAAAATTTATAACTTTACGACACAAAATAACTGACTACAATGAAGATTCTGAAATATTTATTCCTGCTATTATTATTAAGCTTAGTTGCACTCACTGTTTTTGTTGCTACTCAAAAAGGGATTTTTTCTGTTGAAAGAAGCAAAGTGATCAATTCGCCAAAAGCAACAGTTTACAATTATATAAATGATTTTAGAAACTACGAAGATTTTGAATCGTGGACAGCGGAAGATCCTTCAATAAAAATGACGTTTCCAAGTAAAACAGTCGGAAACGGTGCTTCATATTATTGGGCCGGAGAAGACGGAAAAGGAAATGCAATCACGCTAAAAACAAAGGACGGTGAAAGCATTGATCAAAAAATGAAATATAACGGAACTGAAGCTGACATAAACTGGACGTTTAAAGATACTTTGGCAGGAAAAACGAAAGTTACCTGGAAAGCATCCGGAACAATGAGCTTTTTATTCAAAGTTTATACCGCTCTTAACGGAGGTTCTGATAAAGTTATAGGTACTATCTACGAAAAAAGCCTTGCAAATATTGACAAGAACCTGGATTATGAGACTAAAACTTTCTCGGTTGATGTAAATGGTGTTGTCAAAAAAATCGAAACTCCTTACATCAAACAAACTTTTACAAGCGAAATTTCTAAAGTAAATAAAAATGCAAGAGTTGTAATTCCGAAACTTATCGAGTTTAGTCGAAACAATGGCTTGTCTACAAACGGAAAACCTTTTATTATTTACCATACTTACGACACAACAACCGGATTAGCAAAAATTTCTATTTGTTTACCTACAAACAAAGAAATCATGACAACATCAGGAAGTGATATTTCTGGAGGGACTCTGAATGGTTTCGAAGCGGTCAAAACAACTCTAAAAGGTGATTACACCCATCTTAACCAGGCAATTGCCAAAAGCAATGCTTTTGTAAACAAAGAAAAAATAACACTGGATTTAAACTGGTCACATCTTGAAATTCTAACCATTAGCAAACTAGACGTAAAAAGTCCGTCTAAGTTAATGACCGAAATTTATTACCCGATAAAACCAAAACCAATTCCGGTTGTCAAAGCACCTGTTTACAGATCAGAGACAGAACCTGCAGCTGCAAAACCTGCAGAAACACCTAAAACTACTCCAAAATCTACAGAAGAAGAGCAGTCAGAATTCTAAAATAATCAGGTTATCAAACCTTTTGTTTAAAATTCGTTCTAAATTAAGATAAATCAAAAAAATTTGACAGACGAGAAGGAATTTATACAACAGCTATTAAATCCTAAAACGCAAAATACAGCGTTTCAAACACTCTTGTCTGATTATCAAAAGCCATTGTATGCTCATATTCGAAATATCCTTTTGAATCATGATGATACAGATGATGTATTGCAGAATACTTTTGTAAAAGTTTTTCAGAATTTGAAGAATTTTAAGGGAGAAAGCAAACTTTTTTCCTGGATGTATCGAATTGCAACCAATGAGGCTTTGACTTTTTTAAATCAAAAAGCAAAACTAAACGGAGTTACTTCTGAAGATTTACAAAACAAAACCATAGACAATCTAAAAGCTGATGTTTATTTTGATGGAGACGAAATTCAGATAAAACTTCAAAAAGCCATTGTAACTTTGCCCGAAAAGCAACAGTTGGTTTTTAAAATGAAATATTTTCAGGAATTAAAATACGAGGAAATCGCAGAAATTTTAGGAACTTCAGTTGGTGCATTGAAAGCATCATATCATCACGCAGTAAAAAAAATTGAATTATATGTTACTTCAAATTAAACCTTTTGTTATAAAACATATCTTATAGACATTATGAAAGCATTTAAATTAGAAAACGAACCGAAAATAGTAACTGGATTTAAAACTCCGGAGGATTACTTTGATGATTTTTCGACAAAAATTCTACAGCAAATAAATGAAAAGGAAGAAGTAAAAGTAATTCCAATTTACAGACGTAAAAAAGTACTTTCGATCCTTGCGGCGGCCGTAGTATTTATTGCCCTGATGATTCCGGTAATCAGCAATTACAACAACACATCTAAAGATCTGGATGAAGATACCCTGGAAACTTATTTAGCCTATCAGTCTAATTTAAATCAATATGATTTGATTCAAAAATTAGATACAAAAGATATTAACGAACTTAGCAAAAATGTTCCTATAGAAGATGAAACAATAGAGGATGTTTTGGCAACAAATTCAAATATTGAAAATTTAATTTCAGAATAAAAACATAAATATCATACAATGAAAATTAAAAACATATTACCGATAATTCTATTCTTTACTACTTTTTCATTTTATGCACAAAATGAAAAAACAGATGAAAAGCGTGAAAAAGTTAAAGCGTACAAAGTTTCTTTTCTAACGACAGAACTTGAGTTAAGTTCTACAGAAGCAGAAAAATTCTGGCCCATTTATAATGCATTTGATGATAAACAATTTGAATTGCGTCATGAAAAAATGAAAATGTACTTAAGCAAGCTAGACGATGAGAGCATTGGTGCAATGTCTGAAAAAGAGGCTGCTTCGCTCCTGTCGCAAATGGAAAGTACTGACAAAGAATTATATCTTTTGCGTGACAAATACAATAGTAATATAAAAAAGATACTATCAGCAAAGAAGATATTAAAGCTTAAAAAATCTGAAGATGATTTTAATAAAAAGTTATTAAAGCAATACCGTGATAAAGCCGGTAATAAGTAAAAAAAAATCAAAATAAACAATAGCGATAAGACCCCTATATAATAATACTTACTTTATTATTTAGGGGTCTTGTTATTTTTATTTAAAATGAATTCGAACCAATTTATTATAACCTGCTGCTATTGCAGTATTTTTATTTAAAAAACGGATTGTAAAAAGCTGGCTGTCATTAGACAACTGTACCCATGAAGCTCCATTATCTGTTGAATATTGTAATCCTCCTGATCCCACACAAACCAATTGGCTACCATTACTACCCGGAACATACTGTACACAGGAAGCATATCCAAAACCTTCATTTTGTCCAATTAATTCCCAAGTCTTTCCTCCATCTTTGGTAAAAGCTTTATTATCCTTTTTTTGATCCGGAAACTCATAATCTCCTCCTGCTATAAAACCGGATTTTGCATCATAAAAATCAGCTGTAAAAATTCCTGTCATTTCTTTTCCCTGAACCATAGGCGTATCAATAACTTTCCAGGTTTTTCCTTTATCAGGAGAATAAAAAATCCTTGCTTTTTTTCCACCCGAGACAATCCAGGTTTCGTTTCCTTTTACTACAATATTAGAGTTACTGGCGGCAAAAGCTGCTTCGCCCTGTGCATTTGTAGGCAATTTGTCTGATAGTAATTTAGTCCAGGTTTCTCCACCATCACGTGTAATAACTACTGAAAAAGTATCTTCTGTAGGATCACCAACAGCAATTCCTTCTTTATCATTCCAAAATTGCATACTGTCGTAAAACACTTTCGAATGAATTTCTTTATAAACTAATTTTACTTTTTGATTTTTTTTAGAAACCTGATAAAGTAATGCAGGATTTCCTACACTTAACAAATATACATCGTTTGAAGTCTGGGCTATACTTCTAAATTCTAATTTTAAAGTATCACGATAAATATGGTCTTCGAATTTCTCATTTTTATCTAAGTCATAATAGCCAAAACGAGAATTATCACCTCCGTACCAAACCTTATTTTTATCAATTAATATGGCGCGAATGCTTATTTTATCCTTAAATAATGTATCAATCTGCACACTTGAAAAATAACCATTTAATTCTATTTTATCACTATAATGCAGCGTTTTAAAAGACATAAACAAAATAAAAACACCGCAAAATAATATTACTTTTCTCATATAAATTAGTTTTTTGGTGCTAAAATACAATTATTTCTAACACAGTAAATAAGTTGGGTGTTTTTTTCTGGCACAGTAATTGGATATCCCAGAATATTAATCTTAATATGATTTAAAAATGAAAACTAAACTACTATTTATAGCCCTGTTAGCACTAGGTTTTAGTTCTGTACAAGTACAAAGCCAAACTACTGTTTATGCGAAGAATTCAGATATAAGCGATAATTTAGATTTAAGAGCTGTAGCTTCTATGTTTGGAGAATCAGCAAATCTTCAGGATTTTGAAAGACGCTTAAATGATCCTAAATATCAAATATCAAATCTTGATTTAAACGGGGATAACGAAGTTGATTATTTGCGCGTAATCGAATCTGTCGAAGCCAGAACTCACGTTGTAATTATCCAGGCGGTTTTAGACCGAGACGTATATCAGGACATCGCTACAATCGATGTAGAGAGAGATAATTATAATAGAGTAAATGTGCAGGTTGTAGGAAACACTTACCTATACGGAGCGAACTATATTTATGAGCCGGTTTATAATGTAACTCCTGTAATATATGCTTCATTTTGGGCTAGAAATTACCGCCCATATTGTTCTGCATGGACATGGAACTATTATCCTACTTATTATGCTGCCTGGACACCTTATCCTATTTACAGATACAGAAACAACATCAATGTATGTATCAACGTAAACAACCATTATAATTATGTAAGCACAAGAAGAAGTTACATAGCTCCTGTTATGTACGAATCAAGACGTACTTACGGTTACGAAACCAGACGCCCAGATAATAGCTTTGCTCAAAGACATTACAATGTAACCAACAGATACGATCTGGATCAAAGACGTGTTGCAAGTAGAGATTATAACAGAACTCAGAACAACAACTACAGCACAAACAGATCGAATTCAGGAAGAGTTTCTACTCCGGATAATACAACTCCAACCAGAAACTATGCTGATAACAGAGGTACTACCGACAGAAGTTACAATACAAATCGTGCAACTTCGACAGGCAGAGATTATACGACCACACCAAATAATCCGGTACGAGTTGACAACACTCAAAGAACAGACAATAGAAGAGATTACAGCCAGAACAATGGCAATATGTCCAGAGGAAATTCTCAAAGTGATATGAATAACAACAGAGGTTCTTCTGTACAAAGAACAGAAGCTCCGAGAAACTATTCAGAAAACAGAACAAGCTCACCAAGACCTGAAAACACGCAACGTTCAGAATCTCCAAGAGCAAGTCAGGAGTCCAGAGGCAGCCAGCCACAAAGAGAAAGTAGTTCCGGATCAAGAGGTGGCGAAGGAAGAAGAGGTTAATATTAAATTCGCATTTCTAAATAAAAAACTAAAGCACAATTTAACGATTGTGCTTTTTTTTATCTTTTTAATTATAATTGACGCTAATTTGTTTTAAAACAGTAAATTTGCAACCGTCTTTTATAAAAACATACATGAGCGCATCGCATAAAAACTTACATAGTAAGTTGTCTATAGGAGGTTTATTGATAACATTAGGAATTATTTATGGGGATATTGGTACTTCGCCATTATATGTAATGAAAGCCATACTTGGTGATTATGCCATAAATTCTGATATTGTTTTAGGTGGAATTTCATGCGTTTTTTGGACTCTGACTTTGCAAACTACCATTAAGTATGTCCTTATCACCTTAAGTGCTGATAATCATGGCGAAGGTGGGATTTTTGCCTTGTATGCCTTAGTCAAAAAAACCAAAATTCAATGGCTCATTGTGCCCGCCATAATTGGTGGAAGTGCACTGCTTGCCGACGGAATTATAACGCCCCCTATTTCGATATCTTCTGCAGTTGAAGGAATTAGAGCGTTTTATCCTACAATGGAAACGGAGACAATTGTTTATATTGTTATCGGAATTCTATTTATTTTATTTACCATACAACAATTTGGAACCAAGCTCGTTGGGAAGTTTTTTGCACCCATGATGCTTATTTGGTTTGCCATGTTGGGAACCCTTGGAACGATTCAGATTCTAAGTCATCCAGAGGTAATAAAAGCTGTAAATCCTTACTATGCTTATCATTTACTATCGATTCATCCGGATGGTTTCTTTGTACTTGGATTTGTATTTTTATGTACAACGGGTGCCGAGGCATTGTACTCTGACATGGGACACTGCGGTAGAAAAAACATTAGAATTAGCTGGATATTTGTAAAAACAACCTTGGTATTAAATTATTTTGGTCAGGCGGCTTATTTAATACATCATGAAGGAAGTACACTACAACAATTAGGCGGAGAAAACGGAAATCCTTTTTATCTGATTATGCCTCATTGGTTTCTTCCGTTTGGAATTGTGGTAGCAACTCTTGCAGCTGTAATTGCTTCTCAAGCACTTATTAGCGGTTCATTTACATTGATAAACGAAGCAATGCGATTGAATTTCTGGCCAAAAGTAAAAATCAAATATCCTACTGAAGTCAAAGGACAACTGTATATCCCGTCGATCAACTGGTTATTGTTTTTTGGTTGTGTTGGAATCGTTTTACACTTTCAAAAATCAGGAAACATGGAGCATGCCTACGGTCTTGCTATCATTTTATGTATGATCATGACCACTATTTTACTTAATTATTATTTGATAATGAAAAGAGTAAAACTGTATTTAATGGTTCCGCTTATCACGATTTATCTTCTTATAGAATTTAGCTTTTTGATTGCTAACATCACCAAATTTGCCGAGGGCGGTTACGTAACTTTAATCATCGCTGCTTTGCTTATATCGATCATGACAATCTGGTATCTGGCTAAGAAAATTAACAAAAGCTATACTAAAATCATCAAAATCGACGATTATAAAAAAGTATTAATGGAGTTAAGCGAAGACTTATCGATCCCTAAATATGCAACACATTTGGTTTATATGACCAATGCAAATCGTGTAGACGAACTAGAGGAAAAAGTTATTTATTCGATCTTGCAAAAACGTCCAAAAAGAGCTGATATCTACTGGTTTGTACATGTAAATATTTTGACTGAGCCTTATAAAACACAATATAAAGTGACCGAAATTGCAAAAGATGATATTTACAGAATCGATTTTAATTTAGGATTCAGAGAACCTACCAAAATCAATTTGATGTTTAGAGAAGTAATTCGCGATATGGTAAAACGTGGCGAAGTAGATATAACAAGCCGTTATGAATCACTAAACAAAAACAATATTATTGGTGACTTTAAGTTTGTATTGTCTGAGAAATTTTTATCGAATGACAACGATTTAAGATGGCACGAAAACATTATCATGAACTCTTATTTCTTTATCAAGAAACTGAGTTTGTCTGAAGAAAGAGCTTTTGGTTTGGACAGTAGTTCGGTAAAAATAGAGAAATTCCCTATGGTGCTTCATGCTCCGGAAAACATCGGATTGACCCGAATTATAAAATAAATCATTTATAAAATACATTCAAAAACACTCTTTTAAACTTTATTAGAGTGTTTTTTTTCTTTTTAAAGAAGGTTAAATCAACAATCAGAATTAAAAATTTAACTTTCAATCAATTAATAGTACCTTTGCAACTCAAATAATTAAAATGAGATTACACAGAAATTTAGTTTATACTACCATCGATTCTTTAAATGCAATTTTCAATGAAGGAGAATATGCGGATAAAGTGGTAGCAAGAGCATTAAAAAAAGACAAACGTTGGGGAAGTTCTGACAGGAAGTTTGTTGCTGAAACGATATACGAAATTGTTCGTTGGAAACGATTATACGCAGAAATTGCAGAAGTAAAAGAACCTTTTGACAGAGAGAATTTATGGCGAATGTTTGCAGTTTGGGCAGTTTTAAGAGGATATCCAATTCCGGATTGGAAACAATTGGAAGGAACTCCTGAAAGAAAAATAAAAGGACGTTTTGATGAACTTTCGAAAGTTAGAGCATTAAAAGAATCTATTCCGGACTGGATGGATGAATTGGGTGTAAAAGAATTAGGCGAAAAAGTTTGGGCTACAGAAATTGCGGCTCAAAACCAACCTGCCAAAGTTATTTTAAGAACCAATACGCTTAAAGGAACTAAGGAAAGCCTGAGAAACACGTTGATGGATTTGAATATTGAAACAGAATATTTAAAAGATCAACCTGAAGCTTTAGTCTTAAAAGAAAGAGCGAATGTATTTTTGACAGACGCTTTTAAACAAGGACTTTTTGAGGTTCAGGATGCAAACTCACAATTGGTTGCCGGTTTTCTGGATGTCAAACCAGGAATGCGTGTCGTAGATACTTGCGCCGGAGCCGGAGGAAAAACATTGCACATTGCCTCTTTGATGGAAAACAAAGGACAATTGATTGCAATGGATTTGTATGAAAGCAAACTAAAACAATTAAAATTAAGAGCTAAAAGAAATGGCGCTTTTAATATTGAATACAGAATTATTGACACTACAAAAGTGATCAAAAAATTACACGAAAAAGCAGATCGTGTTCTAATTGATGCGCCTTGTAGCGGTTTAGGAGTTCTAAAAAGAAATCCGGATGCCAAATGGAAATTGAAACCTGAATTTATTGATAATATCCGTAAAGTACAGGCAGAGGTTTTAGAAAGCTATTCTAAAATTGTAAAACCAGGCGGAAAATTAGTTTATGCAACTTGTTCTGTACTACCATCAGAAAATCAGGAGCAAGTAGAAAAATTCTTAAAAACTGAAATCGGAAAACAATTTACCTTCATTAAAGATCGTAAAATTCTGGCTTCTGAGTCAGGTTTCGACGGATTTTATATGGCGTTGTTAGAACGTAAAGATGCAGTAGTTAAAGAATAAATCTAACTGCTATACCTATAAAAAAAGCCTTTAGATTATTTTCTAAAGGCTTTTTTTATAGTATTAAACCGGGCACATATCTGGCGAAATTAAACAAAATGTTGGTATATTGTAAGGATCACAGGAAGGTCGCTCAACAAGAGGTTTAGAACAGTCCAGTTTATAACCATTAAGAGAATAAATATAATTACCACCCTTAATTTGTTTTAGTTCATTCTTGCTTAGCACCTGAACATTTGGAAGATTTAAAATAAGTTTCATAGTTATCTTTTTTAAGTTAATACTTTTTAAAGATAGCTAATTTTTCTTACATATATAAAAAACCAAAAATTAAGTTAAACTCGGTTTACGCAACAACTTACCATTTTCGTTTTCCTTAAATTTTGGAACAAAAACAATTTCTTTTGGTTTTTCAAATTTCCCAAGAACATCAAAAAAATCAGACGCAAATTCTTGCTTTTCTCCTTCAATAACCAAAATTAATTTTTCGCCCAAAATCGTATCCGGAATTCCTGTAACAAAAAATCTGGCATCAATTTTACCAATTAGTTTTGCTTCTATTTGTTCCGGAATGAGTTTTACTCCTCCACTATTGATTACATTATCTATTCTTCCTAAAAAAATAAACTGGTTTTCGTTTATCAATTCTACAAGATCATTGGTAACAATTGGCTCGTTGGAAATAGAAGAAACAGAAATCACTAAACAATCTCGATCATCTTTAGCAATTTTCACATTTGGTAAAATCGAAAATACACTCTCGCCTACTCTTTTTGCAGCGATATGCGTAATTGTTTCGGTCATTCCGTACGTTTCATAGATTTCAGTCTTTAAGGGTAAAAGCTGCCCTTCGAGCGCGCTATCTATTTTAGCACCACCAATAATCAACTTCTTGACGTTATGAAGTTTTTCGATAGAGTTTTGAACCTGCAAAGGTACCATAGCAACAAAATCATATTTAGTTCTATTCAATGCCAACGGATCTGTACTTGGTGATACCACATCGATATCTAAACCTAAAATCAGACTTCGAACCAACATCATTTTACCCGCTATAAATTGTGTTGGCAAACACAATAAAGCTTTATTACCCGGCTCTAAACCAAAAAAATCTCCTGTAGCCAATGCAGACTGAATCATGGCTTGCTTTTCTAACCGAACCAATTTAGGAAGTCCTGTTGTACCGGATGTCGTCATTTCGATATATTCCTTCTCATCGAACCAATCCAGCAAAAATTCACCAATTGCCCTTTCGTACACATCCCCTTCTTTGATATAGCTATATCCCACTCGGCTCAATTCTATTCCGTTTAAATGATAACCATTTAATTTAAAATAATTATGAACATTTTTATGCGTTAATTTTGACATGACTATATTAATTTGAAATTTCTACAACATTTATTTTACCAGTTAACTTTTCTTTCCAGTTGTTCCATTTGTACTTTTTATTAAATATAAAAAGCAAAACAGGATAAATAACAACAATGGGCAATATAACATCCAGTCCCGCTGAGGGTTCTGACAGATCTTTAAATATAGAATGGGTCTGAAAAACAGACCAATCTGACGTAACCAACAGAGCACCAATTAAATTATTGGCGGCATGAAAACCTAAAGCCAATTCGATTCCTTCATCCATAAGCGTGATAATTCCTAAAAACAATCCGGTTCCTATGTAGTAAATCATGATAACATAGCCCATTTTTGCCACTTCCGGATTAAAAATATGCATAGAACCAAATATAAGCGATGTCATCAGGAGCGGAAACCATCTGTTTTGAGCCAAATTGGCAAATCCCTGCATGAGATATCCTCTAAAAACATATTCTTCAGTGCTCGTTTGTATTGGTATCAATATTGACCCTGTGATAACTAAAATCAAGAAAGGAATTAATTTAAAATTCCAGATAAAATTCCCGGGAGACTTATAGTATACAAACAAGAAACTTAACAGAGTAAAAACTGACCATAAAACAAATGAAAAAGCAACACGTTTCCAATCTACTTTTTCCCGGGATGTGGTTACTGATAAAAAGGTCTGGTGATGTAGATATTTTACAACAAAATAAATTCCCGCCAGTGCAAAAGCAAAAGAAATCATGACCAAAAACAAAGTAAGATTAGGTTCAAACATTTTCATAACAGCAGCATTATCTGTTGGAAAAGCACTTTTACTATTAAAGCTTTTATACAATACTGCAACCGAAAAAGGAATTTGACCAATAAACGACGCAATAATAATTAAAACGGATCCTATAAGATACAACCAGAATTTATTTTGAGGTTTAATTCCTTGTTCTAAAAACATATATAATAATTTAAAAATGAGAATTCGAATTGATAAGTAAATCTTATTTTTGGTCTTGCTAAAATACCTAAATTTTAGTTTAATTATCTTACAACAGTCTAAATATAATAAAATGATACAAATTTACCATAATCCACGTTGCGGAAAATCCAGAAACTGTCTGGCTTTTATTGAACAAACCAATCAGGAATACGAAATTATCCCGTACCTCACAGAAACACCAACTTTTGATGAACTAAAAGTGCTACTTGAAAAACTAAATCTGCAACCTGTTCAATTAGTACGTGTTAAAGAAAAAATATGGATCGATAATTACAAAGGCAAAGAACTTACGAATGACCAGATTATTCAGGCTATGACAGCTAATCCAATTTTAATAGAGCGCCCAATTGTGATCAAAGACGGAAAAGCGATTATAGGACGGGATTTAGAGCTGGTAGCTTCTTTTTTAGATTGATTATAAAGAATCAAATTAACATATTTTTGTGATTTTTCTCTTTAAACCAAAAGCTACATTTGCCATCTAAAGATTAATTGAAACCAAAAATAAAAATGAAACAAATCAAATTTGCTGTATTGCTTGTATTCTTTCTTACAAGTTTTTACAACTATGGACAGCAGGGACCACCTGCCACAAACAAAGTAAAGGTTACGGGAAAAGTTTTCGAAAAAATTAGTAAACAACCTCTTGAATATGCCACGATTTCGATCACTGCCCCAAATGACACCAAAGTCATTGCAGGTGGAATAACTAATCCAAAAGGTGAATTTGATGTCGCAATTGCTCCGGGAACGTACGATATAAAAGTTGAATTTATCTCGTTTAAAGCAACCGAAATAAAAGGAAAAACAATTCAGGGCGATACTAATTTAGGCGTTGTTAATCTATCTGAAGATGCAGCACAATTAAATGAAGTTGTAGTTCGTGCCGAAAAGTCGACAGTAGACATAAAACTGGATAAAAAAGTATACAACGTTGGTCAGGATATGATGGTAAAAGGCGGAACTGTAAGTGACGTTTTAGACAATGTACCATCTGTTTCTGTTGATACAGAAGGAAACGTAAGTTTAAGAGGAAGTGATAATATCCGAATCTTAATTGACGGAAGACCTTCAAACGCAATAAACGTTGCCGAAGCATTACGCCAGCTTCCGGCCGATGCTATTGACAAAGTCGAAGTTATCACCAATCCATCAGCCCGTTACGATGCCGAAGGTGGATCAGGAATCATTAATATCATTCTTAAAAAAGGAAAAAATCAAGGTTTAAACGGAACTTTTATAGCCTCTACAGGTCTTCCGGAAACGTATGGTTTAAGTGGTAATTTAAATTATAAAACAGAGAAATTAAACTACTTCACAACTCTTGGTTACAACCGCAGAACAAGCGAAGGTGCAGGCTTAACCAATACAGGATATTTTAATGCTGACGGAACTCCAAAAGGATACCTTGACGAGGATCGTGATACTAAAAGAACTTCTGACGGATTTAACGGAAGAGCAGGTATAGAATGGACTGTTGCTCCAAATACGTTTTGGACAAATGCTATTAATTACCAAAAGAATTCCGGCGACACAAGAGATAATATCACTTATAGTAATTTTGGCGCAACACATGATTTTACAAGCAATTCATACCGATTTAATGATGGTGTTACCGCGAGTGAAAATGTAGAATATACGTCAAACTTAATCAAGAATTTTAACAATAAAGGACATAAACTTACTGCCGATTTATCGGTTTCCAGAAATACAGACGATAGTAATAGTCTCATCACAGCATCACCAAATGTCAATAGCACCCTGAACGATCAGGTTCAGAAACAAGTATTATTACAAACAGATTACGTATTGCCATTAGGCGAAGGAAGTCAATTTGAGGCCGGATATAAAGGAAGTTTTGGCGACCTGAACAATAAATATATAATAACCGACAATCTAAACAACCCTGATCCAAAATTATCAAATACTTTAGAGTACAAGGAAAACATAAACGCAATTTACACACAATACGGCTTCAAAGTCAATAAGTTTTCTTATTTATTTGGTTTGCGTTGGGAAGACACCAATATTCAGGTAAATCTGTTAGATACTAATAATTTCAACACAAAAAAATACAACAATTTGTTTCCGAGCGCATTTGTAAGCTACGAACTTTCAGAGAAAAGTAGTTTCAGCGCAAGTTACAGCAAGCGTCTAACAAGACCTAGAGGACGTTTCATGAATCCTGCGACGAATTACTCCAGCAATGTTAATATTTTTCAGGGAAATCCGGACTTAGATCCATCTTTAACAGACAAATTCGATATTGGATACATCAAACGTTGGGGCAAAGTAACTTTTAATACCTCGGCATATTTTGAAAACACAAAAGATGTTTTCAGCTTTGTGAGAACTCCTACCGGTGACGTTGTAACTCCTGATGGTAAGGTCGTAACTCCTCAGCCAGGTCAGACAGTTGATGGAATTCCGGTTATTTTAAGCCGCCCAATTAACTTAGGAAGAGAGCAAAAATTTGGTTTTGAGTTTACTCTTAATTATACACCCTTCAAAATATGGAGAGTTAACAGTAACTTCAATTTTTACAACGTAAAAACGACCGGAGATAATACGTACACCGATACAAAAGGTAATGTCGTAGTTCAAAATCTGGACAATCAAGCCAATACATGGTTTGCCAGAATCAACTCAAAACTAACCCTACCATACAAAATAGACTGGCAATTAAGCGGGGTTTATAATGGTGAGCAAAAAACGGCTCAAGGTAAAAACTTAGGTCAGTTTGGTATGAACACGGCGCTTAGCAAAGATGTCATGAAAGACAAAGCGACGATAGCCTTCAATATTAGTGACATTTTTAACTCCCGAATCATGAAGTCTTACACTTATCTACAAAATGATGTGACACAGGAAAGTCAAAGCGCTTATAGCGAAATGCAATTCCGTAAACGTCAATTCAACTTATCGTTTACCTATCGCTTTAACAAAGCCAAAAGTGACAGAGATAAAAATGCTGCACCCAAAAATGATGGTGGTGGCGACGGAGGAGAATTTCCTGCCGGATAATCTTTGAGATAAACATAAAAAAGACTCGTGAAAACGGGTCTTTTTTTATATAATTATTTTAAAACATAATGTTAAAGCATAAAAAAAGGACTCGTAAAAACGGGTCCTTTTTTATTGAAATCAATTTAAAATTAAATCGATTGTTCTTGTTTCTTCTTTGCTCTTTTCTCTTTGAAAAGTTCCCAGCTTGCTCCCGTAACCCAATAAGATACGAAACCAACCAAGAAAAACATCAACCAAAACCCTATAGTTAGTATGGTCAAGAAAAGTAAAAAACCTAAGTACTGTGAAAATTCAAACATGTTTTCCGGAATTTTTGAATGTAAGGACAAATGTATGTTTTATATTTTTCGTTAGCAATAAAAACGAAATCAATTTTCATAAAATCACAATTATCCGTATATTTAAACTCATTTTAAATAAGGGATTTTTTCGATTATTATTTAACCCTCTAAACAAGAAGAAGATGAGTGTTTTTAGGAGCTAATTCCTGCTGTACGCTATATCTTTTATGTCCGCCGCGGCGGACACAAAAGGATGCCGCTCCCATCAGGGCTAGGACAACCGTTTTTACTAAGAAGATTCAATCATAAAAGAAAAAGATCAGTTTTAATCCGCGTCTTTACGAAGTAAATCAGTATCATCAGCGTCCCATTCACCACAACATTTCACAAATCACATATAACCTTTTACAAATAACAACATGAAATACAGAATAGAAAAAGATACAATGGGCGAAGTTCAGGTCCCCGCAGATAAATACTGGGGCGCACAAACAGAGCGTTCCCGAAACAATTTCAAAATAGGACCTTCGGCTTCTATGCCACAAGAAATAATTGAAGGTTTTGCTTATCTTAAAAAAGCTGCTGCTTATGCCAATGCTGACTTAGGGGTTTTGCCAATCGAAAAAAGAGATGCGATTGCAGCAGTTTGCGACGAAATTCTGGCGGGACAATTAAAAGACGAGTTTCCGCTGGTAATCTGGCAAACCGGTTCAGGAACTCAAAGCAATATGAACGTAAATGAAGTTGTTGCCAATCGCGCACAAGTCTTAAAGGGATTTAATATTGGCGAAGGCGAACCTTTTATCAAAGCCAACGACGATGTCAACAAATCACAATCATCTAACGATACCTTCCCTACCGCAATGCACATTGCAGCTTACAAAATAGTAATCGAAACTACTATTCCGGGAGTCGAAAAACTACACGCTACTTTAGCCGCAAAAGCAACCGAATTTGCAAGTGTAGTAAAAATTGGTCGTACCCATCTTATGGATGCAACCCCGCTAACATTAGGACAGGAAATTTCAGGATATGCTGCTCAATTATCTTTTGGCTTAAAAGCACTTAAAAATACTTTAGCCCATTTATCTGAGATCGCTTTGGGCGGAACTGCAGTAGGAACCGGATTGAACACCCCAAAAGGATATGACGTAAAAGTAGCCGGGTATATCGCAAAATTCACCAATCTTCCTTTTGTTACTGCCGAGAATAAATTTGAAGCTCTCGCAGCCCATGATGCCATTGTAGAAACACATGGCGCATTAAAACAATTGGCTGTTTCTCTAAATAAAATAGCAAATGATATTAGAATGTTAGCTTCAGGGCCACGCTCCGGAATTGGAGAAATTCACATTCCTGAAAACGAACCGGGATCTTCTATCATGCCCGGAAAAGTAAACCCTACGCAATGTGAAGCCCTGACAATGGTTTGCGCACAAGTAATAGGAAATGATATGGCAATTACTGTTGGCGGAATGCAGGGACATTATGAGCTTAATGTTTTTAAGCCCGTGATGGCAGCAAACTTCCTGCAATCAGCAAGATTGCTAGGAGATGCTTGTATTTCGTTCGACGAGCATTGTGCTCAGGGAATCGAACCAAATTACAAACGTATCAAAGAATTAGTCGACAATTCGTTGATGTTGGTTACTGCCTTAAATACAAAAATAGGATACTATAAAGCAGCCGAAATTGCGCAAACTGCCCATAAAAACGGAACAACTCTTAAAGACGAAGCCGTTCGCCTGGGCTACGTAACTCCAGAAGACTTTGACGCTTGGGTAAAACCAGAAGAAATGGTTTAGAAAAAGTCGCAGTCCCAGTCGGTGGTAACCATAAAAAAGGCAGTAAACTAAAGTTTGCTGCCTTTTTTATATCAAATCGGTTACTAACAACTTTGACAAAGTTTACCCACTCTCAGAACTGAAAACTGAGACTGAAACTTATTTTATTTCCCATCTACATAATCTTGCAAATAACTAAATCTTGGGGTAAGTTTTCCTTTATCTGTTATTTTAGCGCGTTGCAGAATTCCGTCTTTATCTCCGTTGAAAAAAGCAGGAATAACATGTTCCATAAACTGCTCTCCAAAACCTTCACTGGCGTCTTTTGGAATTTCGCATGGCAAATTATCAACTGCCATTACTACAACTGCTGCCGGATGAAAAACATCTACTTCTTTATCTTCCAGCGGAAAGTATCCATAAATAGGCTCTTCGATTGTCGAAGAACGCAAAGTACAGGCAATTGGCCCATTGACGTCGCAAGAAATATCAGCAACAACTTTTAGCTTGCAATCACTTGCATTCAGCATTTCTCTGGTTAAAATCATTGGAGCCCCACTGGCATAAAAATGTCCTGCAAAATAAATATCTGATACTTTTGTGAACTTTTCAAAATCAGAAACATACGCTTCCGGATGAGATATAAAATCTACAAAATCAATAACCTCTCCGTCAATTCGTTTGTTATATTCTAAAACATCCAGCTGCACATAAACAGGTTGCGAATAGTTTTTGGTCAAATAATTATCTACCGTAATCTCTTTTACCTTAATAGCATCAAGAATCTCTTTGGCACCACTACCAACTTTTCCGGTTCCGGTAAGTACAAATTTTAATGCCGGTAAATTGATCCGTTTCAAATGCATTATTAACGCATCTTTGCCTGCTAGTGTTTCTGCTTTTGGCAATTTAAACAGTTCGAATTTTATTCCAAAAGCACGAATTCCGTTATACACGCCCACCATTCCTGCATATTTTCCAAAACCAATCAAGCGACGATTTTGCTCATCGACAATAGTTTCGTGATCATAAAGATCAATATTTTTTTCTAAAATCGCTTTTAACAATTTCTGATTGTACGGCTGCTTTTTTATCGTATGAGAAAAAAAGAAATACGCTTTATCCGAAATCAGGCTATCTACAGGAACTTCTTTTACTCCAAACAAAACATCACAATCAGAAACGTCATCTGCAACAGTGATTCCCATACTTTTATATTGAACATCAGAAAAAATCCTAATATCTGAGCTTTCTACTTCAATAGTAGCGTCATGATACGTTTGTTTCAGTTTTGTAAGTTCGCTTGGTGAAAATACAACACGTCTGTCCGGTGGATTTTTTCTTTCTTTTATAATTCCAAATTTCATTTATATCAGATTAAAATAATTATTAATATAACTTTTTGAATTCAATTTGTTTCAAATATAACAAATTTAGTTAAAGTTTTGTTGTTAAAATAGAATTTAGAATGTTTAAAAACCGTTATAAGCTGAATAGCAAAGAACTAATTAAACAAAATCTTAAAATTTTGTTAAAATAATGATTTTAAATAACCCAAAAGGGTCAAACATAAATATTGAATTCTATATATTTGTTTTTAAAGAATGATGAAAATGAGTTTCCTTAAAAAGACAAATATAGCACAAATAGTTTTCCTAACTTTAGTTTTAGGATCCTGTGGCAAAGATAAAAACACAATAAAAAAAGAAGAGGTAACGATCGAAGACACCTTGCCTAAAATGCAACCTTTAGGTCCTGAAAAACGAATATCGCAAGCTTACATAAATTCAGTAACCGGACGAATAAATCATTTTTATTATAAAAACTGGCCCAACAATTCGATGAATGGCGGATTTTTGGTTGCGAGAAATGGTCAGGTCATCTATGAAAAATACAATGGTTTTGCCAACAAAAACGAAGGCACAACAATAACCGCAACTACACCACTACATATTGCATCTGTAAGTAAGGTTTTGACCGCAACGGCAGTTTTGAAATTAGTAAATGCCGGTAAACTTGATTTAGATCAAAAAGTAAATACCATCTTAAAAACTTTTCCTTACCCGGATTGTACAGTAAGAATGTTGTTAAGCCACCGCAGCGGTATGCGAAATTATGCCTATTTTACAGATCACGATAAATCAGTTTGGGACAGGCACAACCAGCTAACCAATAAAGATATTTTGAATATTCTGGCGACTAAAGATATTGGCTTAGAATCAAAAACAGGAACACGTTTTAGCTATTGCAATACCAATTATGCAATGTTGGCCCTTATTATCGAAAAGATAACGGGGCTGACATATAAAGAAGCCATGACCCAAATGATTTTTAAACCATTGGGCATGACCAATACGTATGTTTTTGATAATGAAAAAGACAGAAAAACAATTGTTCCTTCGTATAAAGGTAATGGTGTCGAGATAGGTTTTGATTATCTGGATTGTGTTTATGGCGACAAAAACATCTACTCTACTCCTCGTGATTTATTAAAATTTGACAGAGCCAGAAATGCCCCGGGTTTTTTAAAGCCGGCTCTTTTAAAACAAGTTTACACGGGTTACAGCAATGAAAGAAAAGGGACAAAAAATTATGGTCTGGGCATCAGAATGATCAATTGGGAAACTGGTCAGAATTATTACTTTCATAATGGTTGGTGGCATGGTAATACATCATCGTATATTCCGCTTCAAAAAGAAAATGTTACGATTATTGCTTTATCAAACAAAATGACGAGAAACACTTATGCAGTGCGTAAACTGGCTCCAATTTTTGGTGATTATCCTTTTAATTTTAAAGATGAAGAATAATATTATTTTTCTATAAAATTTATTACAAAAGTAACTTCAAATAGTATAAATTTGCAAACTCATTTTTGGGGTCGACTGGTTTTGACAGCAAGTCGAATTGAAAAGTAAGCACGTCGAGCATTGAGACCTTGCTCGTAAATATAAGATCTTACAATTTTACACGGCGAAAATAACTACGCTTTAGCTGCATAATCCGAATTATAGTAAGATTGCGCCAAGTTCCTATCAGATAGGAAAGCTGGATTCTCCTTGAAAGCCTTGGTTTGTGGCGTTCAGTACAGGGGAACCGTAAAAATAAACCTAGATTTCTATGAGCTTCGGGTAGATATCGAAATTAAGAAGATAAGTGTTGAGTGGTTGTTCCTGACCTAGCTTAACATCGAAAACCTAATCAGGAAATAAACGCGTAGAAAGCTCTTTAGTTGCTTGTTTGGACCCGGGTTCGATTCCCGGCGACTCCACAAAAAAGCCTGTAAACTCATTGTTTACAGGCTTTTTTCATTAACAGCTTTTACGCAATTGAACCCCTTACAATAGCGGAAAAATTTCTGACACACAAAAACACAATTAATATGGTCTTCGTTTAAAAAATTACTATTTTTGAATAAACCCACATTAATTTCCTATGATTGATAAATCACAACTCCGAAGTTCTATTTTTAAACATCTCGACGGCTTAGCTGTAGCTCCGGTTGCAATAGCATTAAAAAATAAGGGCATTTTAGAGTTTATTCTAAGTAAAAAACAAATACAATTATCTGAGCTTACCTCTCTTTTTACAGCAAATGAAGGTTATCTCAATGTGGGCTTGAGGGTTTTGGCTTCTCAGGGTTTTCTTGATTATGAAGTCAATAACGGTACGCAAGAAATTACGATATCTGTAAATGAAAAGACAGAAATAGCATTTTCATTGTTTCATCTCTATGAAGATGTGGTTGATTTACTTCATTTTTCAACCCAGTTTCATCCGCGTCTCTTTGAAGATGCACCGTTTGAAAAACTCAATATTATTTTTGAAAAATATAAAAATAAATATGGGGTTGAATCCTGCGAAGATGATCTGACCAATAGTATTCAAGACCAGATTTTAAAACATATAGAAGGTTATTTGATTGGCCCAACTATCGTTCAGCTGGCAATGAGCGGGATGTTTCACAAATATTTTATGGAGACTTCTTTCAAGCCGGAAGAGTTTCATAAATCTCCTGTACAATTTAAAAAAATACTGGATTTCTTTGTACACCTTGGATGGTTCCTCAAGAAAAACGGAAATTATCAATTTACCGATGTAGGTTTATTTTATGCAAAAAGAGCCAGTGCTTATGGTGTTACGGTTTCATATTTACCAACTTTTGCAAAAATTCAAGAACTGATTTTTGGTGATCCGGCTGTTTTAAGAATGATAGCCGATGGTGAAAACGAAATTCATGTTGATCGTGAAATGAATGTTTGGGGAAGCGGTGGTGCTCACGATACTTACTTTAAAGTTGTAGATGAAATCATTGTCAAGCTTTTCAATTTGCCTATTGAGGAACAACCTAAAGGGATCTTGGATATGGGTTGTGGCAATGGCGCATTCCTGCAGCATATTTTTGAAGTAATCGACAGACAAACCTTAAGGGGCAAAATGCTGGACGAGTATCCATTATTTCTGGTTGGCGCAGATTATAATCAAGCGGCTTTGAAAGTAACCAGAGCAAACCTCATCAAGGCAGATATTTGGGCAAAGGTTATTTGGGGAGATATTGGACGACCGGATGTGCTGTCGAATGACTTAAAAGACAATTACAATATCGATCTGAAAGATTTGCTTAATGTGAGGACTTTTTTAGATCACAATCGAATTTGGGAAGAACCAAAACATATTGACAAAGACAGAATCAGTACATCTACCGGTGCATTTGCCTATAGAGGAAAAAGAATCAGTAACAATCTGGTAGAAGATAATCTATTGGAGCATTTACAGAAATGGTCACCATACGTTTCTAAATTTGGTTTGCTTTTGATTGAATTGCATACGGTACATCCAAAACTTACCGCCAATAACCTGGGCAAAACTGCCGCAACAGCTTATGATGCGACTCATGGTTTTTCGGATCAATATATTGTAGAAATTGAGGTCTTTAATAGTATTGCGGCAGAAGCAGGATTATTTCCTGATCCCACAATTTTTAGACGCTTTCCAGATGCCGATATCGCTACAGTAAGCATCAATTTACTAAAAGGTAATTGAATTAAAAAATACATCAAATAAAAAAACCATTCGCCGCAGCGAATGGTTTTAGAATCTACTAAAATAAAAAATATTAAAAAAAATAACCCAACGTTATTTGAAAAACTCTGTTCTTCATATCATTGTTAATGAAATGATTGGCATCTCCTTCTTTGAAAACATTAGAATAAGAAATAGCATATCGTGCATCTGTATAAAATTTATCTTTGAATTGATAACCCAATCCAAAATTTACAGATGTATCAATACCGGTTGAATACTTTTTTAGATCAAAACTTTCCTTATTTTCGTACCCCAAAAAATTATCCTGATATTTATTGTTAGCCTTTAGCAGTATTGCTATTTGTGGTCCCGCCTGCACACTAAATCCTTTTATTACATAATATTTAAGCATTACCGGAATGTTCAGGTAGTGTAATCGGATCGTGCTTTTATAATGCGAATTTGTAACTTCCTGATCCGAAAAGGTAATTTTTGTTCCTTGCTGACTGTACAACAATTCCGGTTGTAGCGAGAAATTTTTTGCCATGGGAATCTCGACCATAACTCCTGCCGTAAACCCTGTTTTGTCTGATGAATTTAATTCGTTTTCATCAATCGTAAGGCTGGAAATATTTAAACCTGCTTTTACGCCTAATTTTACTTTTTGAGTTTGAGCCATAACAGTCACACTTAAAAATAGCGTGCATATAAGTAGCATAGATTTTTTCATAAGTAGATACTATTTGTTTTAAAAATGGTAACTCTCAAAAGGAGAGCTACCCTGTCTTTATCTGTAATTTGATTACTTTTTAATAATTCTGGCTGTATATTTTTTGTCTTGTATGCTACAATCCAAAATATAAACTCCCGGACTTAATGCACTTACATTTATAGTCGATGGAATATTTGTATACGATTTACTCCACACCACTTTACCATCTATAGCATAAATTTTAATTTCTGTAGCTCCTTCTGTTTTATCTGCCAGGAAGACATTTACAATATCAACAGCCGGATTAGGAAATACTCTAAAAGGATTGGTTATTTTACCAAGCAACATCCCTTTTGAATCAAATGGTGCCGAAACAGTACTACATCCGCTATTATTGGTTATCTGAAGTCTATAATTTCCTTCCCAAAATGTAATGATAGATTTTTGAGTTGCATTGGGTATAGGTCTATCGTTTAGAAACCACTGGTACGAAGCTGCCTCGACTGATGCTGTTAATTTTTTATTGCCTGCAACCTGAATTTCGGGAACAATACTGTTTTCAAGAATCGAAACGGTAGTACTAAATGTTTTACCAATGCCGTTTTGATTATAAACTGTTACATAATAATTTCCGCTTTCTGTTGTAACATAGGTCGGCTCTGTTGAGCCATCTAGCCACTCATAGGATTGATAATCTCCGGGAGACAAAACAACCTGGGGACCGCAAGTATCTCCACTTACTAATTCAGATTCGAAAGTATCAAAGGTTGCCGTGATCGTTTCTGTAAGTATACATCCGTTTTTCATTACTACTGTTACCAGATAATCTCCTGCCTTATTTATTTCGATACCATTAGAAACATCTCCGGTATTCCACTTATAGGAAACAACTTCTAATTTTTTGGCACTAAAATTAGTTTCGGCATTTATGTACAGATTTTTGCCTGCATATCCATGAATTACCGGGGTATCAAATATTTTAAAATCTGACGATACTTCCTGGTATACATAGTTTTTTATTTGGTTGTTTTCCGGAATCAGATCATTTTCTAATTTTGCCATAACATTAAAAACATGAGAGTCACCGCTTGTATCGAGTACTGGCTGTTTCCTGAAAATATATTCTATGCTCTCACCAGCAGGAATTTCAACCGGAACAATTTCCGAAATGGTTTCTGCTGTATTGGTATATTCTAAATCTAATTGAATGGTCTTTTGTTTAATTAAAATCTGTCCTTCGTTCGTCAATTTAACTTTGACCTGAGATCCGCCACATACATCTTTTGGTGATAATATTTGTACAGATACATCTAAAATAGGATCCGTAATTACTTTTAAATCATCTAATACCATATACGAATATCCGCCTGCTTTTGCATGTCTAAAACGCAACATCACAGATTTTCCTGCATACTTGCCAAGGTTTATTACTCCTTTTTGCCATTCTTTGTTGATATAACTTTCTTGTGTAGTGACTCTCCATGCTTCTGTCCACTCGCCTCCTGTAGTTTTAAGATCTACAATAAAAGCATTGCTGTAATTACTGTTTAATGCATAATAAAATTCTAAAGCGTTTGCATTTTCAGCTAACTTATACAATGGAGAAATTACTTCTGAATAGACTGCCGAATATTCGAGTTGACTGTAAAGCATGATTGCAGAAGCGTCTCCTGTATGATCTTTTTTAGGAAGAGGTGGGTTTGCATTGTCTGGTGTAACCACTGCTCTCCATGGATAATTTTGATCACTTTGATTGGAAACAAATCCTTTTTCTCCAAATAATGAACCCTGAGGCACATTCGAAAAACTTTCAAGATTTAATTGTGGTGCCTTTGCAAGAACTTTAAACGTTCCTGTCAGACTTTCAGCCAAAGCTTTTGGCTGACCTTCTGCCATTAACTTTATATTAATTTCATAATTTCCTGCTGCCAGCTGCGGGATACCGTCTATATTATAAACACTGGTTTGGTATTGCAATAACTGATTTGTTCTTTCCAATACAATTGGTTCTCCTACCGCTACACCATTTTGGGTAATTTGATATTCGATCGTTACTTTATTAATGGTATTGTAAGATACATTCTTTGCGCTTACAAAAAATTGGTGCATAGGAGCATCTTCATATACATTTTCTGCCACACTCAAATTAGACAACTCCAAATATTCTGTTGTATCTTGAATCTTGATGTTATCTACTGCAAAACCACTAGCAAACAATCCGTTATCATCATGTTGAAATGCTATAAGCACACAGGGGTTTCCTGCATAAGGACTTAAATCTACATGATAATTTATCCAATTACTGATATATGGCATTTTGAATATCGTTTTCCAGGTTTCACCTCCATCTGTACTTACTTTTACATATCCGTCTGAAAGTCTTGCACCATCTCCAAAACCATCAAATGTCAGGCGGGCTTCTTTATAGTTACTTAAATCAAATACAGGAGAGATTAACATATCATTCGAGGAATCGCAATTGCACTTATCATCATTACTTGCCATAAAATGAGTATGATCATCTACAGACCATCCCGGAGAATCTAAATCAGCTCGCAAACCATGTTTCCAGCCGGCGCTATTTTTATTTTCAGTGGTCCTCCATCCTTTATATTTAGTTACCTCTTCAAAATCCATTGTATAAGGCAGTACGGTTACTTTCATATCTTCATTGTTCCAATTATCGGAACCAAATGATAAGGAATTATTTTCTGGTTTAACATCCTTAGCCATATCTAAAGGAAAAACAGAAACTGAGATTGTATTTTTTCCGATGCTTTTTAAATTAATATTTGAAATAGAATAGGTTATCGTATCTCTATATTTAGTAAACAGCAGTGTTGTATTTTCATTTTTTGAAAAAATTTCATTTTTTTCACTATCCAGAATTTTAACCGTAACATTAACCTGCTCACTACTTGTATTGAAGTTGTTAATAATTCTTGTTTTTATTGTTACATTATCATTGTTAATCGTGCAGGTACCTGCATCTGCTTCTGCTGCAATAACTTCTAAGTCATAAGGCGCATCACTAACACGAATATTGTCTATAAAGGCTCCTAAATAGGTTGTACTATTATTATCTGTAACTACACGAAAGCGAATAGCGGCTTTTTTGCCCGCAAGTTCGTTTAAACGCATTGCAATCGGTGGCTTGTCAGAATTATTATTGATTCCGCTAAACCAGGGCCCTGATATTAAATTGTTGTAGTGTTCAGTATTAGGATAATCGATACCCGTAACTTTTTGCCAGTTTTGATTGTCCTCAGAATATTCAACAACTAAGCCGTGATATCCTCTAATAAATAAATAAATCATATCAAACTCAACATACGGAGAGGCAACATTGGTAAAATCAAATATTGGAGATTGTAATGTAAAATCAGCATTTAATGGTAACTTCTCGGATGTACCCAGAGTTACAGTTCCCCATAAATATTTCGAGTTTGTATCTCTAAAAGAATAAGAGGTAGCCTGCCATACAAATTTTTGATTTGTAAGTATTGATTTTGAGTACCAGCCTCCAGGCGTTCCTTCAAAATCCTGATAATAGGGAAATTGAGTTACAACACCATTATAAACAGCGTATATACCACTATTATTGGCTGTTACCGGATCTGGACTATAGGTTACAAAAGCCTCATAGGTGTGCACTCCCACTGCAGATAAATCGACAGTTCCATCAAAAGGAATTGTCATTTCTGAGTTCATTTTAAAAGCGGTACTCAATGTAACATCTTTCCAGACTGTTTCATTTCCGGGAAGTTTATTTAGATATCCTACTTTAAGCTGAGATCCTGCCGGTATATCCTGGCAACCTAAATTATAGATTTTAATCGCCAACGGATAATTTGCTGACAACGCTTCGCCGGAATATTCCGGAAGATTTAATCCTATAAGCTTAATGTCAAAATCTTTTTGTGCAGGGGGATTTAATAAACTTGAAACAAAAGAAACTCCCTCTTTTGTACCAAATTCTGCAATAGGTTTAAAATCAAGTTTTATTTCTACATAGTTTATTGTCGTTGCACTTATTTCATAAGGAAGCTGGTCCTGAACTTTTATAATTGTCTCTTCGCCTACTCCCAGCTCTTTTGTAAATCCAGTAGTACCATCGTTGGTGTACAGAGAAGTATACTTACTACCAAAAGAGGATATCATTAATCTTAATTTGTAGTTTAAGATATCATTTGCTTTTATTACAGAAGATCCGGTATTTTTTATTTTAATATAAAAAGGTTCATCTCCTTTTAAAGGACCACAAATAGTAGCCGCATTTTCTACGGAAACAAGTGATATTTGCTTGTCTGCAAAGGCTGCTCCAATACCAACGGCATACCAGGCATTGGTAACTTGTTTGTATTCTTCAGAGCCTAATCCGTACAGATCTTCTGTCGCCATTAAACTTGCCAGACGCATATCGCTAAAATTTGAGGAAGGAGATAAATACTCGGTAAGTGTTGTGTAGGCAATTTTCTCCGCTTTGGCAATACCAATAGCTTTAACATCATAACTGCTATTCAGATCATTTATGCCCTGACCGCCTTCGCTTAAAAGATAAAACCAATAATTGGTAATTCCGCTGTTAATATGTACACCTCCATTATCGTAATTAGTATTTGATGGATTTGCCCAATTCTTTCCTCCATAAGTATCGGGCTGCCCCTGAGCCTTAGGATTAGACATGTTTCTCATACTACCGTGTTGGTACAATTCGTTACCCAGCATCCAAATATCTTCTTTTTTGTCTATTCCAACATAAAACTCTACAGATACACCAAGCATATCGCTAAAAGATTCGTTTAGAGCACCTGATTCTCCGCGATAGATTAATCCTGCCGAAAATTGTGTCACCGCATGTGTTAGTTCATGTGCTGTAATCCCCAGACCAACATAAGGGGTGTTTTTACCGTCTCCAAACTGTGCCCATCCTCCGGTCCATGAGGCATTTTCTACATTATTGCCTAAATGTGCCAAACCTATAATTTGCATTCCTTTGTTATCGACACTATTTCGGTTAAATTTTTCGGCATAATAGTCTATCGTTTTTTGCATTCCCCAATGAATGTCTATTGCCACTTCATCATTGTTTTTATTATACAGGTCATTCCAGATATTATCCTCATCAATAAAATCCGTGATTACCTCATCTGATGCATTATCTGCATGATTCATATTCAACGTATACATTGGGACCTTGTACTTTCCTTGTATAGCTTCCAGCCTGAAACCATCAGCATATTGTTTGGTGTTAAACGTTACATCTCCGGAATATCTTGACTTACCTTTACCCAGGCTTTGTCCGGCATCACGGTTTAGATCGATAGTCAAAATTATTTTTCCTGAGTTTGCATCGACATAGATGGTCTGACTGGATTGCGGATTGGTTGCAAGAATATCATATTTCCATGCGAGATAATACTCCTTTAGTTCAGACGAAAAGTTAGGCCCTACATAAACCAATTCTCCTTGTGGTTTTGTGCTGATACTTTTATTAATGATAGTACCTAGTTTTTTACTTTCCCAAATGTATTGTTTGGCATTTACAGTTTTTAGTGCATTTTCTAAACCCGTAGCTGCATTTATTTTATAATTGCTGTTTACAGGGAGTTTTTGAGTGGTAAAACCAAAGGCATCAATCTTACTTTTATTTTCTCTAACTTTATAAATTGCTCCTTCGACAGGAACTGCATTATGCAATTGCTGATAAGTCACTAATGTTCTGCCATGACTATCAGAGATTGATTTTAATTGCATTTGATCTGACTTAGCTAAATCAAACTCCCCTTTTTTTACTTCGAATATGTTCTTTGCAGTCAAATTGGATGATTTCGCAAAAGATTTTGACGCGGTTCTAACGGAATCTTGTGCGCTTGTTCTCTCAGGAGTATTGGTCAGTTTTTGTTCTAATAACTTTTGACTTTCCTGTATTTGTTTTTTTATAGATTCATTTTCTTTTTCTGAAAGTGCTGTTCCTTTTATGTTCTCCTCTTCCTGAATAAGGAGAGTATTGGTAGCACTGTTTTTTATAGAATCCGGATCACTTTCTTTTTTAGAAACCTGTTCTTTTACTGTGTCAGAAGCTTCTAAAGCCATTTTTAAGCCGTCCTTTTTTATGTTCTGAAAAGGTGACTGAGCCCTTCCGGAAAAGCAGGCGAAGAAACTTAACAAAATAAACAAATACCTGGTTTTAAAGTAAAGTTGGTTCATTTCTTTTAGTTTTTAATTAATAATATAGTTGTTTGGTTCGTAATCATTTTGCTGCAATGGTTTATAATAAAAGCATACTAACCTTTGAGAATTTCATTTTTTTTGATTCTCAATTGTCCTCCTTTATCACAGCGATATAGTAAATGTAGAATGGGAGTATCTGTAATAGAAAAAAAGGACTATTACAAAAACACTCTCAGAAAGAAAAGTGCCATCAAAAAAACACTCATACAAACACAATTAAAAGAAAATCAAACGATTAACTTATTTAAATATTGGGTTAAAATGTATTGAGATAAGTAGAGAGATTTACTTTTTCGTTGGTCAGATCAAACTTTTTACGAAGTCTTGTTCGGGCATTTTCGATCGATTTGAAAGACTGCCCTGTAATTTGCGAAATTTCTTTTGTGGTTAAGTCCAGATATAATAGCGCACATAATCTGCGGTCTTTTGGGGTAAGTGAGGGATAATCTGTCGTTAATTTATCAAAAAAAGATTTATGAACCTGCTCAAAACTTATTTCGAATTCTTTCCAGATGTCTGTATTCAAATTCTTTCCCAAACGCTTTAAGACTATATCAATAGCGTGTTGCATTTCTTTATTGACAGTTTTTAGTTTGATTTTTTTAAGATCCGTCACGATTTCATTGATATGATCTGTACGATGTATTTCTGACATTGCCTTTGCTATCAGAACCTTATTTTTTGCATCCAGACTTTGCCTGAGTCCTTGCATTTTTGTTTTTAGTTTCTCTTTTTTGAGCTGGTTTTTAATATTCTTATTTCGGTATTTTACCAGTAAAATAATTAAAACCAATATACCTACAACGAGTATTAACCCAATGATATAATAGGTTAAACGTTTCTTTTGTTCAATAACTATTTTAAGTTGGGTTCGAACTTTATGCTCCTGCTCTAGTTTTATTTTTTCCAGATTTACCGCCTTTTCTTCGACTTTTATACTGTCGTTGATTGCATTATATTTCTGAAAATAATACACCGCATTTTTATAATCTGCTTTGGCTACATATACCTGATAAAGCATTTTGTTCAGGTTTAAAACCGAAAGAGTATACTCATTTGCTCTGGAGAGTTCCAATGCCTTTTTTGCATTTGTAATTACGATATTATACTCTTTATCTTTTAATTTATAATCAGAAAAAGACTCATATACAAAGGCTTGTACTAAACTATCAAGTGGTTCTTTTACTAAAGAAAAAGCTTTATTATAGTAATAGTCAGCATTTTTTTTATCCTCTTTTAAGGCATAAGCCCGTGCTAAATTTGTGCAGACATAAACTTTTAAAACATTGTCTTGCAGTTTATTATTTATCAAACGAGCTTTATGATAGTAATATAAAGAGGAGTCTGTATTTTTATTTAAGTAAGTAGTACCTATATTGTTTAAGATTTTTACAAGCTTTACCGGATCATTTTTAGTTTGCTGATACCGATATACTTTTAAGAAATATTCTAATGCTTTTTTTTTGTTTTTTCCTTGTGCATAAATGATCGCAAGATTATTTTCTACTTTAGCTACTTCCGGGATGTTATTGTTATTCTTGTAAATTTCATGGGCTTTTAGATCGTATTGCAAAGCAATGTCTAAAACCTCTTTTGAAGAATACATTTTGCCTGCCGTAACGTAGACATTTGCCAAAGCAAATTCTGATGTGTCTGAATTTTTTGCTTCAACTTCAGCCAATTCGATATATTTTATCGCTCTGTCCCAATCAGAATTTTGAAGCCTTAGCGCAATTTCCCGACACAGGTTTACTTTTTTCTCATGATCGTTAATGCTATTTAAACTATCGATGAGTTCTTTTGTTGAAGTTTGAGAATGAACACTAAAAGAAAGAATAAGAAAGGATACTAAAAATAATCGTGCTATCATATATAAAACTCTAAGAAGAATTTCAAATTTAAGCAAATAAATAAGATTAATATTACATATAAAGTAAAATAACCCATTGGGTGTAATTAATTTTAA
>NZ_MUGS01000037.1:0-102656 GCF_002222055.1 Flavobacterium araucananum
TAGAAATATAATAATTTTTCTCTCTAAAATTTTCTTGAAAAACTGAAAAAAATAGATTAAAAAAATGGTCATTTAAATTGTTTTCAGAATATTTTAGTTCAACTAATTTTGAAATAGGAATGTAACCTTTATTAATTGCAAAATCGTATAAAGGCTTATAATCATTATATCTATTTGAATATGTTACAATGATTTTATATCCGAGTTTTTGAATATTAGTATCTCCAAAATTTGTAAATATAATTGCGTTTTTTAATAAATGATGAATTTCAGTTTCATCAAGTTCTATATTAAGTTGAAGCTTTTTATATGAATTTGCAAAATAAGTTTGTGCAAAATATTTTCTATATTGTTTGAGTGTAATTTCTGTGATTTCCATAATTAATTAGTTAACATTTCATCACTTAAAAAATCTGCTACAGATTTATAAGTCTCTTTTTGAATTGATATTATAATAACCTCTTCAAAAATGTCTTCTATAACAGTATTGTCTAAAAAATTAGAAACACTAATTTCCTCAATTTCATCTGATAAATTATGATATAAAGATGAAATCAATATTACATTTTTTTTCTGATTACTATTTAAGTTTGGAGAGTCGTCTGAAAGTAATTGTTTTAAATTTAATCTTCCATCATTTTCATTAATTACAAGTGAAACATCAATTAAGGCACTTTCCCATAATGAGTTTCTCTTTTCTGTAATCATTGTGGAAATACCTGTTTTAGCTCTGTTTAGTAGAATATTATTATAAGCTGTTGAATTATGACTTCCTTTACCATTATTACCAGACTTTACTTCGGAATACCAAAGTTTATTGTTTACAATATCACAGTAAATGATGTCAAATCCTTTTTTAATACTCTTTTCTTCTTTGTTTTTTAAAATGGATAATGATGATAACCCGTTATCTTGATGATTCAAAATGAGATGAGCAATTAATTCCCCAATCATTCCTTTTTTAATATTTGATGATTTTGAATTATATCTATCAATAAATTCTGTAAGTGTGTTTTTGTATGAATAAAATCTAGGTAGGCTGTCAGCTTCTGCAAAACCATTCCAAATTCCTTTTAATTGAATTCTTATAATTTCTTTAAATTCATCAGAGAGGTGCTCAATATAAAAAATTGAATACTTTGGTTTTTCTATAATTTTTATTCCGTTTATTGCCATTTAAAAAAGGTTCATTTTTGCAATTTCGCGCATCATTTCTGCCAACGTTCTCTTGTAAAAAGTGTTGTAGGCAGTTTTTTTTACGAATCTAAATTTACGTTTAATTTTTTAGCCAACTTATGCACAAGAGTTCCAATATTATAATAATCTAAAACTCCAACTACAGTTTTACACCATTGGCATCTAACAAACATTAATTTAAAATTTGAATCTTTAGGTGCTTCTGTTGCAACTTCGAAACCGGTTTTTTGACAATGTGGACATTTTGAACTTGAATACATAATTATTTAAATTAAGAGTTAAAATCTATATTATTTCTTCTGCAATATTCTTCAATTGTAGAGTGGATTAAGTTACGAGTCTCGTTGGAAACCACCACATATATTCGGAGTTCAGTATTTAATGGTAATGTTAGAATAGCGTTTTTAATAGCATTTTTGTTCGAAAGTGCATGATGAATTAAGCGAGAAATTGCTATTGTCGGAGCGATCTTATTTACTACCTCCATAAAATTAGGCATTAAATTTGCGTCACTTGGACCAACAAAAGTATAATTATTTTTCAATAAAAAAGGCTGGAACTTTTCTTCCAATGCAAAAACATCTTCATTCATATTTGTTGATTTCTAAGCTGTTACATTAATTTTACCTACATCGTTTGTTAGCTTGGCGATGTAGCGGGTTAAGGAAGCCAAATCTTTGAATTAATGACTAATTTTCCAAGTACAAAACCATCTTTAAGTTAAGCAAAATCCCGCCATATGCCAAACGATGGTTAGGCGATGTAATTATGGTTTACAATGTATATAAACATCTTTATTTACTTCTTGACAACTTGATATTAAAGATGATATAAACCATAAAATTTGGATTGCTTCGCTTCGTCTTGCAAAAGGAACTCCATCTTTCAAATTATTTAGATTTTGTTCAAGTGTGCTTCGAGATATGAAATCGATTACTAAATGAACTTCCCCTTTAAAATGGGGATTATTAATTGATGCCTTGTATTGATTAATTGCATCATCAATATTATTTCCTTTTCGCAATCTATTTATGTTAGTATTTACACCATCATTATTGTAAGTTGAATTCCATAAGTCTCTTTTTTCTTGAAGCTGATATGATTGTGGACTTAAGTTTCCTAAATTTTTTTGCGCTTGTCCTACAATGTCCTGAAATGCTGAAGCTGAAAATTGAGTAGTATTATGTTTTGAGTGATAAAAGATAACTTTACTGTCATATATTGCAATATGGTCAGCCCATTCTTTTACTAAATCATCGCAGATGAAGTAATCCGCATCAGCCATAAAATTTTGTTCTACAAAGTCAAAGATAGATAAATCAGCAAATTCTGTTTGACCTGCCGTAAATAAACCTTTTTCGCTATCACAATTTTCTAATTCATTATGTGCTACAAAAATCTTCATAAAATGTTCAATGTTGCCTAAAAGCTTTGAGTCCTTAAATAATTTTCTATTTGAATAGACTAAGTCAATATTGTCAAAATTTATTATGAAACTGCTAGATTGGCTGATATAATCAATAATTGAAATTTCTGCACCATTTGATTTTTTAAGTATTACATTCTTTAGTTTTGGAGACTTTAGCGTAATTGATTTTTCATTGAATTTTAATTCAATATCGTTTATGGTTGGATTTTCAACTTTAAAGACATCGTAATAATCATCATAAGTGACTTTGGAAAGGCGTTCAAAATTTTTCAAGAATTTAATAATATCAAAACTCTTTTCTAATATTAAGTCTTCGTCAAAATACCTAATAACTGTATTTGAAATGGTTTCGTTATCAAAATCTGTATATAACCCGCTGAATGTAAATAAAATTGAGATTGGAATTAAAGTATCTCGCACACTTTCATAATCTTGTGGTTCTGCAAAAACAGACAAAAAAGTATCTTTATCTGTGTGAAGTTTAATTTGACGAATTAAAATTTCTGCCCATCTACAAAAATCTTCAATCGAATTTTTTTTACCAAATTTATTTATTCTAGAAGAGTTTAAAATTAAAGAAATTTTTTCATTAGCATTTTTTAACCTTAGTGAGCTGAGCATAAAATTGTTTGCCCCTAATCCTGAAAAATTTTCTTTTAAATCTATAGCTTCTAAACTTTTTTCTCTCAAAGCTTTATCGGAAACATTAAGATTTTTAAGATTAAATTTTTCAAACTGTGTTTCCTCATTTACGAAAAGTGTTGATAAAACTTTGTAATCAAGAGGATTAAATTGTTTTAAAAAATCTTGAATTTTAGACACATTTTTTCTACTGATTACGATGTAATCATCAATTTCAACAATTAGAAGATAAGCTAGTTTTGTCTCAATCCAATTTTCAACAGATTCTTCGATAAAAGTTGGCTTTGTATTATATTTAAAAATACAAATCGAATATTCAATTTCAATATTATTTATAGTCAAAGTTTTTTTTACCTCTTTTAGTAAAAAGTTACTCGACTTAATTACAGAAGCATCTCTAAAAAGCACATCAATTTTATGTTTTGAAATATTTATATTTTCTGTATTATGAAAAATATAGGCATTTTCATTAATAATGATGTTTTCAAGCTTTTCTTGTTCTGTCATAATCTGCGATTTTTTTGGTTTATATCGCCTAACTTATTTATATCTGCTATAAAATGACCTCTGTAAATCTAATTTTGTCTGGCTTGCCATTATACTTAACTTTATCAAACATACAAAACCGCTTTTGTATTATTTTACGGTTTTCCATAAACCTTATAATTTATATGTCGCAAAATAATTCTTTTATTAATTAAAAGGCTACCGTATAAATACCTGTTTTAAATTTTATTGAGCATAAAAAAAGATGCCTAAGCATCTCTTTATTATTTTGATTTTAAACTATTCTCTATTTCTTCTACTCTTTTCATAAAATCAGAAAGAGAAATTTCAAAGTATTCACATAACAATTGTAGTGTACTAATAGAAACATTATTCTTAGCAGTTTCAATTCTACCAATATGGAATGCTACTTTTTTGTTTTCTTTTATATCGTAATTAACTTCTAGTTGATTAACATTTTTAATTGCTCGATACTCTTTTGAGGCGAGTGAGATTGCTTTTAATAACCTATAGTTTTTATATTGTATCATATAAATCAAAGAGAACGAGAAAAAAAGCTTATAACAATGACAAGTATGTCATTATGTTTTATATCTTTATAGCCTAAATACTAGAAATAGTATTAATTTTGCGATTCTTCATATAAAAACATTTGAAGCATTCGCTTTGAATCTCGCGCCGTAAAACTGGTAATTTTAGCAACGAGATGATAAGTAAGATGCTCACGTCTTGTATAGGCGTGGGCTCACTTATTGTTGCTCGGTATACCAGTACCTTCGGCGCATTAAGCTGAGTTCCATGCCTTTTTTATGTCATAAACTTTTCTGGGATTCTTAGTGGTTTTACTTCTTTTTTATTTTAAAGTATCGCTCTTATTCAAAGTCGAACCCTTTAAATCATTAATGCCTGTGTAATAAAAACAAACATTCTTATGACAATTAAGCCGTCTACTTAATTCATAAAAAATGGTCCTCTACTACAGCGACCAAACTACTATAGAGGACCGTAGCTAATCAAAACTTCGTTTAACTAACCAATTCAATATTATGAATAATATTTCATATTACAAGGATGGGAAAGCTCTTTATTGCCTATTTTTCCTTGGGCTTTGCTTATCTTTTTCATCTCTTTATTCCAAAAACACAGTCCGGCACAGTACTATTTTTACTCAACAACATCAAATTCAAGGGACTATAACCGATGGTCTCAATCCACTGCCTGGTGTTACTATTGCTGTTAAAAGCAGACTTAATTCGTCTACTATTTCAGATTATAGTGGACAATACACTCTTTTTTCCGCTCCAAATGACACCTTAATTGTTTCTTTTATTGGTTTTAAAACTGTTCTTGTCCCAATTAATGGACGTAAAACTGTAGATGTTCAATTGATTTATGATACTACAACTTTGCAGGAAGTTCTTGTAAATGCAGGATATTATTCTGTAAAAGAAAGTGAACGTACAGGAAGTATTGCCAAAATAACATCCAAAGATATCGAGAACCAGCCCGTTAACAATGTTCTGGCGACCATGCAGGGACGCATGGCTGGAGTCAGTATTGTTCAGACTACGGGCGTTCCCGGAGGAGGCTTCGACATTCAGATCCGTGGACAAAACAGCCTGCGGACCAATGGAAACAATCCTCTTTATATTATTGATGGAGTTCCATATTCTTCAGACCCAATCGGCACAGGAATAAATTCAGCAGTACTTCCCACACAGCCAAGCCCTCTAAACAGTATTAACCCAGACCAGATTGAGAGCATAGAAGTACTCAAAGATGCAGATGCAACGACAATCTACGGATCTCGCGGAGCAAACGGTGTAGTGCTTGTTACCACAAAAAAAGGCAAATCAGGAAAAACCAGATTTGCTGCCCGGATTTCTTCAGGTGCAGGAACCGTAACACGCTTTATGGATCTTATGAATACACAAGAGTACCTCAATATGCGAAGAGAAGCATTTGCTAACGATGGAATTTCTCCTATCCCTGATTACGCTTACGATGTAAACGGCACATGGGATCAAAACAGAAATACAGACTGGCAGAAAGAACTCCTTGGCGGTACAGCTGTAATTACAGATATTCAAACATCACTTTCAGGAGGCTCTGAGCGGACTCAATTTTTATTGAGCGGAAATTTCAATAAACAGACAACTGTTTTTCCGGGCGACTTCAATTATAAAAAAGGGAATCTGCACCTGAACGTCAACCATGAATCTGAAGACAAAAAATTTAGAATCAACACCTCCGTTGGTTACACCATACAGAACAATAATCAGCCCAGACTGGATTTAATGCGGGAAGCTGTGAACATATCTCCTAACGCTCCGGCACTTTATAATACAGATGGCACCCTTAATTGGGAAAACAATACTTTTAACAATCCACTTAGAAATCTTGAAGGAAAATATGCCTCCAAAACAAATGATTTGATTGCCAATATAATGCTGTCTTACGACTTAACCGATAACCTGCAGCTGAAATCAAGTTTTGGATACACTACACTTAACAACACCGAAACCACCGCTAATCCTTCGACAAGATATAACCCCGCTTTTGGGTTAGGCCCTGAGTTTTCAACGCTGATTGCCAGTGGTGCAGATCGTAAATCATGGATTATTGAACCTCAGCTCAATTGGAATAAAACCATTAGACAAGGCAAACTCAATATACTCGTGGGAAGTACATTTCAATCACAGCAAAGTAATCAGCTGGTTCAGTATGCATCAGGATTTTCCAGCAACAGCCTTATTTATAACCTTGCCTCGGCATCTAATATTTTCACAATGGTAAGCGAGGAAACAGAGTATAAATATCAAGCTTTTTTTGCAAGGCTAAACTACAACTTGAAGGAGAAATACATCCTTAATCTTACCGGAAGAAGAGATGGATCAAGTCGTTTTGGCCCAGGAAACCAATTCGCTGCATTTGGAGCAGTAGGCGGCGCATGGTTATTTTCTAAAGAAAATGTATTTAAAAACAGTACACTTTTAAGCTTTGGAAAACTAAGGGCAAGTTACGGAATCACAGGTAATGATCAAATCGGAGATTATCAGTATCTTAATACCTATGCCTCTACAGGAATTAATTATGGAGGGACTGTGGGACTGCAGCCTGCAAGATTGTTCAATCCTAATTTTGGATGGGAGGCCAATAAGAAATTTGAAGTTGCACTCGAAACAGGGTTTTTAAATGACCGGCTGTTTCTGACTGCCGCTTGGTACAATAACCAATCTTCAAACCAATTGACCGGAATACCACTGCCTGGTACCACTGGTTTTCCTACTTTGCAAGCCAATCTTGATGCTACGGTACAGAATAGAGGAATCGAGCTGACACTGCGCACTGTAAACTTCCAAAAGAAAGATTTTAATTGGAGTACCAATATCAATCTTACCATAGCCCGAAATAAACTACTCCAATTTCCTGATCTTGAAAGTTCTACTTATGCAAACCAGTATGTAATTGGCCAGTCACTCAGTATTCAGAAAGTGTACCATTTTACAGGAGTTGATCCCCAAACAGGAATCAATACTTATGAAGATGTGAATGGTGATGGACAGCTGTCGGGTACTGAAGACAAAAAAACAATAAAGGATTTCAGCCCCCAATATTATGGCGGATTGCAAAATACGCTTAGATATAAAAACTGGCAGCTGGATTTTCTTTTTCAGTTCGTAAAACAAATCAATTATAATGAGTCTATTTATTTTGGAGCTCCGGGCTCTTCTGGAAATCAGCCTAAAGCAGTACTAAACCATTGGCAGCAATTGGGCGATACAGCTAAGTACCCAATATATACAGATGGAACAAACAGTACCGCCATAGATGCCTACTACAAGTATTTTGAAAGTGACGGTGTTATCAGCGATGCTTCTTATGTACGTCTGAAAAACATTTCACTTTCCTATGAAATACCACTAAAAGACGTGCAATGCAAGTTATTCTTTGAAGGACAGAATGTACTGACTTTCACAAAATATAAAGGAGCTGACCCAGAGTTCAAATCTTCTGGTTATTTACCACCGCTTCAAGTGCTTTCTGCCGGAGTTCAGTTTAGTTTTTAATTTAAAAATGAAAAAGATGAAAAATTTCAATATTAATAATTTACAATCAAGGGATTCCAATCCTGCTATTTGGAAGTCCCTACTTTCTCTGTCATGCCTTATCCTATTTACTATCGTAGTAAGTTCTTGTGATAATTTTGTAGAAGTCGATTTGCCCGGATCTCAGCTTACTGCTAATACAGTTTTTGAAGAAAAAGCGACTGCCAATGCTGCCATGACAGATATTTATTCCAAAATAAGGGATGCTGGTGTACTTACGGGTTCCGCTTCAGGGTTGTCCCATTTACTTGGAAACTATACCGATGAGCTCAAATTTTACGGAGATCCACAAAATAGTACCGTTGCCTTTTACAATAATTCCCTGATAGCCTCCAATACAGAAATAAAAGGATTATGGGATAGCAGCTACAATCAAATTTATGCCGCCAATGCTGTTATAGAAGGCATAGATAAATCGGTTCATTTACCCCAAGCCGATAAAAAACAACTAAAAGGCGAAGCCCTTTTTGTACGAGCGCTGCTTCATTTTTATCTTACCAATTTATTTGGCGATGTTCCTTATTTAACCTCTACTGACTATCAGCAAAATAGTACTGTAAAAAAGAGGTCTGTTACTATGGTCTACACCAGCGCCAAAGAAGATTTAGAGCTGGCGATACAGCTTTTACCTGAAAATTATGTTGGTGAAGATCGTGTTCGGCCCAATAAATATGCTGCCCATGCATTATTGGCCAGAATAGATTTATATGCCGGATTATGGGATGAAGCTTCTAACGAGGCATCTGCTGTATTGAACAATACCGGACTTTACACTAACCAAGTAGGTCTTGATGAAATTTTCCTCAAAGAAAGTACAACTACCATTTGGCAGTTAGCTCCCGGTTTTGCTAGAGGGAATACCTTGGAAAGCATTACGTTTAATTTTACCAGCGGACCACCGCCTCTGTCTGCCCTTAATGATAGTTTTATGTCAGCATTCAACAACAATGATCTTCGAAAAACACATTGGATAAAAGCAGTTACAGATGGTACAAAAACATGGTATCATCCTTTTAAATACAAATATTCCGATACTGAATCATCAAGAGAGTATTCCATCATCTTTCGTCTTGCAGAAATATACCTGATACGGGCAGAAGCCCGGGCACAGGCAGGCGAACTTATAGGTGCTAAAGAAGATTTGAACAAGATTAGAAATAAAGCAGGGCTCGGGGATACCCTTGCCGGTACACAAAGCGAAATCCTCGATGCAATATTGCACGAAAGACAGATGGAATTATTTACCGAATTCGGACACCGCTTTTTTGATTTAAAAAGAGTGGGTAAAATTCAGTCTGTTTTATCTATTGCAAAATCAGGTTGGGATACCCGAGATGTTTTGTTCCCAATTCCGGAAGTGGAACTTAATCTCAACCCCAATTTAAAACCTCAAAATTCGGGATACTGATGAATACGATTATGTCCAACTGCAAAATAATTGGAATTAGTATTATTTTGTTTTTGATAACCTGTCTGGTAAACGGACAGGTTAAAAAAACAAGGAAGCTGACTCCGACAGATTTTCATTTGTGGAGTACGCTCAAAGCAGAGGCTGTTTCAGATTACGGCAATTGGGTCAGCTATTCACTTACATACGAATCGGGACTAGATACCCTTTTTGTTAGAAATACCAACAATTTAGAAACCATTGCTTTTGCAAAAGGCTGCAATGGAAAATTTATAGAGGAAAATTGGTTTGCATGTATGACTTCTGATAACATATTCCAAATGGTTAATTTAAAAACAGGAAAAACTCAAAATATTGAGAATGTACGGGCATTTTCATTTTCAAATTACGGAAAGTACCTGATTCTATATAGCAAAGAAATTGAAGGCAAAATGAAGATTGAAATTAGAAATCTCGATGGAAATTTAATTGATAATATTCACAATGTCACTTCCTACAGTATGAATCCTGATAGCAGCATGCTTAGCTATTGTATTTTAGAATCAAATAAAAACACAGTTGGTCTGCTTAAATTTGGAAAACAAATTTCCAAAACTATAGTGATACAAAATACAGAGAGACAATTTGAAAATATAATCTGGCAAACAAAGGGAAAATCGATTGCCTTTGTGAGTCGTTTAACTTCTGGAAAACCTTTTACTGCCGATACGGTTTTGTTCTATAAAATTCAAGACAGTCAACTTTTTGAATATGACAATACTGTCGAAAAAACATGGCCAAAAGACCAGGTACTGGACGCTAATTACACTTCATCACTTGGGATTTCAGAGGATAGTAAACGTGTCTTTTTTAGGATCAGAAAAAAACCGGATGAAAATGTTGTTAAGAATGACTTGGATGTACAAATTTGGCATGCCGCGGACAAAGAGTTGTTTCCATTTCGATCCAGTTACGGCAATGTTCAGGATATTTCAAGACTAGTTTACTGGGAACCAGAAAACAACCATTTTTTGCAAATTGGCGATGATAAGCATCCCATAGCTTTATTGGGAGAAAACCAACAATTTGCGCTGATATATAATCCCGATACCAACAAACCTGCCTTTAAACAGGAAGCCGACAGAGACTATTATCTTTTAGATTTAAAAACCGGTACAAAGACAGAATTTTTAAAACAGCATTCTGGCACATTTGGCAAATTATATTTCTCCCCCTCAGGTAAATATATAGTTTATTTTAAAGAGCATAATTGGTGGATTTATGACTATGAAACTGGTATTCATAAAAATATAACATCAAACACAGCTGTTTCTTTTTATGACGATTCCGATGAAGAATCTGGAGAACCTGATCCTTATGGTTATGCGGGATTCGATGCAAATGATCAGTCCGTATTGCTCTATGATAAATTTGACATCTGGCAATTTAAGTCCAATGGAACACTGGCTAAAAAACTAACCTGCGGCAGGGAGAATCAGGAGGTTTTCAGACTGGCCGATATTGATAAAGAAAATGGAAATCAAATTGTATTGAAAGGAGAACTTTTAGATCTTACTTCTAATTTAATATTGAAAGCACAAGCAATTGATAATAGCAAATCTGGATATTTTTATTTGGATAAAAATCAGCAGTTACAGCCTATAGTATACCGGTCAAAATTAACCAGTTCAATTCATAAATCGAAAATATCAAATGCTTATGTGTATTTGCAGGAAGATTTTAATGAGCCTCCCTCATTAGTTATCAAAAAAGGGAATCATCCTTCAAAGTCTATTTTTAAAAGTAATCTGCAACATAAGTATTATGAGTGGGGTAAATCTGAACTTATAACTTATAAAAATTCCAAAGGAACGGCTATGAAAGGCGTCTTATTTTATCCTTTTGACTATGATTCCAAGAGACAGTATCCAATGATTGTAAATATATACCAAAAGCAGACAAAAGCACTTCATACCTATGTAAATCCAAGCTTACTTAATGGTTCTGCGTTTAATGTGACGTATTTTACCAGTTTAGGTTATTTTGTCTTATTACCGGACATCGTATATGAAATAGGAAATCCCGGATATTCTGCAGCAGATTCTGTAATAGCTGCTGTCAATAGCGCAATAGCAAAGGCCTCGGTTGATAAAGCCAGGGTCGGATTAATTGGGCATTCCTTCGGAGCTTATGAAGCTGATTTCATCATTACTCAAACGAATCTCTTTGCTGCTGCAGTTGCCGGTTCCGGTGTCTCGGACTTGACCAGTGGTTATTTATCAGTAAACCGGGCAAATAAAAACACAGATACCTGGCGTTATGAATATCAGCAGTTTCGAATGGGCAAAACACTTTTTGAAGATTATGCAGGCTATCAAAAAAATTCACCGATCCGTTTTGCATCAAATGTAAGCACCCCATTGTTGTCTTACACAGGAGCAGAGGATTCGCAGGTGAATCCATATCAGACAATGGAGTTCTATGCAGCCCTCAGACGGCTCAACAAAGAGCATATAATGCTGCTTTATCCTAAAGAAAACCATGTTATACAAGGACATGAAAATCAAATAGATCTAACATTCAAAATTTCTGAATGGTTTGGCTATTATTTGAAAGGCGATACAAAACCGAAATGGTTTGAGCCAAAATAAGAGAAACCACTAAAAGCCAATAAAAGAACAATGCAGTTCCTGTAATATACTGGAGCTGCATTGCTTTTAAAAATAATCCGAATAACTAATAACTAGTTTGGGATTTTGTACAAAGGCACATCACAAACATTGACATTTGGATTGGCTTTACCAAATAATTGGGCACCTCCAGAAGTACAAATGTTAGCATTAAAAGTATTACTACATTGCTGTTCGGCATGACACGGATCTGCTTGTGATACATATCTATAGCCCTGTACATTTGCAAGTGCTTTTGTACTGCTCATTGAGGTAGTTGCAAAAGCACCACCCACACCTAGAACCACAACCGCCGCCGGCATCATGATTCTTTTTAAAAAATTTCTTTTCATAATAAAAATATTTAATCATTATGACCTACTCTTTTTTACAGGTTTTCGATCTTACCCCTGACATCGCGCGATATATTTTAATCATTGCTGATCTTTTTTCATTTACTTACAGGACTGCTTTGTGTAAGGTGTCCCCTCAGTTTATAACATACTATTTTTTCGCCAATCAGTGCATACAGGAGACCATGCAGCACATACATACTTCTTAATTTTTTGTCTCCTATATTGTAAATTGGAAAACTTGATCGATATGTTTTATTTGTGAGGTCATATACATCTATAATACTCGCTGTCTTCCAAATGTCTTCTGACTCATACAACCCCGGCAAAGCGGAGTTGACATACAATAGATTCCCTTCCATAGTAATTAATTTATTAACTATTAGTGGCGGTTTAGAAAAGGTTTTCATGGTACTGTTTTTAAGCTTTACTAATTTAATTTGAGCGAGGCTTACTGTATCAATAGTATTTCCTCTGTAATCTAAAGTAAGATCCGGATTAAAAACCATGAACTGGTTCCGGTACAGGTACACATACACTATTTTATTAAGCTGCTTATTGAAATGAAAACTCCCATCTGTATCAAATATGCCATCAAACTGTTTTTGCAATAATAATGGCGCAAACTTTACCTTTGTGGTATCAGATAAATTTAAGGTCCCCATAAGGCTTTCTCCTTTTTTTGGTTTCATATATCGAATAGCCATGTTCACGGAATCCATCGGTTCTAAGTGCGAAAAGTAATAACCGCTGTTTATTCTTAAATAAGCTTTCCAATTAGCCGTATTCCCTTTAAATATATAAGGAACGATTCCCTCAAAAACATAAAAATTATGATCTTTTACTCTTATTTGAGGAGAACGAAAAGCGAGGTGTTGCTCCTTTAATTCTAGATGCTGAATTTTTCTAATTTTTAATGTGGAATCAAGCTCCATTATCTGCAATGGTGCAGTGTAATTACCAAGGTATATTTTACCGTTACCGCTTCCTGCAAAATAATAGGAATTATAAGTTAAATCTGCCTGATGTATCTCCTGGGCAACATGCTGTGGAAATCGTCGAATAAATTTATTTTCATAATGAATCATATGCTCTGACAGATTAAAAAATAGAATCACAACACCAGCGCTAAAAACAGTGCAGACAAATAATATGATAATCTTTAATTTGTTATTCATGATTTCCAGATTTGTTGGTTATTGATATCTTATGTTTCGGTGCCAGTATGATACCTATTATGGCTAATAGGACAAAGCAGATATTGAAAATCAGATGTTCTCTCCAAGTCATTTTTTCCAATATCCCACCACAGGAACACGGCACAAAAGCACTAAAATTCAAAATAATATAGATGTAAACTGTAAACATTATCATAAGCATGTAAGCAGCACAAAGTCCTATAAGTCTATAATTTCTAATAAATAATACGACCGCTATAATAAGTTCTAAAACAGGCACAGTGATAGAAATCCAGTTTGCAAAAGCGCTCAATAATGGAGACTGTCCTAATTGTATTTTAAAATTTTCAAAATCGAATAGTTTACTGGCAGCAGCATACATAAAAAGGAGTGCAAATACTAAACAAATTATGTCCAGTATGAGCGTCTTGAGGTTTATATTTGATTTCATTCGAATTAGAAATTAATTTAAAGAAGTAATTCTTTATGAGGTTTATTTAAAAATCTACATCTGTCATAGAATAAATAAATTTCAACACATAAACTAACGACTTGAAATAAATACTTAATTTACAATGACATAGACAAAATTAAATCACTTGCTGCTATAAACTATTATCAAAAACCTGCCAAGATTTTTCAATAACATTCAATCGTAGTTAAAAAATGCAATAGGGTTCCCTTTACAATAAAAAAGATGCCATCAGAAATTATTTTTCTAATGGCATCAGGTAATTTGTTGATTTTAATTGCTGCTACTTTATGGCATCACCAAGTACACTTAGTTTTTCACTCAGTTCAATCAGTCCTGCTTTTTGTAAACATTCCTCTCCAAAGAGTTTTAATTCCTGAAAGTTTTCTTCTGCAATGCTAGTCAGAAGAATTGATGGTTTATCATTATCCTTAACAGATAATCCACGTTCAATAACATGGTTTAATAACAATACATTTTTTCGTGAAATTTTAAAATCAATCTTCACTACATCATTCATACCAGGGATACTAAGCACAGTATCAAAAACCTTGGCCACATCATTTGTTGTCATAATCTTCACGTTTTTAATTAATAATTTATTGATACAAAGGTATGGATGGAGTTCTAAAGTGTCATGGACATAATATGTCCATCATAGGCAAAATCCATTTCGCTTGCCTAATTTTGTATCTGAAATAAAAATAAAGTTAAAAATGACCAGCCAAAAACCTTCCTTGAAACAGTCAGGATTTTGCTATTTTAAAATTGGTTTACTGCTTTGAAAGAGCACATTTTTCAATCTAAAATACAGAGCATAAATTGGCATTACAATTACCCAGGTTACAGTAGTTCCTAATTATATGCAGTGTGCACTTTCCTTGAGTTCTAAAAATAAAAGAGAATTAGATTTTATAAAAAATACTGAAATGTTAATGCCTTTATAAATAGTGTATTCACTTCCGTAATAATACAGTTAATACATCTCGTAATGTAAAAAAGGTAATAAATGGTAAAACGGAGTTGGAAACATTTTAGAAATACTGCAATGTCTAAGAAACATTTGAAGTATCAGGGGAATTGCAACGTTCCTGCAATCGGCAAGATGTCCTGTTGTTAAACAACAGTTTCTTGCTGCCTACACTCGGGACTCGTTAGCAGTTATACGGGAAGGATAATAAGAGTTTGATAATAATAAAAATGAAAGAGGATGAAAAGAGAAAATTCAAACAGAACACGCATTGTCGGGTTACGGTTTACACCCGAAGAGTATGCGAAAATTGAAAAAAAATGGAAAGCCAGTACCTGCCGCAAGCTGAGTGATTATATTCGCAGACATCTATTTGAGAAACCTATAAACACCACTTTTAGGAATCAGTCTTTAGATGATATGATCCATGAAATGATGCCGTTATTGAGGCAATTAAATGGCATTGGAAACAACTTCAATCAGGCAGTAAAAAAACTGCATACACTAAATCAAATTCCGGAATTTAAAGTATGGATTATTAGCGCCGAACTGGATAAAAAAACCCTATTCGAAAAGATTGATGAAATCAAAAATTACATCCAGAAAATCTCGGAAAGATGGTTGCGATCATAAAGACCGGACATTCCCTTCACAAGGTTTTTTATTACAATGAAAACAAAGTAAAAGAGCATGTGGCAGAATGTATAGGAGCCGGAAATTATCCTATTGATGTTGATAAAATGGGACCTACTGTAAAACTGAACCGATTTTTAAAACAGCTGGAACTAAATGAAAATGTAAAACGAAACAGTGTACATATCTCAATTAACTTTGATCCATCAGAAAATTATTCCAAGGAAAAATTAATGGCTATTGCTGATTTGTATATGGAAAAAATCGGATTTGGAGAGCAACCTTATCTGGTATACCAGCATTATGATTCCGGGCATCCGCACATCCATATTGTCTCCATAAATGTTGAGAGGGATGGTACACGAATTGACATGCAGAATATTGGTAAAAACAGATCTGAACCCGCAAGAAAAGAAATCGAAGAACGTTTTGGACTCGTGAAAGCACAAGGAAACAAAATTAGTCCGGATTTTAAGCTCAAGCCAATCCTCTCAGGAAAGATTCAATATGGGAGAAACGAGTCCAAAAAAGCGATTACCAATGTATTGAATGAGGTTCTTTCTTCTTATAAATATGCCAGTCTTCCAGAACTCAATGCAGTACTCAAACAATACAATGTTTTAGCCGACCGCGGAAATGAAGACTCCAGAATGTTTAAGGCAAAAGGATTAATGTACCGGATACTCGATGAAAATGAAAAACCGATTGGAGTTCCTATAAAAGCCAGTCTATTTTACAACAAACCAACACTCAAATTTTTAGAGGAAAAATTTACATCCAACACTGCTGGGGGAATATCAGATATAAGAAGGGTAAAAAACGCAATTGACATGGCGTTTTTAAGAACAGAAATATCCCTTACAGAATTGGTTAAACTACTGGAAAAAGAGGGAATCAATACCGTTTTTAGAAAAAATTCAGAAGGATTACTTTATGGCATTACATACGTTGACCATAGTACGAAATGTGTTTTTAATGGCAGTAGATTGGGTAAACAATATAGTGCAAAAGCAATTCAGAAACGATGTGCATCCATAAAGGAGGTAGAGCAAAATAAAGTAAGTTTTTCGAGTGAAAAATCAAAGGCAATCACATTTGAAACACCAAAAACGGAAATAATTGCAACGCTGTTTGGAGATGATTTTAGGTATAACAAATACACAGGATCCAGCACAATAATGGGGCAGTTAGCAGAGATGCTCACGCAATCCGAACAGACGGCTGATTACCTTCCCTACGAGCTTAGAAACAAAAAGAAAAAAAGAAAAGGACAATCCAATAATCGATAAAATTGAAATTATGGCTATACAGACCGGAGAAAACGAACAGGCACTGAGAAAGATCTTGGATATGACAAGACTTATCAGCATCATTATTTTAACTATACATTTTTATTACTACTGCTATACAGCCTTTCGGGAGTGGCATCTGGTTAGCGGATTCAGTGATAAAATTATGTGCAATATTTACCATACGGGACTATTCAGTAATTTTCATAAGTCCAAACTCTTTGCTTTGGGATTTTTAATAATCTCCTTAATTGGGGCTAAAGGACGAAAAGATGAAAAACTGAATTACAAAACAGCTTTCGCTTATATAATTACAGGGGTTCTGATTTACTTTATCAGTTATCTTTCACTATACCTGAAAATTGAACTGATGCTGGCTGCAATTGCCTACATGACCATGACTTCTGGCGGCTTTCTGTTGATGCTTTCCGGTGGTACATTATTATCCAGAATTATAAAAAACAGGCTCAACAGCAAAGATATTTTTAATAGAGAAAATGAAACCTTTCCACAGGAAGAAAGACTTTTGGAGAATGAATATTCCATCAACCTTCCCGCCCGTTATCATTTAAAAGATAAGATAAGGGTCAGTTGGATAAACATCATAAATCCTTTTCGCGGTTTACTGGTTTCTGGTACTCCCGGATCAGGAAAATCTTATTTTGTTATACGTCATGTTATTACCCAGCACATTCGCAAAAGATTTACCATGTTTGTCTACGATTTCAAGTTTGATGATCTTTCCAGAATAGCCTATAATACCTGGATTAAACACAAACACCTCTATCCAAAATTACCTCAGTTTTATGTGATTAATTTTGACGACCTGACCCGGACCAACAGGTGCAATCCGTTGGAACCTTCAGCCATGAGTGACATAACGGATGCTTCCGAATCAGCACGTACTATTCTGCTCGGACTCAATAGGGAATGGATCAAAAGACAGGGCGATTTTTTTGTAGAGTCACCGATTAATTTTCTTTCCGCCATAATATGGTATTTACGAAAATACAAAGACGGAGAGTTCTGCACACTTCCCCATGTAATTGAACTCATGCAGGAAGATTACGATAGTCTCTTTACGCTGCTTAGAACCGAAAAAGAAATCGAAGTACTTATTAATCCCTTTGTGAATGCCTACCTAAATAATGTTATGGACCAATTAGAGGGGCAAATTGCTTCTGCAAAAATTGCCATGGCACGGCTTTCCTCTCCACAATTGTATTATGTTTTATCGGGTAATGACTTTACATTGGACATTAATAATCCAGACGATCCTAAGATCCTATGTATGGGCAATAATCCGCAGAAAATCCAAATATATGGAGCTGTATTGTCACTTTACGTAAACCGATTGGTAAAGCAGGTGAACCAAAAAAACAAACATAAAAGCAGTCTGATATTCGATGAATTTCCAACTATTTACCTCAACAATATGGACAGCTTAATTGCTACAGCCCGGAGCAATAAAGTAGCAACTTGCTTGGGTATTCAGGATTTTAGCCAACTGCGTAAAGATTATGGACGAGAACAGGCGGATGTGATTATGAATATTGTTGGAAACATAGTAAGCGGACAAGTTACAGGTGATACTGCCAAGCAATTGTCAGAGCGTTTTGGAAAAATTATGCAGGACAGGGAAAGCCTTTCCATTAATAGCGGAGATACCTCTATAAGTCGGTCCAAACAATTAGAATCGGCAGTGCCTCCATCCAAAATTTCCGGACTTAGTTCCGGTGAATTCGTGGGTATGGTAGCGGATGATCCTGATTGTAAAATTGAACTTAAGACATTTCATTCAGAAATAGTAAATGACCATGAAGCATTGAAAAAAGAAGAGGATAACTATGTCGATATTCCTGTCATTCGCAAAGTCGATAATACAATGGTACAACGGAATTATCTTCAAATAAAAAAAGACATCAAGGATATCATTTATGCTGAAAAAGAACGACTATTAAATGATCCTGAATTGATGAATTTAGTAATTAAGAAGTGATAAAAATTAAACTTATATATAATGACACAGAAACAATTTACCGATATTATTCAATTAATAAAGCAATCCAAATCAAATGCTATTACAGCAGTTAATACTGAAATGATTAATCTTTACTGAAATATTGGACAGTATAATCACAATCGTATCTAAACAGAACGGTAGGGGAAATCAGTGGTAAAAGAACTTAATGATTTTTTTTAATTGACATTCTTGCAAATTTGAAAAAAAACAATCATTTATGATAATGTAAATTCCAATTTTTCTTTCCATTTTTCCCAATCGGGAGATAGTATGTTTTGCAAATCATAGAATTCCTTGTTATGATTGTAATGTACTAAATGACAAAGTTCGTGAATTACTACATATTCGATACTCCCTTTTGGGGCTTTTATTAACTCTGTATTTAGAATTATTTTGCCAGATTTAGTACAACTGCCCCAACGTTTTTGCATCAATCTTATATCTAAAGCCGGTCTTTCAATTTTATACTTATTGAATTTTTCTATAGAACTATCCAACACTTCTTCGAAGTGAAAGATTGCTTTTTCCTTGTACCATTCGTTTAGTTTTTTTTCTAAATATTCTGGATTTGATTTTTTAGTTTTCATAATCATTGCACCTCTATAAAGTTTAATTTCATTTATAGTGTCTTCAATGATTTGCAACTTATATTGTCTTCCTAAATACAAATGTGTTTCTCCATTAACGTATTTACGCTCTGGCGTATGTGGTTTATAACTACAAAAAAAGGCTTGTTGTTTTAATATCCAATTGGCTTTTAATTTTACCTTTTTATTGATGTCTATTAAATTCGTATCATTTGGAGCAATAACCGATACCGATCCGTCAGGTAATACTTTTATGCCTAATGACTTTCTTTCGGCAAAAGACAATTTATATTCAATACTTTTGCTGCCATACTTTACTTGTTGGATTGATTGTAGCATTAAACGTATTTTAGTTTAGCAATTTTAATTACTTCGTCTATCAATTCATCTATTTTGTCAAATGAGAATTGCGTATCGTATTGTTGCTGTTTTTCGAAAAGTAAATCATCGAGGTTGTTTTTCAATTCTTTCTCAATTTCCGTATTGGTTTGCCAATCAATAATAAGTGTATTGTTTTCAAACACTATATTATTAATACAATCTTCTATCTCTAATCCTGTACTGGCTTGTACTTCTTTTGGCTCTGGTGCATTACTAAAACTATTCTCTAAAACTGCATTTATCAGATTATAAAAAGCAATTGCATTAGGTTTGTCCTGGATAGCATGCGGAACATTATTTTGCTTTCCAGTCAGGAATTGATTTTCGTATTCTTTAGCTTTTTGTAAATATAGTGCTTCATCAATTCGATGTTGATGATAATCGTTTATGGCTTCTCTAATTAATGCCGATAAACTTTTGTAGAAGATTGGATCTTCATTCATTTTAACATTAATTGCCTTAACCGTACGAGTTGCAATATGGTCGGCTTTTGCTGCTTTGCCTATTATTTTTTCTACTTCAGCTTCTCTTTTTTCTCTATCAAAAATATTTACTAGTTCCGTTATTTTTAATACTTCGCCTTCCGTAGTAATATGTTTATCTATTAATTTTTGAACTTGAGGTTCATAAGCTGCATAATCTAAATCGTCAAAATACCTTCTCTTAACATCTACTCTTAATTGCAAGAAAAACTTACTGTCCTTTTTGTATTTATCAATGACTTTCTCGTTTTTAATATCATTAAACTCTATTGATGCCATTGCTAATTTGAACAAACGGACAAAAGCAGAAAGTTTTTCATAAAAAGGATGTCTTATACTTTCATCATTTAATAATTCGGAATATGCTTCTGCATCGTATTTGTTTTTTATCGTTTTGAAAATGTCCCATAACTCGCTGTGTGCTTGTGGTAATTTTTCTATTTCCTTGTTGATGTTTATTATTGTTCCTGATAGTTCTTCTAACTCAAAATCATTTAAACCGCTGTATGTATTTAGAGCATTGTCCAGATTTTCTAAATTACCGAAATAATCGATTATAAAACCATATTCTTTTCCTGGAGCTACTCTGTTTACCCTTGCTATAGCTTGAAGTAAAGTATGCTCTTTCAATGATCTGGTAATGTATAATACTTGATTGTTTGGCGCATCAAAACCAGTTAATAATTTATCTACTACGATAATTATTTCAGGTTGTTCTTGCTTTTTGAAAGAACTGATTACTGATTTTTCGTAATCTAATTGTTTTCCATATTTACTCATCATTGCTTTGTAAAACTTCAAGACTACATCTTCGTTTTCCTCAAAAGCATCTTCGTAATTTTCTCTTGTATCAGGTGCAGAAATTAACACCTCACAACTTACTTTTCCAATTTCTTTTAAGTATTCTCGATATTTTATGGCTGTGGTTTTGTTGGGCGCTACTAATTGTCCTTTGAAACCAGTACCTTGAATATTATCCTCGAAATGTTCACTAATATCCCATGATCTTGCATAAATGACCTGATCGGCTTTGTTTAGTTGATTTGCTGTACTGTATTTCCTTTTTAGTGCTGTTTTACCATAAGGCGTAAGTGGTTCGGAAACTTTATCAAAAAAGGTGTCTAATGGTTTTTCATTTACTTCAATTAAATTATGCCTTCCTTCATAAAGTAAAGGTACTACTGCCTTATCTTCAACAGCATCTGTAATAGAATACACATCTATTAAACCTCCAAATTTATTGGCAGTACTTTTTTCTTTTTTCATTAAAGGTGTCCCTGTAAATGCGACAAAACAAGCATTCGGGAAAACCTTTTGCATTTTTACATTAAACGTACCGTATTGGCTTCGGTGTCCTTCATCAATTAATACAAAAATATTAGGTGAAGTAAATCCTTCTTTTGATTGGTTTATAGCCGCTTCAAATTTGTGTATCAATGTGGTGATTACTGCGTCCGTTGGGCTATTGATTAGTTCTACTAAATGTTTTCCGGTTTGTGCTTCTTCTACATCAACGTGACATTTTTGAAATGTTTCTGTAATTTGGGTATTTAAATCTATTCTATCAGTAACAAGAATTATTTTTGGATTTTTTATTTCTTTTTGAGTTGCAATTAATTGCGCCAACATTACCATAGTCAATGATTTTCCGCTTCCTTGTGTGTGCCAAATTACACCACCAGTTCGCTTGCCATTTGCATCCGCAATACTAATTTTTTTAAGTGTTTCTTTGATTGCAAAATATTGTTGGTATCGGGTTATCTTTTTAACACCATCATCATAAATTATGTAATTAAAAATCAAATCTATAATTCTTGATTTCTGACATAAACTGAATACTAATTTATCTTGTTCGGTTACGATTACTTCTTCTTTTTCCAGTTGATTAAAATAATGTAATACACTGCTAAATCGTTGTTTGAAAATAGCTGTTCGCTCTGTATTAGGTAATTCGCTGTTTTTTAGTTGTCTAATTGCATCGCCATATTGTATTCCTTCTTCCTTGGTACGGAATACTTCTTTCCATACACTCCAAAACTCTTTTTGTGTGGCTGTCGTGGCATATCTTGCCTCGTTTACCGCTAATGATAACACCATATTAGAATATTGGTATAATCCTCTTATTCCGTCCTCTGATTGGTTTCTTAAATGTTGCGATATTCCTTGTGTTACAGGGTCTTTTATCACATTGCTTTTGCATTCAATTACTACCATTGGAATTCCATTGATGAATAAAACAATATCTGGGCGATAGGTGTCGTTTCTTTCGCTACGTAATACGGCATATTCTTCGGTAACGTGGAATGTATTGTTCTCTATATTTTTCCAATCGATATATTGAAAAGAGAAACTTTTTTTATCGTTTAGAATGGTTTGTTCTAAACTTTTACCCAAAGTTATTAAGTCATAAAATGCTTGATTTGCCTTTATAAAACCATCCTGTATTGGTAATTCCCGCAAAGCGATAATTGCTGCATTGATATTGCTCTCTGAAAAAGAAAACTCTTTGTCTTTGTATTGAATACTATTTATTTTTTCGAGTTGTTTTTTCAAAATTGGTTCCAGCAATACATTACTGGTTCTACCGCCACGTAATTCCATTGCTTCATCTGGCGATACATATTGATATCCCATTTTTATGAGTAACTGCAATGCTGGAATTTGACTGATGTGGTCTTCAATATAGGATGGAATACTCATTATGACTCTATGTTTTTTGATTGATTATACAATTCTCCCAATTCGTGTAATTTGGCTTGGAGTAGTTTTTTATCAATTAATTTAGTGGTATACTCTGCAACTTTTGTCGGAGATAGTGAACGGCTCATTGCAATTTCTACAATCTCATCGTCTTTACTTTTACAAAGGATTATTCCGATGCTTGGGTTTTCGTGTGGCAGTTTGTGATCCCTGTCAAGTGCTTCTAAATAGAAGTTCATTTTACCTAAATACTCGGGTTTGAAATCGGTAATTTTTAATTCAAATGCAACCAAACATTGCAATACTCTGTGATAAAACAATAAATCTACTTCATAGTCTCTATTAGCTACTTGTACTCTGTATTCTTCGCCAACAAAAGAAAAATTATTTCCAATTTCTAAAATGAATTTCTTTAGGTTTTTCACTATTGATTTTTGTAAATCGCTTTCACTAAAATTATCACCTAATTCTAAAAACTCTAATGAATAAATGTCTTTTAAGTGCTCGTTTATCTTGGCCGGTAATTGTGTCGGCAGTGCCGACACTTTTGTATTGCTTAAAGCATAGCGTTCAAATAGGCCACTTTCAATTTGTCTTCTTATTTCCCGTTGGCTCCATTTCTCTTTTGAAGCCATAATCAAATAGAATAATTTTTCTTCCGGCAGCTTACACGCTGATAAAATCTCTAAATGAACTGACCAACTCAATTGTGTCTGCAGTAGGGATACAATTGTTTTTTCACTATTATCATCATCTAATTGTGTCGCCATTGGTGACGCTTTTACATTTTGTGGTTTTTGAATTTGTGCCAAGGCAGTTGACACAAACTCAAAACTTAAATGTGTCGGCGGTGCTGACACATTTTTATTTTTTTGGTTTTCAGTATTTAGAGAGATGATATTTTCAAACATGATATCAAATTCCGATCCCGGACAATAGGTTTCGTAAAACTGTTTCATTCGGTATAACCCCCTACGATTAAAGGATTTTAATGCAGGCATTTCAGTTTGGATATAATCTGCCAATTGTTGTACTGTGCCTTGTCCCCAAGTGCCTTGCGCTACTTTTTGGCTTACTGTTTTACCAATATCAAAGTATAATGTTACCAAAGCGATATTGGTATATTGCCTTACTCTACCTTGTGCTTCTTGTATTAGTTTTACAATATCGCCAAATTCAGGATTTTGAATGTTGCTCATAAATTAACTTTTTATATAGCTCCTCTAAATTATTTAATTCACTCTATTTTTTAAATCATAAATTTCATTTTCTACGATGACATTAATTTCATTAACATATTCGCTATGTTTTTTAATAAGTCTTTTATTTAAAGGAATTAACGGTAAAATTCCAAAAATTAATTCAACTGAACATCCAATTGCATATTGAACTATAGGGCTTGTGTTAGAAAGACCATATTTAAAAGTTGAAAATATTAATCCAAATACAAATAATGGAATTAATACTAAAGCAACTCTATTATATAGTAGTTGAGTATCATATTTATCTCTTAATTTCCCCCGTTTATCATTACTTAAGACATTATATGCTAAATCTCTTTGGCTTTCGGCTTTTTCTCTATTTGCTTTAGCAATACTTTCCTTGCTTAATGCTTCTTCCATATCTTTTACTAAACCAATAGTATCACCTTCAATAACTCTTCTTAAATAAAGAGCAACATTTTCTTCTTCAGCACCAACTACACGCATTCTTTTCACTTCTTTAGCAACTTCAATTACTCTTTCATTAGGCAATTCATTTATTTTAATGTTTGTCCTTAAAATGAAGGCTAAATCTTTTACTTCAAAAGCCTCACTTTCAGGAACTAAAGAGTATTTAATAAGATTTTTAAATAATGGAGCAAAATTTGAGGCATCCATATTTACACCACCGCTATTAACCGCCATTAAACCAATCACCACATCAAGTCCTACTGCAATTTCGTTTTCATCTCTTATGCAGTTTTCAATAGCAAATCTTTTCATTGTACTATCACTAGTGATAATCCAACATTTTTCATTTTTTCTTATAAATTGTGCTCCACTTATAATAGCAGCATCGTGGATTATTGGATTTTCTCTTTTATCTCTTCCTGTTCTTCTTTTATAAGTGTCATTAATTCTAGTTTTTAAACTTACATCTTCCTTTCCGTTTTCAATCGCAACACTTAAAGTATCATAATCATAAATTTCAATAGGTAAATTATCACTAAAATGTGATGGCATATCTAACAATCTATCAAACATTCTTGTGACATCAGTGGCATCTAAACAGCCACGTCTTAAAGCTGTTTGAATAAATGGACAATCAGAAGATCTTAATACATTTATATCAAAACTTTCAAAAACTCTAATTGTTTCTGTTCGTCTCCAGTTCATAGCTCTCAAATATTCCTCTCTAGTTGTATGGAGATAGACGGGAGAAATATTTAATTGTATTAAAATACTTTCTAACGAATTTAAAGAAGTAGAAAGTTCGTGTTCTTCTAAATCTAAAATCATCAAAATATTTGTGTCTAAAATAAATTTACTATCCTTAAATAAATCAATAGTAATTCCGTCGGCATAATTTCTTGCAGTGATTAATCTTGAAGAGAACATTGAAATACCATAATACCAAAAAAGTAAATTATCATCAGGATCTTCACTATCAATAAACTTTAAAAACTGTGCTTTTAGCCAGTCTTTATCATTTTCAACAATTAAGGTGTTGTTTAATAAAATATTATCCAAAATTTCGTGGATATTATGAACTGAATTAGCACCATTTTTCCCTTTATAGGTAATTTGTTGAAACCACTCAAAACTGTATTTTTCGAAAAATGAAATTGCTGTATCGATAAACCATTTTTCTATATTTTCTTCTTTGCTTTCTGCTTTTGAGAAATATTTATCCAGAACTTTAGAAAGTAAATCTTTGTTTTTATCTACTTCTTTTTTGATTTGATCTTTGTAATCATTATGAATAAAATGCCTATTCGATTTAACGTTTAATTTTCGCTCTTTAATTAATATTCTTATAGCGTCTTCAATATCCTTTTGTGATACCGGTGAAGTTAATACTGTAGTTAATTCAGCTTCAATTTGTTTTAAAGTTGTACCATCACCTTTTAAATAAACAATTTTTAATATTAATTGCGACAAAGCAATTTTAGATAATGTCTTGAATTGTCCATCGTGTTTTATGTATAATGTATGTAACTCTCTTTTCATTTATAGGTTTTGGTTTGGCTGTTAGCTTTTTTTTAAATAGCTCTAATAAACAATTCAATGTTTTATATGTTTAATTATTTTTCCTTAAACTTTCAGGTAAAAATTTATCAATTTCCTCATCCGAAAATGTAAATTCTTCGTTTTTCTGTAAAGCTTTTGAAGCGATTTTATAAGCTTTATTAATCGTTTTTGGAGCACCTCTATATGCATTTAGCAATTGCTCGTTAAGCTTATTTCTTTCTATTTGATAATCGTTCACATCTTTATTACCAATTCTAATATCAACTAGCAGTGATAATAATTTCTCTCTAACTTCTATTATATCCAGTGCAGCTTGTTTGTGTTTTTCAGCTAATGCCAGTAAATTATAGTCTTTTGAATATAAACTTAAACAGAGTAGGGCAGTAGAAAACAATGCTGCAAGAAATTGAAAAACGATTCCTTCACCAAAGATCACCACCAATATACTTGTTGTTGTTAAGGCCGAAAGTATTACCTCTGTTATTTTTAAACAATCATTTCTCTCTTTTAAAACATCCGCACATTTTTCATGTGTTTTGTGAGTATAAACTACTCTTCCATATATTTCTCTAATTTGAGATTCTAATAAAACTTTTTTTTCCTTCATGGCTTATCCTTTTATAAAATTATGCTGAAATAGGTACATCAATTGAATCTTTTGCTACTACTATGTTGTTCTTAATAATATAACACTCAACATAATGTTCACCATTAAAATTGGTAGTTTCGACTATTTGTTCACTTCCAAAATCGTTAGTAATTTGTCCTCTGATACAATTTCTTTTAATGGCCTCATTTCCTCTGTTTGTGACTTTCCATTTTACAGTATATGGATGTGGGATGTTTATTTCTGAAATGAAAAAACGAAGTGATCTACCAATTATTAAAGGATACTTTTTTCTTAAATACTCTCGTAATAGACCTTCTCTAAAACCATTTTGTTTAACTTCGCAATCAATCTCTAGATTGTATCTAATTTCAATAGGATATAAATTTTCGATATACTCCTCGTTACTTTTGTATGATAAATTAAGTGCTCTTGCTTCAGTTTCTTCATTTTGATATTTAGGGAAATCATTTCCATAAATATCTCGCCATTTATTATGCTTTGTCTTATCTGAAACAGCATCAATAGCTTTACAAGCAAGGTCATATGCTTTTTTAGATTTTCTTCTAAAAGATTTTCTCACTTTTACACGTTGCTTACTTCCTAAAGCTCCATACTCTTTCTGGTCTTTGGGTTGATCATATAAATATTTAAAAAAATCTCTACTCATTTCATCAAAATAAGCAAAGCTTTTGGTGTTATAATTAGTAGTGGAATTTAAGAAATTATATGCTAAAGTATCGATTAACAATCCACCCATGCACACACCATGTTTATTCTTCCAAGACCTGGTCATCTTACAAAGCCTCCTCAGATTTCTATTCTTATTTGGTTCTGCTTCCAACATCGCATCCATTTCTTTTCTTGGCTTTGTAATCTTCCAGGATCCATCACCATAAGTATCTGGATACTTATAATCTTGATCTTCTACTTCAAAAACTGGCTGAACATCGATGTGACTACCATCTGAAAAACTAACAGTTACAACACATCTGTCTACTTTTATATCTGAAGCAGAATATGTTTTTTCAATTGCTTTTTTTGTGTCTTGCAATAGTTTTGTTTGTCCGCCACTTTTATTGTAATCATTCCATTTAGAATTAGGCATAATATATAACATGTCTAAATCTGAAATGCCTTTAATCCCGCTATACCTGCCATAAGAGCCAACCTGTAAACTATTTGCTGTTGTTGATTCTGTATCACGAAAATATTGATTTAAAGCTTTGGTTATTCGAGCATATCTGCTAGAAATTGTAGTCGCTTTATCATCACTAATTTTAATATTACCTAGGAATTCTTGAAAGGTTTCAGATGTATTCATATGTTTATGTCGGTTTGGTTGATTTTTTCTATACGGTTCTAATTTTTCCAGTTAATAGTTGTTGCATCAATCCTTTTTTCTGTAACTGCAAGATTTCTAATTTCCGTTGATATTGATTTAGTTCTTCACTAGCTTTGTCAAGGATGTCAGCTATTGCTTTTTGTTCCTCAACATCAGGGATTTTAATTTCTAATTTTAGAAAATCGGTTTTACTCATTACTCTATTTCGACCTGCACCACCTGGAGAAATTAATTCCAATAAAAATTTGAACCTTTTTTGTAAAATAAAATGTCTAAAATATTCAGGAATTGCATTTTTATAATTGAATGTGTACGTTGGAAATCGATGCGAAACCAAGCCTCCTTCATCTTTTTTGCTTACTATCGCAACAGCATGTTCCCAAGCAAACGTGATATTTATAATTAAATCATTTTCTTTCACTTCATACATTGTTTCCATTGCAATAGAAGCTGGATCAAAATCATTTTTATGGAAAATCCCTTTGCCGTGACTTCTTAAACCAAGCGCTAAATAATTTGCAGTTGGTTTTATAATTGGTCTGGGAGTAAAATTTAAACATTCAGTTATAACCTTATTATTCCATTTTTTATCAAAACCTTTTACTCTTATTTTTCCAGTAAGCAATTGCTGTGCAAGCCCGTTATTTCTCACTATCAAATTACCAATAATAGCTTTACAATTATCAATAGCAACATCCCAAGTTGATAATGTTGAAGCAATTTTTTGTTGTTCTGGGAGGGTTGGAATAGGAATAAACATTGAATTTATAATATTTAAATTAAGTCCACCTCTTCCTCCATCACCAGTAGAAAGTTGTCTTAATTCGTTATATCTTGCATCTAGGTTATAATACAGATATTCTTCATTAAATTCGTTTGAAGGAAAAATTGCTGCGACAGATTGATTTGTACAAAGTTCAATCATATTCATAGCAACAGTTCCTCTTGTTTTTCCTTGCCCTGCTAAACCTACCAATACACATTTGGGAGGAATTAATTTTGTACTAGAATTTTTCAACCCTATTTCAGTTATCCTACCTGCAACATCGGATATTTTTTTTAAATTTAATTCACCAGAACTCATCCATTTTATTTCTCCTCCCCAATACTCTTTCTTTTGAGTTGAAGGTGTACCTCCAGCAGTGGTTTTTGTTATTTCACTAATCTTTTTCACTTCCCAATCATTAGGAATTAAACCGACAGAAGTTTTCTTATATTTTTTAATATCCATTATTATATAAGATTTAGCTCTTTCAAGTAGTTTTCCATTTGGTTTTCTACTTCGGTTAGTTGTTTTTTTAGTTCCGTAATAGTGGTATGCGTGGCTTTAATATCTACTTCTTCCTCTTCTTCAAACGTATCAATATAGCGAGGAATATTAAGATTGTAATCGTTTTCTATAATATCAGAGATTGTGGCACGGTAGCTATATTTGTCTTCTACAATAGCGCCTTTTTCGGTAACTAAAGGTGTAACAGATTTGAATGTCTTGAATGCTGTTACAATATGCTCAATATCAATTTTGCGCAGCTTATTTTGATTTTTACCATTCTCAAATTCACGACTGGCATCAATAAAGAGAATGTCTTTGTTGCTTCCTTTTCCTCTGTTGAAAATTAATATAGCGGCAGGAATTCCTGTTCCAAAAAACAGATTGGCAGGCAAACCAATAACAGCTTCTAATAAATTTTCGTCAATTAGTTTTTTACGAATTTGTCCTTCGGTACTGCTACGAAACAATACGCCGTGTGGTACAATTACACCAACTTTACCCACGTCTTCATAGGTAGTTTCTATCATGTGACTGATAAAAGCATAATCTCCTTTGCTCTTTGGAGGAACTCCTCTATGAAAACGGCTGAACTGATCGGAAGCCGCCGTATCGGCTCCCCATTTGTCAAGCGAAAATGGTGGATTTGCTCCCACAATATGGAATTTCATCAATTTGTCATTTTCCAACAATTTTGGATTATTGATAGTATCTCCCCATTCTATAGTAGCACTGTCTTGTTCATGTAAAAACATATTCATACGACACAGTGCCCAAGTACTGCCGTTGTTTTCTTGCCCGTAAAGGGAATAATTTTTACCCTCAATTTCATCGGCCATTTTAATCAATAGAGAGCCCGAACCCGCTGTGGGATCACACATTCTGTTACCGGGTTGTGGATCCAGTAATTTAGCTAATAGTGTACTGACTTCACTTGGCGTATAGAATTCTCCCGATTTTTTCCCACTTTCACCAGCAAATTTTGAGATTAGAAATTCATAACTATCTCCAATGACATCGTTGTTTTTTAAATGTGATGGTTGCAAATCTAATTCTGAAAAATCAACCAATAAGTTTTTCATAATCGCATTACGCTGTTTTGTTTGTCCAAACACCGTTTCAGAATTGAAAGAAATACTACGGAAAACCATTGCTAATTTGGAACGGTTAGCATCCTCTAAAGCGGTTAATCCGATATCGATAATTTCCCCAATGTTAGGTTCGTTTCGATTTTGGAATAGGTAATCAAAATTGCTTATTTCTGGTAATATAAAACGCTCTCTTTGTAATTGGCGTTTTACCATTTCTTCATTATCTGGATACTTAATGCGGTATTGTTCAACTTTGTCTTTCCAAACATCAGACAGGTATTTTATAAATAATAGTGTCAATATATAATCCTTGTATTGTTCACTTCCCATTACTGGGCGTAAAGTATCACAAGCTTTCCAAACAATATTATTGATTTCCTTTTGAGTAATTTTATTCTCTGCCATAGTGGTTATATTTTGGAGCTATTATTTTTTATTGTTATTTACTAAATCGTTTAAAGAAGCAATATCGTTTTTTTCTAAATAAGTACCTAAATGCATATCGCTTCTTACATTCAGATCAATGTTATACTTTTGTTCGATAGTTCCTATGTGTGTGTCACTTCTTTTTTGTCTTAATTCTCCGTTATCATTTCTGCTTCTGTCGCCTCTCATTCCTGGAGCATCATTTTTTATTTTTGCCATCTCGTGATTATTTTATGATTGTTGAAATTGTTGTTTGAAATAATTTTTGTTTCTCTTTGATTAAGGCATTTGTAAGCTCAATATCTTTTAGATACAGTTCTTGTAATGCTACAACTTTTTGTTGTTCTTCTAATGGTATTAAATTAAAGGTAAAGTCTGCCAACTCGTTTTTACGAATAGAAGGAATAGTACTTCCAGCACCTGATTGCTGAAAGTGCAGTAAATTTTTTGGAAGATTGAGTACTGAAACCAAATAAGCTGGTATAATTCTAGTTTTATCAGTGCGTAAAATAAAAAATATTGAAGACGCCACGGCTTTGCCAAGTTCTTCTTTATATAATGTAGCGAAAAATCGAAATCCTTTTGCTACAAAAAGAATATCTTCATTTTGTAATAAATTTGCTATTGATTTTGAATCTTCTTCCAAAAAAGTATCATCATTTACAATATATTGCCCAAATTCATTGAAATGTTTGGCTTGAAAATATGGAATAGTACCTTTTTTACTAGGCTGGCCATAATAACCGAACTGAATATTTGCTATTTCTTTTAACTTAACTTCCATCTCATTATTTTTGTAATGTTATTCATTTCTGATACAAATGTACAAAAATAATGCAAATACACAAATTTATTTTATTGTATATTTATTCGTTTTTTTTTAAACACCTTAAATGACTTGTGTATTATATAAAAAATTTAAAAAAATATATTTAAAATCTCGTAGACTACCTCTTTTATTTGCTTCATCTTTTTAATACTAACATTGAGTTTATATCTCCCTGGAATTTAAAAAACACATTTTCATCATAGAAAACCAAAAAAGTTTTTCTTAAAGCTTTCACTCGAAACGGACTAAAAGGGCAGCTAAGATAGTGACTTAAGCATGTCCCGTGCGCATAATGGCGGCGCTCCCCTTGCCACCCTTCGGGACTTATAGCACTTACCCATCCTTAAGCCACTTACATCTTGCTTTCTTTTTTCCCGTTTTTTCGTTTTGAAAACAATTTTTGTGGGAGCAGGATTAAAGAGAAAGTAAATAATAGTAATCCTTAAAAATTAAAATTATGGAAATCACAGGACGATTAACAGCAGATGCAGTAGTTCAAAAAGTGAACAATGACAAACAAGTAGTCAATTTCAGTATTGCCATCAATGACAATTACAAAACCAAAGGCAGTACCGAAGTAAAGGAAGTAACAACTTATATCAATTGCTCCTATTGGTTAAATACTGCTACAGCACAGTGGCTAAAAAAAGGAACACTCGTACAGCTCTTTGGACGTATTGGCATGAATGTCTACAATAACAGCGAAGGCGAAGCAGTAGGCACGCTGACTTTTCACACCAATAATATTAAAATTTTGGTTTTCCCCAAAAAAGCAGAAAGTACTGAAGCCAATTCAGCAGTAAAAGAAAAGAAAGCAAAAAAAACAGCAGACGTACCTTTTTAACAGTATCAAAATCACTTAAAATTCAACATCATGGCACATAATATAAATTACAATGAGCAGTCAGGAAAACACAGTTTTTTCAGTACTAAACAAAAAGCATGGCACAATTTGGGACAGATTATTACCGATTACCCCACAAGCGCGGAGGCAATTGCGCACGCAGGTTTGGATTATGAAGTAGAAAAACGTAAAATTTTCACAACCAGTTCATCCGAAACCATTTTGGATAATGAAATCATTCTGAGTAAAATAGAAGTACCAAATTACTACAGTACGGTGCGCACCGGTAATGATACCGTACTCGGCGTTGTGGGCAAAGACTACCAGATTGTACAAAATAGGGACGCCTTTTCTTTTTTTGACAGCATCGTTGGCGGTGACGGAATCCTATACGAAACTGCAGGGGCACTCGGAAAAGGGGAACGCATCTTTATAACAGCAAAATTGCCAGATTATATTAGGGTTGGTAACGATGATTTGATTGAGAAATATTTGTTCTTAACAACCTCACACGACGGAAGCGGAAGCATAACCGCAGCATTCACCCCCATACGAATCGTTTGCAACAATACACTTAATGCCGCTATGAATAACAAAACAAATACGGTACGTATTCGTCATACCTCCAATGCCAAACAGCGTTTGGAACAGGCACATAAAGTAATGGGCATATCCGATATGCTATCATCACAAATGGAATCCATTTTTAACCATTGGACAAAAATCCGAATAACGGACAATGAAGTGAAAAAACTAATACAGTCCGCCCTTGTTCCGAGTAAAGAAGTGCTCAAAACTATACAAAATGGAAGGGAAGACGAACTCTCGACTTGCTTTACCAATATGGTCGATAGCGCATTTGAATATGCCATGAGCAACCCTACACAACTGATGGACACCACTAAAGGAACTGTCTTTGGGGCTTACAATGCAATCACAGGATATTTTCAGAATGTTAGAAATTACAAAGATGAAGAGGCTAAATTAACTTCCCTTTTGATGGGTGGAACAGGACAGATTCGCACACAATCCACTTTTAATCTTTGTGTGGATTTTGCAAATAAAGGCTCGGACGCCTTGATTCTGAATTAGCTAATCAGGACAGGCATAACCTGCCTGTCCTTTTAAACCCTGATTAAACTCAATAATAGAATAACTTACTAAGCTATTACAGTCAATGCACTTGGCTTAATACGTACCTGAATAATAGGCTTTTTTAAAATATAAATTTCTCCGTCACAATGAATAGAAGTATCCGAATCAATATGTACATCAAACTCTGCCGCACGTAATAAGCTAGTATGGGATGATTGTTTGATTTTTTTACCAAATATATTTCCCAAAATCCTTCGTAACATCAAAAATGGATAAGGTTTAACAGCTATACAATCCAATAAACCATCATTAGATTGTGCGTCAGGAGCTAGATATAAATTGTTTCCTACTTTAGATACATTACAAAATGTAATTCTGAAAAATCTATTTTTCAAACCCAAAAAATCGCATTCAATATCTTTGTAGTTAAAACAATATTCATAAGTCACTATTCGAATAAAATTCCATATCCCCCGATTATGTTTTTTCTCATTAAATATCTTGGCGCAATGTGCATCAAAACCAATTCCAGATGCTGTTAAAAAGGGAAGATCATTAATATAACCTACATCCAATTTTTCTAATCTCTGTTTGTTCAAACCTTCAATAGCCAGTTTTACATCCAATGAAATTCCTAAATGTTTCGCTAATCCATTACCCGAACCTACAGGAATGATTCCCAAAATAATTGAATGACCAATTAATGCCTTTGCTATTTCATTAATGGTACCATCACCGCCTACTGCTACAATGATATCCGCACACTCTTCTACCGCTTTATTAGCAATCTCATAGGCATGATTTTTGTATTCTGTAAACTTTAAAGAATAGTTATATCTTTCTAATGAAATATATTGCGCTATATAATCTGTAATAGCATTAATATTATTTTTAGTTCCTGAAATTGGGTTAATTATAAACCAAACCTCTTGTTTATTCATAAAATCTTGTTTTTAAGTATTATAATTTTTAACTCAAGTTAAGATAAAAATTATCCTAACACTATAGCTTTACTAATTGAAGGCAAAAGTATACTGCTCGACTTTGGAGAAAAAAATCAAAAGACAAACTTTTAATTATTTCAAATAAAAAACTCATTCCTGGAGATATATTCCTCAACTACAGAAGGAACCAAATAATTAATAGGATGACGATTTTTAATAGCATTTCGAATATAGGTACCTGAAATATCGAGTATTAATGGAACTTCTATAAATTTAACCTTTGGATGTTTTTTAAAATTGCTATCAGGAGTATTGTTTTTAGGGCTAACATATATTTCATATTTTTCCAATACTTTATTAAAAACATTCCATTTCTTAAATTTTACCAGCGCATCTTCACCGATGATTAATTTAAATTCATGCTCTGGAAATTTATCCGACAGTTTATTTAAATTATCAACAATATAACTAGGCTTAAGCATGGTAAATACCGTAGGTGAAGATGATATAAAATCAAAGACCTTTAATCTAGGATTATCTGAAATTGACATATTAATCATTTCGATACGAGCACTTTTTGGCAACGTAGTTTTCCTGTTTCTAAACGGGCTTGGAGGTGCTGGGATGAGCCAAACCTCTTCCAGATCAGTTGTATATGCCATCGTATTAGCAATGATCAGATGTCCCATATGAATGGGATTAAATGAACCTAAAAATAAACCGATTTTCATAGATTTGTACAATTATAAAAATAAAATAAAATTTGGATCGTACTAATTTTACCAATAAGAGTAAAATCAATGGTCGCCTTACACAATAGTAATGCTTTTTCTACATTTAAGCAAATTGAGAATGATTTTCAGTATTAAAAAATTTAACACTATTTATTTTAGAATTCACTATAGTTTTTTTTACACTTAGTACCAGTTAAAAAAAACAATGATACTGAGATTATAAGAAGATATCCAAAGAATAATCAGCTGCTTTTTTATCAATTATTTAAAATCGCTAAGCTTGTTATCAAAATATGATTTTTTTCATTTTATTTTTCAGTAGATTATTTATTTAAATAAAAGTTTAAGACTACAAAGTATTATGGTGTGACTATAATACTTATTCTTTTCTTTCTACAACTTAATTTTTAAAATTGGTCAATATTGAGAGTTATATACTAGGCCTTTATTCATTATATGAAACTCCATAATTAAATCTTTAACTGTTAAAACCGAAACTTTCTCTGGAAATATTCCCTCCTCAGCAGCACAGATTGCCATTTTATAATCAGAATCGATAGCGTAAAGTTTATAGTACCAAGAACCAACATCATTATTTTTACCAATTATCTGGTTATTGAAGTTTATCTCAAAAGAAACTTCATTAAGCGGAATATAAAACCCCTTTCCCATTGCCTTTACATGTGCTTCCTTAAGTACCCATAAATTAAAAAAAGTATTTATCCTTTCAGGCTTACTAAGTAATTCCAATGTTTGTTGTTCTTTAAGCGATAACACACTTTGTAAAATTTTTCGATTGTAATTTATTTTTTCGATATCGATTCCTACCTTCTTTTCAGAACATACACCAACAACCCACTCTCCCGAATGTGAAAGATTAAACTCAAAGTTAAATTCATCTGAAACTTCAGGCTTCCCATACTTATTATATTGATATCCAGAAAAGTCTAAGGTGTTTTTAAGATGTTCAGGCAGCATATAATATTGTAGTAAACCAGTTACTGCAGACCGATATTTATCTTCAAACCGAATAAAATTTGAAATTCTTTTTTGTCTTTCTTTTTCCAGAAATGGTATCAGACAATCCAAGTCCTCAATTGTAGCATCCGTTAAACCAATATGAACTGCAAATACCTTCATCGCAACTCATTATTATCAATTGTAAGTAACCTATGAGCTTCTTTCTTAGCACGTATACAACAATCTTCAATAGCGAGACCTTCCATATAATTGGAAGCTATAAATAATCTCGTTTTAGCAATATCCATTTCTATTTCTGTTAATACTGCCTGATCTTCTAAAGTCGTGATTGGTAGCTCTGATCTTCGCTCTTCCAATAACTTGACTTGTTGAGCTTCCACATCAAAAACATTTGCGATAGCCTGTATTTTTTCTTCCTTGGTATATTTTTCTCCTTTAAAATGGAAAACCCAATATTTTTCACCTGAAACTTCATGAAAAATCGCAGAATAAAAAACATCATTAAGACTAAGAATACTTTTCTTACGCTTTCTTAAAGCTGTTTGGTCACTGAAACCTACCAGCATTGTATCTATCTGAGCTAACTTAAGTCTTTGAAGTTTTTGAGCTAATTTTGGAACTGTATTAACCAGCAATTGTGATGTTATTTCAGACGGACAGGAAAAACAAATATTTAAACTACTCCCCAGTAACTCCTTATCATTCCATATTTGATACATTCCTTGGTCAAAAGTTACCGCCGACACCTTTGTTCCTTCATAACATTGAATATTTGGATTTTCCTTTACAATATCCATAAATTGCTGTAAACCATTTTTTAACACAAATTTTTTGGGAAATTTTTTATCAGCTTTTCGCTCCTTAAACAATAATTCTGCCGGAAACTGATCTGGGTTTTGACACAATATTGCTCTAAACAAATAGTGAAATAACTGTTTATAATTTTTTCCTCCAAATATAGAACTGTAATAACTACTTATCGACTTGTCTTGTTTTGAAACCAAAAACATACGTGGCAACGATAATAACAATGATCCAAAATTAATATTTTTCAAAAGAGTCTGAAACATACCGTTTTTATATCCTTCGAATTTCAAATTAGGCACAGCTTTAAGTTGATCTAACTTTCCATAATACTCCAGAATTTCCAACAATGTTTTGTATTTATAGGTCAATGTATGCCCGCCTAATTCAAAAAAATAATTATTATCCAAAGTTATACTATCGAAGCAACCTCCTAGTTGCCTCTTTTCATAAAGTTTCACATGGTAACCATTTATTGCGCAATAATGAGCAAAACTAATTCCACTAATACCTCCTCCTACAACTATAATTTCCTTTTTCATTACTTAAAATTAAAAATATTTGTTTGATGCTTTCGCATTCTAATTTTAACAAATTTATCGATATCTTGAATGTGTAAATATATGTTTTTTTTGACAATGTCTTTATAATAGGCACCTGGTTCAATACCATAACAGTGACCTGGATATATCATAGTATCTCCCGATATAAATCGGGTTATAAATTCTAAACTCCTAAACATAGCCTCTGGATCACCTGTAATATCATCGCAAACTCCACACCCTTCAATAAATAAGGTATCCCCTGTTATAATTGCTGATCCTGCATAAAAACACATACTCCCTTCAGTGTGTCCTGGAGTATGCAAAGCAATCACTTCTGCATTGCCTAATTGAATGGGATATACATTGGCATCCCCTGTCCAAAGAGGAGTCAATTCGCAAATACTAAATAATTCTACTGAGGGTGAAAAAGGAAATCTCTTTAAATCCAGTTCATGTATATATATAGGTACTTTGTATTTTTCTGCAAAAGTAACTGCCAAATCAATGTGGTCAAAATGAACATGCGTAATGAGAACATACTTAATTTTAACCTTTTCCTTTTCAATTACGGCAACGATTTTTTCAAGTTGCCAAGCTGGGTCTACTATGGCGGCTTCACTAGTTTCATTATCTACCAGAAGATAACAGTAATTTATCATTACGTCACCCATTTCTACTTTAATTTTATGAACTTCTATTGACATATGCATTGTTTTTTCAGCCTCATCTCTATCCTAATTATCCATCAGAAATTATCACAAAATACATTATCTCTTTTAAAGACACTGGTTCTTGCAGTCTTTTTCTCCTAGTCTATTCGTTTATTTTGTTGTTTTCTCCTCTTCATGATGATCTTCTACAGATGTTCTACTCACTACTTTTTCATATTCTATATCATAATCTTTATGCACAGTTTGGCAAATCCTATCCCATATATTTGTATAAAGCCCATAGTTAACATGTTTTCCAGAATGGTGCATATTATGAAACGTCTCTGTGTTGATCCATTTTAAAAATATACTTTTGTTGAACCCTGGACCAAAGAATTCAAATCCACAATGTCCATAGATAGCATTAAACATTATTATCAGAGTAAAGACTACAAAAGCACTCATATGCGCAGGTATGATAAAGATCATTGGGGCAACCACACCTCCGCTAAGTAACATTTCTACAGGGTGCATGCAAAACGATGACCAAGGAGTAGGATTATGAGAAGAATGATGGATTTTGTGAACGTTCCACATAAATTTAGTATGCAACAATCGATGTACAAAGTAAAAATAGATATCATGTATAAGCATCATAATGATTATACTAAAAACAAAATAGAGCCATCCATAATCGGAAATATTTTCATATATTTTTGTATATCCATTTTTGTAAAAATAATACACAATTGTCCCAACAAAACCCATTACTAATGCACTTGAAATCGACCACTTAAATTCATATTTTATTTGCTCCTTTTCTGGAAAACTTAACTGATTCTTTCTTTTAAGATATTTCCCTTTTTTCCACACATACAAAAACTTATACATAAGACCCGCTATAAACATATAACGAATCCAGAATGATAAAAATACAATCAGTGGCATTAGAAGCCATTGATATTTAAAAAATAATTCCATGTTGATATTGATTGTTTAAAATATTAATTATTAATAAAATCTAAAATTTTTGCGTTAAAATGTTCACTTTCGGTAATAAAAGGGAAGTGACCTGAATGGGTAAAACTCAAAAAATCAGCATTATCAATATTCTGATAAAGATTTAGGTTTTCTTCCATTGGGATCATACTATCGTATTTTGAACCTGTAATTAATGTAGGTAATTTTATTTCATCTAATTGATTCGAGTTATCAAAATCAAGAAAAGCTTTACCATATGCTATTTTACCTTTAGTGTCTAGTATTTGACTATTTTGCACCAACTCCAACGCGTACTCTCTTATAGGTAAAAAATTCACATCTGACACGTGTAAATCTTCAAGGTCTTTCCTAAAATTTAACAAATTACTTTCTTCGCTCCAGATATTGGCTCCCTTAATATTCGCAGAACTATTAACCAATACCTGCTTCTTAAACAACTTTGGATATTTACCTGTAAGAATTTGAGCTATCATTCCCCCCATTGACCAACCAATAACATTTACTTCAGAATATCCATGCTGCTCAAGACCCGATTTAATTTGTTCCGCTATTCCGAAAAAAGATATCTTTTGAGTAATTGAAACAAAAAGCGGTAACTGAACAAACAAACATTGATTATTCTCTGAAAAAAGTTGTAATTGCTTTTCCCAAATCTTCGCTGACATGCCAAAACCTGACAAGAAAAGGATAGGATTACCTTTACCTTTTATAAATACTTCAATATCACCATTTGGGCCATTAAAAATTATTTTTTTCATTTCTTTGAAAAACTTATCATTTTTAACATTATACCCCTTTATTATTTGAGGATTAACCTTTTCTTTATTTGGCTTTGAAACTTCTATTGCGGGCATTGAAATATTCTCAAATTGAATATCATTATCAACTAAATATTCTCCAATTGCCTTAATGGTTGGATAATCAAAAAGTATTGTTGGAGATAATTTATTCCCGAATGTTTTGAGCATAATTTCAATCAATTGCATTCCCACTACTGAATCCAAACCTAAATCAGCAAATTCCATCTCGTCATCAATTTCTTCTATTTCGATTTTCAGAATGTCTGCAATAATTCTTTTTAGCTGAAGAGTTAGTTCTCCGACCTCTTGCTTTTTGTCATATACAATAGTTTTTTCAACTTTTTCATTTGCTTCTACGCCGAATTTATGCGTACGATTTAATATAGCCTCTAACTTCACAGTATTGCCAGTTGCCACAACTACCTGATGATGAACTGATTTCAAAAGATCGTCAAAAGCAGAAATACCATCTATATTATCCAAAGCTTTCTGACCAAGCAAATTGAATAACAATTGTTCTCCTGTTTGCGAAATCTTCATACCTCCATCTTTCCAATAAGGCCAATTAATAGAAATGGTATGACCATATCGTTTTCCCTGCTCAACTAATTTATTACGATTAGTTGCCTTTACATTCAGGTAAGCATTTGCTGCAGAATAAACCGTTTGTCCTACATTTCCAACAACTGCTGCTAAAGATGAAAATAGAACTATAAAATCTAGAGGCTGACTTTTAAACGCATTGTCCAACAATTCAAATCCTTTAATTTTAGGTGTCAATACCATCAACTCTTCCTCAACAGATAATTGATTAAATGGCTTATCATAATTACTGCCTGCACAATGAATAATTCCACTAATCTCAAAGCCTTCAAGGCCTTCCCCTAGATTTTGAACATCTTCATCTGATGAAATGTCACATTTTCGATAATCCAACAATCCTTCTTTAACACTCGAATATAAACTATCTAAATCTTCCACAGACAGATCCTTTCTTCCAACAACAATAACCTTGGCATTCTTCTCTAACAGATGATTTATAATTGTTCTACCTATTGCACCCGTGCCACCAGTCACTAGATAGATCTTTCCGGCTTGAATTCCAATAGTTATCTGTTCAGAAACAACTGAAGTGTTCCAAGACGGAGTTAGTCGCTGATTTTTATCGTATAATACCATATCTCCATTTTCAAAGAGTTCTTGCAGCAATATCTTTATATACGTTTTTGAATCTGATTCATTAATGGTTACAGCTTTGAACTGAATTCTAGGTTCTTCTAGCTTGAGTGAATTGAAAAAGCCTGTAAAAAGTTCTAGTAATTCATTGTTAAGAGTTCTCTGAGATTCATTAATCGAGGTAAACATGATATTTATTTTCCCCTTTGGCTTTTCTTGTAATATCCTTCTAATACGTGATGTCCAGTTTAAATAATAGGAAATTGCGTTTGTTTTTTCGCTTTCAGTCGGCAATAGATTAAATAGGCAGATAGCTTTATCCTGATTCCAATTTTTAATATTATCGGCATTAGAATCGATGATATCATAATTCAATTCTTTACTAGCCTGCCAAAATAAAGGATCTCCGTAAAAATAAAGTTTATTATCTGGCAATGTAAATTCACGTGCCGTTATAGGACTGAGTTTCCAAGTTGGAACAAAATACTGCAAATTAGACTCGACTACCTCTTCAGTGACTTTAGGAGTATCTAAACTAAAATTTACTACAGTAAACTTTGTTATTTCTACGACACATTCACCCTCCTCATTTAATAAAAATATATTGAAAGATCTATGTACTTCTGAAGGGCGGCTGTTTTTCGCCAATTGAACATAAGAATACATATTTTTGGTCAACTCTCCTTTGATTTCAACGCTTTCCATAGAAAATGGTAGTCCGATAAACTGATCGTTCTGCTGATTTATTCCAATGACAGAGTGTAAAGCACTGTCTAACAAAGTAGGATGCAATTTGAATTCACTAAATTTCAGTCCATCTAATTTCGGCAACTTAATGATGGATATTGCTTCTTTATCATTTCCCCTGAGTTCCAAAACCCCTTGCATACTTTCACCTAAGCACAAACCTGCATTTGCAAATTTAGAATAAAGTTCCTCCTTTTTATTTACCAAATCTGTTCTATCCAATATCTCCTGTACATTAAATCTTTTGTTTTCCTTCAGATTAAAAGAATAGTCAAGGACGACATTTCCTATCGCATGAATTTCAACTATATTGTTATTGTTCGATTGTAGTTTCAAACTTATAGTACTATCATCAATTGAATTTATTTCTACCTCAATAACTTTTAAAGGGGTATCAACTTTGAGTGGCGACTTCCAAATAATATTAGTCAATTTATGTACAGAACTCTCGGAAGCCAATGCACCAGCTGCCCTAAACATTTCTAGAATTGCAACACCAGGAAGAATAGAAACATTATTAATAATATGATCTCGTAAGTAGAACTCTCTATTAGAAAACATCTTACTAAAACTAATTTTCTTAAGAGAAGATTCATTCTCGTCTAATAACGGATGCAACGAATTTAATACTGATTTACTACCAGCTTGCATTTCTATTCCCTGAGGCAGGTCATACCAATGTCTTTTCCTATCAAAGCCGTACGTTGGCAACGACAATATTTTAGGTCGAGATGAATATAGTTTCTCCCATGCCACAGTAGTACCGGCCAACCAAAGTTTAAGGAGTTTATCATTTTTACCTGTTCGAAGTAATTGATCAATGTATGCTATATCATCGACATCAGTATTGGTAATGATTGGGCTTTCATTTTTGCTTAATTCATTTTGATATACTCCTTTTCCTTTTTCAATAAATGTCGTCAACTTCTCTATTACTTGTTCAGCCGAAACAGCTGTAAAAGCTATTCTATGTGGCATAGATTCTCTACCTATCTGTAAAGTATAGGCTATTGCTGTTAATTGTCTCTGGTCAATATTATTAACATTAAAGTATCCTATCAACTGATTAACATTATTTAACAAAGAGTTTTTATTTTGTGCCGAAATCAATATTAGTACCTTATCAGCAACCGGTTCATGTATTTTTTCAAACTCAAAATCTTCTAAAACAGCATGAGCATATGAACCACCAAAACCAAAAGAACTCACTCCTGCTCTTCGAACTCCCGCAATAGGATTCCAAGGTAAGGCTTCCTTATTAATTTTAAGTGCCGTTTTGTCTAGTTGAATGAATGAATTGAGTTTTGTGAAATTTGCTAAAGGAGGAATCGTTTTGTTTTTCATAGACATTACAACCTTTAACATTCCCGAGATACCAGCAGAACCTTCAGTATGACCTATGTTTGCCTTAGCCGATCCTACATAACAAAAAGACTCTGCTGTTGTATGTTCCTTAAAAGCAATCTTTAAGCCATCCATTTCGATTGGATCACCAAGTTTAGTTCCTGTACCATGAGCTTCGATATAACTAACTGTTTTAGGATCAATTCCTGCATCATCCCAAGCACTTTTAATAACCTCCGCTTCCTTATTCGGACTCGGTGCAGTTATTGTATTTGTATATCCACCATGCCCAGTGGCAACACCTTTGATCACTGCATGGATATTGTCACCATCCTCAATGGCTCTTTTTAGAGGTTTAAGCAGCATAACAGATACTGATTCACCGGGAACATAGCCATCTGCTTGATCATCAAATGTAGTTGTTAATCCCTTTTTAGAAAGAACTCCTAATTTACTAAAATACACATAATGATCGGGAGATAACAGTAGATTAGTTCCTGCTACAAATGCCATTTCACAATCTCCTGCCTGTATTGCGCGACAAGCAGAATACAAAGCAACTAATGATGATGAACAAGCGGTATCAATTGGGTAACTTGGTCCGGATATATTAAAGAAAAACGAAGCTCGATTTGGAAACATTGTCATAGAGTTTCCAGTTCCATCATAAGGATGAATGATTTTACCAACGGCTTTGGCATTATCTGAATAATCATGCGAACAGATCCCAACAAAAACACCAGTTTTTGTTTTACGTAACTTATTTATTATCCCAGCATCTTCAGTTGTAGCATACATTTCTTCAAGTAATATTCTCAATTGAGGATCCATTAATTCCGCTTCATGAGGAGAAATATTAAAGAATCCAGCATCAAACTTGTCAATATTATTTAAAAAACCACCCCATTTACAGTTTATTTTACGCTCTTCCATTGAACAATTAACATCATACCAAGGTCTGTAATCAAAATGAGAAACGGGTATTTCACCTGTAAGCGATTCTCCTTTGCTTACTGCATCCCAAAACTCATCAAGAGTATCTGACTTAGGCAGTTTAGCAGACATTCCAATTATTGCAATGTCTGAAGCTTTATAATCTCGTCCATTGTATTGAAAAAAATCATTTTCTTTCGTATTCTTATAATTGGAAGGGGGTATATTTTCATTCTTTATGGATGATTCAATTATCTTCTCTTTTACGATTGAATCTTCCTGATTTTGAACTACGCGGGTTTCATCAGAAGTTCGAGACATCAAATTAAAGTACTCTTGAAAACCTGAGCGATATTCTTCTAAAAAATACTCTGAAAGTTCCTTTACATTTTGGTATTCAAAAAACAAAGTTGGATAGAGCTCAATCTTCAATTCATCTTCGAGAATCTTAGATATTCCAATTAAATTCTTTGAATCTGCTCCAATCTCCATAAAGTTCTTTTCCAAAATTTGATCTAAATCTAGATCAAGACCAGTTGCTAAACCAATTTTTGTTACAATAAACTCTTGAATCATATCAAGTAATTCTGCTTCACTAAAATCATTCTTTTGTCTATTAACATTTGATGGTGTTAGATCTGTAATCTCTGTATTTATTGTTGAAGTCATAATTGGATCTTTAGAAACCTTACTTATTATTACATCATTCCCATTCAGCTCGGATTTAGTAAAATTAGCCTTCGAATCTTCGCGCACTGAAACCTTTTTTGAGGTAAAACCCGAACAACTTATAACAATTTCTGTATCATTATAAATATCAAAATCCATGATTTGAATTTCATTATTATACTTTTGTACTGATGTCTTACAATAATATCTTGTTGCATTTTTTGCTCCTTTAAAAACAACTATTTTCTTAATGAACAATGGAACATATCCTGGTTCTAGATCTGCAGTAGCAATCAAAAAAGCACTATCTAACACACTAGGATGTAAATAATAATCATTCAATTCGCTTACGATTTCTTCATCCAAATTAATGACTCCTTGATGATTATCCTCTGAAATTATATATGACGTGACACTTTGTAGACCTTTTCCATAAACTACATCCACTATTAGTTGTTTCTCATAGAGTGCTCGTCCATTTTTTGTTTCCTTTGTCTGTACAATTGAAAAAATATTTGAATCAATAGCAGCTTTGACAATGTCAGTCTGAAAATTAAACTTACCGCTACTAGCCATAAAAGGTGGCTTTTGCTCACCGATTCTACAGATCGTACTTATTGTTTCTTTTTCAGTTTGAACCTCAATAGAGCCTGTTTCACCTTCTTTTAAAATAAATGGCTCAATGAGATTAAACTTTTCAAACTGCAATGACATTTCATCTCCCGATGAATTATTAATTAAATAATTGATCATAAGAGAGAGATGTGTCACTCCCATCATCACATGAGCCCCTCCTAGAGTATGATTTCTTAAAATAGAATCGTTAAAAGCATAGTTAATCTTAACCGGAAATTTTATTTTGGTTGCTTGATCTTTCTTAATTTGCTTCAAGATTTGAAGCGCATCACTATCGTTAATACTTTGCGATGTTATATCCTTTAAAAGGGCCGTAAGGTCTTTCATCTTTCTATTAGTTTAAATTTTTTATCAGTTTTTCCGCTTCCTCGATCGATATATCTCCTTTTCTAAGACCCGCAAAAATATCTAGTAATTCATATTCAGCAACAGGTAAGATTTCTTTACCCAAACAATATCTACTCCTATTGAATTTCCTATTCTTTATAGGGAGTCTTTTGACAGAGTTACCAGTATAATCTTGCACTATAATGTGACAATTAGTCCCTCCAAAACCAAAAGAAGATATTGCAGCCAATCGTTCTCCTGCTGACTGAGTCCAATTTGTTAGACTTGTTACTGGAAAAAATGGCGATTTATCGAATTTAAATCTTGGATGAGGATTATCGCAATTTAATGTTGGCGGAATTTTTCCTTTATTTAATGATAAAACAACTTTAATAAATCCACAAACTCCCGCAGCTGTCAACATATGTCCTACATTTGTCTTAACAGATCCTGTCGCGCAAAATCCTTCTTTATCCACAAACTCCCGATAAACCTGTGTAGCAGCTTGTATTTCAATAGGATCTCCAAGTAAGGTCCCTGTTCCATGAGCTTCTAAATAACCAATATTTTCCACATTGACATTTGCTTCATTAATTGCAGCTTTAATAACTTCCTTTTGAGCATCTCTATTTGGCGTTGTAACTCCCATAGTTCTTCCATCATTGTTTACGGCACTACCTCTTATAATAGCTAATATTTGATCACCATCTCGAACTGCCTTTTCATAGTCCTTAAGAAAAACCAACCCACCACCTTCTCCCAAGGTAAATCCATCGGCTGATTGGTCAAAAACCTTAACCCGTCCGTCTTTTGACAACACTTCAGCACCGGAGAATCCTTTATGGGCATGATCGTCAAGAAGTAATGATATTCCGCCTGCCATTGCAAATTCGCATTTACCATCTCGAATAGATTCCACTGCCTGATGAATCGCGACCAATGATGAAGAACAGGCAGTATCAATTGTTCCTGAATATCCTTTAAAATTATAAAAGTTAGAAATGCGGGCAGCCATCATGTTTTGAATATTACTGACGATAGAATACTTTAACAATTCTTTGGTAATCTCCCCCTCGTGAATCCCAATATAATTGCTTGAGGTCCCTCCTAAAAATACCCCTGTTTTTGATCCATCCAGTTCTTCTTTTCTATAACCCGCATTGTCTATTAATTCTTGACTCAGTTCCAGCAATATCCTTTGCTGTGGATCCATAACCAAGGCTTCCTGATCAGTAATATTAAAATGCGACGCATCAAATGCATCATAATTATCAATGAAAGCACCAAATTGCTGTTCATTTTCAGATAAACTTTCACTATTTACTTCCCATCTGCTTTTAGGTATAGTTCCAATAGATGAAACTCCATTTACCAGTCTTTCCCAAAACTCATCCGTAGTATCAGAACCCGGAAAACGACAGGCCATACCAATTACAGCCACGCGTGAAGTTTCTTCTTTTTTGCCATCACGTTCTTCTTTAAAATTTTCCTTTTGTGGAAAACCATCTTTAATTTCAGTTATTACCTCAACTTGCTTTTGGCTTTTATTTTCAGTAAAACCATCCTTTAATTCTGACTGTTCCATTAGCAATTCATCTTGATGGTTCTGTAATAGAAATTCGGATATCCCATGGATAGTAGAATTATCAACTAGCAAATTAGGATCAATCACAATTCCCAAACTACTCTCTATTTTACCTAAGGTACGCATCATCAGAATCGAATCCATACCAAAATCGACTACATTAACCTGAGAATCAAGTTCGTCTGGAGAAATCTTTAAAGTTTCAGCTAAACATGATGTCACAATTTCAATCATCCTCTCTAGAGAGTATTTTTCGTTAGCTTCTGCCTTTTGATCTGACAATTGATTCTTGTCAAAAGACTCAATACCATTAAGCATAGCAAAAATCTTATCATCATTTCCAATAGTTACTACTGATTGAAGATTATTGGAATTAAGAATGTTATCAAAATAGGCTATCCCAAGTGAAGTTGTCAATTCTTCAAGACCTTGTTTTTGCATAATAGCTAAATACTCTGCTTCCAATTGCATACCTCCCTCTTTCCAATAAGGCCAGTTGATAGAAATAGATTTTCCGTTTCGTTGATCTTGCTTATGCATAACGTCTCTGTAATGCTGATATGAATCCATAAAACAATTGGCTGCTGCATAATCTCCCTGACCAACATTTCCCATTACACCTGCCAGAGATGAGAAGGTGATAAAAAACTTCAATTCATCATTTATGGTTAATTCATCCAGATTAATAGTTCCGTTAATTTTTGGTAAAAGAACTCTATTAAAACTTTCTAATTTTTTTTGAATTAGAAAATGATCTTCGACAATTCCTGCAGCATGAATAATCCCATGAATACCTCCGCAATTTCGAATATTATTCAAACACACCTTCAATTCCGCCCTATTGTTGACATCACAGGAAAGATATCTTATAGAACTGTCATGATTCCCAATAATTTCAAGTTGGGATATCTCCGTGTCATTAAGTGTTCTTCTGCCAATTGCAAAAACATTTACCTGATACTGTTTAATCAAATGCTCAGCCAATAATTTACCAACTCCTGAATGACCTCCAACAATTATAATATTATTGCCTTTTTCCAGTTCATTGTATTTTTTACCCGATAAAACAGATCGCTCAAAATGACGCAAATAGCGCTTGCCCTTTTCTAATTTCACATTAAATTTAACGACATTATTTTTTTCATAATGAAGAGTACTTAACAAGTCAGGTAATGGATAGAGATGATCAAATTCAACCACCATTAGTTTTCCTTTGGGGCTTTCCTTAGTAAAAGATTTAGCTAGCGCATTAGCACATTGATTATAGTGGTTTTTTGAACTGGTAGTATAACAATAGAAAAAGGGTATGTTTTTGATTTTATTATGTTTTAGTACAGCCTGATATCCCAAAAACAGACTACGCACCCCAATATTCAGAAGATCATCATGTTCAATGATAGTATCTTTAACATACAAATAATTCCACAAATGGATGATCTGGTTTATCTTTATATCTTGCTGTTCTAAATCACTAAATAATTTAGAATAATCAGCTGGCTCAGCTGGATTAATAATAACCTCATGTTTTGATTTCCACAAGAATTCTTTACCATATACTACCGTAATAATATCACCCCGATCTTTAATTGGTTGTAAATAATCTTCAGAATTACAGAAAATCAAGCTATTTGATAAGCTCAAAGAGGACATGTCATTTAACCTGAAAGCTTCATCGCAGTGCCACTTGGGTATATAAATCTCGTTTAATTTCTCCTTTTCTGGCACGGTAATAATCGATTGTACAGATTTAGGATCAAATGCTCTTACGACAAACTCATTAAATCTTGCCAAATGTTTTCCAAACACATCAAAAATGTCAATATCAAAGCAAAAGATCAGATCATCATTTCTATATTTTTCAGTCAGTACTTTTGCATGGACATAACACTCGCGTGTTAAGTTTGCATAACATTCAAAAGATTTAAATGAAAATGGTAAAAACATTTTGTGATCTTCGGCACTTAAGTTGACTCCCATTATAGTCTGTAAGGCTCCGTCAAGAATAGTATGATTAAAACCAGTTACGGCATCACTTGATTCGCCATCTATGGATATAAAACTTAATGCTTCTAGATTTCCACAATTAATTTTTTGAATTCCCCGAAAAGATTTTCCATAAACTAGAGACACTGAGCCATAGAGTTCATATACTTCCTTCCCTTGAACTACTTTAGGACAACGTGCTATTATGGAATTCAAATCAACCAATGTAACATTCGGTTTTTCTTTAACTTGTGATCTCAATACCAATTTCCCCATTGCATGTAATTGGTTAACGCCATCAGACTCTGAACTTACCTCAACATCAAAACGGTCTTTACCCGGCTTGATATCAACCCGAATTTCACCTAATTGCTCATGATAAACAATCGGAGAAGCTAGAATAAAATTATTAATCTTCACCACAGGATCATTGGCGTAAATTGCCTTCATCGTCTGACGGAACATCTCAAGATAAACAACTCCTGGTAAAATCATTTGCCCTGAGACATTGTGATCTTTCAGAATGTTTTCATGACCTGAAAATTGTTTTGTAAAACTAAATTTTTCAAGGTCCGAATGGTTAGAATCCCATAATTCAGCCCTGTTGTCTGTTATCTTAACATTTTCAATAAGAGGATCAACCTGCTTTAACCAATACCTATCTTTTCTAAATAACTGACCAGGCAAATGTACTTTCAAATATTTCTGTTCAGAATAAAGTTCATTCCAATTAACATCTCCACCTTTTATCCAATATTCTGCAATCTCTTTAATATTATTATTACTTATTGGTTTCTCAAAAAGCGCTAAATCATCCTGTTTCGTTTTGTTTTTTTGTAAAAATATATCAGTGCTGTCCTTATTCCCTTTTGAATATTCCGTTAAGGCTTTTTGCAATTGGGTTAAACTACTTACATTAAAACAAACTCTATTCCTGTGGTGAACACGTCCGAGTTGTAATGTTCCTGCAATATTTTTCAAAGAATAGTGGGTTAAACTGCTTCGGTTGGATAAAAATCTGTTTAACTCAACCACTTTATCATCTAAATCATCTTTATCAGAAGAAAGAATAATCAAATGATTTATGGTGGAAGACTCTGATAATTCTTTGTTTTTGTACTCTTCTATGATAATATTGGCATTACTTCCTCCGGCTCCAAACGAACTTATTGTGGCTATTCTTGGCAGAGGTCTACCATCCAGATTTATTGGGTTCCAAGGACTACAAGATTGTTGCACGAAAAAGGGTGTTTCCTTAAATTCAATTTTAGGGTTCTCTTCTCTGAAATTAATACTCGGTACCAATGTTTTGTAATAAAACTGTAATAAAACTTTTGACAGCGAGGCTAATCCTGCAGCCGCTTCCAAATGACCAATATTAGACTTAACAGAACCAATTGCACAATACTGTTTTTTGTATTGATTTTGTTCAAATGCTTTGGTTAAAGCTCTCACTTCTATCGGATCACCAAGTTTCGTTCCAGTTCCATGTGCTTCAACGTATGAGATTTCCTGGGGTTTCACCCCGCTACTTTTTAGGTTTTTAGCAATCAGTTCTGATTGCCTCGCGATATCAGGTACTGTAAATCCTGCTGATTTCCCTCCGGAATTTATCACTGATCCTTTAATAGTTCCATAAATAAAGTCACCGTCTGCTATTGCTTGTTTTTTTTGTTTTAGTAACACACTACCCACTCCTTCTCCATCAACAAAACCATCAGCATCTTTATCAAAGCTTTTACATTCGCCATTGCTGGCCAACATGTTGAATTGACTGTACTGAATGTATCGAGATGGATGAATAATCAGATTAACACCGCCGACTATAGCAGAATTACACTCTTTATCCAGAATACTTCTACAAGCTAGATGTAAAGCAGTCAAAGAAGAAGAACAGGCCGTATCAATGGCTATACTAGGACCATGAAAATCAAAGAAATGAGATACTCGATTTGCTATCGCCCAATACCCACAATTTGGTAGTGATATATTTCCTTTCATCATTTCCTCAACTCCCAACAATTGGTACTGACTAGACATCACACCAACAAAAACACCGACATTTTGTCCAATTGAATCTGCAGTATAACCAGCATTTTCCATTAAGGTCCATGCATTCTCTAGAAATAATCTAATTTGGGGATCTGTAAGTTCAGCTTCGAAGGGAGACATTTTAAAAAGTTGAGCATCAAATTTATCAATGTCTTTAATAAAACCACCCCACTTACTATAACTTGTTGTTTCTTTTTTGGGATCTGAATCAAAATGATCAGCTATATTCCATCGATCTTTTGGAATCTCCTCAATACAATTCTTACCTTTTTTTAGATTCTCCCAAAACTCGTCTAAATTCTCCGCCTGTGGATATTTCCCAGCCATACCAATTATTGCAATCTCATTCTCTTCATTGTCAGAAAAAAATGAATCTTTTTGTAATTCAGGACTGTCTAATCGCTCAAATATAATTTTCTTATTTACAGACTTAAAAATTTCTTTTTCTTCATCATTTAGCAGTACCGAAGAATAATTAACCTCTTCTTCTAAAGAACCTAACTCCATAATAAAGTCAGGAAACTCCTTTAAAAAGAAAGAAGCTAATTGTTCTATATTGGTACATTCAAACAATATTACCGAATTTAATTTTGGAATATCTTTCTTTAAACGTTCTATTAATTCTTGCCCCGTAATAGAATCTACCCCGTATTCATCATAGCTTTTCACAATTGAAATCTGTTGTGCTGGTATCTGCAAAACTTCAGAGAAAATGCCCTTGATGTAATTAACTACCACGTTTTTTTTATCTGATATTTCTTGATTTTTTTGTGGTACTGTATTTTTCTCATGGTGAGATGGAGTAGGTAATTTATCAAAATTGAGAGATAAAATGGAACTATTTTCAGCCACCATAATTTGCATTGACTCACTTTGTCCTAAAAATTCACCTAAGCCATAATGCGCTGTATTGAAATATCCGGCTGAGATCAACATTTTAGACCAGAGAGGTATTGAAAGAACAGGTGAAAAAGGAAGACGATTTTCTTTATCTTGAAACTTCCACCATTCTTTTGTCAGCCCAAATGTAAAAGTATTAAAGGGGTTATTTTCTATCATTTCATTCAAAACCAGTATTCCATTTTTGGAAAGTAATCCACGAATATTCTGTAAAGAACTAAAAATTGAAGAAGTTGCATGAATTACATTACTTGCAATTACCAAATCGAAATGATTAGAATATTGTTCTCCAAAAGAGGACGGTTTTTCGATATCTAAAATATCGTATTTTATAAAATCGTATTGCGCAAATGTTCTTTTCCCGTAATTGATAAATGATTTTGAAATATCAGTATAATGATATTCTACATTTAATCGACTTTCTTTTAAAAGTTCAAATACTGCTTTACTTGTACCTCCTGTACCAGCTCCAATTTCTAATATTTTGAACACGAAACCATCATTCTTTCGTTGAGCATGAAGGTTTAGCAAATCTATGGTAATTCTAGATACTAAAGTATTGTAATAGTCCATTATCCGATTACCTTGATAAATTTTGTTGACAGTCTCCATTGAACCATTTGGAAACAAGACCTCAGCATGACTAGTTGTACCATTAACAACATCTATAAAGTTCTTTACACAATTATCAAGCAACTCAAAATAAGGCAAATACTCACCTCCTCTTGCCAACAAATCTTGCTTAATTGATTCCTGCCTATTTTTCATTGGAGAATTAAGTATAGTACTTACTTCAAATTCATCTTCGTTAATTTTAACCAGATATTCCTCGTCAACCAATAATTCAAACGCAGAACGTATGAGGGCTTCGTAGACAGGTAATACTTCTTGAGTATTCATAAATGAAAGGATAGAAATTACTTTGCCGTTTCGGTATTTACTAAATAGTCCTTCAATCGAAAGGACCACATAGTCACGAAAAAGTTCTTTACTTTGGATGTAATCCAAAATAGGAAAACCCTCATTTATAAATCGTAACGTTTCATCCTTGTTAACTTGATCTAATATTATAGATGTTTCATTGGATATTATTTGTAAAATATCTTTCAAATTTTCAGAAAGTTTTGCGATACATATTTTGGAATAAGAAGTACTTAATCCTGTTTCAAGAAACCTTATACCTTCCTTATTATCTATTCCCATAATACCGACAGCTTCAAGTAACTCCCTTTGATCCTTTCCTGCAACTATTCCGGTCTGTTCCCAAAACCCCCAATTAATAACTTTCACGGTACTCTTCTTCATAAATTTCCAGTACTCTGCAAAGCTATTTTCAAATACACATGCAGCAACATAGTTTGATTGTGTCTTACTTGCGATATCAGCATTTATGGATGAAAAATACAAAACGTTCTTAACATCAATATTTTCAGTAGCAAAATACATCGACCAACTCCCCATCACTTTAGGAGAGAAAGCTGTATTAAAACATACTTCATCCATTTCCAATATTGGCTTATCATCTAGTCGAATAACGGAAAAGACTAATTCATTAATTACTTGAAGGTTCAATTTCTCAATAGCCAATCGGCATTCCTTCTCTAACGTAATATCTACTTGGATATATTGCGCAGTTGATCCTTTCGCTTTATACGTATCCAATTTCTTTTGCTTTTCAATGTCCATCTCTGAAGAGCCTAAAATGAAAAGATTCACATTGCTTTTGGAAACCAGCCATTCACAATACTTAGATCCTAATCCCCCCATACCGCCAACAATAACATAATTTCCTTCTATTGCGATTTTAGTGGATGGATCAACTGTAATTGGAATATTTTGTAGTGCAATTTTCCGATATTGAAATAATATTTTATTTCGTACCGCATAATCTATGCATAACTTAGTTGCTTCTAATTTTTTAATATTCTCCAGAACGGTGTGATTTCCCTGTATCCATTCATTCTTGTCAAGATCCAGAAGACCTACTTTCAACCACGATATATCTTTAGGCAGTACTTTAGCTAAGCCCTTCATTGCTGAAAGATTAGGATTTAGGAAATTATCTTCTGTTATCGTATCTGCATTTAAAGTGAACAGATTAAGATTAACTATTTTTTTGTCTTTATTGCGCTCTGCAAGAGCTTTTATAAAACGCAATAATGAAAAAGTAGTCAATTCTTGTTGATCCTGTACTTTGGAAAGAGATTGCGGTATTTCATTGTTTTCTGCCAGCCAACAAATTTCGTCAAAGTGACCGTTTAGCTCCAAAAATGCTAGGAAATCATCCTGCTGTGATTTAACCTCATATGAATTTTCATAAACTCTATTTTCCGCTCCTAAATATAGAAAAACAATATCCTCTGGTCTGGTTTGAAAACGTTTTTTTAATAGCGGTAAATTATCCGGATTGTTATATACCCAAAGTCCTTTCCCTTTATCTCTGCTTTGTTCAAAGCCAACTTTACAAGGTAATTCTTTGATGGCTTTCCATGCATAAGTGTATCCAGGTAAAAAGTCAGTATCAAGATTAATCTTGTCAGATAAAGTTAATTTATCAGCAAATTTAAGTGTCAGCTTCTCAATAATGAATACTAACTCAAATTGTGAATTGTACGCTTTAAGTGTGATAAAGCATGATTTTTGATCTCTATCTATTTCGATTAATTCGACATGCACCCAACAACTTTTAGGTTGCTCTTTTAACCAACAAACATTTTCGAATTTATGAGGCAGCATCAAATTTAAAGCCTCGTTTGGGGTCTGTAGTCCACTAATACACTGAATAATTGCATCCATCAAAAAAGGATTCCACAAATAGCCCTCTTCTAAAGTAGCTGCAGTTTCAGGTAAATTAACAAGCCCTAAAACTTCATTTTCACTACACCATAATTTAGAAATACCTCTAAAACTTTCTCCGTAACATATCTCTACAGCTTTAAAACGCTCGTAAACCTCCTCATGTGTCATTGTAAATTTAGACCGCGATTTAATTGAATCCAGAGAAATTAACTCTTTAATGCTAGATGTATTTGTTCCAATTAAACAGGTTGCCAAAGTCTTATTACTATCTGTAAATTTTAATTCTGCCTTAATTTGATTTTCACCTTTCTCAACAACTACAGAAAGTTTAATGTGGTCTGAAACAACAAGCGGAGCCAATAGTAATAAATTATTTACTACTAATTGATCGCTATATTGAGGCAAAGCGGTACGAACCCCCTCTAAAATCAATTCCATTGTACCTACACCAGGTAAAACAAAAGTGTCTTTTACTAAATGTTCATTAACCAAAACTTGGTGTTTCGATAAAAAGATAAAAATCTCCTGAATATCGGCCTGCTTCGGTGAAAGTGCATACTTAATTTTTTTCTCTAGTTTGATCGCTGGCAAATCATACCAATAAGATTCTTTTAAAAACGCATAACCTGGTAAAGAAATTATCTGAGCCTTACCTTCATTAGAACTCCTTATTTGAGCAATATCAATGCCTGCTCCCCCAAGCCACAGCTCCACGAATTTTTCTTGGCTGGTATTTAGATCTATATCTGTTAGTAATACATCTTCATAATCAGAATCTTCAATTGAGCTACTAGCAACCTCAGAATCGTCTCCCTTTACATAGTTCGACAGAGCCCTTTTTAATTGTTCCATGCTACTAACTTTTATCACAAGTCGCTCTGAAAAAGATTCCCTACCGGTTAATAAACTGTATGCAATATTTGTCAATGTACAAGTATCCTTGTTCTCATGGAGTTCAATAAATTCAAGAATTTGCTGTACATTTCGAATTAAGCTGTCCTTGACCTTTGCAGAAATAATAATAAGTTCTTCCCTATTTGATGAAGAATGAATACGATCAATCGCAGGAGCTTCCTCTAAAACTACATGTGCATATGTACCACCAAATCCAAAAGAACTTACTCCTGCTATAAGTGGCTTATCAGATTGCCAGTTAGTATTCTCATTATTTATTACAAAAGGAGAGTTTTTTATCTTTATATAAGGATTTAATCCCTCAAAATTAGGCATGGCGGGAATAAACTTATTCTTAATACATAAGGTCGCCATTAATATCCCTGAAATTCCTGCAGCCCCTTCGGTATGACCTATATTAGATTTAACTGAACCTATTCGACAAAAACCTTTGTGCTCAGTATTACCAAAAGCCATTTTTAAAGCTTCAATTTCAATCGGATCACCTAATTTAGTTCCGGTTCCGTGAGCCTCTATATAACCTATTTGCTCAGGTAAAATATTGGCATTATTCCAAGCTTCTTTCAATACTAAAGCTTGAGTTTTTGCACTTGGAGCTGTTATCGAGTTTGTATATCCTCCATGCTTTACTGCACTCCCTTTGATTACTGAATGAATTGGATCGCCATCAGCAAGAGCCTTATCAAGAGGCTTTAACAGTACCGAAGCAATTCCTTCTCCAGGTGTATATCCATCAGCTCTACTATCGAAACTGTGACAACGCCCACTCTCGGATAATGCACCTATACTTGAGAAATATTTATAATGCCAAGCACTTAGTAATAGGTTTACACCTGAGACGAACGCCATTTCACAAGATCCATTTTGAATTGCTTTGCACGCTAAATCCAATGCAACAAGTGAGGATGAACAAGCAGTGTCTACTGTCAAACTTGGTCCCTTAAGATCAAAGTAGAAGGAAGGTCTATTTGCTAACATCGTTAAGGCATTCCCAATTCCATCAAATGGATCAATTTCTTTATTATGGAGTAAACTCTCTGTTTGATAATCATGAAAACAAACTCCCACATACATCCCTGTATTGGAACCACGAAGCTGACTTACCACACCTGCGTTTTCTGCTGTGTGATATAGATTTTCCAACAAATGCCTCATTTGAGGATCCATCATTCGCGCTTCTCTTGGTGAAATATTGAAAAACAATGGATCGAATTTGTCAATATTATTTATGAAGCTACCATCTTTACAATATGACTTATCCTTTGCTTTCTTATCTGAACTGTAATGCTTATCAACACTCCAACGTGAAGGAGGAACTTCAGTTATCATGTCAGATTGATCGACAATATTCTTCCAAAATTCGTCGACATTATTTGACTTCGAAAATCTCCCCGCCATACCTATAATTGCTATGTCATTTGATCGAGGCTCCTGCTTTACTTCCAACTTTAAAGTTTCTGTTGATTCTACATTAGGAATGAAAGTTGGCTTAACTTCCAATATCTCAATTTCTTTGACTTGCTCGTTTACAAGAAATCCTATCTTTGACTCTGGAGAAAATTTATTCAAGAAGCTCTGTATGTCTTCCTTAAATTCCTCAACAAAAAAAGCGGCTAATTCACTAACATTTTGATATTCAAAAAATATTGTCGGATACAATTCAACTTTCAAATCTTCTTCTATCTCCTCGGTCAAATGAATTAAAGCTTCCGACTCAATACCAAGATCCATAAAATTGGTCTTAAGTAATTTATTTTCTGACAAGGAATTATCAGGAATTAGTCCCGTAATTTTGTCTACCAAATAGTCTCTTACTTTTTTAATTGAACCATCCCCTGCATTATCCAAGTTACTGCTCTTTACGCTGCTCTTTTCAATGATATCCTCCTGTACATTTTTTGTCGATTTAGAGGATGGATCAGCTATTTTCTTACAGCTAACTCCTTTTAAACAAATCACTTCTTCATGGTTGTAATCATATATTGAGATATCAAAGATGGCAATTTCATCATTGGCCTTTTTAAGTACCGATTTACTAAAACAATGATTAGAAGTCGCTTTAAAACAAATTATTTCACTTACAAAAAGAGGAATATATACATTTCTATTTTCAGAGGTTGAAAATGCTCCAAAAAAAGCACTAATAATCGCACCATCAATAAAGACCGGATTAACTTGTAAAGCTCCCGTGACTGGAAACTCAAAATCGTTAAACATTTCACAGTATGTGAAATCATTCTCAATGGTTACTCTCTCCACTGTTAACAATGGATCCTGATAAACAATACCGTTTTTATTAAAAATTGAGTATAGCTCAGATCCCTTATAAGTGAGGTTTGACTCCCAATCTATAAGAGGTAACTTCTCAGGATTTATACCATTTATAGCCACACTAGTTTGGGCTGAAGCAATAGATCGCCAACCCCCCTGATCATTGATATCTGATTGTACATGAGTTTGTTTATCCTCAATTTTCAATCGAAGTTTTATTATTTCCTCTGCGTCCAAAATTACCCTCTCATGAAGCATAAATTTCTTCAATACAACTGGGAATTGGAAATTCTTTCGATACTCTTCTTCCAACAATAGAGCCAAATGTGTAACACCAATCAGAATTTTACTTCCATACACAACATGTCCATTAATCACTGGTGATTTGTGGTTGAGCATAAGCTCAATTGAACTCACCTCATCCCCACCTGACTTCAATTTTTGCAAGGCCTCGCTTACAGAAATCTCATTTTTCGCTAGACTTTTTATTAATTTTATTCTTTCCTCCAACATGGTGATTTTACATTAATTCATTAATTTTCTCTAACGCATCCTCTTCGCTCAGCTTTCCTGAGAAGATTCCATTAAGAATGTTTTCTACTTCAATTTCCGATGAGTGAACAACAGTTTTTCCTAACCAAAACCGCTTTCTATCAAATTTTGTAAGATCTAAACTTTGACGGCTTGGTTTATAAGAAGAATCCATTTCTTCCAGAATAACATGGCAGTTAGTTCCACTAAACCCAAAAGATGAAATTGCAGCTCTCCTTGGATGATTTTTTTCCTTCCAAGGCTGTAGCTCCCGAGAAAGTTCAAAAGGGTTTTTTCCAAAACCAAATCTGGGGTGTGGTAGATCACAATTTAGCGTTGGCACGATTATTTTATGATGTAGAGACAAGAGCACTTTTATAACTCCCGAAACCCCGGCGGCAGTCAGTAAATGCCCCATATTAGATTTCACAGAACCAACTTTACAAAATCCTTTTTCATCAGTATGTTCACCATATACATTTGCTGCAGCTTTAATTTCAATAGGATCACCTAACAATGTACCAGTCCCATGCGCTTCCAAATATCCAATTGTAGATGGGATAATTTTCGCGTCCTTAATTGCTTCCCGAATTACATCTTCCTGAGCTTTCATATTCGGAGCAGTTATTCCCATAGTCTTCCCATCATTATTAACGGCACTTCCTTTAATAACTCCAAAAATTTGGTCACCATCATTTATGGCTTCTTTTAATCGTTTAATCATTACTAATCCGGCACCTTCTCCTAATACAATTCCATCAGCAGATTTATCAAAAACCTTACATTTTCCATCCTTGGCCAGTACCTTACTATTACTAAATGAAATCATAAGATGTTTGTCTATGGGTAAAAAAACACCACCAGCAATAGCCATTTTACATTCATTTTCTTTTAAGCTTTTACATGCTTGGTGAAGAGCAACTAAAGAAGAAGAACAAGCAGTATCGATAGTAAGCGCGGGCCCTTTTAAATTATAATAGCTTGATAATCTTGCAGAAATCATACTAGGGATTTTATTAATAACCAACTTCTTCGATTGCTCGGGAGTTAAAAAGGCTTCAGCATTTTCGTAGTAGTTATTGGCTCCTCCTCCAATAAATACACCCACATTTTGATTATTTAATTCATCCATATTGAAACCACCATGATCAAACAAGTGTTGGGTCAATTCCATCAAAATTCTTTGTTGTGGATCCATCACTAGAGCATCATCCTCAGATATATTAAAGAAACCATTATCAAAAAGGTCTACTCCTTCGATCATTCCTGCCCATTTCGAATAGGATTTCCCATGCGTTTGTACCTTGGGATCGAAAAATTCGTCAATATCCATTCTATCATCACCGATCTTATCGACAAGACTGTCTCCTTTGCAGAGGTTCTCCCAATACTTCTCAATATTTGGTGACTTTGGAAACCTGCTAGCCATTGCCACAACTGCATATTCATCATCTTCACTTTCCTTATCTCCGGAATTTAAAGCATCATCTTCTATAACTGAAATTTTTTCCTTCCTCTCTTTTTGATTTTCATTTTCAGAGGTAAAACATATTTCTCTATAATTCTCTAATAAATAATCTGCGAACAAATTAATTGTTGGGTTTTCCAATAAGGCTCCAGGTTCAATTGTGAACCCTAGTTCAAGCTCCATTTCATCCAAAATTTGGGTCATTAAAATGGAATCTAATCCATACTCTTCTAATATTGTATCGTAATCAATATCATCAAGTTCAACTTTTAGTGCTGCCGCTAATATAGAATTCAGCCTTATTTTTAAATCTTTTAGTAATCTTTTATTACTATCAGGTTCAACAACACTTGCATGTTTATACAATTCATTATCAAATTGTTTTTCTAGATTGAAAGACTGGAATCTTGAAATTACATTTTCTAAGTAAATTAATTTATCACCTTTAAAAACAATTGTATGCGGAATATTCATTTTTAAAGCGTCAAGAAATACACCTATCCCTTCCGACGTTTCCAGAGGTTTCATCCCAATTATCCTTTCCAGACGGTCCGACTGCTGTGAGGATATTCGCATACCTCCTTCCTTCCAGTAAGGCCAGTTTATCGATATCGTCGTCCCATTTCTTTTTCCCTCCGATTGAGCTATATTTCGAGATAATGCAAAGTTGTCCATAAAACAATTTGCTACTGCATAATCTGCTTGCCCTATATTTCCAAAAACTCCTGAAACAGAAGAACATAAAACTAACCAATCAATATTTAGATGTTTCGTTAACTGATCTAAATTTAACAATCCTTGTACTTTAGGTTCAAAAACTTTGGACATATCCTCAGGTTCTTTTTTTGTCAACATGGAATCCTTAACAAGTCCTGCACTGTGAATTATTCCGTTTATTTTTTGATATCGTTTTTCTACTTCATTTATAACTTCTTTTAGATCTTGAGTCCGCGATATATCACATGAATAATAAGTAGCTTCCCCTCCTAAACTTTCAATTAATTCTAGAAAAACGTTTATTTCACTAGTTATCAACTTTCGCCCAACAAGAATCAACTTTGCCTGATATTTTTCAGCAAGAAACAGCGCAATTAATTTTCCTATTCCTCCAGTTCCGCCAGTAATTAGGTAAATGCCCTTTTCAACAATCCTTTCACTAGTTTTTGACGAAAAATTATCTTCAACTATACGAGGTGCAAAACTGACTCCACTCTTTATTTTAATATATTTAGCTTCTGACTTTATTACATTTTCTGCCTGTCTTATTGAAATTCCGTCACTTCTAAGATTATCGATCCATAATCCTCTGAAAAATATCCCTGGCAACTCTATTTCAAAACTTCTAAACATTCCCATCATGGCTTCCTGCATTGGTTCAGCATAATTTGAAGAAGTACTCCCTACCCATAACAGATTTTTACATGTCTTTACTCTATTTCTGTTAATAGCCTGACACAAACGAAGACCAAAAGTACTATTCCACACTAATTCTTCAATACTACACTGATCGATAGCTTGCTCTGCAGTTGACGAATCATCATCAACCTTTGATATACTTATTATTCCATTAATCTCTATCCCTAATAAAACCAACTGTTTAAATAAACGATCAAAGTCAGCTGGTTCATGAAAATTTAAGCCAAATTCTCTGCTTGATTTTTCTTCATAATTGTCTTGATGCTTGACAATTATTTGTTGTTCTAGAGGCAGAGTATCACTATTTACAACTTTTGTATTTTCTATGGAAGGAACAAATATTACCAAATTACCGCTTACTGAGTTCTCCGTTAATTTATACTTCTCCCAATTTTGATTAAAATAAACAACATCATTATGTTCTGAAATAATCTTATTTTGTTTATCTGTTAGATTTTTCTTATCTATAATTAAACATTCATATCCAACAATATGAAGTACGATTTCATTATGAATATTGAATATTGAAATATCATAAAATTGCTTTTTGTTTAATTCAGCCTTTTTTTGGACTACTATGGTATTCTCTTCAGTTGGATCATTAAAAAGTTCAACCGAATCAAATCCGACCGGAACCCCGCCTGAGTTCTGAAGAAAATCAACCCCTAAAGTAGTTTGTAACGCAACGTCTAAAAGTTGTGGTATAAAGGGATTAGTTCGATTTTCTTTTATTAATTCAAGTGGGATTCGAACTCTTCCTCTAGCTTCTAATTTCGTTCCAGACAATTGCTCTATCAATTGAAAAGAGGAACCATACTGCATTCCATTATCGAAGAAACTCTGATAAACTTCTTTTGAATTAAGGCTTAAATCAAAAGAAACTTCATTTTTACTAATTTGAGTTTTCGTTACATTTGATTTTAATAATTTCCCTTTGCAATACACTATTTTTTCATCTAGGGAATCTGAAATACTAAAACTGACAATCCCATCCAATTCTTTTATAAATACTCGTAAACAGAATGGACTACCAACCAAAGTAAGGGATCGTACAAGCTTAACATTTTTAACCATTGGAAAAACCTCTATTCCTAAAGCCTGTTTACCTGCCTGAATTGCCATAGCAATATATCCAGCACCCGGAAAAACAGAATTACCCTGAAATTTGTGATGCCCTATTACGTTTTCCTTTCCAGAAAAGTTAAATTCAAATACTACATTTTCTACTGTAGAGACATTTTTACATGCAAATGGGTTACTAGCATTCTCAGATTGCTTAAATGATTGCTCTGCAACATTAATCCAATAGGGTTTGCGATCAAATGGATATGGTGGTAGTGAAACTGTTAATCCATTAGTACACTCTTTTTCACTCCAGTCAACATGCTGACCATTCACCCAAGATCTCGCAAGTGTTTTTATTTCATTTCCAATGTCTTCATTGGAAGTTGAAAGCGATTCACCCGTAAAGATATTAGCTGAAATTTGTCCATTCAAAAATACTTCGGAAGCACTTATTAATTCCGTTAAATTTGAACAAACAATAGCCAATCGACAATTCATTGCTTTTCTCCCTTGTTGTAAAGTATAAATTACATCGTTGAAAATGATAGTATTTTTTTCAAGACGAATATGACTAATTATCGTGTCAAGGTATTTTTCCAGAGTACGATAATTCTTTGCGCTAAGCACAAATATCTCTTCTTTTGTTTGTTTTTGCAGGAAAGGTTTTTTTTCAGGTGCCTGTTCTAAAATAACATGAACATTCGTTCCCCCTGCGCCAAACGAACTTACTCCAGCGATACGCGAAAGTTCTCCTTTTGGATTAAGAGAGGGTTGCCAATTTTGTAGTTTGGTAGCAATCTCGATATCATTATTACCAAAATCGATCTGCTTATTAAGTTGATCAGCATGAATTGAGGGCGCTATTTTTCCGTGTTTGAATTGTTGAAGTACCTTGGCTACCCCTGCAATACCAGAGGCACTTTCTAAATGTCCAATATTAGATTTTACTGACCCTACCAAAAGTGGATTAGCTCGATCTTTGAAAACCTTTAACAGTGCATTTATTTCTATTGGATCTCCAAGAGATGTTCCTGTACCATGAGCCTCAATATAACTAATTTGTTCTGGTAAAACATTTGCTTTGGCAAGACTTTCACGAATTACAGCTTCTTGAGCATTGGGATTTGGAACCGAGTAACCAGCGCTTTTTCCACCATGATTTACGGCACTACCTTTAATTACTCCATAAATATGATCACCGTGCTTTATCGCATCTGTTAAAGATTTAATCAGTATACATCCAACTCCCTCTCCAGGTACATATCCATCTGCATGTTCTGAAAAACTGTAATTTTTATCCCCTGGTGATATCATACCAAACTGGCTGAGAAAAACATATTTTGATGGATGAGTTGCCAGATTAACACCACCTGCCAAAGCCCATTTACAGCTACCGCTTTTAATTTCCTCGCATGCCCTATGAATAGCCAGTAAAGAAGAGGAACATGCAGAATCAACCACATAGCTTGGGCCTTTGAAATCGAAAAAATGAGATACTCTATTGGCAATTGAGAAGGTGAAAGGTGAAGATATTTCATAATTTTTACCAACACTCTGCTCTAAAGCATTCCAGCCATATGTATTCCACATTACACCAACAAAAACTCCAATTTTATTTTCATGTTCATTCATTAATGACTTATACTTGCTTCCAGTATAACCAGCATCATCCATCGTAGCATAAGCCATTTCTAAAAAACAACGTTCCTGAGGATCAATTCTCTCGGCTTCCCTTCCAGACAATTTGAAAAACAAAGGATCAAATAAGTCTATATCTTTAACAAATCCTCCTGATTGGCTATTGGTCTTATAAATATTTTTTCGTTGGTTAGAATAGAATTCCGTATGATCCCAACGATTCAGAGGAATAGACTCAATGCAGTTTTTTCCTTTTTCGAGGTTTTCCCAGAATTGATTCATATTTTCTGATTGAGGAAAACGACCTTGCAACCCCACTATTGCAAAATTATCGCTATCGGAATCCGTCACTAACGTTTGATTATTCTTAGTAAACTCAATATTCTTTTCTACATCTATAGGCTTAGGCGCTTTTATAATTGGTAATTCAATATCAAGAATATATTGCTCCTTATAATTATCATAAAGATAATCTACCAGTTCACCTATTGTTGGGTACTCAAACAAAAGTGTAGGATAAATTTTTGTTTGAACCTTACTTTCCAATGCCTCTCCTATAGACATTAAAGCGTTTGAATCAAGACCGAGGTCATAAAACCCAACGTCTGACTTCAAATTATCAATAGGGATTTTATATGAAACATGAAGTAATTTAATGAAATCTCTTTTTATTAAATCTAGAGTAATATGACCATTCTCTATATTTTGAGGAATAATATTAATTTCTTGTTTTTTTCCATTAAAATCTATCTGATTCCTGATAATTTTTCCTTTCAGATTTTTGATCGTTGCTATACTGACTCCGAATTCATCGTATATTTCGATGCTATTGGTCACAATATCTTTTACTTTAATAATTTCCTCATCAAGCCTCTTAGCTACAACAAAAATTTTACGTGGTAAAGGAATTCCCATGGTAAATTCCTCAATAACAATTGGTAAAAGTGGTTTTGATAATTTAGAAACATCAAAGGTAACCAATCCAACGAGTGTTGCAGCATCCATTAAGCACGGATTTGCAACATATCTGTTGTTTGCCCCATGTAATTCAGATACTGTCAACTCTGCAAAAACTTTATCCTTTGTTTTATGAAGGAATCCTTGGGCACGCATATAATTACCATGCTGAATTTTAAATTTTTCAGCTATTGAATAAATTTCAGTTAATGGTATAGATCCAATTTTATTTAATTGTAACTCTTCAAGATCAAGATCAGGTAATGGTTCAAATGATCTAGCTATAATTTCTGCTTCAAAATGCTTTATTGAGTTGTCTTCATCATTAGCAATACAACTTTCGATTGTAACAGACATGCCATTTTCGCTTCTGTTCAATTTCATTGTTAATACGCGGTCGAAATCATTAATTAACCTCAAAGGCTGCTTAAAGGTAATATGTCGTATTCTAAAATTAGATACTTCATATTTAGCGTTTTCTAATACACGATATATAAAGTCAAGATAAACAACACCTGGAAGGATAGAAATACTGTCTACTTTATGATCCCTTAAAATAGGGTTATTCTTGTCAATTCTGATCTGAAAGTTTTTATTTACTAATTGCTCCATAATTCTATTTCAAATCGTTAATTAATTCTTTTATACTAAAAAAACTTTCCATATTAATTTCTTCAACTTCAGGTTCAGTAATAATGTTTGCAGGTTCAATCTCTTCTATGACAGAATATTTATCAATAAAATCATACCAAAGCCTTTTTTTATCCCATTTTGGTGGAGATAAAGATGTTCTAACCTTATTATAATTTAAATGATCTTTATCTCTAAATTCTGAAATAATTACATGAGCGTTGGTCCCTCCAAAGCCAAATGAACTTATACCAGCCCTTTGCACTGGTGTATCATTTGAATTCCATGACTGAACTTTTTGCTGAATATAGAAGGGAGAATTTTCAAAATCGAATCTAGGATTAGGAAATTCTGCATTGAGTGTAGGCACCCATTTCTGATTCTTAAGACATAAAGACATTTTTATAAAACTTGCAATTCCAGCTCCACATAACAAATGCCCAATATTAGTTTTTACTGTACTCACTCCGCAAAATTGTCGTTTTTCTGTTTCAAAAGCATATGTTAAAGATTTTAATTCTATTGGATCTCCTATACTTGTACCAGTGCCATGCGCTTCTATATGATTTATATCAATCCCCTTCAGGTTATTCTTGGCCATTGCCGTTTTAATGACATCTGTTTGGGCTACGTGATTTGGTGTTGTTATTCCCATCGTCTTACCATCATTATTGGTGGCAGTACCATCGATTACCGCATAAATGTTATCACCATCTTTAATTGCATCAGACATTTTTTTAAGAATTACACAACCAGCTCCTTCTCCTGGAACAAATCCGTTTGCCCGTTTATCAAAAGCATATGATTTATCAGATTTAGATATGACATTCGCCTTGCTTAAAAGCAGGTATGGAGTTTCATCAAGTAATAAATCTACTCCACCAGCAATTGCCCAATCACATTCACCTGTGGAAATACTCTGTACTGCAAGATGTAAACTAACTAGTGAAGATGAACAAGCAGTATCTACTACCAAAGCTGGTCCTTTTAAATTAAAAAAATGTGCTACATGCGCAGCTATCATATTCTGTCCCAACCCAATAATCGTATTGGGAGATATCTTGTCAGGTTTGTAACTTGATTTTCTTGCTCCTATAAATACTCCAATATTGCGTTTACTTATTTCGTCTGCTGTATACCCACTATCACTTAAAGCTTCTGTACATTGTTCTAATATTAAACGGGCCGCTGGATCTACTTCTCTGGCTAATTCCTCAGACATATTAAAATAATGATTATCGAAATATTCGACGCCATTGATAAAGCCCCCCCAGCAACTATCACTTTTATCAGATTGACTAACTTCAGAATACCACTTTTCTTTTTCCCATCGTTCCGGCAAAACTTCAGAAATTAAACTTTCATTATTAATTAAACTTTCCCAAAATTCCTGCTGATTGTTAGCTGAAGCAAATTTACATGACAGACCAACGACAGCTATTTTATTATCCTCAGAATTTAAATTTTCCTCGTTTAAAAAATCTTTCTTCATTTTCGGTTTAGAAGAGATAAATACTCGATAATCAAAATATCCTTCCATATCCATCACTTCTGGATATAATTTTGAGAATTCCATTCCTGCTTTCTGAATAAATATTTTCCAATTTTCTATATTAATCAATGGAGAGTGCTCTATTCTTTTTTGATTATCTTCAAATTTCCACCAGCCCTCCAGCAAACCAAACGTATAGGTTGACAAGCTGCTATACTTTACTAATTCCAAAACATACAATCGCCCTCCTGGCATTAATAATTCATTTACATTTCCAAGCGTATTGGTTATGCTAGTAGTAGCATGTAAAACATTTGACGCAATTACAATATCAAACATTTCGTAGTCCAATCCTTGTTTTAATCCTGAACTTTCAACATCAAATATTTTATAAATGACATTCGGAAATTCTTTTTGAAGTTTTCTCTCAGCATTCTTAAGAAATGATAATGAAACATCTGTAAAATAATATTCAATAGTTTTATCAACTGATTTTAATTGTTCCAATACAGGATAACTTGTACTACCTGTACCTGCTCCAATTTCCAAAATTCTAATTGCATCGTCTCCCTTTTTTTGTTGAATGTATCCGCTTATTGAGTTACCAATTTGACGATTCAATTCTTTAAGTTGCGGATCCTCTGAATATACTTTCTGCAATTCCAATAGGTCACCACTCTGAAACACGACAGCAACTGGGTCTATTTCTCCTTTCAAAATCTTAGGATAAGCCGAAATACAGCGGGTGACAAAATTAATATGGGGTTCCATTAAGACACTAGCCCTTTTTAACTTAAGTTTTGTTCTTTCCAGATAGTTATCTGTCGAAATTTCTGATTTAAAAAATGTAATAATGTTCTCATCCATTTTTATTACGTCTTTCTTTTCGAGAATATCTAAAAAAGCATCAAATAATGGATTAAAAACTGACTTGATTCCTAATCTTGATTGGAAATCATTCTTACTCATTGATCCACTTTCTCCAAATCTATTGTCCAGTTGATAAAATGCCTTTTTTAACAATTCAAAGGCATATGATTCAATGGCTTCTCCAAAATCTTTAATATCCATTGATGTAATTTCGGATTCACTTATTAAAAGTTCTACATCATTTATATTGTTTGATTCTGAATCTGTTATACTTTTTGTTTTATGCAAAAACTCTGCTGACAAATAGCCAATAAGCTGACTTAGTGTATCATTATCGAGCAAAATGGATGGATCGATTGGATGTTTTACCAGCGCTTCTATTTTAGACACCATTTCCGCTAATAAAATAGAGTCAACTCCATAATCGGCAAAATTTCTATCGAAATCTATTTGCTCATCATCTAGATTTAAAGTGTCTTTTAGAATTTTCGTTACTGCATCTTCGAACTTCCTTTTCTGACTAATTTCATCCTTCCAATAATTATCTTCAATAACTTTTGAGGAAATTGTCATCTTGCAGTTATCGATAATTGAAGATGATAAAGTCAGAGAACTTTCGAGCTCAAAATTATCATAACTGTATTCAATCAAAGATTTGATAATAACTTCTCTGCTAATTAAATCAATTCCTAATTCCTCCAGAGGCACACTAATATCAATATCGCTTTCCTGAACTTCTAGTATCTCAGCCACAATAGAAACAAGATATTTCATTTTAATCTTGTCATAAATCCTTTCATCTTTTGAAACTGACTGTGAATTAACCAATTCTGTTTCAATTTTTGAAAATGGCTGTACCGTGAGCCATTTATCTGCCGGTATCAATATGTTTTCCATTTCTGCGGCGAATACAACAGCTTCTGAACTGGACATCGCTTTTTCAAGTAAATCAAATCCAGTGTCATTGTCAAAAGCCTGAAATCCAAATTTATAGTAGAATTCTCCTTTAATCGCTCCACTTCCTGAGGCTTTCCAAGAAGTCCAATTAACTGATGAATAACGTGTACCATTTACGTTTTGCTTTGATTTAACAAAATAATCCATAAATTCATTAGCTCCCGCATATTCTGATGCCCCCACTCCCAGTACAGGAATAACCGAAGAAGACGAGAACAACACTACGAATTTAGGTTTCAGAGGTGCCAACAAACGGTCGAGGTTAATTAATCCACTTACCTTTGGTTCAAAAACCTCAATAACTTTACCAATTGTTTTATTTATAAATGCGGGTTCATCATAATTTGCCTTTCCAGCACAGTGCATACATCCACCCAATGTTCCCCACCTCAAACTTAACTTATCAAGAACATTTCCAAATCGGTGAGTATCCATTAAGGAACCATTGTAAACTTCAAATTCTACATTTTTACTCTGATAATCCATTAATAAAGAAATCTTTTTTATAATTTCATCTGGATATTTATCTGGGGAATTCATAATTCGTGACCACTGCTGAACTTCAGGTAAAGCACCTGTTCCTGTCAGCAGTATTTTTCTCGCTCCTTTTTCTATCAAATATTTAACCAGAGATAACCCTATACCACTAGTTCCTCCCGTTATAATATAGAAATATTCGCTACTAATTTCGATTTCATGTCGTTTTGTTTCTGACTTTAAGGGAACTTTTTCAAAACCAGAAATTAATCTAGTTCCATTTCGATAACAGATTTCTGTGTAACCATCATTTGAATGAAATTCTGACTTAGCAATATTAATTGCTTCAGTACATGAAGAAGTGGATATATCAATTACTTTTGACTCAATTTTCTTATATTCAGCACCTATTGCCTTAACAGTTCCAATCAGCATAGCGCCTCGAACATGAGATAAACTTACTTCACAAATTAACAATTCTCTAGTGAAATAATGGAGTTTCATACCATTTAATCTATTTTCTTTTACTAGTATCTGGAACAATTGGAATTTACACATTGCCCCATCATAATCACTAACAGTTTCCTCTGCTTCTAGATTAGAAAGATCTATAAGATGTTCTGTATTTTGAATTGAATTAACAACATTCTTAAAAAACTGATGGTCAAGATTTTGTATATCTATGACTATTGCTTTACCCACACTTAAGATTAAATTTTCAAAACCAAGAATTACGAAGAGAAAATTTTCAAATTGATTTTCAACTAAATCAAACTCATTATTATATTGATTTTCAGTCAATACAACAAGAGTAGTCCCACTTACATCTCTTTTACTATTGAAATCTAATTCTTTTGTCCACCAATTTTTTCTAAACAAGTGATTCAATTTACTCAACTCTTTTTCTCTTTTAGATTCATTGGGAGTTTCGATATCTGAAAACCAATATTTCTTAAGTTTAAAAGGATGAACAGGTAAAGATACTCTCTGAGGTGGAATAGAATATAAGCTTTTCCAATCCACTTTATTCCCTTGAGTCCAATAAGCAACAAGACATTTGAGATCACCTTGTTCAAGTCCTTCCAAATATTGTCTTTTATTAATTGATTGCTCAGTAATTGAACTTTCCCCTCTCTTCTCTATAAATTCGATAAGTTGAATAATTAAATCATCTCTATTTGAACCAATAAATCCAATTCTTGCAGCAAGATTCATTCTTCCCGTTTGAAGTGTATAAGCAATTTGCTCCAATGAAAAGGAATTTCGCTCGACATGGTTCAATAAACTCTGAACTTTTTCGATCAGCTGTTTTTCATCTTGTGCAGAAATTATCCAAGCAACTGAACCATTTTCTTGATGGTTGGAATCTGAAACATTTTTGTTTTTTTCGATATATTCTTCAATAATTACATGAGCATTACTTCCTCCTGCGCCAAATGAACTTAATCCTGCTGTTAATGGATAATTGTTACCTTTCGAATCCTCATTTCGTAACCACGGCTGTAACTTTTGATTTAAATAAAACTCTGACTCTTGAAAATTAATTCCCGGATTGATCCTTTCTGCATGAATTGAAGGCACAAGCATCTGATTCTTAATTTGAAGAATAACTTTCATTAGGCCTGCCATTCCAGAGGCTGCTTCTAAATGACCTAGATTTGATTTTACTGAACCAATAGCACATTTTTGATTTGGTAAATTATACCCTTCAAGAGCGCGTCGAAGTCCATTTATTTCAATTGGATCTCCTAGGGATGTACCTGTTCCGTGTGCTTCAATATACCCTAAGGCAGCAGGATCAATTCCAGATTTCTCAATAACATTGCGAATAAGGGTGCCTTGTTTTGTGGGATTCGGAACTGTATAACCAGTAGTTTTACCACCGTGATTTATACCACTAGCCCTGATTACGCCATAAATACTGTCACCATCGGATTTAGCCTGAGATAATCTTTTTAAAACAACAACACCAACTCCTTCACTCGGAACATATCCTTCACCTCCCTCACCGAAACTATTACATCTTCCATTTGGTGATAGAAAACCTCGTTCTTTTAATACTATATGATTTATTGGGTGTAACGCCAAATTAACTCCCCCTGCCAAAGCAACATCACATTCTCCTATCAGGATACTTTGACAAGCATAATGTAATGCTGTAAGTGACGAAGAACAAGCTGTATCGAAAGCAATAGATGGTCCATTAAAATTTAAACTTGAAGATACTCGATTCGCTACTGCATAATAAGTTGACAGAGGAAAAGTGTTATCCCCTTTAAGAGCTTCTTCAACTCCAAAAAAAGAATAACTCCCCCACATTACTCCTGCAAAAACTCCAACTTGATTTTCACCTTTATTAGAATATTTAATGCTTTCTGCAGAATACCCAGCAGCTTCAATAGCTTTATGACATTCCATTAAGAACAAACGCTCTTGAGGATCCATTAAACTTGCTTCACGTGGTGAAATATTAAAATACAATGGATCAAAATGAAAATGTTCATTTATAAAACCACCTTTATTGGAAACATTCATGTCTTTTAATCCTGATAACTTCCATGTTTCAGGAACAGAGTCATGAACCATATTTCCTCCATTACTTAGCTGGCTCCAAAAATCATCAAGATCATTTGCTCCAGCATATTTACCGCTCATTCCAACAATGGCTATCGGATCCCTTAAATAATTTAATTGAGAATCTTTAGCTTGACCATCAGTATCTAATTCCGAATCCCTATGGTTTTCCTTCTCAATCGTTTTGTTATCCTGAGTTTGTGACAACAATTGTTCTGGCATATTAAGATTTTCTTTCTCAATCGTTTTATTATCAGGAGTTTTTGACAACAATTGTTCCAACTTGTTTTGATGATTTTCTATAAAATAGTTTGTTAATTCAGTTAAATTAAAATATTCGAAGAACAAGGTTCTTGATAAAGAGCCAAATTTTAATTCAAAAGCTTCATTTAAAGTCGCTACAATCAGAGAGTTTAAGCCAAACATTTCGAAATTTGCTTCGGTATCAATTTGAGAAACATTAAGTCCCACCGCTTCAGAAAAAATCGAACTAATTAATTGCAAAGCACGTTCTTCAAATAAACGATCAGAATTTAATTCTATATTTATAGAAGAAGATCTATCGATCTTTGTTTTCGGAATCTTATTAAAGTGATTTATATTCCCTTTAAATATCCCAACCATTCCTTCCTTTTGAGAAAGAAGTGTTTCCATTACAGAAAATCCTTCGTCAGTTTCTAATGGCTGCATTCCTGTTTTAGACAAAAAATGATCCTTCATATCGTTTCCAACTTGCATGCCATCATTCCATAAAGGCCATGCCAATGCTAATGTTTTTCCATGACGACCACCTGTTTTCTTAACGTTATTGCGATGATTAGAAAACGAATTAAGAAAACTATTTGCACATGAATAATCTCCCTGTCCTTCATTTCCATATAGGGATGAAAGAGATGAAAATGCACAAAAGAAATCAAGAGGTTCAAAACGTGTAACATGGTCTACATTTAAGACACCATTAACTTTAGTGGAAACTACATTTCTAAAATTGGCAGTAGATTTTAGGTATAAGTACTCGTCTTGAATGATGCCTGGTAAAAAGAAGACTCCATTTAAAATCGTAAAACGACTTTTAATATTATAATACAAATGTTCAACTTCATTCATATTAGTAAAATCACAACACACATAATCCTCAAAAGAAAGACCTAAATCAGTCAATTTCCCTTGAATATTTTCTAGCGATGATCTTCCCGCCACGATTAATTTTGCATCATATTCCTTCAACAAATACTGACACAGTTTAATACCTATACCTCCTAATCCTCCACAAACAAGATAAACGCCTTTTTTTCTAATCGTATTAGTCTCATCTATTGGATCAACTATATTCTTTACAAGATATTCATTGATCGATCTTCCATCGACATTAAACTTACTTTCAAAATCTGCTTGTTTTAGTTCCTGAAACAATTCAGATATATAGTCCGACAAACTTCCCTCTATTTGTAATGTACTACAAATCGTATTTGGATTTTCCTGCCTTATAGTTCGGTTATATCCTGAATACATTTCATAAAAAGGTCTATAAAGAGCCCCTGACTCGAAAACAGTAAGTACACGTTTCGAACCCTTTTTAAACTTATACCAAACCTGCAATAAATGATGAAAACTAATAATCTCCCGATCAAGTATCTCATAAGCATTTTGCCACATTTCATTTGAGGTGCTCTTACCATCTTCAGAAATCCAAATCATATAATCGGGAATATTTTGACCCAATTTTTCAAATAACATAGTAATACTACTTTCGTCCATTAGATTAACCGAAAAAGTATTCCCGCTTTGTTCAAAATGCATTCCTTTCGCTAATTTTATCAATTTAACTTTAGGAAAATGTGAAGTCAACCACAATTCTATACTGTCATGATGTGCAGTATTTTGACTGCAAACAAGAACAGTTTCGTTGTCTTTTAGTACTGATAGATTATCTGAATAATTATTAATTACCCAATTATTTTCAATTGTTATCAATCGAGAATCAGCACTAAGTTGCTTTGTGGTTAATCGCCCTGCATTTATTCCTACTATTCTTCCTATAGAACAACCATTAATATCAAACAAAATAACATCATACTTATCGTTAGATTTAGTTGCATACGCAAAGAAATTATTCGGTAATTTATCGGGCAGTTGTAATAAATCAAAACTTACAGGAACAAACAAATCTCCTTGAGAATCTCCTGCATCAAATATTCCCATGATCGTTTGAAAGCATGCATCTAACTTAAAAGGAGAATAAAAATATTTATCGTCTTGGTCTCCACTTTCAATCGATGCTAAAGCAGAGTTGTCGCTGACATACATTGTATTAATTAATCTGAAAGATGGACCAAAACTAATTCCGTTTCTCTCCCAGAATTTATATATGTTTTGATTTTCTATAGTATGATTTGCATTGGATTTAATACTTTTAAGAATTATTGTTTCATCCCAATTTTCAACTTGTGAAGAAATTATCCCCTTCGCGTTTGGATGAGCTATATCATTAACAAAGGAAACAACTTCAAATTGAACTACATTATTGTCTAATTCCGTGAATCGCACTGCTGAATGCCCGTATTTACCATCAATAACTATTGGTTCAATATAAAAAATATCCTTCCAATTGTATTCACTCTTTGAAAACCTAGCAATATAAGCCTCTCTTACAAACTCTATAATAGCTACTCCAGGCACGACAAATACACCATGAATAATATGTTGGGCAACAAATTTATCATGGATAGAAAACTTTCTCTGAGTAAATCCATCGTTATTGATAGATGGTTGTTTTTCTTTGACCCAATAACGATCTCCTTGAAATGGATATGTTGGAAGACTTATTCTTTTACCAAAATCATTAGAGTAAAAATTTTCCCATCGAATATTTTCACCATTTAAATAATGAAAGGCTATCCCGCTAGCTAAATCATCCTTACTGGCTTCTAATTTCGATTCTACAGTTGATAACCAATTGCCTTGTTGCTGCTCTTGTGAAACTACAAGACTGTTCGAATTATATGTAATTTCTTCTGATATCAATTTTTCGAGTAAATCCTCTTTCCCTTTAAACACAACTACCGCCCTATGTTTAAAGTGATCTCTCCCAATATTTAGGGTAAAAATAATGTCATTAAGATTGACCTTGTCTTTATGGGTTCCAAACCAAGTTTTAAATTCAGTAATTTTCTGCAGTAAAGCTCGTTTATCCTTACCAGAAAAAGTAATTAATGAAGCCTCTTCTAATTGCTCCGAAGAAAAATTATTATACTCTTCCAATACCATATGACAATTAGTCCCACTCATTCCAAATGCATTTATAGCAGCCATTCTTATCCCATTTTCAGCAATCCATGGCTCCTTGTTCTTTACAAGATAAAAAGGACTATTTTCAAATTTAATGTGACTGTTTTCAGTACTGAAATTTGCAATAGCCGGAATTACTTTATGTTTAAAGGCTAACACCAATTTTATTAGAGAACTAATACCCGCAGCTTGTAATGTATGTCCTATATTTCCTTTCACAGATGAAATAGCACAAAATTTATGTTGAGAGGTATAACTCCTGAAACTGTCCGTTAATGCAGTTATTTCAATAGGGTCTCCTAATTCGGTGCCTGTCCCATGAGTTTCAACATAGGATATTTTGGAAGGATCAATATCAAAACGGCGATAAATGGACTCTTGTAATTCTTGTTGAGCTACAGGATTCGGTGCAGTGATACCGTTACTTTTACCGTCTTGATTCAGTCCATTTCCTTTTATTACTGCATAAATATTGTCCTTATCTCTAATAGCATCACTCAGACGTTTCAACATTACTATTCCTACAGCTTCGCCAGGAACAATACCATTTGCATCATTATCAAATGGCTTGCAAAGACCTGTTTTTGATAGCATTCCAGTTTTACCTGCCAAGCTATGAAATCGTGGAGTTAGAAATAAAGAAATACCTCCGGCAAGAGCCATATCTATGGAACCATTTCTCAAACTATCGCATGCCATATTTACGGCAGCCAGAGATGAAGAGCAGGCAGTATCTATGGATATACTTGGCCCTTTTAGATCAAGAAAATAGGAAATTCTTGCTGCCAATATGGATGATATGTTTCCTGTTAAGCTTGTATGGGAGATCGAATTTGGAGAGGAATAGTCATAATCACTCAATCCTGCTCCTACATATACACCACAATTAGCCCCCTTCAATGAACCTGCTCTATAGCCTGCATCTTCAATTGCCTTGTATGATTCTTCAAGAAATAACCTTTGCTGCGGATCCATATAACGAGCTTCAAGTGGAGAAATCTCAAAGAATAAGGCATCAAATAAATCTATATCAGAGAGAAAGGCTCCTCGCTTCAACATTTCGTCTTGATCACATCCATATTCCTTTATATCTTCTTTATCCCAGTGTTCAACCTCAGTTGAAAATTCTATTTTTTCTTCAATGAGATTATCCCAATACTGCTGCAGATTTTTCGCACCTGGAAATCTACCAGACATACCGATAATTGCAATTGGTTCTATTTCCTTTTTATCATTAAACTCGCTCAATTCATTTTTTTGTTTAATTTCAAATGATGTTTGCGACATTGAAAAATTGGAGACTGGTATATGCTCCTCGGAAGTAACCGTAAAAATTGGATTCCTTGTTATTATCACATGGTCGGCTATATATTGGCTCAAGGAATCTATATCTGGATATTGATAAACAAGAGTTACTTTAAGGTTGATATCGAATAGTTCATTTATTTGATCAATAAAAGAAACTCCAATTAGAGAATCCATCCCATAGTCAGCAAAACTCTGTGATGAATCAATATTTTGTTCGTCAACCATCAGAAGATTAGCAATTAATTTAATCAAATCATGTTGAATATCAAGATATTCAGATTTAGATTCCTCATTGCTCGAAACATTCGATAACTCATGAGTACTATGATGTTTTTCACCAACAATAATACTTTGAAACTCCTTATTTAAAGCATATCCTTTCGAATAACCAAACCCTTGTTGCGCCATAACTATTCTCCAACTTTCTTTCGAAAGAAGAGGAGAACCTGGCAATCTAAGATCATCCTTATAAGACCACCAACTATCTGCCAACCCAGATGTCATCATTAAAAAAGGGCTCACTTCAGTTTTTTCGTTAAGAATAAGAATGCCATTATCTTTTAATAAAAAATTAAGATTAGATAAAGATTTTGTGATCACAGAAGTTCCATGAATAGCGTTACTTGCGAAAACTATATCGCAACTTTTATCTAGCTCTTTATATTCTGAAGGATCTTTTTGAATATCTAGAACACGGAAATCCATAAATGGATTTGATTTTCCAAATTTTTCTTGTCCAAAATTAACAAATCGCGCTGAAGCGTCAGTATAGATGTACTCTACCTTCGTACCCGATTTTGAAAAAACTTTTAGTACTTCTATACTAGTTCTGCCTGTTCCTGCACCAATTTCCAATATACGAATCGGAGAAATATTTTTGTTTGTCGATAATCTATCAACAATTTTAGAAACTGTATTTGCTAAAAATTCATTAAAAAAAACTGCTGCGATATTTTCCCTATAAATTTTTCCTTCTATTTCTAAAGCTTTCTCAGAGAAAAGCATTTCATCATATCTTATTTCTCCTCGTAAAATTTTATTATATGATAAAATACAATGATCTAAAAGCTCAACATTGGATCCAAAACTAACTGAATGAGTTAGTAAATTATCCCTAAGAATGCCAAGCGAAGATGATAGCTCTTCCTGAGAAGGAATTCGTAAAATCTTAAATTTTCCATCTTGAAATTGAAAATCGTTAATTCCATTAATTATCAATAAAAATGAATCAATTAAACGATTATATTTTGGCAAAACATCAATTGTATCAAACAAAACTTGTTTCGAATACCAACGATTGGCATCAAATAATTCAAAATAAGGTTGAAAAAAGGAAAATAGAACATTTTCAGCATATTTATCTAGATCATTTACCCCATCTATTATCTTCTTTTTATCTACTGTATTCATTGTATTCAATTTATAAATGAGCTAATTTCATAATCTAATCCCTCTAATAATCCTTTACGATCTGTCTGGGTTAATAAAAAACCCTTCAAGGCGCTTTCGTCTACAGTTACAGGCATTGTTATTTTTTCAATATTAGCTGTTGTGGAGTAAATGTTTTTTTGTCTTTCTGGCATCAAATCGGTGTACCAGGCAGTTGTGCGTGCGAATGGATAGGTTGGGAGATGCATCACTGGCAAGGTTTCTCCCGCATTAAATTCCTTCCAATCAATATGAACTTGGCCTAAAACCCAAGCCTGTCCTAACTCGGAATAATTTAATTCCTGGAATGTTGGAATAGTTTTTAGAGAAGCCTTACTTTGCACAACTCCCATATGAATTGCAATTGAATCTTTAACAATTGAATCCATTCCTGTTTGTAACCCTAATAAAATGTCATCTATGCAATGCGCTATAATCACTAAACGATAACTGAAGTGAGTTCTTCTGCATTGCAAGTTATAAGCTAATTGCTTCAAATCAATTAGCTGTCCCTCATTAATTAATTCACTTAAAAAATTGAGATAATCTTGACAATAAGTTCGGAGTGTCTTCTCAGATTTCGCAGAAAGTACAAACAAAATACCTTCTTTTGGTAATGGCTTAATTTCATCTGCTAATTCTTCATATTCTTCTACTATAAGATGAGCATTTGTTCCACCGAAACCAAATGAGCTAACCGCAGCACGTCGAGGAATATTTTCTTTTTTATTCCAGTTAATAACATTGGTATTTACAAGAAAATTACTTTTCTCCAATTGTAAAAGTCCATTTAAATTTTGTGCATGAGAGTTGGGAGGAATTATTTTGAATTTCATTGCAAGAAGAACTTTCATTAAACCTGCGATTCCTGCTGCAGACTCTAAATGTCCTATATTCCCTTTAACAGAGCCCAAGTAGCATTTTGTACTATTCTCAATAGTTCCTATCTCTTTTTGTTTATAGGCTTCTTTCAATCCATTTACCTCTACGGGATCACCTAATTTTGTCGCAGTGGCATGAGCTTCAATCAATTGAATAGTATTAATATCAATTCCTGCTCTACTCATTGTATTGCAAATAAGTTCGGACTGACGACTAGAATTGGGAGAAGTGTAAGTATTTGCCTTACCGCCATGATTTACTCCAACTGCTTTTATTATTCCATAAATTTGATCTTTATCAGCTATAGCCTTATTATATGGCTTTATTAAAATTGTACCAATTCCTTCTCCTCGTATATAGCCGTCTGCATCTTCTGAAAAAGGTCTGCATTTTCCGGTAGGAGACAACATTCCTGCTTTACTAAATATATGAAATAGATTATCCGATAGATTCAAATTAACACCTCCTACAAGAGCCATGTCACAATCTTTATTTTTAATAGACAATACTGCTCTATGTATTGCCACCAAAGAGCTAGAGCATGCAGTATCAATTATTTCGCTTGGTCCATTCAAATTGAGCAAATAAGAAACCCGATTGGCAATCGAACAATGAGCATTACCTGTTGAGATAGAAGGATCGGCTTCAATTTCTGCTTTAATCAACAAAGACAGATAATCCGAAGTAGAGACACCTGCAAATACACCAATATTACACCCTTCTGTGCCCATTAAATTTATCCCTGCGTCTTCCAACGTTTTCCATGCAGACTGTAAAAACAATCTCTGTTGAGGATCCATTGTACAGGCTTCTCTCTTTGAAATTTTAAAGAAATCATAATCAAATTCATCTATACCATCGATAAATCCTCCATTCCAGGCTTGAGATAATGTTTGCAGTTGCTCTATTCGCTGCCTCGAAGCTTTGTTTATTACATCCCGACCTTCAACCAGTATCTTCCAAAATTCATTTAAATTATGGGCTCCAGGAAATATACCGTTCATTCCTATAATGGCCATATCATCATCATTACTAGTATGATTTTGCTTAATAGGTGCCTTCTGCTCTTTTACAACCGTGATGTTTTCCTCCGTAGTGTCGATAATCTTTGGCTGTAAAGTAACCAGATGAGCTAATAAGTCACCATATACTCTAAATTGGAAAAAAAGCGTAGGATTTATAGAGATCCCTAAACGTTCTGAAATTTCATCTGTTATAGCATACAATTGAGATGAATCAATTGCAAAATCAGCCAATTCGATATCCTCTTCCAGAAATATTTCGTCAATTTTTGTAATTTCCGATATGATATTGTTCACCTCTTTTTTTAATGAACTAACGTCAAGTTTCTCCAAGAAATCAGCCTTTGTACTTATTTTTTTATTGTCGTGATTACTTAAAAATTCCATTGGATGATTTATTGTCTTTTCATCAAACCAGAAGTTCTTTCTGTCAAATGAATAAAATGGTAAATCAACTTGCTTTCCTTTTATTTTGAATTTTTCAGTCCATGAGGTTCTTTTTAAATAATTGCTAGTGAGCCAGCTATTAGCATCATTAAGCAAATTCTCATCTATTTGCTTTTCTCCTACACACAATCTTATTACATTTTTATTGTCTGCAGATACCTCTTTTAGTAATCCGTCAATAAGATCTACTAAATCATGTAAACTTTCAGCAACCAACATAACCTTTTCTTCATATGTTTCTCTACAAGAAAACAAAGTATAGGAGATATCTTGAAGAGTTAAATCACTGTCTAAATTATCTAGCAGATAAATTTTAAGCTTTTTTAATTGTAAAATTAAACTTGATTTTGTTTTCGCAGAAACAGGAATTAAGTAATTGCTATCTATTATAAGACTAGATGGTAATTTTTCGCTTTGTTCATTAGGAGCTAACACCACATGAGCATACGAACCACCAAAACCAAAGGAACTCACTCCTGCATAATTCTGATCTGCAATACGATCAAACAGTGGGATATTTTCAACATTTACCTTCACAGCTATGGTAGCCTCATCCACTATTTCATTTAACTTTTTATAGGTTGGCATGCTTGGTAAAACTTTGTCTTTCATTGCCATGACAACTTTAATTATACCTACAAGTCCTGATGCTCCTTCAGAGTGCCCAATATTAGATTTAATTGATCCTAAATAACAATTGGAATTTAAAGTCTGTGTACACATTTTGATTGCCTCTAATTCTATTGCATCACCTAAATTCGTTCCCGTCCCATGCCCTTCTATGTATGCAAGATTTGAAGGAGAAATTCTTGCTTTTTGCCAAGCTTGCTCCATAACCCATGCTTGTTGACGTGTACTGGGTGCAGTAACGTTATTTGTTTTTCCGGTGTGGGCTACAGCTGTACCACATATTTCAGCATATATCCTGTCTCCATCTGTAATCGCCTTTGCAAGTGGCTTTATTAATATACTTGTAACAGCTTCAGCTGGTACATAGCCATCTGAATTATTACCAAAACTATCCGTAATCCCCGTGGGCGATAAAAAACCTTTGGACGAAAAATAGACGTAATGCTCTGGACTAAAAAGCAAATTCACACCAGTTACAAAAGCCATATCACAATCACCAGATTGTATCGACTGGAGAGCAACATGCAGCCCAATTAAAGAAGAAGAACACGCAGTATCTATAGTTAAACTAGGTCCTTTTAGGTCAAAGAAATTGGATATTTGGTTCGAAAGAATCGTTGCCGCATTTCCAGTACCAGTATATTCATTAGTTTGTATCTGCTGTCGATTCATTACATCGTAATAATCATGGAAACAAACTCCGGTAAATACTCCGGTATTTGACCCCTTTAAGTGCAATATTTTCCCAGAATCTTCGGCACATTCATGTACTACTTCAAGCAACTGCCTAAGTTGCGGATCCATCATTTTAGCTTCATTTTCTCCAATGGAAAAAAAATCATTATCAAAATGAGTTGCGTTATCTATATATCCTCCCCATTTACAAACTGTATGCTCTGCTATATGGGCCCCTTCATTATAATATTTTCTCCAATCCCAACGATCTGCAGGAATTTCTGATATAAGTGATTCATTATTTTTTATCCTTTCCCAAAATTCAGGAATAGTATTTCCACCAGGAAACCGACCTGACATACCAATAATGGCGAATCTTCCAGAATCATCATTTTTTATTTCTAATTTACTTAGTTCATCATTATTCTTTACAATTGTTTGATTACCTTCTGAAGAGTTTTCTTTTTTATTATCACTCTCGATGGAATGACTTCCATTATAATGAACAGATTCATAAAATTCTGATTGAAACTCTGTGATTAAATATTCAGCAAATGACTGAGGGTCCGGATATTCAAACAATATTGTTGGAAATAATTTTATATTAAAGTCTTTTTCTATAATTCCTACTAGATTGATCAATTGCATGGATTCAAGACCTTGATCAATGAAGTTTTTGTCTAAAAATATTTTCTCCGAACCATTTGTCCTCTTCAGAAGCCCCTCAATATAAAATAACATTTGGTCCAGATCATCCAATTCAGTATTGATAATTTCTATTTTGCTCGTTGATTTTATGCTAGTTTTATTGATTGAATCAGATAAATCTGTTATTTTGCTTTTATGAATTCTTTTACAAACAACTTCTTTCATTACAGCAAACTGTTCATAACTATCATTATACAGTTCTACATTAAAAATTATTATTTCAGAATTCTTTTTCACCAGAGAACAGATGCAATAAGCAACAGTACTAATATCAATTGACAAATCAACCATCATTCTTTTTACGCTAAAAGGAACAAAAGGATCATCAAGTTCCGTAGTATCTGCTACAGCCGTTGCGGCAACCAATGCTCCATCGAAAAAAGCAGGATGAATGTGATACTGAACTCCGCTTTGCAATACTTGATCTAGCTCTAAACGTCCATATACACGCCCTTTCTTTATTGCTATTTTAGTCAAAGTTCGCAACGACTTGCCGTGAATAATGTCAGCTTTTTTTATGGCTTCATAAAGATTATCAGCTGCTTGAAATTTAACATCATCGAAGTCACTTGTGGTAACCTTTTGATTTGAGTCTCTAACTGAAAAGAAACCTTCTGCACAATCTGTTGCATAATTATCCTTGTTTCTCTCAAAAGTAATCTGTAAAAAATCGGAGTTTTGGTCAACTGACAGTTTAACCTCATCTTTATAATGGAATTTAACCAGTTGCTTAAAAAGCACATCGTTTATCTCGAGGCATTTATCCTTAACATTATGCAAAATAAGATAATCTATAAATGTACTAAGGAAAGTTACCCCCATCAAAACCTGATCGCCACGAACAGTATGATCCTTTAGATAGGGTTCATTATGTTTGAATAATTTATGATTCAATTTATCAAATTTGATTGCATCAAAAATGTGTACAGCAGCTTCTGTCGAATCCAATTCTTTTGCCGCAACTTGGTCAATAATTTTATTAATCTTTGATATAAGCATATATTCTTCTCTTTGCTTCTTCAGCTGTAATCACTTTTTCGTTAAGGTCTTCTAAAACTATTTTTACTTTCTGCTCGGTTGACATTACTTTAGGTATAAATCGCCGTCTAGAAAATATTGTCAAAGGCTTTGGAACTCTATTTTTAATCCATTCCATTGTTGGTATAAACTCTTCAACAATGAGATGCCCATTAGTGCCCCCAAAGCCAAATGAAGAAATAGCTGCCAGTCGTGCATTTCCATTACTTTCCCAATCTTTCAAACCTGTATTTGGATAAAAGGGAGAATCTTTAAAACGGAATCGATCGTGAGGGTTATCACAATTAATCGTAGGTATAAGTTTCTTATGGCTCAACATCTGTAAAACCTTTACAAAACCGGTTAATCCCGAAGCGGACAAGCTATGTCCCAAATTCGATTTAACAGATCCTACTGCGCAATATTGCGAAGAGCTAGTATACTCACGAAAAACATCTGTTGCTGCCTTTATTTCTATTGGATCTCCAAGCAAAGTTCCGGTTCCGTGAGCTTCATAATAGCCAATATTTTCAGGGTTAACTCCAGACTTATTAATTACTGACCGAATAACATCTTTTTGAGCTTGTAAATTCGGTGTGGTCACTCCCATTGTATGTCCATCATTATTCACAGCCGAACCACGAATTATTCCTAAAATATTATCCCCGTCTTTAAGTGCTTGATTATAATTTTTAAGTAAAACTAAACTTGCAGCTTCACCTAACACAATTCCATCCGCATCTTGATCAAAGACTCTCATTTTTCCTTTTGGTGATATTACTCCCGCCTCTTTAAAACTACGTTGAATATTGGGATGCAAAGAAACAAATACACCTCCTGCGATAGCCATTTCACTATCTCCGGACCTTATACTATCACATGCTTGATGAATTGCAACCAAAGATCCTGAACACGCTGTATTGATAAGGATAGATGGCCCTTTCAAATCGAACTGATGAGAAATTCGGGCTGAAATCATATTTGAAATTTGCCCCACTACATAATGCTTGACTTCCTTCGAATCAAAATCATCAATATTTTCTTTGGAAAATCCTGTCTTTTCGCCTGCTATAAAAACACCTACATTTTTTCCGCGTATCTCAGAAGAATCATATCCACTATTGTCTAGTAGATGTTGAGTTTCTTCCAAAATTACTCTTTGATTAAAATCCATAACCATAGTCTCCTCATCATTTATATTGAAGAAACCTGAATCAAAATCAGCGACATTATTTACAAATCCACCTATATATTTCTGATTATGAATACCAACCTTTGAACTACTACTGTATTCGTTAATCAATGTTCTGTCTTCCGGTAATAATTCAGTGAGATCCTTTCCTTGTGATAAATTCTCCCAAAGTTGGTCAACATTATCAGACTTTGGAAATCGGCCCGCCATACCAATAACAGCGATTAAGTGACTCTCTTCCTTAGAATCATTAGAGTCTTTTAATATTTTTTGGTCTTTAATTTTTAAGGAGTCCGAACTGAGATTACTTAACTCAATTCCCTTCATTAATTGCCTATCTTTCATCAGTTCAACAGATAAACCACTAATCGATAATGAATTGGTAAATATAGATACATCAACACTGGTGTTGAATTCACTTTCGATTTCATTCATCAAACCCATCATTAACATAGAATTAATTCCATAGTTTTCAATAGATTCATGCTCGTCCAAACTATCAATACTGACTCCCATTAGGCCTGCAAAAATTTGCTTAAGCTTTTTTATAATATTTGGAACCTCGACATTACTCCGAACGTCGCTTACATTACTAGCCTTTTGTTCACAATACCCTTTTTGCACAAGAACTTCATCTATAAGATTTTTGTCTCCCTCAAAAAAAACAATTTCGTTTAAATCCGATAACATGGCTGCATTTAAAAAAGTAAATGCTTTCTCTTTTCCCAAAGGAATGAAATTGAACTCTTTCTTCATGTAATGCAACACGCTTTCACTTACTTGCATTCCTCCTTTCTCCCAGTATGGCCAACAAATTGAGTTAACTTTTAATGTATTAGCTGGATTTTCTGATTGTAATTTCGCAAAAGCATTTTGATATGCATTTGCCAAAGAATAGTCAGTTTGCCCTATATTTCCAAGTACTGAAGAGATAGAAGAAAACAAAGTAAAAAAATCAGTTGTGATTGGTGATAATAGTACCCATAAATTATTGGTGCCTTCAATTTTTGGCGACAATACTTTTTTGAAATCTTCCCAAGATTTATGTGAAATAAGTTTATCTTCACATATACCAGCTGTATTAAAAACACCATTAATATGACCATACTCAGACTTTAAAAGAACAGCCAATAGTTCTACATTATCCCGAACTGTAATATCCACAGAAAAATATTCTATCTTTTGCAGGTAAGTAGTTCTCAAGCGGTTTATCTTAGCTTTTTGCTCGTCCCCCAATATTGATCGACCAACAAGAATAATATTCACTTCTTCGTTTTTAAGAATATACTCTATCAACATTTGAGATATTTCTCCAAACCCTCCAGCAATCAGATAAGTTCCATTCTTTTTTAACCAATTTGCAGAAGATATAGATGGTATCTGAACTGCTCGAAGTTTCTTATTATTGTATGCTTCTTGAAAAAAGGCACCTCCACTAATAAAGTTATCATCATTAAATAAATTTGCTAAAACGGAAGTAATTATTGATATTTTATACTTAGATGTACTTAACCTTAAGGGCTGAATTCTCAAAGAAGAAGTTTCATGGCTCAGTGCTCTCGAAAAACCACTTAATGCTTCCATATAAACAAAATTATCCTCTTCCGCAGTATAAGGTATCACAATTGCTGATCTTGTTTTCCGGAGTTTGCTCAACTCTTTACAAAGACAGAATATGGGAAATATTACTTGGTCTATACCTGAATTTTCTATAGAATCTAACTGATTAACAGAATCGTTAGGATATTGAGGACATAGAATAAAATTTAAAGTATCATATCTTTCAATATTACTTATAAGTTTGACATAATGTTCCTGATTATTAAAATCTAATTCAATTTTATCCGAAGACAAAATCCTAAAATCTGTCCCTGCAGTAACAAATACGGGGGAATAATTAGTCCCTAGTTTATAGCGATATTCCGCTTCTTGTTCTTGTGAATTTATAAAAACATATAATGGTCCAGAGAGGATAGTTTCAGTCTTATTTTTAGATTCCTTATAAACAGAAGTATAAACTTGAATTGTTTCTGCAAAATCTGACTGAACATTTAATAATTCAACATCTTTGGATTCTTTTTGTTTAGAGGGTTCATGATACAATATTGAACTCCCCTGAAAAATGTAACCAGGCAAGGGAATCTTTTTCCATTGACCCTTTTGCAATATTTTTGTCCAATCAACTAAACCTCCATTTACCCATTTGTTCAATAACCAAGAATAATCTGCAGTCATGAATTTAGAATTTATCTGTTCCGCTATCTCATTTTCATCTTTGCTCTCCAAACTATTACAAACTTCGCCACTAAAAAACAGATCCGCACTAGTATTGCTAATGTAGCTTTCAATTCCTAATTTTAATTCTGCTATAGTACTAGCAACAATCCCTAAGCGATACTTCTGATGATCTCTTCCAAACATTAAGGTTCCTGCCCAATTAATTAAATCAAGATCTGCCTTTTCCTTATTAAGTGATATAAGTAGTGCTTTACATTGCTGAAAAAGAGAATCAATTGATTGAGCTGAAATTAAAAATGGGTATGACTTATTTGATTCTTCAGATTGAAGTTTTAACTGCAACGTTTGATCAAACTCTTCCAAAACAAAACAACAATTAGTATTGCTTAAACCAAAATTATTAATTGCAATTCTTCTAGGCAATTCTTGTTTTCCTGTTTTTCGAAATGCGGTAGCCTCTTTAACAACTTTCATATAGTTTGAGGCCCTTTCTATTTTTGAATTAAGTATTTTCAATCCAGCAACAGGAGGCAAAATTTCATGTTTAAAACTTAGCATTGACTTAATAATTGAAATTGTACCTGAGAACGCTTCAACATGACCGGTATTTGGTTTATAAGTCCCTACAAAGCAGGAGTTTTCTTTTACTAAAGCTGCCTTTTTAGTATCGAAAGTACGTTTAAGCGCCATAAATTCCATTGTATCGGTATCAGGATTCCCAATTGCTTGTGCTTCCACATACCCTACAGTTTCCGGTTCTACGCCACTCCGCTCAAGAGTTTCTTTCATTAATTGAGACTGCGCAAAAATATTTGGAGCTATAATACTCTTACCCTTTCCACTATGATTTACTCCAGATCCCTTGATAACGCCATAAATATGATCGTTATCCTCAATTGCATTTGATAATTTTTTTAGTAGAATAAGACCAACGCCTTCAGCTCTCACATATCCATCTGCTGACTGGTCAAATGACGCACATTTTCCCTTTTTAGATAGCAGTCCTAATCGAGTACTTTCAATATGACGAGTTGGTGTTCCTATATAATTTGCTCCACCGCAAATAGCACTACTACATTCCTCATTTAGTAAAGCCTGAATGGCATAATGAATGGCAACACCAGAACTAGAACAGGCTGTATCTAAAGCCAAACTTGGTCCCTTAAAACCAAATTCATATGACAGTCTCCCTGGTAAAAAACACATAGCACTTCCTAGAGATGTAAATACATTATTTTTTATCTTATTATTTTCTTTAACTTCCTTAAAGTCTAAATTTGTTATTCCGAGAAACACCCCCGTAGAGCTCCCTTTGATTTGATCGGGTGCATAGCCTGCATCTTCGAAACATGAGTATGTCGCTTCCAGTAATGACTTTTGCATGGGATCCATTTGACTGGCCTCATTTACTGATATATCAAATAAGTTAGTATCAAATCGATGAATATCATCAACAAAGCCACCCCATTTCAAAGAATCCAAAGAAACACCTTTTAGTTCCTCTTTGTTATATATGGTATCAAATTCACGATCTGAAGGAATGCCTCCTGTGTGTTGCTTTTTATCAATTAAATTTTGCCAGAATTCTTGATAACTAGACGCTCCTGGAAGTCTGCACGACATTCCAATAACAGCAATATCTCTTTGGTCGTTTTTTTTGGTCATTCTAAAGGGATTTATAAAAATTGTTTAGGACTCAACATAGTATCAAATCTTTCTTCCAGATACAAATGAGTTTCGTTAATTAAAATATTTGCTACTTCATCTACTTTTCTATTTCGCCAATCTTCTAATTTAGAACCTTTTACCCATTGATTAAATGCTCCCATTGCAGGACCACAATGTACTTGAAAATCAACTTTTTGGCTTGAATCTCCACTTAAGGCCAAGCGACCAGTGTGAACAAAATACCATCGAAAAATAAGTCCCATTTTATGTTTGGGAACACGGTTAGCTTTTTCAATTTCTGATGGATTTGACTTAGCAAAGTAAGTTGTAGTTTCTTTCCAAATTTCTTCGATCGATCTCTTAAAATACTTTTTCTCTATCATCGAAAGCACATCAGGATCTATTTCTTCAAGCGAGCTATGATTCTTATAAAGTTCGTACAATTTGTTAGCTCTAACATGGAAAAAAACACCTCTTTTTAACACTTGAACCCTTGCACCAATTTCAAACATGTCACCAGCTGGAGCATATGCTGTATCATACACATCGATATTGGCCAACATTTCTTTAACCATATCACTTGTTCCTGCTTCAACAGTTGCTTGGTTAATAGATCCGGTTAGTACAAAATCCGCCCCTAACATATAAGCAGCTGCCATTGCTTGAGGTGTACCTATTCCTCCAGCAGAACCTATCCGTACTTCACTAATTAGTGGGTTTTGCGACAATCGTTGTCTTAAGGCACTGATAGAAGTAATTACTGTAAATGGGTTTGCTTGATCTGTATGTCCACCAGAATCAGCTTCAACGCATATATCTGTAACCATAATCAACCTATCACTCAATAATTTTTCATTGAGTGATAAAAGTCCTTCACTAAATAATTCCTCTACTATTTTTTGAGGAGGTACCGATAAAAAAGCTTCTGCTACTTCCGGTCTAGAAATTTTTGCAATAATCCGATTTGGAGCTACAATTTTTTGTCTTGAATCAAGATGAATCCCTTTTAATCGAAATAAAACAAGGCTTTTCGTGACTTTAAAGAATGCTGATGCTTCAATTATTGTAATTCCCTTTCTTAAATACAATTGAATAGTTTCAATCTCAAATTGAGGCTTCATCAAATTGCACATCAAATTCATTCCATATGGCCGATCATGAATTCCAATAGCGTCCTGTATAGTTTTAATGTCACTCTCAATTTCAGAAATGGTCATACCTCCAGTACCTAAGAAACTTAAGTGTCCTGCTTTGGCCATCTTAATCACCAATTCCTTTGAAGAAATTCCTTTATACATGGATCCAGCAACATAGGTTGATACTGTATTGTATTCTTTCTGAAAAGCTGGGTTTCCTAAAGTAAATCTCTTCACTTCTGGTTTTTTAGCAGCAACTATTTTTTGCATCTGATTCTCAATCAAAGGCTTGTAATCCTGCTTAATATTAACAATCATCTTGGTAAGTGCTCCAGATGGACCAATCTCCTTAAAATCTGAAACACCATTTTCCAACAAGTATTCTATGCTATGTCTCCATTTAACAGAGCTCACAATTTGACTCACAATAAGCTCTTTTAACGAATCTGATTCATAAGGTCTAGCGGTTACATTTGAAATGACCTGTACTTCAGGATTAGATACGTGAATATTTTCTAATTCAGAACTAAATTCTATTTTGGCATGTTCCATAAATGGCGTATGAAAAGCACCGCTAACATTAAGGGGTACAAATAGTTTTACACCAATTTTCTTGATTTCTTCCTCTAGACTTCTAATACTCTCATCTATTCCGGAAATCACAGTTTGAAATTTCGAATTATAGTTGGCGATAAACACTTCATTCTCCATGGAAGCACGCACAATTGCTGAGTGAATTTCGTGAGATTCAATCCCTATTACCGCAGCCATTCCACCATTTTCTGCTTTTCCCATCAACTTCCCTCTTAGTTTAACTAAATGCAAAGCAGTTTCAAAATCGAGAACCTTTCCCAAAACCAAAGCATTGTATTCCCCTAAACTATGACCTAATGCGAAATCGGCTATCAAGCCTTCTTCAGATTCTTTGAGATACTGTAAATGATTAACAACAAAAATAGCTGGCTGAGTATATTCAGTATTTTTAAGTTTTTTATCAGGGTTGCGCAAACATAAATCAACCAGATCAAAACCAACAATATTGGAGGCTTGTTGTACTATTTCAGGATACATATTAAACAACTCCTTACCCATTCCTACTCTCTGGGATCCTTGTCCTTCAAAAACAACTGCTTTCATAAAAAATCTATTCTAGTATCAATATATTAATTTCAGAAATAAATTAAATGGATTAACTAATTTCCAAGCTAAATTCTTTCTTATTTTTTATTTTTTTTCAGCATTATCTGAAATATTTAAAACTAGATTTTTTATAACTTTCTTACATTAAATATGTCCTAAAAGTTAAGGATGGTAATTATATTTTTTTTAGCAGATATTTTTCTCTACTCAACTTAACCATTTAACAACTAATTATATATCAAACAAATACAATGACTTATACATTAGCATTATTTATCACACAAAAAAAGGGGCTTATTTTATAGTAATATCCTTATTTATAAAAATCTCAAAGATAACTTTTTTTAGTACTTTTCATCAAAATACCAAAAAAAAATTAACAAGAAAAGATCAAACTTCTGACATTGTTAATTTAATGTAGATCTTAGAAAAAAGCAGCAAAACGTTAGTACTAAACAACATTGCAAAACTCAATTGAAATAACCATAATTTATCAAAATAGAATGACTATTTAATTTATCTTCTATTCATAAAACCTAACAACAGCGAAAACGTAATTAACAATCATTTACAACAGAATGAATTCCTAATCATAATACTCAATTTAAATTGCAAAATGGTAATCATTACAGTCTAAATACTATCGGTTAAAATATACCGTGAAATCTGGTTTAAATGAAAACTTTTCAAAATAAAAAAGACGTAACATAGATAAAGGTTTTTCATAGCATTAGATATAAGTGAATTCGTGCCAAATCTACCTAATTGTAATTTTAAAACTTTACGGGATTCCTCATTTTGATCATTTTTTTATAAAAACTTATTAAAGATTAGAATCTTTTGCAACAATAATTATTACTCTCTAATGTATTTGCACACAAAATTAGAGTAACAATTACATTTCTATTAAGTTTCCTTTCAAGTTCAAAAATAAATTTTAATGTTTTGTTGTAAAAAGAGTATTTTTTGTTATTCAAATCATTAAATTACCCGAATTAATTGCAAATTCTGGTAAAAGTGAGCACCCCATTCCGGTAAAAGAGAGCAATTGATTCCGGTTCAAAGTGAGCACCCTATTCTTGTAAAAGAGATCAATTGATTCCGGTTCAAAGTGACCACCTCAAAAAGTAGTGTTTATACAATTACAACTTTTTGCCAAAGAAAGTCAAAAAGGCTTAAAATCAATTTAGAAAACTTGTGGACGTTATATTTATAAGCCCCTTCATGCTGATAATGCTTTTATCTGAATCTGAATCCAAAATAATTAATCCTTTACAATCCAGTACTATTAATGCCTCTAAAACTTTTGCCTGATTGATAATTTCCATAGATAAATCCTCTTGTAATAATTCAGTAAAATAAGGTGTAAACAAATTAGTTAAATCTTCTAAAGTATAATCCCTTTGAGGATTTTGAGCCAGAATACTAAGAATCTTCTCGAAAATATTAAAAGTTGTATACATAAAATTAATTCAATTTTTAAATACTTGTATTGACTTTAAAATTACTTATTGTTTTTTGATTTATAATCCTAAAAATAAATTTTCTTAATTCGCTTTAAGCTTTTGTAAGAATACCTAATAGCAAAATATATTAGAAAGACATAGCCAATTTCAGCATTTTTCCAAAGCATGCATATAAGAACATAAATTTAGTATGTGTTTTCCTTAAGTTCAATCATTTCTTCTGTCAAAATTTAAAAAAACAAGATCTATTTCTATTTTCTAAAATTATATCCGGCAAATTAAAATGAGATGTATTTCAATTTTACGCTTCTAACAAATATAAAAAAGATTATTTTTGTTTAATGGTATTTAAAAATTGTTAAACAAAATAAATAATGAAATCAATTATTGCAAAGATCAATAATACTGTATTGAACGAACTCCAGATCGACAGAATTATAGAAATGGCATGGGAAGATCGAACTCCTTTTGATGCTGTAAAATTTCAATTTGGTCTATCTGAAGCTGACGTAAAAGCTTTGATGAAGAAAGAATTAAAATTCAGCAGTTACAAGTTATGGCGTGAAAGGGTTGAAAATTGTAAAACAAAACACGCTGCAAAGAGAACCGAAGGAATTGACAGGTTTAAATGTAACAGGCAAAGAGCAATTTCAAATAATAAAATCTCTAAGCGTTAATATATGTTGACAGATGATGAAAAAAGATAAACCCGATAATGTAGTTTTTTCTGATGAGCATGGCTATAATGCAAGCCTTTTGCCGTATGCTACAAGTGTGGGCGCACCGGTAATAAAAGCTGATGATTTAACAGGCTGGAAAAACATGGGCATCAATAAGGTAAACAAAGAATTTGAAAGCAAATTCTTTGTACTAAAAATGCAATACCAGAATTTAATCAAGGAATTTCAGTGGAATGAACGCGTATATAATGCCAGATTTTCTTTTGAACCTATTGTGGGTGAAATATATCATTTATACAAAGATGCAGATGGTTTTGATTTTCTCTCGCTAATAGGACCTAAAGAATGGAACAAGGAACATATAGGTACTTTGAGACTTAACAGTGATAAAAAATGGATATTGATCGATTTGACAAATGCTGTTTTTTAATAAAATTTCAAACTAATGAAAAACAAAATAAATTTTAAAACCAGTGATCTGGAAAAAATGGACAAACAAACTGCCGTGCATTTAATCAATAGTTTAGGCGGTTTTAAAAGTGTAGCATTGGCAGGAACTTCTGATAATGAGGGAAACACTAATTTATCCATATTTAGTTCCTTTTTTCATATTGGCGCCAATCCGCCATTAATAGGCATGATTTTTCGCCCAAGTCCGCCCGAGCGTGATACTATGAGAAATATTTTAGATACAGGATTTTATACCATTAATCATATCAACGAAAAGATTTATAAACAAGCACATCAGACATCGGCGAGATACAATAAAGAAATTTCAGAATTTGATGCTGCAGGACTCAGTGCAGAATATAAAAATAACTTTCCAGCTCCTTTTGTACTCGAAAGCAACATACAGTTAGCTATTGAATTTAAAGAAAAAATAGACATTTCAATCAATAATACCACTATGATCATCGGGGAAATAGTCCAGATTTTTATTCCCGAAGATTGCTTGTCTGAAAATGGTTTTGTCAATTTAGAAAAAGCCAATACCGTCACTTGTTCCGGTCTGGACAGCTATCATAAAACGGTACAATTAGATAGGTTAAGTTATGCAAAACCCGATAAGGAAATTACATCATTATTTAAAAGTTGAGTAAAAAAGAGATAAATATTATATGGTTCAAACGTGATCTGCGTTTTACAGATCACGAACCTCTTTTTATGGCGCAGCAGGAAAACATTCCTCTTCTTTTGGTTTATTTTTTTGAACCTTCAATAATGGCTTACGATGATTCTGATGTACGTCATTGGCGGTTTGTTTATGAATCCTTAAAGGAAATGCAGTCTAAATTAAAGTCAATTGACGCGCAGATTTATTATTTTCATAACGAAGTTCAGACTGTTTTTGAGCAGTTATACAATCTTTATGATATTCAAACCGTGTTTTCACATCAGGAAATTGGCAATAAAGTCACTTTTGACAAGGATATTGCCATTCAGTCTTTTTTTGATGCTCATAAGATTCTTTGGAAACAATCGCAACTGCACGGTGTAATCAGAAAGCTGCGATCAAGAGAGGACTGGGATAAGCGCTGGGAAAAAACAATGCGCGCAGCTCCTAAAATGATTGAACTGAATACTTTTAAATTTGAAAATTTAGATCCTGATTTTTATCAAAAACTAAAAGGAAAAGCACTTTCTAGTGAAATTACAAACCGAAATGAAAACTTTCAACAAGGTGGAGAATATTGGGCCTGGCGGTACTTAGAGAGTTTTGCAAAAGAGAGACATGTCAATTACAGCAAACATATTTCCAAACCTGATCTAAGTAGAAAAGGCTGCAGTCGTTTATCTCCCTATTTAACTTACGGAAACATCAGTATGCGAATGGTGTATCAATATACCAATCAGTTTTATGAAGCATCGCCCAACAAAAGAGCCATGCTTAATTTTGTTTCGAGACTGCACTGGCATTGCCATTTTATGCAAAAATTTGAAAATGACTGTCAAATTGAATTTAAAAACATAAACAAAGATTACGATTCCCTGGTAAAACCCAAAAACGAAACTTATATAAAAGCTTGGCAGGAAGGTAAAACCGGAATTCCTATAATTGATGCCTGTATGAGATGTTTAGTTCAAACAGGGTATATCAATTTTAGAATGCGGGCGATGATAGTTTCCTTTTTTACCTTTAATCTCTGGCAGGACTGGCGTGAACTGCATTTTCTGGCAAGGCAGTTTTTAGATTACGAACCCGGAATTCATTATCCGCAGATTCAGATGCAGGCGGGCACAACAACAGGCAATACCATTAGAATTTATAATCCCATTAAAAATTCACAGGAACACGATTCAGAAGGCATTTTCATAAAAAAATGGCTGCCCGAATTAAGTGAAATCCCATCACAATTAATTCATGAACCTTGGAAATTAAATGGTATTGAGCAGCAATTTTACAAATGCGAGATAGGTACAGATTATCCAGAGCCTATAGTTGACATAGAAGAAACTCGAAAATATGCGAGTGATATTGTATGGAGTTTTAGAAATAAACAAAAAAATGCGAGGAGTTAAGAAACAAAACCTGCCCACTAAAATTTGTGTTGCCTGCCAAAGACCATTTGCATGGAGAAAAAAATGGGAAAAGGTTTGGGACGAAGTAAAATATTGCAGCGATAAATGCAGAAATAATAAATAAAACGAGTAAATAATCAGACTCCTTGTTTGTGATTAGCTTGCAGGTAATTAATATTGGTTTAAAATTGTAATTTACCTCATTGTAATTTTGAAATAAATTTACAGATTAGTATAATAATTAAAGTTAAAACATTCTTAGCTTCGCGAAAATATAATCTACGGCCTTATGTACGACAACTTAATTCTTTTGAAAGATATAGTGGAAACTGCACCATTGCCCATAGCAGTTTATGTTACCGATGAATTAAAAATTGAAATAGCCAATCCCGCTATGATTAAAACCTGGGGCAAAGGAGATGGCATTATCGGCAAAAGTTACAAAGAGATTCTGCCTGAACTGGAAAACCAGCAAATATTTGATCAGGTAATGAGTGTACTAAAAACAGGCTTTGCTTTCCATGCGAAGAATGCAAGGGTTGATTTGGTGATCAATGATGTTTTAAAAATCCATTATTTTAATTATAGCTTTACACCGTTATATGATTCCAATGGAAAAATCTATGGGGTAATGAATACGGCTACTGATGTAACAGATCTTAATCTTGCACAACAGCAGATAAGAAGTTCAGATGAAAGGTTAAGAATGGCTCTTGACTCCTCAGGTATGGGAACATATGAGATAGACCTTCAGACAAAGAAAATCAAGACATCAGGGAATTTCAATGAAATCTGGTCTGTTGAGGGGGAAATAGTTAATGAACAGCTCATCTCAAAACTGCATCCTCAGGACCAGATAGTGCGTAAAAAAGCTCATGAAGAGGCTTTAATTACAGGAAAAATTTCTTATGAGGCCAGAATTATAAAGGTTGACAATTCTGTTCGATGGGTTAAAATAAGTGGTAAAATTATCAAGGACGAAAAAGGTAATCCCGCCACTATTATTGGAATTGTGCAATGTATTGATGACCAAAGAGAATTCTCAGATGAACTAAAAAAACAAGTGGACGAGAATACCGAGGAGCTGCGCAGATCAAATGACGATCTGCTGCATTTTGCTAATGTGGTAAGCCATGATCTGAAAGAACCAGTAAGGAAAATGAAAATTTTCAATAACCTTTTAAGAAATGATATTGAAACTAATTTTTCGGAAAGCTCAAAAAAATATCTTGACAAAGTGCATCATTCTGCCGAGCGCATGCAGACTATTATTGAAGGCATTTTGTCTTACTCGACCATTAATAAAACAATCCAGACTGTTGAGAATATAAATCTCGATGCGATAATTGAAAATATAAAAATAGATCTGGAGCTCATTATAAAAGAGAAAGATGCCATACTAATTACAAGCGAACTCCCTGCTATAGAAGGAGCCCCTATCCTGATTCAGCAGCTTTTTTATAATTTAATTCATAATGCATTAAAGTTTTCAAAAGCTGATCAGCCCCCTCGTGTCATAATATCATCTGCTATTATAAATAGTGAGGGTAAAGACTTATTGCAAATAAGTATCAAGGACAATGGTATTGGATTGGATTCGAGTCACTATGAAAGAATTTTTACTGCCTTTGAAAGACTGCATTCCAAAGACCAGTACGAAGGAAATGGACTTGGTCTAGCACTTTGCCGAAAAATCGTGAAAAGACATAATGGAGATATTAGAGCCATCGGAGAGAAAGACAATGGAGCTGAGTTTATTGTAACCCTGCCTTTAAAACAGTTCAAAGCTACCATTTAAAATTCTTAGCAAAACTATCGAATTTTTTAAACACTCAATATGGTGTAAAAAAAGCAATAAAAAAATGATAAAGCTCCAAAATAATAGTACTTGAAGGTTTATCATTATAGTGCGTTTTTATTGTTAGTCAAGACCCGCAAACTTAAAAGACTGGCTTGCTTTAAAATTCATTAGGGACTCTCCCGAATAATTTTCATTATTTTCCAAACTCAGCTTTCTAACTTTAGCTTTTTCACTAAAGTCAATTTTACTAAATTCGACCCATATGACGTTTGGATTCAATACATTGTCAAAATAATAGATAAGATTTTTTTGGTCTGCCACAGTTCTCCATCTGGTAGAAGAAATATTAGGTTCAGTTGGCGAAGAAATACCCAGTGGCACAGAGCAATTTCTTATCACTCCAAACACGCTGGCAATTGCCACTCTTGTATTATCCGTTTTTGGGATAGCGTCAATATAATAGGATGCCCTTGTAAATCTGTCTGCTGCTCTGTTTGTTCCGGGTAGCATAATGGTTCCCGGAATTCCTTTCCAGTAGCTGTTTATTGCCAATTGTTCTTCAAAAATCGGCGAGTTGGTCATTACAGTGAATTTAGGATCATGATGTATGACCAGTTTTCCGTTGATATATTCAAAAATAGCATTGTCTCCAGTGGGATCAGAAACCGACAAATGAACAGTAGCAAAAATATCCGTTCCAGGAATGTGAGAGGAAACAACCACAAAATCATTCTCTGAAAATGCCTCCACTGCTTCTGCTACCGTAGCGAAATTATCCAGGGTATATTGTAGCCAGAGTGAAACTGCGAGCCCTTTTTTACTTCCATTTTTTTCGAAATTAGGAAAATTTGATTCCGCCAGCCATAAAAGATTACTCACTAGTCCTTTTTCATTCATACCGTCAGAGGATGCAATATCCCACGAGCTGGTTATGACACTTCCATATTTGGATTTCCATTTTACAGAATTGACTCCTGCTTCTCCATTTCTATCCATTGCGCGAGGAAAAATCCACAAATTTGCAGGGATATCAGTTTTCCAGTCCATAGATCTAGCTGTAATAATCATTCCATTTAGCCCCTTGTATACCACCCTTGTACAGGCTGCTACATCCTGATTGAGAATTATTACAATCAGGACAAGTAAAGTGGTAAGAGTTTTGTTTTTTAGTTTCATTGCTTTTTCTATTTAAATTAGATTTCGATTCCTTTAAATGAGTATATGTCAGATTTTCATTTTTAAGACATTGCAGTTAGCTTATCAATATTAGTTAATTTAATGTGTTATACATATCTGATATGTAGTTGTTTACAATTTACTAAATTACAATTTAAAAGTTATCTATACAAAAATTAAACTTAAATCAAAATCATTGGATCAATCCATTTTTTTGATGGATGCAATTTAAAAAAGATTTTTAATCTGTTATTTTCACATTATAAGAGATTTGGAGAGCTGATAGAATCTTTTATAACAATGAGTAAAAAAATATTGAGCATACATTACATCATAACCTAAATTGTAGCTATAGTAAAGAGTTAAAAAACTTCAATAAGTTTATGGAAGAACTATTTAAGAACTCGCACCACTGGTGCGAGTTCTTAAATAAGAGATTTGTATCCCATTCTATTTAGTTACTTTTCTTTATAAAGCTCTATTAATTTTACATTGTAATAATTTAATGCGCTGAAGTTAAGCGACCCAACACGTGATCCTTTCTTAAATAACATATTATTTCCCTTGTATTTACTCGGATTTTCATAAAGGCATCGGGCCCTTTTTCTACACATAAATACAAATAAAGACACCAGCTTTTATTTTTTATATGCTTAATTATTTTATAGTTGTCACATTCAAAATCCTCTTTTTTTAGAAGAAAGTTTTGTTGAGAAAATACTGAAACTTGGGCAATACCTCCTCTAATGTCGGAATTGAATTTATTGAAAGGTTTTTTAGTTCCGATTTTTTCAAAAGTTGTCCATATCTGCCTTTACTTTTTATTGCAGGACATGCACATTTGCACGTGGTTTCCGTAAATATCCAAAAAGATGGCAAACGTATTGATCTGCATCATTTAGGAATCAGAAAATCAGAACCTGCAAGAAAGGAGATTGAAGAACGCTTTGGACTCGTTAAAGCAGAAGGACAAAAAAGAAAGAAGTATTTACTTTAGAGCCAATTTCAATGGAAAGGGTTCAATACGGAAGGATTGAATCAAAAAAAGCTATTTTTAATATTCTGAATACTGTTCTGAACCATTATAAATATTCAAGTCTGGCTGAACTTAATGCAGCTCTAAAACAATACAATGTTTTAGCTGACCGTGGTAATGATAATTCCAGAATATTTTTAACAAAAGGATTGGTATATCTCATATTAGATAAACAAGGCAAACCAATTGGTGTTCCAATAAAAGCGAGTAGTTTTTATAATAAACCGACTTTGAAATTTTTAGAAGAAAAATTTAATGTTAATGAAACCAGAAACTTATCCGACAAATTGCGTGTGAAAAATGCTGTTAATATGGCATTATTACAAGAACAGGCAATGCCTGTAAGCAAACTTGCAAAACTATTGGAAAGAGAAGGAATCCATACTGTTTTTAGACGAAGTACGGAAGGTCAGCTTTATGGTATTACCTATATTGACCATACTACAAAAAACGTTTTTAATGGCAGTAGCTTGGGAAAGAGTACAGCGCCAAAGCTATAGAAGAGCGATGCGGAATGAAGATTGCTGGTGAACAAAAAGGAAATCAGATTTATGAAAAACTTCCTTCTAAAGAATTGTTGATTGATGACCTCCAATATCAAAAAAATACAATTACTATCCCAAATTTGGTCAAACTGTTGGATCTAATTACACGTGCTGAATATTCTTCTGATTATGTAGCAAAACAGTTTAAACAAAAGAAGAAAAGAAGAATCCAAAGAAGGATTTAAAAAAGTTAAGGGTATGAAAATAAACCCTTAACTTTTTCTCCATTTTTTGTTAGTACATCCATGTGGACGTGCTATGAAAAAATTAGAGCGATACTTAAGGATGTATTTGTACAACATTGACCCTAACGGGACAATTCTCGAACCATTTTCATGATGATTTGAAACGAATAAATACTATCCAATCATAAAGAGATTACTTTTACAATGTAGAACAAATGGTCAGATATAGAATGGTACCGATATGCTTGATAGTCTATGATAATTAATACTTTTTATGGAACTACTGACAACAATCACTGAGGCAAGAAATTAGATAAATAATTAATTTTAAATCATTTACAAAATAATACTTTTCAATTTAACATATTATTTATAAGAATTTAACTATTTTTGAATTAAAATTATATGTAATCCTAAAATAGTTATTATGAAGAAATTTTTATTTTTATTTTGCTTTAGTGTATCTACAATCCTGTATTCTCAAATAGGTATTAATACTGCAAATCCGCAAGGTACACTTGACATTACGGCTTCTAGTAGTGTTACTCCGGCAAACAATGATGGATTATTAATTCCAAGAATAGATGCGTTTCCCACAATCAATCCTGGAGCAGGCCAAAATAGCATTTTAGTATATTTAAATTTGGATACAGGAGCCGGGTCACCATTTGGAGTAAATCCTCCAGGTTTTTATTATTGGAGTTTTCCACAACTTAGATGGATTGGACTTGACTCCTCAGCGTTATCTTGGTCACTAAACGGCAATAGTGCAACGATTGATGGGACTAATTTTATAGGTACTACTGATAATGTTCCTTTAAATTTCAGAATAAATAATCAAAAAGCCGGAAGAGTAAATACCACACATACTTTTTTTGGCTATCAGGCAGGAAACAGTAATACTGAAAATTTTAATGTAGGTATAGGAGATAATGCATTTTATACCAACACAACAGGTTACCACAATGTTGCCATTGGATCTAATGCGCTGTATAAAAACAGCACCGGCGTTGAAAATATTGCTGTGGGATCGAGTGCTCTGCATGAGAATACGACATCATCTGGCAATGTAGCTATAGGTTATGAGGCCATGTATTTAAATACAGAATACGGAGAGAATGTTGCTGTAGGCTTTCAGGCATTAAGAAGTAATATTGAAGATTCTAATACAGCAGTGGGCTATCAGTCCTTATATGCTAATACATTGGGATATTCAAATACAGCAATGGGTAGAGAATCCCTAAGAAATTCGACAACCGGAAGTGGAAACACCGCACTGGGAAGAGAATCATTACGCATGAATACTACAGGAGCAAACAATAGTGCTTTTGGTAATAATTCAATGCGTAATAATACTACAGGAAATGAAAATACTACAGGAGGAGATCTCTCTTTATTTTCTAACGAAACAGGTTCTAGTAATTCAGCCTACGGAATCAATTCTCTTTTTCATAATTTATCTGGAAATGTCAATACCGCAATCGGTAAAGAAACATTATATAACAATACAACAGGAAATAATAATGTGGCTTTAGGCTTTGCTACATTATATTCTAATACTAGTGGAGATCAAAATATAGCCATTGGTATGGAATCCTCCAGAGACAATATTTCAGGCGCGGGCAATATTGCAATTGGTCTGGAGGCCTCAAGGATTAATGCATCAGGAAATAATAATGTTGCTGTCGGAAATTTTGCTTTATATAGTAATGTAAGCGGCAGCAACAATACGGCTCTTGGCCATCAGGCGGATGTTTCTAATGGCAATATAACAAATTCAACTGCTTTGGGAAATGGTGCTGTGGTTGATCAATCTAATAAAGTTAGAATTGGTAATGATAATGTGAC
>NZ_MUGS01000037.1:102700-103111 GCF_002222055.1 Flavobacterium araucananum
TTAATAGCTCAGGAACTAAAAGAGACGTTGGATAAAGCAAATTATAAAAATGCAGCTATTATTTCAAGCGATAAATCGAAAAATGAATTTCTCTCTATTAGATATAATGATCTATTTGCTCCTATTATAAAAAGCATACAGGAATTATCTGAATCGAAGAAAAAGTCTGAAGAACTACAAAAGACTATTACAGCTCAAGAAATTAAAATAACTGAATTAAGTAACAAACTTGAACTATTAGAAAAAAAATTAAACGGTTTAATTTCTTTCTCTAAGTAGTTTATCGAAAATCAATAAATTTTATTGAAAGATAAAACGATGTTGGTTAAAAATTATAACGAATTTACTTTTTTAGAATTGGTATGTATTTATAATATCGTTCTAAATTATTTTACTTCTGCTTACTATTAC
>NZ_MUGS01000038.1 GCF_002222055.1 Flavobacterium araucananum
TATCGAGCAGTAGATAAATTTAGGCCATACGGTTGACTTTCTTTTGACCAGAAAAAGACAAAGAATGAGCGCTCAGTCTTTTCTAATTAAAGCAATTGGTAATAATTTCCGGCCAAGAGTAATAAACATTGATAAAAGCGGTTCTAATACAGCAGCGATCAAAGTCTATAACGAACGTTCATTCTCAAAGATTAAAATCCGACAGTGTAAATATCTCAACAATATTGTCGAACAGGACCATCGATTTATAAAATGGAGCATACAAAACGGATTAGGTTTTAAAAGTTTTGAATCGGCAAAACGAACATTGAGTGGAATTGAAGTTGTGCATATGCTGAGAAAGAATCAGATGGTCAAAACCGGGATATCTATGTTTAAATCATTCTGTAAATTGGCGGGCTAAATTTTAAATTACTTAAATTCTTATATCTGATTCTGATAGATGCGACAGAACCGTTCTAATTTTTAAGTATTAATTTCTTTTTCTCAGTTTTCTTTTTTGTTAGTTTTTTCTTTTGAAAAAAATCGCTTAAAGCTTTTTCTTCAGCTAATGTTAGAGAACTTAGTCCACCAATACTGTCTATATCTAAATCTAATTTTTTAGTTTTCATAATTATTTATTTTGAAAATATTTATTGATTAATTTCAAAGCTGATTTTGTTTCAATTATCATAATTCTACCACCGAAATGGAATGCTCCAAGTGTTTTTTCATAATGATCAACTAATTGCGATTTTGAAAGAAAAGAAACATTTCCATCGTGACCGCGCTGAAAAGATAATTTACAAGCATAAGCAACTAGATTACCAGCTACACCAGCATAAACCTTTGTTTGTCCTTTATTGAATGGAGCACTTTCAACAAGATGCATATAGACATGATCTGACTTAACTTCTAAGCTGATAAGACCTTGAATTATTTTTGAATTTCCAAAGATTGTAAGTTTATAAACATCTCTAATTGGATTTTTAAATTCTTCATTCCAATTAAAAAGCCAGCCATTTTTCTTTGTTAAAGACTTTAAATCAGAATTTTGGAGAATAGAAATTTCAGTCTGAAAACTATCTCCAGTAATCACGTTTTCTATTGAGTTTGTTAATTTGTCAATTATAAAATCGAGTCCTGATTCTGCTTCTTTATCCATACTGCTAATTTAATGAATATAATCTAATTTTGAAAACATTTGAATATGGAAAATAAATTCTGCCGACCCTGTCGACAGAATTGTTGGGCTAGTAATGTTTCGAACTTGAGCCTTCAAATTGTTTTAATACAGTATTATCATTTCTTGTTAAATCTAAATGCATCGATTGTGCACCCAGTTTAACTCTAGCATCATAAGAAAAGCTATTATTTAATTGCCTGCTGATTCTGAAACTCTTCGATGGTTAAGTTTCCGAGTGCAGAATGTCTCCTGCAGGTGTTGTAAAAGTTCTCGATATAATCGGTTATTGATTTTTCTGCTTTCTCTTTAGTCTTATATTTATTTTGGTATACCAGTTCTACCTTTAATGTCTTGAAGAAGCTTTCTGCTATCGCGTTATCATAGCAGTTTCCTTTTCGGCTCATGCTTTGGGTTATTTTATTTGTGGCTAATAAAGCAATAAATTCACGGCAGGCATATTGCTTTCCTTGGTCTGAGTGAAAGAGTAGTTCCTGATTGTTCTGCAATGGACGATTTAAAAGAGCTTTCGTTAAAGAGGTGATGCTTGTATCTTTTGCTCTCATTGTTTCGCTGATTGACCAGCCGATCACTTTACGGTCAAAAAGGTCTATCACCACAGTGAGATAGATCCAGCCTTCATCTGTTTCGATGTAGGTGATATCAGAAACCCAGATTTCGTTTCTTCTGGATGTCTTAAAAATCTGTTCTAATCTGTTTTCTGCTGATCTGTTATTACGGGGTGGGTTTGTAGTCTTTTTATATTTAGATTTTGCAATGCTTCTCAGATGGTTTTCCTTCATAATCTGCCCTACAAATTTTCTGGAAACTTTTATCCCGATGGAATCTAATTCTTTAGCAATTCTAGGGCTTCCGTATCGGCATTGGCTCCAGTGGTAAATTCTTATAATTTCTTTTATTATATGGGCTTTCCGCACAGACTTTGATGTGGGTGTTCTTTTCCTCCAGCGGAAGAAACTGCTTTTGTGGATCTGAAAAATCCGGCACATCTTCTCGACAGGAAATATTTCAGCATTTTCTCTGATGAATTCATATTTCACCTGCCGCTCTTGGAGAAGATATTTTGAGCCTTTTTTAGGATGTCCCTTTCAATTTCTAATTCTTTTATCTGTTTCCGAAGCTTCTGCAGCTCATTTTTATGGGATATTTCAGCTGAAGTTTTCTTTATGGTAAATCTGCCTTCTTGGTAAAGCTTCTTCCAGTGCTGAAGGGTATTTGTACTGATGTTGAGTTCTCTTGCCACGTCACAGACTCTTCCGCAGTGGATGCTCATGGAAGCGGCCAGAATCTTAAAGCTTAAAGTAAAGGTTCTCCTTGTATTTTTCATGCTGTTAAAATTAGCAGGAATAAAATTAGCTGGCAGTCAGAAATTTTAGGCAATATATCATCATTTTTTACTACTTCAGATAAACACTGCCTAAGCTTTTAGTCGCAAATAAGGTATCAACTCCATTCAGGATTGTAGCATTTTAATATAATAATTGTTTACAATATTCCCAGAATTATTTTTTAGCAAACTTTGCTTTTTTTATAAAAGCTAAGAGTAAAAAAAACTTAACGTTTTTTACAATAATTTTTTTCTCTCTCCAACAGTTTTTAGAAATGATTCTCTTTTCTTTTTATTCAGATTGTCTAAGCCTCAACTTTTGCATCTGATCCTGTTTTTGTGTGATTCTATAAAAAGAAAATAAATGTAAAAAAAAGTTAAAGTTACCTATTTGAAAGGCTATAAAAAAAAGGCGCCAATTGTCTTCAATTGGCGCCTTTTGGCTGTGGTGACCTCGACTGGACAAATTTCTGTAAATTTTATGGAAGATTTGAAGATATTGTCTACTACAAGTAGGTGCTGTCTTTTAACGGCACTAGAAATTTGGTTTGGATTTCCTGTTGAGGATTGAAGCAAAAATTCACTTAGTTTTATATATGATTTTTTTACAAAATTTATCTGATAATTTTTAATTTATGTAATTTAAGTAAAAAGACGCAGCCTTAATTTTTTGTGAAAAAAAATATATTAGCTCCATATATTTAAAGTTTTGAGTTGGTAATAAAATTTTAAGCAGAATCTCTTATAAAATCGACTATTACTATTGTATCGCATAGTAAATATAGAAAAAACCCTAAAATTTTAGGGCTTTTTCTATATTTATAATTTATTTTCAACAAGCTACATTTTTGGAAGCAGTACTGTATCCACTACATGTATAACACCATTAGATTGATTTACATCTGAAATTGTAACTTTAGCTTTATTGCCACTTTCGTCACTGATGTACAAATCTTTTCCATCCATCCAGGCAGTTAAAGTTCCGCCGCTGACTGTTTTTAAAGAGGCTTTTCCTTTACCAGATTTTATTGCTTTTGCAATATCAGAACTATTCATTTTACCAGCCACTACATGATATGTCAATATAGTTTGTAATGTTTTAATATTCTCAGGTTTCAATAATGTTTCAACAGTTCCGGCTGGTAATTTACTAAATGCTTCATTTGTTGGTGCAAAAACAGTAAATGGTCCTTTACCTTGTAAAGTTTCAACTAATCCTGCTGCTTTTACTGCTGCTACCAACGTTGTATGATCTTTTGAGTTTACCGCATTTTCTATAATATTTTTATTAGGATACATAGCCGCTCCACCAACCATTACTGTTTTTTGTGCAAATGATGTAAATCCAAATCCTAATGCTAAGATTGATACAGCTAAAAATTTTCCAGTTTTCATAATTACTTTTTTTAAGTTATAAAGTCATTTACGCTTTAATATTCTTTTTGGTTTTAACAAAGTCAAGAAATAAAGTAAAATAAGAATTTGTTAACTAAAACATGCTGTGGATGAGTATTTTAAATTAACGTTTTTTGTATAATTTATTTGCCTCAAAATAAGTTCATATGAGTATTAAATCGGCATTCAGAAAAAGTAAGTTAATCTCTGTTTAATAAAGTTTCGAAACTAAACTTCTTAGGTATTGTTTTGCTTAAATTTTAATTCTTCAAAGTATCTTGTTCCACAATTTTGCCACAAAACTTTAGACGGGTGAAAATCGTTAAAAACCGCCTTAAGTTTTTGTGGCAAAAAAGGTATCTACTCCAACTCTATACGGTGTGATTTTTTCCATGATTTATTTAATAAATGGTTTTCCCTGCCATGCCTGAACCAAAGTAAGGGTAACAAAAACAAAATACAGCACACTTATTAAATACACATCTCTTTTATTGTTTGCCAAAACAAAAGTAAGTAATGGAATGATCTGCAGCGCGTGCATTCCAAAAAAATGAGCCACTCTCAAATCGCCATAATTTTTACTCCAATTTAAAACTGGTATTCCTTACGTACCATCTTCTGCACCCACGGTATGTTTAAAAAGGTTTATCATTGCAAAGCCCTGCAGCATAAAGATGACCATCATTATTAAACTTATTTTAAAAGCCAAAATAATTTCACCACTTGCATTAAATTGTTTTTGAGTAAAAAATAAAGTGATAATAAAAATAGTATGAATTAATACTACAATCAAAGATAAACCCATTAATGCAAAAATAACCCTATCGAATGGTGTATCTATATTATAATGCGATTTTCTGCCACGAGATGCCTGCACAGTAATGAGCAGCAGTTCAATAGAGGAAAATATGATAAAACTCCAGCAATAATTAATTACCTATCTTTGATTGTGTAAATACACAATGTACAAAGCCATTGTAAATGCAAAAACACCAAAGGAAATAAAAAATTTTAAAGGCTTAGTCCATGCATTAAGTCCTGCAACAAAACAAAGTATTGCGTAGCCCAACAATAGCTCGTTTTTGGCTTTAAAATATTCAAAAATGTTATGCAGCATTTTACTTTTTTTAATTTATTGTTGATTGTATTTAATTGCAAATTCTTTGGCAAATTCATCAAATTTTACTTTTCCCAGATTTGGTAAATTTTTGTAATAATCTTCAAATAGCAGTCCGGTATGCATACTTGCATTCATTTCAGTGATATCCTGAGCTAATATTGATGGTATTCCAAACTGTTTTAAAGCACTCAGCATTTGTCTATCGCTGATTGTTTCCCATTTTAAATAGGACTTTCCAATTGCTTTTCCCAATATAGATGCTATTTCCTGGCATGTTAAAACCTCACTTGCCACATAACGCACTTCTCTACCAGAGCCTAAGGTAGTTATTTCTTCTGCAACAACAGAAGCAATGTCAAGTGGCGAAACCCACGGCATTTTGTCTTTAGCTCCATAATTGGACATAATTAGTCCTTTTTTGCCTTGAAAAAAACCTTTTAAACCGTAATATTTGATCGTTAATATCTTTCCGATAAAACTATCCAGAAAACCTTTGCCATGTATCGGTTCTATAAATTCGTATAAATTATAATAGAAACCAACAGGACGCATAGTAGTAACAATTACATCAGCAGGAAGTTCTTTAAAAACTTTTTCTGCTATAAAATGAAAGGCAAGGAGCCCATTGCCAAATTCTAAATGGGCTCCAATACTGCTTAGATGAATTACACGTTTTATGCCTGACTTCTCAATAGCTTTAGTATAATTTTGGGCAATCCTGAACGCTTCGGCTCTTGCGTCAAGATTGGGGTTTTCTCTGAATTTGAAGGGAGGTAACATGCAGTAAACCACATCAGCAACTTGAAAAGTATTGATTAGAAAATCAACATCTTCAATAGAGCCAATGGCAGAAATTGCTCCCAAATCTTCAATGTCTTTTTGTTTTTCGGGCTTACTGCTGATAATCGTAACCGAATGACCTTTTTGGACTAACTCAATAGCAAGGGGCTTGCTGATATTTCCTAGTGAACCTGTTATAACGATTTTCATTTTTTCTATATTTAGTTGTAGTGCAAAGTTGTGCAACATACAGCAAAGAGGTTTAATGAAATCTACTATTGTTTTATGAAAATAGAAGTTAGGTTTTGTTTATTCTTTAAGGTTCTGGTATCTTTTTTTTTCGACGATAGATCTAATGTTTCTATTCCTTTCGCAAAAGGAGTTAAATTTTTGAAATAACTAACAACTTAATATGTTAGCCAAAATTAAATACACATGAGAATTTTATTCTAGAACGGTTTAATATTTAAGTACTTTTGCTCACGCCAACAATATTTCTACTTTGAGAAGATTTACATTAAAAGTATACTCCATTCAAAAGCAATCCTTTATTAGTATTACATTAGTTTTACTAATTGCAACACTTTGTTTTTTATCTTCAAATTTGATCGATTATAGAATTACAGCATTAATTTTACTAATGACTGTTTCGGTTCTTGCAGTCCTATTTGATATTTTTCCGGTTTTAATAACGGCAATCTTAAGTGGTTTAATTTTAAATTTCCTTTTTATTAAACCACTTTTTTCATTTGAAATTACCAACACCGAAGACGTACTGCTGTTTATGATGTATATTATTATTGCGTTAGTAAATGCAGTTTTAACTTTCAAAATACGGGAATCGGAAAACAAAGCAAGAGAAAAAGCAAGAGATATAGAAGAAAAAATAAAAACCATAAAACTCTACAATGTTTTATTGAATTCAATTTCACACGAATTACGGACACCAATTGCAACAATAATAGGGGCTATTGATTTATTAAAAGAAAAAAAAAGTACTATTTCTGAAAAAAATCAAGAAGTTTTATTAGACGAAATAGACAAAGCCAGTATTAGGCTAAATCAGCAGGTTGAAAACCTTTTAAATATGAGCCGATTAGATACTGGAATATTACAATTAAAAAAAGATTGGTGTGATACTAATGAATTGATAAATGGTGTTATTCAAAAATTATTACCATTATCAAATAATCAGATTTTAGTTTTTCAACCAAACGAAAATCTGCCTTTTTTTAAATTAGATACAGGGTTAATTGAAGAGATAATGCATAATATAATATATAATGCACTACTTTACACTCCAAAAAATACAATTATTAAAATTGATACCAAATACGAGATTTCTAATTGTATTATTTCTGTCTCCGACAATGGTGGTGGTTTTCCTGAAAATGAGATACAATTTGTTTTTGATAAATTCTACAGACTGCAAAACAGTAAAAGCGGCGGAAGTGGATTGGGCCTGTCAATTGTAAAAGGATTTGTAGAAGCACACAACGGCACTATCGAATTAGAAAACAATATAACTGGCGGAGCAAAATTTATAATAAAATTGCCTGTTGAAACTTCCTATTTAAAAAATTTAAAGAATGAATAAAGCCAAAATATTAATTATAGATGACGAAGCACCAATTAGAAAACTGCTCGAAATCACTTTAGAGAGTAACGACTATAAAGTTTGGCAGGCCGAAACAGGCAAAAGCGGTATCCTAATGGCAGTAAACCATCCGCCTGATTTAATTTTGCTGGATATTGGCTTACCAGATAAAAGTGGTCATGAGGTGCTAAAAGAATTGCGTACTTGGTATACCAAAGGGATTATTATTCTTTCTGTTCAAAATAGTGAACAAGATATTGTAAAAGCATTAGACAATCATGCAACTGATTATCTGGCAAAACCATTCAGAACAGCTGAATTATTGGCGAGAGTCAGATCTGTTATTAGACGCAATCAAAGGAATGAAGACAGTAATATTTCAAATTTTGGCGAATTGCAGATCGATTTAAGTGCACGAATGGTAAAAAAAAGTAATAAAATTTTAAAACTCACTGCAACTGAATTCAATTTATTATCTCTGTTTATAAAAAATGAAGGAAGGGTTTTAACGCATCAATACCTTCTAAGAGAAATTTGGGGGATTGGGTATCAAACAGAGACACAATATTTACGTGTTTTTGTTGCAACATTGCGCAAAAAAATTGAGGAAAACCCAAATCAGCCCAAACATATTGTTACTGAAAGCGGTGTTGGTTACCGTTTTAGTTAATCTTTATAAAATCTTTATATTTTAACGATACTTCTTTATGTTTTACAAATACCATTTCGTCGAACTTTGCCCCATCAAATTTTCAACAAATTAAAATGGATATTTCAAAAAATGGAATTAAAAACAAAGTAACAATTGCTTCACTTTTAGTAGCACTTGGAATAATATATGGAGATATTGGTACAAGTCCCTTATATGTTTTTAGGGCCATAATTGGTACACGAAATATAGATTTGACTTTAGTATATGGAGGCGTTTCATGTGTATTTTGGACTTTAGTTTTTCAAACTACAATTAAATATATCTGGCTTACACTCCGAGCAGATAATCACGGTGAAGGAGGAATATTTTCTCTTTATGCACTTGTTAGGCGTTATGGCAAAAAATTAGTAATTCCAACTATTCTGGGAGCAACAACATTACTTGCTGATGGAATTATTACACCGCCAATTTCCGTTTCATCAGCTATTGAAGGCTTAAGCATGGTCAAAGGATTAGAAAACATTATTATTCCAGGAAATACCTTAACTATTGGAATTGTTGTGGCCATTATCTCGCTTCTATTCTTTTTTCAGCGTTTTGGAACTCAGGTTATTGGCAAAGCTTTTGGTCCTATTATGACACTTTGGTTTACAATGCTAATTGTTTTTGGAATTAACGAAATTTTAATTCATCCCGATATTATAAAAGCATTAAATCCCTATTATGCTTATAATTTATTAATTAATTATCCACATGGATTCTGGCTTTTGGGAGCCGTTTTTCTTTGCACAACAGGTGCTGAAGCATTATATTCAGATTTGGGACATTGTGGTATCAAAAACATTCGCATCACATGGATTTATGTAAAAATAAGTTTAGTAACGGCCTATTTAGGGCAGGCCGCATGGTTAATGCACCAGGGACAAGTGCTGCTCAATGGCAGAAATCCATTTTTTGAAATTATTCCAAGGTGGTTTCTTTTACCTAGCGTAATAATTGCTACAATGGCAACCATAATTGCATCACAAGCCTTAATAAGCGGAAGTTTTACTTTAATTAGCGAAGCAATGAATCTTAATTTTTGGCCTAGAGTTACGGTGAGCCAGCCTAGTGACAGCAAAGGTCAAATTTACATACCAAGTGTAAATACCATGCTTTGGTTTGGCTGTATTTTAATGATGGTTTATTTCAAAGAAAGTGCTCATATGGAAGCTGCCTATGGATTTTCCATAACCATCACAATGATGATGACTTCCTTATTATTAAGCTATTTTATCTACTATCGATTAAAATGGAATAAAATTTATGTAATAGGTTTTTTAGTTGTTTTTGGAGCTATTGAAATATCATTTTTTATCGCCAATGTCGCTAAAATAAAAGAACGCTGGATGTTTTTATTTTTCGAATTTTTTATTTTTATGGTAATGTATGTGTGGTATTATGCACGAAAAATCAATAATAGCTATACTAAATTTGTAGAATTAGGAAAATACAGTGAACAGTTGACAGAATTAAGCCAGGATGATGTTATACCAAAATTTGCAACACATTTAATCTATCTGACTAAAGCTGACAGAAGACATGAAATAGAAGAAAAAATTATCAAATCAATTTTCGCAAAAAAACCAAAACGATCCGATGTATATTGGTTTCTTCACATCAATCGAACAGAAGATCCATTTACTCTTTCTTATGATGTTTCGGAGTTGGTTGATGATAAAGTAATAAAAATAAATATCAATGTGGGTTTTAGAATACAGCCAAGAGCCGAATTGTATTTTAAAAAAATTGTACAGGAATTAGTAGCAAGCAAAGAATTAAATTTACATATCCGTCCCGATGGTTCGACAAAATATAACAACGAACCTGATTTTAAATTTGTTGTAATCGAAAAATTTCTTTCAGTAGAAAATGAATTTGAATTACGTGACGGGTTCTTATTAAAAGGATATTTCTTTCTTAAAAAATTAGGATTGAGTGATGAAAAAGCTTTCGGCTTAGATAAAAGCGATGTTCAGGTTGAGCAAATTCCGGTCGCATATAATAAAATTTGCAACATAAATTTGGAGCGAAAATAAAAAAGAAAACACCCTGTACTAAAAACATGCAATGGTTGGAAGATATTGATAAGGGTTTGTTAACTGACATTATGATTTTTGCGCTGTCCATTTATTTTTAAAATGTTTCAAAAGGACTTACTGAGGTAAATTTAATTCTAAGTTTTTCCTGTGCAAAAGGGGATATTGATTGAATTAGTTAATATCACCTATATTTGTTCAGTTTATAGATTCAAATTCTTTAATTTTTTTTAACTTATAACTTAAATTTTGCGAACTCTACTTTTATCATTTTATAGTTAATAAGGAAAAAAAGATTAGATACTTTCTAAATTTTTCTTAACCAGCTGTGTACTTTTGTTAGCACATCCAGAGGTTATTTAATAATTTACAGTGAATCATAAAATAAGACAAGAAACAGCTGTTGAAAGGTTATCTAAGAGAATTGGACTACCATTTAGGAATACTTCTTTAATAATATTTAGTCAAAGCAGAATCATTAAATTTGTTTTTTTTATTTTCTTAATATTTTAATTAAACCAGACAAGTGATTGTTGGTAGATCAATATAAATCTTCAAGTTAGAGTAATTCAAAATATAGATAATATGTTGTATAAAAATATTCTTTTAATTGATGATGACATGGATGATGTAGAACTTTTTCTGGAAGTTATTAATTCACTGAAAAAAGAAATTGTATTTAGTTACGCTACTGACCCCCTAAAAGCACTTGCCGAATTAAAGATTTCAGAAAAGTTACCGGATTTACTGTTTCTTGATATCAATATGCCCTGTTTAAATGGACTTGATTTATTGAATGAATTACAAAATGATACAAAGCTTAGATATATAGAGGTTATTCTAATTTCTTCCGCTCCTGAAGACATTATTAGAAAAAATCTATCTGCAAAAAAGTATGAAATTGGAAGATACATGAGAAAACCCAATAATTATAATGATTTCGTTAATCAAATGAGAACGATTTTATAGGCTAATTTTCATATTTTAACGTAAGATCTATAATTACAAAGTCTAAACAGAGTGTTGAAACTTTTAATCCGTCGTTTCCTAAAATTTGTAATTCATGTCTTTTTTATTTAACGTTGAGCTGCGAAATTCAGTCCTTTATTTGATGTTTCCGTAAGTTAAATAGGGAGATAAACGGCTGCAGCCTTTTCGGCTCAAACCGGGTTTGGAAATGTGCCGGCTGTAATTTACATGTCTCTCTTTTGCAAAACTCTCTAAGTACCGCCAGGCCCAATATTCTCCACCCTGTTGAAAGTTTTCATTTCTCTCTGCAATTTCATCAGAAAGTGTTTCTCCTTTTAAATTTTGATAAAAATCAGGATCTAAATTTTCAAATTTAAAGGCATTCAAATCAATCATTTTGGGAGTTGCACGCATTGTTTTTTCCCAGCGTTTATCCCAATCATTTGCTGATCGCAGCTTTCTGATTACGCCATGGAGCTGGCATTGTTTCCAAAGAATATGATAATCATCAAAAAAAGACTGCATGGCAATATCCCTGTCAAAAGTGACCTTATTGCCTATTGTTGGGGTAAGTTAGAAGCAATAATTTCAAGTCATTATACTTTTTTTTCAGACTTTTCAAGCATAATTATCTCTTGTAGGGACTTAAAAAGCTTTTTAAAGTTCGTACGCTTCTTCAAAAACTGCACTTTCTTGAATTTGGTCATCGCTTCCTGTAGCATATGCCCTGAATTTCGAGAATAAAGTACGATTGGAATTCTTTTTAGACTTTTAATATCTCGAAGTAATTTAAGAAATCCAGTTCCATCAAGATCTAGCATATTATAATCCAAAAAAATTATATCGGGTGATAATTTTGAATTCTGAAGTTTTTTTAGAGCTTCAAGCGCACTACCTTCTACTGATGATCTAATTTTATGATTAATTGCATTCACTACTAATACAAAAGTCTCTGCATCATCGTTAATATCGTTGACTAGTAATATATTTTTGTATTTCATTCACAAACTAAATTTTACAGCAAAAAAATTCTAATTTAAGCCAGTTATTGTCTTTAAATTCTGTGCAATTTTATTACAAAATAAAACTATATCAAAGAGCAATAAAGCTAATTTGTAACAACTCTGAAAAACTTTGTAATAACTTACGGTCTATACTTTAAATTGATAAATACAAGTAGCGACTGTTTTATTTTTTTATTTCGTAAACCACAAACTTAGTAGAATTGGTTGAATTTTGATCGTTGAGAAGCAAGCCTTCTATCGCAAAAAGCCAAGAAGCTGTGGACAATTCCCTAAAGTTGATTTTCTCAGTTTTGTAGCAGAGTCGTGGCACATTAGGTTTTAGATTTGACACTTTTTGCCACAAAATTTTAAGGCTGCCTCTTTTTACATTTCGTGGCAAAATTATATATAAACTAAATGCATTTTGCTTCAATCCCCAACAGGACATCCAAACCAAAATATTTCAGACATATAAAAACAGACACTACTACCAGTTAGCCAATCTCTTCAAATCTTCCATAAAATGTATAGAAACTTGTCCCGTAGAGGTCACCACAGCCAAAAGGCGACAATTGAAGACAATTGGCGCCTTTTTTTTTAAATATAACCACCAATCCACCTCCTGATAACAAAGCAACAACTGTAATAATTAATCATTATCTATATTTTAATTGAATTAAAATTAAACCAATAAGCTTTTATGCTTAGGATTACAGCAAATCTAGAGTGATGGCCTGCCCTATTAGCCCCGATAGCATTATTTTCGCGACAATAAAAGAAAGACTCCCAAATGATCAAGAAATATCAATTGGGGGAATTTCAATATTTAGAAATACAATGATTCTGCCAGCAACCCTCGCTAATCTAAATCGAGTTTTGACAGGAGGAAGTTTTATAAAGGCTCTGATCAGCAATCTAAAACTAAAAGAAATTTCCTGTTTTCACCTAAAGTCGAAACAAGGTTCATGTTCAGTATCACTGAAATTACCCCTTTGAGTTTTGCGGGTTTGACAGCATTAAATTCTTAGAAGCTTTTGAAATTCTTCAACTCAAGAATTGTGTTGTGGATTTTTATCAATTTATAAAATAGAATTTACACCGTTTTTAAATTACATCTATCGGTTTAAAATTAAATCTATTTTCAATTTTGAAGTCGCTCTCAAATGTAAAATGACTACTTTTGTTTAACATTAATTAATAAGTGTTAAACAAAATATATAATAAAGTCAATCATTGCAAGGATCGATAATAGTGTATTGAATGAAGTTCAGATCGACAGAATTATAGAAATGGCATAGGAAGACCTAACACCTTTTGATGCTGTAAAATTTCAATTTGGTCTATCTGAAAGTGATGTGAAAGCTTTGATGAAAAAAGAATTAAAGTTCAGCAGTTACAAGTTATGGCGTGAAAGGGTTGAAAATTGTAAAACAAAACACGCTGCAAAGAGAACCGAAGCAATGGGCAGGTTTAAATGTAACAGGCAAAGAGCAATTACAAATAATAAAATCTCTAAGCGTTAATAAAAATTTTACAGATGATGAAAAAAGATAAACCCGATAATGTAGTTTTTTCTAAGGAGCATGGTTATAATGCAAGCGTACTGCCTTATGCTACAAGTGTGGGCGCACCAGTAATAAAAGCTGATGATTTAACAGGCTGGAAAAACATGGGCATCAATAAGGTAAACAAAGAATTTGAAAGCAAATTCAGGGAACTGAAAATGCAATACCAGGATTTAATCGAAGAATTCCAGTGGAATGAATTGGTCTATAACGCCAGATTTTCTTTTGAACCTATTGTGGGTGAAATATATCATTTATACAAGGATGCAGACGGTTTTGATTTTCTCTCACTTATAGGACCCAAAGAATGGAATAAGGAACATATTGCTACTTTTAGACTTAACAGTGATAAAAAATGGATACTCATCAATTGAAAAGTTCCATTTTTTAATAAAATTTCTACTAATGAAAAACAAAATAAATTTTAAAACTAGTGATCTGGAAAAAATGGACAAACAAAATGCCGTGCATTTAATAAACAGTTTAGGCGGTTTTAAAAGTGCGGCATTGGCAGGAACTTCTGATGTACAGGGAAACACTAATTTATCCATTTTTAGTTCTTTTTTTCATATTGGAGCCAATCCGCTATTAATAGGCGTGATTTTTCGCCCCAGCCCGCCAGAGCGTGATACCATGAGAAATATTATAGATACAGGATTCTATACCATTAACCATATCAACGAACAGATCTACAAGCAGGCACATCAGACATCAGCGAGATATAGCAGAGAAATTTCAGAATTTGATGCTGCAGGACTCGGTGCGGAATATAAAAATAACTTTCCAGCTCCTTTTGTAGTTCAAAGTAATATACAGTTAGGCATTGAATTTAAAGAAAAAATAGATATTTCAATTAATAATACCACTATGATTATCGGGGAAATAGTCCAGATTTTCATTCCCGAAGACTGCTTGTCTGAAGATGGTTTTGTTAATTTGGAAAAAGCAGGTACCCTTACGTGTTCGGGTCTGGACAGCTATCATAAAACCTTGCAGTTAGAGCGGTTAAGCTATGCAAAGCCTGATAAGGAAATTACATCATTACTTAAAAGTTGAACAAAAAAAAGATAAATATTATCTGGTTCAAACGTGATCTTCGTTTTACAGATCACGAACCTCTTTTTATGGCCCAGCAGCAAAATATTCCTCTTCTTTTGGTTTATCTTTTTGAGCCATCAGTAATGGCTTATGATGATTCTGATATGCGTCATTGGCGGTTTGTTTATGAATCATTACAGGAAATGCAGTCTAAATTAAAGTCAATTGACGCGCAGATTTATTATTTTCATAACGAAGTCCAAACTGTTTTTGAGCACCTATAAGTCTTTATGATGTTAAAACAGTGTTTTCGTATCAGGAAATATATCAGCTCTCTTTTATTTGCTATTATTATTGCTACATTGGTACATACCTATCTTATACAACCATTTACGATTCCTTCTTCATCATTAGAAAAGACATTGTATACCGGAGATTTTTTGTTTGTTAGTAAAATTAATTTTGGCGCAAGAACTCCAATGACTGCAGTTGCATTACCTATGGTGCATGACTCGATTCCCTTTTTTGGTGTAAAATCATATTTATTTAATGATGATGTTACAAAAAAAGAAACATCAATCCTGAACAAGTTTCAATTGCCCTATTTTAGATTTCCTTCATTGGAAAAGATTAAACGTAATGAAATCGTAGTTTTTAATCAGCCTGCGGACACGCTGCGTGATATGGATAATTTTCATCCAGATCGCAATTATTACAAGCCAATTGATAAAAAAACAAATTTAGTGAAACGATGTGTGGGAATTCCTGGAGATTCGCTAGAAATTCGTGAAGGAAATATTTATATTAATGGTAAAATATCACAAATGCCTGAGAGTGCTAAAGCCCAATATAATTTTCTTATAGATACAAAAGGTGAGGTTATTAGCCAGGATGCACTTGTGAATAGATATGGAGCCAGAGAAGGGATGAAGGATGAGAATGGAAATTTTGCACTAATAAATACAGGACAATATTTCCTGACATTAACTGATAAGGAAGCCGCGCTAATAGCAAATAATCCGATTGTTAAAGGAGTCAGCAAACATTTATCGCCAAAAGGCGAAGATGGAGGTGTATTTCCTCATGTACCTTCGTTGGGTTGGAATATGGACAATTTTGGTCCTATATATATTCCTCGAAAAGGGACAATTATAAAATTAGACATAAAATCGCTGCCTTTTTATAAACGAATTATAGAAGAATATGAACATAATACTTTAAAAATTCGTGGTAATGAAATTATAATAAATGGTAAAGTAAGTACGACATATACTTTTAAACAAGATTATTACTGGATGATGGGAGACAATCGTCAAAATTCTTTAGATGCAAGATATTGGGGATATGTTCCATTTAATCATGTAGTTGGAAAACCTGTATTTATTTGGTTTAGTTGGGAGAAAGATGGAAAAGGTTTTAATAAGGTAAGATGGAATCGTGTTTTTTCTGTAATAAATGGGAATGGAGAGCCTAAGTCATATCTAATACATTTTTTATTATTGCTAGTTGTTTATTACATCGTAGCAAATAAAATAATAAAGAAAAAGAAAAAAAGATAGGTCCTAGATTTGTATTAGTAACATTTTGATGTATTTGTATTTTTAAATTTACTGTATGCCACGATTTTACCACAAAAGTAAAATCATTTAGAATTTAGACCTTAACAAACTTTAATATAAAAAATCTAAATGAAAATAAAAAGAAATTAACTTATTGACAAATAATAATATAAAAGGGGCCAATTGTCTTCAATTGGCGCCTTTTGGTTGTGGTGACCTCTACGGGACAAATTTCTAGAAATTTTATGGAAGATTTGAAGAGATTGGCTTACTACATGTAGGGGTTGTCTTTACATGTCTTCATTATTTTGGTTTGGATGTCCTGTTGGGGGTCGATTTAAAAAAGCTTTCGTTTTATATCTGATTTTGCCACAAAAATTTAATCTAGTAATTTTTTACTTAAAGTAAAAAGAGACAGCCCTAGCTCTTGCGGAAAAAAAAACATCCATTCCATTCTACTATAAGCCAATTATGGTAAGTCCGTTAATAATTTGTTTAATAAGTTCTTTAGATACTAGTATTGTGGCTAACATATTTTTAATTTGTGTAGATATTTGAGGTTCTAGTTTTAAAAGTTTAGACAATTGTTTTTTGGCTGGTTCCGGTTTATTTAAATATGATAGAGTAGCAGCTTTTAAAAGTGGATCCCAAAATGTTTCTTCAGCTTCGATCTTGTTCACCCAGTAATTTGCCTTTTCATAATCTTCTTTATGCAAATAGTAAAAACAGAATCCGCAATTAATCCACCAGGGATAATAAGAATTGAGCTTGATAGATTTATTCATTATCGAAAAACCTTCATCGAAATAACCTGCACAAATAATCATTAATCCTACTCCCGAAACTAAAACAGAGCAATTAGGATTTAATTGGATGCATTCTCTTGCAGCATTCAAGCAAGCTTCTTTATCATTTTTAAATAAATGATAAAGCGTCAGCATATGCCATCCCTGCTGACACACAGGATCAATTTTTAGGGATTTCATGCAGCAACGATAACCTTCTTCTATAGGCTTTTTTATCTCTTTAATTGCTAATCCTTCACCATTTAGGTATATTTCTCCCAGCATTACCCATGATACAGCATGCTCGGGATTTTTCTTGACTGCAAGCCGTAATGTAAAGAGAGCCAATTGATAATTTTCTACAGAATAAGATCGTAAATACGTCTAGGGTTAATATTTAATTAACAAGAATTATTTTCTATATTTGATATGAAATTATATTTAAATCCTAAAACAATTAACTATGAAGAAATTTTTATTTTTATTTTGCTTTGGTGTAACTGCAATTACATATTCTCAAATTGGTATTAATACTGTAAATCCACAAGCGGTACTTGATATTACAGCTTCTAATATCGTGTCTCCAGCTAATACAGATGGATTATTAATTCCGAGAATAGATACATTTCCTGCTATCAATCCTACAGTAGGCCAAAACAGTATCTTAGTTTACCTAAACGTAGCTACGGGAGCTGGTTCACCATTTGGAGTAAACCCTACAGGTTTTTATTATTGGAGTTTTCCACAGCTTAAATGGATTGGACTAGATTCCTCAGCGTCAGCCTGGTCTCTTAATGGAAATAATTCAACTATTGACGGAACCAATTTTATAGGTACTGTTGATAATGTTCCTTTAAATTTCAGGGTAAATAATCAAAAAGCCGGAACGATAAATATCACTCATACTTTTTTGGGTTATCAGGCCGGAAATAGCAATACTGAAAATTTTAATGTAGGCATAGGCGATAATGCATTTTATACAAATACTACAGGTTACTATAATGTTGCTATAGGATCTAATGCGCTGTATAAAAATAGTACTGGTAATGAAAACATTGCCGTAGGATCAAAAGCCCTGTATGAAAATACGACAGCATCTGCTAATACAGCAATAGGTTATGAGGCTATGTACTTAACTACTGATCACGGAGAAAATGTGGCCGTAGGGTATCAGGCATTAAGAAGTAATATTGAAGATTCTAATACAGCAGTAGGATATCAGTCGTTATATGCTAATACAAGTGGAGATTCTAATACAGCCGTTGGGCGAGAATCTCTAAGAAATTCTATAAGTGGAAGTGGAAATACTGCAGTAGGAAGAGAATCATTACATAATAATATTTCAGGTGCAAACAATAGTGCTTTCGGTCACAATTCATTGCGTGATAATACTACGGGAAATGAAAATACGGCAGGGGGAGATATTTCATTATTTTCTAATGATACCGGTTCAGGTAATTCAGCGTACGGAATCAATTCTCTTTTTCATAATTTATCTGGAAATGTCAATACTGGAATTGGTAAAGAGGCATTATATAATAATACGACAGGAAATTATAATGTAGCTTTAGGTTTTGCCTCATTATATTCCAATACTATCGGAGATCAAAATGTAGCCATTGGTATGGAATCTGCCAGAGACAATGTTTCGGGCATAGGCAATATTGCTATTGGTCTCGAAGCTTCAAGAACTAACTTATCAGGGAATAATAATGTTGCCGTTGGAAATTTTACTTTATATAATAATGTAAGTGGTAGTAACAACACAGCTCTTGGCCATCAGGCAGATGTTTCTAATGCTAATATAACAAATTCAACTGCTTTAGGAAATGGTGCTGTAGTTGATCAATCTAATAAAGTTAGAATTGGTAATGATAATGTGACAATCATCGAAGGTTTTGTAGCTATGTCGGTAGCTTCTGACAGAAGATATAAAGAAGAAATTGCAACTATTCCTTTAGGATTGGACTTTATCAATCAGCTGCATCCTGTAGAATATATTAAAAAAACGAATTCCGAAAAAACAAAAGAATGGGGATTAATAGCTCAGGAACTAAAGGAAACGTTGGATAAGGTAAACTATAAAAATGCTGCTATTATTACAAGTGATAAATCGAAAAATGAGTTTCTCTCTATCAGATACACTGATTTATTTGCTCCGATTATAAAAAGTATACAAGAATTATCTGAATTGGATAAAAAAAATGAAAATCTACAAAAGATCATTACAGCTCAGGAAACTAAAATAGCAGAATTGAATGCTAAACTTGAAGCAATTGAAAAAAAAATAAATGGCTTAATTCCTCCTTCTAAATAGTTTTAAGGAAAATTTGCAATTATTGTTGCAGATGATGGAATAGCATTTGTTTTTTGAATCGCTTTTTGAA
>NZ_MUGS01000039.1 GCF_002222055.1 Flavobacterium araucananum
AATCCGCCAAATCCGTGGGCCAAAAAAAATCTAGCTATTTCCTTTTTGATAATCTGCCAGAAAAGTTGCCAGACCAATATCTGTCAATGGGTGTTTCAATAAACCTTCGATAGCACTCAAAGGTCCGGTAATAACATCAGCGCCTGTTTTGGCACAATTAATAATGTGCATTACATTTCGAACCGAAGCTGCCAAAATCTGAGTTTCGAAACCATAATTATCATAGATTAATCGAATGTCTTCGATTAGAACCATACCATCAGTCGAGACATCATCTAACCGACCAATAAATGGCGAAACATACGTTGCACCTGCTTTTGCAGCAAGCAAAGCCTGTCCGGCAGAAAATATTAATGTACAATTGGTCCTGATGCCTTTGTTGGCAAAATAACGAATTGCTTTTACTCCTTCTTTTATCATCGGAATTTTTACCACAATCTGAGGATGTAATGCTGCCAATTTTTCTCCTTCGGCGATCATACCTTCAAAATCTGTTGCAATGACTTCGGCACTCACATCACCATCTACCAATTCGCAAATTTTTATATAATGATCTAAAATATTCTGAGCTCCCGTAATTCCTTCTTTTGCCATCAGGGACGGATTTGTCGTAACACCATCTAAAACCCCCAAATCATTTGCTTCTTTAATATCTTTTAGGTTTGCTGTATCTATAAAAAATTTCATTTTTTCTTTTTGTTTTATTAGATTAAAATTATTTTCTTGTAAACATTTAATGACTTCCTGAGCAGTATTATTAAATTCTAAATAGGTTTGTCCGGAACTATAAATAGAAGTATTACTGTGATTCTGGATTCAATTAAAAAATTAAGTGTAAAATTTACATTTACAAATGTATATAAAATTGTTTCACAAAAACAAAAAATTGTTTCCTTATTTTTTTTCCTAAAAAATTGATTATTTAATGCACTTAAACAAAAATAAATAGATTTTAAGCAATTTAAAGGGAGTTTCTCATAATGAGCGCTGATTTGTTTTCGATTTGTTCTTTCCTTCCTTTAAGCACCATATCTGCCAAAATTTTTCCCATCGTTTCAAATTGTGTAGAAATTGTTGTAATGCCGTTGGCTACAATCTTTTTTAATGGTGTTTCATTATAAGAAATAATTCCAAAATCTACGCCCAGCTTCAGATTTTGATCTCTTGCTTTTTCGATTACCCGAACTAAATCCCGGTCATTTGGGATAATGTACAAATCGCCCGAAGTAATTTCCCGATTGGTAAATTCTGTAATAATTTCCGAGTTAAAATTATATTGTTTACAAAAAGCTTCAAAACCCGTTTTCATTCCCAGAGGTTCTCTAAATCCCGGAAAAATCAATATCAGTTTTTTATACTTATTCAATCTTGTTTTGCCTTTAATCAGGCCTTCAAAAATATCTTTTTCGTGGTTTTGATAAATTGCGGGATACAATTTCAGCTCCGGATTGGTTTGATCCAGTATGATTACTTCGCCTACTGGTAGGGTTTTTATAAATCTGGCTACATCGTTTAAGTTGGTGGGCATAATGATGTATTTTGTATAGTTTCCGTTACTGTCGTTTATGAGTTTCTCGAAAACGGGAGCATTAAAATGATGAAAGAAAATATCGACCTGAACATTTTTTCCAATGTTCATTAAAAAGGAATTATAGATGTCTTCCTTAAAACTGTTTAATTCATCAAATAATAAAAAAACCTTTTGTTTTATAGTAGTTTCAACGCTTTTTACATAATATCCTTTGCCCGGAATGGCATATATTATACCTCTTTTTTTAAGTTCATCATACCCTAATAAAACGGTATCACGGGATAAAGAGAATGCCAGGCAAACTTTGTTTACGGAGGGAAGCCGATCGCCTTTTACCAATTTTTCTTCTTCAATTGCTTTTTCTATTGAAAGAATTATCTGCTTATATTTTGGTAAACCAATGTTATTTTGGATCGAAATAATATTCATAAAAAAAGGATTTTGGTGCAATATACAAAAAACTGGTAGGTACTGGTATGTAATCCTAATGAATGTTTCTATTTTTGAATTTCACTTTTGGCAAAAATAATATGAAAATAAAACATATATCTCATTTTCAAGACACATCTGTTTCTAAATTATTTGGTTTAACCCCAGATAACGAAGAAATACTGTCTTTTGAGTTATCAAATAAAAACGGAATGAAGGTGCAGATCATTAATTATGGTGCAACAATAACTTCTTTACAAATTCCGGTTTTAAATGGCGATCTTGTTGATGTTGTTTTGGGTTTTGATTCTCTTGAATCTTATCTTGCTTCTTATAATTTACCAAGTGCTCCTTATTTTGGTACAACCGTTGGGCGCTATGCCGGACGAATAAACAAAGGTCTTTTTACTTTAAATGATAAAACATATCAATTAAATACCAATAATAACCAAAATGCATTGCATGGCGGAAATATTGGTTTTGGAAAAAAATCATGGAATGTATCCAATATTACTTTCGGTAATAATCCATCGATAACAATGAGTCTTTCGAGTGCCGATTTAGACGAAAATTATCCGGGAGAATTACACGTAGATTTGACCTATACGGTAACCGAAGACAATGAATTGAAACTGGAATACAAAGCAACATCTACAGCAGATACAATTATAAATTTAACGCATCATAGTTATTTTAATCTTGATGGTCATGATTCTAATGTTCTGGATCAAACCATGTTTGTCGATGCTGATAAAATACTGGAAACAACTGTAGAAAACATTCCAACCGGAAATTTTACGGCTCTTGCAAATCATGATTTTGATTTTAGAACCGCAAAAAAATGTCCGGCTATAATAGATAATTCGTTTGTAATTGAATCCTCTAATGCTGTTGCTGCCCGATTGTACAGCTCAAAAAACAATTTGCAAATGAGCGTTTACACAGATCAGCCAAGTGTACATGTTTATGTAGGCGGATCTTGTTTTGATAAATTAAAAGGAAAAGAAAATGCAAATTATCATGCGTCAAGCGGAATTTGTTTTGAAACCCAGAACTTTCCGGACGCGCCAAATCATGAACATTTTCCAGATTCGGTTTTGAAAAAAGGTTCCGCATATCATCAAAAAACAGTTTATAAATTCGAAAATATAAACCAATAAAATTTAAAAAAGCACAAGATATTACCCTTTCAATTACCAAACAATGAATGACATTTTAATACAAAATACGACTACTTTTTTTGAAAAATCTTTTGGGACAACTCCTCAAAAAGTCGTGCTTTCTCCAGGAAGAATAAATATTATTGGAGAACATATTGATTATAATGACGGATATGTTTTGCCTGCTGCAATTGACAAGGTTATTTGTTTTGCTTTTGAGAAAAATGAGACTAAAAAATCTAAGATCATCGCTATCGATTTAAACGAAGAATTTGAAGCTGATCTAACTCAGGAAATCGTATTGAGCGACGTGGTCTGGACCAATTATATTCGTGGTGTCATCAAACAATTGCAAGACAACGGCTTTTTGTTCGAAGGTTTCAATTGTGTTTTTAGCAGTAATATTCCGGTGGGTTCAGGATTGTCGTCTTCGGCTGCTTTAGAATGCGGAATGATTTTTGGAATCGCAGCGCTTTTTGATCTTAAAATAGAAAAAACAGATATCGCTTTATTGGGACAAAAAGCAGAGCATTGGGTAGGTATTAATTGCGGTATTATGGACCAGTTTTCGAGCGTTCATGGTCTTGAAAATAAGGTTATAAAATTAGATTGCAATACGTTGGATTTTGAATACCACAATGCCGATTTTAAAGATTATTCGTTGGTTTTGTTTGATAGCAATGTAAAACATTCTCTTTTTACATCTGAATACAATACCCGAAGAATCGAGTGTGAACAAGGCTTAAAAATTATTAAAAATAATTTTCCTGAAGTAAAAAGCTTTAGAGATTGTACCGAAGTACAACTATTGAGTATTCAGGATAAAATAAATGAAACTGTTTTTAAAAGGGTGCATTTTGTTGTAAAGGAAATTAACCGCGTCATAAAAGCATGTGAGGCTTTGGACAACGGCAATATTGAGCTTTTAGGACAATTGCTTTTTGAGACTCATTATGGCTTATCGCAAGAATATGAGGTAAGTTGTGCTGAGCTGGATATGCTGGTTGATACGGCAAAAAAAGATCCTGCAATTATAGGTTCTCGCTTAATGGGAGGTGGTTTTGGGGGGTGTACCATCAATTTAATTAAAAAAGGTCACGAAAATGAGGTAAAAAGTAAGTTTTCAAATCTTTATTTAGATACATTTGGGATTGAATTAAAATTTTATGATGTAAAAATCTCAAACGGAACAACACTCCTTTAATACCTCAGCAAACAATGAAAAATTTTGACATTAACGAAGATCCTCACAGACGTTTTAATCCCTTACTTAACGAATGGGTTTTAGTATCCCCTCATCGCGCAAAACGCCCGTGGCAAGGACAAAACGAAAAAATTACAACTGAAACATTACCAAAGCACGACCCGAACTGCTATTTATGCCCGGGAAATGTTCGTGCAAACGGGGTAAACAATCCAAACTACGATGGCAGCTTTGTGTTCGAAAATGATTTTGCCGCCATGAAACAGGACGAAATTATTTTTGAAGAAGATATTAAGCATACCTTCTTTAAGGCAAAACCGGAACAAGGTATTTCGAGAGTCGTTTGCTTTTCGCCAAGACATGATCTTACATTACCGGAAATGGAAATTGAAGGTATCGAAAACATCATTGCTACGTGGCAAAAGGAATACACTGATTTAGGAAATATCAAATATATCAATCACGTTCAGATTTTTGAAAATAAAGGAAGCATTATGGGATGTAGCAATCCGCATCCGCATGGACAAATTTGGGCGCAATCATCATTGCCTACTCAGGTAGAAAAAACGCAAAATAGCCTTAAAGCTTATTTTGATAAAAATAAAAGAACGCTTCTTGAAGATTATCTTCAAGCCGAATTAAGAAATGGTGAACGCATTGTGATCGAAAATGATCATTTTGTAGCATTGGTTCCGTTTTGGGCAATCTGGCCTTATGAAACTATAATTATAAGCAAAAGAGCTCTTAATAAGATTACTGATTTTACTGCCGAAGAAACCAATTCTTTTGCTAAAATCTTAAAGCAATTAACCATAAAGTACGACAACTTGTTTAGTACCTCGTTTCCTTATTCATCAGGAATTCATCAAGCGCCAACAGATAGCTTAGAACATCCGGAATGGCATTTTCACATGCATTTTTATCCACCATTATTAAGATCTGCAACGGTAAAAAAATTCATGGTTGGATACGAAATGTTGGGCGAATCGCAACGAGATATTACACCCGAAAAAAGTGCCGAAACTTTAAGACAACAATCAGATGTGCATTATAAACTAAATATTAAATAAGCAGCAAAAAATCATTTTGAAGAATGGTCATTTTAAAATTTAACATAATAATTTGTTTATAAATGTAAAAAACACATTTGTTGTTGGGGTCTGTATGATAATTTGTTTTACATTTGGCTTTGACTCTCATTTTAATAAAAAAAAGACATAATAAAAACATATATCACATTTTTAAACTCATACTACTAACAAATCACAGTTTAAAAATACAATAAATTAATAATTCTTAAAACCCAATAAAACAAACAATCACCTATACTAATTTTTAAAATACTACTAACAATGAACCAGAACCTTGCTGTCGCAGATTATGCGGTTTTTATTATTTATTTTATCGTAGTTTCTGCCTACGGTTTTACTGTTTACCGTAAACGTAAACAGGACGAACAAGATGCCAAAGCATACTTTTTGGCCGAAGGAAACTTAACATGGTGGGCAATCGGAGCGTCTTTAATTGCCTCAAATATTTCGGCAGAACAATTCATCGGGATGAGCGGTGAAGGTTTCTTTTTAGGAATCGCTGTTGCTGCTTACGAATGGATTGCTGCTATTGCTTTAATTATTGTAGCTGTATGGTTTATTCCTGTATATCTTAAAAACAAGATTTACACCATGCCACAATTCTTAAAAACACGTTACAATGAATCTACTGCATTAATCATGGCGGTTTTCTGGTTGTTTTTGTATGTATTTGTAAACTTAACTTCTATACTATATTTAGGAGCTGTTGCGATCAATGGTTTGGCCGGCGGAGAGTATCTGCATGTTATCATGATTGGTTTAGCCATATTTGCTTTATTTATCTCTTTAGGAGGTATGAAAGTAGTGGCTTATACAGATGTAATTCAGGTTGCCGTATTAATCATAGGCGGTTTGGTAACTTCGTATATTGCCTTAACAACGGTTGGACAATATTTTGGAGTGGGCGAAAATGCTATTGCCGGTTTCAAAGTTTTAATGAGAGAAGCTCCTGAGCATTTTAAAATGATTATCCCAAAACCAACTGCAACATCTTCTCAGCTTGATATTGATAAATACCTGACCTTCCCGGGTTTGATGTCGTACCTTGCCGGTATCTGGATCATCAACTTAAACTACTGGGGTTGTAACCAATATATTACTCAAAGAGCTCTTGGTGCTGATTTGCAAACGGCCCGTACAGGTATTTTATTTGCAGGAATGCTAAAATTATTAATGCCGGTAATCGTAATGTTACCAGGTATTGCGGCTTATGTTTTATACCAAAACGGACATTTGCCTCAATTGGTTGGAGGAAAAGATGGCGCTTACTCTGCGGTATTAACTTTCTTGCCAACAGGTTTAAAAGGGCTTTCGGTAGCAGCGTTGACAGCTGCAATTGTAGCTTCGTTAGCCGGAAAAGTAAACAGTATCTCGACTATTTATACTTTAGATATTCATAAAAAATATATCCAGAAAGAAGCGGGCGAAAAACAACAGGTAAATATTGGTCGAATTGCCGTTTTTGCTGCAATGCTTTTGGCAGTATTATTTACATGGAATGATATTTTGGGAATTGGAGGCGTTGGAGGATTTACTTATATCCAGAAATACACCGGATTTATTAGCCCGGGAGTTTTTGCAATGTTCGTTTTAGGTATGTTCTGGAAAAGAACTACGGGAGCTGCTGCAATTGTGGGTGTAATTTTAGGATTTGTATTATCTGTACTATTCAACGAATATGCTCCAATGCTTTTTGGAAACGAGACCTTATTATACACTGCTTATCCTAACGGAAAAGGAGCATACGAAATTCCGTTTCATATCTGTATGGGATTGTCTTTCTTATTTACCACTTTGGTTATGGTTGCAATGAGTTTTGCAGGACCAAAAATTAATCCTAAAGCATTTGATATAGACTCTGAAATGTTTAAGGTAAAACCACAAACTACTGTTTTAATCGTAATTACATTATTGATTATTGTGGCTTTGTATGTTAAATTCTGGTAGTACTATTTTTTACTATATTATTTTTTGAAGAAAAAAGAGGATGTCATTCGGCATCCTCTTTTTGTTTACAAATGATTTTTAATACATTTGATTTCTAACCATCTAACTAAAACCAACCAGCATTAAAAAATGAAAAAACTATTTTTTACATTATTCCTTATTTCCGGAGCTGCGTTTTCTCAGGATATGAATGTCGTTAAGGGAAACTTTGATTTCCTAAAAGATCAAAAAGAAAACAAACCTGAAGCTCAATATGTAGAAGAACACAAAGCTGACTTAGATAAAAAAGCATACAAATAAAAATTATATAATATCGCGTAGGAATACCTCATCAGTAGAAAAAAAATAATTGTTTCGCATTGCATCATATAAGGCCACCTCTTTTTACAGAAATAATACATTTACCCAAATCAAACGTTCCTACTGAACGATCTATAACCGCAATTCAAATTCATTACTACCGATCAAACATTCCTATAAAATAATTTTTTTTAAAAGAGGCTCTCCGAAAAGTAGTTCTTTAGACAGCCTTTTTTACTATTACTTGACAGTTTTAGAAAACAGGATAGATAATTGCTCCTGCGGAGCATCCTATTTATAGTAAATTTAAAGGGTTTGGGGCAAAGCTACAGCGTAGCGATATTTTGGTTTTTCTTCAGATTGTTATATATGTCACCCGCCGCCGCGGGTTATTGAAATATGAATATTGAAATTTCTATAAATATGTCGCCCTTCCAGGACTTAGAGTATCATAAACTTACTGCCTGATTATTGAAATAGAATGTGAGCCCGGAGAGAATTCCCCCACTGCGAAGTCTACCAACTTTGTTTAGCCTCAATAGTCTTTCTTACACATCTTTCTCGCTACGAAGTCGGGAGACTACGCAGAGTGGATTATTAAAAAAAGCTTATCAATAGTATTTTACCAAAATATTTGTTTTTTACCCGTAACTATTCTAAAGAATTTTAAATACCTTTGAATTATGAGCACAGCAATAAAACCAAAGCATATAGGCCGAAATATCAGCCGTATCAGAGAACTTCGCGGTATTAAACAAGAAATACTTGCAGAAGCTATTGGAGTAAGCCAGCAAACGGTTTCCAGCCTTGAAGGAAGTGAGGAAATTGAGAATAAAAAGCTCGTAGAAATAGCAAAAGCACTTGGTGTTACTGTAGAAGCAATTGAAAATTTTTCAGAAGAAAATATGATTAGTTATTTTAATACTTTCAACGATAGTCCTAATAATTTTTTTGCAAATAATAACAACACTTGTACATTTAATCCTCTTGATAAAGTGGTTGAACTTTACGAACGTTTAGTTCAGGTTGAAAAAGAAAAGAATGAATATTTAGAACGAATGCTAAAAGAAAAATAATATTCTTAGAAGAACGTTTTTATAAAAAATGCGCAAAGATCTTTTAGATTTTGCGCATTTTATGTTTTATAAAAATATAAAACAGTTTTAGAGATCCTTTTTAATTTTACCATCAAACTCTTTTTCCGTTATATATTTCCAGCTGAGTATATTGCCTTGCTTCCATTTTCCATTCAAGAAAACAAATTCAAATAAATCATCTACCTCATAACCTTTTTTTTTAAAAAAATATAAATTATCATTTTCATTTGGTATAAAATCAAAGTCAAAGCAATTTTTTGAGTTTAATTGATTAACCACAAATTGTGAGGTTAAGCCGCTCCCCAGATCAGAACGTGGCTGTTCAAATATTCCCATAATATCTCCTCGTCTAAAATCGATAAAACGCTTCAATTCCCAGACATATTGAAATTCATCTACTTGATCGCCTTTTTTATTTTCTTTAGAGTTTTCGTAATCATTTGTTTTCTCTTCACAAGTACATAAGATAAATCCTTTGTTAAAATCACACATAAAAATTTGAATTATTGGTTATTAAATTTATAGCTGTTTATTTATACTTTTTATGGCTTACATTCTTACTCTCAATATATAGCTAATTTATTTAATATAAAACAAAACTTACAAAAGTAATTTTCTTGTTTTGTTAATCACCAAAAACAATAAAGCAGTTTCACGAATTGTAAAACTGCTTTATTTATTGTTACCCCCAAAAAAAAATTATCTACAAACCTATTCTTTACTTGCTTCGGCTTTCTGCATATTCAGTAAATACGCCATATTCTTAATTACATGATCGTGTTTTTTTACAAAAGGATTCTCTTCGTTCCAGACATACCCTGCCAAGACTGAACATATTTTTTCTTTTACTTCCGGATTTTCCGGTTGGTGAAAAAATAAAGTCTGAAGATTTCCGGTATACCATTCTTTCACGTAAGTGGTAAAAACAGCAATTCCGCGTTTCATGTATTCTGTAAATTCAACTTCCCAGTTTACTTCAATTCCTTGAGATTCTTTGAGGTATAATTTTGCTGCCAGCATTCCGGATTCTGTCGCAAAAGCAACTCCTGACGAAAAAACAGGATCTAAGAATTCAGAACTGTTTCCCGTAAGGGCAAAACCATCACCGTACATTCTTTTTACGGCTCTTGAATAATTCTCCAGTTTTACGGGTTCAAACAAAAACTCAGTTCCTTTAAATCTTTTAATATAATAATCCGATAACTGAATCGCATTTCGCAAAGCTTCGGCATTGTCTTTATTTTCAGAAAGTGAATTGATAAAATCCGTTGGCCCCACAACTCCTAAACTTGTATTACCGTTCGAAAACGGAATTACCCATAACCAAACTTCGGTTTCCAAAATATCAAAAGAAATCTGAGTTCCCTCCTCGCCTTCGGTTCTGTTAATATCTTTTACGTGTGTAAATATTGAAGAATGCGGATCTAGTTGCGATGGCGTATCAAGATCTAAAAGCCTTGGTAAGACACGACCATATCCGCTCGAATCAATGATAAATTTAGCATGGATTTCTTTTAGATTTCCGTCCTTATCTTTTACGATTGTTTTAGAATTTTTGCCTTCAAAAGAAACTTCCAATACTTCTGATTCAAATTCAAGATCGATCCCTTTTCTTATTACTTCCTGCGCCATAGTATGGTCAAAATCAGCCCTTGGCACCTGCCAGGTCCAATCCCAGCCTTCGCCAAATTTTTTACTGAAATCAAAAACACAAATCTCTTCTCCTCTTATAAAACGGGCTCCTAATTTTTTTTCAAAATTCATGGCATCGAGACTCTCAAAAAGCTCAGCCTCAGCAAAATGATCCATCACTCGCGGTATAAGACTTTCGCCAACTACCAGCCTTGGAAACTTTGTTTTTTCAACAACTTTTATCTTAACATTGTTTTTATGAAGATACGATGCTGACACACATCCGGAAGGTCCTGCACCAATCACCAAAACATCAACAAACTCCTTTATCATATTAAAAATATTATCAATTATTAGCCTACATTTGCCATCATCAAAATAACTACATTTATTTTGATAAATAAAATTAAATTAGCACAACCAAAAACAATTTAATGAATACAATTAATGAATATTTAAGTTTAGCAGAATTCGAATCCATCATTTTTGGAAATAACAAAGTTTCGATAAGCGATGCTGTATTAAACCGAGTGAATGAAAGCTTCAATTTCCTGAAGGAATTTTCAGGAAACAAAGTAATATATGGTGTAAATACAGGTTTTGGGCCAATGGCACAATACCGAATTAAGGAGTCTGACCAGATTCAATTGCAATACAATTTAATTAGAAGTCACTCTTCAGGAACAGGAAAACCTTTGAGTCCTGTTTGCGCAAAAGCAGCAATTTTAGCCCGATTAAATACACTTTCTTTAGGTAATTCCGGTGTTCACCCATCTGTAATTCACCTTATGGCAGAGTTGATCAACAAAGATATTACACCTCTTATTTTTGAGCACGGTGGTGTTGGTGCCAGCGGAGATTTAGTACAATTATCACACTTAGCTTTGGTCCTAATTGGCGAAGGCGAAGTTTTTTATAAAGGAGACAGAAGACCAACTCCTGAAGTTTTTGAGATTGAAGGTTTAAAACCTATTCAGGTAGAAATCAGAGAAGGTCTGGCTTTAATAAACGGTACATCTGTAATGACCGGAATTGGAGTTGTAAATGTACACCATGCCAATAAACTATTAGACTGGTCATTAAAAGCTTCCTGCGCTATAAACGAATTGGTTCAGGCTTATGATGATCACTTTTCTGAAGAATTAAACCAAACCAAACGCCATAAAGGGCAACAGGAAGTAGCGGCAAGAATGAGACAAAATCTTTCTGACAGTACTTTGATCCGTAAAAGAGAAGACCATTTATATTCTGGCGAAAACACAGAGGAAATTTTCAAAGAAAAAGTACAGGAATATTATTCGTTGCGTTGTGTGCCTCAAATTTTAGGTCCGGTTTTAGAAACAATAAACAATGTAGCTTCTATCCTGGAAGACGAATTTAACTCGGCAAACGACAACCCAATTATAGACGTAAAAAACAAACACGTTTATCATGGAGGAAACTTTCACGGCGATTATATTTCGCTTGAAATGGATAAACTTAAAATTGTTATTACCAAATTGACCATGTTGGCAGAACGTCAGTTAAATTATTTACTGAATTCTAAAATCAACGAAATTCTTCCCCCATTTGTAAACCTGGGAACATTAGGATTTAATTTTGGTATGCAGGGCGTTCAGTTTACGGCAACCTCAACAACTGCCGAAAGCCAAATGTTATCAAACCCAATGTATGTGCACAGTATCCCGAACAACAATGACAATCAGGACATTGTAAGTATGGGAACCAATGCAGCAGTTATTACCTCAAAAGTAATCGAAAACTCTTTTGAAGTTTTGGCAATCGAACTCATTACAATCGTTCAGGCAATAGATTATTTAGTACAAAAAGATCAAATTTCATCGGTTACCAAAAAATGGTACGATGATATTAGAAACATAATTCCTGTATTTAAAGAAGATCAGGTTATGTATCCTTTTGTTCAAAAAGTAAAAGATTACCTGATCAACAGTTAAAACTTTATTTTACATTATTAATATTGAAACCTAAAAAACCATGAAAAAACCACTTATTTTTTTATTCGTATTATTTATTCAATTTGTTAATAGTCAAGAACTGGCTTTGGTTAAGAAAAACGCTAAAATTGGATATATTTCTAAAGACGGGAATTTTAAAATTGAACCTCAGTACAAATCAGCAAAAAGCTTCTCTGAAGGTTTGGCAGCTGTAGAAGACAATGGAAAATGGGGTTTTATTGACACAAAAGGAACCTGGGTAATTCCGGCAACTTTTAAGGATGCCAAAGATTTTAACAGCGGAATTGCAGTCGTACAAAAAGATAAGGAATGGGTTTATATCAATACAAAAGGAGAAGTTCTAAAAGCACCTGCATCAGACAAAGTATTTGATTTTAATGATGGTGTTGCTTTTATAAGACAAGGCGACAAAGTGGGATTGATCAATTCGAAAATGGCAGTTGTTTTAGAGCCAAAATACGATCAGATCAAATCGTTTGAAAATGGTTATGCAAGAGTTGAAAATAATAAAAAATGGGGAATCATTAATACTGCCGGTAAAGAATTAGTAGAGCCTGTTTATGACGAAATAGGAAATTATTTTAAAAATACAACCTGGGCAAGAAAAGATAAAACTTTTGGACTAGTAAGTTCCGGAAACTTTGTTATTGTAGATGGTGCAGACAAAATCTGGGATTTTGAAACTCAGGATTTAACGTATGCCAGAAAGAATGGTAAAATTGGTTTTATTGATTTAAGATCAAATTGGACTATTCTCCCTATATATGATAAAGCAAGAGCATTTTCGAAAAATTTAGCTCCGGTTTGTGTAGGTTCAAAATGGGGATATATTAACCCTAAAGCCGAATTTGTTGTTCCGCCAACCTATAGCGATGCCGAAGTTTTTAGTACAAACGGATTGGCTCCTGTAAAGGAAAAAAACTGGGGATTTATCAATGAATCAGGAAAATTAATAATCCCAACGCAATATGGTATTACTGCAAACGGATTCGTAATTGCTTTATTTGTACAACAAGACAAAGGTTTTATTGATGGTCTTGCAAGAGTAAAAAATGAAGGAAAATGGGGGTTTCTTAAACCGGACGGAACTGTTTTAGGCAACCAATGGTTTGAAAACGCGGAACTGTTTTCGCAAACAAAAGAAAGAAATAACACAAGCGAAATTGCCCCTGAAAAGCCAAAAGCAGAAACAAAGTCAGAGACAAAACCAGCAACAAAAGCAACTACAAAACCAGTAGCCAAAAAGAAGAAATAAAAATATATTAATATCGTATCGGCAATAAAAATGTGATACCATATCTGACCCATAAAAACAAATTCTACATATATGAAATGTGTATTAGTAACTGGCGGTTCAAGAGGAATTGGAAGTGCTATTTGTAAAAAATTAGCCGTAGATGCCAATTATCATATCCTGATTAACTACCACTCGAATAAAACAGCAGCCGAAGAAACACTTCTGGAAATACAAAAATTAGGAGCAACGGGAGAAATCCTGGGTTTTGATGTTTCTAATTTCGACGAAGTACAAAAAATATTAACGCAATGGCAGGAAGCAAATCCTGACGCCATTGTAGAGGCAATTGTAAACAATGCCGGAATTACAAAAGACGGTCTTTTTATGTGGATGACTCCTCAGGACTGGAGCGGAGTTATGAATACAAGCGTAAACGGATTTTTTAATGTAACGCAGTTTTTAATTCAAAAAATGTTGCGCAATAAATACGGCCGAATTGTAAATATAGTATCCGTTTCTGGCGTAAAAGGAACGGCCGGACAAACCAATTATTCAGCAGCAAAAGGTGCGATTGTTGCAGCAACAAAAGCACTGGCTCAAGAAGTTGCCAAACGAAATATTACCGTAAATGCTGTTGCTCCGGGGTTTATAAGAACGGATATGACAAGCCAACTAGACGAAAAAGAATTATTAAAACTAATTCCGGTAAATCGTTTTGGCGAAGCCGAAGAAGTAGCAGATTTAGTAAGTTTCTTGATTTCAAAAAAAGCAAGCTACATTACAGGCGAAATTATCAATATAAACGGAGGAATATATTCTTAAAAATATTTTAAACACATAGAAATACAGCTTTTTATGTGATAAGAATACCAAAGAAAACACATTCCTTTCACATAGATCGCTATGTGTATTTCAAACTAAGTAAAATGCCTATTTTGAGTGTACAAAAGCTATGTTTCTATGTGTTGAAAAAAAACACGTAACGGATATAAAATTACTTTGAAAGATGATGAATAAGAGAGTTGTAATTACCGGAATGGGAATTTATTCTTGTATCGGAACTTCTTTAGAGGAAGTAAAAGAATCTTTATACAACGGGAAATCCGGGATTCAGTTTGATGCTGAAAGAAAAGAATTTGGATTTCAATCTGCCTTAACGGGAATGGTTCCGAAAGCCGATTTAAAAAATTTATTGACCCGCAGACAACGTATGAGTATTGGTGAAGAAACCGAGTATGCTTATATGGCCACAATCGAAGCCTTGAAAAATGCGAATATAGACGATGCTTTTTTTGATGATCGCGAAGTGGGAATCATGTACGGAAACGATAGTGTCTCAAAAGCTATTATTGATGCTACAGATATTGTTCGCGAGAAAAAAGATACTGCACTAATAGGTTCTGGCGCTATTTTTAAATCGATGAATTCTACCGTAACAATGAATTTGTCTACGATTTTTAAACTCCGCGGCATCAATCTAACTATAAGTGCTGCCTGTGCCAGTGGATCACATTCTATTGGGTTGGCTTATTTTTTAATAAAAAGTGGTTTTCAGGATATTATTATTACCGGAGGAGCTCAGGAGATCAATAAATATGCCATGAGCAGTTTTGATGGTTTGGGTGTTTTTTCGAATAGAGAAAATGAACCTGAAAAAGCTTCCCGCCCATTTGATGCTGATCGCGACGGATTAATTCCTAGTGGTGGCGGTGCAACGTTAATTCTCGAAAGTTACGAATCTGCGATTGCAAGAGGCGCAACTATTATTGCCGAAGTTGCAGGTTACGGGTTCTCCTCAAACGGAGGACACATCTCGACTCCTAATGTCGAAGGACCGTCTATAGCCATGCAACGAGCACTTGATGATGCCCAACTAAAAGCAACCGATATTGATTACATAAATGCGCATGCAACCTCAACACCTGTTGGAGACGGCAATGAAGCCAAAGCTATTTTTGAAGTCTTTGGTGAGAAAAATCCGTATGTAAGTTCGACAAAATCTATGACAGGTCACGAATGCTGGATGGCAGGAGCAAGCGAAGTAATCTATTCTATCTTAATGATGCAGCACGATTTCATTGCGCCAAACATTAATTTGGACAATCCTGATGAAGATGCAGCCAAATTAAATTTGGTTAAAACTACTTTAAACAAAAAATTTGACATATTTTTGTCCAATTCCTTCGGGTTCGGAGGAACCAACTCTGCGTTGGTGGTTAAAAAGTTTAAATTAAACGATGAATAAAGAAGAGATTATAGCAAGAATTAATGGTTTTTTAGTAGATGAATTTGAAGTAGATAATGATGATATTGAACCAGATGCTAATTTAAAAGACACACTTGGGTTAGATAGTTTAGACTATGTAGACTTGGTAGTTTCAATTGAAGCCAATTTTGGTGTAAAACTGGTTGAAGTAGATTTCGTAGGAATTGCTTCTTTTCAAAGTTTTTATGATCTTATTGAAAACAAATTAAAAGCCAAAACTGCTTAATGAGCAAATGGGATGGCAAATCAAAAGGAACTGTTTTAGGATATAGAATATTCGTTTTTTTAATACAAAAAGCGGGTGTTAAAGCTGCTTATGTTTTACTTTATTTTGTTGCTTCCTACTACTTTTTATTTCTAAAGAAAAGCAATAAAGCGATTTCCTATTATTTTAAAGAAAGACTAAAGTATTCTGCTTTCAAATCAAAAAAAATGGTTTTCAGGAGTTATTACACTTTTGGGCAAACCATTATTGATAAAATTTCCATTTCGGCAGGAATGCGAAATAAATTTACCTATGAATTTGACGGAATCGAAATCCTGAAAAATCTTTTGGCAGAAAAAAAAGGAGGCGTTTTAATCAGTGCTCATATTGGGAATTTTGAAATTGCCGAACATTTTTTAGGCGATATCGACATTGATTTTCAGATTAATCTGGTTACTACCGATCTGGAACATTCTGCTATTAAAAATTATCTGGAAAGCGTTACTCAAAAACCTACCGTTAAATTTATCATTATCAGAGATGATCTCTCTCATATTTTTGAAATCAATGCCGCACTTGCAAAAAACGAGTTGGTTTGTTTTACCGGAGATCGTTATTTTGAAGGCACTAAATCATTATCTGAAAAAATTCTGGATCAGGAAGCAAACTTCCCGGCTGGACCCTTTTTGATCGCTTCAAGATTAAAAGTTCCTGTAGTTTTTGTGTACGTCATGAAAGAGCCAAACCTGCATTATCACTTGTATGCACGAGAAGCGATAGTCAAACACCGTGACGAAAAAGGTTTATTAAAAGCCTATATCGAAAGCGTAGAATCTATGTTGACAAAATATCCATTGCAATGGTTCAACTACTTTGATTTTTGGAATCAACTCAAATAAAATGATCTCTTTAAAATCTGTGTGAAAAAATATTTAACACATAGCCTTAAGGCAAAGCTATGCGGTAATATTTTAAAATGAAATGTCTTTTAAGCTTTCTAGATCTATGCTTCTATGTGTTTAAATCAAAGCCATAGATTAAACAAGAAAATCTGCATAATCTGCGAGAAAAAACAATAAAGACTTATACTTATTTAAAAATCATCATAGAATCTATTTAAGATTTTTTTACGAATTACGACAAAACGTAAAAATCTTATAATTAAAAATCGTTCTTTTATACTTTACAATTCTTATGGTAAGATATGCAGGAATTTGATACAATTATTATTGGTTCAGGAGTTGGTGGTTTATCAACTGCTATATGTCTTGCTAGAGCCGGACAAAAAGTTTTGGTTCTCGAACAACATTATGTTCCCGGAGGTTGGAGTCATAGTTTTACTTTGCAAGGGCAGCGGTTTAGCCCGGGCGTACATTATGTAGGTCAACTTGAAGAAGGGCAATCTACCAACGAATTGTATCGCGGTTTAGGGATTGCCAATGATATGGTGTTTTTTAGAATGAACAAAAACGCCTACGAACATTGTTTAATAGGAGACGAAACTTTTGATCTTCCGGCAGGAGCCGAAAACCTCAAAGAAAAACTTTCCTCACATTTTCCAGACGAAGAAAAAAACATTCACGAATATCTTTCACTGGTGCAAAAAGTGAGTTATGAATTGCAATTAATTCCAAAACTAAAAGGTTTCTGGCAAAACATTACCGTTCCGTTTCGTACCAAGCATTTTGGTAAATTTGCACTCTTTCCATTAAAAAAAGTCGTTGGCTGGCATGTTAAAGATCCTAAACTAAAAGCAGTCCTGAATATTCAATGCGGCGATCATGGACTTCCGCCAAGTCGTGCTTGTTTCCCGGTTCATTGTTCTGTAATGAGTCATTATTTCGACGGTGGATTTTACCCAATGGGTGGCGGTGGCGGAATCGTAAAAGCCATGACAAACGGTGTAAAAAGACATAACGGAGAAATACGTGTCAAACAAAACGTGCATAAAATCATTATCGAAAACAAAAAAGCAATAGGTATTGAGCTTGAAAATGGCGAACAAATAAGAGCCAAAAATATTGTTTCGAATGCTGATCCTTCTATCACCTATCTCAATTTAATCGACAAAGAACATTTAAGTAAATCACTTCTTAAAAAACTCGACAAGACAAAATATTCCGTTACATCCTTGATTTTATTCCTGACACTTGACATTGATGTTACCCTATACAATATCGATTCCGGAAATTTCTGGATGATGAAAGATGAAAACGACGATGCCAATTTTGAGGCTTTAATGAGCAGCAACATTGATTCCGGAGATTCATTTCCTTCTGTTTTTATCAGTTGCACAACTCTTAAAGATCCCGCTAGTTTTAACGGTCGTTATCATAATTTTGAAATTGTAACCTATGTTAATTATGATCATCTCAAAGATTTTAATGGCTTAGACGATTATCACAATGAAGAGTATAAAATTTTTAAAGACAAGATCGTTAATAAACTGATGAACAACATCGAAAAAATAATTCCAAATGCGAAGCAACATATTATTCAGGCAGAATTAGGTACACCAAAAACCAATGAATTTTATATCAATTCGACAAAAGGCAATGTTTACGGAACTGAGAAAACATTAAATCAGGTTGGACCTTTCTCTTATAAAAACAAAACCGAAATCGAAAATTTGTTTCTTTGTGGTGCCTGTACCTTGTCTCATGGTGTTGCAGGTGCAACATATTCCGGTCTTGCAGCAGCCTCCGCGATTTTAGGTTGTACCGCTGATGATTTGTTAATTGAAGATGAAAATCAAAAAATTAGAATTTATGATGCCGAAGATTCTGCCACATGGCCTGATTGGGTACACACAAAACGAACAGACAAAATAAGGAAATTCGTTTAAAAAAAATACTTATTTTTGCGCAACCACCAAAGCAATCAACCAAAATGAAAAATGTTCTTGTTATTTATTACTCACAATCTGGACAATTAGAAGAGATTGCACGAAACATTGCAAAGCCTTTCTTAAACTCAGAAGAAATAAATGTCACGTTTCACGAAATACAATTAGAGAAACCTTTTCCTTTTCCTTGGGATAAAGATTCTTTCTTCGACGCTTTTCCGGAATCTTTTCTTCAAATTCCAACAAAATTAAAACCGGTTCGGGATGAAATTTTAAATACAAAATTCGACTTGGTATTATTTCATTATCAGGTTTGGTATTTATCGCCATCCATCCCTATAAACTCTTTTTTGAAAAGTGATGATGCCAAAAAAATACTAAACAATACCCCTGTTATTACCATAAGTGGTTCCCGTAATATGTGGATAATGGCGCAGGAAAAAATCAAGACTTTACTAAAAGAAGCCAATGCACATTTGGTTGGAAATATAGCTCTGGTAGATCGTGTTGGAAATTTAATTAGCGTAATTACAATCGTGGAGTGGATGTTCTCCGGAGTTAAGAAAAAATATCTGGGAATCTTACCTTTACCGGGAGTTTCAGACCAGGACATTCAGGAATCGAATAAGTTTGGAGAAGTCATAGTTGCTGCGCTAAATGAGAACAAATTTGAAGATTTGCAACCAAAATTACTCGCAATTGGTGCCGTAAAAATTAGTCCATATCTGGTTACGGTTGATAAAACCGCAAATAAAATTTTTAATAAATGGTCTAATTTGATTTATAAGCATCAAAAAAACAGAAAACAGCTTCTTAAAGTATTTAATGTTTATTTATTCCTCGCAATATGGTTAATCTCACCAATAGTATATATATTGCACCTTATTACCTACCCATTTAAGTTAAAAACCATTAAAAAGGAAACTCGATATTATCAAGGAGTTTAGAAGACGAAATTAGATTATGTTTGAAGTATATATTACCAAAGCCGCAAAGTATTTGCCAAATGAAGCTATTTCTAACGAGGAAATGGAAGATTATTTAGGACTCATCAATGATGCCGCTTCTAAAGCAAGACGCATTATTTTGCGCAATAATAAAATTACAAGTCGTTATTACGCCATAGATAAAACGGGAAAAAGTACACATAATAATGCTGAGTTAACGCGAAATGCTGTTGTGCAATTGTTCGATGAAAACTTTACTGCACAAGATTTAGAAGTGCTTTCCTGCGGAACCTCAACACCCGATATTTTCCTGCCTTCGCATGCGGCAATGGTTCATGGTTTATTAAAAAACAAATCGGTAGAATTAAATTCATCAACTGGTGTTTGTTGTGCCGGAATGAATTCATTAAAATTTGGTTTCCTTTCTGTAAGATCCGGAAATTCTACAAATGCGATTTGCACAGGATCAGAAAAAGTTTCGACCTGGCTAAATGCACAAATGTACAACCACGAAGCAGCCAATCTAAAAAGCCTGGAAGAACAACCAATTATTGCTTTCAAAAAAGATTTTTTGCGTTGGATGTTGTCTGACGGAGCCGGTGCTTTTTTATTAGAAAATAAACCTAAAGGGCCAATTTCTCTAAAAATCGAATGGATGGAAGCTTTTTCATACGCATACGAATTAGAAACCTGCATGTATGCCGGTGGAGATAAATTAGAGAATGGCGAGATCAAAGCCTGGAGCGAATATCCTCCCGAACAATGGTTAAACGAATCCGTTTTTGCCATTAAACAAGACGTAAAATTACTGGACGAATTTATACTTTCTAAAGGAGCTGAAAGTATGGGTGATGCCATGTCTAAAAATAAAATCACATCAGATCAGGTCGATTATTTTATCCCTCACGTTTCTTCTAACTTTTTTGTCGAAGGATTAAAAAAAGGATTAGCTGAAAAAGGAATTGGAATGGCAGACGAAAAATGGTTCATGAATCTTTCTCGAGTAGGAAATGTAGGTTCTGCCTCTATTTACCTCGCTCTTGAAGAATTGATGAATTCAGGAAATTTAAAAAAAGGAGATCGTATCCTTTTATCCGTTCCCGAAAGTGGAAGATTTTCATTTGCTTACGCTTATCTAACTGTTTGCTAATGGAAACAACATTACTTTTAGAAAAAGAAGCTGTTGAAAATTTACTGCCGCAAAAGTTTCCTTTTGTGATGGTAGATAAAATGTATTCGTTTACAGAAACCTCCTTAATTGCAGGTTTAGAAATTAAAAACGATAATATTTTTTTAGACAACGATATTTTTCTTGAAGCAGGTTTAATCGAACACATGGCACAATCTGTGGCTTTGCACACTGGTTATCAATTTTTCCTGAAAAACGAAATAGCCCCAACAGGATATATTGGTTCTATAAAGGAAATTGAGATTAAAAAGTTGCCAAAAATCAATGATACGATTCAATCTACCATAACTATTCTACAAGAATTTGCAGGAATAACATTAGTGGATATTGTAACGTATTTGAATCATGAAGAAATAGCAAACGGACAAATGAAAACTGTTTTAGCAAAATGATAGCAGGAATGAAAACCGGAGTCGATATACAAAATTACTTACCACACCGAGCACCAATGCTTATGGTGGATTTAATTTTGGATATAGATTCTAATTTTGTAGAAACTATCTTCGTGATCAAAGAAGATAACATTTTTATAGACAATAACGTTTTTATAGAAGCCGGTTTAATCGAAAACACGGCACAAACCTGTTCTGCTATTGTAGGTAAAAAATATTTTTTTGACGAAGACGGTACCGAAAATGAAAACGTAAATGTACTTGGTTTCATCAGTGCAATAAAAAACCTTAGAATACATTTGCTCCCAAAAGTAGGCGATACGATTATTACCAAAGCAACTTTGGTTTCAAAATTCGCCGGTGATGATTATACTTTGTGCACAATGCGCTGCGAAAGTTTATGGGGGCATAAACTACTTTTAGAATGCGAAATTAATTTGTTCATTCAAAAGACAGTTTCGGTTCCAGAATAATTCCAATTGAAAATAAAATAGGCCATGGAAAAAGAAAAAGTACCACAAGACAGAGGCAATTTAACCAAAAACAATCTGAAAGAACTTTTGTATGCTACCGATGAAAACGGAGATTATACTACTACTTTAAGTACCGGTTGGGAACCCAAAACTATCGCACTATCCAATTCTATAGACGAAATAAACGAGCGAATTGCCGAAGCAAAAATGCAGGTTGAAATTGGCGAAGTAAGTCCTGTTTGTTACTATATGGAAGTCAACAAAATGGATCTTACTATCTTGTCCAGTTATGTTGGATTATGGAAATGGCGTGTAAAACGACATTTTAAACCAACTGTTTTTGCCAAATTAAGTGACGCTATCTTAAAAAAATATGCCGATGCTTTTGAGATTTCAATAGCCGAATTAAAAAATATCAAAAAAGACTAATGCAAACGAATTTCACACATCATCAAGCCGCGCATTGCGAGAACGGAGTGGCCTCGAATTTGCTAAAAAATAGCGGACTCAACATCAGCGAACCAATGGTTTTTGGTATTGGCTCCGGGCTTTTCTTTGTGTATTTACCCTTTTTAAAAGTCAATTATGCCCCTGCAATCAGTTATAGAACTTTGCCTGGACAAATTTTTAATAAACTAGCAAGTCGTTTAAACCTTAAAATAAAAAGACAAAAATTTTCTTCGACAACAAATGCCAATAAAGCATTAGACGAAAATTTAAAAAACAATATCCCAACAGGTTTACAAGTTGGCGTGTATCATTTGAGTTATTTTCCGGATGAATATCGCTTTCATTTCAACGCGCACAATTTAGTTGTTTATGGAAAAACCGAAACGGATTATTTGGTCAGCGATCCTGTTATGGAAACCGTTACGACTTTAACGCACGACGAATTAGACAAGGTACGTTTTGCCAAAGGTGCTTTTGCTCCAAGAGGACAAATGTATTACCCAATTCAGATTCCGGCAGCCGTAGATTTGAAAAGTGCTATCCTTAAAGGAATCAAAAATACGTGTCGTGATATGTTGGCTCCCGTTCCTATTGTTGGTGTACGCGGAATTAAATTAGTATCCAGACAAATTAGAAAATGGCCTGTAAAACACGGTACCAAAAAAGCCAATCATTATCTGGCGCAAATGGTACGTATGCAGGAAGAAATAGGAACTGGCGGCGGAGGTTTCCGTTTTATATATGCCGCATTTTTGCAAGAAGCTTCGGTTATTTTAGGCAATGACGAATTGAAAGAACTGTCTAAAGAAATGACAAAAATTGGAGACTCATGGCGAGATTTTGCTGTTGAAGCTTCCCGAATTTACAAAAACCGAAGTGCCAAAGAAGATGCTTACAACGCCATTGCCGATGAACTATTGGACATTGCCAATCGAGAAGAAATCTTTTTCAAAAAATTAAAAAAAGCCATTAGCTAAACGATATTGAAACCCATTATAAAAATAGAATCCCTTTCGAAAAAGTACAAAGATGCCGACCAGTATTCTTTGAACGATGTTTCGCTGGATATATATGAAGGCCAGATTTTTGGATTATTAGGCCCAAATGGTGCCGGAAAAACCACTTTAATCTCGATGCTCTGCGGATTGATAAAACCAACTTCAGGACATTTTACCATAGATGATTTAAGCTATAGCAACCATTCATCTAAAATCAAAAAAATCATAGGAGTTGTCCCTCAGGAATACGCTTTGTATCCAACCCTGACAGCCAGAGAAAATTTACATTATTTTGGAAGTATGTATGGCTTAAAAGGTTCTTATCTAAAAGATAAGGTAATCGAAACTTTAGATCTTCTGGGTTTATTAAAATTTGCCGACAAGCGCATCGAAACTTTTTCGGGCGGAATGAAACGAAGAGTCAATTTGATTGCCGGAATTCTGCACAATCCCAAAGTCTTATTTTTAGACGAACCAACTGTTGGTGTCGATGTACAATCTAAAAACGCGATTATCGATTATTTGAAACTCCTGAATCAAAACGGAACTACGATTATATACACCTCTCATCATTTGGCTGAAGCCGAAGATTTCTGTACCAATATTGCCATTCTCGACCGAGGCAGAATTTTTGCACAAGGAACACCATCAAGTTTAATTGCTTCTACTGATGAAGCCCGTAATCTTGAAGAAGTTTTTATTTCATTAACCGGTAAAGATTTTAGAGATGGTCAATAAAATTTGGATGTCCGTTATAAAAGAATTCCTCCTGCTCAAAAGAGATTTAGGCGGATTGATTATTTTGTTTATCATGCCGCTGGTTTTGGTAATCACGGTAACTTTAATACAAGACAGCACTTTTAAAACGATTAGCGATAATAAAATCCCCATTTTACTGGTCGATAATGACAATGGTTCTGTTTCTAAAACTGTTTTCGATAATCTTGAAAAAAGCAATTTGTTTAGTGTTATCACACAAATAGACAACAAACCCATTACCGAAGAAGTTGCCAAAGAAGCCGTTTACAAAGGAAAATTTCAACTGGCGATTATCATCCCAAAAAATCTAAGTGTCGATTTACAATCCAAAATCGATCAGAATGTTACGAACATTGTGAGCAAAATGGGCTTAACAGAAACAGATAGTACGGCTCAAGCCGAAAAACCTAAAGTAATCAAAGAAAAAGAAGTGAAACTGTATTTTGATCCTGCGGTTCAAATGAGTTTCAAAAATGCCGTGATGAATTCGATTGATAAGATGATTTCTCAAATCGAAACCAAATCAATTTATACCACTTTCCAAAATCAATTGGGAGAGGGAAATATCGAATTCGAGCAAAAGAGTTTCATTACATTCAAAGAAATAATTCCTAAAATCAACAACAAAGAAGTTCGACCAAATTCCGTACAACACAATGTTCCCGCCTGGACACTTTTTGCGATATTTTTTATCGTGATTCCGCTGTCTATTAATATTGTAAAAGAAAAATCGCAAGGAACATTTGTACGTTTATTAACGAATCCGGTTTCTAATTTGGTGGTGATTATGGGTAAAACCATTACCTATTCTGCCATTTGTATGATTCAGTTTTACATGATGGTTGCCGTTGCGGTATTTTTATTTCCGCATATTGGTTTACCTTCTTTAAATATCGAAGGCCATTTATTTTTAATGAGCATCGTTGCTTTATTCTCTGGTTTTGCTGCCATAGGTTTCGGGATTTTATTAGGAACCGTCGCAAGCACACAGGAACAATCTGCACCCTTTGGCGCAACAAGTGTACTGATTCTTGCCGCTGTTGGCGGTGTTTGGGTGCCTGTTTTTGCAATGCCAACCCTAATGCAGTATATCGCAAAATCGTCGCCAATGAATTGGGGTCTGGAAGCCTTTTATGATGTATTATTACGCAACGTTTCTTTCCTTGAAATCATTCCAAAAATAAGTTTGTTATTTTTGTTCTTTATTATCACAACATCCATTGCCTTATTTTATGACAAAAAGAAAAGAACAGTATAACGAAGCCACTGCCCTAACCGTCTCCCACGAAATCAGAATTCGTTTTAACGAAACTGATCCGCTTGGAATTGTTTGGCATGGCAATTATATCACGTATTTTGAAGATGGACGTGAAGCGTTTGGTCGCCAACACGGACTTACTTATTTAGACATTGGCAATACAGGTTATACAACTCCTATCGTAAAATCGAAATGCGAGCATAAATTGTCTTTGCGTTACGGCGATGTCGTAACAATAGAAACAACGGTTGTTGATACACCTGCAGCAAAAATGATTTACCGTTTTAAGATTATAGATGCAAAAGGCGAAGTTGCCTGCACTGGCGAAACGGTGCAAGTTTTTTTAGACGGCGACGGAAATTTAATGTTGACCAATCCTCCTTTCTACGAAGAATGGAAACGAAAAGTGGGCTTATTGAAATAGAACGTGTTTCTTGTATCAATTATATAAACTTAAAAAAATATGATAAGCATAGACATATTATCTAATTTATTCACTTCAGCATTTGTTGTTGGTATTGCAACATATTTTATTCAAAAACGTATTGATAATCGTTTTAATAGAATCGAAGAGTTTCAAAAGACATTAATTACAATAAGAAAAGAACGTTATGATACTTTACTAAAAACTTTACAAGAAGTTTGGGAAAAGATTATTGAAACTGAATATTATATACGTCACGATATGCCTGATCAGTTCATAGAAGCTCAAAGAAATGAACTAAATCATATAAATTTTGATTCAACACCATTAAAAGAGGCTTTTATTTTTATTGAAAAACGAAGTATTTTATTGAATGAGTCGTTGAGCAAGGAGACCTCTGATTTTTTTGTTAATCATTTGCAAAGCACATATAATGGGTTCATAACAATTCTAAATAAAATACCACGAGGACAAGTGACGCTTGACGAAGTAAATGCATTCATTCCAACGGCATTAGGTAGACAATACAAAAATGACTTAAATACCTTGAAAAAAAAATACGAAGAACAATCTAAAAAAATACTTTATGAAGATAAACAGATTTAGTAATACCTAAAAATAAAGTATTAAAAAACAGTTAATTTAAACATCCGTTTTAAAGAGATGCAAATCGATATATTCGAAAAAAATCATAAAATGTCAAAAGAAATATACATCACGCAAACCAATTGTATCACACCTTTAGGATTTGATGTTCAGTCGAATATTGAAGCGATTGTTCGTGGCGATTCTGGAATTCAATTGCATGAAGATCCTTCTTTGATGCCAATACCATTTTATGCTTCTATTATTGATGATGAAAAAATAAACAGTGCTTTTGCAAAAATAAGCGCTGACACAAAATATTCTCGTTTAGAGAAAATGATGATTTTGGCTTTAGAGCCGATTATCAAAAATTCGGGAGTTGATTTAAATTCAAAAACTGCTTTTATACTTTCGACCACAAAAGGAAATGTTACCGCTTTAAAAGAGAATTCTGAAGAGAGTTTTAATAGTGCACATTTAGATGTTTTAGCTCAGAATGTTGCCAGTTTTTTTAAATTCAATACACAACCTATCGTAGTTTCGAATGCTTGTGTTTCCGGAATTTTAGCTGTTTCGGTGGCGAAAAGAATGATCCAGTCTGAGCTGTATGATAACATTTTTGTTATTGCGGGCGATGAAGTTTCAGAATTTGTTTTATCTGGATTTAATTCTTTTCAGGCCATGAGCGATTCGCCTTGTAAACCGTATTCTAAAAACAGAACCGGTGTTAGTTTAGGCGAAGCAACCGCTGCTGTTTTAATTTCGGCGAATCCGGCAACTGCCAAAATAAAAATTATTGGAGACAGTTCGATAAACGATGCCAATCATATTTCGGGTCCGTCAAGAACGGGCGAAGGTTTGTTTAGAAGTATTCAGAATGCTTTGAAAGAAGCCCAAATAGAAGTTGACAAAATCGATTATATCTCCGCACACGGAACCGCAACTCCGTTTAACGACGAAATGGAAGCGATCGCACTAAATCGTTTAGGTTTACAAAATGCCCCTATCAATAGTTTAAAAGGATTTTACGGTCATACCTTAGGCGCTTCAGGATTATTGGAAACGGTAATTGGGATTGAATCTGTAAATCAAAACATGCTGTTTGAATCGAAAGGTTTTGATGAAATGGGTGTAAGCGAAACGATTAATATTATTGAGAAAAATAAAGAGGCAACGATTAATTATTTCCTAAAAACAGCTTCTGGATTTGGAGGTTGTAATACGGCTGTAGTTTTTGAAAAGATGAAACACGAATTACACTAATTTTCACAAATTAAAATATAATAAAGTTTGAACTGTTCGGAAATTCCGAACAGTTCAAATGAAAATCGAACTTGTAAGGAAAATTTACAAGTTCAATAATTAAATTAAAATGGAAAACGAAAAAACGTTTAAAACAAAAACTGGTTTTTGTCATGTATTAGCAGATAAAATAATTTTGACTAGAGATGGAATAATTGGAAATGTTTCAAAAACAGTTGTTGGAAATGGCTTATCAAAAATCTTAATTATTTATTCCGGAATTGCCCTTTTCATGTTTTACAATGCTTTTACAAGTTTTCAAAATAACGAAAATGGTTCTGCAATTTTATATGCTCTATTTGCATTTTTTTTAATCTATAGCATTATAAAAAGCTTTAATAATTCTGCGACACCAATAATCGAACGAAATAAAATCAAAGACGCTAAATTTATAAATGGTAGAACTGGTGTTACACGCTCAAGATTCGAAATCATGTTTGAAGATGAAAATGGGAAATTAAAAAAACGCTTGATTTTGCTTCCTGGTTCTTTGAATGATGGACAAAATGAAACTGAAAAAGCATTGGCAATAATGAAAAGTGAAGGAATACTTTCAAATTAAGCAATTCGATTTAAAATGAAATTATCAAAATTCATATTTATAACACTAATTCTTCTTTCCTCTTTTGGATGTAAAAAGAAAGAAGTGTCTGAATCTGATTTAGAAAAAGAGGTGATGAATAGTGTCTTTCTTGAAATTGTAGATTCAATATATATGGATCGAAGAACTATGTATCCGCCTCCGATGCCAAGATTAGATTTTAAAACAAACAAAGAAGATACGATCGGTTATCATGATAAATTAAAAAGATATCAAGTTGAACAAGACAGTATTAAAAATGATAAAAACAGAATTTTAATTGGTGTTTATGATTATGTAGTAAACAATAAAATTAGAAATGAAAAATTTGATTTGACTCCTTTTAAAAATAATAAAAAGTTTGATTTTCAATACACGTCTAAATTTCCTGAAGAAATATATTGGGACATAAATGACAAAAAAAGCAAAATGCTTGTTGGAACAATTCAAATTTCTAATATTCAGTTTAATAAAACCAAAACTTCCGGCACTATATCTGCGAGTGCTTCATGCGGGGGAGGAAAATGCGGAAGAGGATTTGAGATTACAATTGAAAACAAATTTGGAGAATGGCATATTACAAATATTGTTGAAACTTGGGTTTCTTAAAAAATGCACAGACTAATTAGTGTAATTTAAACCCAAAACAATACGTGCTAATTTGTGGAATTAGTGTTAAACAAAAATAATGACTCAAAAAACTCACATACAATCCTACATCACGATCCAAAACAACGAAATTGTTTTGAACGGAACTTCTATATTCAAAATTGAACCAACCGATTTTGGTGATTTCTCAAAACAGGCGTATCGTAATTTTGATATTCAATACCCGAAGTTTTTCAAAATGGACGCTTTGAGCAAACTGGCTTTTTTAGGATCTGAATTGCTTTTGAGTCCAATAACTTCGGCTGAACAAGAAAATAATATCGCTTTGGTTTTGGCCAATAAATCGTCGAGTTTAGATACTGATGTAAAATATCAGGAATCGATTTCAGACAAAGAAAACTACTTTCCGAGTCCGGCAGTTTTCGTCTATACTTTACCAAATATTTGTTTGGGAGAAATAAGTATCCGCCATCAGCTAAAAAGTGAAAATTCTTTTTTTATATTTGATGCTTTCAATACTGAATTTCTGTCTAACTATTCGTCCATTCTATTAAACACAAATAAAGCCGATACAGTTCTGTGCGGTTGGGTAGAATTTTTTAATGACAGTTATAAAGCGTTTCTTTGCACAATTAGCAAAGAAGAAAGCGCAACATACAAAAACGAAAATATCAATACATTATATAATAAATAATCATGGAAGCATTAAAAGAAGAATTAAAAAACAAAATCATTACAACCCTTAACCTTGAAGATATCGCAATCGAAGATATTGCTGATAACGATCCTTTGTTTGGAGATGGTTTAGGTTTAGACTCAATTGATGCACTTGAATTGATTGTGATTTTGGATAAAGATTATGGAATTAAATTAGTGGATCCAAAAGAAGGAAAAACAATTTTTCAATCTATCGAAACTATGGCAGCTTATATTAGCGCTAATAGAACTAAATAGATTGCAGATTTTAGATTTTAGATTTTAGATTTCTTATCTCATTATCTAAAATCTAAAATGGTTTAAAAATCCGTCAACTTTGTCAAAGTTTTAAACTTTGACAAAGTTCTAAGAATCTAAAATCTAAAATCATAAATCTAAAATGACAAAGGGTGTTGCAATAACGGGAATGGGAATTATCTCTTCGATTGGAAATTCAGTCGAGGAAAATTATATTTCGTTAATAGAAAATAAAATTGGCATTTCTCGCATCTCCAATATTTCGACAGTTCATGAAAATGTTATTAAAGTTGGTGAAATCAAAAAAACCAATGATGATCTGATTGCTGAATTGGGATTAGGCAGTGACAATAATTTTTCGAGAACGGCAATGTTAGGTACTTTGGCAGCAAAACAAGCTGTTGAAAATGCCGGAATTACTTCGATAAACGAATTTAGAACCGGACTTATTTCGGCTACAAGTGTGGGCGGAATGGATATGACTGAAAGACATTATTACGATTATTTCAAACATCCTGAACTGGTAAAATATATTACCTGTCATGATGGTGGTGATGTTGCAGAGAAAATTGCCGAAGAATTGGGTCTAAAAGGAATTGTCACTACAATTAGTACCGCTTGTTCCTCTGCAGCAAACTCGATTATGCTGGGTGCAAGATTAATTAAATCCGGAAAATTAGATCGCGTCATTGTTGGCGGAACTGATGGTTTGGCAAAATTCACCATCAACGGATTTAAGACTTTGATGATTTTATCAGACGATTTTAATAAACCTTTTGACAATAAACGCAAAGGATTAAACCTGGGCGAGGCAGCGGCATATTTGGTTTTAGAATCGGATGAAGTTGTTGCAAAACAAAATAAAAAAGTGCTGGCAAGAGTTTCCGGTTATGGTAATGCAAACGACGCTTTTCATCAAACTGCCTCTTCAGAAAATGGTGATGGTGCTTACTTGGCAATGAAAAAAGCTTTTGAAGTATCAGGCTTAAAACCTTCTCAAATAGATTATATCAACGTACACGGAACTGCAACTCCAAACAACGATTTGTCTGAAGGAAGAGCTTTATTGAGAATTTATCAAGACGAAAAAGTGCCTGATTTTAGTTCAACTAAACCTTTTACCGGACATACTCTGGCAGCAGCTGCAGCAATTGAAGCGGTTTATAGCGTTTTGGCAATTCAGAATAATGTGGTTTACCCAAATTTGAATTTCGAAAACCCGATGGAAGAATTTGATTTGCAACCTCAAACTACTGCAAAGAATAAAAATATCGAACACGTTTTATCCAACTCTTTTGGTTTTGGAGGAAATTGTTCTACTCTTATATTTTCAAAAAGCTAAAATGAATAAAACATATATAAATGGAGTAGGTTGTATTTCGACTCAAAAAACATTTGATACTGTTTTTTTAGAAGAAGCCGTTGTCAATCATAATCAAAATGTATTGGCGATTGTTTCGCCGGTTTACAAAGATTATATTTCGCCCGCAGCAAGCAGACGAATGGCTAAAGGGGTGAAAAACGGAATCGTAGCTTCGGCATTGGCAATGAAAGACGCCAATATCGAAAAAGTTGATGCTATTATTACCGGAACCGGTTTGGGATGTATCGAAGATTCTGAAAAATTCCTGAAAAGCATTCTCGATAATAACGAGGAATTTTTAACGCCTACCTCTTTTATTCAATCGACACACAATACCGTTGGTGCACAAATTGCTTTGTTGCAACAATGCAAAGGCTATAATTTTACGTATGTAAACGGTGCTGTTTCTTTTGAGTCGGCTTTATTAGATGCTAAAATGCAAATCGAAGAAGACGAAGCTCAATCGGTTTTAATAGGTGGAGTTGATGAAAATGGCGATTATACCACCGCTCTTTTTAAACTTTCCGGACGCATTAAAGAAGACAATACAGGTCCTTATGACCTCTTGAATTCTGAAACAAGTGGTGCCGTTTACGGTGAAGGTGCCAGTTTTTTTGTTTTAGAAAACGAACGAAAAGAGCACACTTATGCTGAAGTTCTGGATATTGCAATTGTAAATACGCTTGCAGCAAACGAAATTGAAACCGAAATTAAATCCTTTTTGAAATCAAATAATTTAGAAATTTCAGCTATTGATGCTTTGATTTTAGGTTTTGACGGAAATGTAGTTTTCGAAAACTATTATAGAAATCTTACTGAAAATACTTTCTCAGAAACACCTGTTTTGTATTACAAACATTTAAGCGGAGAGTACGACACCGCATCTGCTTTTGCTTTATGGATGGCAGCTAAAATTTTAAAAACACAGGAAATTCCGGAAATCATAAAAGTAAATTCGGTTGAAAAACCAGTTTACAAAACCATTTTATTGTACAATCAATTAAACGGAAAAAACCATAGTTTTACGTTAATCACAAAATGATAACGCACAAAAACATATCACTATTTTTTGTTTTTTTATTGCTCTTATTATTTCTTCTGAATTTTTATGTAGCAATAAACATATGGTGGTTTGTAGTTATAATTTTAATTTGGTTGGGAATAAATGCTATTGGCTCTTCCCGGATTGCATCAAATTATCATCTAAAAGCTTTCTGTAATAATCCGTTAGCAACAGAAAAAAAAATTGCCTTAACTTTTGATGATGGTCCAAGTAAATTTACTTTGGACGTTTTAGAACTTCTGAAAAAATACGATGCCCGCGCCACTTTTTTCTGCATTGGAAAAAACATCGAAACCCATCCTGAAATTGTAAAAAAAATTATTGAAGAAGGTCATTTAGTCGGAAATCATTCCTACAGTCATTCTCCTTTTTTTGATTTTTATAATGCTAAAAAAATCAGAGAAGAAATTCAGAAAACAGATGATCTTCTGGAAAAATATACTTCCGGAAAAATAAACTTCTTTCGTCCGCCTTACGGAGTTACAACGCCATCGATCAGAAGAGCTTTAGAAAAAACCAAACATAAAGTAATTGGCTGGAATATTCGATCGCTCGACGGCGGAACAAAAAATCAAAGTTTAATTTTCAACCGAATTATAAAACGCGTTTCTCCCGGCGGAATCGTACTTTTGCACGACACGGCATCACATTCGGTTTTGGTATTGGAACAGTTTTTGCAATTTTTACAACAAAACAACTATAAAGTGATTTCGATAGAGGAACTTTTGAATCTTAAAGCTTATGAAATGGAACGCTGATTAAACGGATTCGCTAAAGCGAAGGCGCAGATAAAACAGATTTTTAACCAATAAGTTAATGCTAAAAAATTTAATTAAACACCTAGAAACATAGATTGTATGTGTTTAAAAAAGTAAATAAAAAGAAACTCGTTTCTAAAACATAGCTATGTTTGTTAATACAAGTGAAACGCCTTTTTTGAGTTCAATAATTCTATGTTTCTATGTGTTAAAAAATAATCTGTGTAAATCATTATCCGGAAAATTATCGGGAGTGGCAAAAAAAAAATTTAAAGCATAATTTCTAACAAAATATGAAAACTAAAATAGTTCTATTAATTCTATTTATTTCTGGCAATTTGTTCGCTCAGGAACAAAAAATGACAGATGCCGAAATTGCCACTTTTAAGCAAGATGTAAATGTAGTATCGAAAAAAATCAAAACCTTAAGTACTGATTTTGTGCAATACAAACACTTGGATTTTTTATCGAAGGATATTGAAACTTCCGGTAAAATGATTTTTAAAGAACCAAGTCTGTTACAATGGCAATATAAAAAACCATACAATTACAGTATTGTTTTTAAAAACGGGAAAATCCTGATTAATGACGAAGGCAAAAAAAGTGCGGTTGATATTGGTAACAGCAAAATTTTTGGCCGCATCAATAAATTAATCGTTGGCAGCGTAAGCGGAAATATGTTTGACGACAAAGAATTTACCATTTCGTATTTTAAACTAAAAGGTCAAAATCTGGCAAAATTCATTCCGAAAGATGCGACGTTGAAGAAATACATCAAACAAATCGAACTGACTTTCGACAAAGAAGAAGCAACCGTAGTTCAGGTAAAATTATTAGAATCATCTGAAGATTATACCCGAATTGTACTTAAAAATAAAGTGATCAATGCAAAAATCGACGACTCCGTTTTTAATAATTAATTGCTTTCTGGCGCTAGTATTCGTTTCTTGTGGATCAGTCACAAAAAACTATACTCCAAAAAAATTAGACAAAACGTCTTATGAAGTTCCCTATTTTTCAGATTCAAAAACAGATTATGTTTATAAAACCAATATAACGGTTTACGGAAATGAAATTAGCGGAATTTTTATTGCCAAAAAAATAAACGATACGACACACCGAATTGTTTTTACCACTGAATTTGGGAACAAACTAATGGATTTCGAAATTTCAGAAACTGATTTCAAAGTCAATTCGATTGTATCCGAGTTAGATCGAAAAATCCTGATCAATACATTGAAAGAAGATTTTCGATTACTTTTTAAAAAGGAATATTTAATTCAGGAACAGTTCGAAAACGATTCTGCTAACATCTACAAATCAAAAGACGGAAAAAGGGATAATTATCTTTTTATCTCAAAAAAGGACCAAAAATTAGAGAAAGTCGTTCATGCTTCTCAAACAAAAGAAAAATTTACGCTGACATTTAGTTCAGAAAACAATATTTTTGCCGAAAAGATTCAGATTATTCATCAGAATATCAAGTTGAAAATTGAGTTAAATTATTTTAAATCTGAATAATAATTTAAACTAATCATAAACTTTAAATCAAACCAAAATGAAAAAATTAACCGTAATTGCCTTTGTATTCTTTACAGGACTTTTAACATCAAATGCTCAGGTAACTGTGAGCCCTGGACTTCGCGGAGGTTTAAATATTTCTGATTTAAGTAATATGCCAGGAAACACTAACTCTAAATCTGATTTTTATATTGGTGGATTAGTGGCTATAAAGTTTAATAAATATTTTACGCTTCAACCAGAATTAAATTATTCCAGACAAGGTGCTAATTTTCATTTTTCTTCTTTAGCTTTTCAAAATCCGGGAGATCCAAATTTTTACTCCAGAAATACTAAAGCCGAAATAAATTATTTGACGCTTGGAGCAGTAGGTAAATTTCATTTTAAAGGAAAAGGTTTTCATGTATTAGCAGGACCTTCTATAGACTTTAAAACAGATGATAATTTTGATAAATTGGGGACTAATCCTGTTGGAGTTGATTTATCTATCGTTGCCGGTTTAGGATATACGCTGCCAAATGGTTTAACTTTTGAAGCCAGATTTAAACAAGGCTTAATTGATATTTATGGGTACGACGGAATCAATTATGATAATAATGATTATTACTATAACGATCTTATTTTAAATCAGGTTTTCCAGATTGGTATTAGTTACACTTTTAAAGTAAAATAAAAATTATGGTATTAAAAGACTTTTATAAAGTGCTTTCAGAAGAAAAAACAGGAGATGCTAAATATAATATTCGTATATTAGTTAATGCCAATCATGAGGTTTTTAATGGTCATTTTCCAGGAAACCCAATAATGCCGGGCGTTTGCATGATTCAGATCATTAAGGAACTTACAGAAGCGATTACCAAAAGTTCGTTGATAATACAAACACTGACCAATGTAAAATTCATGGCATTAATCAATCCGGAGACGAATCCGGAATTGCGTTTAGAACTTGATATTACAACCACAGAAGATGATTTGATAAAGGTGAAGAACACCACATATTTTAACGATACCGTTGCTTTAAAATTAAGCAATACGTACAAAAAACTATAACTATGAAATTACTATTGTCATTACTTCTATGGATAAATTTTGCCGGAACTCCAGATTTGGCATCCATCCGAAAAATGTATTCTGATGTTGCAAAATCAGAAACAAATGCTAAAGAATTTACCGAAAAACTTTCTGCCATTTCAAACAGTGACGAGAAAATTTTAGTCGCCTACAAAGCGGCTTCAATTTTGCTGGACTCTAAGTTTGAAAGTATATTAGGAAGTAAAATTTCGCGTTTTAAAGAAGGTGCTAAACTTCTGGAAGCGACATTAAAAAGTGATCCAAACAATATCGAAATCAGAATGATTCGATTGAGTATTCAGGAAGATGTTCCGGGAATTACAGGCTACAAAAAAAATATTAAAGAAGATAAAAAATTTATCACAACGCATTATGCTGAGCAAAATGCTACTTTAAAAGAATATCTAAAAGACTTTGTTTTACAATCGAAAAGTTTCTCTGAAAAAGAGAGGCAATTTGTGAAGTAGATAAAGAAAAAAATCCACAATGCAACCAACATTATCTCAGCAGGAATTACTGAATTCAACCAATTTTTGTGTTATTGTTCCAACATACAATAATCACAAAACGTTGAAAAAAGTGCTGGATTCTATTTTAGATTTCACTCAAAACATCATTATCGTCAATGACGGTTCAACAGATACAACAAGTGAAATTTTACAGCAATATTCGCAATTTACACAAATTCATCATCCTCGAAATACAGGAAAAGGAAGGGCGCTTCGAAATGGTTTTAGAAAAGCGATCGAACTAAATTTTGAATATGCCATCACAATCGATTCTGACGGACAACATTTTGCTGCTGACATTCCGGGTTTTATTGCTGCCATCCAAAACAAACCAAATTCTCTTTTGATTGGAAGTCGTAATATGACACAGGAAAATGTACCCAGAAAAAGTAGTTTTGGAAACAAGTTTTCGAATTTCTGGTTTAAGTTCGAAACCGGAATTGTGCTTGAAGATACCCAATCTGGTTTTAGATTGTATCCGTTAAGACTGATTCCGACTCAATTTTATACCAATAAATTTGAGTTCGAAATTGAGGTTATTGTACGATCTGCCTGGAAAGGTATTACAGTAAAAAACATTCCAATCCAGATATTGTACGATCCTGCAGAACGTGTTTCCCATTTTCGACCGTTTAAGGATTTTACCCGAATCAGTATTCTAAATACCGTTTTGGTAATCAATGCATTGTTGTATATAAAACCACGAGATTTTTTTAGAAGAGCAAAAAAAAAAGGGTTTAAAAGATTCTTTCTCGAAGATATTTTAGAAAGTTCCGACTCTAATTTCACGAAATCGGCATCAATAGCCCTGGGTATTTTTATCGGAATTTCGCCTTTTTGGGGATTCCAAACCGTTTTGCTTTTTACTTTTGCTGCATTATTCAGGCTCAATAAAGTCATTGCTTATCTGGCTTCGAATGTGAGTTTTCCGCCTTTTATCCCTTTTGTTATTTACGGTTCTCTAAAAATGGGAAGCTATTTTGTGTCTAATGATGCACCATTAATTTTAGATAGTTCCGTGACACTGGATGATATTCAAAAAAATGCTACCCAATATATCGTGGGAAGTCTTATTTTAGCATCCGTTTTGGCACTGACTTTTGGTCTTATAAGTTATTTACTTTTAACGGCTTTTAGCAAGAAACGCACCGAATAATATATATTTATTATTCGCCACAAATTTCACAAATTAGCACAAATCAATTTTTAAAAAATGCTTAAAAAAAGCCACAGATTAAAAGGATTAGAATGATTTTAAAATCTATATGTAAGTTTGCCACGACCCGAGCGACAGCGAACGGGCGAAGCAATTTCACAAATTAGCACGAATTAATTTTTAATAAATTGCGGAAACGCAACGTAAATGAATGCCACAGATTAAAAAGATTAAAATGATTTTTTTTGCCCCGAATTTCACTAATTAGCACAAATTAATTCGTGAAAATTCGTGAAATTCGTGGCGAACTAACACAGAACTTAAAAATCTTTTTAATCTTTTTAATCTGTGGCAAAAAAACTGTAGGCAAAAGAAAATAATAAAATAATTATGCATCAATACTTTTACGCCATTCACTTATTTGTAAACCGACGAAAATCTTTATCGGTGTTTTTGGCAGTTTTGATGCTGATCGCTTTTGGATTTTTTGCCTCCCGAATTAAATTCGAAGAAGACATTTCTAAACTTATCCCAACCAACGATAAAGCTGATGTTACTGCAAAAGTCCTTAAACAACTTAATTTCGCCGATAAAATTACCGTTATCTTCAAACTGGAAAAAAACGGTTCCGAAGAAGATTTAAAACAAATGGCAACTGCTTTTTCAGACAGCGTTGCTAAATCCTGCAAACCTTATGTAACCGGAATTCAGGGAAAAATTGATGAGGAAAATATTCAGGAAACTATTGATTTTGTTTACAATAATTTACCCCTATTTCTGGAGAATAAAGATTATGCTGCGATTCAGAATAAACTTCAAAAAGACAATATTGCGGCAACCGTTCAGGGAAATTACAAATCGATCATTTCTCCGTCCGGTTTTGTAACCAAAGATTTTATCCTGCAAGATCCGCTTGGGATTTCGTTTATCGCACTAAAAAAATTACAACAATTAAATATTGGTGACGATTTTACGCTCAACAATGGTTTTGTGATGACGAAGGACAAAACAAAATTATTGCTTTTTATTACGTCGAATCTACCGTCGAGCGAAACAGAGAAAAATACGATTTTTGCAAATAAACTAAAATCAATTCAGGAAAATCTAAATCAAAAATTTAAAAGTAAAACTTCGATACGTTATTTTGGTTCGGCTTTGATTGCCGTTGCCAATGCCAATCAAATTAAAAGCGATATCATTTTAACGACTTCGATCGCAATGATCACGCTGATATTAATTTTGATCTTGTTTTATCGAAAAATATTGATCCCGCTGATCATTTTTCTGCCTACGGTTTTTGGTGCTTTGTTTGCCGTTGCCTTTCTATATTTTGTAAAAGAGCAAATTTCAGCTATTTCTTTGGGCATTGGATCGATCTTGTTAGGAATCACGATTGATTATTCGATACATATCCTCACACATTACAAACACAACAGCGATGTAAAAACGTTATACAAAGACATTACAATGCCTGTTATTATGAGCAGCTCAACAACGGCTGTTGCTTTTTTATGTTTGCTTTTTGTAAAATCTGATGCTTTAAATGATCTCGGAATTTTTGCTGCCGTAATTGTTATGGCAACAGGAATATTCTCGCTTTTGATTGTTCCGCATTTGTATAAACCGAAAGAAAATAATTTTGAACACAAGAAAAATGTGATCGATAAACTGGCACATTTCTCTTTTCATAATAATAAATATCTAATTGGGTTTTGTGTTTTAATCACGATTATTTGCTGCTTTACGTATAACAATGTTGGCTTTAATAATGATTTATCGCAATTGAATTTTGTTCCAAAAGAAATTAAAGCTGCCGAAAAAGATCTGGAAGAAAGCACCAGCTTAACATCTAAAACCATTTATGTGGCTTCGTACGGAAACACAATGGAGGAAGTTTTGCAAAATAACAGCCAGCTTTTTGCCGATTTATCTAAAGCAAAACAAACGAACAAAATCTTGAATTTCAGTTCGGTTGGCGGAATCATGCTTTCGCAAAAAGCACAACAACAAAAAATAGATCAGTGGAATTCATTTTGGGATGCCAATAAAAAGCAAGTGTTACAATCTGAACTAATTGCCGAAGGCTCAAAACTAGGATTTAAAACTACAACTTATTCTAATTTTTACGATCATTTAAATTTTAATTTCAAACCTGTTTCAGCGCAGGAATATCTCAAAATTCAGGCTTTGCAACTAAAAGAATTTGTAACTGAAAAAAAGGGATTTTTTACGATTTCTACTTTGGTAAAAGTTACGCCGGAGCAAAGAGATGCATTTGTAAAATTGGCTTCAGCCAAAAAGAATCTCATTGCAATTGATCGTCAGCAAATGAATGAAACGTTTTTTAGTACACTAAAAACCGATTTTAATTCACTTGTTAATTATTCTTTTGTGGCTGTAATTCTAATTTTGTTTTTCTTCTTCCGCAGAGTCGAATTGGTTATTGTAAGTTGTATCCCGATTGCCTTAACCGGAATTGTCACGGCAGGAATCATGGGCATCTTTGGCATCCAGATGAACATTTTTAGTATGATTGTTTGTACTTTGATTTTTGGTCACGGTGTCGATTTTAGTATTTTTATGACGAGCGCTCTTCAAAAAGAATATACGACAGGCAAAAACGAAATTGCGATTTACAGAACTTCAATAATCCTGGCGGTTATCACAACTATTTTAGGAATTGGTGCTATGATTTTTGCGCACCATCCGGCTTTGCGATCTATTTCGTCTGTTTCGTTAATTGGGGTTTTTGCCGCGTTGATTATTACGTTTATTTTCTACCCTATTCTTTTTAAACTATTCATATCCAATCGTGCAAAAAAAGGAAATGCTCCCTTTGAGTTGCGAACTTTTATACATGGTATTATTTCGTTTACCTATTACGGACTTGGCGGTATTTTGATGTCGCTTTTTAGCATCACTATTATGCCGATCCTACCGATAAATGAAAAAAGAAAAATGAAAGGTTTTCGATATTTCATTTCAAGATTCATGAATTCGGTTTTATATTCAAATCCCTTTTTGCATAAAAAAGTCATCAATCCGTTTAATGAAAACTTCGAAAAACCAGCCATTATAATTGCCAATCATTCTTCGTTTATAGATATTCTGGCAATGGGAATGTTGAGTCCTAAAATTATTTTTTTAGTAAATGACTGGGTTTACAACTCTCCTATTTTTGGAGGAACGGTTAGAAAAGCAGGTTTTTATCCGGTTTCAGAAGGTATTGAAGGCGGCGTTGAACATTTGCGTCAAAAAGTAAACGAAGGATATTCACTAATGATTTTTCCGGAAGGGACACGTTCTGTAAGCAATCAGATAAATCGTTTTCATAAAGGGGCTTTTTATCTTGCCGAAGAATTTAATCTGGACATTGTTCCTGTTTTAATTCATGGTGCTTCAGAGGCAATCCCAAAAGGAGATTTTGTCATTCACCACAGTCATCTTACGTTGTCTATTTTAGAAAGAATTGCTCCGGATAATCTTTCTTTTGGTAAAAATTATGCCGAAAGAACAAAACTATTAAGTACTTATTTTAAAGAAGAGTTTCATAAAGTTCGTCAACAATTAGAAGGTCCGGATTATTTCAAAAAAATGCTGGTTCATAGTTACGATTACAAAGAAATTGAAATTATAAATTCTGTCAAAAATGATTTAAAAAATAATCTCGCAACGTATTATGAGCTTAACAAGCATCTTTCGGCAAAAGCCAAAATATTGCACTTAGCAAATGATTACGGTCAACTAGATGTTTTGCTAACCTTGCAGGAACCGCAGCGAAAAGTCTTCTCTTTTATTGCTGACGAAGAAAAAATTGAAGTTGCCAAAACGAATTATTTCCTTAAAAAGAGAAAGATCTCTTATCTGGACAATCTCGAACTGGTTGTGCCAAATGAATATGAGGCCGTTTTAATTTCTGATGAAAATTACAGAGACGATCTTCAAAAAATCGTTTCTACAACTTCCCGCATTATTTTAATCAATAGTTCGGGTTTAAAAAACACTTTAATTAACTTTGGTTTTGAATCTGTTTTAGATGAAAATTCTATAATCGTATTAAAGAAAAATTAGCATGAAGGAGCAATACGATGTAGTAATTGTGGGCAGCGGTTTAGGCGGATTGGTCTCGGCAATTATTCTGGCAAAAGAAGGTTATAGTGTTTGTGTGCTCGAAAAGAACAATCAATATGGCGGAAATTTGCAAACTTTTGTACGTGACAAAACCATTTTTGATACTGGAATTCATTATATAGGAGGTTTAGACGAAGGACAGAATTTGTATAAATATTTTAAATATTTAGGAATTATTGAACATTTGAATCTAAAAAAATTAGATCAAAATGGTTTCGACATCATCTCTTTTGAAGACGATCAAAACGAATATCCTCATGCACAGGGTTATGAAAATTTTGCCAATCAACTCGTGCATTTCTTTCCTGATGAAAAAGCAAATATTGAGGATTATTGCAAAAAGATAAAAGCAATTTGCGAATCTTTTCCACTTTATAATTTAGAATGGGACGGAAAATATGATAACGAAATCCTGACGCTTAATGCCAAAGAAACGATTGAAGAATGTACACAAAATGAGAAACTAAAAGCGGTTCTTGCCGGTTCTAATTTTTTGTATGCCGGTATTGCAGACAAATCGCCTTTTTACGTTCATGCTCTTTCTGTAAACTCCTATATTCAAAGTTCCTGGCGTTGTATCAATGGCGGAAGTCAGATTACGAAACAGCTTTTGAAACAGCTTAAAAAACATGGTGGTGAATTTTATAAATACAAAGAAGTTATTCGTTTTAATGTTGAAAACAACCAGGTAAATGGGGTCGAAATGAAAGACGGAACTCAGGTTTCCGGTTCTTATTTTATCTCGAACATAGAGCCCAAAACTACACTGAAAATGGCTGGCGAAGAGAATTTTAGAAAAGCATTTTACAGTCGTGTTCAAAGTCTCGAAGGCGTTATTTCGGCTTTTAGTTTATACATTGTTTTTAAACCGCAGACTTTTAAGTATATCAATCACAATCATTATCATTTCAAGAAAAGCAGCGAAGTCTGGACTGCTCATGATTATAATGAAGATTCCTGGCCAAAAGCTTTTATGGCTTCTATGAATGCCTCCAAAAAACAGGAAGAATGGGCCGAAGGAATGACTTTTATAACCTACATGAAATATGATGATGTTGCGCCTTGGATCGAAACTTTTAATACTACGGTTGACGAAAATGATCGTGGAGAAAGTTATGAAGAATTTAAATCCAGAAAAGCAGCTAAATTTCTAGTTGAAATCGAGCTAAAATTTCCCGGCATAAAAGATTGTATCCAATCTGTTCACACCTCTACCCCGCTTTCGTATCGGGATTATATTGGTGGTGATAACGGCAATATGTATGGTTATGTTAAGGATTCGAATAACCCGATGAAAACCTTGATTCCGTCAAAAACCAAACTCGATAATTTATATCTTACAGGACAAAGTATAAACATGCACGGGGTTCTGGGCGTAACGATTGGTGCGGTTGTAACCTGCTCAGAAATTCTGGGAAAAGAGTATTTAGTAACCAAAATTAATAAAGCATCTGATATATCTTGATTCATCAGAACATGACTTCGAAACGAAAACATTAAATTCCCAATTTTAGGAATTAAATTGTAATTTTGATTTCGACTTAAATTTGGTACAAAATCTTTATGAAAAATATTGACAAGAACAGTTTAGAAAATGCATATCGATTATTTGAATCGAATGATATAGACAAAATAGAAATTGGCACAACCAAAGGTCTTAAGGCAATTCACGATTATTTATTTCATGATTTATATGATTTTGCCGGAGAAATAAGAAAACTCAATATTTCAAAAGGTGGTTTTAGATTTGCAAATGCATTATATCTTAATGAAATTCTAGTAAAGATTGAGCAAATGCCAGAAAACAGTTTTGAAGAAATTATTGCTAAATATGTTGAGATGAATATTGCTCATCCTTTTATGGAAGGTAATGGCAGATCTATGAGAATATGGCTCGATATGATTCTAAAAAGTCGACTCAATAAAGTTGTTAACTGGCAATTTGCTGACAAAACTCTTTATTTGCAGTCAATGGAAAGAAGTCCTATTAACGATTTGGAATTAAGAACTTTATTAAAGGAAAATCTAACTGACGAAGTTAATAATAGAGAAGTTATTTTTAAAGGAATCGAACAGTCCTATTACTATGAAGGTTATGAGAAAGATAACAATGAATGAGTCTATTATTCCAGAATAGATGTAGATATGAAAAGCCGAATTAATTTATTTTTTTTCGTTGGTTTTTTGTTGATGTTAGCCTCTTGCGGAACATCAAAATCTATGCGTCATCTTCCTGAAATTGCCAATTATAATGGGACAAAACCTGTTGTCGTAAAACAATCTGACAGTATTTTTGTATCAGGAAAAAATTCACTTTTAAAAAACAAACAAGGCCTTTGGGAATTATATGTCGAAGGCGACCCGCTTGAAATTGGACTTAATACCGGTGCATTATCTGATTCTCTTTTAAAAAATCAGGAACATATATTCTTCTCGAAAATAAAGGATTTAATTCCTTCAAAATTCCAGCAGAAACTACTTCGTAATTTTCTAAAATGGTATAACAGAAAATTATATCTGAACGTTCCCGAAGAATATCAAACCGAAATCTTCGGCGTTTCGCAATACACCTCGCATGATTTCGATAATATTGCGCCACAATTTCAGCGTAGTTTGTATTTGCACGCCGCGCACGATATTGGTCATGCTTTGCAGGATTTGGCTTTGGTGGGTTGCTCCTCTTTTGCGGCGTGGGGACAAAAATCTCAAGACGGGAATTTAATTCTTGGTCGTAATTTCGATTTTTATGTCAGTGATGCTTTCGCAGAAAATAAAATCGTGGCGTTTATAAATCCAAAAGAAGGGAATCGGTTTATGATGGTCACCTGGCCCGGAATGGTTGGTGCGGTTTCCGGAATGAACGAGCAAGGTCTAACGGTGACCATTAATGCTTCGAAGTCTAAAATTCCGCTAATTGCCAAAACACCAATTTCGATTTTGACGCGTCAAATTTTACAACACGCACAAAATATTGATGAGGCAATTGCCCTTGCTAAAAAAAGTGAAGTTTTTGTTTCAGAATCTATAATGGTAGGAAGTGCACAGGATAACAAAGCAATTTTAATTGAAGTTTCACCAAAAAAAATGGACGTGTACGAAGTACCCAATAGTGATCAATTGTTTTGTTCGAATCATTTTCAGGGAGAAGATTTAAAAAACGAAAAACGAAATCAATCTCAAATAGCCAACAGCCATTCTGAATATCGCTTTGAAAGAATGCAGGAATTGTTTGCTGGCAATCCAAAAATCAATCCTAAAACTGCCTCCCAAATTTTAAGAAATAAAGATGGGTTACAAAACATGGCTTTGGGTTATGGCAACGAAAAAGCATTGAATCAGTTGATGGCACATCACGGTGTTATTTTTAAACCAAAAGAAAAACTCGTTTGGGTATCGGCGAATCCATACCAGTTAGGCGAGTTTGTTTGCTACAATTTAGATTCTGTTTTTAAAGAAAGAAAAACAAAATCTGTTGTTTCTTTTCAACAGGAAAATTTGAATATTGCCAGAGATCCTTTTCTGGAAACTATTCAATACAAAAACTATCAGAAATTTAGGATCGAAGATCATAAAATAGATTGGTATCTGAAAAAAAAGGAACGGGTTAGTACAGAATTTATAGCAAATTATCAATCCTTAAACCCTGATTATTGGGTTGTGTATTACAAAGCAGGGTTGTACTTTTATCAAAAAAAAGAATACCGGCTTTCTCATGCTAATTTTGAAAAAGCTCTAACCAAAGAAATTACAACAGTTCCTGATAAAACAGCAATTGAAAAATATTTAAAAAAAATCAAAAGAAAATTACAATGATTCCATTAATAGAAAAAAATTCTTTAGAAGAAATTAAAATTTTTCAGGAGCAGAAATTAGTAGAACTTTTACACTATATCAGTCAAAACTCCCCTTTTTACAAACGCCTTTTTGCGGGACAAAATATTGATATTTCAAAAATTAAAACCCTCGAAGATTTACAACATTTGCCTGTAACGACAAAAGAGGATTTACAGGAATACAACGATGATTTTTTATGTGTTGCGCAACATAAAATTATAGATTATGCTTCGACTTCAGGAACTTTAGGCGATCCTGTAACTTTTGGCTTAACAGATTCTGACCTGGACCGATTGGCTTATAATGAAGCCATTTCGTTTGCCTGTGCCGGAATTGCAGAAGGCGATGTGGTACAATTAATGACTACAATCGACAGGAAGTTTATGGCGGGACTGGCTTATTTTCTGGGATTGCGAAAATTAAAAGTAGGTGTAATTCGTGTTGGTGCCGGAATTCCGGAATTGCAATGGGATTCGATTTTAAAATACAAACCTTCTTATTTAATTACGGTTCCTTCGTTTTTATTAAAACTGATTGAATATGCAGAAGCACACGGAATTGACTATAATAATTCTAGCATAAAAGGCGCAATTTGTATTGGAGAATCTCTAAGAAATCAGGATTTTTCGATGAATATCTTATCAAACAAAATCACTGAAAAGTGGAACATTAAGTTGTTCTCGACTTATGCTTCTACAGAGATGAGCACTGCTTTTACAGAATGTGAACACGGAAACGGTGGTCATCATCATCCGGAATTGATTATTGTCGAAGTGCTCGACGAAAATAATATCCCGGTAAAAGAGGGCGAAGTTGGCGAACTTACTTTTACGACTTTAGGGATCGAAGCCATGCCTTTATTGCGTTTTAAAACCGGAGATATTGTTCAGTTGCACAATAGTCCCTGCGCTTGTGGCAGAAATACGTTGCGTGTTGGACCTGTAGTGGGGCGTAAAAAACAAATGATTAAATACAAAGGAACAACACTTTATCCGCCAGCGATGAACGATGTTTTGAGTGGTTTTGATAATATCGAAAATCACATTATCGAAATCTCGACCAACGATTTAGGAACAGATGAAATCCTGATAAAAATTGCCGTAAAAAATCAATCTTCTGATTTCCTGCAAGAAATAAAAGATCATTTCAGGGCCAAATTAAGAGTAACGCCAAAGATTGAATTTGCTTCAAAAGAAACTTTGAATCCGCTAGTTTTTAACCCAATGAGTCGAAAACCAATTCGATTTTTTGATTATAGGTAACTTTACAGGTGCAAAGTTGCAAAGTGACAAAGACTCTTAATCAACATTATAGAAAACCTTTGAACCTTTGAACCTTTGTTGCTTTGAACCTTTGAACCTCAATTTGGTACAAATTAAACTAAAAGTTGTAATTTTGCACAAAATATTGAAGATGGTCAAGATTGGCAACATAGAATTACCCGAATTTCCTTTATTACTCGCACCGATGGAAGATGTTAGTGATCCGCCGTTTCGCAGATTATGCAAAACGCATGGTGCTGATATGATGTATTCTGAATTTATTTCATCAGAAGGATTGATTCGTGATGCTATCAAAAGTCGAATGAAGTTGGATATTTTTGATTACGAACGTCCGGTTGGAATTCAGATTTTTGGTGGTGATGAAGAAGCAATGGCACTTTCGTCTAAAATTGTTTCTGCTGTAAAACCTGATTTAGTCGACATTAATTTTGGCTGTCCGGTAAAAAAAGTAGTTTGCAAAGGTGCCGGAGCGGGAGTTCTAAAAGATGTAGATCTGATGGTGCGTTTGACAAAAGCGGTTATTCGCAGTACGGATTTGCCTGTAACGGTAAAAACGCGTTTGGGCTGGGATGAAAACTCCATCAACATTGATGAAGTTGCAGAGCGACTTCAGGACATTGGTGTTCAGGCTTTAACGATTCACGCGAGAACCCGTGCGCAAATGTATAAAGGTCACTCTGACTGGTCGCATATTGCACGCGTAAAAAACAACCCTAGAATTACAATGCCTATTTTTGGGAATGGCGATATCGACAATCCTGAAAAAGCATTAAAATATAAAAATGAATACGGTATTGACGGTATTATGATTGGTCGTGCTGCAATTGGTTATCCATGGATTTTTAACGAAATCAAGCATTATTTTAAAACAGGCGAAAACTTGGCTGCTCCAACAGTTGCTGATCGCGTAGAAGCCGCCAGAAATCATCTTATGTGGTCGATGGAATGGAAAGGTGAACGTTTAGGAATTGTTGAAATGCGACGTCATTATACCAATTATTTTAAAGGAATTCACTCTTTTAAAGAATACAAACAAAAACTCGTTACTACTGATGAACCTGAAGCTTTGTTTGCTATTATGAAAGAAATTGAGCAGGTTTATGCTGGATATGAATTTGTTTAGATTATAATGGTCTTTATCAAAGTAAATTACTTCTAAAAGCAAAAATATGTAGATAAATTACTACATTTACGGGTTAAATTCTACGTAAATGAAAAATAATTATCCTATTATCACTTTCCTGTTTCTTACATTAACTGTTTTTGGGCAAAAACCAATTTTCACATCAGCTAAGGTAAAGTCTGCAATTGTATATTTTAATGCTGCCGAACTTTCGCAAACGATAAGTTTAAATCTTCCTGCGGGAACTAGTACAATTGTGGTAAAAAATGTCGCCAATTACATGGACGAAAATACCATTCAAATTGCAGTACCTTCTTCGGTAACTGTTTTATCCACTCAATTTATAGTCCATAAAGTTTCTGAATATGAGATTGATGAAAGTGATCCTGCTACTAAAAAAGTGAGAGATAGTATCTCTTTGGTACAAAAAGAAATTAGCAAGGTTCAGGTTGACAAACTTTCCTATACCAAAACAATTGAGCTTTTAGATAAAAATCAACAGGTTAATGGCGCTAACGGCTTAAACGTAGCTGAGCTAATTAAGATGGTTGATTATTATAAAATAAAACGTTCTGATTTATCTAATACTCTCAATTCATTAGCTGAAAAAGAAAATAACTGGAATAAAAAATTAGCCGGCTTAAATTCAAAATTAGAGGTAAATAGTAACAACGAAGACAAAATTTCGAATGGAATATTAGTTCTTCAGGTTATGAATGACAAAGCGGGTTTGGTAGATTTTAATATTAATTATTTAACCAATACTGCGCGTTGGTCTCCTTTTTATGAGCTGAGAGCAAATAATGTTACTTCTCCGATAAGTATGATTTATAAAGCACAAATTGTACAAAATACAGGTGTAGACTGGAAGAAAGTAAAACTAAGCCTTTCTAGCGGATCTCCTAATCAAAATAATACTGCTCCAGCTTTACAAACTTGGTTTTTGAGCTATTATGACCCGAATAAGGACACTAATTTTGGAAAGCCAATTATTAGTGGAGCTATAGAAACCAGTGCATATACCACAAAAAAACCAAAATTGAGAGAGATGTTAGTCGATTATTCTTTAGAGCAAACAACATTATCTGATTATACTAAAATCAATGAAAATCAACTTAATGTTTCATTTGATATTGATCTTCCTTATGACGTTTTATCAAATGGAAATATTCATAGTGTCGCTCTAAAAGATATCAAACTTCCTGCAACTTATAAATATTATGCTGCTCCAAAAGTAGATACTGATGCCTTTTTATTGGCAGAAGTTAATGATTATTCTAAATACAATTTACTACCGGGCAAGGCCAATGTAATTTTTGAAGGACTCTATATTGGTAAATTAAACATAAATCCGGGTCAAACAAAAGATTCTTTGTCTTTAAGTATGGGGCGTGATAAAAAAATATCTATTCTACGGGAGAAAGTAGTAGATAAATCCGGAACTAAATTTTTGTCGTCATACAAAGAGCAAATTTTCACTTATGACATCACCGTTCGAAATAATAAAAAAGAAAAGATCGAATTAAAATTAGAAGATCAGTATCCTGTCAGTACAAATACTGATATCACGATCGAATTACTTGAAAACGGCAATGCTAAAACCAACAAAGAAACAGGAATCCTGACCTGGAATTTAAAACTTTCTGAGAACGAAACAAAAAAAATAAGGATTAGTTATAAAGTAAAATCGCCAAAAGATTTAACCATAAACAATTTGTATTAAATACAAAAAAGACCTTCAAATTTGAAGGTCTTTTTTGTTATAAACTATACTTGAATGCGTTTCCATTTTCCTCTTTTGTAAAAGAAAATACTCGCCAATGTTATGGCAGTTTCAGCAACCGGAATTGCAATAAAAACTCCTGTTGGTCCCATGTTGAAATGTTTCGCCAATACATAGGCTAATGGGATTTGGAACAACCAAAACCCAAAGAAATTAATTCCGGTTGGTGTCCAGGTATCTCCTGCACCATTGAAAGTATTGATCAAAACCATTCCGATTCCGTAAAAGATAAATCCGATGCTCATTATTTGCAATGCTTCGACGGCTATTGTTTTTACCAATTCGTCGTTGGTAAAAAACGAAATAATATATTTTGCAAAACACAATGTAATGATCATGATTGTTGCCATAAAAATGACATTGTATTTGGCTGTTGTATAAACAGATTTTTCGGCACGATCTACTTGTTTGGCACCTAAATTTTGCCCTACCAAAGTGGCTGCGGCATTACTTAATCCCCAAGCCGGAAGTATAAAGAACATCATGATTCTAAGAGCAGTCTGATATCCAGCTGATCCGTGATCACCGCCTGTTGTTGCAACTAATTGTGCCAGAAAAATCCAGCTGCACGATGCTATAACAAATTGCAAAACTCCTGGTGCGGCAATTTTAACCAATGCTTTTATCTGATCAAAATCCGGGATAAAATAAGAAATCTTAATTTTTAGTGTGCCATTCCCAAAAAACAAATGATATAATTGATACAATACTCCAATGCTTCTTCCTAAAGTTGTAGCGATGGCTGCACCTGTTAATCCAAAAGCCGGAATTGGACCATAACCATTTATTAATAGCGGGCATAAAATAATATTACAAATATTGGCCAGCCAAAGACTTTTCATGGCAATGGCTGCATTTCCTGCTCCGCGAAATATCCCGTTAATCAGGAATAAAAGCATAATACATAAACTTCCGCCAATCATAATTTGGGTAAAAAGGTAACCATGTTCTGCCGCTTCTGCAGAGGCACCCATAAGTACCAGAATTTCTTTGGCATAAATAACACCCAAAATACTTATAATGCTATTTATTGCAAATGCAATAATAATGGCCTGCATTCCTGCCTTTGCAGCTGCAACAGGATCTTTTTCTCCTATTCGTCTTGCTACAACTGCTGTTGCGGCCATACTCATCCCTATAGCGACTGAATATATTATGGTAAGCACAGACTCTGTCAAACCTACAGTTTGAATCGCAAAACTGCTGTGCTCTAAATGCCCTACGAAATATAAATCGACTAAGGCAAAAACAGACTCCATCATCATTTCTAAAACCATAGGAATGGCTAATAGAATAACTGCTTTTTTGATACTCCCTACGGTGTAATCAAAAGATTCATCTCCTTTGATGGCTTGTTTTAAAGTGGTGAAAATTTTAGAAAATAAACTTTTCTTTATTGTTGTTTCTGTCATGATGTATTAGGATAAATGATAAAATGAGCCCAGATTCAATGATCTGAACTGAAGAAAATAAACGTAAGTATCCTAATTATTCAAAAAAATAAAATAGGATTAGGCAGAAACAATCATATACTGTAGTTTTTTAAGAGGATAAATATAAGTAATATTTTTTACGAAGAAATATTAATCCAATAACTTTTTGCTTACTCTGCTACTTGCGATTAAAGAAGCTACAAAACCAAGTGATACGATAGTACTCATAACGATGAGTACATTTTCGAGATTAAAAATCACGGGATATGCCAGAGTTGGCGTAAGCATAATGAAGTTAAATTGTTGCTGAAGTACGACCAAAATGATCCCTAAAATAAGACCAATAATACCTCCAAAAACACTTAGCAAAGTACCTTGAAGCAGGAAAACTTTTCGCAAGCTATTAATTTCTGTTCCCAGATTAAAAAGGGTTTTGAGGTTTCCTTTCTTTTCTAAGATCATCATAATCAAAGCACCAACCAAATTAAAAAGTGCCACAATAATCACCAAAGTAAAAATCAGATAAACAACTATATTCTCTGTATTTAGCATTTTGTACAAAGACTCATTAAGTTGTGCCCTGTTTTTTATGGTGATTTTGTTATTGAAAATTGCATTTAGTTTAGCACCAATAGCGTTTTCATTTGCGCCTTGTTTGATATGAAATTCTATTCCTGAAATTTGATTTTTTTTGTACATCAACAATTCCTGCGCCAGACCCAAATCAGCAAATACATATTTTGAATCCAGATCTTCGCTGATCGAGTAAATCCCAACCGGCAAAACATCTGTTTTATTAAATGCTTCATCCGGATTTTCGATTGCTCCTTTTCCTGGTTTTGGTGCAAAGATTTGCAATGGATTTTCGAAGTCAAGAATCCCCATCGAAAAATCCTGCGCAATTCCGTAACCAATAACCACCTGATAAGTATCCGGTTTAAGCCAATCGCCGTTAAAAAGTTTTTTTTTGATATTGTTAACGACAGGATAATTCTTGTCGACACCTTTTAAGTACGTTACTTGCTGTTTGTCTTTGAATAAAAATAAAACGCGTTCTTCGATAATTTTAGTGTACGAAACAACTCCTTCAATATTTTTTATTTGCTTTTCCTGCTCCGGTGTAACCAAAAAGGATTTTCCGTAGGTGCTGGTAATTTTTAAATCAGGATCTATTTCGTTTGTAAACGAAAGGCTAAAAACTTTTAATCCGCTAAAAACAGATAAAACGACAAACAAAGCCATTGTGCCAACAATAATTCCCATGCTGGCAATGCGATTAATAATATTTATGGCATTGTTTTTACTTCTGCTAAAAATATAACGTTTGGCTATGTAAAGGGGGAAATTCAATTTATGATTTTCTTCTTTTTTCTAAAAGATCACGATTTTCAATTGGGTTTTCTCTGTTTGATAAAGCGTTATCAATTTTTTCGATATAATCTAAAGAGTCATCGATAAAGAATACCAGGTTTGGTACACGACGCAATTGCAAGCGTACTCGTTGCGATAAATCATGCTTAATTAAGGTCGAATTCGATTTTATGCCTGCTAAAGTTTCTTTGGCTTTATCCTGAGGAAAAATGCTTAAATAAACTGTTGCCACAGATAAATCTGAAGTAACACTAACTTTGGATACCGAAATTACCAAATTATTAATTCCGTTTTTTCTCACTTCACCTTGCAAAATATCAACCAAATCTTTTTGGATGACACCGCCTATTTTTTTCTGTCTATTTGTTTCCATAGTGCAAAAATACTATTTTAAATTTCAATCGATACAATTTCAAATGAACAATAGAATGATTTTTATGTTCTTATCTGTTTTATCTTCTATAAAGCTACAATTTTGATCCTTTTTTTAGATAAAAATCTAAAACGGAAGTGGTTTTAATACAATCAAATTATAATTGCAAGATGACAAAAATCATGTTATTTATGCGAAATATTTGACACTTTTGATAGAACCTTAAAACATATTAATTATGAAAAAAAGAGAACCAATCAGTCATATAATGACTAAAAGTGTTGTAACTGCAAATGAAAATGATGACTTGAGAAAAGTGGTAGAACAAATAAAGAAACACAACATTCGCCATATTCCAATTGTTAGAGGCAAAGAGGTAATTGGTATTATTAGCCGAACTGATATTAACAGGTTAACGTTTGGTGCTTTGTTTGAAGGACAGGAAGGCGCTGATGAAGCGATTCTGGACATGTTGACAATTGCTCAGGTAATGACATCAAAACCACAAACAGTTTCATCTGATGCGGTTATAAGAGATTTAGCCGAAACCTTTGTAAAAGAGGAGTTTCACGCACTTCCGGTTGTTGATCATGGAGAACTTAAAGGTATTGTTACGACAACAGATGTTTTAAAATATTTTTTGGAGCAATATGATTAAGTAAAAAATAAATCATAAAAAAAGGGAGCTGAATAGCTCCCTTTTTTGTTATCTGTTTTGCAACCATCCTTCTGGATTGTTGTTTGATGTATTTTGAAGAATCAAAAACTTAATGATCGTTTTTCCTGTGTCTCCGCTGGTTCTTACTTTTCCAATAACTTGTTTTACTTTTACTTTATCACCTTGTTCAACAGATACCTGACTTAGGTTTTGATATACTGTAAAGTAATCTCCATGCTGGATAAAAACAGCTCTGTTTACAGGAGATAAGGCGATAACTTTTGATACTACTCCTTCAAATACGGCACGTGCACTTGCTCCTTGTTCTGTAGTAATCTCTACTCCGGAATTATGAACGGTAAGTGTTGGATATAGCGGGTGTGGCTGATCTCCGTAACCAAGAGATATAAATCCTTTCTCTACCGGCCAAGGCAGTTTTCCTCTGTTTGCTTTAAAATCGGCAGCCAGAATTTTTCCCTCCGGGGTTAACGTAATTCTGTCTGATGAATAACTTTTAGGTGCTGCCGCCTCTGCTTTCTCTGCTTCGCTGGCTTTACCTTCTGCAATTCTTTTACGTCTCTCTTCTTCTGCTCTTTGATTCGCTAATCTAATTTGTTCACGGATAAGATCTTTAATTTTTGCATCAATTCTTCTTGATTCCTGCTGTTTAGATTTTGTATCTGCAATAATTTTATTTTTATCCTTTTTAATCGAGTTAACTAATTTTTGCTGCTCTTGCTTTTCAACTTCTAAACTTTGTTTTTCTTTTTGATTTTCAGCAATAATTTTTTTCTTTACTTTTCTTTGTCCGTCCAATCTGGCATTATAATCAACTAATTGCGTGGTTTTAGATTGAATTTCTAAACCTTGATTTTTTCTGAAATTGGTATATTGTTTTAAATATTGTGCTCTTTTATAGGCTTGCAAAAAATTCTCCGATGATAATATAAACATGGCTCGACTTTGCTCAGATCTGCTTTTGTATGATTTTAAAATCATTTTCGAGTAATCTGCTTTTAATATTGCCAATTCTTTTTTTAGTTTATTAACCTGAACCTGGTTAATATACATATCATTGCTTAAAAGTTTTTCTTGTTTTGAGGTGGTATTAATTAGTTTCTCTTTCAGTTTAATTTTGTTTGCCTGAATTAAAAAAACATTAACAGCTGATTTTTCTTTTTTCTTTACAGACTGCAACATTTTTTCGTTGTCTCTAATTTCCTGCTGAATCTGAGCTTTACGCTGTTCAAGTTTTTCTTGTTGCGAATCTTGTGCCCACATAAATGTAGTGGCACATATAAAAATTAGGCTTAGGAGAAATTTTGACATGTTTATATTTTCTTTTTGCAAATTTACTTAATTATAACTTTTTTATAACCACTTGGCACACTATAAGGAAAAGAAAGTTCTTCATTAAATGAAATATTGTTGTAATTCAAATTAATATTCGTGGTTCCTTTTGGCTGGATTGCATTGATTTCAATACTCGTAGGCAATGTTCCCTGACTAAAAACTTTAGTGTCAGCATATGAAATTTGCAGCATTCTGTTTTCTGCAGGTTGTGATATCTCTTCTTTTTGCAACAAATATTTATCAGCATCCAGATAAAACGCTTTTTTCAGGCTGGCCTCTTTTGCATCCTCAAGTCGAAAAAGATTTTCTACAATTGTCTGTGTATATTTTCCTTTTCTTAAGTCGTCAAGCGCTTCTCCTACTAATAAATTCTGAACTTTACTGTAATCTAATTCCGTTCCCAGCCATTTGCTTAAACTGGTAAAATCGCCTTCGTAATAGGTACTGTTTATTTTTTCGTAGTAACTTACTGTTGTTGGTGTTATTAATGCTTTTGCCATTGTAATTCCTAAAAAGCGAACACTTACTAAAATCTGCTTGTCTTTCTCTATTTTAATTTCGGCAGTAACATTCTGACTTTGTTTTTCGTCGACATATCGCGCGCTTGATTTTATGTATAAGGTCGAAAAATCTAACTTATTGTCATAATGTTTGTCAATTGCTTTTTTGTCTTCTTTGGTAACAACTTCTTTAGTTTCGTTATTATTTTGTACTGCAACAGCTTTTGATTTGCAGGAAACCATAATTGCCGTGACTAATACTAGTGCTATATATTTTTTCATCTCAATTTAGTCTTTTACTTTTTCTTCTTTAATAATTCATTTGCTTTCAAAAAGTATTCCTCTTTTTTCTTCGCATCTCCCAAACCATTATACGCCTCTCCTAATTGAATATTAAAATTTGCTTCGAGCGTTTTATCTTCCACAACATAATCAAGTCCCATTTCTAAAACGGTTTTTGCGTTCTTAAATTGTTGCAACTTATTGCTTCCTAAACCTGCATAATAATAAAATTGAGGTTGACTTGGATAAACTTCAATCATGTTCAGGGCTCTTTTGGTCATTGGCTCGAATTGTTTTGCTTGCGTATAGGCCTCAAGCAATAACAAATTGGTTTCGCGATCTGTATCTGAATTTGTTTTTAAATCTTTTTCATAATACTTAATCGCATTCTCAAACTGACCTTTGCTATGATAAAATTTACCAATTTCTTTTGCTACATCAACATCTTTATCCTTGTCGAAATAGGCAATTGCTTTTTCTAAATCAGGAGCATATTGTGGATTTTTATTCACATAAATCAAAAATTCATTTAAGGTACGATGCTTTATCTTTGAATCAATTTTTGAACTTGACAAAATCACGTTCATCGATTTAATTGCTTTATCAGCCTGATTTGCATCTAAATATACTTTAAACAAACTTACTTGTCCCCACTCTGAAGTTGGGATTTCTTTTGCCAATTGTTTCGCAACATCCAACGCTTTATCTACGTCTTCATTTTTTGAATATAGAAAAATCAGATTTACATAATTCGATTCTTCTTTTGGATTTTGCTTTATCTGATCAAGCAAATTTGAAATTTCAGAATTTTGATATTTTCCCTGCGATAAAATCTGCTGTTTATAACGATCACGATCTTCTGATTTTCCAAACTTATCATTCATTTCATTAATCATTACAAGCGCTTTGTCTTGTTGATTGGTAATCATATACAGCGAAATCAGATCGTCTTTGTACTCTTCATCAAAAGCAATTATTTTTTGAATGGTTTCAATTGCCAAAGGATAGTTTTTAGTTTCATAACTTACATCGTAAATCCCCAACCAATACCATTTGTTTTTTGGATCTAACTGTGTTGCTTTTTCAAACGAATCCTGTGCGTTTCGATAGTCTTTTAAAGACAGGTAGTTTTTTCCTAATTCAAAATAAGCGACAGCATCATTAGGTTTTAGCTTTATACATTTATCCAGTGCTGCAATGGCTTTATCATAGTTTTCGATTCCTTTTTGTTTTAATGATTCATAAAAAGAATCCTGATACTCATCTGTTGCCATAGCAATATCTTCCGGTTCTGTTTGTGCCATAACCGAAATTGGATTGCCCAGCAAAACGAAAAATAGAATAACTATAACTCCTTTTTGTATCATCTTTAAAATTTTAATCTTTAAACAAAAACGAATTTCTTTAAAAAATACCTTATTCTAAAACCGAATAATCGCCAATACTAATGCTGGTAAATTTACCATCAAAAACCACGTGATTTCCGATCATAGCATTGTCTAAGTTCGCATTTTTTATTTGAGAATACGTTTGTACCAAACTGTTTTTGATCGTACTGTCTGTAACATGGCATCCTTTTCCTAACGATACATTAGGTCCAACGGTTGCATTTTTCAACACTACATTTTCGCCAATATAACAAGGAGGAATAATTGTTGCGTTTTCTAATTTTACATCATAGTCTACCAGATGTTCTCCGTCATTATGCAAGAATCCTAACATTCTGGTATTCGTTTCTACCGTTACATCTTTATTTCCGCAATCCATCCATTCGTCAACGCTTCCGGTTTTAAAAACTTTACCGTTAGCCATCATCGCTTTGATTCCGTCATTGATCTGATACTCTCCCCCATTCTGGATATTATTATCCAAAACACCCTGAAGTTCTTTTTTCAGATCGCCAACTTCTTTAAAGTAATAGATTCCGATAACTGCCAAATCACTTACAAATTCTTTTGGTTTTTCGACCAATTCTATAATTTCATTATTGGCATTCAATTTTACAACACCAAAAGCTTCCGGTTGCTCTACTTGTTTTACCCAAATTACAGCATCTGCAGCAGGATCTAATTCAAAATCTGCTCTAATCAATGTGTCTGCATAAGCAATAACTGCAGGTCCTGACAGAGAATCTTTTGCACACATAATAGCGTGACCGGTTCCTAAAGGCAAATCCTGACGATAAATTGACGCTTTTGCTCCCAGGCTTCCAGCCAATTCTTCGAGACTTGCTACAAGATCATCTCCAAAAAAAGCAGCATCGCCTAAAATAAAAGCAACTTCTTCGATTGGTTCTTTTAATATTTTAGCAATATCTTCGACCAAACGGTGCACAATAGATTTACCTGCAACAGGAATTAATGGTTTTGGAACAGTTAAAGTATGTGGTCTAAGTCTTGATCCCCGACCCGCCATTGGAACGATTATTTTCATGTTTTATTGGAAGATTAAAAAATTGAAAAAATTGAAAGATTTCCTAATCTTTCAATTTTAGAATCTTTAAATTATTAAATTTTATTTTACTCCTGTACTACCAAAGCCTCCTTCGCCTCTTGATGTTTCTGAAAGTTCTGCAACTTCGATCCATTCGGCTCTTTCGTGTTTGGCAATAATTAATTGTGCAATTCGCTCTCCGTTTTCGATTACAAATTCTTCATTGGATAAATTTACTAAAATTACGCCTATTTCGCCTCTGTAATCAGCATCAACCGTTCCGGGAGAATTTAAAACCGTAACTCCTTTTTTGGCTGCTAAGCCGCTTCTTGGTCGCACTTGTGCTTCGTAACCAATTGGTAATTCAATAAAAAGACCCGTTTTTACGATGGTTCTTTCTAATGGTTTTAATGTTATAGATTCTGTTAAATTAGCACGTAAATCCATTCCTGCCGAAGCAATTGTTTCGTAGTTTGGTAAAGCGTGCTGTGATTTGTTGATAATTTGTATGTTCATTTTTATTTATAAAGATTAAAAAGTAAAACTACTTTCTATTCATAATTCCTTTGATTGTTTCTTTTTCGTTGTGGTAAACAAAATATACGAATGCTAAAAATAATGGAACTCCAACGAAATAATTCTCTCTAAATCCGTAAAAAGAAATAGCCGAAAATACAATTGAAATTCCCAGATAAGCACCAATTTTGTTCATGTCGTAAGGTATTGGATAATATTTATTTCCTAAAACATAAGAAATCAACATCATACTTCCGTAAGCAGATATTGTTGCAATTGCCGAACCGTAGTAACTGTATTTTGGAATTAAAAAATAATTTAAAACCAATGTTACAATAGCTCCAACAATGGAGATATAGGCTCCAATTTTTGTTTTATCGGTTAGTTTGTACCAAACCGATAAGTTGTTGTAAATTCCTAAAAAGAAATTTGCCAATATAATTAACGGAACTACTTTCATAGCTTCCCAATACGATTTATTGTCAAGCAAAAGATATTTTAAAACATCGGCAAAAACAATTACCCCTAATAAAATCAGGGAACCCAGAATAACAAAATACTTTGTAATTACGGCGTATGTTTGTGGGGCATTGGCATTTTTTGAATGACTAAAAAAGAAAGGTTCGATTCCTAACCTAAAAGCGGTTGCAAACAAAACCATAAACAAACCTAGCTTGTAACAGGCAGAGTATGCTCCTACTTCAGATTTTGCAAGATTTTCCGGCAACAAATAGCCTAATAAAATTTTATCGAAATGCTCGTTAACCGCAAATGCAAGTCCGGCTACCAAAATTGGCAAACCATATTTCATCATTTTCTTCCAAAGTACGGGATCAAATTTTCTTCCCAGAGAAAGATAATTTGGCGAAAGCACTATAAAAGTGGCTAAACTTGCCAATAGGTTTGCAATGAAAATATACGCTATTTGAAAATTCTCTACATACAAATTATCCCAAACCGAATTGGGATTTGAAGCTGCCAGTTTAGGCAAGTATATTAAGAAGAATATATTGAGCAATAAATTGATTATTACGTTTCCTATCTTAATCGCTGCATAAACCATGGGTCTTTGGTTGGCCCTTAATTTAGAAAAAGGTATCAGTACTAATGCATCCAATACTAAAATCCAAACGGTATAGGTTACATATTGTACATCAACTTCGGCAAGATTTGCCAATGTATTTCTAAAAATTAAAGCGATAAATAAGAACGCAATCGACGACCAAAATATAGATATTGTCGAAGTTGCAATTACATTTTTCTTGTCTTCTTCGGCGCTGTAAAACCTAAAAAAAGCCGTTTCCATTCCGTATGAAAGGACCACATTAAAGAAAACCATCCATGACAAAACGATCGAAACCTCGCCATATTCTGCAGTTGGTAAAATACCAGTATACAATCTCACCAATAAAAAACTTAGCATTCTCGGTAATACCGTTGCTAGTCCGTAAATTGCAGTTTGCTTGAACAGATTTTTATATAATCCCAAAATAATTTTATAATAAAGTTTGTAAAACAAAAATAACCAATTCTTTGGTTTATTATTGATTTTGTTGGTTCAATAAAGAAAGTTGTGCTTAATTTATTGCGTTATTTTTTTTTCGTCCAGAATTTTGACAAAATGAAAACCCTTTGGTCCATAGCCCTGGTTGTAGTAAAAACGGTGTGCGGCAAAATTTCCGGTAAAAGCATCCAAAACTATAGAGCTGCACTCGAGATCTAAAGCTTTTTTCTCGATATAATCTGTCAGTAATTTTCCAATTCCTTTAGAACGATGTTCCGGACTGACCACAAAATTATCGATTTCGAGATATTTGCCGGTCCATAACTTTGTCGACGACCAACAACCGGTAATCCCAACACAAATATCCTGCTCAAATACACCAATCTGAATGTAATTATGAGGGACCATTTCAGAAAGATAGGCCTGATACTTTTCGACCGATAAATTAGGATAAAGAAATCGCATGGTTTCTATCTCAGTCAACATCGCTTCTATAGTGGTAAGCTCTTTTATTTGTAGTTTCATTGTAATAAAAAAATAGAGTTCAAAAATACTCAATTTTTTTTATTGCCCGTTATATAATTCCATCATAACGTGGTATGTGAAATCTATAATAAAGATCAAAAATTATATAATTTTTTAAAAGTACTTCTATGCTAACTTTGTATCAAGGGAATGAGCAAAGCTAAAATACAACCCTTTAAAAAAAGCAAAGCATTGGGACTAATAAAGCTAGTTTGTTCCCACAAAAGACAAAGCAAAGGGATTGATTCTGCTGAAATGTAACCCTCAAAAAAACAGAGCATTGGGACTGATAAAGCTAGTTTGTTCCCATAAAAGACAAAGCGCAAAGGGATTGATTCTGCTGATATGTAACCCTAAAAAAACAGAGCATTGGGACTAATAAAGCTAGTTTGTTCCCACAAAAGACAAAGCACGACAGAGTGATAAATCTGTAAATAATTTTATAAAATGGTACCGATTCTCGGTTTTTGGATAAATTGAGGATCACCATTTTATAAGTTAAATTAAAAAAAACTAAACTATTATAAAGAAAAAGAGCCAACAAATATTTGTTGGCTCTTTTTTGTTTTACAATCTTTTTAAATGTAAGTATTACAACTTCGCAAAAAAACCCTATTGTGTTATTTCCAAAACCTATAGTGGCTATTGTATTGCCAATATCTTGTCTAACTTCCTCTTTTATAATTTACTAAATAATAATCTTCTAAGGTGTTTTTACCCTTTTTAGTTCAGATTATTTAAGGTAAATCATTGCTTAAATATTCAATTATCGGAGTTAATTAAATTAATGTAATCTTATGAAACTACTAAACATCAAATTACTGATTTTTGCATTCTTACTTTTTTCTTTACAGAAAGTTTTTTCACAAAATGTCGCTATTCCCTCTGTAAAGATTAACGATCATAAAGAAAATACCGGCATAGTACCTATTGATTGCGATTACGACTTTCTGTTAAACAAACAAATTAAATTAACAGCGAAATTTCCTGATATAAGAGAAACGAACAGTTATGCTGTATCTTCTATTGATTATGCTCCCGTTGGAGATTTTAATCAGGGTGAAGTAGTTGATATAAAAAGAATGCCGGAACCAGATGGTACTTTCAAAAAGAACGATACCTATAGTGCTGCTATAGATTTACCTTTTATCTTTTGTTACTATGGCAATTCGTATTCCCAAATCATAATAAGTGACAATGGTGTCGTGAGTTTTAATACAAGTTTGGCACAACATGAATGTGGACTTGCACCTTCAGGACCAATTCCAAACGGGCTTGCCGTAAACTCTATTTTTGGCGTTTTTCATGATATGGAAAGAAAGGTAGATACGGGAAGAAAAGAGGCACATCAGGTATTATATCGGGTAGAAGGCAGTTATCCAAACAGAAGAGTTATTATCAATTATAATGATATTCCTCAATGGAGCTACACTAAAAACTCTACTTCGCAAATTGTACTATACGAAACAACCAATATAATTGATGTCTATGTAAAAGATCGGTTTAAGATTGAAAGCACTAACTCTGCTTATGACGGTGCGGGATCGTACAAAAAAAATGCTGCAATAGGGCTTACTAACTATGATTCAAGTGCCGGAATCGCTGCTCCCGGAAGAGACAGCGGAAACTGGGAAGCCCATAACGAAGCCTGGAGATTCTACCCAAATGGGAATACTAATAGTACTATTCAATGGTTTAATGAAAATGATATCGAAATTTCGGGAACGAGAAATTTAAAAGACATATTGGTTAATCCTACTCAAAACACAAAATATAAAGTAAGTGTAACTTATAATTTGTGTGTTCCAATAACGGTGACAGACAAAATAGAAGTAAAGTTTTCTATAGATTTTCCAACAGCAAAGGAAAAAACAACCGAAGCATTCTGTATTAATAATGGGGAAAATTATACTGTTGATTTAACGTTGTATGAAACCGAAATAAATCCAGATCCAACACTTTCTTTCTCTTATTTTGAAGACCAGAATATCACTATTCCCATAGCTTCTCCTAAACATGCGTACGTTTTTTCAAATAATAAAACGGTATTCGTTAAAATACTAAAAAGCGGAGTTTGCTATAGTGTAGGAATACTAAATCTGAGATTAAATAAAAAACCTGTAATTACTCCCTATCAGCTGTTTGAAAAATGCGACGAAAATAATGATGGTAAAGAGATTGTAAATTTAAGTACTTTAGGTATTACAGGCTTAAACAATACACGATATAAGTACTTTGAATCCTTAGAAACTGCTACTGCGGGAAGTCCTGAAATAAGTAATTTTATTAATTATGCACTAGATGTAACTACTGAATCTGATAATACAAAAGTTCTATATTTAAGGGCATGGAATGCTACTTACAACGATCCGGATTGTTATACTATAGTTCCGTTTAAAATAAAATTAAAACAATTTATAAAAGTTAAAAAACCAGAAAAGCCTTTTTTAATTTGCTATGTCGTTGAGGGACAAACCATAAAAAATTATGATTTAACTCAATATAAGGCACAACTTCTCGATTTTCCTGTTGTTGGAGTAAATTTAGATTATTACACTAATTCAAATTACTCTGCCTCTTACAAAATTCCTAATCCTGCTTCAGTAACGTTTAACATGAATAGTACTTTTTATGTAAAGGCATCAGCTATAGGATATTGTGATGCATTTACTGAAATAAAACTTGCTGCCGATGGTAATTGTGATGGTACTGCCGGAAGTGGCGGTGGCGGTGGCGGTGGTGGCACTGGTTCTGGTGGCCCTGGTGGAGGTGGTGGGTCAATTTGTGATACTAACAAAACTTCTTTTACAATAAATCTGGATACTGATTATCTCAAATTCTATTTATACGGAGGTCTTACTTTATCAGATATTACTATTATTGGTTTTTATGATTCTACTAATAATGCCTTATTGACTGATAATGCACCTTATACCTACACTTTTTCACCTCCTTTTTTTAAAGTAATTCAGGCACGATATAAAATAAATGCAACAGGGCTGGAATCCTATCTCAATTTTCCTGTAAGTGCTTCAAAAAAAGCGACAATAAATCCAGATTCTTTTGATATCTGTGATACTTATAATGACGGAACTGAAATCATAAATTTAAAAACAAATAACAATCCTAAACCTAAATGGCAGGTCGCATTAGAAAATGAATACCCAGATGCAATTATTCATTTTTTTACCAATACAACAGATTTGAACAATTATGAGAATGACCCTGAAAGCACTCTCAACAAAAGTAAAATTGTTAGCAGCATAAACTTGACACAACCGCTGACTACTGTATCTGTTTATGTAAAATATTATGGATGTATTTATACACATGAAATAAATTTTAATTTAATTGCGCTTCAGGAAAAATTGATAAATCCGTCTTATGTGGTTTGTGATTTTGATAATGACAAAAAAGAATTTGTTAACTTAATTAAAATAACAAATAATGAAACAGATCTAAAAAATGAATTGACAGCTGTGCAATTAACCCGATTGCAAACACCTGTGAGATATTACAGAACATTGATTCAAGCTCATGCAGGAGCAAATAATTATATTACTAATCTAACTAATTTTGAAATCAATAGTTCTCAAATGTCAGTATTTGCAAGACTAAATATAGAAAACGAATGTTCTGTTCTGGTTCAAGTTAAATTTCAGTTTACTACTGCTGTAGCTTTGCCTGTTCTTAAAAACCTGCTTATTTGTGATGTAAATAATGATAATCAGGAATTTGTAAATTTATATGAAGGACTTGTAAGCAGTGATTCAAATGCCGAAATTACTTTTTACGGAACGCTTGCTGCTGCCGAAACTGGAAATGAAACCTCACCATACTTTATATCGAATGCATTGGCATCAAATTATTTGGTAACGGTTTCTCCCGCTACCATTTATTTACGTGTATTTGATAAACTTACTACGTGTTGGAAAATATTAAGTTTTACTATTACACTGGTTAAAACTCCGGTAATTAATAATACTATTATAAACAGTTGTGATTTTGGAGATGATGGCAAAGAAATTTTAACTGCCAGCTATATACAAGCACAACTTATTAATAACAATAAAGGTCTACCTGCATTGATGACCTATAAGTTTTATGAAACTGAGGCTGAAGCTATAGCTATAACCAAAGCTTCACTTACAACTTTTGAAGCAACTGCAACCAATTCTATTTGGGCTAATATTAAACAAAATGTCGGTGATTGTCCAATAATTATAGAATTGAAATTTAATTTGGTAAAACCTCCCGCATTAGAAACAAAACCTCTTGTTTATACTATTTGTAATAATAATACAGGAAATGAAAACGGTGCAATTAGAGAAAATGTAATTCTAGATCAATACAGGAACGATATTCTGGGTTTTCCTACAACCGCGAATTATACATTTACCTATTATGACAGCAATGAAAATGATGCAATTGCAGGAAATTACGAAACCTCTTCGGCCTATACTATAACTTCTTTTCCTAAAACTATCTGGGCGAGGGTGACTTATACTCCTACGGAATGTGTCTCTGTGAAACCGATTGTTTTTCAACAAACAACTTCTTTAGAAAATATAATTAAAGATTCTGAAATTATAGCCTGTTCAAGCGGAGAAATGTCAAAGGAAATTGATTTAAGAGATTATCCGCCACAAATGATAACGGCGTCAGCAAGCCTAAGTGACTTTTATATAAGTTATCACACTTCCCGCGCTAATGCCGTTAACAATATTATTATAACTTCGGATATCACACATTACAGTGCAACAACAGCAAGTAATATATGGATAAAATTCAGGTCTAAAGCAACAGAGTGTTATATCGTTAAAAAACTAAGTGTAATTATGTACAGTACACCCAAAGCTCAGGATATTTCATTGGACATTTGTGATGAAACTGATGGGAAACTAGATGGAAATTATGTTATTCCTGATTTGCATCTTTACAAAAATACAATCATCACTGGAGAACCCTATCTTGATAATTTATATGTTTATACCTATTATAAAAATCTAGCGGATGCAACTTCCGGAAATGAAAATACCGTTAATAATCTAAACTATACTTTTACAGATGCAGATCTAAAACCCGGTGTTTATCCTAATACCAATTTACATCTTGTTTATGTACGAATTGATCGGCAGGACAATACCGGATGTTTTTCTGTGGTAAATATTAGTTTTCAAGTTAATAAAAAAGTTCCTGTGAACTCAATCCAGCCAGAGATTTTAAAATGTGATGAATCAGACAATGATGGAAAAACAAATTTTGATTTAACTTCTTTACAAGACTAAATTTCTACAACCAACGGAGTTCAATTTAATTATTATGCAACCAAAGAAGAGGCACAATATAATACCAATAAAATAATAGACTTTGACAATTGGCAAAACCTTAATCCTTATGAACATATCGTATACGTTAGAGTTAATGCTTCAGGTTATTGTGATAATATTGCATCCATAAAACTAAAAATATATCCCTACATTCAAGCCAATGATTATACTAATCTAAATATCTGTGAATTTGAATCAGACGGAAAAACAAAAAATACTTTAGATCTGCTGAATGAAGTTAAAAACATGACTTCTCAAATCAACAGCATTCCGGCATATCCTAATTTGCTCGACGATCTGGAAATTCTTTTTTACACCAGTTTATCAGATGCGCAAGACCCAACACTCATCAATGCAATTCCAACAGCAGATTTACACACCTATATGATTCCGGTAGGAATAACCGAAATTTGGGTACGATTTCATAGTAAAAACAGCAATTGTTTCGAGATTAAAAAACTGACTTTAAAAAAACTGCGAGCTCCGGAAATTAAGACCGAAGTAATCCCGTTTAGATGTTCTACGGATAATGAGTTACTTGAAGCTGTTATAACCATTGTTCCATCAAAAACAAATGCACAGCATAGTTACAGTTTTGATAATGGAGTTACTTTTTCTGCTTCAAAAAACACATTTACTGTTCATAACGAGCAAACCATAAAGTATGTAGTCATAGATGATAATGGCTGTAGCACAGCGGGAACTATAGATATTCCGGGCTATAATCCGCCAACAGATATGGATATTGAGACAATACCAATGGAGTGTAATACGACAGATGATTTCCCAACGATAACCGTAAAAAGTATAACGGGTCCGGCAACAGATACCGTTTATACCTATGAGATCATAAACCCTGTTGATGCTGCTCCAGCAAATACTTCCGGTATCTTTTCAGGATTATTACCCAATATCTATCAAATTAAAGCTACCGATAATGTGACAAATTGTTATATAATAAAATCTGTTGAAGTGTTGGATAATAGAGTGGTGCTAAAACCTCAGGCAACTATCAAATATGACTGTGTAAATAATACAACAGTAAATTTTGTAACGATTACAGTTCATGAAACGAATACAAATCCTTATGATTTAGATTATGCCCAGGATGGAAGTATTACATATCAACAAAGCAATGTCTTTGCAAATATTGCACCGGGTGTACATACTATTACAGTAAGACATACAGAGGGTTGTCAGGAAAGAACTTTACCTTTTACTATAGATGAAGTTAAACCCTTAACATTAATATTGACAGATGGCGGACTAAATGAAATTGTTGCCAAGGCCTCAGGCGCATATGGGCAATACAGATATTCTTTTAATGACGAATATTATGGCTTAGCAAATAATCTAATCGTATATAAATCCGGGATTTACACCGTAAGTGCAACAGATAAATATGGATGTATAGCAACCGTTTCTAAATATTTTGAATACATTGATCTTTGCATTCCTAATCATTTTACTCCTAATGGCGACGGAATCAATGATGATTGGGGACCGGAATGTGCTGTAAATTATAAAAATCTGACGTTTACTGTTTTTGACCGATACAATCGTATAATTGGCAACTATAAATTTGGTCAAAAATGGAACGGAAAATATAATAATACTGAATTACCAACTGGTGACTACTGGTATTTAATAAAATTAAACGATCCTAAGGATGACAGGGAATTTATTGGTCATTTTACTCTTTACAGATAGGTAAAATTGTTGCATAAAAAAGACCCGATAAGTATCGGGTCTTTTTTGTATGTCTTGAATAAATTATCCGTTCAAAGCTTCTGCTCCACCAACGATCTCAAGGATCTCATTGGTAATAGATGCCTGACGTGCTTTATTGTAAGTCAATTTTAATTGGTTTCTTAATTCAGTAGCGTTGTCAGTTGCTTTATGCATTGCTGTCATACGCGCTCCATGTTCTGAAGCAAATGAATCACGAATACCTTTGTACAATTGTGTTTTTAATGATTTAGGAATCAAAGTCAATACAATTTCTTCTTTTGAAGGCTCGAAAATATAATCTCCACCAGAAACCGGTACATCAGTTTTAATGGGCGCTAATGGCAAAAATTGTTCTGTCTGAACGATTTGTGTCGCAGCATTTTTAAACTGATTGTAGATCAATTCGATTCTGTCGTATTCTCCGGATAAAAATTTCTGAGTTAAGTTATCTGCAATTCCAGCAACATTTTCGAAAGTCAAATGATCGAAAATTGCATTATGATGACCGTGAACTTTAAAAGTTTTACTTAATACGTCATTTCCTTTTTTACCAATTGGAAAAACATCAACTTGTTTTCCTGCGTAAAAAGCTGTACGATTTTTAACTTCCTTAATAACATTTGAATTGAATGCTCCACACAAACCTCTGTTTGAAGTTATAGCAACAAGCAATACTTTTTTTACTTCACGTTGTGTTGTGTAATCTCCTCCAACTTCACCATCAAGTGTAGCCGAAAGGTTTTGCAACAACTCCGTTAATTTCTCGGCATAAGGACGCATTGCAGTGATTGCATCTTGTGCTTTCTTAAGCTTTGCAGCAGAAACCATTTTCATTGCCGATGTAATTTGCATCGTTGATGAAACGGAAGTAATTCTATTACGGATTTCCTTTAAATTTGCCATCTATTAATTAGAAAATGTGACAATTTGAAAATTAGATAATTAGAACGATGTTAAAACATTTTCTAATTATCTAATTTACTAATTCTCTTATTAGTTATATTTTGCTGAAATTTCTTTTGCTGCTTTTTCAATAACATCAGTAATGTTGTCATCTAATTTACCAGCTTTCAAAGCGTTAAGCGTATCTTTATGTTTACTGTTCAGGTAAGCTAAGAAATCAGCTTCAAACTCTTTTACTTTATTTACAGGAACGTTTCTTAATAAGTTTTTAGAACCAGCGTAAATAATAGCAACTTGATTTTCTACAGTATAAGGATCGTTCAAACCTTGTTTCAGGATCTCAACGTTTCTTCTTCCTTTTTCAATTACGTTTAAAGTAACAGAATCTAAGTCAGAACCAAATTTAGCAAAAGCTTCTAATTCACGGAATTGAGCTTGATCTAATTTTAAAGTTCCAGAAACTTTTTTCATTGATTTAATCTGAGCATTACCTCCAACACGAGATACAGAGATACCTACGTTAATAGCAGGACGAACTCCTGAGTTGAACAAATCTCCGTCAAGGAAAATCTGACCATCTGTAATCGAAATTACGTTTGTTGGGATATAGGCAGAAACGTCACCAGCCTGAGTTTCGATAATTGGTAAAGCAGTCAATGAACCACCACCTTTTACGATAGACTTGATAGAATCTGGTAAATCATTCATGTTTTTAGCAATTCCGTCATCTGCAATTACTTTACAAGCACGTTCTAATAAACGAGAGTGTAGGTAAAAAACGTCTCCAGGATATGCTTCACGTCCCGGTGGTCTTCTTAATAAAAGAGAAACCTCACGGTAAGCAACAGCTTGTTTAGATAAATCATCATAAACAATTAAAGCTGGACGACCTGAATCTCTAAAATACTCACCAATTGCAGCACCTGCAAAAGGAGCATAAACTTGCATTGGAGCCGGATCAGAAGCATTAGCTGCAACAATAACTGTATAAGCCATTGCACCTTTTTCTTCTAACATTTTAGCAATTCCTGCTACAGTTGAAGCTTTTTGCCCAATTGCAACATATATACAGAATACAGGTTTTCCTGCATCGTAAAATTCTTTTTGATTTAAGATTGTATCGATACAAACAGTTGATTTACCTGTCTGACGGTCACCAATTACAAGCTCACGTTGTCCACGACCAACCGGGATCATAGCATCTACTGCTTTTACTCCTGTTTGTAATGGCTCAGTTACTGGCTGACGGAAGATAACACCAGGTGCTTTTCTTTCTAAAGGCATTTCGTATAAGTCTCCACCAATTGGTCCTTTTCCATCAATTGGAAAACCAAGAGTGTTTACTACACGACCTACCATTTGCTCACCTACTTTAAGAGATGCAATACGTTGTGTTCTTTTTGCTGTTGATCCTTCTTTGATTCCTGTTGATGGTCCTAAAAGTACCACACCAACATTGTCTTCTTCAAGGTTCAATACAATAGCTTCAAGTCCGTTATCAAATTCAACTAACTCACCGTATTGTACATTCGATAACCCGTAAATACGAGCAATACCGTCTCCAACTTGAAGTACTGTTCCTACTTCTTCTAGCGTAGCACCAGATTCAAAACCTTCTACTTGCTTTCTTAATATTGCTGAAATTTCAGCAGGTTTGATTTCCGCCATCTTAATTTATAATTTAGACACTTTTATGTGTGATAAAACTAATTACTTAACTCTCTTTTTAATACCTGCAATCTGTTTGCAACAGATGCATTGTATTGTTGATCACCTATTCTTAAAATAAATCCTCCAATAATTGATGGATCTACGATATTTTCTATTGTTATTTTTTTATCTGATAAGGTAGCTACTTTTGCCAAAACTTTAGCTTCTAAAGCGGCATCCATAGCGATTGCTGTTGTAACTTTTGCTACTTCAACTCCATTGCTCTCATCAAATAATTTTTTATATTCTAAAGCAATTGCTTCCAGAATTTCGAATCTTTTGTTTTCAAATAATAAATGAAACAAACCTTTGGTTACGCCATTTACATCTGCAAAAACTTCTAAAAGAGCACTTTCTTTAACTTCAACTTTTGTTGTTGGGTTTTGAATAAAGGTACTCAATTCTTCATTTGATTCAATTGCCGTAGCAATTGACTTCATATCGTTACTAACTGCTTCGGCAACACCTTTAGAGTTTGCTAAGTCCAGAATTGCTTTTGCATAACGAATTGCTGCTCTTGTACTTGCCATAATCTTAGTTTAACTTTACGTCACCTAACATTTTCTCTACTAATTTAGTTTGAGATTCTTTGTTAGATAATTCTTCTTTCAATAATTTTTCAGCAATGCTCAATGATAAAGTTGAAACTTGTAATTTCAATTCAGCCATAGCAGCATTTTTTTCACTTTCGATAGCCGCTTTTGCTTGTGCGATCATTTTTTGACCTTGCTCTTGTGCTTCGTTTTTAGAATCAGCAATCAGTTTCTCTTTCATTTCACGAGCTTCTTTAAGCATCGCGTCACGTTCTGCACGAGCTTCATTCAAAATTCTTTGATTATCAGCTTGCAAATTTTCCATTTCTCTCTTTGCGTTTTCAGCAGAAAGTAATGCGTTTTTAATACCTTCTTCTCTTGCAGTAATAGATTCCATAATTGGTTTCCAGGCAAATTTTACTAAAAGCAAAATTAAAACCAACAAGATTAAAGCTTGCCAAAAGAATAAACCGAATGAAAAATCGTTAATTAACTTATCCATTTTATAACTATATTAAATATTTAATTTCTTTTTTTAAAAGTAACAACACCTTTAACCAACCGTTAAAGATGTTGTTATTTCTTTCTTTATTATTTTCCTAAGATTAAAGCAGCAAATGCTAAACCTTCTAATAAAGCCGCGATAATAATCATCGCAGTTTGAATTTTACCAGCAGCTTCTGGCTGACGAGCAATAGCGTCCATAGCAGATCCACCGATTTTACCTAAACCTAAACCTGCACCGATTACTACTAATCCAGCACCTACTAAAGTTGGAATTGTTCCCATAACTATTTATATATATAAAATTAAACTTCTAAAATTAGATAATTACATTCTCATCAGCGTGGTGATGATCATGTTCCTGAACAGCCATACCAATAAACAATGATGATAACATTGTGAAAATGAAGGCCTGTAAAAATGCAACTAAAACTTCGATAACCGAAATAAATAATGTTAATCCTAAAGAGATTGGCAAATCTGCAGCTAAATTTTTACCTACAAAGATCATTGCGATCAAACTCATAATTACTACGTGACCTGCAGTAATATTTGCATACAAACGAATTAATAATGCAAATGGTTTTGTTAGTGTTCCTAAGATTTCTATTGGAGCTAAAATAATTTTCATTGGCACAGGAACTCCCGGCATCCAGAAAATGTGTCCCCAATAATCTTTGTTTGCACTAAATTGAGTAATCAGGAAAGTAAATGCAGCTAAACAAACTGTAATAGCAATGTTTCCTGTAACATTAATTCCTAGTGGAGTCATACCTAATAAGTTTAACAACCACACAAAGAAAAATACGGTTAACAGGTAACCCATATATTTTCTGTATTTTTTTTCACCAATATTTGGAATGGCGATTTCGTCTCTGATAAAAATAATTAGCGGTTCTAATACTCTTCCAAATCCAGTTGGGATTGGTCCTTTTTTATATGATCTCGCTAATCCGGTAAACATTATAAATAATAATATTGACACAAAAAGCATTGACACTACATTTTTTGTAATAGAGAAATCTAATGGCTGTGGATTTTCAGGATGTCCGTGCTCATTAAATTCAATTGTTCCGGCAGCATCTGTTTTGTAAATTTTACCGTGAACTAATTTGTAGAAGTTTCCATCAACTTCTGCAACTTCTTCACCATGGTGCAATTTTGAAGAAGAGAAAATTTTCAAACCTCCGTCAATAAGAATTACAGGTAATGGAAAACCATAATGTTTATTTTCTTTTTCGTCTGAAAAGAAAACAAAATCATGAGAATCTTGTAAGTGATGATCAATAAAAGCATCTATTTTTGCTTTTGGATCCAGAGCTTCATGCTCCCCTTCTACAGGAGCGTTATGTGAAATTACTTTCTCTTCATGAGCAGCCTGAGTCTGTACATGCGTTGAGTCATTCTCTGAATTTGCAAAACTCATTACTGGAGAACAAGCTACTAAAGCTGCAAGAATAAATTTGAGCGGTTTGTTTGAAATCACCATATCTGTTAAAAATCTTATTTTTTTACGTTTCTAAAATTTGGTGCAAAGGTACATTTTTTATTAATATTCAAAAGGATATGAAAAATTATTTTTGAACCTTGTTTTACAGAATCCTTATTTTAACGCTTTTCATTTAATAATCGGATAGTTAAAAGCGTCTCAAATAACAAAAACAAAATAAATGTTACAAAAAAATTGATTTTTTCAACTAGTACCTCTCCCGATTTGTTTTCTAAAATAGGCCTTAAAATTAAATATCCCAATAACATTTGAGTAAAAGTCCCGAATAGGAAAGCCATTCCCACAATTTCGAAATTTTTCTTTTTTACTATTAATAATATAAGGTATAACAATGCTGATATTCCGAAAAAAATCAAATATAAAAATTCTATACTATAATAAAAGTTCTGAGCATTTATCTCTAAAACGATAAACGTTGCTTTGTGCAAAACATAAGCTGCCAAAGCAAAGAAAAATAAATGCAGAATTGGTTTGTAATTTTTTAAAAGCATTTCAACTATTTTTTTGCAAAGATGCAACATTTATTTAAAGCTGCTTTAAAACATAAATTACTTTGTTTTATTGATTTCGTTAACCTGACGTATCACATTATATAAGGCAAGTGCAACACCTGCCATTACAAAAATAGTATTGTAATATACTTTTGGGCTTGGATGATTTTCATCCAGCCAGGTACCGAAATAGGAAAACAAAAAAATAATAATTCCCATTTGAACAGGAATGTTAATAAGTGGCAACCATTTATTCCTTCTGTTTTTGTTCGGCTCCTTTTCCATCTTTTAGAATTACTTCTTTATTATTTGTAAGCATTGTACAGGTAGCTGTAAAATCGGCTCCTGGTTCTATAGACAGTTTTCCAACGGCAACTTCTCCATGAATCTTTGCGGTTGCTTTTATGTTCAGTATTTCTAAAACCTTTATTTTGCCCTGAAACTCTCCTTCGATATCTGCATTATTGCAAACAATTTCGCCTTTTACAATACCGGATACTCCTATAACTAGTTTTCCTTGTGAGGTAAAGTTACCTATCAATTCGCCATCTAATCTAAAATCAGCTTTAGAAACAATGTCACCTATAATCGATGTTCCTTCAACAATTCTATTGGTTTTTCCTAGAAGATCTGTTCCTGGTTTTTTTACTTTATCAAACATGTCATTACGGGTTTTTTGGAGCCAAATAAGCTTCAAGATTTTTTTTAATTTGAATTACTTTATAATTATCGCTGGATATTATAATTGCAGGATGTGAAACTTTGTATGGTTTTTCATCTCTTAAAAGTTCTGAAACGTCTCTTGCATAAGCTTCAGATTTTAAACCATGAATAACTACAAAACTCTCTGTTTTATTGTATTTATCGAAAGATGTTGTAAGTCGTTCGAAATTTTCAACTGATAAAAACTTCTTGATGGCTTCTTCAATTTGTTTTACCGTTTTTGTATCGCCTTTTGAAATTGCATAAATAATTTTCCAGTTTTTACTATCAACAGCTGTAAAATCAAGTTTCTCTAAACCAGGGATTTGTTTTTCAAGAATTTCACGTGCCTTTTTGCCTTCTTCGCTATTTGGATAGTTATCTGCAACTGACTCTAATGCTTTTTTATACGCTGCCAGACCATTTACTTTTCCTAAGGTATTTGCTTTCAATAATTCGTATTTAGAAACAATTTCATCACCGGAATATTGATTGATTAAAGCATCGATATTATCTAAGACGGTCTCAAATTGTTCTTCCTGATATAGTTTATACCATTTTTGATATTCTTTATCTGCAGATGCCAAATCATCTGAATTGTTATTGTTTAAAATCTGTGCATATCTCGAATTCGGATATTTTGTAGTGATATCAAACTTGACAGATTCTGCTTTTGCCGGATTGGTAATTTGATATATTTTATACAAATTATACATCGATGGCAAAATCAGTTTTTCTTCAGGATTGTTTTTTAATAATTGCTCTAATTTTCCACTTGCCAAATTATACTCCTTAAATTTCTCTTTATAGATAAGTCCTAATTGGTAGTAAGCAAAATTGCGCTCTACACCAATACTATCTATTGCAGACTGGGTTTTTGGAAGTTGCTTTTCGTAAAAAGCGGTAGTATATTTCTCGATAACAATTGAATCTTTTAATGCATTTGCTGCATCTTCATTGTTATTTATTGTATCATTTAATGCGGCATTGTTTGCAGATTTTACTGCTGCCAATCTCCAGTTTCCGCCTACAGTTCTATTACCCCACATTTTTTTAAACTGCAATTTACCGTATGCAACTGTTGTTGGATTATAAAAATAGAATGTACTTGTACCCGCAGTTTCATTTGCTCCCGGAGGATTAAATGCTCCCACACCAGGATCGGTTTTGCCAATTGCATTAGGATTTACAGCTGTTGGCGCATTACTTGCATTTGTATTGCGGTCAATATTGGCTAATCTTTCTTTTTCTTTTTCTTCTAAAATACGTTTCGCTTCGTCTTTCTTTTTAAGATCTGCGATATAATCTTCAAAATAAATTTTTCTGTCTGCTGGTGGTAAACCGTATACTTTGATTATACTGTCATTGCGTTTTGCAATTCCTTCGTATTTAATTACGTCGTCTAAGTTTTTTCTGTTTTTTTGAATAAAGGCAAACTCTCTTGTCTTAGGATCTAATTTTACCAATGTGCTGTCATAATATTTTGCAGCCATTGTATAATCTGTATTTTTAAAATACATGTTTCCAATATTTCGATAGCTTGAAGCAACCAGATAAGGATCTTTAGATTTTCTTGATAATGATTTGTTATAAAACATCAGGGCACTATCCTGTACTTTATAGTTATCATAAAAGACACCCATTTGATAAAAAAGTACATCATAATAAGGTCTGTTTTCACGGTCCGCAACTAGCTTATTAAACATCTTAAGAAACAATTGCTTATTATCATTTTGATAATCGAACATTTCTGCCTTTTTAGCATAAGCATGCATCATGTATTTACGATCGGCTTTTCGATTCATATCGATTACGCCATCATAAAAATAATATGCGCTGTCTTTTTTTCCGGCTTCCTGATACATTTGTCCCAGAATAAAACGGTATCGCGCTTTGTCTTCATTTATCCGGCTAAATTCTTCGGCAATTCTAAGTCTGGAAATCGCACTGTCTTTTTCTTCTAAATTTAAAAATGCTTCTGATAATAAAGCATTTGCATCAGAAAAAGTTTGTTTATTTAAATCTACATTTTTTAGCAGAAGTTTCATATTCTTTAAAGCAATGGCTTCGTTTCCTAAACGCATATTTGTTTTTTCGCGCCAGATTTTTGCGGTATAAATATTGCTGCTGTTGGGGTATTTATATAAAATATAATTGAAGGCTTCGAGTGCCGGAATAAAGCGCTGATCATAATATCTCGCCTTTCCAAGCATTAAATAAGCCTCATCAATTTGAGAGTTTTTTTCTCGTCCCCCAATATTCATGGAGTGTTTCTGAATGGCTTTTGTCGCCTTTGTTTCTGCCTTTTCAAAATCAGCATTTTTGGTTTTTTCTCCCTCTGAGAAATTCTCATCAAATTGCATTTTTTCAATAGGCAGCATCTTCCAGAAATTATCCTGATTATTGGCTTTAATCGATTTTAAACCTTTATCAAGACCAATACCTCCATTGTACAAAATGTTATATTTTGTACTTAAGGCATGCGAATTTCTAGCCAGAAAAGTGTCTTTTTTGGTAGAACAAGCTATCAAAAGAAACAAAAAGACAAGAAAAAAACTATATTTAAGAGTATTCTTTTTCAATAGAAAGAGTTTAAATCAATTAACTTCTAAAAAGGATTTTTAGTATAATGACTTGTAAAAATACGCTTCTTTTTGAAATATAGAAACTTATACTGCAAAAAACGATTCGAGTTCTTGTAAGGTTTCTTCCGAAGTTTGAATATCTTTTACTACTTCGCCTTTGTTCAGTGCCACAATTCGATCGCAAACCTCTACTGTATGCTGCAAATCATGACTGGAAACCAGTACAGTAACATTAGGATTATCGGCTAAATCTTTTATTATCTTTTTTAACCTGCTTACAGTTGTTGGATCTAAGTTTGCAAATGGCTCATCGAGAATAACAACTTCCGGATTACCGATAAGTGTGGCAATTATCCCCACTTTTTTCTGATTCCCTTTTGACAAGTCTCTTAAATATTTTTTATTATTCAGGATTTCTCCATTAAAAAACTCTTCATGTTGCGCCAGCAAAGCATCGATATCTGCTTTGTTTTGATTGCGCAAATCTCCAATAAAATAAAAATACTCCTCAGGGGTCAAATATCCTATCAGGAAACTCTCGTCTAAAAAAGATCCGGTAAAAGATTTCCAGTTCTCACTGGCATTTACCTGAATCGTATTGCTGATAATGTGTCCTGTCGAAGGCTGAATAAGATCTAATAACAAACTGAAAAAAGTTGTTTTTCCTGCTCCGTTATTCCCTACTAATCCAAAACTTTGCCCTTTTGGAATTTCAAGATTGTGAATGTTTAAAACTGTTGTTCCGTTATATTCTTTTGAAAGTTGATTTACTTGTATCATGATGATTTTAGATTTTAGATTGCTGATTTTAGATTGAAAAATCTTCCCTGTTTTTTTAATATTCAATTCTGTCTGATAAAATTATCTCATTATCAAATTGCCACATTTTCTAATTAATTCTTTTGCTTATAAGCACTTATAGTACTGTATTTTTCTATTTTATATCTTTTTTCGATCAGCGAAAAAACCTTGTCCTTTAAGATAAAACCTAAAACTCCTGCACCGGCAACTAAGGATAATCCAATGGATTTGTTTCCTAAATAAAGACCAATAGCATAAAGTCCCAACGGCAATAATATTTTGGGTAATGTTAATAACATGGCACTTACATTAAACGCTTTTTTATCTCCAAAAGCTCCGCCTGCCGAGCTTAAATCGATTGGTGTTTTTGTAAACGCTCCGCCCAAAAGTACTAAGTGGGAGTTGACTCCAATATTATAAATTGCACCAACAATAATGGTTAGATAAATTTCCCATCCAAAAAAAAGATAAAATGAAGCAATTATTGTTGAGATAATCGTTGCAATAACAATCAACCACCATTTTGAAGTGATATAACCGCGATACGGGATGTTTTGTGTCATCATTAGCTGATAATAAGAACTATCCCAACTTGGAACAAACTGACCAAAGACAAATAAAAATCCTCCCGAAACAAAAATTCCGGCAAAAATATGCATCACTTCAGGCTGATGAGTGTTTCCAAAAAAGAGGAACCCATAAAACAAAAAGAAAACACTCATAATTATAGTGGTTTTTGACCTTTTATTTCTTTTGATTAATTTGATGTCATTTTTAAGAAAAGTTCCCAAAGTCCCAAATTGATTGAGCCAGGAAAGATTTTGGGTTGTAGCAATATCTTCTTTTTTTGAAAGTCCGGCATCCAGAAAAAGATTGTTTTTGAAATACTTAAATGTAAATTGATACAATCCAATTAATACCAGAACCGGAATTAAAAACATACCTTTTGTTTCATAAAATCCCTGAAAAAACGGCGTTGTAAAAGTGGTAATATCAAACACTTTATAATATTGAGCTGCTGCCAAAACCAGAATGATTGCGATAAAAACAACAAATAATCTATCAATATTGCTTAAAATAATATTCAAAAAATTGTTGATATATACCACAGAAGTAGCCGCTAAGAGCCAAAACAAAACTCCGCTAATACTATAACCTTCCAGAACTAGCACAATAGAGAACGGAATAAAGAAAAGAGCGTGAACCCAATTAAAAAAAGACAAAGCTGTTTTGCCTAGTGAAAAATGTACAATTGTTGGTTTTTTGAACGGTAAAATCAGTAATGGTTTAATATTCAATACCGGGATTGCCTGCATTAACAAACGAACTACAAGGTCGAAGAGAAAATAATAAATCAAAAATTTATTGATGGTTACCAATGGTTCCAGATTCATTTTTCTTAATACATAAAATGCTCCTACCCCCATACCAATAAAAATTATCGAAAAATAGACCATCAAAAAGCCAATTAAAATTTTCATTGCCACATTAGCACCAAAAGAGGCAGATCTGGTAAAGGCTTTCCATTCGAGATAAATAAACTTTTTAATCATGGTTATTTGGTTTTCAGTTTTGTAGTAAGAGATCAAATGTAAGTAAACGTTACAAAAAAAGTTAAAAATAATAATTTCGTGCCTGACATTTAATCTCCGTTTGCTACTTTTGCATAAAATATACAATCATGCCTTCATTCTTAAAACTTATAATTAAAGAGGTAAAACGCGAAACAACCGATGCTGTTTCTGTGCTTTTTAATGTTCCGGAAGAACTAAAACAAGACTATAAATTTATAGCAGGACAATACATAAATCTAAAATTAACGCTTGATAATCAAGAAATTCGTCGTGCTTATTCTATTTGTTCTGCACCGGAAAGCGGTGAGTTGCGCATTGCGGTAAAAGCAGTAAAAAACGGTTTGTTTTCTCAATTTGCAAATACGAGACTTAAAGCTGGTGACGTTCTTGAAGTTGGTCATCCGGAAGGAAAATTTACTTTTGAACCTGATGCCGAAAAACAAAAAAACTACGCAGCTTTTGTTGCCGGAAGCGGTATTACTCCGGTTCTTTCTATTATAAAATCAGTTTTGAAAAGTGAACCAAAAAGTTCATTTGTATTGGTTTATGGAAACAAAACGCCCGAAGAAACTATTTTTTACCAGGAATTACATGATTTGCAATTGCAATATGTAGGTCGTTTTTTCGTGCACTATGTTTTTAGTCAGGCTAAAGCCGAAAATGCTTTGTTTGGCAGAATCGAAAAATCTGCAGTAAATTTTGTTTTAAATAACAAACACAAAGAATTACAGTTTGACAAATTTTTCCTGTGCGGTCCAGAAGAATTGATCAATACGGTTTCTGCAATTTTAAAAGAGAAAAACGTAAAAGAATCTGCTATTAAGTTTGAACTTTTTACCTCTTCAACCCAGGAAAATCAAATTCATACTTCGTTAGAAGGACATACAAAGATTACCGTTTTGGTTGATGATGATGAAGTTTCGTTCGAAATGTCTCAAAAACAAACCATATTAGATGCGGCTCTAAAACAAGGAATCGATGCTCCGTATTCCTGCCAGGGCGGAATTTGCAGCAGTTGCCTTGCCCGTGTAACTTCTGGTACTGCCGAAATGACTAAAAACTCTATTTTGACAGACAAAGAAATCGCTTCAGGTTTAATATTGACGTGTCAGGCGCACCCAACATCTGAGTCTATTTATGTAGATTATGATGATGTATAGAAATAGTAAATTCCAATAAAAAAATTCCAAATTCCAACTTTAAAATTGGTATTTGGAATTTTTTTTTGATTGATTGTTATTCTGACCCTTCTTACAGCTTAAAACTTTGAGAAAGATAAAAACCCCAATTTACACTCGATTGGGTTATGAAGTATCAAACTATAAAGTCCGGATTTTGAGTCCTAAAAGTTATATTTACAGCACCTGTAAATAGATGAAGATTCAATTGTAGTTAAAATTACAATTAAATCAAATTTTTATTAAAATATTGCCGAATTTTCATTATTTTAGTGGTGTAATTAAAGTAATCGCAATCTCATACCTTACAAGATTGTAGAGCTAAATAAGGTTTGTCAACACATTTAAACATTAAATATCATGACAATGCATCACTTACTCCGTTTATCATTTATAGCCCTTTTTGTAATAACAGCTTTGTTTTGTGTTTACTTTATAATTAAAAAACAACAAAATAAAAAAGGACCCAAATTACTTACCATAGATAAATATAACGCAACAATGATTGGAAAAATGACTGAAATAACAGTTTCTGATCAAAATATTTTTAATTTCTGGCCTTATATAAGTAAATTAAAAGCTGCTAAAGTAGTTTCTAACAAAATTAAGGAATCTAAATTGGTCCATAAAATCTACAGAAATTCAACCGAAGATTTTGAACATATTTTGCTGACTACAGAGAAAGAAAATCATTTTGTTGTAATTGTTGCCAATAGAAATAAAAAGAAAACAATTGGCTATTTTATCCATGATCTAAATGGATTATATGCTTAACTGTATTTTTTGAATGATTTCATTTGGAGAAATGCTTCTCATAGCATCTTCATAACCTTCAACAATTTTGTTTCCATAAACAGATGTTGGTAATTTTGGATATTGATTTCTATCCGACGTTAAAGCATTTTCCACCGTTTGGTTAAATGGCAAAAATCCTGCATAAGGATGTGTTGCGCCCCAAAGTGTAATTACTTTTACACCTAACATTGCTGCGATATGAGCATTTCCTGAATCCATCGAAAGCATGACATCGAGATTACTAATCAATTGCAGTTCTTGCTGAAATTTGATTTTTCCAGCCATATTTATTACATTTTCAAATGGTTGAGAAAGCGAATCCAATATTTCTATTTCTTTCTTTCCACCTCCAAAAAGTAATATCTTATAATCCTTATTCTGTGCTAATTTTGCAATTACTTCCTGCATTAAATCCTGCGGATAAACCTTGGAGTTGTATTGTGCAAAAGGAGCAATACCAATTAATTTTTGATTTTTATTGCCAATAATCTCCAAAATTTGTGAGCTTAAAACTGCTTTTTCAGGAAAGCCTGGATTCGATAAATCTAAAGAAAAACCCAATTGTTCGAACACTTTTGCGTGTCTTTCGAACATTGTTGGCAATTGTTTGAATATTTTATTTTCGGCGCGAGTCAGCTCTTTTTTGCCTTCTCTTCCTTTGTCAACTGTGGCTCTTTTTTTTCCGCTTAAAGCGAAAAGTAAACTCACAATTTTAGATCTCAAAACATTGTGAAGATCTGCAAAAGCATCAATTTTGAGTTTTTTTACATCGCTAAATAATCTCAAAAGTCCTGCAAAACCTTTGTGACGTTCTTTTTCATCAAAAGCAAAAAAGTCAAGATTTGGAATTCCGTCAAAAAAAGGCTTGAAAAACGGACGTGAAATAACAGTCAATTTTACCTCTGGATATTGTTTTACAAAAGCGCGTAAAACAGGAACCGTCATGGCGACATCTCCCATTGCAGAAAGTCTCATGACGGCTATATGCTTAATGTTATTGGACAATTTTGCCAATTATTTCTTGTTTTGGTATAAAACAGGATTCAATTCATCGTCATTGTACATTTTCATTTGTTTGTACACTTTCATGAATTTATCTCCATTTTCGATGTCTGCAAGCAAATCATCAATCGCTGTAGATAAGTCACTTCTTTGCTCTAAAAGAATATTTAATTTTTCCTGACATTTATCTCTGTGTTCTTGCGAAGCTTCAGCGCGAGTAGCTTCTTCATTCATGTGATAAATTTTTAAAGCCAAAATCGATAATCGGTCAAAAGCCCATGCAGGACTTTCAGAATTGATTTTTGCACCATCTTTCACTAATACATCGCTGTATTTTTGTAAAAAATAGCTATCAATATATTCTACCATATCAGTACGTTCCTGATTCGATGCGTCGATTCTTCTTTTTAAAGTCAAAGCTGCTGCCGGATCAATTTGCGGATCACGAATAATATCTTCAAAATGCCATTGAACAGTGTCAATCCAGTTTTTTAGATATAATAAATGTTCGAATTTATCTTTAGGATAAGGATTGTTTATAGGTTGGTCAACATTATCAAATTGATGATAATCCTTTATGCTTTGTTCGAAAACAGAATATGCTAATTTTGAAAACATGTCTTTATTTGTTAGAGTTACAAAGATACTTTTTATACTTTTATCGTGCGAATAAAACGAATTTTTTTTCGTTATCGTACTTTAATCCATTGATAATTCTAAACTTTTATTATGAAAATCCATTATATCTCTGAAAATAATAGCGTATTAAACCACTTTTTAGGTCAAATTAGAAATATTAACGTTCAGAACGACAGTATGCGTTTTCGAAAAAACATTGAGCGAATTGGCGAAATTATGGCATACGAACTAAGCAAAGATTTGTCGTATAAAAATGTCGATATTCAAACACCGCTTGGTATTAAAAAAACAACCGAAATAGAGAGCGATTTGGTTTTGTGCTCCATTTTAAGGGCTGGATTACCGCTTCATAATGGTTTCCTGAACTACTTTGATCATGCAGAAAACAGCTTTGTTTCGGCTTGCAGATACCACCCCAATAATGATGATGAATTTGAAATTCGGGTCGAATATCAAGCCCTTTCAAATATAAATGATAAAACCGTTTTATTACTTGATCCAATGTTGGCAACGGGACAATCTATAGTTGCAGTTCATGAAAAATTAATTCAAAATGCAACCCCAAAAGAAATCCATATTGTAGTCGTTATTGCTGCACCGGAAGGAATTGCACATCTTGAAAAAAATCTTCCGGCAAACTGTCATTTATGGGTTGCCTCTTTAGACGAAAAATTAAACGAGAAAAACTACATTGTTCCCGGTTTAGGAGATGCTGGTGATCTTGCCTACGGAAGTAAGTTATAGTTGAGAGAAAAAGGTAAACAAACTACACAAAATCAGTACATAAAAAACAATTTCGTTATTGAGTTTTTGCTGCATGTATTCGACATGACTGGAAGCCATAATAGTCAAAGGACCGATACTAAACAATAGTAAATCGTTGCTTTTATCAGGTGAAACAATGTAAACAAGCGCCGCAATAAAAAAACAGGCGACAATTTTTTTGTACGAAGAATGTACAATTTGTGGTCTGTTTGACAATGTGGTTAATATTGACGTTATAAAAAATAAAGCAACTGCAACATAAATGGAGAGTGCCCCGTTCTCATAATTATTCTTGAAATAATCAATATTGAAATCGACTACCGCACGTTGCTGAAAAAATTCAATTATATCAATATGGAAGATTAGAGAGATCAGTAAAAAAATTATTGATACGGCTAAAAGTGCAATAAAAGGCAAAATCCAATTTCTATAATCTCTCGAAGCATGAAAAACAATCGATATAAAAACCAATATCAGGAACAGAATAGACCAAAATTGAAATAAAGAAGCTATTAAAATCCAAAAAGAAGCATCGAATATTTTTTCTTTTGAAGCTTTCAGGGATTGCAACGAAATCAATCTGCGAAGGGCCAACAAAACAAAAAAGTTGGCATATATTACATTCGAATTATTAAATATCGTGGGGAAAAACAATATAAACAATAAATAAAAAAATATCGTGTAACCATTGTCTTTGCTGAGCCCGTTCTTTTTTACAATAAAATTAATCAGGAAAAAAGAGGCTAAAATAAAGCACAGTAAACTTATTTTTTGGAACGCCAAAAAATAAGAACTCACCCATGATGGATCTTTAATTTGAAAAATAAAAAAGAAAACCAGTATTAAAATTACGACCAATGAATAATTTAATGGTGTAGATTTTTTAAAAACACTTGTTATCATAAGGATATTTTATACTTTTGTGATTGTAAATATAATACTTGTTTAAAAAGGAAAACCAACAAGTTGAAAAAAGATTCTTTATTGAATTTTGTCTTCAATGCGTTAAAAACAATAAATAACATATAATTTTATAAATTATGACAGCTTTTTTTGAAGGAATACAATACTTATTCGTTAACATTTTATTTGCTCCGCTTGACTTTTTACGTCATCTAGAACTTATTACTTGGTTTGGTGCTAATACTATTAACTGGATTTTTATGATCATCTGTGCATGCGCAATCGTTTATTGGATTAAACAATTACGCATTTTTGATGACGCCGGAACAGAAAATCAAGATACTACAGCTCACTCTTTTTTAAAGTAAGTCGAAGCCAATATCTTTTCTAAAATACATCTTATCAAAATTTAGTTTATCTATATTTTGGTAAGATTTTTTTATGGCCTCTTGAAAATCGTTCCCATAAGATGTTACAGTCAATACACGTCCGCCATTACTAACGACATTATTGTCCTCTAATTTTGTACCTGCGTGAAAAACTATAGAATCTGTAATATTTTCTAATCCGGTAATTACTTTTCCTTTTTCAAAATCTTCAGGATATCCACCGGAAACTAGCATAATTGTAGTAGCACTTCTTGGATCAACTTCTAATGTAAATTCATCCAATTTTTGATTGGCTACTGAAAGGAACAATTCGACCAAATCAGATTTTAATCTTGGCACCACAACTTCGGTTTCAGGATCACCCATTCTCACATTGTATTCAATAACAATTGGTTCATTTTTTACATTAATCAAACCAATAAATACAAATCCTTTATATTCGATTCCGTCTTTCTGGAAACCTTCGATCGTTGGTTTTACAATACGTGTTTCTATTTTCTCCATCAAAACAGCATCAACATAAGGAACCGGAGAAACTGCTCCCATTCCGCCTGTATTTAACCCTGTATCACCTTCGCCAATTCGTTTGTAATCTTTTGCTGTTGGAAGAATTTTATAGCTTTTACCGTCTGTTAGAACAAAACAGCTTAATTCGATACCGTCCAGAAATTCTTCGATCACCACTTTAGAACTTGCTGCTCCAAATTTTTCATGAACCAGCATGTTTCTCAATTCCGTTTTTGCCTCTTCAAGATCCTGAATAATCAAAACTCCTTTTCCTGCCGCCAAACCATCTGCTTTTAGAACGTATGGAGGTTGCAAAGTTTCAAGAAATGCACATCCTTTTTCAACTGTTTCGGCAGTAAAACTGTCATAAGCAGCAGTTGGAATGTTGTGTTTGATCAGGAATTCTTTAGCAAACTCCTTGCTTCCTTCTAATTGAGCTCCTAATTTTGATGGTCCGATAACCGGAATATGTTGCAGACTTTCGTCATTTTTAAAATAATCATAAATTCCTTTTACCAAAGGATCTTCTGGTCCTACGACCACCATTTTTACATTTTCCTGAAGCACAAATGTTTTTATGGCATCAAAATCTGTTGGAGACATTGCAACATTTGTAGCAATTGCCGCTGTTCCTGCATTTCCTGGTGCAACAAAAAGTTTTTCGCAAAGTGGACTCTGAATCATTTTCCATGCAAAAGCATGTTCTCTTCCGCCTGATCCCAATAGTAAAATTGTCATGTGTAGTTGTATTTAGTTGTGGTGCAAAAATAGTGGGTTTTAACCTTAAATAATAATTTTTTTTACTTACTTTTGACGTTAGTAATGCGAAAGGTATGATAATCTCATTTGGATCTAAACAAACTGAAAAAATTTGGACTGGTATTGTTGTCAAAAAACCTTCAATTGAGATACAGCAAATTGGCAGAAGAAAACTTAGAATGCTGCACAACTCTCAAAACTTAACCGATTTGAGAATTCCGCCTTCTAACCATTTAGAAAAGTTAGCAGGTAATCTAAAAGATTTTTACAGCATTAGAATTAACAATCAATGGCGGATAATTTTTAGTTGGGAAAACGGAAATGCAGCAAATGTAGAAATTGTTGATTATCATTAAAAAAGGAATAATGGAAAAACTAAAAAACATACATCCCGGAGAAATTTTGTTGGAAGAATTTTTAATTCCGTTAAACATTACGCCTTATCGTTTGTCTAAAGATTTAAAAATTCCGCAAACCAGAATTTCTGAAATTATTAAAGGAAATCGTAGAATCACTGCTGATACTGCTTTGCGACTAAGTCATTATTTTGGAAATTCGGCTAAATTTTGGCTTGGTCTTCAGAACGATTTTGATATCGAAGAAGAAGAATCAAACAAAGGTCAGGAATTGAAATCGATTAAACGTTACGATTTAAAAGAAGCAGTTTAATGATTTCTATTTTTGATATTTCTCTTAAATTAAATGGTTTTCCAATAAAAGAAGCCCAAGCCGAATTGGATAAAATCGTAAATTTATCCGAAGAAGAATATGTTCTTTTTCTTCAAAATAAAAAAGAAGAAATTGTGGCTTTTCATTTGAAAAACAATGCTTTTTATGCCGAATTAGTTGGTAATGAAAAAGTTGACAAATGGGAAGATCTGCCCATTTTGAACAAACAAAATCTACAAAAACCTCTTGAAGAAAGACTTTCAAAAGGTTATTCTATAAAAAATGTTTACTGTAACAAAACGTCCGGATCAAGCGGAACTCCTTTTGTATTTGCCAAAGACAAATATTGTCATGCGTTAACATGGACCTCAATTTTTATGCGTTTTGGCTGGTATAAAATCGATTTTAATCATTCGTATCAAGCCCGTTTTTATGGCATTCCGATGGATTTTATTGGATATCAAAAAGAACGGATCAAAGATTTTTTGACCCATCGTTTTAGGTTTCCTGTTTTTGACTTATCTGATCTTGTTCTGGAAAAATTCCTTGGGAAATTCAAAACTAAAAAATTCGATTATATCAACGGTTATACGAGTTCGATTGTTTTATTTGCAAAATACTTAGAACAGAAAAACATTATTTTAAAAGAAATCTGTCCCACTTTAAAAGCTTGTTTTGTTACTTCGGAAATGCTTTTTGAATTGGATAAAAAACTCTTAGAAAAACAATTCGGAATTCCGATTATCAATGAATATGGCGCATCAGAACTGGATTTAATTGCTTTTGAAAACCCAACCGGAGAATGGCAAATAAATGCTGAAACACTTTTTGTCGAGATTCTAGACGAAAATAATACTGTTCTCCCTTACGGAAAAGAAGGCCGTATTGTGATTACTTCTTTGTTTAATAAAGCGCATCCGTTTATACGATATGAAATTGGTGATATTGGGATTTTAGATGAAAAAAGTACACCACAAAAACCAATTCTTAAAAAACTAATTGGAAGAACCAATGATGTTGCAATCTTACCAAGCGGGAAAAAATCTCCAGGATTGACCTTTTATTATGTAACGAAAAGCATTATTGAAGATGACGGAAATGTAAAAGAATTTATTATCAAACAAACTCAATTAGATACTTTTGAAATTGAATATGTGAGTGATCGTGAATTAGATATTGCTCAAATTCAAAAAATAGAAAAGGCAATTACGGTATATTTAGAGCCTAACTTAAACTTCACTTTTATCCGAAAAATGGTTTTAGAAAGAAACAAAAGTGGAAAACTAAAACAATTTAAATCTTATTTATAATATAAATAAAATCTTATATTTGTTTTTGCAAATAAAAAACTCATGGACGATCAATCTTTGCCTTCTGAAGAAACTATTTCTAATAAAACATATTATATCCGCAATCAAAAAGTAATGCTTGATCGTGATTTGGCTTTACTTTACGGAATTGAAACTAAAGTTCTAAAACAATCCGTCAAAAGAAATATTTCAAGATTTCCTGAGGATTTTATGTTTGAATTATCACAAACTGAATTTAATAGCTTGAGGTCACAAATTGTGACCTCAAGTTGGGGAGGAACTAGAATATTTCCTTTTGCTTTCACTGAACATGGCATTCTAATGTTATCAAGCGTTCTAAAAAGCGACAAAGCAATTCAAACCAATATTCAAATCATGCGAATTTTCACCAAAGTGAGACAAATGCTTTTGGATACAACAGAAATTAAGGTTGATATCCTACAGATTCAAAAGAAGTTAGAGAATCACGATAAGAATATTGAACTGGTTTTTTCTTATTTAGATGAATTGACTGAAAAGAAAGAAGATGAAAATGAAAGAGTGAAAATTGGCTATAAAAAATAATATTTAATTTTCAAGGTCGCAAATTGCGACCTCCAATTCTGACAAGATAAGCTTTGATATACTCCAAAAATCATTTAAACATTCAAGAAAGTACTTCAATTTATCCAGATTCCAATTTAAACTTTACTTTTGCCAAAAGAAAGTTTTTAGAAAGAATCCAATCCAATTATGAAAATCACTATAATAGCTGGCGCAAGACCTAATTTTATAAAAATTGCACCCATTATTAACGCCATAAAAAGCAAGCAAAAGGAAGGTTTTGATGTTTCTTTTCGATTGGTTCATACCGGTCAGCATTACGATAAAAACCTAAGTGATACTTTTTTTGAAGAATTAAATATTCCTAAACCTAATGTAAATCTAGAAGTAAAAAGTGGTTCACAGGCAGAACAAACTGCTGCCATTATGATTGCTTTTGAAAAAGAATTACTTCAAAACCCTTGCGATTTGGTTTTGGTTGTTGGCGATGTCAATTCGACTATGGCGTGTTCGATCGTGGCTAAAAAATGCAATACAAAAGTAGCACATGTCGAAGCAGGAATTCGTTCCGGAGATTTAACGATGCCGGAAGAAATCAACAGAATGCTGACCGATAGCATTACAGATTACTTTTTTACAACCTCAGCTTCGGCCTCAAAAAATTTACTAAAACTGGGTTCAGATCCAGAGAATGTTCATTTTGTAGGTAATGTAATGATTGATACTTTATATCAAAATATCAATAGAGCTTCGGCTCCTGATTTTTGGAAAGAACATAATCTTAGCGAAAAAAATTATATCATTCTAACCTTGCATCGCCCCGGAAATGTTGATGAAGTTTCGTCACTTCTTGAACTTCTTCACGGTATTGATGATTTGGTTGACGACAAAAAAATACTTTTCCCAATTCATCCAAGAACACAGGCAATTTTGAGTGAAAGCGAAACCAAATTTAAAAACATCATTTTTGTTGCACCTCAAGGTTACTTAAACTTCATGTATTTAATCAAAAATAGTTTTGCTGTTATTACAGATAGCGGAGGGATTTCTGAAGAGACAACTGTAATGGGAATTCCGTGTTTTACGATGCGAAATAATACTGAAAGACCTGAAACAGAAACTATTGGTTCTAATACAATTGTAGGAACATCATTAGAAAATTTGCAAAATGTCTTTGGTTTGTTCTTAAAAAATGGTCCACGAAAAAGTGGTATTCCGGAATTATGGGACGGGAAAGCATCAGAAAGAATTATTTCTCTTTTATTGGATAAAAAATAATGAAAGACATTTTAATTATATCCAATTATTATCCGCCCGAAAAAGGCGCTGCCGCAAATAGAATTGAACAACTGGCTTTGAAATTAAATCAAAACGGTTATGAAGTTTCGGTAATTTCACCGTTACCCAATTATCCAAAAGGCGAATTGTTTCCAGAATACAAAGGTCGTTTTTGGGTTACCGAAAAGATTCAGAACATTACCTTAAAACGTCTCTGGATTTATCCCAGCAATAGTTCGAATATCTTTAAACGAATTGTTTCGACTCTTTCTTTCTCAACGACTTTATTTTTCTATTTGTTGTTTGCCAAAACTCCCAAAAAAGTTATTGTGCAATCGCCACCACTGTTGCTTTCTTTTATTTCGGTATTAGTACTTTGGCTTAAGCGTAAAACTATAATTCTAAATGTATCTGATCTTTGGCCAACAGCTGCCATTGAACTCGGAGTGTTGAAGAAAAACAGTGTTTCGCACAAAGTTTTGCTATTTATAGAACGTTTTATTTACAAAAAAGCAACGCATATTTTTGGACAATCGAATGAAATTATTGCACACATCCATTCTATCTTTCCAGAGAAAAAATGCTTTTTGTATCGCAATTATCCAGATCATTTTACAGAAGATTTTCTGGAGGAAAAAGACAATTCGAACGAACCAATTAAATTGTTTTATGCCGGATTGCTTGGTGTTGCTCAGGGTGTTTTTGAACTCATACAGCAATTGAATTTAGAAAGTGATAATATCGAATTGCATATTTTTGGCGATGGTGCAGAGAAAGCTCAGATTGTAAATTACCTGAATGAAAATCTGTCAAAAAAAATAATTTTTCATGGCATGTTAGAACGCAATGTTCTGCACGAAAAATTAAAAAATTTAGATATTGCTCTTGTACCGCTTAAAACAAGAATTTATGGTTCTGTTCCTTCAAAAATATTTGAATATAGTGCATTAGGATTTCCTGTGTTTTATTTTGGTGGTGGTGAAGGTGAAAATATCGTTGAAGACAATAATCTGGGATGGGTTGTTCCTGTAGAGGATTTTCAGCAATTGAATGCTACTTTAATCGAAATTTCGGAATTAGGAAAAGAAAACATTCAAAACAGGAAAAAGACTATTTTTCTTCACGCCAAAAGTCATTTTAATCTTGATCAGCAAATAAAGGAACTTATTGAAAGTAATGCTTTCTAGTAAATCGTTTAAAAAGAAAATGGGCAAATATCCAATAGATATTTGCCCGTTTTTTTATTTTATATAATTCGAAAAATCTTTGTGTTCTTCTTTTGATAATTCTTCTTTAGAAAGTGATCTGAAATAATCGTATGTAATTTTCATTCCTTCAGAGCGGCTCACTTTTGCTTCCCAACCCAATAACTCTTTTGCTTTTGTGGTGTCTGGCTGGCGCTGTAACGGATCATTTACAGGTAAGGGATGATAGACTACCTTTTGATTGGTTCCGGTTAATTTAATGATCTCTTCTGCAAAATCTTTAATGGTAATTTCGTCCGGGTTTCCAATATTTACAGGATATACATAATCTGAGTGTAATAATCTAAAAATACCTTCGACCTGATCATCTACATAACAAAAAGAACGGGTTTGCATTCCGTCTCCAAAAATCGTTAGATCTTCGCCTCGTAAAGCCTGACCAATAAATGCAGGTATTACACGTCCGTCGTTTAATCGCATTCTTGGTCCGTAGGTATTAAAAATGCGAACGATTCTGGTTTCTACACCGTGAAACGTGTGATATGCCATTGTAATTGATTCCTGGAAACGTTTTGCTTCATCATAAACACCTCTTGGTCCAATTGTATTTACGTTTCCGTAATATTCTTCGGTTTGTGGATGAACCAGCGGATCTCCATAAACTTCAGAAGTTGAAGCAATCAAAATCCGGGCTTTTTTAACTCGTGCTAATCCTAACAAATTATGTGTTCCAAGAGATCCTACTTTTAAGGTCTGAATTGGAATTTTTAAATAATCTATTGGACTTGCGGGTGACGCAAAATGTAATATATAATCTAAATCACCCGGAATGTGTACAAACTTGGTGATGTCATGATGGTAAAATTCGAAATTCTCTAATTTGAATAAATGTTCTATATTTTTAAGATCTCCCGTAATCAGATTATCCATTCCAATAACATAATAGCCCTCTTTAATGAATCGGTCACACAAATGTGATCCTAAAAAACCTGCAGCTCCGGTAATAAGTATTCTTTTCATAGTAATTATTTATACTTGGCAAATGTAACTGATTTCAAAATTATAAAAATATATTTGAGTTGATCTTTTCAAACTATCCTGCTTTAAAAAGTTTATATTTCTCTTCGACAAAAGCTTTCATTTCTTTTTCAAAACGTTTCTTGGTAAATTTCTGAGCATGTTCACGAATTGTTTTTGGATCAAATTGCATGTTTTCGAAACTAATGACCGCTTCTCTTATTTTTAGAGCTGATTGTTCCTGAAAAAAAACGCCTGTCTTATTTTCAACAACTGTCTCGAGTGTTCCGCCTTTACCAAAAGCAATTACGGGAGTTCCGCAAGCTTGTGCTTCGACCGGAATGATTCCAAAATCTTCTTCGGCAGCAAAAACAAATGCTTTGGCTTTTTGCATATATTTTTTTAATATACTAACCTCTACAAAGCCTACAAATTCTATATTACTTTTCGCTATTTTTTGAAGTTTTTCGAACTCTGGTCCGTCGCCGGCAACAATCAATTTTAAATGAGGTAATTCATTAAAAGCCTCGACTATTAGTTGTGTCTTTTTATAAGAAACTAATCGGGAAGCCGTAAAATAATAATCCTCCTTTTGTTCCTCCAGACTAAAAAAATCAACATCGACCGGTGGATAAATAACGGTTGATTCGCGGTTGTAAACCTTCTTTATTCTTTGCGAAATATGATTGGAGTTGGCAATAAAGTAATCAACGCTTTCAGAATTTGAAACATCCCATTTTCTAATTTTGTTCAAAACATATTTTGCATAAACTCCCTTTAACCCTTTGTCTAATCCTGAATCTTTTAGATATTGATCTTTTAAATCCCAGGCATATCGCATAGGCGAGTGACAATAACAAATGTGCAATTGATTTTTATGCGTTTTAACACCCTTTGCCACTGCTGATGAAGAACTAATAATTAATTCGTAATCTTTTAGATCGAACTGTTCTATTGCGATTGGAAATAATTGTAAAAACTTTCTATGATTTTGTTTTGCCGTTGGTAGTTTTTGAATAAAACTTGTCTTGGCTTTTTTTCCATCTAAAATGTATGCGCGATCATTATCATCCAAAAAATCGATCAATGCAAAATGATCGGAGTCTTTCCAGATAGAATTTATAGAATGAATTACTTTTTCAGCACCTCCATTTACATAATACCAATCGCTAATTATTGCTTTTTTCATTTAAATTTTTGTTTTGAAAAAATAGTAAAGAATTAAAAAATCCAAAAAAGATAACGCCGTCATGTCTGCTTAAAATATTCTCAAAACAAAAATTAAGAAAAATGAAAAACACAAATGAAACATACATTCCTAATTTTCGATTAAAGGCTTTTTTAAGAAAATAAACCTGTGAAAATAAAAATAAAATAAGTCCAATAATTCCTGAAGACAAAATAATATTTAAATATTCATTATGCGAATTATAGCTAATGACTTTATAAGTATCTGTATTGGTAAACTTCTCATCGTAACACGATTGCAATTTAGTATCGACATCGCCTACACCATATCCTAAGACGGGTTGCTGTTTTAGGGCTTCGAAACTACAAAAATAGATTCCGTTTCTAATTTGTTCGTTGCTGATATTGGGATAGTTATCTTCGTACTTTCCTTCTGGAAAAGTGAAATTATAATTTTTTAATTTTTCGAATCTTTCGCCTATTCGATCTACTTTAGAAATAACCACTATGACCAAAATACTAACTATGATACTGGCAATTATCATTTGTTTTAGATTTTTGAATAAACAAAAAAAACATACAATAAGGGTCGCTGCAAAAGGCATTCTGGATGCTATAATATATTGCCAGTAGAAAAAATAGGCAATAAGCAATAAGGATATAATAATGAAGAAATACTTTTTTAATGAAATTTCGCTTTTAATTTTATAAACTAAAACAATCGTCGCAAAACCAATCCACATTGCTAAATAAGTTCCATGTACTTTTATTTTACTTTCGATAAGTTGTCTAAAATCCCAAAAATTTATACTTGAATTGTATAATTGGGGAAACAATGTTAGGTGCAGAAACAATAAAACTAACAAAACAGCTAAACAATAGGTATTTATGATTGTCCTGAATTGTTTCGCACTTAGAAATTGCTTGTCGTTGAATAAAAAAATTGCCGGAAATAAAACGGTTGGTAAAAGTCGAATTATAAACTTAACTCCTGTCTTCATATCACTGGTATAGAACAATGAAATTGTAAAAATTAAAAAGAGAGCAGAGAAAAGTAAGAGTTGTACTGTTTTGTCTTTGTTCCAGAATTTTTTTCCTTCTAAAATAAAATAACATACAGAAAATAAAAACCCACCAAACATTAAAACGCTTTCAACACCAGTTGGTAAGACCGGAAAGAGCGCTAATGCAATTAAAAAAAAATAGATAACTGAATTATTATGTCGTAAAATAAATTGTTTCATTCTAGTTTTTTGAAAGCTTTTAGATGTTTTTCTATCGACTTCTCCCAAGTAAATTTCTCTAATTGTTTCTCTCCTTCAGCAAATAAAAACTCATTGTTTGATGAATCTTCAATACTGCTTTTTATTATTTTGGCAAGCTCAACATAATCCTGCGGGTTAAAATAAACGACTGCTTCTCCCCCAATTTCCGGCAAACTTGCAGCATTTGAACTTAACACTTTTGTTTGGGTTGCAAGTGCCTCAAGAATAGGCAAACCAAAACCTTCGTAAAGTGACGGAAATACAAATAAACTTGCGTTATGATAAATTCCGGGAATTTCTAAATCGTCTATATAACCTGTAAATATAATCTGTTTTTGCAAATCATTACTTTCTATAAAACCCTCAATGTTATGATCCTGCGTTATGAACCCGTCTCTCCTGCCTATTAAAACCAATTTATATTTTGATTTAAATTCTTCTGAAAAAGTATTATACGCTTTTAATAAAACAATTAGATTTTTATGTGGCTTTATGTTACCAACGTACAAAATATAATTTTTAGGAAGTTTATTATTGCGCCCTGTTTTTATATTTTGAAATAACGATTTGTTCACACCACAGTATACAACTTTAATCTTCTGAGCATTGGCTTGAGTATATTTTAAGATTTCGCTTTTTGAAAATTCTGAAACCGTAAAAATTAAACTTGCTTTTTTAACTGCATTTTTAAATAATATCCCTGCGTATTTTTTCTTTAAATACGAAATTGCCGCACCATTTGTCAAATGATATACATCATGAATTGTGGTGACTATTTTTTTTGCCTTTACTGGTAAAAGAGGCACATTAAAATGTGGACACCACAAGATATCACATTCCGGAATTATCGATGGATACTGAAATTGCTCTTTTAAAGAATAAATATCAGCATTAAACTCGATTATTTTTACCTCAGTACTCCAATCAAAAGACTTTATTTCCTGAGTATTGCCTAAAACCAGAACCTCATCAAAAGCTTGTAAAATTCCAGGAATTACATTCTTTAAATAAGTTCCAATGCCAGACGCATTTATTAACCGAATATCAATTACTAATTTCATCTATATAATTGTTTCTGTAAGCCAAAATAACGGCAAGTAATACCCAAGGATATAAAAAGTAAATTTGTACTCCAAAGCAATAAATCAGTAAAAAACCAAGCACTAAAACGATCCCTTTATTTATGCTCCTTATTTCGTAATACACGCCATAAACTATAAACATAAAGAAGAAAAAACCAAGCAATCCCATTTCTACAATAATATCAATAATACCACCAAATCCGTGTGCATCGATATCTATGACTTCTTTTGGTGGTTTAGGGAAAAAAGTTCGATACTCGGCATTATTTCGCAATAACGGATAATTACCAAGACCAATACCAAAAATTGGATTTTCTTCTATCATATTAGGAACAATATAAACTCCTGAAACTCGCCCTAAGATTAAATTAATATCCTCAGGTCTTTCTTTTACAGATTGTTTTACCCTGTTTAATTCTGTTACATACATTGCACTTATGTTCATAAACAAGAGATAGAATCCAGTCAAAAAAACGAGCATTATTGGAAATATAAAGGCTCTTAACTTATTTTTTAAAATCTCAAAATTGAACAACGCAATCCAAATTACAACAAATAAAATTCCTGCTTTTGATCGGGCAAAAAAAGCAATAATTATAAATAAAAACAATTGTTTAAGAAGTCTTTTGTTTGTGTTATCCTGAAAAAAAGAAAGCATAAAAATAAAAGAAAGCATTAGTCCAAAAGGACCACCTTCATTATAAAGTCCTCTTAATCTATTACTATCGTATATAACGATACTATTGTGTATGGGTAGTAAACCTATTTTGACAAATATATATATCAAAAAGAAAAAAGCCGTGATCAGAACATTCCAATCCACTAGATAATCAATTATCTTTTTAGATTGATCTGTATTCCTTTTAAACAGTCGAAACGTAATTATGCATAAACTAATACAGGAAATTAGCTCAAAATAGCGACCAATCGTGATAACATAGGGTGCTTTAAATTTTGAGGGTCCAAGTATGTCAAAATGATGTGTGGAAGTGATAATAAGCCCTAAAATGGCTTCGATAGTAAAGAAAACGAAAAAGTAGAATATAAATTTATTAACTGATTTTTTTAAAAGAAATGGCGTTATTAACAACAATAAAACTTCAGAAATTTTTACAAATCCTACTTTAACATCAGGTGTCTGAATACAAAACGTAATCAAACAAATTGTCAAAATCAATTTAAGATTAATGGTATTTATTTTCACTTCTGGTAAAATCGTTTTATAATTTGAGCTTCCTTATTTATTTTTTAAGTTGAACCTCAACATTATATGCTGGTGCAAAACTGCGAAAGAATGTTTCTTCATAAACTTTTCTGGTGGTATCATTAATATTTACCCAAATAAGAACTGGCCAGTTTAAAGGGTTTTTATGCATAAATGTTATTTTTGAAGATACCAATTCGCTAAACTGAAAATCAAAATAATAATTACGACGGTACCTGATATTGTCAACAAAAAAGCTAAATGTCCGGAACGAAAACATTTTTTTATGCGTGGGATCAATAAAATTATTACTGGACGTAAAATGAGGCACTCTAATTTCTACAATTCCGCCTGGTTTTAAAATCCTGTGAATTTCTTTCAAAACCCTTATGTATTCTACATGTTCTAAAACATCGTTGCATAAAATATATTCAAAAAAGTTGTCCTCAAACGGAAGTTGGCTGTTTTCAATATCGCAAACTACATCAACACCTGGCAATTGCGCTATATCTAAATTTACAAATCCCTCTTTAATATCATTTCCGCAGCCTATATTAAGCTTATTTGTCATTTTTCAAGAAGTTAAGTTTTGGGAATTTTAATGTTAAAATTGTCCATAAAGATATAGAAATAAACAATTCTGTAATATAAATTCCTGTTGCCATACCATAGATTCCAAATTTCTTTGATAGAATTGCATTTAATCCAACATTCAATACTACAGAAAATATCATAATCAAGGTTACTCTTTTTTGCTTGTTAAAAACCATAAATGTCATATATGGTACCATATTTAAAACCACTACAAAAGGAATCCAGGCATTATAAATTAAAAAATTACTACAGGCTAATCGATTGGTTTTTAAAAAATAAGAGACGATCAAATCTGAAAAACCAGTTAAAAACAATCCGGCAATAATCATTGAAATCAATAAAAAGACAAATAATTTTTGGGCAAATAATTTATAATCCAGAATACTTTTGGCTGCCAATTCGCAAGCTTTTGGAAAAATACTCTGAATGATAAAAGAACCACAAAATTTAGCAACCAATATAATTTTTTCGACCACACAGTAAATTCCCAGAGCATACTCATTTACAAATAAACCTAAAATCATAGGGTTAAGATAAGCGTTTGCATTAATAGAAATGACCTGTATAAAAATAGCAAAGCCTGTTATAATTTCATTTTTAACAGCTAATAAATCAGGTTTGTAAAACTTCCATTTCATTCTAAAAATTAAAATAATGATCGAAAAAAAGCAAGTCAAAAAATCAGATGCTCCAATAGTTAAATTCACTAAAAATAAATTATTGATATCTTGGAGAAAAAAGTAAATTATTAAAAAACTTACTACTTTACACACCATAAAAAAGTAGAAAAAATACTTGATTTTATGCAACGATCTTAATATCCATAGCGGATTAAAAGCTCGGCCAACTAATATTGATAATGACGAAAAGTACAAAAACGAATACTCATTTGCTTTGGGTAAAAAAGCATAAATTGCTATCGAAAAAACAAGAGCTATTATAAAGAGAAAGGCTTTTGTATAACCAATTACAAAAAAATGCCTGTTTGCAAATTGTTTGTTTTCCTGGTTTAAAGTAACATCCCGCGTTGCATTAATATTAAAACCATAATCTGTGATTGAGGCAATAAAAATAAAAACAGACTGAAACAAAATAACTAAACCAAAACCCTCAAGACCACATTTTTTTATGATTATTGGAGAAATTAACAACGGATAAATAAAGTTGACAAAATTGATCGAAAACAAAAAAAAGGAGGAATTGATATGCCTTTTATTTGCAACAATCGTTTCTGCAAATTTACTTTTAAACATTTTTTGAGCGTTAATACTAAAGGTTTTTTTGAGATTGTTTTCTATAAAATGCCTTAAAAAGAAAAATAAAACTAAACATCAAAATAAATAAAATTGGCAAAACAATTTTTAGCTTTCCATTAATAGAGTGCATGTTTTTAATATTTAAAGTAACATTAATCTCTTTTATCGTTTTATCTGATCTTAATAATTTTAATCTGTTTTCTCCCTGGTCAGCAATTAATTTTTGTTTGTTTTTTAAAATATCATTCAATTGAATGTTTTCGTTATAATAAACCAGTTTATCATTTTTTGCAGCGTTTTTTACTGTACTCGTAAAACCACTTAAAACATTGTCAATCTGAGTAATTATCGTATCGTTTTGAGCAATTTCCTGTTCCAGATTTTTGAATCCTGTTTTTTGAACTGAGTCAAAATATTCTGAACTATTCAGGTATTTTAGTAATGGTTTTATAAATCCGTTTTCATCAACGATTTCATTCGAAATAAATGAAATTGCATGATACGTATAGTTTTTACTGGTTACATTGTCTACTAAAACTTTATTGATATCGCCATCTTCTGCCATTAATTTTATAAGCTCAAAGTTTTGTTCTTTGTCTTCAATAAATTTAAAAGCATCAGAAATGGGCTTAATTTCGATTTTACTTATTTTTTTGGGCTGCGAAATCCCAACGACCTCTTTTAGAAAAACAGTATCACCGGCAATAATTTTTGCGTCGAGTAAATCTATTTTAGCATAGAGATAATCTGCACTTCCAAAATTTGGTGTTACAATGACCTCATTTTGAAATGATTTTTTATTGGAGTCCAGGTACCAGCCTAATCCAAATCCTACTATAAATAGAGACAGAACAATAATCCAGTTTCGAACAAAAAAATGAATCGATCTAAAAGTATAGACGTTGATTCTATCGAAAAATCCGCCTATACTTTTTGAAATTTGAAAGATATCAATCTCTTGATCTTCATTATTCTGGGGTACTTTTGTACTCATTTATTGTTTTTATTTTACGTTGAAAATTTGCTCTAAAATTTTAATAGTAATCAAATAAGTTGGTTTCACACCCGTAGTTCCTAATCCGCCGGATGCTAATGTACTACCGGTTTCAAGAGGATTATCTGAGGCATAATAGGCATAACGAACTTTAATATCATGCGGTACGCTTTTTCTGATTTTTGATGCAGACTGAATTGCTTTTTGATAATAAGAACCTTCCATTTCTAGTCCAATTACTCCCCAGGTCGATTCGTGAAAGAATTTCAGTAAATCTCTGTTTTGCAATGACGTTCCTAACACGGTAACCATTGCGCCTTCAAAAACTGCAATATCGTTTCCTTCAAACATGGCACCTGTCAATTCATTTTCGAAGAAATAATTATCCGCCGTTCCTTCGTTTATATGTGCTGTCGGGATCATGATATCTCCTTTTCCGCCTTCCAGAATTCCGGCTTTACCCATTATCGAAACTGATTTTACATTTAGTAAAGTTTCTTTTTTATAAGGTTTTAAAAGTTCGTCAATCGTTTCGTAAGCTTGCTCACCAAAAGCATAATCCATTACAACAATAACCGGTGCTGCTTCGTCAAGAACTGCTTTAGGAAAAGCTGTTTTTGCCCAATCAATTTTTGCGGTGTCAAAAATCTGCACATCGATATTCGTTCCTGAACTATCAAGAAGCGAAATCATACCATTTTTTAAGGCCAGTTCTTCGACCTGGCTTCTAATTTCTTTAGCGCCGGATTTACTTAACTCTTCATAAATATAAAAATCAGATTTGTCTTTGAATTTTGTTTTCAGCAACGGTGTTGCAAAAATAGAATTCATCACACTATGCATGTTGGCACTAATTACGTGTATTGGACGTTTTAAAAGGTTATTTGCCTTTAGAACTTCCTTGATATTAGTAGCCCAGATTTCACCGTGAATATGGTGTCCTAAACGTTCTCTTAATACGGGACTAAAAGTTATGGTACGTTTATTATTGTCAATAACTTCTTCTATGGCTAGTTTTCCTAACCAATAAATAACGTGCAAGAAACGATCCGGAGCGTTTTCTGACCCAAAAGCGTCATAAATATCAAGAACCTCCTCAAAAGTTCGTGCCAGAATATTGGCAACATGCGAGATTGCTTTTTCCTTTTCGATTTGCGAAAGCTTTTTAGTCTGTAAAACCGCTTGCTCCAGTTTCATCCAATCGCGCGAAACTTCGCCGCCATCGTCTAATAAAACTCTATTTTTTATTTTATGCGATTCGATAAAGATAAACGTCAAATGCGTCAAAATATCATATATGTCTGATCGCCCGCGGGTGATTTCAACATTCATTTGTTCCTCATCGATTCTATAGCAATTTCTTCTTCTTTTTGGAGGAACAATTGCCTGAAAATGGGATCTCGAGTATCCTTCATCTGAAGTTAAATTAATAAAGCGACATTGTTCGATTCCTATTGGTAAACGTTCTATAACATACAAAAGCCCGTTAAGTTCTACTTTTTCTTCGCCTATATTTCCGTAAATTTCAGGACGTAATGCCAATAAAGATTCACGTAAACTATCCCCAGAAACTCCCATTGGTTTATAAAAACCACGGTTGAATAAATGGCGCATTGTAATGTACATTTTTTCGATTGCTGCAGATGATTCCTGTGCTCTTGATCTTGATATATGTTTGGTTTCTTTCATGCTGTTTTATTTTAAAAATCTTCTTTTTAAGAAGCGGTAATGTGTATTTTTTATCGAACGAAATTAGTAATTAAAAATTAAAGCTTTATTATCTTAAAACTAATATCAAATTGTTTTTTATTTATAATCCTCAAAATTAACTTCTATTTTTTGAAAATTTTGATCTTTTAGTAACATTAAATTTATTTTGTTGAGACATTCCTGATGGTCATCTGACAGTATAAAAGCAAAGCCCCAAATGTCTTTTGAAATAGAAAAAGAACCAATCTCTGAACTAACATCGAATATATATTCGTCATTCATCCAAAGGTCACTAATTTTATCAACTATGGGATTTATTTCTGTTATAGAATCAAAAAAATCTGAAAAAAACGCTTCATTTTCGGCCCCGCCAAAGATCTCAATTAATAATTTTTGAGATTTGTAGGCTGGTCTTAAATGATATTTATATTTCATAAATACAAATTTTTCGCTATTTCAAATTATCCGCAATATCTCTGTTATTCGATAATCTCGGAATTTTATTCTGTCCTCCTAATTTCCCTTGTGATTTCATGTACTCCTGAAACCCGTTTTTCGAAACTTTGGTCACGACTACTTTTCTAAGTACATTTCCGGTAATAAGGTCATCGTAATAAATATTTTGTTTTCGCATTGAATCATCAAGCGCTTCGGCAAAAGTCTCGATGTTTTCCGGTTCTGTTTCAAATTCTACCAACCATTCATGATAAGGTAATCCGCTTGAAGGATTAATTTGTGGTGCAACAGTAAATTCGTTGATTACAATTTTGGTTCCTTCTGTTGCTTCTTTCATTGCCTTTTCGACCTCGTTGGCAATAACGTGTTCTCCAAAAGCCGAAATATAATGTTTGATTCGTCCGGAAACGATCACTTTATGCGGAAACAATGAAGTAAACTGCACTGTATCACCAATATTATAACGCCAAAGTCCGGCATTTGTCGAAACAATCAAGGCATAATTAACACCAATTTCTACTTCTCCAACGGTATAACTTTTTGGGTTTTCTGAAAAAAATTCGTCTGTTTTAATAAACTCATAGAAAATCCCGGAATTCAGTAACAGCAACATTCCTTTTTCTTTTTGAGAATTCTGATAGGCAAAAAATCCTTCAGAAGCCGGAAACAACTCAATGCTGTCTACCTTTCGCCCAATCATGTTTTCGAACTTGGCGCGATAAGGTTCGTAATTGACTCCTCCGTAAATAAACAAATTAAAATTCTTGAATAATTCGCCTATTTTCTTTCCTCCACTTTTTTCCTGCAAACGTTCAAAATACATCTGAACCCAGGACGGAATTCCCGAAATTATGGTCATGTCCTGTTCAATCGTTTCCTCAACAATAGCATTTACCTTCGTATCCCAATCTTCGATGCAATTGGTTTCCCAGGACGGCATTCGGTTTTTTTGAAGATATTTAGGTACAAAATGTGCCCCTATTCCGGATAATCTTCCAAATTTAATTCCGTATTTTTCAATTAAAATTGGACTTCCCTGCAGGAAAATCATTTTGCCATCGACAAAATCAGCATTTCCGGTTTCATATATATAATGCAAAATGGCATTTCGGGATGCTTCGATATGATAAGGCATTGATTCCTTGGTCAACGGAATGTATTTTGCTCCGGATGTTGTTCCGGATGTTTTGGCAAAATAAATAGGTTTCCCTTTCCACAGAATATTTTTTTCGCCCATTCGAACTTTGTCGATATAAGGTTTTAAATCCTCGTAATCGCGAATCGGGACACGTTTCCTGAAATCATGAACCGTTTTTATTTTATCAAAATGATGATCTGTACCAAACTGGGTTTCTTTTGCACTATTTATTAAACTTTTAAATACGGCTTGTTGTGTTTCAACCGGTTTATTGGCCCAAGCCTGAGTTTTATAGTATATTTTTGTCGCAAATAATTTTGCTGCTACTGATTTAATAGACATTTGTTCTGGTATTATTTCTTGTCACTTTTGTTTTTATTTCGCATTTTTTTACCCGACTCCTGCTCCATTTTGGTCACTTCTTCTCTTAATTTGATTTCCTCTTCAGACGGTTTCATATTTACCTCAGACGGTTCATCTGTTTCTCCTATAATCGAATCTTTATTGAATTTTGCATACTCTAATTCGCCTCTTAATACTTTCTGAATGCCTTTTATATAAGCTTCATTTTTCTTTAAAGCGGTTTCTAATGAGTCTGATTTAATGGCTAATTTGGTTGCATTCTTTTTTAATTCAGTCGAAGAATATCCCGGAATTAATTCGCGCAAAGGCGTAAAAGCAATGATAAAAGTAGTAATTAAAATTAAAAATATTCCTCCTAATGTGAACGTTACAAAAACATTCATCAAATTTAGTTTGAATGAAAAAATTTCTTCAAAAGTGTTTTCATTCAATATTACCAATCGGTTCTTGATGAATAAATTTTTTCTGAAATTGAATTTCTTCTTAGCCATTTATGGGTGTTTATACGAGCAAATATAATAATTAATCGTCTTGTTAATGCGACTCAAATTCTCCGCAATGCACTTAATTTACGATTTTATGGAATATTTAACGCTATAACAAACAAATATTTTAATCCAAATCCTGTTGTTCTTCGTATATTCTATATACATTTGCGGTACAATTAGAAAACAATTTGCTTCGGCATTAAATATACAAACCATGGGAAGATTAGGTCTTACAGAAATCCTCGTAATAGTAGGTATCGTTATATTACTTTTTGGAGGTAAAAAAATTCCGGAATTGATGAAAGGTTTAGGAAGCGGAATTAAAGAATTTAAGAACGCTGCTAAAGACGATCAAACTGCACCTGCGCCTCCTGTTAAAAAAGAAGAGGAAGAAATAAAATAAGTAATTTATTTACTGTATTTAAAACCCCAAATTACAAAATGTAGTTTGGGGTTTTGTTTTTATCTAAAAAATCTTACTTTTAGAGTCCCTAAATTAAATAACAATAATTATGAAAAACCTACTTCTGATTACTGTTGCTTTTTTGTGTCTCAAAAGTTATTCACAAAAGCAACCTTTTCCGGCAAATATTGTATTTGCTAATGGTCTAATGGCTTCAAACAAAAATAGCCAGGATGCCCAAAACAATTATAATACCTGGAAAACCAATTTTGTTGAAGCCTGTTCTAATGGCCGCTACCGAATAAAATTCGACAATCCTTCTGAAACTGTCTCCGAAGGAATTGGTTACGGAATGCTTCTTGCCGTTTATGCAACCGACAAAACACTTTTTGATGGGCTTTGGTTGTACTACAAAGACAATGTAAATTCTAACGGCGTAATGAATTGGAAAATTAATGGCTGTTCTGGAATTAATGGTGCTAATGGTGCTACAGATGCTGAACTTGATGCTGCTTTTGCCCTTATTGTTGCCGATTATCAATGGGCAAGTACCGGAACAATTAATTATAAAAACGATGCCAAAACTCTAATTGCCGCCATTAAGGCCTATGAAGTCGAAGCAAACACTTTTGTACTGAAACCCGGAGATCAATTTGGCGGAAGCCAGATTACCAATCCTTCTTATTTTTCTCCTGCCTATTACAGATCTTTTGGAACTTTTACGAACGATGCAACTTTTTGGAATCAGGTTGCTGCAAAATCGTATACTGTTATCAACAGTAACTTAACAGTAAATAATGCCGTTGGTGGCTTAGTTTCTGACTGGTGTCAGGCATCCGGCGCTTATTCTCCACAGGCTGGCGGATATAATAGAGAAGGAAAAACATATACTTATGATGCTGCCAGAACGCCTTGGCGAATTGCTGTTGATTATGTATGGTATGGCACGCCCGAAGCTAAAACATATGCTAAAAAATCGTCTGATTTTGTGCGTGTAAATCTGGGAGGGTCTGCAAATATCAAAGACGGATATAACCAGAACGGAACTTTAAACGGACAATGGCATAATGCAACTTTTGTTGGTGCTTTTGCCTGCGCTGCAATGGCGGGCGAGAATCAAGCACATTTAAATGCGTCTTACACAGATTTAAATCAGTTAAATGAGCCTAACAGCTATTTTAATCATACCTTAAAAACATTATATTCATTTTTATTAACGGGTAATTTTTATTTGCCGCAAACCCCTGCTACTTTATCAACAGGCAATTTTGATATCGAAAAAGCAACCGTTACTTTATATCCCAACCCAAGCAACGATAAATTTACCGTTTTTGCTCCCGAAAAATCAGTGATTTCAGTGATTTCTGCTCAAGGAAAAATAATCTCAGAACAAGAGGCAACAGCTGAAAACACCGAGATTAATTTAGCCAATCAGACTCCTGGTTTGTATTTAATAAAAATTACAAATGGCAGTAAAAGCGTTACTAAAAAAGTAATTCTAAAATAATCTAAAAACAGAAAATCCCAAATTACAATTGTAATTTGGGATTTTTTTATTTCTAAAAATAGGTTTTAAATATTCCGGTTTTTTATAAAACCATCGTCAACTGAATTCTCTTTCTATCCTCATCAACTTCAGTAACTTTAACATCCACGTGTTGGTGCAATTTTACTACTTCGTTTACATCGCTTACAAATCCGGCTTTTAATTGCGAGATGTGAACCAATCCGCTTTCTTTAATTCCAATATCAACAAAGCAACCAAAATTGGTAATGTTGTTCACAATTCCGGGTAAGATCATTCCGGTTCTTAAATCTTTTATAGATTTTACATTCGCATCAAATTCAAAAACCTTAGCCGACTTTCTTGGGTCTAATCCAGGCTTTTCAAGCTCTTTTATGATGTCTTTTAGGGTTAGCAAACCAATTTCAGGCGTAATATAGTTTTCAGCCTTAATCAAGGCTGTTTTCTCTTTGTTTGCAATTAAGTCGTTTACCGAAAGTTTTAAATCTTTTGCCATCTTCTCCACAACAGGATAAGCTTCCGGATGTACTGCTGAATTATCCAGCGGATTTTTAGCATTCGAAATTCTAATAAAAGCCGCACCCTGCTGATATGCTTTCTCGCCTAAGCGAGGCACTTTTTTTAGCTGTTTTCTGTCCTCAAACGGACCATTTTCAGAACGATATTGAACGATGTTTTCGGCCAGCTTCTCTCCTATTCCGCTCACATAACTTAGTAAATGTTTGCTCGCGGTGTTAATATTGATTCCAACCGAGTTCACGCAACGAATTACGGTATTATCTAATTCTTCTTTAAGTTTGGTTTGATCAACATCATGTTGATATTGTCCCACTCCAATTGCTTTCGGATCAATCTTAACCAATTCAGCCAACGGATCTGAAAGTCGTCTACCAATAGAAACAGATCCACGAACGGTTACATCATAATTAGGAAATTCTTCACGAGCAATTTTTGATGCTGAATATACCGAAGCTCCAGCTTCAGAAACGATGAAAACTTGCAGCGGTTTATCAAACGCGATTTTTTTTATGAAAAATTCCGTTTCTCTCGAAGCAGTTCCGTTTCCTATAGAAATGGCATCAATTTGATACGCATTTACCATCGAACGGATTTTCTTGATCGCCATTGTTTCCTCATTTTGAGGTGCGTGCGGATATATGGTTTCGTTGTATAACAAATCTCCTTTTTCGTCCAGACAAACTACTTTACAACCACTTCTAAATCCCGGATCAATTGCCAGAATTCTTTTTTCGCCCAAAGGCGGCGCTAATAATAACTGTCCTAAATTGTTGGCAAAAACCTGAATAGAATTCGCATCAGCTTTTGCTTTTGCTTCCTGCAATGTTTCGTTCCCAATCGCGGGATTCAACAATCGTTTGTAACTATCTTCGATTGCCAGTTGCAAATGTGCCGTTGTACTATTTTGTTTTTTAATGACAATTTCATCAATAACATCATAAGCTTCATCGATATCAACATCAACTTTCATCTTAACAAAGCCTTCGTTTTCTGCACGAAGCATTGCTAATAAACGGTGCGATGGCGCTTTTGTCAACGGTTCTTCCCAATCAAAATACTGACTGAATTTTTGTGCTCCTTCTTCTTCAGCTTTCTTTTTTACAACTTTGGTTCCAATCGTTGCTTTTCGCTGATATAATCGACGCAATTGTTTACGAACATAAATGTTTTCGTTAATCCATTCGGCAACAATATCTCGTGCGCCTTGCATCGCAGCCTCTTCGTTAATAACATTTTCATTAAGATATTGTGTCGAAATAAAATCGATATCAACATCATTTTCAGACATAATGATTTTTGCCAAAGGTTCTAAACCAAATTCGCGCGCAACATCTGCCTTTGTTTTTTTCTTCTTTTTACAGGGAAGATAAAAATCTTCTATCTCTTGTAAATCAAAACTTTGTTCAATTTTCTGTTTCAATTCTGGCGTAAGTGATTTTTGTTCTTCGATCGATTTTAGAACCGCTTCTTTACGTTTTACAATCGTTTCATATTCTTTTTGAAGCTTTGCAATATTCTCAATCTGAACTTCGTCCAGATTTCCGGTTGTATCTTTTCGGTAACGGGAAATAAACGGAATCGTACAATCTTCCTCTAATAATTTTACCGTGTTTTGAATGTTAATCGCTGCTGTTTGAACAGTCTTGGCAATGAATTGAATATTAGTCATACTTTTAATGAAATAATTTCTTGATTACAAAATGAGATAATCTGTTATTTTAAAACCATGAACAGATTAATAAATCACTCGGCTAAAATAATATCTTTGTTTTTAATTTTTAGCCTATGAAAGTTTTATTACTGTATTTTTTATTTATAAATATCTTCGTTTTTATTCTTGCCGGATATGATAAAAATCAAGCCCGAAAAAATAAACGCAGAATTCCCGAAAATACACTGTTTTTCTTTGAAGCAATTGGCGGTACAATAGGTTTATTGTTAGCAATGTTATTCTTTAGACATAAAACGAGTAAAACTTCTTTTATTATAAAATTCTCGCTTATTTTTTTAATTCAAATTGTATTGATTTATCTAATACTAAATGATAAAATCTAGATAATTGCTTTTATTAATTACATTAAAAACTGCTTCTGGATACGCTTTTGCAAACGCAGTCGGAATTTTTGCTTTTCTCTTCTCATTCCATTTAAATTCATAGCCACTCAAAATACCATTTTCTTCTTCCAACCAATCCAATTCTTGCTGATCATAAGTACGCCAAAAATAATTTGTAACTGATTTTTGTGTATAATTTTGATATTTGATACGCTCTGACGAAATATAATTTTCCCATAATGCGCCCACATCCGTTCTCGCATCCAACCGAGTAAAGTTGGAAATAATTGCATTGCGAATGCCATTATCATAAAAATACCATCTGTTAGATTTTGTTATTTCTTTTCGCAAATTTCTACTGAAACCAGTCACTTTATAGATTACAAAAACTTTAGAAAGTAAGTCTAAATAACTTTCTACCGTATTTTTGGAAATACCTAATTGTCTTGCTAATTCTTGTAAAGAAACCTCCTGACCTACTTGAAAAGCTATTAATTTAAGCAAGTCCAAAATTTTGTTGGATTGTTTGATCCCTTCGTAAACTAAAATATCCTTTAATAAGTAAGAATTTATTATCTCTTTTAAATAATTTATTTTGTCATTCCAATCAGTATATTGCTCAAGTTCAGGATAGCTTCCAAAAAGTAAACGTTCTTCTAATTTTTGTTGAGTTTCTTTAAAATTTTCATATTTAGCAAATTCCATTTGTGCGAATGGAAATAAATAGATAGTATTTTTTCTACCAACTAGTGGTTCTCCCAATTTATTTGATAAATCGAAAACCGATGATCCCGTTGCAATTATTTTAATACCTTCAATAGAGTCTACAATCAATTTTAAAATTAGTCCAATGTTTGGTATATTTTGTGCTTCGTCAATAACCAATATTTTAATATTAGACAAAAGTCGGCTATAGTTATTTACTGAACGCTCTTTTAATAAATTAGCATCATCAATATCTTCTCCATTAAGTTGTAAGTAATCTTGTTTTGGAATAATAGAGAGATAATTTTTTATAAAAGCAGTTTTTCCAACACGTCTTGCACCCAATAAAATCAACACCTTATTAGGTAAAACCTTTTTAGTAAACAATGTCCCCATACCTCTCTCTAAAAAAACCATATTTTCGAATCTTAAATTTAAGATACAAAGATAAATAAAAAACATTAATTCAGTCAGTACATTGACCGAATTAATGTAAATTCAGTCAGTACATTGACCGAATTTACATTTTTTTTAAAAAAAACCGGATGAATTTTAAAAATCCGCCCGGCTTATTATTCTTATAGGTGCGAAGCACCCGATTTTTTTTTTGACTTTTTACGAACAAGCGATTTTATTCACTCTGTTTTGGTGTCTTCCACCTTCAAAAGCAGTTGTTAAAAACGTTTCAACAATTTCTACCGCTTGCGGGATCGACGTAAAACGCGCCGGAATGCTCACAATATTAGCATCGTTGTGTAAACGTGTTAAATAAGCAATCTCTTTAGTCCAGCATAAACCAGCTCTTACTTTCGGGTGTTTATTAACCGTCATTGCAATTCCGTTTCCGCTTCCGCAGATAACGATTCCAAAATCAGCTTTACCTTCAGATACATCATTTGCAACCGGATGACCATAATCAGGATAATCTACAGAAGCATCTGTATCTGTTCCATAATTAGTTACTTCATATCCTTTTGCTTTAAGCATTTCAACAATTGCTTTTTTATATTCTGGTCCTGCGTGGTCGTTTCCTATCGAAATTTTCATTTTTTATATACTATTAAGTTGTGTAGTACAAATTTACTCATTTAATAAATGTTTGCCACGAATTTCACTAATTTTCACTAATTTCTTTTTCATCGTTAGTTTTAAATCTTGTTCAAAACACAACAATTAAAATTCGCGTACAGTGATCCCGATAGCTATCGGGAGTGGTAAAAAAACATAAAATTACAACTCGCTTTATATCAAAAACTTAACAGTTATTAACATTATTAACAACTCTGTAAGTAACTCATAATCAATAAATAATAATCAATGATTTTGTTAAAATTTTATAATGTTAATAGTAAAACGTAATTCGTTGATATTCAATTAACTTTAAGTTAACATTATTTGTTAATAAGTTGAGATAGAAAATTAGAAGTTTTTTTTGGTTGTGTCGAAAAAAAACCTAATCCAAAACCGGAATGAAATAACCTAATAAAGTTTGATGAATTTTTGGAAAAGTTATCAATATCAAAAATGCCATTTTCAACAAAAATCAACCTATCAACTTATCTACAAAATCAATTACTTTTTGGTTGTTAACCGTTGTTAATTAAAATACAAAAAGTCTTATAAACTAGACTTTTAACCAAATATAAGTATGTTGATAACTCAATATAACTAAGCGAAACTTGATTTCAATACTTTTAAAAATAAATTTATAGCACATATTAACAAGCTATAATAACAACCATAAATTAATTTAAATTAAATTTTTCTTTTTGTTGTATTTAATATATGTTGACAACTTTGAAAGTTTAAAAAGAAAAATAATTTTTTGAAATTGAAAAATAGATGTGTCTAAACAATTTTAAGTGGGTTATTAAGATTGTCCAGAATTTGTTGAACTTCTTCGAAATCGTTTGGATGAACTTTGAGTTTAATTCCACCCAGTGCCGTCGTGTACATTGGGACGACAGATAAGGTCATTTCGTTTTCAAAATAATACGGAATCTCTTCTTGTTCTAATAAGTGTTTTAGAACTACAGTTTCGTGCAGATAATTGAATATGGCAATAGTTTGAAAGCTTTCCATAAAGGGTCTTTTTGTAAAGATACGAAATGAGCATTACTAAAAATTTGTCGCTGGTACTAATTTAAATAAGTGAATTGCAAATGACACTTGAAAATCAATAAATAGCTGCCTTTGAAAGTTATATTTTTAATAATTTATTTGTTAAAATCTATAATCTGATATCTTATTTGTAATTTTAACTTTTTAAGAAAAGATATATGAGTAAGAAAATTAGAAAGCCGATAAAAAATGAGAAAGATTTCTCCAGTAAAATAATAAAAATTTTATCGCAAAGTCCTAATAAAGCATTTAATTACAAACAGATAGGAGCAAAGCTTGAACTTGATGATACAAAAAGCAGAAACCAGATTATAAAAGATTTAAAAATTCTGGCTGCTTCAAAGAAAATTATAGAATCTGAACCAGGCAAATATTTAGTAAAAGCCGAAAGTCAGGATTATTACGAAGGAACAATTGATATGACCAGCAGAAAAACGGCGTATTTTATTTGTCCTGATTTTAGTGAAGATGTTTTTATCCCAACCAATAATTTGAATCGTGCTTTAGACAAAGACAAAGTAAAAGTTTATGTTTATAACCGTAGAAAAGGAAAAAGACCTGAAGGTGAAGTAATTGAAGTTGTAGAAAGAAATAAAACAGAGTTCGTAGGAGTGATAGATATTCAGGCAAATTTTGCTTTTGTATCTACGGCAAATCCTAAAATGTATACCGATATTTTTATTCCAAAGGATAAAATTGGTGAAGCAGAAAATGGTGATGTTGTTTTAGTTACCATCGAAGATTGGCCCAAAAGAGCAGATAGCCCGTTTGGATCCGTGATTAGAGTTTTAGGAAAACCAGGAGAACACAATACTGAAATTCACGCTATTTTGGCTGAATATGGTTTACCATCAGATTTTCCGGTAGAAGTAGAGGTTTATGCACAAAAGATAGATACCTCAATCCAGGAATCTGAAATTGCAAAACGTCGTGATATGCGTGATACACTTACCTTTACGATAGATCCAAAAGATGCAAAAGATTTTGATGATGCCTTGTCTTTCAAAAAGTTAGAAAACGGAAACTACGAAATAGGAATACATATCGCCGATGTTTCGTATTATCTTGAAGAAGGAACAATCCTGGATGATGAAGCCTATCAAAGAGCAACATCAGTTTATTTGGTCGATAGAGTAGTGCCAATGCTTCCGGAGGTTTTATCTAATTTTGCGTGTTCATTGCGTCCAAATGAAGAGAAATATACATTCTCAGCAATTTTTGAAGTTTCAGAGAATGCACAAGTTATTAACCAATGGTTTGGCAGAACGGTAATTTATTCAGATCAGCGTTTTGCTTATGAAGAAGCACAGTATATCATTGAAACAAAAGACAATACCATTCCGGTTGATATTTCGATTACCGGAGATTCTTATGTGGTTTCAGATGAAATTGTCGAAGCGACTTTAAAATTAGATGAATTAGCTAAGATTTTAAGAAAGAAAAGAATGGCCAATGGCGCTATTTCTTTTGATAAAGTCGAAGTAAAATTCAATTTAGATGAGCAGGGAGAACCAGAAGGAGTTTACTTTAAAGTTTCTAAGGATGCTAATCATCTAATCGAAGAATTCATGCTTCTTGCCAACAGAAAAGTGGCAGAATATATTGGTAAACAAAAGAAAACATTTGTTTACAGAATTCACGATGAACCAAACGAAGACAAATTAATTGCGATGCAAACCGTAATTGCCAAATTTGGTTATAAAATAGATTTTAGAAACAAAGGAGATATTTCGAAATCATTGAATGCTTTGATGGAAGAAGTAAATGGTAAAAAAGAGCAAAACTTAATTGATACTCTTGCGATTAGAAGTATGAGTAAAGCCAAATATTCGACAGAAAACATTGGACATTATGGATTAGCTTTTGATTATTATAGTCATTTTACTTCGCCAATTCGTCGTTATCCAGACGTTATGGTACATCGTTTGCTGCAATATTATCTGGATAATGGCGCTTCTGTAGACGAAGAAGTTTATGAAACGAAATGTTTACATTGTTCGAATATGGAAAGTTTAGCGACTAATGCTGAACGTGATAGTATAAAATACATGCAGGTTAAATACATGCAGGATCATCAGGACGAAGAATTCCTTGGAGTTATTTCGGGTGTTACCGAGTGGGGAATTTATGTTGAAATTGTTTCTAACAAATGCGAAGGAATGGTAAGAATCAGAGAAATTAAAGATGATTATTATACATTCGATGAAAAGCAATATGCTTTGGTTGGAGCAACTTCAAATAGTATTTTGCAATTAGGTGATGAAATATACGTAAAAGTTAAAAATGCCGATTTAGTAAAGAAACAACTGGATTTTCATTTTTTGCGACGAGCAGAATAGAGGTTTAATTATAAAAATAAAAGTATGAAAAAGTTAATTATAGGAGCGGCAATTTTATTTGTTCAAATGTCTTTTGGTCAGGTTACCAAAGAATTAGGTGATTTTGATACGGTTAAAGTATTTGATAAATTAAGTGTAAAATTAGTTCAGTCAACTGAAAATAAAATTGTTATAAAAGGAACAAGAGAAGCAGAGTTAGAAGCTGTTAATAAAAACGGAATATTAAAATTAAGAATGCCTTTTCCTAAACTATTGTCAGGAAACGATCTTCAGGTAACTTTGTATTATAAACATATCGAATTAATTGATGCTAATGAAGGTGCCGATGTTACAAATACAGAAGCGATAAAAGCGACTTCGTTTAAAGTTAGTGCACAGGAAGGTGCTAAAATTAATGTAGTTTTAGATGTTGATAAACTTAAAGTAAGCTCAGTTTCTGGTGGAGAAATTACAGCAACTGGTAAAGCAGATAACCTTGATGCAAGTTTAGGAGCTGGTGGATATTTCTTAGGAAGTAAATTAGCCACGTCTCAAACTAAAGTAAGCGTTTCTGCGGGAGGAAAAGCAGATGTGAATGCTTCTACCCTTGTAGATGCAAAAGTGAGCGCAGGAGGCTCTATTTACATTTATGGAAAACCAAAACAAATTAATCAGAAAACAGTTTTTGGAGGTAAAATAGAAGAAGTAAAATAAGAAATCGTATTTGAATGATAAATGATATTTTGGCTGGACTGCCATGGGGACTTTTTTTAAGTTTTATGGTAGGTCCGGTATTTTTTATACTACTGGAAACCAGTATTACAAAAGGGTTTAGAGCAGCAATAGTCTTTGATCTTGGCGTAGTGTTAGGTGATATTTTTTTTATAGCAATTGCCTATCTGGGGAGTTACAGATTAATTCAGAGCTTAAAAGATAAACCGGCACTTTTTATTTTTGGCGGAATTATTATGCTGGCTTACGGACTAATTTCCTTTGTGAGATTACGAAACGAAGAAAAAATTGATGATGAAGAAATTGATCGTGATATCATCAAAAGAAATTATGGCAGTTTGTTTGTAAAAGGCTTTTTACTCAACGTTATTAACATTGGTGTATTAGGTTTTTGGTTAGCAGTTATTATTTCTGTAGGACCAAAATTAGAGATGCAAAACTCAAGGATGTTTACTTTTTTTACTGCAGTTATTATCACTTATTTAGTAGTAGATTGTATTAAAATATTATTAGCCAAACAGTTAAAATCAAAAATGACACCAACTAATATTCTAAAAATTAAAAAAGGAATTAGTATTGTTTTAATGATTTTTGGATTGGTGTTAATAACTCAGGGTTGGTTTCCTAAAGAAAAGGAAATGGTTAGAAATGCTTTTGAGAAGATTGATAAAAAGTAGTTGTTAATAACTCAAAAATATAAATTTAAACCTCTGAATTTCAGAGGTTTTTTTATGCTTATAAGTCTCAGTTAGTCTTTGCGAGGAACGAAGCAATCTCACTAGCATGAGTTTACAAATTGTTATACACTTAATGTGATTGCTTCGTTCCTCGCAAGGACAATAATGCGGTAAAATTTAAACATAAAAAAACCTTCAAATTGCTTTGAAGGTTTTAGAGGCATCGTCCGGATTCGAACCGGAGTAGGAGCTTTTGCAGAGCCCAGCCTAGCCGCTCGGCCACGACGCCGTAGTTGAACGGATGGCAAAAGTAACTAAAATCTTTAAATTTCAAAAGATTAAAAGTAACTATTTTAAAAAATTAGCTTTTTTCGGGAAAGAATTAATGTCTAATTTCAGACATTTTTATAGTAACTGATTCAACATCACCACCAATAGGAGGATTTATTTTAGAAACCCAAACTGTTGTTTTTTCTGCAGTTTTGATCTCTGCCAGCACACGAATATTGATTCTTTTGGCTACATGTTCTAATAAATGGGAACGAATTGCCATTTCTTCGGTAACAATTTTATTCAAATGTACATAATCAACGGTGTCTGCAAGGTGATCTGTTTGAGCTGATTTTTCTAAATTAGTTTTAATTTTTAGATCGACAGTATAATCAGATCCAATTTTTCCTTCTTCAATCATGCATCCGTGGTAGGAAAAAGTACGAATGTTTTTTAATTTTATGATTCCCATTTTTATAATTTTATTCTAGTAATGTTTGGATCTTGGTGATTGGATGTTACAGCCATTTTTCATCCATTTCTTTTTTAGATTCTTCCCAGCTAATATAATCCTCTGGTTTAGCATTTTTTATACGATCTAAAACCATTTCTTGCTGCCATAGCGGAATTTCATTCCCTGTGTTTTCGTCTATAGAAACATCAGGAACATGTTTAAAAAAACTAATAAAAGTTTCGTAAAAATCGTCTGGAATTGTAACAGTTAATTGTCTCATAGCTTTCAATATTTATACAAAAATACTAATAAATTAAGTTTTATGCTTACTGAGAAGTTTTTAAAGAAAACTGTAAACTGTAAACCGATAACTGTAAACTTTTTTATCTTTGCTAAAATTACTATAAAATAATGGCATCAGAAGAGAAATCACTCAATTTTATTGAACAAATCATAGAAGAAGATTTAAAATCAGGTCTTTCACAAAGTAAACTTCATTTTCGTTTTCCACCAGAACCAAATGGTTATTTACACATTGGTCATGCAAGTTCTATTGCATTAAATTTTGGTTTAGGAATTGATTATCAATCTCCTGTGAATTTACGTTTTGATGATACCAATCCTGAAAAAGAAGAACAGGAATTTGTCGATGCCATTAAAAAAGACGTTGAATGGCTGGGATATACCTGGTCTGAGGAACGTTATGCTTCAGATTATTTTCAGCAATTATACGATTGGGCAGTTTTATTGATTAAAAAAGATAAAGCCTATGTAGACAGTCAATCTTCTGAAGATATGGCGGTTCAAAAAGGTACTCCTTCAACAATTGGAACAGATTCTCCGTATAGAAATCGTTCTGTTGAAGAAAATTTAGACTTGTTTGAAAGAATGAAAAATGGTGAATTTGAGGCTGGAACTCATATTCTTCGTGCAAAAATAGATATGAAATCGACTAATATGTTGATGCGTGATCCTATCATGTACAGGATTTTACACAGACATCATCATAGAACCGGAGACGATTGGAAAATTTATCCAATGTATGACTGGGCTCATGGACAAAGTGATTATTTAGAAGGTATTTCACACTCATTTTGTACCCTGGAGTTTTTACCTCACCGTGAATTATACGATTGGTTTTTAGACCAGATTTTAGAAGATAGTAAGCTACGTCCAAAACAAAGAGAATTTGCCAGACGTAACTTATCACATACCGTTGTTAGTAAAAGAAAATTACAGCAACTAGTTAAAGAAAAGCATGTTAACGGTTGGGATGATCCAAGAATGTCAACCATTTCAGGATTAAGAAGACGCGGTTATACAGCTGTATCTTTGCGTAATTTTGCTAATACAATTGGAATTGCAAAACGTGATAATTTGATCAATGTATCGGTTTTAGAATTTTGTATTCGTGAAGATTTAAACAAAATTGCACCTCGTGTAATGGCGGTTTTAGATCCTGTAAAATTGGTAATTACAAATTATCCTGAAGGAAAAGAAGAGTGGCTGGAAGCTGAGAATAATCAGGAAGATGAGAATGCAGGTTTTAGAAAAGTACCTTTTTCTCGTGAATTATACATTGAGAGAGAAGATTTTCTTGAAGAAGCTCCAGCGAAGTTTTTCCGTTTGACTTTAGGAAAAGAAGTACGTCTTAAAAATGCTTATATCATTAAAGGTGAAAGTGTTATAAAAGATTCTGAAGGGAATATTACAGAGATTCATGTCACTTATGATACAGATTCTTTGAGCGGAAGTGGGACAGAAGCAAGCCAAAGAAAAGTGTCTGGAACATTGCATTGGGTTTCTATTTCGCATGCAGTAGAAGCTGAAGTTCGTATGTACGATCGTTTGTTTACAGATGAAGCTCCGGACAGTTATAAAGAGAAAAACTTCTTAGATTTTGTGAATCCAAATTCGTTAGAAATCATTACAGGATTTATTGAACCAAGTTTATCAACAGCACAAAATGAAGATAAATTTCAGTTTCAACGTTTAGGTTATTTTACCGTTGATAAAGATTCAACTCCTTCAAAATTAGTATTTAACAAAACTGTTGGACTAAAAGATGCGTGGGAAGAAAAAGGTAAAAAAGAAGAAAACAGCATCAATAATTCTTTAAAAGACATCAATAAATATTTTAAAGTAGAGACTAAACCGGAACGTATTGCGATTGAAAGTGCAATAGGGGAGAGCATCAAAAATGTTTCTAGTTTTTCTTTATTACAAAATTCATTAAAGAAAAACATCAACAATAATAAAGGTTCATTGTTATTTGCCCAGTTTATCTTGAAATATTCGCATTTAAAATCGGCTGATTTTGAAGAAGAAGATATTAAAAAATTATATACCATGTCACTTAGAAGTGAGTCAACGTATGTTCGATCAAAAGCACTTTTAAATTTAAGAGATTTAGAAGATTTAAGTTTGAGAAATCAGTTTGACGATGATATTTTGAAATTATATTCAAATCCACCAAAAACTGCTTCTGAAAGAGAAATTGAAATTCTCAAGGAAATGGTAAAGATATAACATCATTTTAATCTATTGAAAAGCGCTTTTTATAAGCGCTTTTTTTATTATTTATTTTTTCTATTGATTTTATAAATTTATAGATATTTTATATTAAAAGCAGCTTTCACAGCTTAATTTTAAGCTTATTTTTCTATTCTTTCACCTCATTAATCATCTTTCTAAAAATCGTTAAACAGAAGTCTTTATTTAAGTTTTGGTTGCTGTTTTTCTATGTTTTTCGGGTTATTAACAAAGAATTGTTTATAAACTCGATTATTGATTTTGTTTTACTAGAATTTAATAACACCTCTTTACTTTTTTCAATTTTCAATTAAATATTTTTATAC
>NZ_MUGS01000004.1 GCF_002222055.1 Flavobacterium araucananum
TCTCTACGTAATTGAATTCAAAACCTTAAATCAAGGAGTTGGAGCTAATACCTATAATGTTATTTTTTCTAAAAACAGAAAAAGAATTTTGTTTAAACAATGGAATTCTTCAGGTAATGGAATTTCAAATGCTTTTGGACTTTCAAATAATAATTTATTTGTATTAAATCAGATAAGAGATTCAATAAATTACTATGAATTTAGAAATGAAAAAATCAAATATAAACCTAATTATTCTTCAATGATTAAGATCGATTCCTTAGGGCAACTTTGTGTACGACAAGGTTATAAGTTTTAAAAATAAATTTATACTCTATTGTTTTTCATATTCCACAACAGGGAGTGGATCTATCTATCTGTGTTAAAAAGTAAGTTCAAAAGGAAACTTAATCGATAATAAAATCTTAGAGGAATATGAAGTGTTTTTATATTACACCTACCTCAATGGCGTCTTATCTTTCTGGACAGATAAAAAATTTAGTAGACTTGGGTATTATCAAGACTAAATTTATTAGAGAAGCTGTAAGAAACGGATGGATATTTTTAAGGCAAGGCAAGGGAAGCCATGAAATTTATGAAAAGGAAGGAAAGCAAATTGTAATACCCAATAATGGAGCAAAAGAGATTGGAAAAGGATTAGAACAAAAATTAAGAAAAGAAATGGGACTTTAGTTTCTTTAAAAAGAAGAGAAAATATGAGAACAATCAAAATTATTATCGAAAGAAACGAAGATGGCTTTTGGGGATATGCAGAAAATGAAAAAGCAATTGTTGGCGGAGGTAATACTGTTCAGGAATGTAAACAAGATATATTAGATTGTATTGAAACTCTAAAAGATTTGAATCGAGAAAATAAGCCTGCTTTTCTTGAAAAAGAATTTGAATTGGTTTATAAATTTGATACTGCAAGTCTATTAAATTATTACAAAGGAATATTTACAAATTCTGCGTTAGAACGCATTACAGGTATAAACCAAAAAAAAATACAACATTATGCTTCAGGACATAGAAATCCAAGAGCAGAACAACGTTTAAAAATTGAAAATGCGCTACATACTTTAGGCAAAGAACTTTTATCGGTTGAATTGTAGATTTTTATCTCTGGAATTTGTAACAATTGCTTTGCGAAGTCTCCCGACTTCGTGCCCGCTCCAATAAGCAAAATAAAGGGATATAAACAAAGAGTTTGATAATTGAAATGTTCCCTAGCAATGCGAACGAATTCAGGAGACTTCGCACAGCGCATCACTTTTAAGTATATTTTAGTTTTCTAGAGACTTCGAAGAGCAGGTTTCATAAGGAGTTTTATTTTTTTATAATTTCTTTCATATCCTTTTCGGAATAATCGAAACTATGAATTTTACCATTTCTATGAACTATTTTTATAATGATTTTGTTATAATTAAAAGGTGTATTTATTCTAATTAAAAATTTATAATAAATGCTAACTATTTCTCTTGAATGTATTTTTATATTTTGTAAATCAGTATCTAATAAGTCGCTATTTGTTAATGTATATCGATAGTTGTTCTTTCCAGTTTTGGTTTTAATTTCTTCCTGTTGCATTATTTCAGGTCTATATAAACGACCAATTTCCTGAATTTCATCATCAATTTTTTCAGAACGATGTAAATGCGAGTGATTCGTCTCTTCTATTTTAAAAGAATCAATAATTTTATTCATTCGTTCTGTATATTTCTGTTCTTGCAATGTATTAGTCCAAGACATTATTTGATAATATCTTTTATTACTTTCAATAACTGCGTATCGATAAAAAGCTGGATAACCATCATTAATTCCTGACATAGAAAATACAATTGCATTTGAATGGTTAATTTTCTTCTTTTCGATATTGTATACCTTGAAGTATTTTGATGTTATTTCCTTAAAATGATTTACAACAACCTTGTAATAGCCATCAAGATCTGCAGTTGTATCGTATACTTTGTTATCAACAGCTTTAGTAAAAGCATCTTTTGATTCATCTAATACCATGATATAAAAATCTTGGCTTGTATTTTCGAATTGTATTGATGCAATACTATTTAATTTATTTGTTTGCCCAAGACTTTCGGGAATTAGTAGAGAAAACTTATTTTCAACTGATTTCTTTTCGTATTTTTCATTTTGATTATTTTCATTACAAGAAGAAAGTAATATTAGAAATAGTAAAGAAATTTTTTTTTTCATGAGATGTTTTTTAACATTTTAATGTGGTGTAATATTAGGTTAAAATACAATAAAGACCAATTCTTATTTTGAGTTTTTAGAAAGTAAAATGGTTAATTTCTTAAGGTAGATATTCTAAAATTGTCTAATTCTTTGAAGCTCCGCTTTGCGAACTCTCCTAACTTCGTACCTGTTTCAATAAGTAAATAAAGTAATATAAAGTGAAGCTTTGATAAATTGGAAATGATTATAGCAATGTGTACGAAGTTAGGAGACTTCGCACAGCGCATGATATTTAATAATATTTTCGTTTCGGGATGACATCGAAGAGCGAGGCAGGAAATAGCTCCTAAAAAAATCTAAGAGTTTTCATTTAAGTAAAAGTTTAAAAGAATATAATCACAAAGTTTGTCATTTCGAGCGAAGGGAGAAATCTTCGCAAGTAACTCCGAAACGAGAATCCAATCTTTGTCGAGCTTCTCACGGAGATTTCTCTTTTCGATCGAAATGACATAAAAATGCTTAATCGTTACTAAAAAAACTTTGTGTCTTAGTGTCTTCGTGGCAAAAACAAAAACAAAAAAAGGACGATACTATATCAAGTATCGTCCTTTGAGGTAAATTGTAATTTGCATTCTAAAATTAGATTTCAAAATGCCGCATTAAGCGTACAGCTTTTGGTAATCACTAAAAATGAAGACTAAACACAGGTTATTCGTTTATGATATCGCCTTCTTTAGTTTCTTCGCTGGCAATTTTTACCAGTTTATCTTTCAGGTTTAAGTCACCGAAAATTTCAATTTTGTCATCGATTTCTCTTCCTTTTTTCACGTTTACCCGTGTTGCTTTGTGATTTACAACTTTGATCACAAACATTCCTTCAGCCGAACTTACCAAAGCCGATTTAGGAATTACAAACGTACTGTCTTTTGCATTAAGTGGCAGCAGTACTTCGGCAACCATTCCGGGTAATAAATCACCTTTTGTGTTATGAACGTCCATTTCGACTCTTTCAGAACGAAGTTTTAAATCTAAAGCTCCGGACATTCTTGTAATTGTTGCTTTGAAGGTTTCTGGTAATGATTTTACATTAAAACTCATTTCGTCGCCATTGTGCAAATATCCGGTGTATAATTCCGGAACAGAAACTGCCAAACGCAATTTATCTTGTTGCTGAATCGTCAATAAAGGCAAGTCTGAACCTTTTCCTGCCGGACCAACAAATGTTCCTAAATTTACATTTCTTGCTGCTACAACACCATCAAAAGGAGCACGGATTTCAAGGTAACCTCTCATAATCGACACTTCTTTATGGGCTGCAACTGCTGCCTGATATTGAGCGTAATCTGAGTTTTTCTTTCCGTTTGCCATTTCTAAGTCATTTTTAGAAATCGTTCCTTCGACTTTGCTTGTTTCATACAAGCGGTTGTAGGTGCTTTTGGTAGTCGCATAAATAGCTTCCATAGATTTTAGTCTTGATTCGGCAGCAGCTAGCTGAGAACTGATTTCCGGTGCTTCAAGAACGATCAAAAGTTGACCTTTTTTTACTTTTGTACCAATATCTACTTTTAGCAATTTTACAAAACTACTTACTTTAGCATATAAATCTACTTGTTGAAAACCAGTTAATTCAGCTGGTAAACGCAGTTCTGTACTTAGTTTTTCTTTCTCTAAAGAGATAGTTTCTGTTTTAGGTTCAATTTCTACAGCAGGCGTTTCTTCTTTTTTAGAATTACAGCTGGTTAGAAAAAATACGGCTACAAAAAATAATGCGGTCGATTGTATAATTTTATTTTTCATAAATGTGAAAGTTATTTTATAAAGGTCATTTATGGTATCACCTTTTAATTTATTGGTATTTGTTTTCAACAAATTAGTTTTTAGTGGTGATTTCATTTTTAGGATTTAATGATGAGATATAATGGATGCTTTCTTCGTCTTCAGGATCTAAAGAAACAGATTGTGTTGTTGTTTTTTCTTGTGCCCATGCAAAGATAAGTGGCAGGATTAGCAATACCGCAAATGTCGAAAATAATAATCCACCAATTACAGCTCTTCCTAACGGAGAAACCTGATCACCACCTTCGCCATGACCAATTGCCATTGGCAACATTCCCGCAATCATCGCAACAGAGGTCATGATAATAGGACGAAGACGCAACGCAGCAGCTTCACGGGCAGATTCTAAGGCATTACCATTTCGTTTTCTTAATTGTTCAGCATTTGTGACCAGTAAAACGGCATTTGCAATCGAAACCCCAACCGACATAATAATACCCATATACGATTGTAAGTTAAGCGTCGAACCTGTAATTGTAAGCATCAATAAGGCACCTAAAACTACCGCAGGAACTGTTGTTAAAATCACCAGTGAAACTTTGAACGACTGGAAATTAGCGGCCAACATTAAGAAGATCACAAATATGGCAACCAATAATCCTACTTGCAAACTGCTTAATGTTTCTACCAATACTTTACTCATACCAATTGGGGTAATAAACAAACCACGTGGTAATTCTCCCAATGAATTAATGGTTGCATCTACATCTTTTACTGCCGTTCCTAAATCGGTTTGGCTAATGTTTGCTGTAACGGTAATGTATGGCATTGCCCCTAAATTGTCATTTTCACCACTTACAAATCCCGGTGTAATTTTGGCAACGTCACTTAAAACAGGACGAAGCGAATTTTTTAATACCGGAATTTCTCCAATATCTGTTTTGCTTTTCATTTGGTTTAGCGGTACCTGAACCTGAACCGCGTATGATAATCCGGCTCTTTCATCGACCCAGGTATTTTTCTCGGTATATCTTGACGATGAGGTCGAAGCCACAAGCGAGCGTGATATATCATTCATATCAACACCCAATTCGGCAGCACGAGTTCTGTCAATATCGATATTCATTGCTGGATAATGAATAGGCTGACCAATTTGTACGTCTCTGAAATACGCAATCTTTTTCAGTTTTTCTACAATTTGATTCGCATATAGCTCATTTCGTTTTTTGTCTTTTCCGGCAATACGAACTTCGATTGGGGTAGGAGATCCCTGGCTCAATACTTTATCGGTAAGTTCGATAGGCTCAAAAGATATTTTTACGTCCGGCAATACTTTTTTAAGACGTGCTCTAAAATCGTCTTTAAAGTCATCCATATCTACGTGATACTCTTTTAAACTCACCTGAAATACGGCTTCATGAGAACCTGCCATGAACAAATAAATAGGGTTAATCGAGAATAACGACGGGTGTTGTCCCACATAAACAGAAGAGATTCCGATATGCTCTTTGCCCACCATTTTTTGTAATTCTTTCAGAACTATTATCGCTTTTTCTTCGGTACGTTCTAAACGTGTTCCGTCCGGAGCGCGCATTCTTAACTGGAACTGACTTGAATTTACTTTTGGGAAAACATCTTTTCCAATGAAATTAAGGAACGTGACAGCCAGAAGTGTAATTACAATCAAATAGAGTATAGCAGCTGCTTTTTTATAAGGGAATAAACGATCTAACGTTCTCATAAAACGGACTCTGAAACGCTCAAAAGCGCCAATTTTTCCGTTGTTATTAGTATCTGTTTTCTCTACATACCCTTTTTTCTGCGTGATCAGATCTCTTTCAGATTCCGGAGTGATTCCGCTATCATTAAATTCTGCTTCATCATCACTAATGCCAGGTGCATGATCGTGTTTTTCATGTCCTTTCATCAACCAGTTTGCCATTACAGGCACAAAAGTCTGAGAAAGTAAAAATGAAATAACCATCGAGAATCCAATTGCTAAAGCCAATGGCAAGAACAAAGCTCCCGGAATACCAACCATGGTAAATGCCGGTGCAAAAACCGCCAAAATACAAAGTAAGATCAATAATTTAGGCAAAGCAATTTCCTGACAGGCATCCCAAATCGCGAGCGCCTTGGGTTTTCCCATGTCAAGATGCTGGTGTATATTTTCGATTGTTACGGTACTTTCATCCACCAGGATTCCAATCGCCAATGCCAGTCCGCTTAAAGACATTAAGTTGATCGTTTGTCCAAATAATTTTAGGAATAGAACACCTGAGATAATCGAAATAGGAATCGTTAAAATTACGATCAGAGCCGCACGTTTGTCGCCAAGGAAAAGTAAAACCATTAATCCGGTTAGTACAGCTCCGATAATCCCTTCGGTAATCAAACTTTTTACGGAGTTGATAACATAAACGGACTGGTCAAACTCATACGATAATTTTACGTCTTCGGGTAAAGTACTTTGAATTTTAGGCAATTCGGCTTTTAATTTCTGAACCACATCCCAGGTCGAAGCATCTCCCGCTTTTGCAATACTGATATAAACCGAACGTTTACCGTTTACTAAAGCATAACCAGCCGTAATATCGGCACCATCTTTTACAGTGGCAACGTCTCCAAGAGTTAAGTTTTGAACGCTTCCTTTGAATAACGGAATCTTCTCAAAATCTTTTACTTCTTTAATCGTATTATTGGTTGGTGTAATATAATTTTTATCACCCATTCTCACGTTTCCGGATGGAGCCGTTTGATTGTTTACACGAATCGCTTCAACAATTTGATCCGGTGTCATATTGTGCGAACGCAATAAATCAGGATCTACGTTTACCTCGATAGTTCTTGGGCTTCCGCCAAAAGGTGCCGGAGATAATAAACCCGGAATCGATGTAAACGAGGCACGAACATACACGTTGGCTAAATCCTGCAATTCATTATTAGATCTGATTTTACTACTCAAAACCAATTGACCAATGGGCAGGGAAGAAGCATCAAAACGAATGATAAACGGCGGTTGTGTTCCCGGAGGAAAAGCAGCCTGAATCCTGTTCGAAAGGGAACTTAATTCGGCAGCAGCCTGAGCCATATTCGTGTTTTCGTAATAGGTTAATTTCATGATCATTAACCCCTGAATATTCTTGGTCTCAACTGATTTTACACCATTTGCAAAAGGTAAAATGTTGACATAATTTTTAGCAAAATAAGCTTCCATCTGGTCTGGAGTATAACCTCCAAAAGGATGTGCAATATAGATAACCGGCAGGTTCATTTTAGGCAGGATATCTACCTTAATGTCCTGTATGGCACCAATTCCGAAGAAAAATAGACCCGCAACCAATACTAATATGGAGATGGGTTTGCGGAGTGCAAAACGTATTAAATTCATGATCTATAATTAAAATTCATTTATAAATAAGTCAAAATTGCCGGTAGCAGCTACTTTTAGCAAAAACGATTGCCACACATTATTGTTGACGATATCACGATCGATTTCGGCACGATTTAAAGTGTATAAAGTTTGAGTAATATCTGTCAAATCGGTTAAGCCGTTTTTGTATAAAGTCGATTTTTGCAAATACGCTTTTTTTGCTGCATCGACCTGAATTGGCGCTTCGGCAAAGTTGTCCAGTGTGATTTGTATTTTATCGTCGGCTAGTTTTAATTGCGATTTTAGCTCTCTGTCGGCTTGGTTGTATTCTTCTTGTAAACCTTGCGAAACAAATTTTTGAGCACTTACTTGTTTACTTGTTCTAAACGGAGTAGTCAGGTTCCAGCTTATTCCAATTCCGACCAAATAGTTGGTACGATCCGGATTTACACCATCCCAATAATTTCGGCTAAATGAATTTTGATTCGTAACATAATCGCTATTAAATCCTGAAGCACGCGTTTGCAAAACACCAAAGGCACTCATGGTTGGATAATAAAAACGTTTGTATAATTTTACCTGTTGATTGCTGTAGTCAATCTTCGTTTTATAATATTGAAGTAAAGGATGCAAACTGTCTGAAGCAGCAGTTCCTCTAAGGACTTCTTTCGGGATATCGTTTACAAACAAAGTATCTGTAACAAAATCCTGAGGTGCAACGCCCATCAAATCAACTAGTTTGTTGTTTTGTTCCTTGACGAAGTTTTTGGCGAGATTCAAAGAGATTTTAGCTTTCGAAACTTCGGCTGTTGCCAATGTAGAATCGACTCCGGCCAATAATCCGTTTTTAACTCGTGCAACGGCAGTTTTCTTGAAAACTTCGGCACGGCTTAAATTCTTTTGTTGCGAAATCAATAATCTTTGGCTTGCCAATAAATTTAGATAAGCAGCAGAAATCTTGATTTCCTGTTGAAATTCTTCCTGCTTTAAATCCTTTTCTTTTGCCTGAACATCTACTTTAGCCAAATTGATTTTTTCCTGCGTTTTTCCAAAAGTGAAAAAATCCCAGTTCATATTGACTAAATACAAGGCTCCAAAAGCAGAGTTCCAGTTTTGATCCGGTAATGTTGGTCCGGAAGAAGCAGTTCCTAAACCATTAAAACCATACAAAGCACCGTTTTGCCCGTTGATGGTTCCGTAATCCTGTTGTGCCGATACATTAAGATTTGGCAAATAATCGCGCTTTGATTGTTTAAGACTCTCGCGTGAGGCATTGGTGTAATTGCTTTTTGCTTTGATGGAACCGTAGTTTTCTAAACCTGTTTTTATGGCTTCTTTTAAAGTCAGGTTTTGAGAATAACTACCACAAGCAAAAATCAAGAAAACTAACAAAGTAATTTTTCTGAAGTACATAAAATTAGTGGTATGAAATTATCTAACAAAATTATTTGTCTTTGACTGATATTTGTCATGATAAATGATGTACTGCGATAATAAATGACCAATTGAATTTGTCATTTATTGGAAATAAAAGATAAAAATTTGTGGTTAATTTGTAAACTATTTAAATTTTAAAAATGAATAAAAAATTTGATAACATATTGGATAACAAATGGTGGCAGGAAATTGCCGTTGTTGCCTTTTCATTTACAATCTATACGTTAAAAAATGACTGGATGTTATTTAGTTCTTTCGCTTCTATAGTAATGGGAGTATTTTTCTATTTTATTCTCTACATGCATGCCCAGTTTAACCGTTTCTTTCTTTTACCTATATTATTCAAAACAGAACGTCCTTTAACCTATATATTTTTAACCCTTTTTGGAGTTTTTGTCTTTTCGGTCATTTTATATGAAATTACTAAGTTGGATATGTTTAGCAATTGTCGTTTGTATCAAAACTCGCATCAACGAAGTTATACGTACCAAATGGCAAGTGTTTTAGGAACTTTGGTTTGTATTTTGAGCCCAATTATTGTATTTAAATTTTATAGGATTCACAGAAAAAAAACAGATGAAACGTTGTTGTTTAATGAAATGCAACTGAATTCTTTGAAAGGACAATTGAATCCGCATTTTTTGTTTAATACTTTTAATACGCTTTACGGAATTAGTTTAGAATTTCCGGACAGAACACCTGATCTGATCATGAAAGTGTCGCAATTAATGCGGTATCAGTTAGAGAGTAACAGCAAAAAATGTGTCTCTCTCGAGGACGAGCTGGAGTTTATAAACAGTTATGTACAACTCGAAAAAGAAAGGGTAGGATACCGTTGCGAAATAACATACGATTCGAAAATTGATAACGAAAACGCTTATAAAGTTTCCCCAATGTTGTTGATTGCTTTTATAGAAAATGCTTTTAAACACGGAACCTGTGCAATCGAAAAATGTTTTGTTCGAATTATTATTACGGTCGAAAACGGTTTGTTGCATTTGCATGCAGTAAATTCAATTCCAACGAAAAAAACCGATGTTGTTTCGACCAAAATAGGTCTAAAAAATACAATAGAGCGCTTGAATTTAATTTACGGAAAAGACTACAAATTAAACATTCAGGAGGATAAAAATACTTATATTGTAGATTTAAAATTACAATTGAAAAAGTTTTTAGAATGAGAGAACCCAAAAAATGTATAATTGTAGATGATGAGCCGGCAGCACATTATGTTCTGGCAAACTACATCAAGCAAAATCCGCAATTAGAGTTGGTTTTTCAAGGTTACAATGGTATTGAGGCAATGGATTATCTGCGAGAGAATCCTGTCGATTTGATGTTTTTGGATATTAATATGCCAGAGATTTCAGGAATGGAATTGCTAAAGATTATACCCACACATCCTAAAACAATCCTGACAACGGCTTATTCTGAATATGCGCTGGAAAGTTATGATTATGGAGTAATAGATTATCTTTTAAAGCCAATCTATTTTCCGAGATTCTTAAAAGCAGTCGATCGTTTTTTTGCGACCGAAAGCATAAAGGCAAAAACAGAAGAACCGGTTGTAAATTCTATTAGCATAAAAGTCGATGGTTATTTTATGGATATCGAATTAGACCAACTTTTATTTGCCCAGAGTTTTGGCAATTACGTCAAGTTGCATACAGTAAAAAGAACATATCTGGCGTCGATTACAACGAGTGAATTAGAGAAATGTTTGCCTGAGAAAAATTTTATGCGCATTCATAAATCATACATCGTAGCGCTGGATAAAATAGATACAACAGACAAGGATTTTGTTGTCATAAAAAATGAAAAACTACCGGTAGGAATTACTTATAAAAGAGAATTGTCTGACCGATTAAAAAAATAAATACCCGAAATAAGATTGCTTACTAATTCAATTATTTCAAACGAAAAGCCTGCAAAGATTAATTTCTCGCAGGCTTTTTTAATTACAGTAAGCAAATTTTTTTAACACATAGAAACATAGCTTTTGTTTACTCAAAAAAAGACGTTTCACTTGTTTAAAATACACATAGCTATGTATTAAATATTTTTCACGCATTACAGGAGATAGGCTTTGGTTGTAATTATGCCGGAATTTTTTGTTTCCAGACCGGAAGGTTTACGCCCTTAAAAACAAGCCATAAACTAAGTGATAATTCGGCAATTAAACACGGCATTAACAACGCAATACTCGAAAGTTGCGGGACAAGGATCAAGGCAAAACTATTCGACAAATAACAAATTCCTGCAATTGCCATTAATACGCCAATTGTCTTTGGGAAATAACCTGATTTAAAGATTAGATAACCTTCAAGAAGACACACAAAACCAAAGAAAATTAATCCAATCCCAAAACCAAAATCGTGTAGTTTGATAGACAAATACGATAGAGTATGCAATTGATCCGGAGTAAAAGATTTTAAATATTCAGCATCTCCCAGAAAGAATAATGCAGCCAGAAGATTTAGTTTGTTCGCCACCAGAACGGCAGTCTGTATCAAATTAAACGATAAATTAAGTAGAGCCAATTTCTTGTTTACCGGTTTTAAAAGGTAATAAAGAACGATCATTACGGGCAAATCACAAATTTGCATAATAAGATCAGCTGTGATTCCTATTTTCCATAAAAATGGTGAGTGGGTAATATTGTTTGCTGTGGCAGTTGCATCTCCGGAAACAAATAGTTTATTTCGAACAAAAGTCTCCGCAAAGAATCCGGCAATGATAATAACGAGGTATAATATTCCGGCTATTCGCGCATAAAGTTGTGGTGAATTTTCAAAATTATTGAATTTAAATTTCATCTTTTTGGTTTTTGGTTAAAGGTAAGACGCTCGCTGTGGGGTATTGTTACGCTATTTTTTAACTTTTTTTTAAGATGTGAATAATTTTTTTAAAATTCATCTTTTCTTCATTTTAAAGTAGTAATTTTAATACGTTATTTTAAGAGGATTAATTTAAAAATCAGGATTATGAAAAATGTTCTTTTTGTTATTGCCTTTTTATACAGTGGTTTTTTAATAGGACAAAATGGAGTTTCTCCGGATAAAGTAGTAACACCTCCGGAAAAAGTATTATTTACTTTTCAAAAAGAATATCCCGGCAAAGTGCCTGTCTGGACAGCGAAATATGTTGGTGATGACGATGATGAAATTCGTTATGAAGCCAAATATATCACCGATAAAAAAGCAAAAGCCTTGGCTGTTTATGACAATTTGGGTGTGCTTAAAGCCTACGAATTGCAGATTCCGTTAAGCCAGTTACCACAAAAGGCACAAGCATACCTGAAAAAAAATTATCCTGCAAACGCTGTTAAAGAAATTGCTATTGTGGTAGACGATGCAAACAAAACAACCTATGAAGTGGGAATACAAAAAGATACAAAATTTTATGATGTTGTATTTGATAAAAACGGAGGTTTTGATGTGATCGTCGAAAAAGATTAAAAAATAGAATACTTACTAAATTTAATATATTAAAAATGACAAACCCGACAGATGAAAATCTGCCGGGTTTTGTTTTATATCAATAACCAAACCTAACAGGTTTTAAAAATCGGTTAGGTTTAATTTTTAATGCAGGTTACAACATCATTCCGCCGGAAACCTCAATACGTTGAGCATTTATCCATCTTGCTTCTTCGGTACATAAAAAAGCAACCACACCACCAATATCATCCGGTAAACCAACTCTTCCTAAAGCAGTTGCCGATGCTATTTGTTGATTCATTTGCTCATTATCACGAACAACTCCACCACCAAAATCAGTTTCGATAGCTCCCGGAGCCACAACATTTACTTTGATTTTTCTTTGTCCTAATTCTTTTGCCTGATATTTTGTAAGCGTTTCAATTGCTCCTTTCATAGCGGCATAAGCAGCATAACCCGGAAATGAAAAACGTGCCAAACCAGTTGAAATATTTACGATTCCGCCACCGTCATTGATATTATTCAAAGCTTTCTGAGTTAAGAAAAACGGTCCTTTAAACTGAATATTTGTCAATTGATCAAATTCAGCTTCCGTTGTTCCGGCAAATGAATTGTGAATTCCGATTCCGGCATTATTGACCAAAAAATCGAATTTATCTGTTTGAAAAGTGTTTTTTAAAGCTGCGGTAACAGTAGCAAAAAAAGCATCAAAAGTGCCTGAATCAGCCACATTCAATTGTAATGCAGTTGCATTTTGTCCTAAACTTTCGATTTCTTTTACAACAGCATCAGCTTCGTCTTTTTTGCTGTTGTAAGTAATGATAACGTCAATTCCTTTTTTTGCAATCGCAATTGCCATATTTTTTCCTAAACCTCTGCTACCACCTGTAACAAGAGCTATTTTTGTATTTACTGCCATTTTTTTTAATTGTTAATTGTTGATTGTGAATTGTTGTAACTCCTAATTATTATGTATATAAAAGGATTAAACAGATTAAAAAAATCTGTTCGATCTGCTCCATCTGCGAGAAAAATTAAACACATAGAAACATAGATTTTATAGTTTTAAAAAGAAAACAAAAAAGAAATACGTTTCTTTCGCAAAGTCACTATGTGTATTTTGAATAAATCAAATGCCTTTTTTAGCGTTTACAAAAGCTATGTTTCTATGTGTTAAAATTTTTATATGCTTTACTATAATTATAAATTAGAATGTAATGCGTTAAAAGAAGCTTTTAATTCCGGTACACTTGCATCTATTCTTGTTGCACTGGTTCCAAAAGTAAGTTCGTCTTTTCCGTCTTTTAATTGTTCAAAAATAGATTCGATAAAATCGCTTACGCTTGGATGTGCATCATGCAAACCAACACCGCCAAGATCTGTGTTTAAGGCTGGTGGAATAATTTCGATTACTTCAATATTTTTTGCTTTCAGGATATGACGAAGAGAAATGGTAAATGAGCGAAAAAATGCTTTAGTAGCAGAGTAAACCGGAACTTTTGCAAAAGGCGAAAATGCCAATCCAGACGTTACATTCAGTACAGTTGTAAGCGATTTTAACCCAATAAAAAGGGAAGTTAAATGTAGAGGAGCTTCGATATTTGTAGCAAGTTCTGTTTTGGCACTTTCGAAGAAATTAGCATCTGTAACCGAAACCCAATTTTGAATTCCTGCATTGTTTATCAATACATTTAAATCACTATGATTTTCTGCGACCCATTCGTAAAGTGCTGCACGATCAGCTTCGATAGCCAGGTCACATACTTTTGTAATTACGGCTGGGAACTTTGCTTTAACTTCATTTAAAACAGATTCACGTCTTCCGCAAATAATTACGGTATTGTTTTCCTGAATAAATCTTTCTGTTAGTCCAAGCCCAATACCGCTTGCACCACCTGTTATTAGAATTTTGTTGTTTGATAAGTTCATCTTTTTCGATCTTTTAAATTGATGAGACAAAGGTAGGAGCGAAGTAAGGTTGGGAAATTGTAAATATCAAACCGATGTTTGCAAAATTCAAATCAGAGAGGAAATTAAATTCCAAATTACAATTCTCATTTTATGTCTTCCTGAGCGAAGTCGAAGGATAAGTACTGTAAAACGTTCTATACAGATTTAACATGAGATCCTTCGACTTCGCTCAGGAGGACAAGCCTTGAGGTTACTGTTCTGCAACAATCTACAATCAAAAATCTACAATCAACAATCTAAAATCTACAATCTAAAATCTACAATCTAAAAGCCAAAGGAGTAAAAGAAGTTTGTTTTTTAAAGAAATTAGAAAAATGCGCCAGTTCTTCAAAACCTAGAGAAAAAGCAATTTCAGAGATATTCCAATCGGTTTGTTTAAGCAAAATCTTAGCTTCGTTTGTCAATCTGCTGCTGATTAATTCAGTAGTTGTTTTTCCGGTATTCTCTTTTAAAACTTTATTGAGATGATTGACGTGAATAGATAATCTCTCGGCAAAATCTTTGGCAGTTCTTAATTCTAAGCGTTGATTTGGTGATTCGATTGGGAATTGTCTTTCCAGCAATTCGGCAAATAAAGAAGAAACTCTTGTAGCAGAATTATGCTTGGAATATAAAGCCGTTATAGGTTGTAATTTTTGGCCAAAATGAATTAATTCTGCGACATAATTACGGATTAAATCATATTTGTAAGTGTAGTCAGAGTTTATCTCTTTTTGTATTTTATTGAAAATCAATTCAACTTCTGCAACTTCTTCATCAGTAAGTTGAAAAATGGGATATCCATCCGAAGCAAAAATAGGAAGTTCGTCTAAATCAATTCCACTTTTATTTTTCGATAAAAACTCACTCGTGAAAACGCAAAATTGTCCGGACTGATTGGTGTCTTGCGGCAGGTAATTATAAGGTATTTTTGGGGTAGCAAATAGAAGTCCCTGTTTTTCGATTTCGATAATTTTATCAGCGTACTCAGCTCGGTTGTTACCCTTTATCAGGCTAATTTTATAGTAAGCACGGCGATCATAAGGCATACTGGGTTTTTCTTTTAGCCTTTCGTAAAGCTCTTTAATATCAAAAACATTAAAGTGCCCAATCTCTTTTTTGATATCGTTGGGTAATAAAGAATTTGGTTCAACTGTTGTACCTTCGGTAATATCCTGATAAAATGAATCCAGTGATTTCATACTTGCTTTGAATTGTAAAATTCAAATATACGAAAATTAATAAAATGTTATTTTATTTTACAGTTTCAGATATTTAGTTTTTTCCTTTTAGATACAATCGATGCTCAATTTCTGATTTCAATAATCCGCTGCCGCCACCAAAATGTTCAATTACTTCGACTTCCGGTTGGTGTTTTAGGCAAAAAGAGGTAAAATCTTTCTCGATATGATCTTCGATTCCGGAACTCAAAAGCACGATATCGATCTTGTTGTTTAAAAAATATTCCTGAGCTAATTTTTCGTCGTTAAAACTTATGGCGTTCCAATTTTCATAGGCATTTACCAATCGAAGTAAAATGGCAAGAATTGGTTCGTTTTTCCCGAGTAATAAGAATTCGTATGTTTTCATAATCTGTATTTTTTTGAAAAAAAACGATCTAAATGTTTAGTGGCTAAGATACTAATTTGCATCGTTTTATTAAGGTATGGACAACCAGTGTACTTTACGCAACAAAGATATTCGTTATTACAGTACTACAACTTAATCTAGGTTAAGAATAAAGAAGTACCTTACTCAGAAGTTAAGTCTGGTAGAATCCTGGATACGTAGTGTCTTATTAATTTTATAAAAAGATACAAACTAAAAAAATATCAGAACCTCAGATACTAAGCATCTTAGTACCTTAAAAAAAACCTTTCGAAAAAATATCTTGATTGAATGAGGAAAGACGTAATGTTTTCTCTAAAGTAGCACGTAGCTTTGTGCTATAGAAATCGATGTAGATGCTGTTTTTGCCTTTTTAAACAGCATTTTGATTTCATTGGTTAACTGTTTTTGGAGAAACATTTTTTAAAATGAAAATTTGACCTGTTCACTTAATAGTGAATATCTTTGTATAAATTTGCAAGCATACAAAAAGTCTCATTTTTATCGGGTTTTTAGATTCGTTTACTTCGGTAATAAAATCTAAAAACCCTTTTTTATTTAGCTGAAAAATAAAATTCCAGTAATCCAGAAGTGGATAAAATCCCAATTGATTTTGAATTTTTGAGGAGAGAATCCGTAGAAATTTTTAAAAGCAGCCGAAAAATGGGATACATCTTTATACCCGCATTTGTAGGCTACATCGCTCACAGTCGAAGCTTTGCTCTGGAAAAGTTCTTTTGCATGTTCCATTCTAAGCTTAATGATATAACTTTTTACAGTCGTTCCAAAACAAGCCTTAAAACCTTTTTTTAGTTTAAATTCATTTAAAGATACCAGCCTTGAAAGCTCTGCTAATGTTGGTGCATGAACATAATCTTTGTCTAGTATATCCTTTGCTTGCTGCAATTTATTATAATCATCTTCGTCAATTTGGTCTTTTTGTATGGGTATCGTAATGATGGTTTCGAGTTGATGAATGAGTAGTTCTTTAATTTTGGTTTCGACATACATTTTCTTTAAAGCGCCTTGTCGATTGCAATTTTTAATTTCGTGAATTACCCATTGTATTGCTGGCGTAAAAGGAAGATATTTGGACGTTATGTAACTCGACTTTTTATGCAAAATATTGTTTGAGAACTTTTTATGAAGCTCCCAGTCTTCATTTATAATTTGATAATAAAAGTCTGGCGATAAAATAATAGACAAATAATTTACGGGCTCGAAAGCCGGTATTTTATAAGTTGCTTTGTATTTTGTAGCATAAAATATGTTGTGCGTGTTTTTTTTCGAATAGGTATCAGATTCTAACTGATCAATATGGGTTTCGACATTATTACAACAAATAAAATTCATAACCACACATTCTTCATCAATCTCAAATACAAGAGTTTGCGGACTCGAAAAACACATTTGAGTATCTAATAAAACCATTCCTTCGGTAATTAAATGATGACTTTTAATTTCTTCTGAATCATTATTTTTTATGTTGACATTTTCTTCTGTCAAATGGTTTTTAGGACAACATGTATCGCCAATTTCAATTTGTACAATTGAAGTTTCGTTCGTTAAAATTTTAGATCTGATTTTCAAAATATAATCCGTTTTTACAAAATAATAATCCGTTTTTCCCTATCTTTTTTGAAGTTGTTGATGGTACTTTTGCGGCAAAGTTATTTATAATTAGTCTAATTAAAGATATGACAACTCACAAATTTTTATTTTTTAGTATATTTTTTCTCTTTTCATTGGTCTCATTTTCCCAGCAAAATCAAGGGGTTTCTGTTATTGGACAGGTTATCGAAAATTCAGGACAAACAATTCCTTATGCATCAATTGTAATAGAAAAAACTGACTTAAGCAGTATTGCAGATGAAAACGGCAAGTTTATTTTTAAAAATATTACACCGGGAAAACATGTTCTGAAAATTACTGCAATTGGGTTTTCAACTCAAAAAAAACACATCGAAGTTTCCGGTGATAAAGACATCAATTTTTCGATTCAGCTAGAAAGCGAATTGAATGAATTAGAATCTGTAACAGTTTTGGGACGTTCTCAAACTGATAAAGTCAATAAGCAATCTTACAGCGTAACGGCTATTGATGCCAAAAAGCTGCACAATTCGACTCTTGATTTATCGCATGCGCTGGACAGGGTTTCTGGTGTTCGTGTTCGGGAAGCGGGCGGAGTAGGTTCAAGATCAGAACTTTCGATCAATGGTTTTCAGGGAAATCAGGTAAAAGTTTTTATTGATGGTGTACCTATGGATAATTTTGGGTCATCGTTTCAAATGAATAATATTCCAATTAATCTGGCTGATCGTGTAGAGGTTTACAAAGGTGTTGTGCCCATTTGGCTGGGTGGTGATGCCTTGGGAGGTGCAGTAAATATTGTAACAAACAGTAAACCCAGAACATATCTTGATGCATCGTACTCTTTTGGCTCTTTTAATACACATCGAAGCAGTTTAAATGCAGGTTATACCTCTAAAAGTGGTTTTACAGCAGAAATTAATGCTTTTCAGAATTATTCAGATAATAATTATTGGGTAAATGTAGATGTAGCCGATTTAAATACGGGAGCCTATTTTCCTGATCAGCGCGTTCGACGATTTCATGATAAATACCGTAACGAAACAGTGATTTTGAACGTAGGTCTAACGGGAAAAAAATATGCCGATAAGTTATTATTTGGCTTTACTGCCGGAGAAAATAAGGCAGATATTCAAACCGGGGCCAGAATGGTAAGCGTATTTGGACAGGTATATCGAAAAGGAAATATTTTAATGCCTACTCTAAAATATCAGGTAAAAGATTTATTTACCAAAGGACTGAATTTTAATCTAACCGGAAATTACAACTTTGGAGAAGAACAAAATGTAGATACCGTTTTTAGACGATACAACTGGTTTGGTGATTATAAAGAATATGCCGGTTTAGGCGGAGAAAGAAGCAGGACCCTGCGTAAGTTCAGGAATAATAATGGTGTTGCAACTGCAAATGCTACGTATGCTTTGGGCGAGAGACATTCGTTTATGCTTAATACTACTTTTACAACTTTTGATCGTAAAGAAAGTGACGAATTAGTTCCCGAATCTTTAGTTTATCAACAACCCAAAAAAACGCAAAAGAACGTTTTAGGATTGGGCTATAAGTTTGATTTTAATCAAAAATGGAGTACTTCAATATTCTTAAAAGACTATTCCCTGAAAACAACTTACTCCAGAAGTTATAATCCGTCCGGAAACACAGGAGATGTTGCCTATCAACAATATGTCGATCATACTGCTGTAACAGGTTATGGCGCGGCGACGAGTTACTATTTAAGACATAATTTGCAACTAAAAGCATCTTTCGAAAAAAGTTACAGATTGCCTACTCCCGAAGAAATTTTTGGAAATGTAAACGATAATCTGGAAGGAAACCTTGGCTTAAAGCCGGAAACAAGTAACAATTTTAATATTGGTGCGAGTTATCAAACCAACTTTAATAAAGTAAATGCTTTATCGTTTGATGTGAATCTTTTGCATAGAAACGCCACAGACTTTATTCGTCCAACACTCAATAACAACCAAACCATGACTACAAATGTCAATCAGGGCAAGGTTACTAATTATGGTATCGATGGAGAGATTCGATATTCGTATCGTAGTCGCTTTACGGCAGGAGTAAATACAACGTATCAAAATATTCGAAACAAGACCGAATATGAACCGAATCAAAATTATGTATCTCCTTTTTATAAAGACAGAATTCCTAACATGCCTTTTCTTTTTGGAAATGCTGATGCGACTGTATTTTTTAATGATCTTATCAAAAAAGGGAATAATCTATCTGTGGGGTACAACCTGCTTTATGTACAGACCTATTATTTATCATGGCCAAGTATGGGAAGCAAGGATAGCAAATTAGAAATTCCGCAACAATATAGTCATGATCTAAATGCTGTTTATACAATTGCAAACGGAAAATACAATATCGCTTTAGAATGCAAAAATCTATTGGACAATAAACTTTATGATAATTTTTCGTTGCAAAAACCAAGTAGGGCTTTTTATATAAAATTCAGGTATTTTTTTACCAAATCAAGCAAATAATTAATAATTCAAACCATAATAAAAAATGAAAAAGAGTAACACATTGGCTTTATTAGCTGTTTTAGCTTTTACTACATTCTCATGTAGCAGTGATTCTGATAAGTCAGGAAGCGAAACCGGAGGAGGCGATACCGGAAAAACTAAATATATTATTACTGCTACAACGGGAGCAGCAGGAATTGCAGATTATTTATTAACTGCTGATGATATTTCGACAGGATCAATTACTACAACGGGCAACGGACTGGAACAGGACGGAACGTATCGTTACTATATTACAGCTCAAAACAACTTTTTTAGTTTATTGTACGGACAAGGAAATCCGGGTGCTGTAACGACTTATAATTTGAATACAGAAGGGAAATTGGTTAAAAAATCTAATTTTCAGGCAGAAACAGTACACGTTTTTGCAGCAGTAAACAAAGATATTCTAACGATAAAAGTTCCCAGAAGTGGTGCCTCTATTGCTTCTATGTATAAAATTGATGCCGAAAAATCGCTTATTACCGGCGAAGCACAACAAGATACTAAAAAATTAGCAGGAAACGGAGAAAGAGCATTTTACAGCTGGGCAACTCAGGTGGGCGATAAAGTTTATATGCCGTATATGAGCATCAAAGGTGACGGGGTTGACAATTTTGGGACAGTAAACCCGGACAGTACCTGGGTTGCGGTTTATAACTACCCTGAGCTTAAACTGGAAAGAGTAATCAAAGACAACCGCACGAGTTATTTAGGAGCTTATTTTACAAACGGATTATTTCAGGACGAAAATGGCGATGCTTATGGTTTCTCTGGTGCCATTGCAACCAGCAATTCGGTTATGACCTCTACAAAACCATCAGCAATTGTAAAAATCAAAAAAGGAACTACAGAGTTTGATAAAACGTATTTTTTTAATGTACAGGAAAAATCAGGAGGTTACAAAATCTCTGCAACGAGCTATATCTCAAAAGGTAAATTTTTATTGTTGATGTACGGAAATGTTGGTAAAAATACCGGAGCTGCTAAGTTGGCTATTGCCGATGTTTATGCGCAAACTTTTACCTGGGTTACAAATGTTCCTGCAACCTTAACTTCGGCTACAAGCCGCTATAATATTACTACAGAAGACGGAAATTCGGCTGTTATTGGTATTAATACACCTGAAGGAAACTGGATTTATACCATTAACGGTACAACTGCTGTTGCGACCAGAGGGATGAAGGTCGAAGGTGGACAAATTACTGCAATTGCAAAATTAAAATATTAAAATTGGTTTCTTTTGAGCCGTAAGCCTTTCGGGGCTTGCGGTTTTTTTATTTATCTTTTATACGCTACTAAATATGTTCTCTTTTTCAAAATCAAATCCAAACAAGAAAAAAAGTAAAAAATCGCTGTTTAAGCGCGTTATGGCCTGGCTGCATTTATGGCTTGGTTTAGCATCCGGAATTATTGTTGTCATTGTAAGTCTTACGGGCTGTATTTATGTTTTTGAAAATGAAATTAAAGATTTTATCGAAGACTGGCGTTTTGTACAACCTCAGGAAAAAGCGTTTATGTTGCCCTCGCAATTGGTTACAATTGCAGATAAAACCATGAAAGGCAAACACGGTACAAGCGTAACTTTTGGAGAAAAAAATGAAGCTGCTATTGTGGGGTATTTTACCAAAAAAAAGGACGATAAGGATCAACAGGAAAAAAGAAATAATAAAAGAGCAGAAAGTAAAGGGAAACAAAAAAACGAAAAATCTAAAAAAAGAAGATCAGGTGTTTTTACCAGCGTTTATATGAATCCTTATACAGGTGAGATTCTAAATGTTAAATCATTTTCGAGAGGCGACTCTCCGGATTTTTTCCGGTTTATACTCAACGGTCACCGTGCATTATGGTTGCCTTATGATATTGGCAGACCAATTGTTGGGGTTGCCGTTTTAATTTTTGTATTTCTCTTACTGTCCGGTTTAGTTTTATGGTGGCCAACAAAATGGATTAAATCAATTCGCGATAAAAGTTTTAAGATCAAATGGTCGGCAACCTTTAAACGCGTCAATTATGACATGCATAATGTATTGGGTTTTTATAGCATGATTTTTCTTTTATTCATTTCGATTACAGGTTTGGTCTGGAGTTTTGATTGGTGGAGTAAGTCTTTGTATTGGGTTACATCCGGAGGAAAACCATTGACAGAAAGTCGCGAATCTCCAAAATCTGATACTACTCACGTCAAAACTTTTGAGCTGGCTACTGTTGACAAAGTTTTACTGAATATGGCAAAACAAAATCCTCAGGCAGCCGGAATTATGATAAGTATACCAGAGAAACCTGCAGATGCTATTGGCGCCTTTGTTTACAAACAAAAAAACACGTACTATAATATGGACCGTTATAGTTTTGATCAGCAAACGCTTAAAGAAATCTCTATAAAAACACCTTTTTCGGGAAAATACATCGAAGCCAATTTGCCGGATAAAATTCGCAGAATGAACTATGATATTCACGTAGGAAGCGTTTTGGGATTAACCGGAAAGTTTATTGCCTTTTTTGCCAGTTTGATTTCTGCAAGTTTGCCAATTACAGGGTTTTTAATCTGGTGGGGCAAACAAAAATTTGGTAAAAAACCTGCTGCAAAACCAAAAATTGCCACAAAAGCAGTTCCAATTGCTAAAGCAAAACAAATACCGGAAAAAGAACTTTCTGCTTAAAACATAAAATAGAATATTTTTGAATTTTTGTTAGTAGTTAAAAAGGCGAAACTTATCTAAGTTTCGCCTTTTTTATGGATTTAATTTTAGTTACTGTATCCGTTTACTTTAAGCCATTCCTGGCAATCTCTTGTCCAGAATTTACTTGTATCCTGTACACCAAGACCAAAACCGTGTCCGCCTTTTTCATAAATATGTAACTCGGCAGAAACACCATTATTTTTTAATGCTAAGTAGTAATTGATACTGTTTTCAGGCAAAACAACCGTATCGTCTGTGGCATGTACCAAAAAAGCAGGAGGCGTTTGCGGGGTTACTCTTTTTTCGTTCGAAAAGTAATCCAAAAGCTCCTGAGACGCATGGTCGCCTAATAAACTCGTTTGAGAACCTTTGTGTGTAACATTTTCAACCATTGTTATTACAGGATAAATCAAAAGCGAAAAATCCGGTCGGGCGCTTATTTTAGAACTTGTTTCATATACTTTATCGTCATAATGAGTTGCCAGGGTCGAAGCCAGATGTCCTCCCGCAGAAAATCCCATGATTCCTATTTTGGCAGGATCAACATTAAATTTTGCAGCATTTAGGCGCACATAACGCACCGCTTCCTGAGCATCCTGCAAAGGTCCCAGGGTTTTATTTTTCATTATTTTATGACTTGGCAATCGGTACTTTACCACAAAAGCAGCGATTCCTAAACTATTAAGCCATTCGGCAACTTTAGTTCCTTCTTTATCAATCGCTAAATGCTGATAACCTCCTCCCGGAAAAATTAAAACCGCAGTCTGATTAGGCGTATTTCCCTTTGGCAAAAAAACACTTAATGTAGGAATCGAGACCAAACTTGTGCTTTGTACTTTTCCGTCTTTAATACTTTCATTTTCGATATAATCCGGTGCTTTAATTTCGTCCGGAATTTTATTCCATAAAGGGATTATTTGATTTTGAGCCTGTATTTGGCTGGTAGTTCCTGTTACAAAAACAAAAAATATAAAGGCTTTTGTCCAGTTTTGTTTTTTTAAAGTTTTCAAAGTTATCATGTATTAGTTGAATTTTTATGAATTGGAGAGCTCTTCAAAAATAAGGATTTTTTCCAGAATTGGTGGTTTCATGCCAGCATAAAATAGATTCCGGGAATTAAATAATGAAGATTATTGCAAACGGATTTGAAACTGCTGATTTTAGTACAATTTTGACACATAAAAAGGACAAATTTACCATATTGCTATTTAACAAATATATTATTTAATATGTAATTTTGAGTTAGTTTTTTTACTCTATATGTTTATTTGTAAGGATAAAATAATTTTTTATACAATTTATTTGGAATATAAAGATTTAAAACTATATTTGTGCAATCGATTACATTATTTCATTTTGTTGGATTTAACAGGTTTATTTTAATGTTTTTGTATTGCCTTTAATTGCTGAATTAAGTTACCCCAAAAAAAATATCAATTTTTTAACAGACTATTACTATGAATCAACCATCAGATGCAGTTATTATGAGTGAAACCAAAAAAGTTACAGGAACTTATCGCTGGAGTATTTGTGCCTTATTATTTTTTGCAACAACAATTAATTACCTTGACAGGCAAGTACTTTCATTGACATGGAGCGATTTTATTGCGCCAGAGTTTCACTGGACCAACAATGACTACGGGAATATTACAGCATTGTTTTCTATTTTTTATGCCGTTTCATTATTATTTGCAGGACGATTTGTAGATTGGTTAGATACTAAAAAAGGATTTCTTTGGGCAATTGGTATCTGGTCAGTTGGAGCTTGTTTGCATGCGTTCTGTGGTATTGCAACAGCCGGAATTATTACCGGAAACTGGTTCGTAGGTTTTGAAGGTGCCAAAGAAGCCATTCATCTCGTAAAAGATACCGGATTGGTAATTAATGTAAGTGTTACATTGTTCATTTTTGCCCGTTTTGTACTGGCAGTAGGAGAAGCAGGAAATTTTCCGGCGGCGATTAAAACAACTGCCGAATATTTTCCTAAAAAAGACAGGGCATTTTCGACCAGTATTTTTAATGCAGGTGCAACAGTTGGTGCATTGGCAGCCCCAATATCAATTCCGTTTATTGCAAAATCCTTTGGTTGGGAAATGGCATTTATCATCATTGGAGCTTTAGGTTTTGTCTGGATGGGATTTTGGGTTTTTATGTACGATAAACCCGAAAGACACAAAAGAGTAAGTGCTCAGGAATTAGAATATATTCGTCAGGATGATATTGCTGATAGTAAATTGGTAGGTTATATTCCTGAAACAACTACAAAAGTATCTTTTGTAGACTGTTTCAAATACAAACAAACCTGGGCTTTTGCCTTTGGTAAATTCATGACAGATGGTGTTTGGTGGTTCTTTTTGTTCTGGACACCTGCTTATTTAAGTTCCGTTTACGGAATGGACTCTACGCAAGCTGCTTTGCCATTGTTTGTTTTGTACATGATTACCTTACTTTCTATCATTGGGGGTTGGTTGCCCACTTATTTTGTAGAGAAAAAAGGAATGAACCCATACGAAGGAAGAATGAGAGCCATGCTAATCTTTGCATTCTTTCCCTTACTAGCCTTAATCGCACAACCATTAGGATATATAAGTTATTGGATACCGGTCATTATTATTGGTATCGCAGGTGCAGCGCACCAATCATGGTCGGCCAATATTTTTACTACAGTAGGAGATATGTTTCCTAAAAAAGCAATTGCAACCATTACCGGAATTGGTGGTTTGGCAGGAGGAGTGGGCTCTACAATAATCAACAAAGGATCCGGATTGTTGTTTGATCATGCCAAAGAAACCAATATGTCATTTATGGGTTTTCACGGTATTGAAGCCGGTTATTTTATCATTTTCTCTATCTGTGCCGTTTGTTACTTAACCGGTTGGATAGTTATGAAAACATTAGTTCCTAAATACCGACCGATAACAGGATTATAATATTTAGAAAATTTTAATAGACCAAAAAATGTATTTCTTAAAATAAAAATCTAATTTTGTGCAATCGATTACATTAAAATAAAAATTATGACAAAATATAGCTCAAGATACGCGTCAAGCCCAGAAGCAGTAAAAAAATACGATACTCAGGAACTCAGAAATGAATTTTTAATCGATGATTTAATGCAACCAGATGAGATCATTTTAACCTACTCTCATTATGATCGATATATTGCCGGTTCTGCAGTTCCGGTAAAAGGAGCTTTAACCTTAGAAAGTATTGATCCGCTTAAAGCAGCTTATTTTCTTGAAAGAAGAGAAATAGGAATTATTAATGTAGGAGGAAGTGGATCTGTTCTGGTCGAAGGAAAATCGTATGAACTGGGATTCAAAGATGCTCTGTATATCGGTAGTGGGAACAAAGAAGTAATTTTTAAGAGTGACGACAGCAGCAATCCGGCTAAATATTATATCAACTCTGCACCGGCTCACGTAAATTACCCAACGGTAAAAGTAAGTCTTGCCGAAGCAAACAAATTAGAATTAGGAACGGTAGAAACGGCAAATCACCGTACCGTAAATCAAATGATTATTGGTAGTGTTGTTACCACTTGCCAATTGCAAATGGGAATGACAGAACTAAAACAGGGAAGTGTCTGGAATACCATGCCGGCACACGTTCACGATCGCAGAATGGAGGTTTATTTTTATCTGGATATTCCGGAAAATCAGGCTGTATGCCATTTTATGGGACAACCTCAGGAAACAAGACACATCTGGATGAACAATCATCAGGCAGTTATTTCTCCGCCGTGGTCTATTCACTCTGGTTCAGGAACCAGCAATTATACTTTTATCTGGGGTATGGCGGGCGAGAATTTAGATTATGGAGATATGGATGTTTGCAAAATAACTGAATTAAGATAAGAACCATGACAAACTTATTTGATATAAAAGGAAAAATTGCCTTAATCACAGGAAGTACACACGGATTGGGATTGGCAATGGCAAAAGGATTAGGCGAGGCGGGAGCCACAATTGTAGTAAACGGAAACTCCTCGCAACAAAAAATTGACGACGCGGTGGCAGCGCTTCAAAGCGAAGGAATAAATGCAGTTGGTTATAAATTTAATGTAACCGATGAAAAGGAAGTTATTGCGGCTATCAAAAAAATTGAAACCGAAGTGGGACCAATCGCCATCCTGATTAATAATGCGGGAATCATCAAACGAATTCCGTTAATCGAAATGGAAGTTGCTGATTTTAAAGAAGTAATAGATATTGATTTGGTAAGTCCTTTTATTGTTTCTAAGCACGTGGCAAGAGGAATGATCGAAAGACGACAAGGCAAGATTATCAACATTTGTTCAATGATGAGCGAGTTGGGTCGTAATACGGTTGGTGCTTATGCTGCTGCAAAAGGCGGATTGAAAATGCTGACCAAAAATATGGCGACAGAATGGGCCAAATACAACGTACAAATCAACGGAATTGGTCCGGGGTATTTTGCAACAGAACAAACTAAACCTATCCGGGTTGACGGACATCCTTTTAACGATTTTATTATCAGCCGTACGCCGGCAGCAAAATGGGGAGATCCGGGCGATTTAGCCGGAGCTGCGATATTTTTATCATCAAAAGCAAGTGATTTTGTCAACGGGCATATTTTGTATGTAGATGGCGGGATTCTGGCGACTATTGGTAAACCATCAAACGAAGATTAATTCTCAATTACATTAAAAAACATGAGTACAAATCAGACCTTTATAAACGATAATTTTTTACTTGAAAATAAATTTGCTGAAGAGTTGTATCACAATTACTCTAAACATCAGCCAATAATAGATTACCACAATCATTTGAATCCGCAGTTTATTGCCGAAGATAAAATTTTCGACAACATTACCCAGGTTTGGATCAACGGCGATCACTACAAATGGCGTGCAATGCGTACGTTAGGAATCAACGAACAGTTTGTAACCGGAAATGGTTCAGACAAAGATAAGTTCATCAACTGGGCAAAAACGGTTCCGTATACCATGCGTAATCCTTTGTACCATTGGACACATTTAGAATTAGCCCGTTATTTTGATATTTATGATTTGCTGAATGAAAAATCTGCAGAGAAAATCTATATCGAAACTACAGAAAAAATTAATTCTCAGGCATACAGTACACAAAACCTGCTTAAAAAAGTAAATGCCCAATTGGTTTGTACGACCGAAGATCCTATTGACAGCCTGGAGTTTCACCAGAAATTGTCAAAAAATCCTATTGGGACAAAAATGAGTACGGCTTTCAGACCTGACAAAGCGATCTTAATTTCGAATGACGGTTATAATGCGTATCTGGACACCTTAGGCGATGTTTCCGGAATTGCAATTAATACATATACTGATTTATGCAGTGCATTGAAAAACCGAATTGAGTTTTTTAATCAAAACGGTTGTCAATTAAGTGATCACGGTTTAGATCAGATTTATTTTGAAGAATTTACTGAAAATGAAGTAAATACAATCTTCAAAAAGAAAAGAGAAAACAGCATTATTACTCCTGAGGAAGCTTTAAAGTTTCAAAGTGCCATATTGTTGTTCTTATCAGAAACGTACCATCAGTTTGGTTGGGTGCAACAATTTCACTTAGGGGCCTTGCGCAATAATAATGCGCGTATGCACAGGATTTTAGGTCCGGATACGGGTTGGGATTCTATAGGCGACTATCCGCAGGCTCAAAAACTATCAGGCTTTTTGAACGCTTTGGACAGTAAAGATAAATTGACAAAAACGATTATCTATAACCTGAATCCTGCTGATAATGAGGTAATGGCAACCATGATTGGAAACTTTAATGACGGTAGTGTTCGTGGTAAAGTTCAGTTTGGTTCCGGATGGTGGTTTTTAGACCAGAAAGACGGAATGACCAAACAATTGAACGCCTTGTCGAACATGGGATTAATTAGTTGTTTCGTAGGGATGCTAACAGATTCAAGAAGCTTTTTGTCTTTCCCGAGACACGAATATTTCAGACGCATTTTATGTAATCTTTTAGGAGACGAAATCAAACGCGGAGAATTGCCAAACGATATGGAATGGATTGGTAAACTGGTTTCGGATATTTCTTATAACAATGCGAAAGAATATTTCAAGTTTTAGAGGAGAGGAAAGAATAAAGAGGAAAGAGAATAGAATAAAGAGGATAGAGTAAAGAGGATAGAGTAAAGAGGAAAGAGTTTTAGGTTTGAGATTTACAATCTTTTTAATCATTAAAATCTGTGGCCAATAAAACCATCAGGCTTAATTTTTTTAATTTCTTAAGGGTAAATAATAAACCTTTTTACTGGTAAAACAATATAACAATATGAGTAAAGTAGTTGCATTCGGAGAAATTATGTTGCGTCTTTCGACCGAGAGGCATTTACGTTTTTCGCAGGCGAAAGAGTTTGGCGCTTCTTACGGAGGTGGCGAGTTTAATGTTTGTGTGTCTTTGGCAAATTATGGCGTAAATGCAGAATTTGTAACAAGATTACCGGAGAACGAAATTGGTTTTTCGGCATTAAAAGAAATGCGAAAAATGAACGTAGAGTCCCATAACATTGTTTACGGAGGTGAACGTTTAGGGATTTATTTTCTTGAAACAGGTGCAGGAACACGTGGCAGCAATGTTGTTTATGATCGTGCGCACAGTTCGATGGCAACAATCGAAAAAGGAATCATTGACTGGGAGAAAGTCCTCGAAGGTGCAACCTGGTTTCATTGGAGCGGTATTACACCTGCAATTTCGCAAAGCGCTGCCCAAGCCTGTTTAGAAGCCATTAAAGTAGCATATAAACTGGGAATCACTATTTCATGCGATTTAAATTACAGGTCAAAATTATGGCAATATGGCAAAACACCAAGTGAGGTAATGCCTGAGTTATTACAGTATAGCAATGTTATTCTAGGAGATATTGATACGGCTTATTTTATGCTGGGAATCCCAAAAGTGAATCCTAATTATCAGGATGAGAAATCGCTTCCGGTTTTGTATAGCAAGTTGTTTGATTTGATTCCGAATTTAAAAACCGTAGCCACAACATTACGGTATTCTGTAAGTGCTTCGCATCAAAGAATTGGCGGTGTTTTGTTCGACGGTAAAGCAATTTATCAGGCTGCCGTAAAAGAGGTAACCCCAGTGGTAGATCGAGTAGGTAGTGGCGATGCTTTTATGGGCGGATTAATTTACGGATTGCAACATTATCAAAATAATAACCAGAGAGCTCTTGATTTTGCTGTGGCGGCTTGTTGTTTAAAACATACCATTGCGGGAGATTATAATCTGGTTACACTAAAAGAAGTTGAAAATATGATAGATGGTGATTCAGCCGGATTAGTATCTAGATAATTAAAAAAATATGGCAAAATATTCAAGAATCGAAGTGGCTTTACAAATGAAAGAAAACGGAATGGTTCCGTTATTTTTTCATTCAGATATAGAAATCAGTAAAAAAGTATTAAAAGCCTGTTATGATGGTGGTGCAAGATTGATGGAGTTTACGAGCAGAGGCGATTTTGCTCCTGAAGTTTTTGGAGCTTTAAACAAATATGCATTGGCAGAATTACCCGGAATGATACTGGGTGTGGGTTCTGTTACAGATGCTGCTGCTGCTTCATTATACATGAGTTTAGGAGCAAATTTTATTGTAACTCCGGTTTTTCGAGAAGATATAGCCATAGCCTGTAACCGCCGTAAAGTATTGTGGTCGCCAGGATGCGGGACACTTACAGAGATTGCCAGAGCCGAAGAATTAGGCTGCGAAATCGTAAAATTATTCCCGGGAGATATCTACGGACCGGAATTTATAAAAGCTATAAAAGGACCTTGTCCCTGGACCAGTATTATGCCAACAGGTGGTGTTTTGCCAACCATAGAAAGTCTGACTTCGTGGTTTAGCGCAGGTGCAACTTGTGTAGGTATCGGATCGCAATTAATAGCTAAAGATATAATAGACAATAAAGATTTCGACGGATTAAAAACGAAAGTTAGTGACGTTCTCGACATCATAAAAAAGATAAGAAAATAAATAAGGAGTAATCATGCCAATCCCTTATTTACATGCGTTTTTTTTAGATTTTAGAAATTGTAATTGAACATTACGCTTGATAAAATAAATCTTGTCATTCCTCACAGCAAGATTTGTTTACCTCACACAAGTGTAATGTTTCTTTTACAGTGTGTGAGAGGATTTTTAAAAAGAAAATAAGGTATTTAATGTGATTATTTATAACACTTTAAAGAAAAAAACAGAATGGAAAAAATAAACAGATCAAACTCAGGGTTGTCAGAGAAACTTCCTGTAAAAATAGTGCAATTTGGCGAAGGTAATTTTTTAAGAGCCTTTATAGAATATGCATTTCAAAAGTTAAATCAGGAAGCTGATTTTAATGCCGGAATTGCTGTTGTACAGCCTATCGATAAAGGTTTGGTAAACATGATCAATGCACAGGACGGGTTGTATACCTTGTTTATGAAAGGGGTGAAAAAAGGAGAAGAAATTCAGGAAAAAGAACTCATTACCAATATTGTAAAAGCTATTGATCCTTATGCTTCTTTTCAGGATTATATAGCCTTGGCGACAGAAGAAGAATTGGCTTTTATCATTTCGAATACAACAGAAGCCGGTATCGAATATATCGAATCTGACCGGTTAACAATGCAACCGCCTGTTTCTTTTCCGGCAAAATTAACGGTACTTTTATACGAGAGATTCAGATTTTTTAAAGGTGCTGCTGAAAAAGGATTAACAATTATTCCGTGTGAATTAATTAATTACAATTCAGATACCTTAAAAGAAATCGTTCTAAAATATTGTGCAGACTGGAAATTAGAACAGGAATTTGTTTCCTGGCTTTTAGAGAGTTGTACCTTTCACAATACACTTGTAGACAGAATTGTACCGGGATATCCAAGAGATCAGATCGAAGAGTACAACAGTCAGTTAGCCTATAAAGACGATTTGATTGTAAGTGCCGAAAGTTTCTTTTTGTGGGTTATTGAAGGAGATGATCGACTAAAAGCAAAACTTCCGTTTGAAAAAACAGGATTAGATGTAAAAATCGTAGCCGATATGCAGCCTTACCGCACCCGAAAAGTAAGAATCTTAAATGGTGCACATACGGCAATGGTTCCGTTTTCATTGCTTTACGGCAACGAAACAGTAAAGGAAACAGTCGATAATGCTTTTACGGGAGATTTTGTAAACAAAGCTGTTTTTGAGGAAATCAACGAAACGTTGAACATGGATAAAGCAGAACTGGCAAGTTTCTCTGAAGAGATTCTGGACCGTTTTAGAAATCCGTTTATCAAGCATTTATTGTCTTCAATAGCCTTGAATTCAATTTCAAAATTCAAAGTACGTGTATTGCCAAGTTTAACCGGATATGTAGATATTCATCATAAACTTCCGGTTCATTTGACCTTTGCATTTGCAGCTTTGATTCGTTTTTATAAAGGAACCTGGAAAGGCGAAAGTTTGCCAATCAATGATAGCGAAGATATTGTTTCTTTTTTTGATGGACTTTGGAAATCCGATGATTACGAGAAAATAGCAAGGCTTACTTTGCAAAATAAAAACTTCTGGGACGAAGATTTAACGCTGATTCCGGGTTTGACAAAAGCAATTGCAACAGCATTAGAACAAATTGACGCAAACGGAGTAGAAACTGGTTTTGCTAATTTTCAAAAACAATTACATACTACAACTCAGAACGCTTAATCATGGCAACTCAAAAAAAATTAATAAAAGTCAACCCGGCAGATAACGTAATTGTCGCTTTAACCGATTTGGTACAAAACGAACAAATTATGTTTGAAGGAACTACCGTCTCACCAACAACTGATGTTAAAGCAAAACATAAAATCGCAGAGAAAGATTTTACAATTGGTAATGATATTATAATGTATGGTGTTTTGGTTGGAAAAGCTGCTAAACCTATAAAAAAAGGAGAAGTAATTACCACTGAAAATGTAAAACATCAAAGTGAAAAAGTTTTTGGTAAAAACGGAAATTTAGGTTGGACTCCACCAAATGTAGATCGTTGGAAAGACAAAACTTTCAACGGATACCACCGTACTGATGGACAAGTTGGAACCAAAAACGTTTGGTTGTTTTTTCCATTGGTTTTTTGCGAAAACAAAAATATCGAAAAACTGAAGGATATTTTTGAAAACGAATTAATGCCCAAAAAAGAAGTTTCTTATAAAAATTTGTTGCGCTCTTTAATTGAAGAAAAAAGCGTAGAAGAAGTTTCGGATAAAAACTTAAATGAAAATCTTTTAGATAATGTTGAAGTAAAATTTATCAATCATCAAGGTGGTTGTGGAGGGATTCGACAAGATTCAGAATTGTTGGCAAAACTGCTTGCGGGATATGTGAACAACCCAAATGTTGCAGGTGCAACTGTTTTAAGTTTAGGTTGCCAAAATTTGCAAGTTGATATTTTTAAAAAGGCATTGAAAGAAATGAGTCCGAATAGTGATAAAGAAATTTTGATCTATGAGCAACAACAAATTGGAACTACTGATCAAATGTTTCAAATGGTGATTAAAGATTCTTATGAAGCCATTAAAAGAGCCAACAAAATTGAACGTAAACCTGCTCCTCTTTCAAAACTAAGTATTGGTTTAGAATGTGGAGGGTCTGACGGATTTTCAGGAATTTCTGCTAATCCGGCATTAGGAATTGTTTCAGATATTTTTGCAGCTTTGGGAGGGAAAACAATTTTGGCAGAGTTTCCGGAATTATGTGGCGTTGAGCAAGAATTGATGAACCGATGTGTGGACGAAGAAAAAGCAGATAAGTTTTTAACTTTAATGAAAGCTTTTGAAAAATCAGTTGTAGATGCAGGTTCAGGGTTTGATATGAATCCATCTCCGGGAAACATCAAAGACGGATTAATTACAGATGCAATGAAATCTGCTGGCGCAGCTAAAAAAGGTGGAACTTCGCCTGTTGTAGATGTTTTAGATTACGGAGAATATATTTCAAAACCAGGATTAAATCTTTTAAATACGCCAGGAAATGACGCAGAATGTACCACAGGATTGGTTGGATCGGGCGCAACAGTTGTTTTATTTACTACAGGTTTAGGAAATCCGATGGGAAATCCAATTGCACCCGTTGTAAAGATTTCTTCGAACACGGCATTAATTAATAGAATGTCTGATATTATCGATGTAAATGCCGGAACGGTGATTACTGGTGAAAAAACCATTACAGAGGTTGGAGCAGAAATAGTAGATTACATTATAGAATTGGCGAGCGGAAACGTGGAAACAAAAGCAGACCAGTTGAAACAAGATGTATTTATTCCTTGGAAAAGAGGAGTATCTTTGTAAAAAAAGTTTCACTATATAAGGTACAGACGCACAGCAGTGCGTCTTTTTTTATGTTTTTTTTTGCCAAGAATTACACTAATTTTCGCTAATTATTGAATCGAAAATTAATCTTAACCCGTTGGGTATAACTACTTCGTCTGTTTGCTTCGCTTGGGTCAAAAAAAAAATATTTAACACATAGAAACATAGATTTTTTTTGCTAAAAAAAGAATACAAAAAGAAATACATTTCTTTCACATAGCCAGACTATGTGCATTTTAAATAAGTGAAACGCCTTTTTTAAAGGTCCAAAAGCTATGTTTCTATGTGGTAAAATTAATTACACCCAACGGGTTACTCTTAATAAGGATTCGTGTAAAAAACAGGAATAATAAAATTCGTGAAAATTTGCGGCTAACTTTTTTAAATAATGCATGAAGTAGCGATGGCTAATACGACCTTATCATTAGGGTATATCGTATGTTTACTTATATCACTTACAGGGTTCAAAAAAAACTAAGAGCTAGTTCTTGATGATGATTTACGAATGTGTAATTCAGGAGCGAGAACTACCTTTTTTTCGATTTTAATCGTGTCGGTTTTATCTACTTGTTCCAGGAAAACACGCGCAGACATTTTGCCCATTTCAAGTGGCGACTGATCTACAGATGTAATCGATAACTCCATGAATTTAGTAAAAGGTTCGTTACTGAAACCTGCTACACAAAAATCTTTAGGAATACTGATGTTTCGGGCTCTTAATTCCTGAATAGCACCTAAAGCTGCAAAATCACTCGACGAAAATATAGCATCCGGCGGTGTTTCGAGCTGTAACAAAATATCGATTGCCTCTTTTCCGGCATCAACGAAACTCTTTACCGGGATAACATATTCTTCCTTAAACAACATTCCGTTATCGAGCAACGCCTGTTTATATCCCAAAAACCTGTTTTTGAAAATCTCAAGGGACTGGTCTCCGGATAAATGAGCAATATATTTGCAACCTTCGTCTATTAAGTGTTGTGTAGTAAGATATCCGCCCTTAAAATCATTGATCGTTACAGAGCTCACACCATCAATATGTTTGCTTCGGTCAAAAAAGATAAGCGGAACATTTTTTTGCAATACATTATGAAAAGCACCATCGTTTTCGCCGGTAACATCGGTAACCGACATTAAAATACCGTCGACTTGTGCATCTATTAAAGTATATAGGTTTTCATTTTCTCTTTTTGGATTTTCGTGCGTCTGGCATATAATTACCTGATAACCATGTGGGTGTAACTCTTCTTCGATACCTCTGATTACAGATGCAAAAAAGTTACTGTCGATACGAGGCACAATTACACCAATATTATTACTGCGCCCGCTTTTTAAGGCAAGCGCCAGTTTGTTTTGCTTATAGTTCATAGAAGCAGCGGTCTTAATAACCAACTCGCGCGTGCTTTCTTTTATCTTCGGATTATTGTTTAAAGCCCTTGAAACAGTAGCGGCAGTGATATTCAGTTTTTCAGCAATATCGTAAATGGTTATTTTTTCGCTCATTAAAAAAGGTTTTTCAAATTAATTTATAGACAAAAATACATATTTTTTCATAACGTTACACAAATTGTTATCGATTACCAGTATTTATAATTAAAACGTTTTCGATTCTACAATGATAATAAATTGTGTCTTTTTTTACATTAAGTGTAATTATAATTCCTAATAAAAATTAAATATATAATTTATTTCTAAATAAATTTGGTGCATTCGAACTTATTTTATATTTTCGTGTAATCGATTACATAATTACATTGTTTTGAATATCAAACAATAAATACTACACTAATGATTGCAAATAAGTTTATAGCATTTAAAACAAGTTTAATAAGCAGCCTGGTTGTTGTACTAGGTTTGTCGTGTGGAGCGCAAACTTTGAAAGTTTCAGATTCTGATCCTTGGAAAAAAATGGAACTTATTATAAAGAGCATTCCTGAAACGCATTTTCCGGATAAAACTTTTAATATTAATGACTTTGGTGCTGTAGCTGACGGAAAAACGTCGAACACGGCAGCTTTTGAAAAAGCAATTAAAGCCTGTGTGCAAAATGGCGGAGGAAAAGTACTGGTTCCGGACGGAAAATACCTCACAGGACCCATACATTTAGAGAGCAATGTCAATTTGCATTTGGATGATAACGCAGAGATTCTTTTTAGCATTAATCCAAAAGAGTATCCTATCGTTCATACCTCATTTGAAGGAACAGAATTAATGAACTATTCTCCTCTTATTTATGCTAAAAATAAAACCAATGTTGCCATAACCGGAAAAGGAACGCTAAACGGTCAGGCTAACAGTACCAATTGGTGGATTTGGTCCGGAGGAAAAGATTATGGTTGGAAAAAAGGAATGGCTTCGCAAAATGATCCTCAAAATAGAGAAGTTTTAGTCGATATGGCAGAGAAAAATGTTCCGGTTGCTAATAGAATTTTTGGAGAAGGACGTTACCTGAGACCTAATTTTATTGAGTTTTTTGAATGTAATACAGTTTTGGTAAAAGACATAACGGTTATTAATGCCCCTTTTTGGATTTTGCATCCCATAAAAACAAACAACATTATTATTGATGGAGTTACCGTAAACAGTCACGGACCAAATAACGATGGCTGTGATCCTGAATATTCGCAAAATGTACTCATAAAAAACTGCACATTTAATACCGGCGACGATTGTATTGCTATCAAATCAGGACGTGATGCAGATGGCAGAAGAGTTGCTATACCCAGTAAAAACATAATTGTTCAGAATTGTAAAATGATCGATGGTCATGGCGGAGTAGTAATGGGAAGCGAAATATCTGCCGGAGTAAACAATGTTTTTGTTGAGAATTGCATTATGGACAGTCCTAATCTTGATCGTGCCATCAGGATCAAAACAAACTCAAAACGAGGAGGAGTTGTAGAGGATATTTTTGTTCGAAATCTTGAAGTAGGAACCGTAAAAGAATGTGTTTTGCTCGTAACCATGTTTTATAATGTATACGGTTCGCAAACCGGAAATTATATACCAACAATAAGAAATATCAATCTTGAAAATATCACCGTAAAAAATGGAGGTAAATACGGTGTTTGGGCAGAAGGATATGAACAGTCTCCCATAGAAAATATTACCCTGAAAAACGTAGTAATAAAAAAGGTAGCCGAAACCTATTCTTTAAAAAATGTAAAGAATATCAATTTTATAAATACGTATGTGAATGATAAAAAAGTAGCAACGACTAAAAATTAAAAAAGATCAATTAACCAAACTATTTAACCACACTATGAACTTTAAACAATTACCAAAGAAAAAAATAAAATACAATCTTGTATTTTTATTTTTCCTTAATTTCCTGTTGAGCAGCACAATTTATGCGCAATCTACAGCTATAGAAGGAAAAATTACAGATGCGGCGGGATTATCACTACCAGGTGTAAATGTCCAGGAAAAAGGAACTAAAAATGGTACCTCTACAGATTTTGAGGGAAGTTTTAAAATTAATGTAACCAGCAATAAAGCAGTCTTAATAATTAGCTATTTAGGTTTTCAGACACAGGAAGTGAGTGTTGCCGGAAAAGCAAAAGTAAATGTGAGCCTTGCAGAACAATCGAACTCACTTAATGAAGTTGTGGTTGTAGGGTACGGATCTGTAAAAAAAACAGATCTTACCGGATCAATAAGTACAATTAGTGCTGCAACAATTACAGAAAGAAACACAATAAGTCCGCTTGAAGCCATTCAGGGTAGTACTCCCGGAGTTCAGATTACCTCAAGTACAGGACGTGCCAGCGATGGTTTTAATGTGGTCATAAGAGGAAACAATTCGCTAATTGCAGGTTCGACCCCATTGTACGTTGTAGATGGTGTACCAACTGACGGAATCGACTTTTTGAACCCGCAGGATATCGCCAGAATGGATGTCTTAAAAGATGCTTCTTCTGCCGCTATTTATGGTTCAAGAGGAGCCTCTGGGGTTATTATTGTAACGACCAAAAGTGGTTTAAGCGCCAAGTCTGGGATCAGCGTTACTTTTGATAGTTCTTACGGTACAAAAACGGCTGCCAGATTGCCACAAATGATGACAGGCGCAGAGTGGTGGAAATTTCACCAAACAGCCTATATGAGTGCCACTCCTGCAACACAAACACCGGCACAACTTGCTGCATTGGCAGGAAATCAAAGCCCATTGTTGGTATCAAGAGCCAATAGCGGTTATAATTTTGACTGGTACGATGCAGTACTAAAATCAGGAATGACAGAAAACAATTATGTAAACATTTCAGGACGATCAGATTCCGGATTAAGCTATAATTTAGGTTTTGGTTTACAGGGAGACAGAGGACTTATCGACAATGATTCAATGGATAAATACTCTTTTAAATTAGGATTGAATCATAAAATTAATGACAAATTTTCTACAGGAGCTAATATTACAATTGCCAATGTAGACTCACAATTAGGGAGTGATCTTGCCATGCAGGAAGCGTTTCGATTAAGCCCGCTTATGTCGCCTTGGGCTATTGATGCTGCCGGAAACGAAAAAGTAGGCGAGTTGTTTTTCCTGCCTGGAAAATTAACATATCCTGATGGTTCCTGGGCAATTAATAAAACAAGTTCTGTAAACCCGTTGGTAGAAATTGCCAATTCTTCGCAAACAGAAAAAACATGGCAAACCGTTGGTAACCTTTATTTTCAATACCAGCCTATAAAATGGCTTTCGTTCAAGACCACATTTTCTGCCGGAATTGTAAACAGCAAAAACGGTAAATCGTATGGAGCTCAATCAAATGCAGGTGTAATGTTAAACAACAAAAATTCATCATCTCTCGAAAATTTAAACAACTTCAATTATACCTGGGACAACCAGATCGATTTGAAACATACTTTTAATGAGGTTCATGATTTTAGTGTTTTATTATTACAAAGTTTGTACTCAAACAAAGACGAGAGTTCTTACCTGTATTCTAATACACAACCATTTGATACGGGAGTAGACAATATAGGTTCAGGAGTTCAGTCAAGTTATGTGGTAAAATCATCTTACGCAAAAAACACTTTAAATTCGTATGCCGTACGTCTTAATTATACTTTTAGAGACAAATATCTATTAACAGCTTCAAACAGATGGGATGGTTCATCTGTGCTGGCAGAAGGAGTAAAATGGGAAAGTTTCCCATCATTAGCTTTAGGATGGAAAATTAGTAAAGAAGCGTTTTTAGCAAACAACGAGACACTTTCAGATTTAAAATTAAGAGCTAGTGTTGGATATACCGGAAATGATAATGTGGCTCCCTATACCTCACAAGCATTATTAAACCAGCAAACCTTTTATGCAAACGGTTCTGTAGTAGTTCCGGGATGGCAAACAGAAAATCTGGCAAACCAAAAATTAACCTGGGAAAAAACAAGAGAATTTAACTTAGGAGTAGATTTTGGTTTCTTAAAAAACAGAATTACAGGTAGTGTAGATGTGTATGACAGATTATCAGATGATTTGATCTACAAACAACAATTACCACCGGAATCAGGTTATAGCAATACTTTTTCTAATGTGGGATCAGTAAGTAACAAAGGTATTGAGGTTTTATTAACGACCAAAAATATCAAATCAAAAAGTGTTACCTGGGAAACGACATTTACATTTACCAAAAACGTAAACAAATTAGAATCCATTTACAATCAGGATAAAGTAAGTGATATAGGTAATAAACTGATCCTTGGATCACCACTTCCTAATCCTGCTTTCAACTCCTACAACTATGTTTATGATGGGGTTTGGCAAGAAAGCGAAGCAGCACTTGCAGCTTCTTACGGGCAGGCTCCGGGACAAGCCAGACCAAAAGATTTAAACGGAGATGGTAAATTTAATCAGGATGACAGAACGGTTATTGGCAACCCAAACCCGGAATGGCAAGGAAGTTTGTATTCTAAATTAACGGTAGGGCAGTTCGATTTTAACTTTTCGGTTATTACAAGCCAGGGACAAACCGTGTTGAGTAGTTTTCATCAAAATTTTGCTGATGTAAGCGACAGAGGACGTCAAAAAATTGCAATGGATTATTTTATTCCAACAAATGGTACCGGTATTCCGGCAAATGCAAATAACGATAATCCAAGACCGGGACCTGTAGCTACAGGAGCTGGTGCCTATTGGTCATCAGGTTTTGCTTACTACAGAGATGCTTCTTATACCAAAATAAAAAATATCTCTTTGGGATATACATTCGAACCTGATTTGCTTAAAAAATTGAAAATGAGCAATTTTAGAATTTATGTAAATGTTTTAGATCCATTTGTTTTTACAAAGTTCGACGGATACGATCCGGAATGGGCAGGCTCAGCTTTTGGAGTAAACCGTCCGGCATCTGTGACAACGCAATTGGGTTTAAGTGTTAAATTTTAATAAGATATAAAATGAAAAAGATAATATTAGTTTTAGGAATAATCGCAACTACTTTTGCTTCATGCAGTAGTTATATCGAAGAGGAGGCACTCTCGAATGTATCAGCAGATGAGACTTATAAAACAGCATCCGGATTTCAGTTATTAGTAAATTCAGATTATGCCAGACTTAAAGGAATTTATGGAGGCGATCCATGGTTGTTTGAAGCAGGAACTGATATGTATGCCGAAGGAAGAACAGCAGAGCCTGCTGGTTTAAGTCAGTATACCTTGTTGATTCCTTCTTCGACCGGAGTAGAGCAATTGTATAACTCCTGTTATCTGGCGATACAATCGGTTAATAAAACCGTGTATTATTCGACTTTAACAGAACAAAATGCAAATGTAAGTGTTCTCGTAGGCGAGGCAAAATTTATTAGAGCTCAAGCCTATTTTTTATTGGTTCAAACCTATGGAGGAGTAGCAATTGTAGACGAAAATATTACGTCTCCTGTGTTGTCCTTTTCAAGAAACACTGCCGAAGAAGTATACACCCATATTATAGCAGATCTGGATAGTGCTCTTGCAACAGTAGGCACAGGTGCTTATGCGGCTTCAGGAAAAGTAAACAAAAGAGCCGTAAATGATTTATTGGCAAAAGTATACCTAACAAGAGGTTACGAGACTTATGGTAAACCGGATGATTTTGCAAAAGCAGCTGCTTATGCGGATGCAGCCATTGCAGGACAAGCGTTAAATGTACCCTTTGCAGATTTATTTAAACCTGCAAATGATCTAAACGTAGAAACTATTTTCTCTGTACAATACGATAAAAATTCCACCAGTACAGATCCTACAAAATTAGGAAACAACCAGTTTTATTATTTTAGTTCTTATCTGGGCGGAAGCGAAACAAAAGGGGGTGCACCATTAAGAAGCTATAATTTGCTTCCAACAGGATATGCTTTAAGTTTGTATACGAAAGAGGATAAACGATGGGCAGCTACATTCATGAATGAAGTATATGAAAATTATTATGACTTTTTTAGAGTGGCAGATAAAACTACCTTAAAAGTAAAACATTTCTACGCACCACAATGGTTTACTCCTGCAGATAAAGCAGCTTATTTAGCAACAGCCAAACTCGCAACAGGATTCGTTTACCATCCCTGGGGCGAATATGCTGCAGAATATACTTTGACAAAAAATATCGATTACCAAACTATTCCGGTAAAGAAATTTGATGATCCGGAGTTAACAACACCTGCAAGCACAGGTCCGGTAAGTACAAGGGATATTATCGTAGCACGACTTGGCGAAACGTATTTGGTAGCAGCCGAAGCGTATTTTAAAGCAGGTAATCCTGCAACAGGTTTAGACCGTTTGAACGAAGTAAGAAGAAGAGCCGGTGTTGCAAATGCCACTGCTGCCGAATTTAATATCGAGTATATTCTGGATGAAAGAGGTAGAGAATTAGTAGGCGAATACAAACGTTGGTTCGATCTAAAACGTACCGGAACTCTTGTAGCCAGAGCTTCTGCACATAATTACAGAATCAAAGCAGCGAATTTTGTTGGTGTAGGAGGTCAGCTTAAAATTTTAAGACCAATACCACAAACCGCATTAGATTTAAACCAAAATAAGGATTTTCCTCAGAATCCTGGATATTAATAATTTTAAATTTTTTTGAGGTTAAGTTTTTTTGAAGAAGTTAAAAAGGAGTTCGGTTCTCAATCGGACTCCTTTCTTAACTAAAAATTAGTTCGCTTAAAATGAAAAGAATCTTGTTTGTCTTATTGCTTCTTTCGAAAGTGGGGACCGCACAAAACCACTACAGTATCGACACGTCATATACCGTAAGAAGTACGTATGCCAAGCTTATTAAACAATATCCGTTTATAAAAATAGCTCTGGCAGATAAAAATACAAGCACCACCAAAATTGAGAATGTAGTCTATTATCAGAATAAAAACAGAGCATTACATTTGGATGCTTTTATAAATAAAAAAGAGAAAAAGAATCCGGGTATCATCATGATTCATGGCGGCGGCTGGAGATCAGGGAATAAAGAACAAATGCAGGTTTTGGCACAGCAAATTGCAACAAGAGGATATGCTTGTTTTGCAATTGAATACAGATTATCGCTCGAAGCAAAATATCCGCAGGCGATTTATGATGTCAAAAATGCTATTAAATTTATAAAAGATAATGCGAAAAAATTTCAGGTAGATCCAGATAAAATTGCCGTTTTAGGATGCTCTTCAGGAGGTCAAATGGCAGCTTTAATTGGCACAACAAACGAAGATTTAGCTTTTGAAGATGCTAAGAATACCAGTAAAGCATCTTCAATAGTGCAGGCAATTATAGATATAGATGGAATATTGGCTTTTAAACATCCTGAATCAAAAGAAGGAGAAATGGCAGCTTTCTGGTTAAACGGAACCTATGACGAAAGTCCTGAAACCTGGCAAAAAGCATCGGCTTTAAATCACGCCAGTAAAAATACACCGCCCATACTGTTTATAAACAGTAGTTTTGACAGATTTCACGCGGGACGAGACGATATGATCACAATTTTAGATCAGAATAAGATTTACAGCGAAGTACAAACCATTCAGGATTCACCACATTCCTTTTGGTTTTTTCAGCCCTGGCTGGACGAAACAACAGGATACACAATAAAATTTTTAGACAGAATATTTAAATAATTTACCATAAAAAATGAAAACAAAAATCACATTAGCGACCTTATTTTTACTTGGTGTTACAGCAGTAAATGCTCAGAAATATGATATAAAAACAGCCAAAACCTATGCTGAAATCTCTGCAAAAACAGACGGAAAATGGGAAGGACGTAAATACATTGGCGGAACGGTTTTTAAAAACACAGACAAGCTAAAATTAGCGCCCGAGCATACAGACCATTCCTTTGATATTCGTTATGAGGGTCCGGGCTGGGAGAGTAATAGAATTGGATATCGTTTGTACCTGGACTGGAGAAATGCGATTGACATTTTTGGAAAAAAAACGGCAGACATTATTTTGCCAAAAGTAGGACAGGACAATTTTGACTCGTATCACGAAATGAGCGATTGGGGCGCAGATATCCTTAAAGCCGGAAAAGGAATTGGTATTGGGTCGATTGATCGTTATTTGAACAATGAAAAATTACACTTTCGTGAAGTCGATTCTACGATTGCAACTGTCGTAAACAAAACCAATGAATCAGGGGTAAAAGTCAATTATTACGGATGGAAAACAGCCTCTGATAAAATCAATTTTACATCAGAGTTAACCATCAAACCAAACGAGCTTTATACACAACATACCATTCAGGCATCAAAAGAAATAAAAGGAATTTGTACCGGAATTGTAAAACAAAAAAAGGCAGAATTGCTTAAAAAAGAAAGCAAGAATAAAAAATGGGCTTATCTGGCAACTTATGGCGAACAATCCTTGGTTCCGGACAAATTAGGAATGGCAATTTTTTATCAAACCAACACAATCGAAAATGTAGCCGATACAGATTTAGATTATCTTTTGGTCTTTAAACCAACCACAAAAGCAACTTCTTTTTACTTTTTAGGCGCCTGGGAACAAGAACCAAATGGCATTAAATCAAAAGAAGAATTTGTAAAATATTTAGACCAGAAATTAGAAGTACTGAATAAAAAAGGGAAGATATAAGAGATTGAAAAGAGTAGAGAGTAAAGAGTAGAGAGTAAAGAAAATAGAGTAAAGATTGAAAAAATCTGCTCGATCTGCTTAATCTGCGAGAGAAAAAATAGCCACAGATTAAAAGAATTAAAAAGATTATACTAAAGATGTCACGCGCCGCAACGTGTTCTTGAAATATGAATATTAAAATTTCTATAAACATAACATTCCGTTGGAACTTATTTATAGTAACTTAAAAAAGAGTTAGATAGAATTAAAGAATTAAAAAGATTGAAAAAATCTGCTCGATCTGCAAAATCTGCGAGAGAAAAAAACTTTTTAATCTGTGGCAAAAAATAAAATGTATGCTTAAATCGACTTTTATAAAGATCAATCTTGTTGTTTTTTTATTGATTATCAGTAGTAAAACAATAGCGCAAAAGGATAATAATGCCGTTCTCGCTGACAACTTAAAATGGTCAGAAAGAACAGCGCTAACCATTTTAAATACCTATCCTAAAGCTTCGCAGATTGACGGTACCAAAGAACCAAAATGGGATTATAAAATGGGATTGGTTTTGGCTGCTTTCGAAAAATTATATCAAAAAACAAACGACAAAAAATACTTCAATTACATCAAAGAATATGCAGATGAACTGATCGACGCAGATGCGAAAATCAAAAAATACGATATAAAAGAGTACAATATCGATTGTGCAAATCCCGGAAAATTGCTTTTTAATTTATACAATGAAACCAAAGACAATCGCTATCTAAAAGTGTTACAGATGCTAAGAAACCAGCTGGAGACCCAACCCAGAACGGCAAGCGGAGGATTCTGGCACAAACAAATTTATCCCAACCAAATGTGGGTTGATGGTTTGTACATGGCAGAACCATTTTATACCCAATACACCGTTAAGTACGAAAACGGTAAAGCGCTGGATGATATCGCCAGGCAATTTGAGCTGGTACAAAATCATCTTGTCGACAAAAAAACAGGTCTGGTTTATCAGGCGTGGGATGAGAGCAAAGAGATTGCATGGGCAAATCCGGATACAGGAACTTCTCCAACCATTTGGGGGCGAGGTATTGGATGGTATATGATGTCTTTGGTCGAAGTGCTGGATTATTACCCAAAAACAAATCCAAAATACAAAACGTTGACAGGCTATTTAAACCAGATTGCCAAAAGCACAGTCGAACATAAAAGTGCCTCAGGTTTATGGTATCAGATTGCCGATAAGCCAAATTTAAAAGACAATTTTTTAGAATCTTCAGCATCGGCAATGATCATTTATAGTTTGGCAAAAGGTGCAGACAAAGGCTATCTGGCTTCAAAGTATAAAAAAGTGGCACAAAATTCATTCGACGCATTTGTAAAAGAGTTCGTCAAAAAAGACCAAAAAGGGGAGGTGATTATTTCGAATGTTTCTTCGAATGTAGGCTTGGGAGGAAAACCTTTTCGGGATGGTACAAACGATTATTACCTTAATAGTAAAGCAAAAGAAAATAGTTCGCCAGCTTTAGCAGCATTTTTGTTAAGTGCAATCGAATTAAACAAATAAGTATTTTGGATATGATAACAAATAGAACAAAAGTTTATTCCGTTACGATGATGTTAGTGGGCTTAATATTTTTTTTGGTTGGCAAAATAAATGCTCAGGAAGTTACAACCAAAGAAATTGTAATTTCGAAAGAGCTAAAATGGTCCGAACGAATGGCACTTTCTATCGTTAAACGTGCTCCAAAAGCCTGGCAAGTAGATGGTAACGAAAAACCAAAATGGGATTACAAATTAGGTTTGGTAACGTTGGCTTTTCAGGAACTTTACAAAAAGACCAATAATCCGGTTTATGGCAATTATGTAAAAGAGTACGCCGAAACAGTTATCAATGGTTCAGGAGAAATTATGAACTATAAACTCGAAGATTACAATATTGATTATATCAACGCCGGAAAAATACTTTTTGATCTTTATAAAACCACAAATGACAAGCGATACTTAACTGCATTGCAAACATTAAGAAAACAATTGGCAACACATCCAAGAACAAATTCAGGAGGTTTTTGGCATAAAAAAATCTATCCGTACCAGATGTGGCTTGACGGTTTGTATATGGGAGCACCTTTTTATGCCCAATATACAGCTCAATTTGATCAAGGAAAAGATTTAGATGATGTAGCCAAACAATTTGAGTAAATACATTTGCATACAATCGACAAAAAAACAGGTTTGCTTTTTCATGCCTGGGACGAAAGCAAGCAAATGCCCTGGGCAGATAAAGAAACCGGAACTTCGCCCAATTTCTGGTCCCGATCTATAGGATGGTACATGATGGCTTTGGTCGATGTGTTAGATTATATGCCAAAAGAACATCCAAAACATAAAGAGTTAATTCAATATTTAAACGAAATCTCAGCAGCAGTTGCAAAATATCAGGATCCTTCCGGATTATGGTATCAGGTAACAGATTCCGGAAATAAAGAAGGAAATTATCTCGAAGCATCCGGATCTGAAATGTTTATTTATGCTTTTGCAAAAGGAGTAAAAAAAGGATATTTACCATCAGATTACAAAAAACGGGCAGAAAAAGGTTTTGACGGACTAATAAATAAATTGGTTACCGTTGATCCGGATGGAGAAATTCATATCACGCAGGTCTGTGCCAGCGCAGGATTAGGAGGAAAACCGTATCGTGATGGTTCCTATGAATATTATATAAAAGAAAAAATAAAAACAGACAACTCACATGGTTTAGGACCGTTTATTCTGGCGGCACTTGAGTTAGAAAAATAGAAAAATTTAAATATATTTTAAAATGAAAAATAATAAAAGACAAGGTTACTTTACTTCCGTTGCTTTGGTTTGCCTGTTGGCTTTTGTAAGTTGCAAAGTGATCTCGCAAGAACCGGCAAAAAAGGAGATCGTGATTACCAAAGATTTAAAATGGTCGGATAAAATGGCATTGACCCTAATGAAACGTCATCCTGAAGCCTATATGATCGACGATTCTAAGACTCCAAAATGGGATTATGTACACGGATTAGTTTTGCATGCTATCGAAGAATTGTACAAGAAAAATCCGGATTCCAGATATCCCGAGTATATAAAAGGGTATATCGATGCACTGGTTCAAAATGACGGAACGATCAAAACCTACGAATTAGACAAATACAACATCGATATGATAGTATCCGGTCGTTTATTGTTTAATATTTACAAAACCACCAAAGAAGAGAAATACTTAAAAGCAATGCAATTGTTGCGCAAACAATTGGCAGAGCAGCCAAGAACCACAAGCGGCGGCTTTTGGCACAAAACGATCTACCCAAACCAGATGTGGTTGGACGGTTTGTATATGGGAGAACCATTTTATGCCCAATACACCGTGACGTTCGAAGAAGGAAAAAGTCTTGATGACGTAGCAAAACAATTCGAACAAATTCAGTTGCATGCAACAGATCCCAAAACCGGATTGTTATACCACGCCTGGGACGAAAGCAAAAAAATGCCATGGGCAAATAAAGAAACCGGAAATTCGCCTAATTTTTGGTCAAGAGCTTTAGGTTGGTACACTATGGCACTTGTAGATGCTTTAGATTATTTCCCGAAAGAACATCCAAAACAAAAAGAATTAGTAAAATATCTCAACAATGTTTCCGCAGCTTTGGCCAAAGTTCAGGACAAATCAGGATTATGGTACCAGGTAACAGACAAAGGGGGCAAAGAAGGAAACTATCTTGAAGCCTCAGGATCATCTATGTTTGCGTATGCCTTTGCAAAAGGAGCAAACAAAGGATATCTCCCTGCAAAATATAAAAAACTGGCAGAGAAAGCCTTCGATGGTCTAACAAAACAATTGATAAAAGTAGATGCAGATGGTACGATTACACTAACGCAAGCATGTCAGGTTGCCGGTTTAGGCGGTACACCTTATCGAGACGGTACCTACGAGTATTATGTAAACGAAAAAAAAAAAGACAATGATCCTAAAGCCACAGGACCTTTTATTTTAGCCGCCTTAGAACTAAACAGATAAGCTTAAAAACAAAGTTTGTTATCCTGAGCGAAAGCAAAGGATCACACAAGAAGCTCCGCAAACAAAAGCCGTTTGCTATAAATCATATACAGAGAAACCTAACAAGTTTTAAGAACCTGTTAAGTTTCATTAAAAAATCTCACTATGTTAGAGAAATATATTTCTTTTCTGTATTCTTTTTTAAGAACAAAAAACTATGTTTCTATGTGTTAAACAATTTTTCAAATAATTCTCAATACAAACCTAACAGGTTTTCAAAACCTGTTAGGTTTAATTAGAAAGTAAGTATCACCAAAAATGAAAAATATAAAAATCCTCTTTCTCTTAGTATCACTATTCCCGATACAAAATAATTTTGCTCAGGTTTGGGTTCCTGATAATGGAGACGGAACCTACACAAATCCTATAATTCATGCCGATTATTCAGATCCGGATGTAGTTCGGGTAGGAGATGATTTTTATATGACCGCATCGTCCTTTAATTGCATTCCGGGATTACCCATTTTGCATTCTAAAGACCTTGTAAACTGGAAAATTATTGGATATGCACTTGCAAAGCAGCCACCATTTGAAACCTTTAATAAAGTACAACACGGTAATGGTGTTTGGGCACCAAGCATTAATTATCATAACAATGAATTTTATATTTATTATCCCGATCCTGATTTTGGAATCTATCTCATAAAAGCCAAAAAAGCCGAAGGACCATGGTCAGAACCATTGTTGATAAAAGAAGGAAAAGGACTTATAGATCCCAGTCCGTTATGGGATGATGATGGCAAAGTATATCTCGTTCATGCTTTTGCCGGAAGTCGCGCCCAAATAAAAAGTTTACTAGTCGTTTGCAGCATGAATGCCGAAGGAACAGTTGCGAATCCGGATGAGGTTATGGTAATTGACGGACATGAAAGCGAAGGAACTATCGAAGGACCAAAATTCTATAAGCGAAACAATTACTATTACATTTTTGCTCCTGCCGGCGGAGTTGCTACTGGCTGGCAAACCGTTTTAAGATCTAAAAATGTATACGGTCCGTATGAAAAGAAAAAAGTTCTCGAACAAGGAAAAACTACTATAAATGGCCCGCATCAAGGTGCCTGGGTACAAACGCAAACCGGAGAAGACTGGTTTATCCATTTTCAGGACAAAGGCGCTTATGGCAGAATCGTTCATCTCCAGCCAATGAAATGGGAAAATGATTGGCCGGTGATGGGACAGGATTTCGATAAAAACGGAATAGGAGAGCCCGTTACCACTTTCAAAAAACCAAATACAGGCAAGAAATATCCAATAGAAACTCCCGCAGAATCAGACGAGTTTAACGAACCAAAACTAGGTCTGCAATGGCAATGGCAGGCAAATTCGCAAATCAACTGGGGATTCCCGACTAGTTTAGGATATCTTAATTTATTTTGTCAAACCACTATAAAAGACGATCAGAAAATTTTTGACGCACCCAATTTATTATTACAAAAATTCCCTGCCGAAGAGTTTACAGCCACAACCAAACTCACGTTTAATACAAGACTCAATGGCGAATCGACAGGACTTTTGATAATGGGATTAGACTATAGCTATCTGAACCTTAAAAATGAGAACGGTAAATTATATCTGAATCAGAAAACAGGAACTTTTGATAAAAAAGTGTCAGAAACAGAAACAACACCGGTTTTAATTGCAAACAATACAATTTATCTGAGAGTAAAAGTTAAAAAAGGAGGTATTTGCAGTTTCTTTTATAGTTTAGAGGATAAAAAATACCAGCCAATAGGAGCTGATTTTGTTTCGAAAGAAGGAAAATGGATTGGCGCCAAAATAGGTCTTTTTGCCTTAAGCCAAAAAGGAACTAATGATTCCGGAAACGTTGCTGTAGATTGGTTTAGAATAACGAAGTAGCTAGGGGGACTAAGGTTCAAAGGTTGAAAGGAACAAAGGTTCAAAGGAACAAAGTAAGAAAGAGCAAGGTTAGAAAAAGTGCAGATAAAAAAATCTGCTTTATTTGCTTAATCTGCAAGAAAAAATATTTAGCACATAGAAACATAGCTTAACAAATGGAATAAGGTGTTTCACTTCAAATAAAACACATGACAATGTGTTTTTAAAAAAAGTTCAACGAAAAAAATAGAAGTAATGCAACTTAAAAAATATATAATATTCGTTTTATTCGGTATTTGTTTTACCGTTAATGCTCAAAACACGTATAAAAACTGGTCAGACATCATTCGTAAAAATGATGCCGGTTGGTTTGGTACAGATGAAGCTAAAAAGATAGCCGAAAATGTTTTACTTTACCAAAGAGACATTGGCGGCTGGCCTAAGAATATCCAGATGCAGGATGAATTATCAGCTGCACAAAAAAAGGATTTATTGGTTCTTAAAAAAACAGCCGTAGAAACCACTACAGACAATGGCGCAACGAGTCAGGAAATGCTTTTTATGTCTAAGATGTATGCACAGGTAAAAGACGAGCGATACAAAGAATCGTTTTTAAAAGGGCTTAATTATTTGCTCGAAGCACAATACAATAATGGAGGCTGGCCACAGTTTTTTCCGTTAAAAAAAGGATATTATACCCATATTACTTACAATGATGATTCGATGGTCAATATCCTGAACATCATGAAACAAATGAGCGAAGAAACAGACTTTTATAGTATAAAAGCCTCCAAAGAAATTGTCGAAAAAACAAAAAAAGCATTCGATAAAGGAATTGATTGTATTTTGAAAACCCAATACAAACAAAACGGAATTCTAACGGCTTGGTGCGCGCAACATGACGAAATTACTTTGGCCCCCGCAAATGCAAGAGCTTTTGAACTGGCATCGCTTAGTGGTTATGAATCGGCTAAGATTGTCTTGCTTTTAATGTCGATCGAAAAACCGTCACCGGAAATAATAACAGCCATTAAAAGTGCTCAGGCTTGGTTCGAGAAAACAAAAATAACCAATCTTGAAGAAAAACGTGTTTTAAACGATGCCGGAAAAATCGTAGACAAAAAAATGATTGTTACCCAGAATGCAGCCCCAATTTGGGCAAGATTTATGGATTTAAATACAAATGAACCATTCTTTTGTGATCGCGACGGTATCAGGAAAAAAGCGCTCGATGAAATTGGCTCAGAAAGACGAAACGGCTACTCGTGGTATTCTGATGCGCCAAAAGAAGTACTCAAAAAATACCCCGTCTGGGCAATCAAAAACGGTATAAAAATTTCGGCAGCAGAAGCTTCAGACAAAAAAAAAGCTAACTTTTTTACCGTAGCACCAGATGGTTCAGGAGATTTTACAAAAATTCAGGATGCTATAAATGCCAGTCCGTCTTTTCCGTATGAAAAAGTAACCATATTTGTAAAAAATGGAATCTACAATGAGAAAGTTCGAATTCCGGAATGGAACACCCGTTTGGCTTTAATAGGAGAAAGTAAAGAAAATACCATTATTACCTTTGATGATAATTTTTCGAAAATCAATTCAGGCCGAAACAGCACTTTTTATACCTATACCGTTTTGGTAGAAGGAGATGATTTTTCGGCATCAAATTTAACCATTAAAAACGCTTCCGGCGATAACGGTCAGGCAATCGCATTATCAGTAGTGTCAAATCGGGTGCTGGTTTCAAACTGTAATATCCTGGGTAATCAGGACACCTTGTACCTGTCAGGAAAAGAAGCAAAACAATATTTTAAAGACTGTTATATTGAGGGCACAACAGATTTTATTTTTGGAAGCGCCACCACTTTATTTGAAAATTGCGAAATTCACAGTATCAAAAATTCCTACATCACAGCCGCTTCAACCCCTCAGGATACAGCTTTTGGTTTTGTTTTTAAAAATTGTAAACTTACCGCAGAACCTACTGCAACAGCAGTTTATTTAGGAAGACCCTGGCGTATTTATGCAAAAACAGTTTACATCAATTGCGATATGGGAAAACATATCAAACCCGAAGGTTGGGAAAACTGGTCGAAACCCGAAGCCGAAAAAAATGCTTTTTATGGTGAGTATAATGGTAAAGGCGAAGGATTTCAGCCCGCAAAAAGAGTTGTATGGTCACATCAGCTTCAAAAGAAAGAAGCCGAAAAATATACCATAGAAAATATCTTAAAAGACTCAATCCCAAATTGGTATTCTAAGTAAATAATTTGCCCACGGATGACACAGATTAAACGGATTTGCACTGATTTTTTTACTTCAAACATTTAAAATGAACCTGCGTAAATCCGTCTAATCCGTTAAAATCCGCGGGCTAAAAATTCGCGAACAGATTAGATAAAATAAAAATAAAAAATTATGAATTTTAAGTGTTTCCTTTTTCTATTTATTTCATGGACATCTTTTGCTCAGCATAACGAGTTTCCAGCAGCCAAAGCAGACTCAATTGTCAGGAGAATTCAGCTTCCGGTCATTCCTTCGTATCAAATCAATGTTTTAAAATTAGGAGCCAAAGGAGATTCAGTTACCAATAACAAAGCCGCATTTGACAAAGCCATGGCATTGTGCAAAAAGAACAATGGCGGAACTATCCTAGTCCCAAAAGGTATTTATAAAATCAACGGACCAATTCATTTTGTAAGCAACGTAAACCTTAAAATAGAAAAAGGAGCAAAAATTAAGTTCAGCGATAACCCGAAGGATTATTTACCCATGGTTTTAACCAGTTGGGAAGGCACTATGTTGTACAATTACAGCCCCTTAATTTATGCCTACCAATGCACTAACATTGCCATAACCGGCGAAGGAACAATCGATGGAGAAGGAGGTAAGACCTGGAAAAGCTTTAAGGCAAAAGAAGCAAAAGGCAAAGAATTGAGTCGCGACATGAACCATAATAGTATCCCGCTACAAGACAGAAAGTTTGGCGAGGACTATTTTTTACGCCCGCAAATGATCCAGTTTTTTAATTGTGTGAATATTTTGGTCGAAAATATCCGAATCGAAAATTCACCATTTTGGTGTTTACATTTACTAAAATCACAAAGTATTACCATTCGTGGAATCAGTTACAAATCGTTAAATTACAATAATGACGGCATCGATCCTGAATATGCAAAAGATGTATTGATCGAAAATGTAACATTTGATAATGGTGATGATAATATCGCGATCAAAGCAGGAAGGGACCATGAGGGAAGGGCAAATTGGGCAACCCCAAGTGAAAATATTGTCATTAGAAATTGCAATTTCAAAGGACTTCATGGCGTTGTAATAGGCAGCGAAATGTCTGCAGGAGTTCAGAATGTATATGTAGAGAATTGCAAAACCGTTGGCTACTTAAAAAGAGGCATATATTTAAAAACCAATGCTGGCAGAGGAGGTTTTATCAGGAATATTTTTGTTCGAAATATCAAATTTGACGAAGTAGAAGATTGTTTGTATATCACGGCAAATTACCACGGAGAAGGAAGCGGTTTTCAGTCTGAAATAGCAAATATTTCCTTTTCTGATATCAGCTGTAACAAAGCCACCGCATCTGGAATTGTAATTCAGGGATTTCCGGATAAAAAAATTCGCAATATCTCTTTAAATAACATCGATATCAAATGGGCAAAAAATGCAATTTCGACAACAAATGCCCAGAATGTAATAGTAAATGAAGTCTCTATAGGAGAAAAAGCCACAGTTCCAACAGCTGTTTTTTAAGTTTCTAACGAGAAAAGGTACAGAGGTTTATCAAAGGAACAAAGGTACAGAGGTTCAAAGGCACAAAGGTTTTCTGTAGCGGCGCACAGCAGTGCGTCTTTTAAGCCAAAAATAATCCTTAATTTTAAAAAAAATGAAACACTATATATTGATTATTCTATTTATTTCAACCTCTTGTTTTGCACAAAAAACAACAATTTATGCCATTGGCGATTCTACCATGGCCAACAAAAAAGATTCCGATCGCAATCCGGAACACGGTTGGGCACAAGTACTGCAACCCTTTTTTACAGCTAATATTATTGTCGAAAATAAAGCTGTAAACGGCAGAAGCACCAAAAGTTTTATCAATGAAAACCGTTGGGATTCTATTTATAAAAAGCTAAAAAAAGGCGATTATGTTTTGATTGAATTTGGTCATAACGATGAAAAAGTAGAAGATTCGACCCGATATACAAATCCACACACCAGTTATAGATATAATTTAATCCGTTTTGTAAAAGAAACCAGAGACAAAGGAGCAACGCCCATATTGCTTACTTCTATTGCAAGACGCAATTTTAATGAAAAAGGAGTACTAGTACCAACCCACGGCGATTATCCGCTAGAAACCCGTTTGGTAGCACAAGAATATAAAGTTCCTTTTATTGATTTAGAATATTACACAGAACTACTAGAACAAGCATACGGACCTGAAAAATCAAAACAATTGCATTTGCATTTCAAAGCAGGAGAAAATGCCTATTACGATAAAGATAAAAACGATGATACACATTTGTCCTTAAAAGGAGCAACAGAAATTGCGCAAATTGTAATCAACCAAATCAAAAGCTTACAAGATCCGTCAATAGAAAAACTCAAAAAAGGAATTAAGTAAAGGTCAAAGCTATAAAGGAACTCCAAAGCATAACCCCAACCTTTACCATTCTGAGAAACGAATGAATGCAAATCTTTACCCTAACTTATTACACTAAAAACTTCTACCAGCAAAATCAATTCCAAATTAAGCTAACCTTTGCGCCATACGTTTGTATGAGTTATTTGTTTTTGGACTTCTGAATATTCTGAAAAGATATTTTGAAAAAATTTAAGAGAGAGGACGAAAGTTCTCTCTCTTTTCTATTATATCGTATTCCTGCAAAAGACATTCATAAAATAATACTCTGCTACATTAAAGAACTTGAACTCTACTTTTTAAATTCAATTTTTATTACTTCATAAGTTGTAAGATAATCAGGTACTCCCACAATTTTATTAAAATAAACCTTTTACCGGATAATAATAAATTCGTAGGAATATTTTATCCTTTTTTGTGAATTGATTTCTCAGATTTCCTCGTAAAACACCTCTTATTTAATACACTGTTATTTTATAGGTTAATTGTATGTTGTTGTTTTTTAGTGACTTATTGTATTTTTTGAATTTAAAAATCAGGAAAGAGGTGCTTTTGTAGTCAAAAGCACATTATGTCTTAATCTGTAAGTATAAAAACTTTTACAGGCAAAAGGCGATTGGCTTTCGATAGACCTTTGCACTTTCAAACGATACTGTTTGAATCTCAATTGCGAAAAAATATAATATTAATAATCAATTTAAAGATTAAATCTTATGAAGAATAGATTACTCCCTTTAGTTTTTGTTTTAGGTTTGGGTTCTTATTCGGCTTATTCTCAGGTAGGTATTGGAACAAATAATCCGTATGCTGGTGCTCAGTTAGAAATTAAGTCTGATACAAAAGGTGTTTTAATACCAAGAGTAGCTTTAAGAGGTCTAACTAATAGTTATCCAATAAGTGCAGCAAATTTAACAGCTGAGGCTAACAGTATGTTAGTTTTCAATACTGCTATTGCTCCTGATCTTACTCCTGGATACTACTCCTGGACTACAGCTACAAACAGCTGGAACAGAATTGCAAGTGCTGCTGATATAGCTGCGGCAAGCGGTGTTATTGGTGCAGATGGATTGGCTGGTGTAGCCGGAGCTCCGGGTACTAGATGATAAAGGGATTTTTTTGAAAATGTTTAAAAGAAATTTTAAAAATCAATTTGATTTTTTTGAAAACTCATTTTTGTATAAAAATGATGATGAAGCTACAGAGTTTGATCGTTCCGTATTTGTTATTTACGATAAGTCTGAATTGATAGAATTTCTAAAATTAGATAAAAAAGGAATGAATGTTTTAGTTTGTTTATTCAACAAACAACTCTACGATAGTTTATCATTTTTAGAAGAAATAAAAAGTTTAATTCTCTTTGATAATTCCAAAACAAGAGTTGAAATTATCAAAGAATTAAAACAACATTTTAAAAATAAGCAAAGTTTTGTTTCACAAATTTCAGAAACCAAATTTCAAGGTTCCAATCTTATTTCGACACAGTTTAATAATTTTTACAAAGGGTTATTTTTGTTGATGTAAAATTTATTCAGGGTTTTTATAATTCAATTTCATAATTTTAAAAGATTTTTTAGGAAAAAAAGACTATACAGTTGCTCGTATAGTCTTTTTTGTTTTTAAGAGACATGAATAGTGCGAGTAAATCTATTTTTTTAGAGAACAGCCCAACGTTCTTTTACTTAATCTTACTTTTCAAAATTTAAACATAGAATCTGTTAAAACCAATATTGATAAAAGCTTCATAAATGGAGTCAATTTCAAGAATGTCTGCGTCGATAAGCGATTAGTTGAGTAGTTTTTCCTCTAATTCTCAGATTACATTTTGCATTTTTAGGGCTAAAAGTTAAAATTATACACTGTTTCTGATGTTTTTTAAAATAAAATTTAAATTTTTAAAACAGTTTCCAACTTGATATAGATGCAGCTTGTTTTTTTTTGGCATAAATAAGTAACTGATTAGTAGTTGATTGATGGCTCTGGGTTGAGAGAAAAAAAGTGAGGTAAATTTAATGTTAATTATAAGCCCAATAAACAGTGATAATTTTAACGAGAAATATGTTGGAACTATCAATCAAACTTTTATTTTTGCGGCTTAATTTAATAATTATAAGCATGAAAGATCTATTAGTAAAAATCAACTCCGAAATTGACACATTTAAAGCAGAAGCTGAATCTTTAACAGAAAAAGGTGTTAAAGCTGCTGGAGCAAGAGCTCGTAAAGCTACTTTAGAAATTGAAAAACTTTTAAAAGAGTTTAGAAAAGTTTCTATTGAAGAATCAAAAAAATAATATTTCTATTTGAATAGTCCTAAAAAAGCTTGACTGGATTAGGAAATAAAAATAGTTAACCGAAATAGAATTCGTTCTGTTTCGGTTTTTTTTTGCCTTTTAGTTAGATTCTGTAAACCTATTCAATCAGGATCGTAATAGGAAGTAATGCGTATTAGTATCTTGTTTTTTATAATTTTTTTTAGTTTTAGAAATACAGGCGAACCAGAGGACAAATTGCTTTAGTATAGATTAAGCAGCCCATTTTTTATAGGTCAGCAGCAAATAAAAGTTTAATTTTATAGTTAGAACTTATAGCGAATATTAAATAAGCTTAGAATGAATAACAAAAAAAAACTAAAAGCTGTAGCCTACGGAGAAGTACTTTGGGATGTTTTTGATCATGAGAAAAAGATTGGTGGTGCGCCCTTAAATGTCGCTTTGCGCATGAAAACACTAGGCTGCGATGTAGCAATGATTAGTTGCGTAGGAAATGACAACGATGGTGATGCTATTATCGATCATATCAAAAAGGTTGGACTTGAAACAACTACCATCATAAAATCTGAAGATTTTGCAACAGGACTAGTCGATGTAACATTAAACGAAACCGGATCTGCCAGTTATATCATTCATTATCCCTCGGCTTGGGACAAAATTGTATTAAATGATGTAGCCCGAAATACAGTTGACAATGCAGATGTTTTAATATATGGGAGCTTGGTTTGCAGAGACGAAGTATCCAGAAAATCTCTCCAAGAATTATTAGAAACTGATGTATATAAAGTTTTTGATGTCAATTTAAGAAAACCTCATTATACCTATGAAATCCTTGACGAATTGATGCAGTCGGCTGATTTTATAAAATTTAATGACGAAGAACTACTGGAGATTTCTACTGCTCTACAATCGCCTTTTACAACTTTAGAAGATAATATTAATTTTATAGTGCAACATACAAAAGCAAGCGGAATTTGTGTAACCAAAGGCAAAGACGGAGCGTTGTTATTGTGGGAAGGAAAACTTTATGAAAATGCCGGATATCCTATAATAGTAGCAGATACAGTAGGAGCAGGAGACTCTTTTCTGGCAGCATTAACAACCTCGTTACTTACCGGAAAAGCACCTCAGGACTCTATTGACTTTGCTTGTGCAGTTGGCGCATTAGTTGCAGAAGCCCAGGGAGCAAATCCTGTGATTTCAGAATCTAAAATCGAAGCATTAATTTCAAACACTAAATAGCGTTATAATACTATAATTGTGATTTTATTTTTACAAATAAATACGGTTATATTGCTCCGCTGAAACTTTATTTCACAAACTTGTGCCAATAGCTATACATATATTGCTCTTTTGGAGTTTAAAAACACAGGTATTATTTGAAACTCAGGTTTGCTTGTCAAATTTATTTATTAAGGGTTGTTTCTTTTAAGAGAGACACCCCTTATTTTTTATATTATTCCTGAAAACAACAGTATTGAATAAAAAGGGGGCATCAGTAAAATCTTCTTGAAAATGTACTGTATGATAGGTAAAAATTGACATTTTAGAATTAATTATAACTTTTAGTTATATTGTATAAGAGGGTTTGTAAGAAAAAAAATAGGATAATGCGTAATATTGCGGGGCACGCATTGTTTTATATTAACCCCCTAATTATTATGTTCTTTACCCTTACTCAAGACCAAGTCCAGTTTCAGTATGGATCAAAACGATGGCAATACAGTTTTAATGAGATTGTAGAACTTGGTTTACTCAAAAAAAAGAAGACCTACCTTCTTGAAAATAGCGCATTTGTTCTGGTTACAGCATTGTCCTATTACTGTATGGTTTTTTCAAATTTAATGGAGTTGTATTATATAGCACCAACCTTACTGGTGTATACAATTCTTATAATTTTGAGATTTTACAATGATATCGAATTCGAATATTATGTCATTGTAAGAGACATTTATAAAAAAGAAACCAAAGTAAAAATCAGAATCATGGACCGACCCGCAATAGGAAAACAAATTGATCTTTTTCTAAACCTCAATTTTGACCGACTTTTGCAGAAAACAAAAAAGAACCTATAAAATTAAGTAATGTTATTATTCGGAATTTCCCTTTATGATTTAGTTTTAATGGCAATTGCTATTTTGTATGGTTTTATTATAACTACTAAAAAAAAATGAACAAGTACTACCTCATTAACCTACCATTGAAGTAGTATGATATTACACACTAAAAAAGTATAGCTGTAATACTAAAAGTTTACTACCGGTCAGTTTTAGCTATACAAAATCCCCCAATAAAATTATGACCACTTCAATCAAAAATAAAATAAAAAGCATCAGAGAATTGAAAAATTATACTCAGGAATATATGGCAGATCAACTAGGAGTTACGCAGGCAGGTTATAGCAAAATCGAAAAAGGAAATACAATTCTTTCTTATGTAAAATTGGTCGAAATTGCCCGAATTTTAGAAGTTAGCGTAGAAGATGTTATTAGTTTTGACAGCCAGAGATACTTTAATAGTTTTAATAAAGTAAGAGGAAATAATAACGGGAGCATCCAAATAAACTCAGACAACAGCGCAACGCTCAAAGTTCTTTATGAAGATAAAATAAGGCTCTTAGAAAAACTTTTGATTAAAACCGAAGAAGAGTTGTGTCGTTACAAAGAAAAATATGGGCAAATTTGAGCAACATTCGGCAACTTAAAAACAAAAAATGGGGCTTTAATGCGCCCCATTTTCTATCTTCTAAAAATATATTTATACCGTTTGGTCATCTGTAGTTGCTTCAGGAGCATTTTTTTTAACAGATTCAATTCCGTTTTCTCTCGCAGAAACACTTTCATACATTTCGCTTGAGCCAATAATCTGACCGTTGCTGGCTTTTAAGTTAAAATACGGTTTTCCGTTACTGGATTCCTTTCTGTCAAAACGACCGTCATCCTGTGAGTTCGTTTTTACAGATTCAATTCCGTTTGTACAAGCCGCTTTTGTAGTGTAGCCTTCACTCGTCAAAATAGTCTGACCATTTCCTGCTTTCAAATTAAATTGGAATTCACCATTGGTTCTTTTAGTAATTACAAATTTTCCCATGTAGTTTTATTTAAGTTAATTATAATTTATTTTGCTACAGATAAAAATACAAAACTTCATCATATAAAATCTAATTCATAAGAAAATCCTGTGATTTTTTTTTAACCCTAAATTATATATAAATCAGAGATTTAAAAAATATTTAAAATTCAAAATATATAAGAATATTCTGTATATTAGCCTCAAAAAAATGAAGAAATTAATACTAGTACTAGCAATTGCTTTTTTATCCTGTAATTCAAAAAACAGTGAAAAATTGGCACAATCAGATTTAGAAAAAGAGGATGCAGACATTGAAACTAATGTAGAAAAAGCAACTATTTATGAGGGTTTGTTACCCTGTGCTGATTGTGAAGGGATCGAAACCACCTTAAAAATTTATCAGGGCGATGGCACAACAGAAAGCCATGTATTTGAATTAACCACCGTTTACAAAGGAAAAAAAGCTGTAAAACCCTTTATAGAAGATGGAAATTTTAATACCGAAAGAGGACTTGAAGATGATCAGGACGGAACAGTTTATGTATTGAATTGGGACAAACCACAATCTGAACAAATACTGTACGGATGCAACAGCGATAATCCCGAAAAGATGTATTTGCTAAATACCAAACGCGAAAAAATAAAATCGCAATTAGATTATTTCTTGCAATTAAAAAAATAAGAAAAACCAAAGCATTTACATACCCTTGTAACATGCAAATCATAAAAAAGCTGTCCATCAAGACAGCTTTTTCTATAGCATCAACAGTCCAACAATCGAATAATCCAAAATCTCATTTTCTATTAAAAGCCGGCAAAATATATTTCTGGATCAATTCGTCACTAGGTGATTGCGAATTAAAGTTCCCGCCCGTAATAACAGTAATCATATTTTGATTTTCCCAGATGTAAATTTTCTGACCACCATTTCCCTGAGCTGCCTTTCCGTTATAGCGAGTACCATTAACTTCAAGGTATTTAAGCCACCACAAATAGCCATAATTTACGCCCTGAACTACAGAATGTTTTGTTAGCGATTCCTGAACCCACTCTTTAGAAACCACCTGTATACCGTTCCAGAGTCCTTTATTAAGATATAATAAACCAAATTTTGCCATATCCCGGGAAGTCAAGTACACCTGACAAAAAGTTTCGGCACTCGAAGCATCAGGTTTAAAATTCCATTTAAAATTTTTGATACCAATATCTTTAAAAAGTGTTTGCCTGGCAAAGTCAGGCAAAGGCATTTTTGTTGCTTTTTCGACAATTCGCCCTAAAGTAATCGGGTTTCCGGAGCAATACATTCCGTTTCCTCCCGGAACATCAATCATTGGTAAATCCAGCGTAAATTGAATCCAGTCGTTAGAATAATTCATCGTTGACTCATTTCCTTCGGATTTTGGGTTACTTACATCACAATCAAGCCCACTTTGATTGGTAAGCAAGTTCTCGATCGTAATTTGTTTTTTATCCTCCGTAAGATTCTTAAAAGTGTATTCCGGAAAATAAGACAATACGGTTTCACTTTTACCTTTAATGTATCCTTTATCAATCGCAATTCCGGTAAGTGCCGAAACAATACTCTTAGTAGCAGATCGCATTTCGTGCAGCTTGGTTTTGTTGTACTCATAAAAGTACTCTTCAAAAACTAACTTTCCGTCCTTAATAATCAATACACTGTGAACATTAGGATACGTTCCGGCAACAATTTTTTGTACCATTTCGCTCAATAAAGCCCTATCCAATCCGGTATTGTCAAGAGTTCCAGTTACTAAACCATCCGTATCTTTTTTGGGTTGTTGATATACATATTGGTAATCTTTGGTCGCACCCAGTCTGGGATACCACATTTCTTTTGGAAAACTTACCTTTTTATTGATCAGATTATACGTCTTTCCATCAGCAGCATAACCCGTAATAGCAGCAGTATTGTTTCTTAAAAAAGCCACTTTTTCCTGAGACATGTTTAGAAATATATCTTTTTCAGAAGGCTTTAAAACATATTTGCTTTCGTTGATAATCGCATACAGAAGAGTATCTTTTGGCGAAGCAGCGATTTGCAGCGTGCTATTATTTTCGTATTCATAAAGACCTTCGTACTCTTTTAATTGTTCGTAGGTAACTTTAAACTTTTGTTGTGCATATCCGGAATAAATGGGTAATAAAAAAAGCAGTAGTAAATATGGTTTTTTCATTGTTTTGGTTTTAGGTTAGTTATAGTATAATTGACCATTGTAACAAAACAAAAAAGAGACACTAACTGTAGTAAGTGTCTCTTTTATATTTTGTTTTACCGGTATCCAAATTATTTTATTGTAATGGGTACTTCAACAGTAGTTTTGTCCCAGCCAATTACCAGATTTGCTACAGATCCCTGAGTTGTAAAAGCAATTGATAAAGCTTCAACCACATTTGATATTGGTTTAACAGGAACACTTACTCTGGCAACATCTTTAGTCTCATCATAAGCATAAGCTCCCCACATATCAACCTCTTTGTTGATAATGATTGTCCATTTGTCTTTTTCAGGAATAGCAAACAAGCTATACGTACCAGCCGGAATATTTTTGCCATCAATTGTTACCGGTTTATAGAATTTGATCTCTGTATTTTCGTTTGCACCAACTCTCCAAACCTCTCCAAACTTAATTAAATCTCCAAAAATAGTACGTCCTTTTACTGCAGGTCTTGAATAAATAACCTTAATTGCCGGCGAAGGATTATCAGTTTTTTTGAATTTAACCGATTTGCTTGGGAAATACGAAATGTCGACCGGACTTGCGTCTAACGGAGCAAATTTTACCGCATCTTGTGCTTGAACTGTAAAGGCAGCAAACAAAGTAACTGCCATTAAACTTAATTTTTTCATAGGATTACAATTTTTAGAATAACTACAAAGTAAGTTAATAATGAAGAAAAATCATATAATTACAGTTTGTTTTTTGTTAATGAATTGATAACAGTTTTTAGATTTTATTTAGAATGCCATAGAAAGCGTATATTTTTTTTTCTAATTTGTCATTTTATAGAGCAATAATCTTTAGTATTCTTTTTTCTTCTTTGCGTACCAATCCTGCATAATATAAAAAGCTTTCTTTTTATTGCCATCGTTCGAGATCAGTCCTTTACGGTTGTATTCGTCCTGAATTCCCGGCAAAAGGCGTCTTGGAGATCTAAAATCTACCAGAATCCAGGGGCTTAAGCCACTTAGATGAGGTATTTTTTCGATCATCTTTAAATTCTGAATGTATAAATATTCCTGAAATTCCTCTGTCCAGCGTTCGTTTTTTTCTCCGTGTAAACCTTGTTTTGCATCTCCGCCAAACTCAGATACAATAACAGGTTTGTTGTATTTGGTTTTCCAGAAGATTTTTTCGGCATCTTCCAGCTTTCCGCCGTACCACCCTAAATATTGGTTGAACGAAATAATATCCAGATATTGACCAATTTCGTCGTTGATCGTACCAAAACCATCTGCTCCGCTTTGGGTTAACAAAGCTGCGCTAATTAATCTTGTATTGTCCAGAGATTTCGTGTGATCGACCAGATTTTTGATAAAAGCATTTCTGGAATCAGATATTGGCGTTTCGTTTGCCATCGACCAGATAATAATACAAGCCCTGTTTTTGTCTCTTGTAACAGCAGCAGTCAATTGATCCTGGGCATTTTGATACGTAGCTTTGTTTGTAAACTCAACTGTCCAGTAAACCGGAATCTCTTCCCAAACCATCAAACCTAATTTATCTGCCGTCCTGACAATATTTTCGTTATGCGGATAATGTGCCAGACGAACATAATTGCAACCCAGTTCTTTGGCCCAGTTTAGCAATCGCAAAGCATCTTCTTCAGAATTTGCACGTCCTCCTTTTGCATTTTCTTCATGAATAGAAATTCCGCGTAAAAAGATTGGTTTGCCGTTCAGTAAAATTTTATCTTCTTGTGTTTCTATTGTTCTAAAACCAATATTATCTTTCAGTTTCACTCCGTTAAAATCGATAGTTACCTCATATAATTTTGGATTTTCAGGAGACCAGTATGAGATTTTTTTTGCAGGAATTTCGAAGTTTACCAATCCATCGGCACCAATTTTTCCTTTGTAATTAATTTTCAATTCCGGAATTGAGATCGTTACATCATTTTGTGCCGGATTAAAAGTATTGATTTTTACAAAACCCGAAATCAGGGCAGCATTTCCTTTTTTAAGCTGAATGTTATAATCTTCAACAAACGATTCATTTTCTTCGATTAAAGTCACATCGCGCGTAATTCCGCCATAATTCCACCAATCCGTATTAATGGTCGGTACATCTTCCTTATGTCTTGTATTGTCTACTTTAATCACCAAATAATTGTCTTTTGGTTTTACAATCGAAGTTACTTCATAATTAAAAGGAGTAAAACCACCTTCGTGCCTCCCTAGTTTTTTACCGTTCAAATAAACATCTGCCTTATAATTGATCGCTCCCAAATAAAGAAAAAGACGTTTTGTGGCTGCCAGATTATAATCAAAAGATTTCTTGAACCAAACATTTCCTTCATAATATTTAAGTTCCGGCACCTGCGAAGTCCAATCGCCCGGGATATTGATTTTTGGCGATTTATCAAAATCATATTCTACCAGTTCCTGTTTGTTTACCGCATGATAGTTATTAAAATAAGCAGCATTCGAAGGTTTTTCCTGTTTATCGTATTCATCATGATGAAAGCTGTAATAACCCGTTTCGTAGGGATCAACAATATAATTCCAGACACCGTTTAAAGAAGTCGTATTGCGATTGGGAACATTTGAAATTAAGCTTTGTGCCTGCCCAATACATACAGCCATCAATAGTAATAATGTGATTCGTTTTTTCATGGATAAAATTTATTTTTTAATCATTTTAATGCCTTTCGATAAAGTATTTCCTTTTTTGAATTTTACAATATAAAGACCCGGTTTTAAAGACGATACAGTAATATTCTCAGAAATAGAATCATTAGAAAGAACCTCTTTGCCATTGTTGTCGTAAATAATGATACCATTGTATTGGTTTGTAATAACTTCTGAAAGTTGAAGTTTATCTGCAACAGGATTTGGAAATTGTATCGTAGCATCAGCATCTTTCGACTGCTCTTTTGCAGATAAGGTCGTGGTTAATTCTTTAATACTAAAATCAGAAAATCGCATTGCTTCATCTCTCATATTTGCGATATCAGTCAAACTGCGGTAAATTCCCCATTTAGGACGAATAAAAGAGTTTGCAGCATAAACAACACCGGTTGACGAAGTATAAGCCGGACGAATCGTTTGAATATTAGGATTGCTGTAATCCATTAAAACCGTTCCGTCACTAACTTTTTTTATCATTATGGTATACGTTCCCTGCAAACCAACTTTAATAGTTTCTGTCGCTTCGACCCAAATACCTTCAAACAAAGACATATTTGGCGTTTGATATTTTATGGTTGCCGCCGCTGCATCCTTGTCATAAATTAATTCTAATCGGGTTGCTCCGTTAGATAATTTTCTTAAAGTCAACGTAAAAAGAGGATCATCATCGTCGCCATCTACCGCTTTTACCTGATGAATGTGAGTAAAACTGGTAGTAGGTTTAAAACCAACAGGCACTTTAAAACGCCATTTGTATTCTACCGTTTCGCCAATAGTTCCTTTTAAGTTATCAGGAGACGGGGCAAATGATTTTATTTCGACACGTTGCCTGTCTGTTTTTCCGGCGACAGGCTCATTGTCAGGAGGAGTATTGCTGACATGGGCATAAAACTCAAAAACATTTTTATTGAGTTCCGCATCAAAAACCTCCGCAATATGTCGCCCAAAAGTAGGATGAATAGCATCTGGTGCTTCAATCGCACCGTTTGCCGTTCCGGGTGCCAATGCGTTTGTAATTAATTCATAAGTTCCAACTCCGCCTGGACCATCGGCGTTTAAGGTGACTTGGGCATGGCTTGCAAAATTTGTTATTATTAAAGCAATTCCGTAAAATTTTATATTTTTCATAATTTGCTATTTTTATTATTTTTCATAATGCGACGAAGTTTTTTCTCGCAGATTATTAGGATTAAAAGGCTTTTGTTTCACGCAGATTTGAAAAAGATTTAAGCAGATGCACACAGATTTTTTTTTTAATTAAATCTCCAAAATCAGCTCCAATCTGCGGAACCTGCGTGAAACAAAAATTTTGCTCCTTAGCGTCTTTACGCGATTAATTTCATCCAGCATGAAACAAAAAAGCTTTGTGTCATTGTGATATTAGTTTATCAATTCTCAATCTTCAAATATTCGCCTTTAAAACTCTGGTTTAATGCCGTCATTTCTATTGGGGCATTAGAACCATCGGGAACGACTTCGATCGAGGCTTTTCCATTTGCCATTTTTATAGATTCACTTCCGGTTGGCGTTCCCTGGCTTTTCATCGTTTTTCCGCCTTTCAAACATTGAAAATAAACACTTTCTTCATAATCCAGACAACGCAAATTGTTATTGTCAATTGCAATTGCCGTTACCAGATAATTGCCATTTTTTAATTTTTGAGACGACAATTGCAAAGATGTTGCCGTATCATTTTTATTAAAACGGTACGTTACTTTTAGAGTATCCGAAACCTTTTTCCCGTTTTTGGTTTCCCCAACAGCAATTAAAATATTTTCGCCTTTCAAAAAATTCACATCCCAAGTTAAGCCATTTGCAGGATATAGCGAAAGATTTCGTTGTTTTTCTCCAAGTGATTTTCCCTGATGGTATAGAGTAACTTTGTCACAATTACTAAAAACACTCAGCGTTCTGGGCATATTTTCAGGTCCCTGACGTTCTGTCCAGGTATGCGATTCGATGTACGTAAAAGGTTCATCGCTCCAATAACTCTTAAAAACATAATACGCATCCTTTGGATTTCCGCTGCGATCTACAAGCCCTTTTTGATTCATGTAAGGAATGTCATCTTCCGGACGTAAAGGCGTTGCAAAATCCTTAAATGCCCACTGAATATTACCCACAAACGTTGGGTCATTCTCGGATATATGCAAATGCCAGTCAAATAAATCGACGATATAATTCTCGCTCCAATCGCCAATTTGTGCAATATTCGCCACTTTGGTTTGTACAATGGCCTCTTCCCAACCTTCGGCTTTTATAATGTTTTCGCCCGTAACCGGGTTTTCGCTATGACGTCCCACATGACTGTCTCCACCATATTCAGCATGGATAAAATGTTTGTATTCTTTTTTATAAACGTCAATCGCTTTTTGATAGCTTTTATAACTTCCGGAGTACCAGCCCGACCAGATAGAAGGGGAGAAGACATCGACAATTTGCGAGCCTTCATAATATTTTCTAATTGCCGTTTTTCTGGTTGGATCAAGTTTGTGGGCGATATCATTGAGTTCTGTCAGAAATACGTTCGTTCTTTGTGTATTATCTCCATCAGGAAAATCAGGCAACCAATTCATTTCATTCCCCAAAGACCAGATGATAATGCTGGGGTGATTGTAATTTTGGCTGATGATTTCTACCAGCATATTTTTAGTGTTCGTTTGCCAGACTTCATCACCAATTCCGCCACGACACCAGGGCAATTCATCCCAAACCAGTAAACCCAGTTCATCGCAGGCTTTATAAATTTCAGGATCTTGGGGATAATGTGCCAGGCGAACAAAATTTGCTCCCATTTTTTTTATCGATTCCATATCTGCACGATGTTGTGCATTGCTCATGGCAGCGCCAACGCCGGCTTGTTCTTCATGACGGTGTGTACCCCTGATAAGCAATCGTTTTCCGTTTAGATAAAACGGACCGTGATCTTTAAACTCAAACCATCTAAAACCTACTTTTTCGTTTACGCTGTCTCTTATTTGGTTTTTCTCCGATAAAAAAGCCGTAACGCTATATAAATTTGGTTTTTGAGTATCCCATAATTCAGGATTTTTCAGATTCTCGAATTTAATATTGGTTGTATGATTAGAAACTGAAATCGTTTTGCTGGCAATCTTTTTCCCTTTTGGGTTTTTAAGGATCACAGTTAGCGATAAATCTTTTGTATTTTGAGGATTTACGGTAGAAGCCACAATATTTAAAGAAGCTTTCTTAGCCGAAACTTCAGGAGTTGTAATTTTCAAATTCTCGATATGATTTTTGTATTTAGACAATAACCAAACATCACGGGTTATTCCGCCATAAATAAAGAAATCACTTTTTTGAGACGGAATAACTTCGATGTCATAACTGTTATCAACCCGAACAAAAATTTCGTTGTTTCCTTCTTTAATAAAAGTAGTAATATCGATCGTAAATCCAATGTATCCCCCAATATGTCCTCCGGCTTCTTTACCGTTTACATATACTTTTGTGGTTACATTCGATCCTTCAAAATAGAGATAGTAGCGTTTGTTTGGATCAATTTGGGCAATGTTTAGCTTTTTTTGATACCAGCTGGCATCGCGTCTGTAACCCGGATTTAGATCCGTTGCATCTTCGGCATTCCAGGTGTGTGGTAAATTTAAGGAAGTCCAGTTTGTTGCTTTTTGTGCTTCGCTAAGACTAGAAGTATGATTTTCTAAATACAGCCAATTTTCATTGATATTAGTTTTAGTCTGGGCAAAAACAGGATTCAGACAAAAAATAAAAAAAGCAAAGAAAGCTTTGGTAGAAAATGATGTATAATGATAAAGTAGTTTTTTCATAAAATATAAAGCTTTTTTTAGGTTCAAAGGCTTAGAGGTCTGGAGGTTCAGAGGTTCAAAGGTTCAGAGGCTAAAAACCTTTGTCACTTTGTACCTCTGAACCTTTCTTACCTTTCTTACTTTTTTCTTAACAATGCTTCCAGAAAATAATAATCGGCATAGACAATAGGCTCGTCGATTTCGTCGTGTTTTGGCCAGTTTCCGGTGCTGTGATCGAATATAAAAGGTGCGTTTATTTTTGAATCTAAAATGTATCGATCAGATTCTAAGGTCGCTATTACTTTATCGGCATAAGCCAAATAACTCTTATTTTTAGTATAACCATATAATTCGTATAAGGCAGAAGCCATAACGGTTGCGGCAGAAACATCTCGTGCTGAATTTGGAATCCCCGGATCTTTAAAATCCCAATACGGAATCCCGTCTTCGGGCAGGTTTTTATTGTTGATAAAAAATTGTGCTGTAGCTTCGGCTTGTTTCAGGTAGGCGGGATCTTTGGTATATCTGTACGACATGGTAAACCCGTAAACTGCCCATCCTTGTCCGCGCGCCCAGACCGAATCGTCATTGTATCCCTGAAGCGTAGTTTTTTTTCTAACGGCTCCTGTTGCAGGATTATAATCGATTACGTGATAACAGCTATGATCGTCACGAAACTGATTTTTAAGGGTTGTATTGGCGTGTTTGATCGCGATTTCCTGATATTTTTTGTTTCCTGATACTCTGGTTGCTTCAAACAACAATTCGAGGTTCATCATATTGTCGATAATGACCGGATAATCCCAGATTTCCTTATTGAAATCCCAGGATCTGATAGCACCCACTTTTGCATCAAAACGAGTGCATAAAGTTTCGGCTCCTTTGATAATTACGTCCTTGTATTCTTGTTTATTTTCGACTTTTAATGCTTCGCCATAACTGCAATAAACTTTAAAACCCACATCGTGAGAACCTCTGTTTACGCTTTCTTTTTTACTAAAAGGAGTCCATTTTTCGGCTTGTTTTTTATAAGCGTCATTACCTGTAAGACGGTACAATTGCCAAAGATTTCCGGCAAAGAATCCGCTTGTCCAGTCTCTTGACGGTACTTTTTTGATAAGATTTGTTTTGATGGTCATACTTCTGGGCATTGACATCGAATCAACCGGATAATCCAATAACATTTTGTATCGGGTTTTCAGAAGATTTGCTGCTGTTGCGGGAGTATTTTTTTTGGGAGAATTAATCCCGGATTTGCACGCTGTCGCCAGCAATGCAAACCCAAGGATTAAAGTAAAAAAACTAACTCTATTCATAATTTACTAATTTTTTTAGTTTCTAAACTAAATTTTAGACTCGGATTGGACGGATTCGCTAGCACGAAAACGCTGATTTTCGCAGATTTATTTTAATCTATAATTTTAGAAAATAATCTATGTGTTGAATATTTTTTCTCGCAGATTTTTGAGTCTAATAATCCAACAATCTAATAATCTAATAATCTATTTTAATACCCCGGATTATTCGGTTTTAAATTAGGATTGATCGCTAACTCAGTTCCCGGTAGCGGAAACAAATAATCTTTGTTTGGATCAAAATTGGCATGAGGTTCAAAACCATTAGGGCCAAAAACTTCAGGGCCATTTTTCAGCCTTTTGATATCGTACCATCTTATGTATTCAAAAGCCAGTTCTAATCTTCGTTCCTCAATAACCATTTTTTTAAAATCGGCTTTTGATAATCCCGGCGTTACATTGGCAGGAAAAGAAACCTGTTTTCCGGCTTTGTTTCGGGCCCTGGCACGCACTCGGTTTACATAACCATCAGCCTCTGTAGTTCCCGGAGTAATTTCGTTCAGGGCTTCGGCAGCTGTTAGCAATACTTCGGCATAACGCATCGTGATATAGTTGTGTTGAGAAGTTCTTCCGTTGGCACCTGCTTTTCCCGGAAAACGGAAATATTTTGCAATATGCGGACGTGGTGCTTTTTCGTTATCACTGGATGGAAAAATTTGCAAAGCCCCACCCGGACCCGTTTTTTTTCTAATAATCGTATCAAAACTCACCGCTCTTCTATAATCTCTTTTGTCCCAATCGTTAAACACTTTTAAGGAAGGAACAGCAACAGAGAATCCTTGTCCGTAACTGTAACTATCATCTTTTAGAGAGCCTGTAAAAAAGGCGGTATAATCCTGACCGTAATTTCCTGAAACCAGATTGTTAAAGTCAATTGTAAACAATGGTTCTTTTAGCGCAGCTGTTTTTGTAGCATTAAATAAATCCTGAAAATCAGCATCCAGACCTAAACCAAATTTGGCTTCGTTTGTAATGACATATTTAGATTCGTCATACGCTTTTTGATAATTTCCTAAAGTTAGATAAACAGAGGCTAAATAACCTGCCGCTGTACCTTTTCCCGGAACGGCTTTTACTTTTGGTTTATCTTCCAGCCATTGTTTTGCAAATTCAAGATCAGAAATTATTTTTAGATAAATATCTGCTTCTTTGGTTCGGGTTAATTTATCGACCTGAGAAACCTCGTTTACGCCAAAATCAATATACGGAACGTCTCCAAAAGTACGAACCAGATGATAATAGGTAAAAGCTCTTGCAAAATAAGCCTGCGCTACGATTGCATTTATTTTTGCAGGATCTCCCGGCGTTTTTTTAGCGCCTTCGATTGCTTGATTGGCAGCACCAATTATAATATACGACTGTGGCCAGAAGTTGGCTACAAGTGCGTTGGTATCGTTCATGCTCATATCGTTTACATCGATACGGGCTGCCTGAGTAGTTCGGTCGCCAATATCTGCCATATCATCACGCAACATCAGGGCGATTGTAAATTCTCGTCCCCAATAATTATTGTGGGCAATATTGGCAAAAGCGCCATTTACGGCAGCTTGCAAATCATCTGTATTGTTAAAAAAGTTTTCAGGACGAATAGTTCCCACCGGATGTTCCTCTAAATCCGAACATCCAAAAGCGAATATTCCTAAGAAAAGAAAAGCTATATATTTTTTCATAATATTATTTTTTTAGGTATTTGGTGTAATAATTTAAACACATAGAACATAGCTTTTTGGAACGCTAAAAAACGCGTTTCACTTGCATTAATTATCATAGCATTTTGCGTATGGCTATGTGTGAAAACCAGTTTTTTTTAAATTTCTTTTTTTTGACAAAGAAAAATCTATGTTTCTATGTGTTTAAGATCATTTTTAGACTAAAATTTTAAATTAAAACCCATTGTAAACGTTCTCACATTCGGGTAACTTCCATAATCCAAACCTAAATTGGTGTTACTTCTTGAATTCGTATCATTTAAGTAATTTACCTCAGGATCAGAACCCGGATAATTGGTAATAGTCCATAAGTTTTGTGCACTGATATAGAAACGAACTTTGCTCAATCCCATTTTCGAAACCACTTTATCGTCTAAACTATAACCAATAGAAACGTTTTTTAAACGGATATAACTTGCATCATAAACAAATCGTGACGTAACCCTTTTGGTTCTTGCCGCATTTATAGGCACATTTGTATCTGTATGAGTTGGTGTCCAGGCATCCAACACTTCGGTTGTAGCATTGTTGTTTCCGGAAGCCAGTTCCATCAAAGTATAATTTAAAATTTGATTGCCTTCTGAACCCTGAAAGAAGATATTCAGGTCAATATTTTTATAGGTAAAATCATTATTAAGTCCAAAAATAAAATCAGGATTTGGGTTTCCTATAATCGTTTTGTCATTAGAATCCAGTTTTCCGTCGCCATTGACATCTTTAAATTTTTCTCCTCCGGCTATCGTTTCAAAATTTCCGGGAAGAACCGTTTCACCTTGCTGAATTACACCATCATATACAAAACCAAAGAAAGAACCAACCGGTTGACCCACTCTCAAAATCTGAGAATCTGTAGCCAGAAAATGTCCTGGTGTAGAGTTTATTAACAGATCTTTGTTATCTGCCAGTTTCAATATTTTGTTCTTATTCGAAGAAATATTAAAACTTGTAGACCAGGTAAAATCTGCACCAATAAAGTTTTTAGAATTAATACCCAATTCCCAACCTTTGTTTTCCAGTTCTCCCACATTTTGGAGCTGAGAAGCAATTCCGGAAACTCCCGGCAATGGTCTGTTAAACAATAAATCTTTGGTAATTGTTTTATAATAATCGGCTGTAATGCTGATTCTGTTATCGAATAAACCCAGATCAATCCCGTAATCCTGTTGGTAAGATGTTTCCCATTTTAAGTTAGGATTATTTATTGCCGTAAGCTGTACCGCATTTACAATCACGTCACCGCTTACATCATAAACTTCAGAAAATTTCGAAAGAGTAGAGTAGGCATCAATAGACGGATTTCCGGTTGCACCATAACTCGCTCTTAATTTAAGATTAGAAACCGTTTTGTTGTCTTTTAAGAAATTTTCCTTGCTAATATTCCAGCCAACTGCGCCAGAAGGAAAAGTTCCGTATTTGTAGTTTTCACTAAAGCTCGAAGAACCATCACGACGTGCTGTAAACGTAAATAAATATTTATCGTCATAATCAAAATTCAATCGCCCGAAAGCCGATATCAATTCTGTTTCAGACAAGCTTGATTCCGGTTTTAGGTAAACCGTTCCGGCGCCTAAATTATGGTACGAATTGGTATTGGTCAAAAATCCTCTTGAAGCAGCAAAAACACGTTCGTTTTTGTTTTTTTGATACGAATATCCTCCAAGAACTGTCAGGATTCCTTTTTCGATAATCTCACGTTTGTAGGTTAAATAATTTTCTGAAAGGAAAGACGAAAATCTCGTATTAGTTACAGAAGCTTCTCCTTTAATATTTTTTCCTGCAATTAAAGTTGATGGAATATACCTACCGGTTTGCGAATTATTATCGGTTAAACCTAAAGTCGTTTTAAAATTTAAATCTTTAGTCAATTGGTAAGAAGCAAAAAAATTGCTTCTGTTTACAGTTGAAACGGTCTCCAGAATATTTTCCATTGCTGTTGCATACGGATTATCAATATCGTCTCCAATTGGAGCCGTTGACGTAAAAGAGCCATCAGCATTATAAATACCTTTGTCCGGCATAAATCTGTAAGCCGCAGCAATTACACCCGCAGCACCTGTTCCTCCGGCACCCGTCTGGCTAATAATTCCGTCTTTGTTTTGCTTGCTTTGAAATACGTTCAAACCTACTTTAAACTTGTCTGTTAAATCAGCTTCGAGATTGCTTACAATCGTATATTTATCAATTCCTGAATTAATCACCACTCCGTTTTGATTGAAGTAGTTTCCGGAAACGTAATACCTGATTTTATCAGAACCACCTGAAAATGATAATTGCGAATTCGAAATCATTCCTTCGCGATAAATAACATCCTGCCAATCAGTGTTAGCACCACCGGAAGTATGCGTTGTAAAACTTTTTCTATACGCTACAAACTGATCTGCATCCAGTAAATCTAATTTATTGTTTACAGCTTGTATTGATGTTGAATTACTGAATTCGATCACCGGTTTTCCAGGTTTTCCTTTTTTGGTCGTAACCATAATAACCCCGTTTGAACCTCTTGATCCGTAGATGGCTGTAGCCGATGCATCTTTTAAGACCTCAATAGAAGCAATATCCTGAGGAGCGGGCATCGAAACACCTGCAAAACCATCGACAACGATAAGGGCATCGCCACTTGCATTGATCGATGTTCCGCCACGAACCCTGATTTTTACAGGAGCACCCGGTTCACCACCATTGTTCGATTGTACAGAAACCCCTGCTGCACGACCTTGCAAAGCCTGTTCAGCATTAAGTGTTGGGTAAGCCGTTAGCTCTTTTGCCGTAACAGAAGATACTGACCCTGTAATATCACTCTTTTTACGAGTTCCGTAACCTACCACAATTACCTCGTCAAGATTTTTAGTATCCGGTTTCAGGCTTACATTGACTACCGTTTTATTTCCTAACGGAATTTCGATAGTTTGATAACCTACATAATTAAAAACTAAGACAGCATTTTTTTCTGAAACGATGACGCTATAGTTTCCATCCATATCTGCAGATCCTCCAACAGATGATCCTTTGATATAAACATTCGCACCAGGAAGTCCCATTAAGTCCTCGCTCGAAGTAACTTTTCCGGTGACTTTTCTGTCCTGTGCATTCATAACAATATTTACCAGTAAAAAAGTTACCAGCAAACACCATTTAAGCGATTTTAAATTTTGGTTTGTAAACATTCATTTTGGTTTTAGGTTAATGTTAGATAAAATAAAAAAGCAATAAACTCATTCCTATTATTAGCAATACAAATAGAATTTGAAGCAATAAGAATTTTGTTTTTTTGAGTTTCATAAGGGCAAATGTAGCAGGCGCAAACGATATAGAAATACAAAAAAGGGTATCTAAAAATACAGATACCCTTTTTTTAACCGTTTAAAGATGCAGATTTAGGAATTATAACCTAATTCTAAATTAATAAAAGTTCTACTCTTGCAAGGTTTTCAAAACCTTGCAGGAATTTATCAGGAGATTTTTTCGCAAAATTTGTCAGCAAATTGTGTAGGTGTTTCACCATATTTTTTTTGGAAGCATTTACTAAAGTATTTCGGATTGTTGAATCCTACTTTATAACTAATTTCCGAGACGTTTAATTTGTTTTGTTCTAGTAACTGAGCGGCACGTTTTAATCTTATTTCGTGAATAAACTCGTTTGGCGTAAAATTCGTCCAGGCCTTTATTTTTAAAAATAACATGGTACGGCTTACACCCAATTCTGTGCAGAAAAGCGGAATATCAAATTGTTCGTTCGAAATATTTTCTTCTACTATTTTGAATGCTTTTTTCAATAAATCTTCGTCTAAAGAGGAAACGGTTATTTCTGACGGAATAAAATTGTCATCGCTCGAGAATTTGTTTTTTAAACGTTCTGTTGAATTCAGCAGGTTTTTAACACGAAGTTTAAATTCGATCAAATTAAATGGTTTACTAATATAATCATCAGCACCACTTTCCAGACCCTCAAATTTATAGACTAATGATGTTCGCGAAGTCAGTAAAATAACCGGGATATGACTGGTTTTTAAATTTGCCTTGATTTTAGAACAAAGTTCTGTTCCTACCATTTCCGGCATAATGACATCGCTTATAATCAAATTAGGAATGTGTTGCAATGCTTTTTCAAAGGCGATTTTTCCGTTTTCGGCTTCAATAATATTGTAATCTTCCTTGAGTAAATTTTTCATGAACGATCGCAAAACTTTATGATCTTCGACAATCAGGATGGTTTGTTTTTCGTCGTTTACTATAAAATCACCAATATCTTCCGGTTCCGTAATTTCTGCTTTTTCTAATTGTGCCGTATATTGATCGATATCATCACTGATTTTAAAATCGGTAATAATTTCAGCATCCAAAAGATGTGTCCTGCCCAGCGGGAGCGTTACTTTAAAAACAACCCCTTCCGTCTGTTTATTAATTACATCAATAGTTCCTTTATGCAGTTTAACAATGTTTTTTACGATCGAAAGCCCAATTCCGGTTCCTTTATTGTAGTTTTTCTGAACATTATTGTGCATAGGAACTTCAAAAAACAAATCAAAAATTTTATCAATATGTTCCGGGGCAATCCCAACGCCGGAATCTTCTATGGCGATAAAAAGATTCTTGTTGTCGTGCGAAATTTTAAGATGAATGTTGCCGCCTTTTGGGGTATATCTAAAAGCATTCGAAATCAAATTATAAAAAACACGTTCCAGTTTATAGCGATCAAAATACACTAAAATTTCCTCTTCGACCGATTCGAAAGTATAGGTATAACCGCCATCTTTGGCATATTCTATAAAAGATAAAAAGATTTCTTTGGTAAATTTTACAATATTTCCTTCGGCAGATTCCAGCGTAACCTGATGATTTTCGAGTTTTCTAAAATCCATTAAACGATTGATCAATCCCAAAAGATGATTGGCACTTCCTTCAATCACCAATAACTTTTTGTACATTTCGTTCGTCCCGTTATAGTTGGCGAGAATTTGTTGCAAAGGTCCTAAAATCAAGGTTAGCGGTGTTCTGAACTCGTGTGAGATATTAGTAAAAAAATCCAGTTTGGCGAGATTGTTTTCTTCAATACGTTTAGTTTCCAGATACTCTAATTCTAGTTTTTGTTTGAGTCTGGCTTTTGATTTCATGATCCAGATCAAACCGTATAACCCTAAACCTATTACCATCGCATACAATAAAAAAGCCCAGATACTGCGCCACGGAGCAGGTTTTACAATCACAGTTAATGTTGTTGGAGCCTTGTTCCAAACCCCGTCATTATTAGCACCACGAACTTCAAATATGTACGTGCCCGGATTTTGAATGGCAAAAATAGCCTCGGTACTTTTGGTTGTTGTCCAGTTGTTTTCTAACCCAACCAAACGGTAACTGTATTGATTGTTTTTGGATCGAATGTAGTTTGGAATCGCAAAATCTATCGAGAAATTGGCTTTGTCATAATCAAGCGTAATGGTTTTGGTATAACCAATGCTTTTTTCTAAAATGCCAATAGCGTCATTAGGATTAATGGTTTCGTTCTTAATTTTAAGATTGGTAATCAATACTTGTGGCGCATACGGATTTAGGGATATTTTCTTGGCATCAAAATAAGTCGCTCCGGATGGACTGCCAAAATAAAACTGATTCGAATCCAGTTTTAAAGCCGCATTATCATTAAACTCATTACTGGTCAAGCCATCTTTTTGATCGTAAATAACAACTGTTTTTAGTATTGTACTATATTTTATAATCCCCTGATTGGTACTAATCCATAAATTTTTGTCAGCATCTTCTAAGATCGAATGTATCGAAGTAATGACAGTATTGCCAACTCTCAGATTGATTTTATTGAATTTTTTTCCATCAAAATAATGCAATCCTTTTGCTTTTGTTCCCACCCAAATTTTATTTTGACTGTCCTGAAACAAGGTCAGAATATCATCTCCGGATAAAGAAGCCGAATCGAAAAAGTAATGTTTAATGGTATATTTATCCGGAGCAAAATTGAGCGGGATATAATTCAGCCCGTTTTGCGTACCTACCCAAACGCCTTTTTTGGAATCGACTAATATTGCCCGTACAATATTATTGGTAAGATAATTGGGTTGATCGATATCATTTCCTATCACTTCAGAAGTTTTCGAAATGGTATTGTAGCGAATCAGGCCTTTGCCAAAAGTACCAATCCAGAGAATGTCATTTCCTTCGGTTTTAATCGAATACACACCCGATTCCTTTAATAAAGTATTGAGATCGGCAGCAATTCGATTGTCTTCCATCTTTTTGGAAACAATATTATAAGCCGATAATCCTTTTGAATAGGTACCAATCCATAAAATATCTCCCGAAAGACACATCGATTTAATATCGTTTTTAATGTTTTGCCCGCTTTTGCTGTTGATGTAACTTGTGGCTTCACTATTTTTATTATAAATCGTGATTCCGCCACCTTCAGTTCCAAAATAAATATTGTGATTTTTATCCGCAATAATAGAACTCACAACATCAAAACTCATCGGAATCTTTTTAGAATTCTGATTGTAATTAGAGAAATTAACATTCGAAATATCCCAAATATTCACGCCTTTATAGTAACAACCAATCCAGACGGAACCTTTTTTGTCGATATAAACTGATTTTACTTTATCAATTCCGTTGCTGTTGTTGCTGTTATTTATTTTCTGAATGTTTTTGTCTTTTCCTAAAATGTAGATTCCATCATACGCTCCAATCCATAAAGATCCCTGGTTGTCAATAGCCAGAGAACGAATATCAGTATTGATTTCGCGGTACTTTTCATCCGCTAAAAAGGAGGTAAAGGCATTCGATGTTTTATCAAATTTTAATAGCCCTTTATTTTTTGTCCCCACCCATAAATTGCCCGATTCATCTTCTGTAATTGCCTGAACATTTAGTTGATCTGCCGTATTGAGAGGATAATTTTTAAAGAATAATTTTCCGTTTTTTCTGCCTGTAAGTTCGCACAAACCTTTTGTAGTACCAATCCAGATTTCTCCTTTTGTAGTTCTTAAAATCGTTATAATATTATTGCTCGGAACCGTTGTATTGTCAGTGTCTGAGTGAAAAACAGACATGAATTGTTTCGATTTTTTGTTGTAAATCGTCAATCCTTTCGAAGTTCCAAACCACATTTCCTGACCAATTTCTTTGATCGACCAGATTGCATTTCCGCTTATTGTATGATTGGTTTTGGTATGTAGATAACGTTTAAAAGTATTGGTAACAGGATTATAACGGTTTAATCCGTTGTAGGTGCCCACCCATAAATTGCCTTTTTTGTCTTCTTCGACAGATAAAATATCATTGTTGCTGATAGAATTTTTGTTGGTAACATCATTCCTGAAAATCGTAAATTTGCTTCCGTCGTATTTGTTAAGACCATCACGTGTACCAAACCACATTTGCCCAAATTTATCCTGATGAATAGCAATGACAGAACTCTGCGAAAGTCCGTCTGTAGTCGAGATATTTTTAAGGCGGTATTTATTTTGGGAAAATATATTTCCCGAGACAAAAAGTAAAACCAAAAGAGTTATTTTATACTTCATGGCGGTTTTTTTTAGTTTCAAAGTAGCAAAGGTTCAGAGATGCAAAGTGAGAGAGTAAAATTTTAAAAAACCTTTGTTCCTTTGAAACTTTGCATCTTTGTCACTTTAAAAAAATTATTTCTTTAATCGTTTTTGCAATTGATAATCATACAACGAAGGAACTTTATCCAGCGATGTATTTAAGAATTCAATATAAGCATCAGGTTCATATTTTACTTCGAATTTAGTGTTTCCGTTCACACCAATAATTCTGGCGAGAGGTCCATCTTTCATACCGTATAATAAAACAGGTTTAACATCCGGATTTGAAACCTGGACATTAAGATTCCAAAACGTACTGAACGGTCCGTGCGAAGGTTTCCAGTAATCAGCACCACCACCGCCAAATAACAAATAACTATTGTTTTTATCCGCTGTAATATGAACCGTAATATGATCGAATAAGTTTTGATGATTGGCGCCGGAATGCTGATCTAAAAGCGGATCTGCATAAATCTCACAATCCTCATACACGTTTTTGGTCGCAAAGGTGTTAAAGCTTAAAGGATGAACTGTTTTGTTATAGATTTTAAGGTTTTTGACCAATACATTGTGCACGCCGCCCAATGTTACCGTATAATGCGAGATATGAGTTCCATCTGTCACAATATCCTGAACCGTAACATTAGCAATTTCTTCGGCTAGAATTCCGCTGTCGGCATTGGTAATTTTGATATCTTTTACCCAACTATTAAAAAGTCTTGTTAGAAAAATTCCGTTATTTCCCGGTTCAACATGATGTGCCACTCTGGGGATATCAGGAAAAGTAAAACGTAAATGTTCGATTCCTACTTCGTCAAGATGTTTCCATTCGACCAATTGTGCCTGATAACTTGGTTTTATAGCAATCGTTAAAGGTGTTTTTAGTGTAATTTTTGAGTTTGATATTTTGGTTATTTCCACTTGTTGCCTCACAATTGGAAGTTTAGGAAATTTCCAGTGATGAGAACCCGGTTTTACATTCGCACCTTTGTATAAATCTGTAATGATCCCGCCATTTTCACCGTCTTTATTAAAGAGTTGCAATTCGACAATATCGCCAACTTTCAAACCTTTTATATCCGAAACTGAAATCGTGTGTTCGCCCATATTTCCTGAACTTACTTTGGCCAAAGGATTTGGAGTGGGTTCATATTTGTCTAAATAAGATTTTACACGTTCATTTGGGATTTGTGTCCAGATAAATCCGCCGGACCAGGCATATTGCGAGAAAGGCAAATCGATATTATTTTCAGGTTCGCGTTGTCTTTTATCCAGCGTGGTCAGGTATTCCCGAAGTTCCGTCAATGATTCCGGATCTTTGAGATACATCATAGGTCTGGGACAATAAATTTCGGTTCCGTTATCATCAGAACCCGCACCACGAAGTACAAAATGGCTTCTTTCGATATACACAATTTCACTCAGGATAATACGTCCGGCAGGCAATTGCAAAATCACATTTCCTTCGACTGCATTTGCTGCTTTTACCGCTTTTAATAAAGCTTTCGAATCATCAAGACCATCATTTGCTTTTACGCCATAATCTGTTGCATTGATGATTTTTCCCTCGGCTTCCGGCAGTTTTTTTTCGCCAAAATGATACCCTGCATAACTAAAATCCGGCAGGTAATTTGTTTTTGAATCAGTTAGTATTTTAGGTATTTGTTGCGCAACCAGAATACTATTTATAAAAAAGCTGCAACAAACAAGGAGGGTTTTGGTATTCATGATTGTGGTTATTTGGTTAGTTAGTTTTTTGTGCCACGAAGGCACTAAGGCGCAAAGATTTTTTTGCTTCACGCAGATTTTAAAAGATTTTAGCAAATCGCACAGATTTAATTAATAAAAACTGTAAACAATCTCTGCGTAAATCCTTTTAAATCTGCGTGAAAGATTCTCTTAATCTTTTTATAACGATGACTTTAAATAAAAAAGCTTCGTGTCTTAGTGCCTTCGTGGCTAAAAAGTACTTTTGCGGTAAAACTCTTTTAAAGCGACTTCTTAATTCCCATTTCAAGACCTCTCAATTCAGCCAGACCTCTCAAACGCCCAATCGCAGAATATCCCGGATTGGTCTTTTTATTGAGGTCGTCCAGCATTTGGTGTCCGTGATCCGGACGCATTGGCAATTGGCTGTTATTTCTTTTTTCGACTTCGATAATTGCTTTTACAACCTCGTACATATCCACATCGCCCTCCAGATGATTCGCTTCATAAAAGCTTCCTTCGGCATCTCTTTCGGTACTTCTTAAGTGAATAAAATTCATTTTATCGCCGTGTCGTCTTACGATTCCCGGCAAATCATTATCTGCTCTAACACCATAAGAACCCGTGCACATCGTAAATCCGTTCGATTTTGATTCGGCAGCCGCCATCAATTCAATCAAATCTTCCTCCGTACTTACCACTCTTGGCAATCCTAAAATCGGGTAGGGAGGGTCATCAGGATGAATCGCCATTAAAACCCCTTTGCTTTCGGCAACCGGAATAATTTCTTTTAGAAAAAAGAACAGATTCTTCTTTAAAGCCGCCCTGTCAATATGATTGTAACCGCTTAATGTAATCAGAAAATCTTCGACAGAATAGGCCTCTTCCGCTCCCGGAAGACCTGCCAGAATATTTTGCTGTAATTTTACTTTTTCAGCAGCTGTCATAGCCTCAAAATAACTTTTTGCCTTCTCGATTTGAGTAGCCGAATACTCCTTTTCTGCTCCCGGTCTCTTTAGAATATACAATTCAAAAGCAGTAAAAGCAGTAATATCAAAGCGTAAAGCCTTAGATCCATCGGCAGTTTCATATGCCAGATCAGTTCTCGACCAATCTAAAACGGGCATGAAATTGTAGCAAATGTATTTGATCCCACATAACGCCAGATTTCTAATACTTTCTTTATAATTCTCAATGTATTGAAGATAATTTCCGGTTTGTTTTTTAATGTCTTCATGAACCGGAATACTCTCTACGACTGACCATGTTAATCCCGAAGCTCCTTTTTTTGGATCTCCGTTTTCATGTTCGATTTCGACTTTTCGTTTGATAATTTCTTCAATATCCCAAACCTGTCCATTCGGGATATGGTGCAATGCGGTTACAATTCCGGTAGCTCCGGTTTGTTTAATATCTTGCAGAGAAACGGGGTCGTTGGGCCCGAACCATCTTAAAGTTTGTTCCATTTTTGGTTTGTTTTTTGCCTCCAAAGCCTTAAACTTTGAGGATATTATTTTTATAATTTTTAGGAGCTAATCCCGCTATACATTCCAATCTTTTATCCGCCGCGGCGGATAAAAGGATTTCCACTTCTATCGGGGCTAGTACACTTATTTTCATAAGAAGCATTTCGCATTTTTATATCATACTGAGATCTAATTTTCATTATCGTATGTCACCCTGAGCGGAGTCGAAGGGCGCTCCAATTGGAACTTAGGCTTTGACTACGCTCAGCCTGACAATAGAGATGTAATCGTAAAATAAAATCTTTAAATACTTGTTGCAGCAAAACCTCCGTCTACTTTTAAGACCGTTCCCGTAACAAATTTTGACATGTCGCTGCATAAAAATAAGAGCGCACCATCAATATCTTCGGGAGTTCCAAATCTAGCCATTGGCGTATGTTCGATAATTTTTTCGCCTCTTGGTGTCAGTTTTCCTTCCGGAGTCAATAGTAAAGCGCGGTTTTGCTCGCCAATAAAAAATCCAGGTGAAATCGCGTTTACACGAATTCCTTCGCCATATTTTGAAGCCAGTTCGACCGCCATCCATTGGGTAAAATTGTCAATTGCCGCTTTTGAAGCCGAATATCCTACAACTCTCGTCAAAGGTCTTTGTGCAGATGCTGATGATATATTGATGATAATTCCTTGTTTTTGTAGGGCAAAAAGTTCCGAAAATACTTGCGATGGCAACATCGTACCAATAATATTAAGATCGACTACTTTTTGTAACTCATCTACTTTCAAATCAAATATTGCCTGATCCGGGCTAATGGTTGCACCGGGCATATTCCCGCCCGCAGCATTGATTAGAATGTCGAGACGACCATATTTTTCTACAATAAAATCTTTGGCTTTTTCCAATTCTTCTTTGTTTAAAACGTTTGCCTGAACAGCAAAAGCTTTTCCACCATTGCTTTCTATTGTTTCTACCGTTTTATTGGCCTTTTCAATCGATTGAGAAACGATTCCTGTAATAACGCCTTGTTTAGCCAAAACGTTTGCAAAATTACTTCCCAACACGCCTGCACCGCCCGTGATTAATGCAATTTTTCCTTTTAAATTAAATATTGAATCCATATTATATTTTATAATTTGTTGTAATTTTTTGCCACAGATCAAAAGATTAAAAAAGACTTCTTTAAAAAACAATCTATTTTAATCTATAAAATCTGTGGCAAAATTTTTGGTGTGCTAAAAAATAATTTTTACCTAAAAGTTATTATTTTCTTATCGTCTGTATTATTTCGAGCATCTTTCTGGTTTCACTTTCAATTACATCGTAATCTTGTTCTTCCATGCGTTTTTTACTGATTAGTTTACTCCCTAATCCCACGGCAGAAGCTCCGGCATCAAACCAGCCCTGAATACTTGCATGAGTGGTTTCAACACCGCCCGTTGTCATGAAAACCAAATCCGGAAAAATATCTTTTATACTTGTCAAAAAATCAGGACCTAAAATATTTCCGGGAAAAAGTTTTACGAATTTTATTCCGGTATTTTCAGCTGCAATGATTTCTGTTGGGGTCATGCAACCCGGAGTGTACAAAATTGCTTTGCTTTTTAAGAAATCAGCCACTTCAGGAATAAAACCCGGGCTAATAATAAAGTCGGCTCCGGCATTTTGAAAATCTTTTGCCTGTTCTAAGTTTTTAATAGTACCAATGCCCAGTAACATTCCGGGCAGTGTTGCATTTCGAACGGCCACCATTTTTTTAAAGTTTGATAACGCTTCAATTCCTCTGTTGGTATATTCTACCGCTCTGATTCCAGCTTTGTAAAGCGTTTTTAAAATTTCGACACTAATCGTTTCGTCTGTAATAAAATACAGCGGTAGAATGCCTTGTGCCGCAATAACATCAATGTTGTTTTGAATTGTGCTCATAAGTTTTAGATTTTAACCTTAATTACAATTTTTTTAAGTGCTCCGTCGCCAATCATGGCAGCGTGAACATCTGTGGGAAACAAAATCGCAAATTGTTGTTCCTGCAATTCAAAAAACAGATCAGGTTTGTCGTGAAAAAAACGAACATCTCTTTCGAAACTGTAATCCCCATTTGGACTGACACATTTTTCTCTGGGTTTCCAGGCAAAAGTCTCAGGTCCTTTTATCGAAATTTGAATGTCGATGTTTTGGTCGTGACATTCAAAACCTTTTATACTTTCTTCTCTCGTGGCGCCTTTGCCAACAATTACGATTACTTTTAATCCTTCGGCAATTTCAAATGTCCCTTCTTCAAGTTTGCTAATGTCATTTTGATGTACATACTCAAATGCTTCTTTGAACTTAGGATGAAGGCTGAAATATTTTGCAGCGTTTTGTAATGAATCTACAATCATTTTATCGGGTTTTATATTTTGTTTTTCAGGCTAATAATTATTTAAAGCATTACTTTATATACATAATTTTAAAATATTGGTATTTAATTTAGATTAACTACCCTGTCAGTATTTATAAAAAATAATATTTTTAAGGAATCATTATGTTTTTTTCAATCACATGTGTATATTTGCGTGTACGCACACGGGTTTTACAAATGTATATAAAAAGTTAGGTAAAACAATCTGTATTTAATAAAAAAAATAATAATTTAAAGTGTTTTTATAAAATCATTTAACTTAAAACTTGTCAATATCATAACAATAAAAAAAATTGCCGAATTAGCCAATGTTTCCCCCGGAACCGTTGATAGAATTATCCATAAGCGTGGGCAGGTTGCTCAGGAAAATGTAGATAAAGTCAATGCTATTATCGAAGAATATGGCTATAAACGCAATATTCTGGCGAGTAACCTGGCTTTGAATAAAAAGTTTCATTTTGCAGTTTTTTTACCACAATATGAAAATCTGGAATATTGGAAGAGCCAAATAGCAGGAATCGAAAAAGCGGCTATAGAATTTAGTAAGTTCGGAGTTGTACTGGATTATTTCTTCTATGATTTTAATATGGTTTCGTTTAAAGAAGCAATCAAAAAAGTAGTAGAATTTGATTGTGACGGACTATTGTTTGCACCTATTTTTTATGAAGAATCGGTTCGTTTCTTAAAAGAGTACAAAAAGAATAATATTCCGGTAGTTATGATCGATTCAAATATTTCTAGTGATAATCAAGATGCTTATGTTGGTCAGGATGCTTTTCAGAGCGGATATCTTGCCGGAAGACTGATTAGTTTTGCAGTAAAAAATGAAAGACAGGTATTAATTTTTAAAATTACCCGGGAAATAGAAAGTACATCGGTTTATTTGCAACGTATCGATGGCTTTTATTCTTTTTTTAAAGATCATGAGGAACTGACCAACTTTAAGTTTTCTGAAATCACCATTAAAGATTCTGGAATCGATCAATTGAATTTAGAAATGTTCTCTGGAATCAACAGCGTTTTTGTACCCAACTCAAGAGCGTATATTGTAGCCAGATTTTTAGAACAAAACCATATAAAAGGCGTACGGATTATTGGTTACGATTTATTAAAAGAGAATATTGAATATATGAATAAAGGTGTAATTGATTTTTTAATCAACCAAAGACCCGAGGAGCAAGGGTATATGGGCATTAATCATTTATACAGAAAGTTGGTGTTGCAGGAAACAGTTGCCAACACACATTATATTCCGTTAGAAATTATTTTAAAAGAGAACTATTTCCCTGTGAAGAAAGGGTAGAAGTTTGCCCACGGATTTGGCAGATTTATACTGGTTTTCGCGGATTTTTTATTCTCATTTTGAGCAAACCAGACAGGTTTTTGAAATCTGTCTGGTTTGTTTTTCAGGATGAAAAGATTGCGAATAATAAAAAATTAAAACCAGCGTCAATCCGTTTAAATCCGCCAAATCTGTGGGCAAAAAGCTTTATTTCTTTACCTTAACAATCAAAGGAGTATTTACTTTTTTAGCAAACGAACTCAAATAGCTTTCCCAATCTTGTTTGGTTTGAAACGGACTTCCTTTTTTCCATCCAAAACCCACATAATAAATGGCTTTGTTGTTTTTTACTTCGATATTTCCGTATAGATTACTTAAGTCTTTGTCGTTTGTAATATGATTATCAAAACTGGTTAAAGTGTTTTTTGGAGCTACAATTCCGGTTCCAATTTCAGAATCGTCTATAGGTTCCCAATGGCTTAACCAGCCTTCTTTTAGGTTTGTTCCAATAGTTCCTTTTTTATCATGAAGCGTTAATCCGGCTGCTATAGATTTTGCTCCGGTAATATTGATTTCAAAACGAGAAAGGTAACTTCCGTAATCCAGACTTATTAATTTCGATTCGGTTATTTTATTGCCTTTAGCATCCCAATTGGCATAGTTCAGGATAAAACTCGTTCTGATAGGTCCGGTTGTTATGGTTTTCCAGCTTATAAAATTCTTAGAGAAAAAGTATTTATCATCGACTTTAACCGCAATTCCGCCCACGCCACGGCTGTCGCCTACATGAAAATTATCTAAACCTTCGCCCGTATCTTTATGATAAGTTCCCGTTCCGTTAGTCGCTTTTTCGTACCATTTGTTGATAATAGGGTAATCGACTCTTTTGAGCCACGCATCGATTCCGCTGGTCAAAGTTCCTCCCTCAATTTTGTCTTCGACCATTTTTTGTGCCACAGGTCCATACGTTCTAAAGGCGACTTTATTGTTTTCCCAAGCATAATCGTCCGTTCGTTCCGGAACAAATCTCGAATAACAACTAATCGTTTTTGATGAAGACGGATTTTGGGCAACCAAAACCTCAAAATCCTGATGCGATGAAGCACTTATTTTAGGCTGAAACAATAATACATCTACAGTTCCGTCGCCATCATTGTCTACGGCTTGACTTTCTAAAAAGGTATTGGTAGCAACTTCTTTTACGGCATAATTTTCCAGTTTAGCAGAAGTGGGTAATCCAAGAGATTTTTTGGTCAGTTCAATCGTTTCAAACTCCCGATCTACAGGCAAAGAGTTGGTTACCGTAATAATTTTGTTTTGAGAATGACTGGCAAAACTACTTACCAGAATCGCGAGCAATAAAAGAGGCTTTTTCAAGGTGGTTATTTTTTAATTTTTGTAAAGTGAAAGTAACGAGTTATAAATTTACGAATCGATTTTGGATTAAAAATACAGAATTGGGGTAAAAATGTACAGAATCCGCATAATGGGAATAATGTAAAATAGGTAAAATAATTAAACACTATCTTTAGAATTAAATTCAAGATCCCCATGAAACAAAGCGCCGGCATATTACTTTATAAATTCGTCGATAAAACCATATTCTTTTTATTGGTTCATCCTGGTGGTCTATTCTGGAAAAATAAGGATTTGGAAAGCTGGTCGATTCCCAAAGGCGAGTTCACAACTGACGAAGATCCGCTTGATGCCGCAAAAAGGGAGTTTCAGGAAGAAACAGGGTTTCAGGTCGAAGGTGATTTTATAGCCTTAGAATCTGTACTACTAAAATCGGGTAAAACAGTTTTTGCCTGGGCTGTAGAATTTGATCTTGATGTTACGCTGGTAAAAAGTAACGATTTCGAAATGGAATGGCCTCCAAAATCCGGAAAACGACAATCGTTTCCTGAAGTTGACAGAGCCGAATGGTTTCAAACTGAACACGCTCTCAAAAAAATAAATCCTGCACAAGCTGATTTTATCATTCAGATAATTTCGAAAATTTCTTCTTCACTCTAAAATGAGCACGACTTTCAGGAATAATTTCGTAATTTACATTTCCTGTAAAAAGGATTATTAAAAATGTAAATAAAGAATATGGAAGTTAAATGTATTATTTTCGATTGTGATGGAGTTCTGGTAGATACTGAAAAAATTGGTAACGGAATCTTGCTTTCAATGGCGGCAGAGTATGGTTTTGAGATGAAACTGGAAGAGGCGTATCGCGATTTTAACGGCCGTAATCTAAAAGAATGTTTCCTGCATATTGAGCATGCTATTGGAAAAAAGCTTCCTGATACTTTTGAATCGGATTATCGCGAGAAAAGTTTCGAAGCCTTCAAGACACAGGTAAAACCCATGGATGGTGTGGTGTCTTTTATCGAAAAACTAAAAATTCCTTATTGTGTAGCTTCCAGTGGTCCTGTTGATAAAATCAGACTGAATCTTGAAGTAGCCGGTTTACTGGATAAATTCGAAAATAAAATATACAGTTCGTACCAAATAAACAGCTGGAAACCCGATCCCGGAATTTTTTTGCATGCCGCAAAACAAATGGGATTCGAGGTTAAAGATTGTATCGTTATCGAAGACAGCAAAGCCGGAGTAATCTCGGGAATCCAGGGAGGTTTTAGAGTCTACGGTTTTGCAAATGGTTATAATAATGAAGATCTGCAAAAAGAAGGTGCGGAGCTTTTTCACTCTTATGAAGAGTTGAATTTGATACTCTAATTAAATTTGCTGTATCAAAGTTTTCGCATTACCAAATTCCCTCATTATCTAATTGTCAAATTATCTAATTTTCTCATTATCAAATCCTCTAATTTTAATGTAATTTGTTACATTAAAATAAATTTTTATATATTTGGTTGTAGAGATTCATTTTTTTTAGTGCCTGAAATTATCAAATTATAATTTTAGTAGTAGTTATTAGAATGTCTTTTTTGCCTAAAAACGGCTTCTCCCCCCAGTTGTTGTTTTTAGGATTGTAGTGCTCAAATGCTACGAACTAACCTACAGACCGAAACAAAATGACGAAATTTACAACTAGAATTTTAGTTCTATTACTATCCTTTTTGTGTCCAATTGTTAACGCCCAAATAAAAAAAATTGGAGTTCCGTTTATCACCAATTACAATCCGAAAACGTATAAAGCTGCTTCAGAAAATTGGGATGTTTTGCAAGATTCAAAAGGCATGATGTTTTTTGCGAATCATTTTGGCATTATGCAATTTGATGGCGTGCGATGGAATATCGTCGCACAACCCGAGAACAGGAGTATGGTTCGCTCTCTGGCAATCGATAAAAAGGACAAAATGTATGTGGGTGCTCAGGGCGAGTTTGGTTATACGGTTCAATTGCCTAACGGACAATACAAATATACTTCTCTGGTACAATTAATTCCTGCCCCATCCAGAAATTTTGGAGATGTTGTCCAGACTGTTATTCGCCCGGACGAAGTGATTTTTTTCTCGAACGAAGAAATTTTTATTTATAAGAATAACAAAATCAATGTAATACGATCTGAAGCCAAATTTGATGATTTTTTTGAAGTCAACGAAGAAATATATGTTTCCGATAATATAAAAGGATTATTGAAACTTAAAGACAATGCGTTAGTCGAAATCCCTGACAGCAAACAGTTTATAGGAATGAAGATTAGAAAAATCTTTAAAACTGCAGCAGGTTTGATTTTACTTACTCAAAAAAGCGGACTTTTTAGTTATAATAACAATCAGCTAAAACCTTTTGTGACCAAAGTCGATTATTTGCTAAAGCAAAGTCAGATCTCAACGGGTATTTTACTTTCTGATGGATATTTGGGGATTGGAACGCGACAATCCGGGTTGATAGTTATTGATAGTGCAGGAAATTTGATTCAGCATATCAATAAACAAATGGGTTTGCAGAACGAATATGTCACACATCTTAAAGTAGATACCGAAGGCAATTTGTGGGTAACATTAAAAGAAGGTGTTTCGCTCATTCAGATTTCATCACCCTTGTCCAAAATATTGGATGTATCCAATGCCGAAACCAAAATATATTGCAGTCAGATTTACCAAAATAAGCTTTATATCGCAACAGATAATGGTGTTTTCTGGCTCGATTGGGAAGCTTACAAAAAGGGTGAGCACCAAAATGTCAATTTTCAGCATATCTCAGGAATGTCTGAGAATGTATGGAATATTGGTGTTTTTGGAAATTCGCTTTTGGCTTTCGAAAAAAACGGAGTTTTTGAGATAAAAGGAAATTCGGCTCAACTACTAGCCAAAACCGATGGAGCGTGGCAAGGAGTTATTATTCCGGATCATCCGGATGTATTACTCGTGGGCGGTTATAACGGATTGTATGTTCTTAGAAAAATAAATAATTCCTGGACGTATCAGCATAAGATAAAAGGTTTTGATGAAAGTAGCCGGATAATCGAAACAGATAAAGCCGGAAACATCTGGATTGCGCACGGTTACAAGGGAATCTTTAAAATTAGATTTAAGGCAACATTCGATACAATTTCAAGTCTCGAGTTTTACAATCAAAAGAATGGTTTTCCGTCGAGTTTGTTTTTGAATACCTTCAAAATAGACGATCAGATTCTTTTTGGTACCACAAAAGGGGTTTACAAACAAGATGTTACTTCAAAGAAAATGATTCCGGATGTTAGGTTCAAAAAATACCTCAAAACAGACAGTCACATTAGGTTGCTTAAAGAAGATCATCAAAATAATATCTGGTACATTTCTGGCGAAAATACCGGAAAAATGACTCAGAAACCCGGAGGGAGTTTTACGATAGAAGAATTACCTTTTCGAAAACTAAGGTATTTGTATATTCCGGGTTTCGAGAATATCCAAACCACCCTGAACGGTGATGTGTTTTTTGGAACGCAAGATGGTTTGATTCATTACAATACAACCAAAAGCAAAAAATATAAGTCGAAATATAAAGCGGTTATTTCTGAGGTAAAATCTATTTTTCCTAAAGATAGTTTGTTGTTTTCGAGTAGATATGATGTGCTTTCTACAAATACAGAATCTGGAAACCATAAATTTTCAGTTGTTTTATCGTATGCAAATAACGCTTTGCATTTTTCGTTTGCCTCGCTTTGTTACGATGAGGCAGATGCTACAAAATACGAATATTGGCTGGAAGGTTTTGAACCCAAATGGTCTGATTGGAATCTACAGACAGAAAAAGAATATACGAACTTGCCCGAAAATGAATATATTTTTCATGTAAGAGCAAAAAATATTTATGATGTTGTTAGTGAAGAAGCCATTTTTAAATTTGAAGTTTTACCGCCATGGTACAGAACAAGCTGGGCTTATATTTTGTATCTGCTACTTTTTGGCGTTTTGATTTACACGATTATCAAATACCAAAAAAATCTTGCAGAGCGGGATCGCGAACAATTAATACTGAATCAGGAAAAGGAACTGTTGCGAAATCGAGCCGAATTAAACGAGCAAAAACTGGCATTAGAGCAGGAGAATATGACCATTATGCGCGAAAATCTCGAAGCAACCATTAATCTCAAAAATGCCAAAGTAGCCTCGAATACGGTAAATCTTATTCATTTAAATGAAATTTTACTTTCTATAAAAGACCTTATTAGCCAGATTGATAAAAAGAATGATTTTAATACCAACTTTGGTTTATTGACTAAAATTAATCGCATCATCGATCACGAATTGCAGGGAGATCAGCATTGGAACGAGTTCGAAGAAATCTTTAATCAGCTTCATGATAATTTTATGCAAAGGCTAAAAAACAGTTTTCCGGAACTGACTCCGCGAGATATGCGATTGTGCGCTTACCTGCGAATGAATTTTAATACTAAAGAGATTGCGCCACTTTTAGGAATTTCTGTTCGTGGTGTCGAAGATACCAGATATCGCATTCGTAAAAAGTTACAGCTTTCGTCTGAAGCAAATATTACCGAATACATTCTGAATTTTTGATTTTTGTTTCACGCAGATTTTAAAAAGATATACACAGATGTTTTATCTAACGTTTCAACGGATTAAAATCCGTTGCTACAAAATGGATCGTTCCTTCGGAACTTTTGGAAAGAGCCTTCAGCTCGATTTATATTGTAGGGATGGGGATTTTAATCCGTCCTTCGCAATCATGATCGTCAATCTTTGTAGAGCTACTAGCGGAGATTTCTCCTTCGTCGAAATGACAAGATTGTGGTTATCATTGTGAAAAATTGATTAATCAATTATAAAAAAATAATCCCCTCAATCTGCCTAAATCTTCTAAAAATCTGCGTGAAACAAAAATTTACATCTACAAAATAATCACAAAATTCAAGTTTTTTATTATTAAGTAAAATCTCAGGTAGTTTTACGCATTTTGAACGCTAATTATTACATTTTTTTGCAAACACCGTAGTCAAACCGTATTCAAAAATGTAAGTCTTGCCTGATTTATTTGTTAATATTGTCCCATTATTATCAAAATAACAATCTATTTTTTACAAAGTAGATAATTATTGCACTAATAATCTTTACTAACAAATAACCTAAGAAAATGAATCAAAAAGACTCTTTTTTCGGCCGACCACCGAGAAGTAATTACAATGTATTAAAAAGGTGTTTACTGTTATTAATAATAGTAGTATCTCCTGTTTTAAAAATGCATTCACAATGCAACACTTTAATTTGGTCCGATGAGTTTAACGGTACAACGGTAGACGCGACCAAATGGCAAAGTATTTCCGGAAACGGTTGTCCATCACTTTGCGGCTTCGGCAATGCCGAAGCACAACGCTACGATCCTAATCAGGCAACAATTGTTAAAGAAGGAACGAACAGTTACCTGAACATTCAGGCAAAATACGAACCGAATGCTTCGTTTCCGCAACAGCCGTATTCATCGGCAAAACTAACGACAGAGGGTAAGTATGCTATAAAATACGGAAGAATCGAAACCCGTATGAAATTGTCTAACGGAATGGGTGCCTGGCCGGCATTCTGGATGTTACCCGCAGGCACTTCAAATTGGCCTTTTACAGGAGAAATTGATATCATGGAAGCCAAACACAGAAACCCAAAATCTGTAGACGGAACGATTCACTACGATGGTGGCGGTTATCATTATACAGGCAGAAGTTATAGTTCTCCAACAGATTTGTCTTCAGAATTTCACGTTTATGCGGTAGAATGGGGACCAAATATCATAAAATGGTTTATCGACGGCAATTTATTTCACACCGCTACGCCACAAACCACTGTAAATGGCGGATGGCCTTTTAACGATCAGCAGTTTTACATTATTCTAAATCTGGCTGTTGGTAGTTTAGGAACGCCTTATACAAGTGTAAACGGCGCGGGTGTAGAACCAATCCCAGCAGATTTTCCGGCAAAACTACAAGTAGATTATGTTCGTGTTTACAGCGGTAGCTTTACCTACGGTGTATTGGGCGATGCAAAAGTATACAACAACGAAACCGGCAAAACTTATTCTATCAATGCGATTGCAGGCGCGACTTACAATTGGACAGTTCCTGCGGGAGCCTCGATTACTTCAGGACAAGGCACAAATACAATTACGGTAAATTGGGGAACTACGGGAGGAGATGTTGCTGTTGCAACTACAGTTTCAGGATGTACTTCGAATACTTACAAACTGGCTGTAACTACGGAGGTACCTTTGCCGGTAGAAAAAATTTATGAAGATTTTCAATCGAATAGAAATATTGTTTACGGCAACAAAACCGGAGTTTTGACAGAAGCCGTGGCAAATCCGTCGGCTAGCGGGATCAATACCTCGGCTTTGGTGGGTAAATATGTTCGTAATGCATCTGAATTGTATGATGTGCTTAATATCAAAAATGTAACCATCAGCAATGCGAATGATTACGTTTATGGTCGAAAAAAACTATCTTTCGATATCTATACTTCGGCACCTGTAGGGACAAAAATTTCGATGCAACTCGAAAATAGTCTGGTAACCACAGCAACAAACTTTCCGTCAGGAAGACACAGCGGTTACAAAGCCACAACAACGGTCCAGAACAAATGGGAAACGATTGAATTTGAATTCGAAAAAGTAATCGATCCTAACACAAGTGCTTTAACGATCAATAATGTAGTTTTTCTTTTTGAATCAAATTCGAATACAGGAACTACGTATTATTTTGATAATCTACTTACAAAAGCAGCACCCGAGAAACCAATTATTGCGACAGATGTTCTGCAAAATTACGACGGCATTAATAAAATTATCAAAGGAACGACAACCGGAGTATATACTGTTGTAGCAAATCCGGGAGCAAATTCTGTTAATTCATCTGCCAATGTGGCCAAATATGTTCGTAATGTAACAGAGCAATACGATGTACTTTTCTTTAATACACAAAACAATATCGAAGATGCAGGTTTACTCAAAAATCAGACTAAAAAAATCCTGATTGATGTTTATACTACGGCACCAATTGGTACGGTTGTAAGTCTGAATTTAGAAAATAGTGCAACATCGCTTCCGGCAAATTTTCCAACGGGACGAAACAGTAATTATGTAGCAATCACGACCAAACAAAACCAATGGGAAACCCTGACATTCTATTACAATTCAAGTCCTGATGAAGGAACTTCGAATCTGGCGGTAAACCAAATGGTTATTTTGGCCAATTCAGGTTCTTATACAAGCGATACGTATTATTTTGATAATATCAGAATTGGCTCTACCAAATTGCCGGATACTTTTACACCCGGAGTAGTTTATGAAGATTACCAAACCGTTCATAATATCACATTCAGAGATGCGATTGGTACTTATACGCCAAACACGGCAAATCCTGGTGCAAGCGGAATTAACACGTCTTCGAATGTTGCAAAATATGTTAGAAAATCGACAGAGTTGTATGATAACTTTTCGTTTAATACTACTTTGACCAATATTGGAGATTTTAAAAGCGGAACTAAAAAATTTGCTATGGATGTTTATACAGCTGCTCCTGTAGGTTCTGTAATTTCATGGCAGGCAGAAAGCAGTGCTTCGGTTCCGTCAAATTATCCTGTAGGCAGACATAGTATTTATCAAGCTGTTGTAAAACAAACCAACACCTGGCACACCCTTGTCTTTACATACGCAAGTGCACCGGATGCATCAACCTTAGACAGCGAAGTAAATCGTTTTGTTTTCTTGCTGGAACCGGGAACAAGTTCAGGAAACACGTACTATTTTGATAATATCAGAGCTGTAAATTTGGTTGGGACAGAAAATCCGCCAGCGACTTTACCAGCTCCTTGGGCCAGCACAGATTTAGGTGCGGTAACTCCGGCAGGAGAAGCTACTCATGCCAGCGGAACTTTTACGATCAAAGGATCAGGAGTAGATATTTGGGAATCAAGCGATCAGTTTCAATTTGTAAACCAATCGATTACCGGTGATGCCGAAATTATAGCTAAAGTCAATTCGTTGACCAACACCAATACCTATGCAAAAGCCGGAGTAATGTTTCGTGAAACACTTACACCAACTTCTAAGCATGCCATGACAGATATTACTGCGGAAGCGGGAATAGAGTTTCTAACCAGAGAAGCTATATCAGGAATCACAACGGCTCAGGCAGCAGCGGGAACAGCTCCAAAATGGCTTCGTATCACAAGAACAGGAAACGTGTTTACCTCTTATTCATCTGATAATGGTACAACCTGGACGCCATTGGGGACTCCAAAAACAATCGTGATGGCAAATACTATTTATGTGGGAATGGCAGTAACTTCTCATGCAAACGGAACTTTGGCAACAGGGGTTTTTAGCGATGTTATTGTTCGAAATATTACTTCGAATAACAATATCAATCTGGCTTTGGCAAAAACAACAGTAGCTTCTACAGAAGAAAATACTACTTATTCTTCGGCGAAAGCCACAGACGGAGATGCCGGAACAAGATGGGCGAGTAGTTTTGCCAATACCAGCGAATGGATTTATGTTGATTTAGGAAGTAATTACAATATCAACCGTGTGGTACTAAAATGGGAAGCCGCTTTTGCAACACAATACAAAGTACAAATTTCTACTGATGCTGTTTTTACCGAAAACGAAACTGTAAATACCCAAACAGCCAGTGATGGCGGAACAGATGACTTAACAGTAAGCGGAACCGGAAGATACATCAGGATTTTATGTACGACCAAAGCATTGGCGCCATACGGATATTCATTGTTCGAAATCGAAGCTTACGGATCTGCTTCGACAGCCAAAAAAGCGGCGGCTGTTATAGAAGAAACTGAAGCTGTAACGACTGTATTTACCCTGTATCCTAACCCGGCAAATAATTATGTTCAGCTGGCAATACCTGAAAAGTTAGACCACAAGATTGTAACCATTTATGATGAATCAGGCACTTTGCTACTAGAGCAAAAAATTGATTCTGAAGCTACAGATGGTCTTATAGACATTGGTAAACTTAAACGAGGAATCTATATTCTGAACTTTAAATCCGATCAAAAGAGCTGGACAAAAAAATTGATTAAGCAATAAATAAAATAGTTGGGTGTAATGAACCTCAATAGTTACACCCCAACTTTTTTAGAGTACAAATTCTATGATTCTATGTGATTTAAATCAAAGCCACAGATTAAAGGATTATAAAGATTAAAAAATAAAATCTGCTCAATCTGCTTAATCTGCGTGAAAAAATAGCTAACACATAGATTTAATTTGGAAATCAACACAGAATCTATGTGTTAAAATTATACCCAACGGGTTAACCGTATTTTCTCATTCTTACTACTTAATTAAAAACAATTTTATGAACCCAAACAATTTAAACAATGAGAAATTTTAGATTACAAAAAAACATTTTTACCGTATTGCTGCTGGCATTACTGGGCAATTTTATGTATGGGCAAGGACCTGTACCGTTTACGATTAGCAATACTTCGACATTTAATGACAATGAGTTGTATGTTGCCATTGTAGGGATAGATTACAATACCGGAAACCACGTTTGGGTAAATGCCAAAACGAGTCAGGTTTTGCCTATGAGTTCGTCTTATAACACCATTACAGGGCCTACAATTGGTGGTAATACGGGTCCGGGACAAAACTCGAAATATGCCAATTGTTTTACCAAACTAAGCGAGATTCCAAACAAGACCTTTACGTTACCGCAAATTGCAGGTTGCAGGGTTTTTATTGCCAAAGGGCAACAATTGTATTTCTACTTTTTTGGCGCAAGCGGAGCTCCTTCCGGTTACACATCGCCAAACCCGTTGAATGCGACAGACCCAAATCAGGGAATTTTATATGAAATTATCGAATTGACCAACAACCAATATGGTTTTTTTGGAAATCCTTCGCGAGTAGATTCTTATAAATATCCAATGGGATTGGAGTTGTTTGGTGCTAATGGCTATCAGAAAAAAGTGGGCGAATTAAAAAAACACGCTGATATTGTGGCAGCTTTCAAAGCCAATGTACCCTCAGAATTTCAGGGTTGTGTCAATGATGCAACAGGCGAGATTACTGCACCATCAAAAACTCCTGCTTTTGCAGACGGAACCGGAGGAACAAGTGTTGGTGCGCAGGCCAATTATCTAAAATCTTATATTGATGCCATCTGGAATAAATATAAAAATGAAGATTTGATATTTTATGCCGGAGATGCCGGCGTTTTTAAAGGAAGAGTTATAGGTGAACAACTAGAAGTAGTAGGACAATCAGGTGGTTTTGTGGGTAGAACAGGAAGGGTTCAAAACAGGCCTTCGACACAAGAAGCTCTTGAAGGAAAAGGCGTTCTGGACAGACGATTGGTCGACGGAGATTTGGATCTTGTGGTTCAGGCACAATTAACAGCAGCGATAAACCGTCATGTGGTAAACGTGACTACTGCAAATCCGGGACAACAAAACTGGTACGATGCCTCGAAATTTTATCAGGTAAACCCAACCAATCATTATTCTAAATTCTGGCATTTACCGGGAATAAGTGTAGACAATCTGGCTTACGGATTTGCTTATGATGATGTGGCAGATCAGTCGCCATCGCTACATACACCACAACCAACAAAAGTAATTGCAAGTTTTGGAGGATATGCCGGAACTGTACCTTCGGTTCCTGCTACGACAGATGTTATTACGGTTTATAAAGATTGTAATTATACCGGATTTTCCGGCGGACTAACAATTGGAGATTACAACCTGGCACGTTTAAAAACATTAGGAATTGAAGATGATGCCATATCGTCCCTAAAAATTACACAAGGTTTTCAGGCGATTTTATATCAGGATGATAACTTTGGTGGAGCTTCGACGGTAATTAATTCAGATAATACATGCTTGAATACAACCTGGAATGATAAGGTAACTTCGATCAGGATTCTGGCAAACGGAGTAACAACTTTAGGCAATCAAACTTTCTTTTTGCAAAACCGAAACAGTAATTTATACATGGATGTTTGGGGTGCAAGTTTGTCTAATGGCGCAGCGATTAATCAGGGAGCTTTAAATTCCGGAAACAATCAAAAATTTACATTGACACATTTAGGCGATGGTTTGTATAAAATCATAGCCAATCATAGCGGTCAATCTTTGGATGTAAATAATTTCAATAAGGCAAATGGTACTCCTGTACAACAATATCCATACAATGCTACGACCAATCAGCAATTTGTATTGGTTGCTACAGGCGACGGATTTTATAAAATTGTAGCCAGACACAGTGGTAGAATCGTTGAGGTTGCAGGAGCAAGTACAGCCAATGGTGCAATTGTACAACAATGGGACAACAACAACCAGACTTGCGGACAATGGAAATTGATTCCCGCTACAACATCTCAAACAGCTGTATTAATTCAGGCAGAAGATTATTCGTCAATGAGCGGTATTCAGGTCGAAGCAACAACAGATACAGGAGGAGGATCGAATGTAGGATATACAGAAACCGGAGATTGGTTGGCTTACAACAGCATTAATTTTCCAACTACAGGTTCTTACCTAATCGAATACAGAGTAGCAAGTGGCGTAACCGGTGGTAGATTATCATCTGATTTAAACGGGGGAACCATTGTTTTGGGCAATGTCGATATCCCTAACACAGGCGGATGGCAAAACTGGCAAACCGTTTCTCAAACGGTAAATGTAAATGCCGGAACGTACAATTTTGGAATCTACATTCAGAATACCGGAATGAACATCAACTGGATTAAAATTACAAAAGTTGGAGCCGGTTTAACAGCAAAAACGGCCGCTCCGGAAGCAGAAACAGAACAGGTAGCTGCCACAGTTTTAAACCTATATCCTAGTCCGGTCGAAAATACACTTTATATCACCACAGACGTAACCGGTGGTAATGTGAGTATTGTAGATTCTCAGACAGGAGCGGTGGTTTCTGGACAAAAGGTCAATAATAACAGTTTAGATGTTTCGCATTTGCGAAGAGGTGTTTACTTGTTGGTTTTTGAAAAAGACGGTACTAAAACGGTAAAACGTTTTATAAAAAAATAGTTTAAAAAACAATTGTAGATTTTTGATTTTAGAATTCATAAACTATGATTTCTAAGAGGAAGAGTTCGGAATTTGGTATCCCTAATTATCGGCATCAACTTTTAATCTAAAATCAGAAATCTACAATTAAAAATCTCCCCCCAATTATTTACAAATTTATTAATCTATTAAACAATTATTATGAAAAACAATTACAAAACAATGCCACTAAAATGGATGGTCATTTTGGTGTTTGGTGTCTTCAATTTGTCAATGGCCCAGAAAAAAGTAATCGCTTATGTACCAAATTGGGTCGATCTGAATTCATTTTCCACAACGATTCAGTACAGTAAATTAACGCACATTAATATTGCGTTCGAAAATCCTGATGCGAACGGATATCTGTCTTTTAACTCGGGAAATAATGCCATTATTCAGGCAGCACACAATCAAAACGTAAAAGTTTTTGTTTCCCTTGGCGGAGGTTCCATTTCTGAAGGAGGCGCGATTCGTGACAATTACTTTAACCTTATTACAAGTGGCAACAGAACTGCTTTTATCCAGAAGATTTACGATTATGTTGTCGCCCATAATTTTGATGGTGTCGATGTAGATCTTGAAGGTCCGGCTATCAATGGTGACTACGGAGGATTTGTAATTGCGCTTGCGGCAAAATTGCATGCAAACGGTAAGCAAATTACAGCAGCATTATCAGAAGGATATGGCGGGGCCAATGTACCGGCTTCTACATTTGCAGCTTACGACTGGATCAATATCATGGCCTATGACGCAACAGGACCTTGGGCTCCGGGAACTCCGGGACAACATTCTCCTTATAGTATGGCTGTAAATCAGTTTAATTACTGGACCGGAAGAGGATTACCGGCAAGTAAAGCCATTATTGGTCTTCCGTTTTACGGATATGGTTTTGGTGCATCTGCCAATCAGGGAATTTCTTATGCGAATATCGTAGCGCAATATCCGGGAGCAGAAAACCTGGATCAGGTAGGAAACACCATTTATTATAACGGAATTCCAACCATTAAAGCAAAAACAACTTTTGCGGTTCAAAACGCAGGCGGAGTTATGATTTGGGAATTATCTCAGGATGCTACAGGTGCTAAATCATTATTAACAGCCGTAAACCAGGTTATATCAGGAAGTCAGCCACCAGCAGGCGGTACTTTGATACAAGCCGAAAACTATACCTCGATGAGTGGTGTACAAACCGAAGCTACAACAGATACTGGCGGTGGCCTTAACGTAGGTTATGCAGATACTGCTGATTGGATGGCATATTCTAACATTAATTTTCCAACTTCTGGGACTTATGTAATCGAATATAGAGTAGCAAGTGCTGTAAATGGTGCCAGAATATCATCTGATTTAAATGCAGGAACAATCCAGTTAGGTGCGGTAAACATACCTAATACAGGAGGATGGCAAAATTGGCAAACGGTATCGCAAACGGTAAACGTAAATGCGGGAACGTATAATTTTGGAATCTATATTCAGAGTTCCGGTGTGAATATCAACTGGTTCAGAATCACAAAATCTGGAGCAGCATTAGCCGCAAAAACCGCTTCGCCGGAACCAACAGCTGAAGGTATTGCAAGTCTGAACGTGTACCCTAACCCAACAACAGATTTATTGTTGTTTAGTACAGAAGTTTCTGGAGCAAATGTGAGCATTATTAATTCTGAAGGTGGTGCAACTGTTTCTACACAAAAAGTTAATGCTAACAGTGTTGATGTTTCAGGTTTAAAAAACGGAATCTACTTAATATTAGTAGAAAAAGACGGAATCAAAACCGTAAGACGTTTTATTAAAAAATAATCTTTTCTAAAAACACTATTTCTTCTTTTTACCAAAAGAATGAATAGTGTTTTTTATTAATCAGAAATTAAATAATTTTAAAAAAAAAATTCTCACGCAGATTGAGCAGATTTTTTTCTGTTTGCTTGTAGTTTGTCATTTCGACGGAGGAGAAATCTTCGCAAGTAGCTCTACAAAGTTTGGCGATTTTCTAGTGTGCTCCTCCCTTAGTCAGGATGACAGAAATGAGAATATAAATCGAGCCAAAGGCTCTTTACAAAAGTTCCGGAGGAACGATCCATTTTGTTGCAACGGATTTTAATCGCACGAAATAGCTTTATGCATTAAAAATAATAACCACAACATTAAAATCATAACCCCAAATCCCAAATAAAGTATGAAAAATAATTACAGCTTTCGGCTAAGTTTGCTTGCCTTTCTTGCCTGTAGCAGCTTTGCAATTGCACAGACATCATTAGGTTCGAGTAAAACATTTATGAATCATCTCAAGAAAGAATTAGTTGCAGCAACCTCAAAAAGCATAGAAAAAACAGTCTTATTACAGACAGACAATTCAAAAAACTTTAACGGAAAAATTAATTATAAAGAATCAAATACATCAAGCGAGTTTTTGATAGGAGAAATCAAAGACATTCCGGAATCTTCCTTTTATATCAAAGTAAAAGATAAATCGCTGGAAGGACATATTATCTTAAAGAAGACCAGAGAAGCTTACAAATATTATTCGGATGCACAGGGAAATGCCTTTGTTTCGAAGGTTGATATCAACACATTGGTTTGTATCGATTATAGAAATGTTCCTGAAAACACCAATAAAACCACCAGTAAAGCAGCTGCGGCAGCAATTGCTCCGGCATTATTAAACTTACAAAGTTTACCGGGTGCGGCAGGTTGTGTTTTATTGGATTTTGACGGTTATAATATGCCGGCAGGAAATCTCTGGAATAACGGGAATGCTATAAATGCAGCTCCATCCGGAATGAGCGATGCCGATGTACAGCAACATTGGGAAGTAGTCTCTGAGGATTACCGACCTTTTAATCTGAATGTTACAACAAGCGAAGCCGTTTTTAACTCTTATCCAAGAAACAGAAGAATGCGTGTGGTGGTAACTCCAACCAATACTGCAGCCCCGGGGGCGGGAGGTGTAGCATATATTGGTTCCTTCAATTGGGACAATGATGTACCGTGCTGGGTATTTATTACTTCGGGTAAATCTGGTGGAGATGCCTCTGCGCATGAAGTAGGGCATACTTTTGATCTTGGCCATGACGGACGCACCAATCCGGCAGAAGACTATTTTGTGGGTATAAACAATACTTCGTGGGCACCAATTATGGGAGCAGGGTATTACAGACCCGTTGTACAGTGGAGTAAAGGTGAGTACGATTTTGCCAATAACAAGCAAGATGATGTAGCTTCGATTGCCGGCAGTAAATTTGGTGTAGGATATCGTGGCGATGATTATGGCGATAATACAGCTTCGGCAGCCAATTTAGAGTATAATGCCAGCGGAGCGATTAATCAAAAAAACGGGATCATTTCGAGTGAAGCCGATTATGATTTCTTTACGTTTACAACAGGCGGAGGAAATGTTTCGATCAATGCCAATACCGTGGGAAGAGACGGAAATCTACACCTTTTAATCCGTTTGTATAATGCAGCCGGAGCCGAAATGGGAACTTATTGGAACTCTGATCCTTTTGCCTTAAACGCTTCGATGAATGTAAACTTGCCTGCCGGTAAATATTTTATAGGTGTCGATGGTACGGGAGCAGGAAACGCTGGTTATGGCGGATATTCGGCTTATGGTTCTATCGGAAGTTATTCTGTTACAGGAACGATTCCGCCCGGAGGAAATGTTAGTGCTACTACAGATGTAATTACCGTTTATAAAGATTGCAACTATACCGGATTTTCAGGAGGTTTAACCATTGGAGATTATAATATGGCACGTTTAAATTCATTGGGAGTTTTAAACGATGATATTTCGTCTCTTAAAATCACGCAGGGATTTCAGGCAATTTTATATCAGGATGATAACTTTACCGGAGCTTCGACCGTAATTAATTCTGATAATTCTTGTTTGAATACAACCTGGAATGATAAAGTAACTTCTATTAGAATTCTGGCAAACGGAGTGACAACACTGGGAAATCAAACTTTCTTTTTGCAAAACCGAAACAGCGGATTAAACATGGATGTCTGGAACGCCAGTTTAACCAATGGGGCCAGTATTGCACAAGGAACTCCAAATTCAGGAAACAATCAAAAATACACCTTGACACATTTGGGCGATGGATTGTATAAAATCATTGCCAATCATAGCGGGCAATCTCTAGATGTAAACGGTTTTAACAAAGCAAATGGTGTTAGTGTAGAGCAATATCCGTATAACGGAACTACCAATCAGCAGTTTGTATTGGTTGCTACTGGCGACGGATTTTATAAAATTATTGCCAGACACAGCGGTAGAGTTGTTGAGGTTGCCGGAGCAAGTACAGCCAATGGCGCCAATGTACAGCAATGGGACAATAACAACCAGACTTGCGGACAATGGAAATTGATTGCGACAACTACTGCGCAAACATCAACTTTGATCCAGGCAGAAGATTATACTGCTATGAACGGAATCCAAACCGAAACGACAACAGATACTGGCGGAGGTTTGAATGTAGCTTATACAGATACCGGCGATTGGCTGGCGTATAACAATATCAATTTTCCAACAACAGGTTCTTATCTGATCGAATACAGAATAGCAAGTGCTGTTGCCGGAGCCAGAATATCATCTGATTTAAACGGTGGAACTATTATTCTGGGAAATGTAGACATCCCTAATACCGGAGGATGGCAAAATTGGCAAACTGTTACACAAACGGTAAACGTAAATGCCGGAACTTATAGTTTTGGAATTTATATACAAACCAGTGCCGTAAATATTAACTGGATTAGAATTACCAGAATTGGTGCTGCGGCAACACTTCCTGCAACATCAGCAATTGTAGCAGATGAAACTAAGGATAATGTTGTATTAAACGTATATCCAAATCCGGTAGCCGAAACACTTTTTACGACAATAGATTTGGCAGGAGGAAATGTAAGTATTGTCGATTCTCAAACCGGAACGGTCGTTTTAGGACAAAAAATAAATGCTAATAGTGTAGATGTTTCTCAATTAAAAAGAGGTGTTTACCTGATTGTTTTTGACAAAGACGGCAAACAAACCGTGAAACGTTTTATAAAAAAATAACAATTTTAAAATAGCGCTGCAAAAAGTGTCATCTCCTGTTTTACAAGCAGGGATGACACTTTTTTCGTAATAAAAGATTTCTCTATCAGGATTATAAATTAATTTAATTATCAATTATATGAAATAAAAGATATTTCTTTCAAAAAAAATAGAAGTATAATGTCTTTTATAAGTAAAAACTTACTTTGGTATAATAAAAAACCTACATTTGTATGCAGTTATCTTAACGGATTAGATAATAATCCTCTAAAAATTAATAGATATGAAAAAAAATTACAAATTTAGGCTGAGTTTATTCTTAATTATTTGTTTTAGCAGTTTTGCAATCGCACAAACTTCTTTAGGCTCAAATAAAACATTTATGAATCATCTCAAGAAAGAATTAGTTGCGACAACTTCAAAAAGCACAGAAAAAACAATTTTACTTGAGACTGAGAATTCGAAAAGCTTTCATGCAAAAGTAAACTACAAAGAATCAAATACATCAAGCGAATTTTTGATAGGAGAAATCAAGGACATTCCGGAATCTTCTTTTTATATCAAAGTAAAAGATAACGTTCTGGAAGGACATATTATTTTGAAGAAAACAAAAGAAGCTTACAAGTATTATTCAGACACACAGGGAAATGCCTTTGTATCCAAAGTTGATATTAATACTTTGATTTGTATCGATTACAAAAACGTTTCTGAAAACACCAATAAAACGACCAGTAAAGCAACTGCGACAGCAATCGCTCCGGCATTATTAAACCTACAAAGTTTACCAGGCGCAGCAGGCTGTGTTTTATTAGATTATGATGGTTATTATATGCCGGCAGGAAATATATGGAATAACGGTAACCCCATAAATGCAGCACCATCCGGAATGAGCGATGCTGATATACAGCACAATTGGGAAATAGTATCTGAAGATTACCGACCTTTTAATCTGAATGTTACAACAAGCGAAGCCGTTTTTAACACCTATCCAAAAAACAAAAGGATGCGTGCGGTAATAACTCCAACCAATACTGCAGGTCCGGGGGCGGGAGGTGTAGCCTATAATGGTTCCTTTAGCTGGAACGATGATGTACCTTGCTGGATATTTGTGATCTCGGGTAAAATGTGTGCAAATGCCACTGCACATGAAGTAGGGCATACTTTTGACCTTGCTCATGATGGTCGTACCAATCCGGCCGAAGATTATTTTTATGGTCTGCCCAATACGTCATGGGCACCCATTATGGGAGTAGGCTATTATAATCCTGTTGTACAATGGAGTAAAGGAGAATATAATTATGCTAATAATAAGCAGGATGATTTGGCAATTATTTCAAGTTCTAAATTTGGCGTAGGATATCGTGCAGATGATTATGGAAATAATATTGCTACTGCAGAATCTTTAGATTATAGTACCAACGGAGCAATTAACCAAAAAAATGGTGTCATTTCTAGTGAAACTGATTCTGATTTTTTTAGTTTTAAAACTGGTGGAGGAAATGTTTCGATAAATGCTACAACAATGCCAAAGGATGGAATATTGCATCTTATGATTAAATTATATAATTCATCAGGTGTAGAAATGGGAACGTACTGGAATCCTGATCCTTTTGCCTTAAACGCTTCTATGAATGTAAATTTGCCTGAAGGCAACTATTTTATTAGTGTCAGGGGTACAGGAGCAGGAAATGCAACATCTGGAGGATATTCGGCTTATGGTTCTCTCGGAAGTTATTCTATTACAGGAACGATTCCTCCCGGAGGTACAATTTCCCCCTCTACAGATGTAGTGACAGTTTATAAAGATCTTAATTATGGTGGGTTTTCCGGAGGATTAACCATAGGAGACTATACTATTAAACGTTTAAAATCTTTAGGGGTTTTAAACAATGATATTTCGTCGCTTAAAGTTGCTCAGGGATTTCAGGCTATTTTGTATCAGGAAGACAATTTTACAGGCGCTTCGATAGTTATTAATTCTGATACTGCAAATTTAAATGCAACCTGGAATAATCAAGTAAGTTCTATTCGAATTCTTGCCAACGGAGTTACGACTTTAGACAATAAGACCTTCTTTTTGCAAAACAGAAACAGCATACTTAATATGGTCGTACGGAATGCAAGTTTAGAAAGCGGTGCCAATATTGTTCAGGCAAATAGTAATGAAGGAAACAATCAAAAATACACGTTTACACATTTGGGTAATGGATTGTATAAAATTATTGTCAATCATAGCGGACAATCTCTGGATGTAGCCGATTATTCTAAAGACAATGGTACCAATGTAAGACAATATCCTTACAGCGAAGAAGCCAATCAGCAATTTATTGTGGTGGCTACAGGCGATGGATTTTATAAAATTATTGCCAGACACAGCGGAAAAGTTATAGATGTTGCCGGAGCAAGTACAGCCAGTGGTGCCAATGTAGAGCAATGGGAGAATCTCAACCAGACAAACGGACAATGGAAATTAATTCCTACAGCGGTAACACAAACTTCGACTTTAATTCAGGCAGAAGATTACACTGCTATGAGTGGAGGAATTACAACCGAAGTAACAACAGATGTTGGCGGAGGTTTAAACATAACTAATATGGATGTTCGCGACACATTGTCGTATGACAATATTAATTTTCCAACTACTGGTACTTATCTAATAGAATACAGAGTATCGAGTCCTTACGATCTGGCTGTAATCTCTGGTTATTTAAACGATCGTACTGTTTTTTTAGGAAGTGTTTATGCACCTAATAGCGGAGGATGGCAAAATTGGCAAACTGTTAAACAAACTGTAACTGTAAATGCCGGAACCTATAAATTTGAAATCCTCAATCGAAATCAAAGTATGAACATTAACTGGATCAGGATTTCTAAAATCGAACCCAATACTACAGCTTTAATTCAGGCAGAAGATTACTCGGCTATGAGAGGAATTACAACTGAGACAACAACAGATTTTGGTGGAGGATTAAATGTCACAAATAGTAGTTCCTACAATTGGTTGGGCTATAATAAGGTCAATTTTCCAACAACTGGATCTTATCTAATAGAATACAGAGTAGCGAGTGCTGTAGATAGGGCTCAGGTATATGCAGATTTAAACTTTGGAGATTTTTTTGAAGGAGTTGATATACCCAATACCGGAGGATGGCAAAACTGGCAAACGGTATCTCAAACTGTAACTGTAAATGCCGGAACCTATAATCTTACAGTCGACATTCATAATGCAAGGGCAAATATCAACTGGATCAAAATTTCTAAAATTGACGATTCGGCAATTATTCCAGTAGCTTCGGCAATTATTGCACCGCAGGAGAGTAACAATGTTGTATTGACCCTATATCCAAATCCAGTTTCAGAAACACTTTTCTATACAACAGATTTAATTGGAGGAACGGTAAAAATATTTGATTCTCAAACAGGAAGATTGATTAAAAATCAAGCTATTACAAATAATAATGTTAACGTTTCAGATTTAAGTACCGGCGTTTATGTAATTGTTTTTGAGAAAAACGGCATTCAGACAATGAGACGTTTTTTAAAGAAATAAAATTGTTAGTCGATTACGATTAACCCGTTGGGTGTAATTAATTTTAACACATAGAAACATAGCTTTTGGATCTTTAAAAAAGGCGTTTCACTTGTTTAAAATGCACATAGCCTGGCTATGTGAAACAAATGATTAATAATTTATTGCATTGGTTCCTGCTTTAGCCGGAGATCAGATAAAGTTAATATTTCTGGGGCTTTAGTCAAAAATAAGAGTTTGACTAAAGCCTTTTTTTTATACCTTAAAAATATCCTCCGGATAAAGCTGGAGGCAATTCAAATAAACCTTACGTTTAATATTCTGTTTTACAATAAACATTATCATTCCGTAACAATACGATAAAGGTCCTTAAAGTTATAATTCCTAAAATTGCAAATCGTTTTAGAACGTTTCATAAAATCCCCATTTGCAAAAGTTTACCCTATGACTTTAAAAATTACCTCTCCCTATAAATATTCTTTAGCAGTTTTATTTTTTATTTTTTTAAGTAGTACTATCTCAGCACAAAAACAGAATAATCTGGAAGGAACCCAAATTGCTTTTTTATCAGATGTTCATTTGCAGGATTTATTCGGAGCATTTTCAGACAATAGTTATAAAGGAATTTTAAATCCCAAAACCGGAAAATATACCTTGATGAGAACAATGGCTTCTCAGTTGCATTCGACCCGAATCTTCAATGAAAATTACTTTGCTTTTATAGCCGCTCTGGAAGATATCGCCAGACGAAAAATAAAATACGTCGCTCTTCCCGGAGATTATACAGATGATGGACAGCCGATACATGTAAAAGGTTTAGAGAAAATTTTAGATCAATACGGTAAAAAATATAACATCGAATTTTTTATAACCACAGGAAATCATGATCCCGTTGGACCATTTGCACAAGAATCCGGCAAAGAAGATTTTCTGGGAAAAGATGGAAAAAGTCAGCCCATTTATAGCAAAGAAGGCCTGTATAAGCCCAATTTAACGATTGAACAGCCTGTAGTTGTTACTGCCGATATTGCTAAAATGGGTTATTTAGGAATTACAGACGATCTGAAAAACTTTGGATTCTATCCCAATAAAAAATACAAATTCTGGGCAACTCCGTTTTCAACCTATACAAGTCAGGATTATAGTTTCGAAAAAGCTTCGCAAGCTGCTTTATTGTCCAATCGTGTTTATAATGTTACGCCGGGTTACGAAGTTCCGGATGTGAGTTATGTTGTTGAACCTGTTGCCGGACTTTGGCTTATGGCGATCGATGGCAATGTTTATATCCCCAAAAATGGGGCAACAACAGATGTCAAAGATTCTAAAAATTACTCAGAAGCCAGTACAGGTTACAACAATGTGCTTTCGAACAAAAAACATTTGATAAAATGGGTCGAAGAAATTTCGGCGCAGGCCAAACAACAAGGCAAAACCCTGATTGCTTTTAGTCATTTCCCAATGATTGATTTTAATGATGACGCTTCGGCAGAAATAAAAGAATTACTGGGCCCCAATAAATGGCAATTGAACCGCGTTCCGGTCGAAGAAGTAGCGCAGGTTTTTGCAGATGCCGGATTAAAGATTCATTTTGGCGGACACATGCATATTAATGATACCGGAACAAGGACCACGGCAAAAGGAAATACGCTGGTCAACATTCAGACGCCATCATTGGCAGCATATATTCCGGCGTATAAATTATTGACAATCAAAAAAGATAATCTTGTCGATATTCAAACCATTACAATCGATGCCGTTCCGGGATACAATGAACTTTTTGATTTGTATAAAATGGAATATCAATTTTTAGAAAGCCAAAACACAAAGGACATCTGGAATATTGATATTCTGAAAACTAAAAATTATCATGATTTTACCGATTTTCATCTAAAAGAATTAGTTCGTTTGCGTTTTCTGAAAGACGATTGGCCAGAATCTTTCAAAAATTTTATTTTGAATGTTTCCGGAGAAGATTTATTGGTTTTAGCCCATATACAATCTGATAAAGATTTTGATGTGATGCTTAAAAACAAAGAAAACTTCAGGAAAGAATGGTCAGAGGCAGAAGCTAAAGCAACAAAATTTCTAACAGAAAACAAGCTCAAAATACAAGATTTTAATTGGACAGGTTATGATCTTCTGGTTGATTTCTACCGTTTTAGAAGTGCCGATGAATTGGCTTTAGTCGATGTTGGAACAGCAAGGGCGAAACAATATAAAATTTTATCTCAGTTGTTTTTCGAAAATCATAAAGAGGATGCATCAAACGTAAAACCATTGCAAAATCAAATGCGATTGTTCTTGATTATCTTTAACAAATTCATGCACGAAGTTCCGGCAGATCATTTTAGTGTTGATTTGAAAACAGGAGCGATTAAAAGTCTGAATTGAGAAATGGCACACGGATGACGCAGATTCGCTATCGCGAAAACGCGGATTGTCGCGGATTTTTTATTCTCATTTTTTGTCATTTCGAGGAACGAAGCAACCACATTTACTAGATCAAACTTTGCGGATTATTAGTGAGGTTACTTCGTTCCCCGCAATGACAATAGGTGCGTACAAAAACAAAAAAATCTGTGACAATCTATTCAAATCCGTGTCATCCGCGTGCCATAAAAACGCAATAAAAAAGGTTTCAAGTTTCACACAAAGCAAAACTTGAAACCTTTAAATCTGAAAACTGAGACTGAAAACTTATTCCCCTCCATTCACCGGATCAACTCTCACATAAGTACCATCATCATATTTTATCTGATAAGGAGAATTGAATAAAGTACTTGGCAAATAATAATCGGTTGTAATAACTTGAGCGCCTGATTTTTTGGCAGCTTCAAAATGCCTATAATCGTTGGCTCTGGCTTCTTTAGTGTCAGAGTCGGCTCTGGTTCTTATCAGGTATCCTTTTTTTACCAGATTGGCAATTTCAGGATCTTCGGAGTTGTTTCTGAATAATGTTGCGGCTTCCGGCTTGCCAGGTTCTGCGTTGATAAAAACGGCACGTCCTTTTAGGGATGGATGATTCAGGGCATACAAATCTCTTTTGGCTCCGTTATTATCCAAAATAAATAAAAACTTGCCTTTTGCCTTTTTCAGCGTTGGCCAATTGTTGTGTAGAACGGCTTCTTCGAGTGTTTTATATTTTCCTCGCACCATGTCCGGCGTGATCAATTTGTTTCCTAAACCTTTGCGAAGTTCAGCGTCTAATGCGTCGAATAATTCGGGAGTGAATTTCTCCGCTTTTGTACCTAAGAAGCTATCATCATCTTTTGGTTCCAAGGTGATAAAAACCGGAACGTGATCCGGATTGGCATCCGACCATTTTTTTAATTCGGCAAGGCAATTTTGAAGTGTGTAGCAGGATGTTCGGAAATCAATATCGATCATATGGAAAACTTTAAACCCTGGTTTTTGCATTTCTCCTTTTGGGTCATAAGCTTGTTGAGATTTTACGATGTCTAAACCTTTTGGGTGTGCATATTTTCCGCCTTTAGGATCACCCTGAACATCAATTTCCAGATTTCGCAAACCTTTATTCAATTGTTCTGTAAGCGGAATATGCGTGTATTGTAATCCTTTTAAAGAGCGCGAAGTATCTTTTGCCTGAAGCACATTGTATAAATCCGGTTCGATATTCTGGCGGTAGCTGTTATGTGACCCGATAACCTGAATTTGATTGATTTTTAGATTGTCATTTTGTATCTGACTATGGCATTGTATGGTGCCTGCAATAAATAATGTAAACAGAATTTGTTTCATGATTTGAAATTGTAATTTGTATTAATAGATAGGGGATGAGGTAACTGAGTATTACCTTTTTTTGAGTGTACTAAATTAAAATTGGTATTTGAATTTTATGTTAGATAAAGAAAAAGAAATCGCAATGCGAGTATCATCTTTAGTCGAAAAAAGTAGTATTAATAAAACAAACAGATTCATTCCTTAATTTAAAGATAACCTTCAGGAAAAAAACATTGGTATAACATTTTATTATTTTACATCACCAAACCGTCCCCATATTGTTATGAAAAACCCTGAAATTTTTGAAAAAACGTATACCGATTACTGGAAAAAGCTCAATGCGTTTTCGTATACGATGACTCAGGATAAAGACTTGGCACAGAACATCGTTCAGGATGTTTTTATTGATTTGTGGGAACGAAAAGAAGAGCTTACTATAAATGCCATTGAACCTTATTTGTTCCGGGCGGTAAAAAATCAGGTTTTCAAGCATTACCAAAATAACCGGTTTGATAAGACGATTCTCGAAGATAAATTCGAAGATTATATTATTGATAATTTCAGCTCGATCGATCCTGAAGTAATGGACTTACTTTATTCCTTAATAGATAAACTTCCCGAGAAACGAAAAGAGGTTTTATTGATGTACAAATTTCAGGATATGTCAATTGATCAAATTGCAGATGAACTTGGAATCTCTAAACAAACCGTTAAAAATCAAATTTCATCGGCTTTAAAACAATTGCGCGAAGGCTTGAAAGACCTTGCCTGGCTTGCTCCATTTATTATTTTGAACCAAAATTTTTAAGATAACTTTCTGTTAATGGTTTCATAATATTTCTCGATAGTACGATTTTACAATTCTGGTACTTACTTGTAATAATAAGTAGTATGATAAAAAGAATCAAGCATAGTTTAGAACATCTTATCGATAAAAGTTCCCGAAATAAAACCTCTAAGGCCGAAGAAAATTTATTGAATGATTTTGCCTTAAATGAATATCAAAACTCCAATTGGGATGAAACCGCAATGGGAAATTCTGAAGAAGTTTCTCAGGATATATACGACAATATACAGTTAAGAATAGGAAAGAAGAAAACTTTCAATCCTTATTTAAAATATATGGCAGCTGCCAGCATTCTTTTTCTTGCAGGTTTAGGATTTTTCTATAAACCAAACATTACGCCCGAAAAGCAAGTATCATTTAAGACGTCAGATACCCCCAAATCTATCCAATTAAGTGACGGCACGAAAATTTATCTGGCAGCAAATTCATTATTTCAGTATCCTGAAAAATTTATGGGCGACGAGAGAAAGGTTTCTTTATTAAAAGGAAATGCTTTTTTTGAAGTTGCCAAAGACAAAACGCATCCTTTTATCATTACGTCAGGCGCAATTAAAACAAGAGTTGTGGGAACTTCATTTCACATTCAGTTATCAAAATTAAAATGCGAAGTAATTGTCGTAACCGGAAAAGTAAATGTTTCGACAAAAGGGCAAAGCGTAGATTTGGTTCCTAATGACGAAGCGTTGTTTACAGCACAAAAATTAACCAAACAACTGGCAGATAAATCATTTCTGGTCAATTGGTACACTACAGATGTTACACTGGATCAAACTACTTTAAAACAAGTAATTACCATTTTACAATATAAATATGGGGTTTCATTTCAATACAATGACGAGCGTGTATTGGCAACTCCGCTAACGGTATTCATTAAAAAGGATGCTTCGTTAGAAAGTGTTTTGCAACAAATAAATTATATCACAAACCTAAAATTTAAAGTTTATGGCGAAATAGTAAAAGTCAATTAAAAACAAAAAAGCAGTTGCTGAGAACAACTGCGATTAATAATTAAGTATCGTAAAAAAACCAATAACTTAAATCATGTATTTTAAACTTACCTATTTAAATCTAAAGAGAATTGTCTTTTTAGTGCTAGCGTTACTGGCCATTGAGAATGGTTATAGTAAAACTAATTTTTCCGGAGAATCAAAAGTAAAAAATAAAATAGAAAAAGCGACTCTTGTCTCTATTTTTTCAAAATTAACAGCGCAAACAGATTATAAGTTTAGCTACGGTCAGGCTATTATTGCAGATAATACGGTTTATACCGTAAATTATACAAACGAATCTATTGCACTTATATTAAGTGATTTATCAAAAAGAGCAAGTTTTAATTACAGCATCAATGGCAAATTAGTTTTAATTCAGAAAACAATTGAGCCTAAAACAGTTAATAGTAAAGTAGCTGATAAAGTAAAAGTAAAAGGAAAAATTCTGGACGAAAACAAATTACCAATTCCGGGTGCAACAATTATGGAAACGAGTTCGTCAAACTCGGCGGTTTCAAATTTCGATGGAGAATTTGAAATTACTGTTGGCGAAGGCAAAACAATACAGGTTTCGTACATGGGTTATAAAACCAAAACGGTAGCGGTACAAAGTGGTTTTATGACGATTGAATTAGAGCCAAATACGGCAGAGCTAAACGAAGTTTTGGTAGTGGGTTATGGTAAACAATCTAAAAAAGATGTTACAGGATCTGTTACACAACTCGAAGCAGCAAATTTTAAACAGGGTATTACGATTTCGCCTGACAATTTATTGCAGGGAAAAGTTGCCGGTGTTCGTGTTGTAAGTACAAGTGGTGAGCCGGGAGCTGGAGTAAATGTTACCATTCGTGGTGTTGGATCTATCAGGAGCGGTAGTACACCTTTGTTTGTAGTTGATGGTATCCCGTTGGCAAACGATGATGTAAGCCCTTCAGGAAGCAATGTTGGTTTTGGATCTTCATCTGCAAAAAATCCATTAAACTTTTTGAACAGTAGTGATATCGAATCGATTACAGTTCTTAAAGATGCCTCTGCAGCAGCGATTTATGGAGCGAGAGGATCTAACGGGGTTGTTTTGGTTACGACCAAAAAAGGATCTAAAGGCGAAGGAACTTTAACTTTTGATACGTATACAGGACTTTCGACGGTTGCCAATAAACTGGATGTTTTAAGTGCATCTCAATACAGAGGCGCTATCAAGGAACCGGCTTTTGATCATGGGGGAAACACAGATTGGCAGGATGTAATTTACAGAACGGCAGTTACAAAAAATAATTCATTGGCATTTTCTAAACAAACTGAATCCGGAAATTACTATGCCTCTATAGCGCAAATGGACCAGGAGGGTATCATTCGCAATAGTAATTTTAAACGTATGTCGGGTAGAATTAATGCTGCAGAATCGTTTCTGGATAAAAAACGTTTAAAGGTAAAAGTGAATCTTACTGCTAGTGAGACCAAAGATGATGGGGTTCCTACCAGTGATGACGGAGGTTCTAACGGTCAGTTGATTGTACATACTTTGATGGCAAACCCAACAAGATCCGTTTATGATGCAAACGGAAATTACACCAACTTTAACATGAATGCGCACTATAATCCTGCTTATTTATTGAGTATCTATGAGGATCAAACACGTACGTTAAGAGTTTTAGGAAATCTTGAAGCTTCATTACGAATTTTTGACGGATTAGAATATAAACTAAACATTGGTATTGATCGTTCTACTGCCGAAAGAAACACGACAATTTATCCTAACGTTACCGATTTAAATCCAAAAGGAAAATACGTTCAAAACAACTTAGATTCTAAAAACTCTTTGGTAGAGCATTATTTGACTTATAATTTATTGCTGGATAAACATAAACTAGAGGTCTTAGGAGGTTTCTCGTATCAAAAATTTGAAAGATCAGGAACAAGTTTCAGTATTGACGGGATCGCTGCACAGGGAGTTGGTATCAAACCATCGATTAATCCTGGTTTTGCAGGAACACAATCCGGAACTACCGGATATGCTCAGGAAAACGAATTGCAATCTTATTTTGGAAGGGTAAACTATACTTTCAATAACAAATATCTCCTTACAGCTTCGATGAGAGCAGATGGTTCTACTCGTTTTGGAGACAATAACAAATACGGTTATTTTCCCTCATTTGCTTTAGGATGGAATATTTCTAAAGAAAGTTTCTTAGAAAATGTAACGGCTATCAACAACTTAAAATTAAGAACGAGTTGGGGACAAACAGGAAATCAGGAAGTACAAAACAAACTGACTAAGGCAAGTTATTCATTATCCGGCCCTGATGGATATTATTTATACGATGATTTGAATCTGGTAAACGGTGTTTCTGTAACCAGAACAGCAAATCCTGATTTAAAATGGGAAGTTGTTACACAATATAATTTAGGTTTAGATTTTAGTTTATGGAATGATAAATTGTATGGAACTGTTGATTATTTTAACAAAACAACTACAGATGCAATCTTAAATGTTCCTTCAAGTCCGTTAAAACCAACCACTACTGTCTGGACAAATATTGACGGAAAAATCGTTAACAAAGGTTTTGAGTTTATGTTAGGGTCAAAAATAGTAGACACTAAAAACTTTAGCTGGAACATCGATATGAACGGTGCGACATTAAAAAATAAAATCGAAGACTTGCCAGTTTCAGAAATCCTGACAGGTACAATTTCAGGACCTGGACAGTCTGGTGTAAATGCAAACATCTACAAAAGTGGTTATGCAGCAGGTTCGTTTTATTTGTTGGAACATATTGGTTTTGACAGTAAAGGCGGAAATATTTTTAAGGATCAAAACGGAGACGGTAAAATTGATAACAGCGACAGAATTATTATCGAAGGTGCGTTACCTACTTTTTACTATGGTTTTAATAGTGATATGAGATACAAAAACTTTACGTTTTCATTCTCTATCATTGGTCAGACCGGAGGTTATTTGTTGAATAATACAGGATTGAATGCCTTAAATATAAACAACTTGGCATCTGACCGAAATGTAGCTACAGGATATTATGAGTCTGGGGCAAATGCTACAAATGCACCAATTTTATCTACATTATTCTTAGAGAAATCTGATTTTATTAGATTAAATACAGCTCGTATTGGTTACAATTTTGATCTAAAAGGAGTGAATTGGTTAAACGGGTTGACGCTTTATATTACAGGTCAGAACTTAATTACAATTACAAATTATACAGGTTACGATCCATTAATCAACAGCCCGAAATCTAACGGCGGAAACCAATCTATTGGTATAGATTACGCCAGTTACCCAACTTCGAGAACGTTCAGTTTTGGAGCAACTTTAAAATTATAAATCATGAAGACAAAGACATTTTTCAGCCTAAAAATTATAACAATATTCTCTTTTATTTTTCTCTTAAACAGCTGTACAGATCTTAATGAAGTTGTACTGGACGAAAAATTAGGAACAGATGCTACAGATCCTGCGGGTGCACTTGCGGCAGCTTATGACAGACTTGGAGACGGAACTTTTGTTGATCACGGAGCAGTTTTTGCCATGCAGGAATACACTACAGACGAAGCTATTTTACCAACCCGCGGAAGTGACTGGGGAGATGGTGGAAAATGGAGGGACATGCATGAATTTACCTGGAGTTCCAGCAATGCTATTATAGTAGGTAACTGGGATTTACTGACCAACGGTATTACACGTTCTCTAACTTCTATTAAGTCTGCTCAGGAAAGTACTTTTCCGGAAAAAGCATTATTTCTGGCAGAATCAAAAGCACTTTTAGACTATTATACCTATACGACATTAGATCTTTACGGACAAGCTCCATCAAGAGATCCATTGAATGTAGATGCACCTTTGCAGATTTTAAAAGCGGAAACTGAGATTGATAAATTAATCACGGATGTCGAAGCTCTGCTACCAAATTTAGCCGACATTGGTACACAAAGAACACACCACGGAAGATTTACCAAACAAGCTGCTTATGCTTTTTTAAGTACCATGTATTTAAACCGTGCAGTATTCAAAGACCGCTACAATGCTACCTCTGCTTTTAATTTTAATGAGCCGGCAGTTGCAGGAAGCACAGGAACAGATATGGACCGTGTTATTTATTATACATCATTACTAATCGATTCAGGAAAATTTAGTTTGGAAAGTGATTTTTTCAAAAACTTTGCAAGAGATAACGATAATGGTAAAGAACTTATTTTTGCAATTTCTCAAAAGATAGATTACATCCGTAATGGTTCTAATAGTTTTGCTTATGTATGTATGGAGCGTAACCAGAGAACATCTGCGGCAAACAGAGGGACAAATGCTGCTTGTACAACTCCGGAATTCTATGCCTCATGGGCTGGTAATCATGACGATCCAAGATTTGAGCAACATTACCAATATGCAGATGGTACCTGGTTTATGAACGATGGTACAGATGTAAGTGTTCCTGCAACAGACATCGTACCTAAAAGTAGTCCGGCATTGCCTTGGTTTCACTTTAATAGAGGAATCCAGGCCGGGCTTCAATATGGTCCAATATTATTAGCATCAGGATCTCTTGAAATGGTAGGGAACCGCATAAAAGTGTCTCCACTGGTTATGGAAAAAAGTACGACTACCAGAATGAATTTTACGCCATCACTGACATTTGCAGATCCTACCAAATCTGTTTTTGCTCAAAACGAAATCAATCAGGGAGCTCGTGTTTTTAAATATGAATTTGATCCCGAAGGAGGAAACGGTAACAGTAATGTAGATATTCCGTTATTCCGTTTAGGAGGAATCTATGCCATGAGGGCCGAAGCTTATTTTAGAAAAGGAAGCACAGGTCTGGCCCTGATCGATCTTAATAAATTACGCACCAGCAGAAAACGAGAATCGTTGTTTGCAAGTGCTACCGGAAAAGTTCTTACAGCATTAGACTCAGAGCAATTGTACAAAGAATTAGGTTTTGAGTTGTACTGGGAATTACAAAGAAGACCACAAAGTATACGTTTTGGAAAATTTGATTTAGCCGGAACTGCAAAAGCTGCTTCTCAACCTTTTAGAAGAGCATTTCCAATTCCACAAACCGTAATTGACCAAAAGGTATTTCAACAAAATCAAGGATATAATTAAGTTTTTGTGTTAGTTTATTTTTTTTACAAAAAGCCTGTTTCGAAAGAAACGGGCTTTTGTTATTTTTAGATAATTTTTGCACAAAACTTCAATCATTGTCTGCAAAGCAATACATTTCTATGTCCGGAAAGAAACCTTTGTGCCTTTGTACTTCTGTAACTTTGTACCTAAAAAAAACTTAATTTTTTTAACAGCAACCAGTTACGAAGTTAATAAATCTATAAAGTGATTCTATATTTATGTAAGATATTTATTATTTAAGTAAATTTACTACTATAATTTTATAAATAAATTCTTATGAAAGCAGTACGATTTTTTGGGAACAAAGAGGTTAGAGTTGTAAATGATTTAGAAAAACCATCTCCAAAAGGAGATGAAGTATTATTAAAAATTGGAGGTGCCGGCGTATGTCATTCTGATTTGCATGTAATAGACGAAGGATTAGTATCCGGAGTGACTTTTACGCTTGGACACGAAAATGCAGGATGGGTAGAAGAAGTAGGAGAAGATGTAAAAGGGTATAAAAAAGGGGATGCTGTTTTAGTCTACGGACCCTGGGGATGCGGACATTGCAAGCCTTGCCAGAATTCTAATGAAAACTATTGCGATCATCACTCTGAGCTGGCTTTTGGCGGCGGATTAGGACTTAATGGTGGTATGGCAGATTATATGTTAGTACCTTCATCACGTTTATTGGTGCCCATTCATGATCTCGATCCTGTTATTGCAGCACCATTGACAGATGCAGCTTTAACCCCATATTCTGCGATTAAGCGTTCCCTGCACAAATTAATGCCGGACGAATATGTTGTTGTCATAGGTGTTGGAGGATTAGGGCATGTGGCTCTTCAGATTTTATCAGAAATATGCGGATCAACTATCATTGCCTGCGATATCACGGTCGAAAGACTTGAATTTGCGAAGCAGCTTGGTGCAAAATATACCGTAAACTCGACAGATAAAGATGCAGCAGAGCAAATAAAAAAAATTACCGGAATTAAGAAAGCCAAAGTAGTGCTGGATTTTGTTGGTGCTTCGTCTACAATTGCTTTAGGCAGTAAGATAATTGGTTTAGATGGTGATTTAACTATTGTAGGTTTGGGAGGCGGAAAGTATGACTACAAGGTAGGAGAATTACCGGTTGGTGTAAGCATAACAAACCCGTATTGGGGTTCAAGAACTGAATTGATGGAGGTAATTGGGCTCGCACTGCAGAAAAAAATCCATATAGAAATAGAAAAGTACAGTCTGGATCAGGCGCTGGAAGTATATGATAAATTAAGACAAGGAAAAATAAAAGGAAGAGCGGTACTAGTTCCGTAATCCATAACCAGAAGAATAAAAAAAGCCTGCAAAATTTATTTTGCAGGCTTTTTTTGTATAAGATGAATTAAAAAAAATAGCCAGGAATTCATGAATTTTTTCTAGCTGATGATGGAGCATAATTCGTGAATTCGTGGCTAACCAATATTCCTTTTATCTGTTCAGTATAAAACTGAAACAAAAAGACCTGAAACAATTATTTAGTGATTGTATTCTATACCGCTACTATCGTTAATTTCTCTTTTTGCTTTAGATGTTTTTGAGATTTGTTTGTAACATGCCGAAGCCAATAACGGTACAGCAAGGCTGCCTACTATTGCACCTGCTTTATTTTGTCCCACTTTTTTTAAGACAGCGCCAACCAAAAGTGAACTTATTCCCGCACAAACTAAGTGTTTTACAGAAAGATTTGGTATTTTATTCCCTGTTGTATCAGGAGTGATTCCGTGCAATAATGGGTCTATGAAATTTAAATTTTCCATGATTTGTTTAATTTATTTAGTTATACTTTATTAGGATGATAGCTTATCACTATCGGTTTCATTCTCTATTTTTTCGATTTCTACTTTTTCTTTTTTTATAGCCTGTCGTAACAAAGCAAAAAGACTCATATAGACATTTGCTATAAAAACAAGCGAAAATCCTGCCAAAATATAGCCGCGCCAATCATTTAGCAAAAGTTTATAATTACAAAGCACTAAAAAAGCAATTGTGACATAATGGCTAAAACAATATTCGCACGTAAAGAGATAAAATGCCTTTCTGACCAAAAGAGTCCGATCATTTTTTGAATGACGCACGCACCATTCACGAGGTTCTTTAAATATTTCTTCATGCGTTACAGTCCAGCTTATGCACGCTATTGGTATAGCAAGAACAAATAACCAGATAAGTTGAATGGTGATATCCATGATACAATGCATTTTCTAAATGTGTTTTAATTTGTTTAAAACACATATTTTAAAATTACTGCAATTCAAGCCATTAAGATTATATAGTTTTGATTTTTTATTACAAAATTTCGTTTCAGACATCAATTTACAAAAAAAACCGTTAAGTTTAAATCCTTAACGGTTATCTCCTTATAATTTGGCATAATCTTTAGAATCTTTCGGGATTTATACTCGGAAAAGGATCGTGTGATACTTCATCCAGGTCTTCTTCTAAATCCTTTTCTACCTGTTCAGCATCTTCATCTTCATGATCCGGCTCGTTATGATTAAAGTCATTCGTTTGATGATTGACATCATCGATAAATTCTTCCTGATTTTGATTGTTCCTGTTTTCCATAGTGTTATACTTTAGAATTAATTATTTCCCTATAACTTCTTTGATGCCGCAGGCTTCTTAGTGTCTTTTTCAGTAGGTTTAGTTTCTCTTTTTGGAGATGTTTCCTTTTTATCTGTTTTTTTGTCCATCGATTTTGGTCCTGAAGTCGAAGTACTGCTGTTTTTTTGATCTGTAGTTTTCATAATATAGTTTTTTATGTTTGTTATCATACAAATCTACTCCCTAATGCCTTGTAACCTCTTATAGAAAAGTAACTTCTAATTGTATAATTAACAGCAATTTATTTTGTAAGTTTTACCCTCAATGATATAACTTTTAATAAAAGCCATCAATCTATTTTTTATTTTATTTAATCATTTATAGTGTCTGATTATCAAATGTTTAAATGATGTAATTTTTGAATTGAATCCTGTAAGCCTTTATTTTTATTGTAAGCTACATTTGTCAGGCTTGTTACAGCTTTCAAATTCTCAAAACGATTTAATGGGAACTACAAACAGAATTTGAAAGCTGTTTTTTAAACTATTTTAAAAACCCAAACAACTATCAAAAAAAATGAAAAATTCAAAAAAACCAAGTCAGGATCATGCAGATGAAAAGCAAAGAGATTTAGAACTGAAGAAATCAAATGCCAACAATCAGTTCCTGACCACAAATCAGGGATTGAAAATTAATGACAACAACAATTCTTTAAAAGCAGGAGAAAGAGGACCTTCGCTATTAGAAGATTTTATTTTAAGAGAAAAAATTACCCATTTTGACCACGAACGCATTCCGGAAAGAATCGTTCACGCAAGGGGTTCAGCAGCTCATGGTTACTTTGAATTGTATGATTCTCTGGAAAAATATACCAAGGCAGGTTTCCTGAACGATAAAAGCATTAAAACGCCTGTTTTTGTACGTTTCTCTACCGTTGCAGGTTCCAGAGGTTCTACAGATTTAGCACGAGATGTGCGTGGATTCTCGGTTAAATTTTACACACAAGAAGGTAATTATGATCTGGTAGGAAACAATATGCCGGTATTTTTTATTCAGGATGCCATGAAATTTCCGGACTTAATACATGCCGTAAAACCCGAACCACATCACGAAATGCCTCAGGCAGCCTCTGCACACGATACTTTTTGGGATTTTATATCGCTAATGCCAGAATCAATGCACATGATTATGTGGGTAATGAGCGACAGAGCCATCCCAAGAAGTTTAAGAATGATGGAAGGTTTTGGTGTTCATACCTTTAGATTTATCAATAAAAATAACGAATCTCATTTTGTAAAATTTCATTGGAAACCCAAATTAGGAACTCATGCTGTGGCTTGGGACGAAGCACAAAAAATTTCCGGTAAAAATTCTGATTTTCACAGACAGGATTTATGGGAAGCTATCGAGGGCGGAAATTTCCCGGAATGGGAACTGGGTGTACAGATTATAGCGGAAGCCGATGAACATAAATTTGAATTTGATCTTTTGGATCCAACCAAATTAATTCCCGAAGAATTAGTTCCCGTACAGATTATTGGTAAAATGGTCCTGAACAAAAATCCGGATAATTTCTTTGCAGAAACAGAGCAGGTTGCGTTTCATCCCGGACATGTTGTTCCCGGAATTGATTTCTCTAATGATCCCTTATTGCAAGGTCGATTATTCTCGTATACAGATACACAATTGTCAAGATTAGGAAGCCCTAATTTTCATGAAATTCCAATAAATCGTACCGTTGCACCCATGCACAACAATCAGAGAGACGGACACATGCGTCAGGAAATTCCGGTTGGGCGTGTAAGTTATCATCCTAATTCGTTAGGTGGTGGTTGCCCGTTTCAGGCAAAAATTGATGAGGGAGGTTTTAGTAGTTTTAACGAACGGATCGATGCTCAAAAAATCCGTGAAAGAAGCGAAAGTTTCTCGGATCATTTTAGTCAGGCAAAACTTTTCTTTAACAGCCAAACCCCAATAGAACAAAACCATATTGCAGATGCTTTGTCATTTGAATTAGGAAAAGTAGAAACAAAAGCGATTAGAGAACGTATGTTGGGATTATTATCTCAGGTCGATAAAAATCTGGCTGCAAAAGTAGCCAAAGCTTTAGGAATGAATGTGCCAACAACGCTCGAAAAACCCATAAATCATGGCGTAGGAGCAGATGATCAAGGCAAACAAGAACCTAAAGAAGTAAAACAATCGATCAAAAATTCAGACGCATTAAGCATGCTGAAGAACCCAACAATTTCGAATACGATTGCCACCAGACAAGTTGCATTTTTATGTGCCGAAGGCGTGAATGCCGATTCTGTAAAAACGATGAAACTGGCCCTGAAAGATGCCGGAGCAAAAGCCGTGATTATTGCGCCGCATTTGGGTACAATTGTTTCAGAAGAAGGACTGGAAATTCCGGTAGATCAAAGTTATCTTATTGCTGCATCTGTACTATTTGATGCCGTATTTATTCCCGCAGGAAAAGGAATTCCGGTACTTAAAAATAAGAAAGAAGTAGGCGAATTTATAAAAGATGCATACCATCACTGTAAGTTTATTGCTGCCGAAGGTCAGGGTGTTCAGGTATTGCCTCTTAAAGACGATTTGCATAAAGATGCCGGAATTTTAACCAGCGAAAAAATAGGCGACAAGGCACTCGCAACATCTTTTATTAAAGCAATGGGAAGACACCGTTTCTGGGAAAGAGAAGAATTATTAAAAAAAGAATAATCTTTTATTGAAATGTAAATTCTAATAAGCAAAAAATGAAAAAAATTCTATATCATAACGGTTTATCAATTGTGTTTCTGTTACTTTTTATTGGGGCTTTTATTGGTCAGCTATTTTTTGGTGTAGAAGAATATAACAAAGAGCTTATAGAAAACGGTGGTCATGCCGTTACGCTCAGTAATTATCTGACCACCGGACATTTCATCGAAGCCACTTTTGAAAATTGGGAAAGCGAGTTTTTGCAAATGGGCTTATTAGTCTGGCTTACTATTTTTTTAAGACAAAAAGGCTCATCAGAATCCAAAGGTTTTGACGGAGAAGAAGAAGTAGATCGCAACCCTTCTCCCCAACGAAAAGGAGCACCATGGCCTGTCAAAAAAGGTGGTATTTGGTTGTGGGTTTATAAAAACTCTTTAACCCTAAGTTTATTTTTGCTGTTTTTTGCTTCCTTTATACTCCATTTTTATGGCAGCTTAAAAGACGAAAACACCGTTAGTATTTTAAAAGGAAATCCGGAACTTTCTATCACGGATTATTTAGGACAATCCCGTTTTTGGTTTGAATCTTTTCAAAACTGGCAAAGCGAGTTTCTTTCGGTTTTTGCCATAATTGTATTGTCTATTTTTTTACGTCAAAAAGGATCATCACAATCCAAACCCGTAGACGCACCTCACAGTCAAACAGGAGAATAAAGAAAAAATACTGATTCTAAATTTTTAGGTCATTTTAAGGACCTGATAGATTCTATTCGCAATAAAATATTATTTTTGTAAGTAAAGATGTGACCAAAATAAGATTGAAAGTCACATACAATCAAACCATAAAAAGTATGAAAAAGCTATTTTTTATTTTGCTGTTGCTACTACAAATCCCAACTATTGCAGGCAATAGCCAAAGTGAAGACCCTTCATCCAAAAAAATTATTGGAACCTGGTATGCAGATACAAACAGAAATACAAGATGGGTTTTTACTCCGGATGGCAAAGTGTATAATTATGACAAGAATCTTTTTAAAGTAATGTATCGATATACCATTTCACATAGCTGTCAGAATAATTCAGATGATACAATCGAATTTTTGACCTTAATGGACAAAGACGGTGATGAATTTTGTTTTAGAATAAATGGGATAAACGAGAATAAAAATGGCATTTTATCCCTTACTAAAATGGATAATATGGAACGTCTTCAATTTGTTAACAACACAAATATCCCGGCAGGAATGTAATACCTCTAATAAATTATTTTGCATTAAACTTTTATTAACAAAAAGTAAGAGGGCATTAATTTATATTTGTAAGGCAAAATTAATTTTAGCACGCAGCAAATATGAAAATCCACACTTTTAAGATATATACTTTTCTGTTCTTCGCTTTTTCAGTAATGGGATACAGTCAAAATGTAAAGTTATTGAATATCGATCAGCTCAATGAGAGAATCAAAAACGGAAAGGACAGTACGTATGTAGTTAATTTTTGGGCAACATGGTGTGCGCCTTGCATAAAAGAATTGCCTCATTTTGAAAAACTAAATGCCGAATATAAATCAGATAAACTGGTTGTGTTATTAATTAGTGTCGATTTTAAATCAAAACTTACTTCGGCAGTTGTTCCGTTTGTCAAAAGAAAAAACATGAAAAGCCAGGTTTTTTTATTGAACGAAAGCAACCCGCAAGAATATATTGACCGAATCGATAAAACGTGGTCAGGAAGTATTCCTGCTACAATATTCATTAAAGAAGATAAACGAAAATTTATCGAATCGGAACTTACCTACGAACAATTATTAACTGAATATAAAAAACTATAAATTATGCAAAAGTTCATTACCACATTCACGATACTACTCTTTAGTATCTTATTTGCTCAGGCACAAACTGCTACGCTTAAGGCAGGAGAAAACGCTCCGGAATTCAAATTAAAAAATGTCGATGGCAAAGAGGTTTCTTTTGCAAGCTTCCCAAAAGCCAAAGGTTTTATTGTTGTTTTTACCTGTAATACCTGTCCTTATGCAGTAGCTTATGAGCAAAGAATAATTGAGCTCGACAAAAAGTTTAAACCACAAGGTTATCCGGTAATTGCAATAAATCCAAATGATCCTGAAGCTTCAAAAGCTGATGCTTACGACAAAATGCAACAATTGGCAAAAGATAAAAAATACCCTTTTCCGTATTTATTCGATCAGGGACAAGTGGTTACAGATCAATACGGAGCAAAACATACACCGCATCTTTTTATTGTTTCTAAAACTGCAAAAGGTAATGTTGTAGAATATGTAGGAGCAATTGATAATGATCCGGAAGGCACTAAAACAGAGAAAACAAAATATGCCGAAGACGTGATTGCAGCTTTAAAAAGCAATCAAAAACCGGCAATAACAGAAACTAAAGAAATTGGTTGTACTGTAAAAAGAAAAGCAAAAGCATAGTTACAAAATACTTTTAAAGCATAAAAAAAACGCCTCATTGAGGCGTTTTCGTTTTACAAACTTTTTAGCTTTTTCATGAAGATCGGAAACACTTCATTCAATTCTTCAAAAAGTGGATTTTTACGGTTTTTTAGTTTTACCTCACTAAATAATTTCAGTCCAAGTGCAAATTGAGCCGCTTCAGAAGGATCTTTGAAAATGTTTTTTTCCTGAATTTTTTCTATAATACTAAATATTTCATCGTGATTGTCAAATTGTATTCCAAGTTCCTTTGCAGGTTCTGTTGCACCATCTGCATATTTTTTCAGACTTAATGTCAGATAATATTGGTTTGATCTTTTTTCCATGATATTACTTTTTTAATTTTATTTCAACCATTTTTCTACAATGGTCTTGAAGGTTTCTTTATACTGTTCTCCAACAGTTATTTCAGTTTTATTAATGAATATCGAATTTTTGCTTATCGAATTTATTTTTTCAAGCGAAACAATAAAGGAACGATTGATTCGCATAAATTTTGATGCAGGTAATTTTTCTTCCAGTGCTTTAAGCGAGATTAAAGACATTACTGATTTCTGTGTATCTTCGAGATGCACCTTTACATAATCCTTTAAACTTTCTATATACAAAATATCTTTCAGGGAAATTCTAACCCATTGGTATTCTACCTTTAGAAAAATAAATTCATCATCTGCCGTTATCGAATGATATTGATTGGCAGCTTCTTCAGACATTTGAAGAACCTTATTTGCAGCACGCAAAAACTCTTCGTAGCTAAAAGGTTTTAAAAGATAGTCGACCGCATTTACTCTGTAGCCTTCTATTGCATAATGATTATAGGCTGTCGTAAAAATAATTTTGGGTAATGGTCCGGGTTGCTCCTGCAAAAGTCTGGCGAGTTCCATACCCGTTAAGTTGGGCATATTGATGTCCAGAAAAACAATATCCGGTTGCTGTTCCCGAATCAAACTCATTGCCTCAACAGCATTATCGCAACTGCACGCCAATTGCAGGAATGGGGTTTGTTCTATAAAAGTTTCCACTAGTTTTAGGGCCAGTGGTTCATCATCTACTGCTATACATTTTAATACAATCATTGTTCTAAAGTTATTTGCAGATTTACTTTGTATTTCCCATTTTGGTCAATACCGCAGGTCAAAACATGTTTATGCGGATAGATTAAGTGCAATCTGCGTTTTGTATTCGTTAATCCTATGCCGCCCTGATCTGATGGGTTTGTTTTCTCGAAAAAAGTGTTCTCTACCTCAAATTCCAGATTTGCTTCCTTTTGTCTTAGTTTAATATGAATTTCACTTTTATCTGTAGCATGAACACCATGTTTAAAAGCATTTTCGACTAATGGCAATAACAACATGGGAACAATAGGGTAATCTATTATTTTTTCCGGAATATCTGTTGTAATCGTTAGTTTGCTATTGGCACGAAGCTTCATCAAAGCTATAAAATCTTTCATAAATTCTGCTTCTTTCAGTAAAGTAGTTCTTTCGCCCTCCGTACTGTAAAGCAAATAGCGCATCATACGGCTCAAAGTATGAAGTGCATTACGAGAATCTTCGATATTGGTATAGGTAAGCGAATAAATACTATTTAAGGAATTAAAGAAAAAATGCGGATTGATCTGTGCTTTCAGCATTGCCAGTTCTGCCATTGTTTTATCCTGTTCCAGTTTTTGCTTGTGTTGTGCCGCTTTTTGCCAATGATGCAACATCGCCCAACTTGTACTAATTCCTAAAACCAATAAACTTATCGTAAAAACATAATTGTCAAAATAATCATTTCGGTATTTTTTAAAACCTAATATGATGGCCAGTTTATTGTGCAGGTCTGTATTATAATTGTACACATAAGCAATAAGCTGCATGATAAAAATAATGATAAGGGCCCACAATAAAAAAGGACTTATTTTATCCCTGATAATGGTTCTCGGGACTATTATCTGAGCATTAAAGTAAAAAATAACAATCATAAAAAACAACACGATAGATTGCCACAACCAAAAAATTGCCGGCAGAACAATATTCCATGTCAGGGGTATATAAAATAATAAGGTAAATCCCAATAATAACCAGGCAAGAATATGTAATCCTGTGGAAATGTATGGTTTAAAAAAGTTTGGTGACATTATAAGTTTTGATTTTCTGACAATATTACACTATATTTATAAAAGATATAAAACCAATCGCCCAAAATAGAACCAGAATCTTTAAAAACCATTTTAGAGCCGACGAGTCTGTTTTTAAAGCAGCAGATAATACCAAATAATTTTCTATCGGTTCTCATGTTATATCTATCGATTGTTTTTTGCCCTACGTCTATTGAAAATTTTTTGTTTGTAATATTTTAGTTCTTTTGTTTCGATATAAATTGATAATTACACATTTTTCACAATGAATAAGCAATCCTTTTTAAGCGTTATCGCAGCATCTGTTATCATCGCTTCGTGTGGTAATAAAAACGACAAATCGGCTCAGGCCGGAGGTGCACCACAAGTTAAAGAGTATAAAACGCTGACTTTGCAGCCAAAATCAGCAACCTTATATACAGACTTTCCCGCCAGTATTCAGGGACAGCAAAACATAGAAATCCGACCGAGAGTGGAAGGTTATATCGACAAGATTTTTGTCGATGAAGGGGCTGTTGTAAAAGCAGGACAACCTTTGTTTAAAATCAATGCGCCGGAATATGAGCAACAAGTTCGTACCGCAACCGCAAGTATAAAAAGTGCTCAGGCAAGTTTAAGTACAGCAAAACTGGCTGTGAATAAAGTAAAACCTCTGGTCGAAAAAGGAATCATTAGTAAATATGACCTTGAATCTGCACAGTATACTTATGAGTCAGCTTTGGCAACATTGGCACAGGCAAATGCCGCTTTGGTAAATGCTAAAACCAATTTAGGATATACTACAGTAACAAGTCCGGTTAACGGAGTTGTAGGTTCAATCCCGTTTCGTTTAGGAAGTTTGGTGAGTTCTAATACCGCAGACCCGCTAACGACTGTTTCCAGTATTGGCAATGTTTATGCTTATTTTGCTATGAACGAAAAAGCATTACTGACGTTTACCCAAAGTGGTTCAGGAACTTCACTGGCGCAAAAAATTCAACAATTACCTCAGGTTTCTTTAGTACTTTCAGATGGTTCTACTTATGATGAAAAAGGACGTATCGAAACCGTAAACGGATTGATCAATACAGAGACAGGTTCTGTAAACATCAGAGCCCGTTTTTCTAATCCAAAAGGAATTATCAGAAGCGGAAGCAGCACAACAGTAAGAATCCCAAATGAAGTTAAGGATGTCATATTGATTCCTCAAAGTGCCACATTCGAACTTCAGGATAAAATGTTTGCCGTTACAGTAGGAAAAGATAACAAAACTAAAAATGTCAATATTACGAAACTTGAAAACACAGCAGGTAATTATTATGTAGTAACAAGTGGCTTAAAAGCAGGAGATCAAATTGTGTTAGAAGGAGTAGCTGCATTAAAAGACGGAAGTGAGATTAAAGCTCATAATGAAAGTGCGGAAACGGTTTATGCAGACTTAAAATAAGAAAAAAATGTTTAAAATATTCATACAAAGACCTGTACTTTCGACAGTAATATCTGTTATTATTGTCATTCTAGGTGTTTTAGGCCTTATCGAGTTGCCTATTTCCCAATATCCGGATATTGCTCCGCCAACGGTAAATGTTTCGGCAAGTTATACCGGTGCCAATGCCGATGTGGTACTTAAAAGTATTGTAATTCCGCTGGAAGAGCAAATTAATGGTGTAGAGAACATGACCTATATGACCTCTACAGCAACAAATGATGGTAATGCATCTATAAAAATCTTTTTTAAAGTAGGAACAAATCCTGATTTAGCAGCAGTAAACGTTCAGAACAGAGTTTCCAGAGCCACCAGTTTATTACCGGTAGAGGTAACTCAGGCAGGGGTTACAGTAACAAAGAGTCAGAGTAGTAACTTACTGATTTTCTCTTTGTACAGTGATGACAAAGCATACGACCAGACTTTTCTTCAAAATTATGCCAAGATCAACCTGGTTCCACAAATACAACGTGTGGTTGGAGTAGGAGATGTAACTGTTTTTGGTGCAAAAGATTACTCGATGAGAATCTGGCTAAAACCGGACATCATGCAACAATACAAACTGATTCCAAGTGATATTTCGGCTGCATTGGCAGAACAAAATATCGAAGCTGCACCGGGTAAATTTGGTGAGAACGGAAATCAGGCTTTTCAATACGTAATTAAGTACAAAGGACGTTTGACAAGTTCTCAGGAATTTGGTGATATCATCATAAAATCTGTTGGAAACGGACAAATGTTGCGACTAAAAGACGTTGCCAAAGTAGAATTAGGATCTTTAAGTTATTCAGCAACAATTAAAACAAATGGTGTAGAATCTGCTGCGATGGCAATTAGCCAGACTCCGGGATCAAACGCCCGTGATGTAATCAACAATTCTAAAGCACTGATTGAAGAAGCGGCAAAAAACTTCCCAAAAGGAGTAAAATATACGATTCTTGTTGACGTTAACGAAAACCTGGATGCTTCTATAGAAAAAGTAATTCACACGCTGGTCGAAGCCTTTATATTGGTTTTTATTGTAGTATTTATTTTCCTTCAGGATTTCAGGTCAACCTTAATTCCGGCAATTGCAGTTCCGGTTGCGATTATAGGAACGTTTTTCTTCCTGAATTTGTTTGGGTTTACCATCAACTTATTAACCCTTTTTGCAATGGTTCTTGCCATTGGTATTGTGGTCGATGATGCCATTGTCGTCGTCGAGGCGGTGCATGCCAAACTCGATCATGGATATAAATCGTCTAAGAAAGCGACAATTGATGCGATGAACGAAATTTCGGGAGCGATTATTTCGATCACACTTGTTATGGCAGCCGTATTTATTCCGGTTACCTTTATTACAGGATCTACCGGGGTTTTCTACAAACAATTTGGTATTACATTGGCCGTCGCAATTATCCTTTCGGCAATTAATGCCTTGACTTTGAGTCCGGCATTGTGTGCTTTACTTTTAAAACCACACGAAGACGATCACAAACATAAGAGTTTTATTCAGAGATTTTATACCGCATTCAACGTTGCATTCGATAATGTAACCGGCAAATACAAACGTTCTGTAAGTTTTCTTTCTGTCAAAAAATGGATTGTATTGGCGGCGATTCTTATTGCCGGAGCAGCATTATTTTATATGATGAAAACCACACCATCGGCTTTCGTTCCGGCGGAAGATCAGGGAGTTGTTTTTGCTAATATTAGTTTGCCTCCATCATCTTCTATGGAACGTTCTGATGTAATTGCAAAAAAAGTGGACAGTATTGCCCACACGATTCCGGGAGTTAAAAATACACTGCGTATCATTGGACAAAACTTTACAGCAGGAGCAGGAAGTGCTTACAGTATGGTTATTGTAAGACTGGATACATGGGAAAAACGTGATTTAAGCGTTAATGATGTAATTGGTCAGCTTTTTGCCAAAACAAGCGGAATTCGTGAAGCAAATATTTTCTTCATTTCGCCACCTACAATTTCAGGATTTGGACAAAGTGGTGGATTCGAATTTCAATTGCAGGACAAAGGAGGTCATACAACGGCAGAATTTTTTAAAGTAAATACAGAATTTTTAGAAAAATTATCTAAACGTCCGGAAATACAATATGCAACAACACCATTTAATCCGGGTTTCCCTCAGTATATGATGGATATTAATCTGGCAAAGGCTAAGGATGCAGGTGTTCCGGTAAATACAATCCTGTCAACAATGCAGGGTTATTATGGAGGTTTGTATGCTTCGAATTTCAATAAATTTGGAAAACAATATCGTGTAATGATTCAGGCTTCTCCTGAGTTTAGAACCAATACAGAAGGATTAAACAAAATATTTGTTAGAAATACTGCCGGAACAATGGCGCCAATCACGGAGTTTGTAAAAATGACCAGAGTTTTTGGTCCGGAATCTATTTCAAGATTTAACCTTTTCTCTTCTATCGCTATTACAGGAGCTCCAAATCCGGGCTTTAGTTCCGGAGATGCCATTAAAGCAATTCAGGAAGTTGCAGCAGAAGAACTACCAGCAGGTTATGGGTATGAATTCTCAGGATTAACACGTGAAGAGTTAGCATCTGGAAGTGAAACTATTTTCATTTTTATATTATGTCTTGTGTTTGTTTACTTCTTGTTAAGTGCACAATATGAGAGTTATATATTGCCATTTGCAGTATTATTATCCATTCCGTTTGGATTGGCAGGAGCCTATTTATTCTCGATCATATTCAAATTAAACAGTAATATCTACTTGCAGATATCCTTAATTATGTTGATAGGATTGCTGGCCAAGAACGGTATTTTGATTGTCGAATTTGCTTTGGAAAGAAGGCGTAAAGGAATGCCAATCGTCCAAGCTGCTGTCGAAGGATCCGTAGCGCGTTTAAGACCAATTCTAATGACCTCTTTTGCCTTTATTTTAGGACTTGTTCCTTTAATGTTTGCATCAGGAGCAGGAGCTGTAGGAAATAAATCGATTGGTACAGGAGCCGTTGGAGGTATGTTGATAGGTACCATTTTAGGAGTATTTGTTATTCCGGTATTGTTTATCATTTTCCAGGGATTACAGGAAAGAATCAGTGGTCCTGCAAAAGCAAGTTATGATGAAGAGGATGATGAGCAAGTACAAGCGATAGAAGCTCATAAAGAGTAATAATTAAATTAAGACAGAGATGACTCATAGTTCAAATAAATATATTCTACTGGTAATCGCAGCCACACTTTTAAGTGCCTGCGTTACCAAAAAGTACGAACGCCCCACAACTGTTTCTACAGAGAATTTGTATCGCGATCAGGCTTCTGCCGATTCGACTACGATTGCAACCATGCCCTGGCAAACGGTTTTTAAAGATCAGAAATTGAATGCTTTAATTCAAAAAGGATTAGATCAGAACCTGAACTTAAAAAATGCAATCGAAAACATTGTTCAGTCACGTGCGACTTTACGCCAAACCAAATTAGCCTATTATCCAACTTTGGAACTTGATGCTAATGCAACGCGTAATAAGCAATCGAAAGCAGCATTAAATTTTCCGGCAGGAATCAATATCAATACCCTGACAACGACCTATAAATTAGGTTTGAGTACTTCGTGGGAAGCTGATATCTGGGGAAAATTAAGCAGTTCCAAAAGAGCCGCTTTAGCCACTTATCTTTCTACAGATGCGGCAAAACAAGCCGTTCAGACACAATTGATTTCAGACATTGCCAACAATTATTTTTTATTGTTAGCCTATGACAAACAATTGGAGATTACAAAATCGACCCTGGAAAGTCGTATTAAAAATGTCGAAGTTATAAAAGCTCTAAAAGAAGGTGCAATAGTTACCGGTGCATCTGTGGTACAAAGTGAAGCCAACCAGCACGCTGCCGAAGTTTTGATTCCGGATTTGAAAAGAAGCATTAGAGAGACTGAAAATGCCCTTAATATTTTATTAGGACAAGCTTCAGGACCAATAGAAAGAGGAACATTAGGAGATCAGGTAATTCCTGAAAAAATTGCAATAGGTTTACCCGCTCAGCTGTTAGAAAATCGTCCTGATGTTCGTCAGGCAGAGTTTAATTTCAGAACGGCTTTTGAAACAACAAATATGGCTAAAACCTATTTTTATCCTAGTTTGACCCTTACAGCAAGTGGCGGATTCTCGAATTTGCAACTGACGGATTTCTTTACTAATTCGGTTTTTTACTCCTTAATTGGCGGCCTTACACAGCCACTTTTTAATCAGGGACTTAATAAAACGAGACTAACAAATGCGCAATCACGACAAGTTCAGGCTTTAAATAATTTCCAACAAAGTCTTTTGGTGGCAGGTCAGGAAGTTTCGAATGCTTTGTATGCGTATGAAATGGCGGTTGAAAAAGAAGATTCGAGAGAAAAACAAATCGAAGCTCTGGAAAAAGCAGTAGATTTTACCCAACAACTTTTAGAATATAGCTCTGCAACCAATTATACGGATGTACTAACATCAGAACAAAATCTTTTGGCAGCCCAGTTGAGTGGTGTCAATGATAATTTACAGAAATTACAAGCTGTAGTCGATTTGTATCGCGCGCTAGGTGGCGGATGGAGATAAAAAAATGATATAACGGAAACGCCCCAAATTATGGGGCGTTTTTTATTAGAAAAAGAATGTCGATTGAAAAGCAGGATTCGTCGATTGGTAAGGTGTTTCTGTATAATAAATGCGGGAAACTAATATTGTGGCACTACTTTCGCTTTGTTACAAATCAAATACTTAACACTAGAAAAAATGAAAAAATTAGGAATTGCACTAATGCTCTTGATGAGTGTTTTTGCTCAGGGACAAGTTTCAATCAACGTCAATATTGGTACACCTCCAAGTTGGGGACCACAAGGCAATGACGACAGCAGATACTATTATTTACCGGATATTGATGTTTATTATGATGTAAATCAAAGTCAGTTTATTTATGACAATAATGGCAAATGGGTGCACGAAAACAGATTACCTGCACAATACAGACAATATGATCTTTATTCAGGTTACAAAGTAGTTCTAAACAAGAATTATAAAGGAGATGCTCCTTATAATTACCATAAAGAACACAGAACCAATTATCCAAAAGGATATCAGGGACCTCCGCAACAAAACAGAGGCAACAAACAAGACAATAATAACAGACAGAACAATAACAACCAGAACAACAATAATCAGAATAACAACAGACCGAATAACCCACAAAATAATAACCAAAAAAATCAAAACGGAAATTCGAAAAGAGACAATTCAAATAATTCAAAAGGAAATTCTAATAAAGGCCAGAATCAGGGACATGATGATCGCCACTAAGTATAAAACAGAACTAAATTTGGAAAACGCCTCAGGAATGGGGCGTTTTTTTTGTAGGTTATAAAACCAAAAAAGGCTGTCTGTTACGACAACCTTTAATGACTAATAAAATAAAAAAGTATTCTAAAGCATTTACTTACCTGGTTGGCTTTCCGGACTCATAATTACTTCAACACTACTGGCACTATCCAAAACATGCTTGCTTAACTGCTGGATAGTTTTTTGATTAATTTTTGAAATTAAATTTTTATACTCCTCATCCTGCAAAAACGGAATCTGATTTAAGGTGCTGTTATAAAGGGTACTGTTCCAGAAAGAGTTTGTTTTGGTCGATTCTTCTCTGGTTTTTAACAACGCTTTCTTAATGTCTTCAAGATCATTTGCATGAACCGGATTTGTTTTTAAATCATTCAATTCTTTCCAGACAATCTGCATTAATTTTTCTTCTTTTTCAGGATTACAGTCAAAAGTTAGCGACAGATCAAAAGATGGTGACGGAATCACTTCCAGATTTCCAGCCACATTTACGCCATAACTTCCGCCTTCTTCTTCCCGAATCGTTTGCAGGAATCGTTTCGACAACAATTCGCCAATAATATACAGGCCTGTTGCGTTCTCTTTACTGTAAGCTATTTTTCCGGTTAAGCTTAGATAAACAGTTGTTTTTGCCACTTCCATCGGACGTTTAAAATGAACGACAGTTTTTCCTTTTGCAGGTTCGATATTATGATCGACAAAAGTCTCTTTTAATACCGGATTCGATTTAATGTTTCCAATATACTTCTGAATTAAACCTAAAGCCGATTCCGGAATGTTCCCAACGAATATAAAGGTAAAATCAGCCGCATTTTTAATGCGGTCACGGTAGATATTTTCTGCTTTTTTAAGATCAATAGTCGAAAGAAATTTATCATTGAAGATAAAAGTACGCGGGTTGTGATTAGAATTTGCTAGATCAACAGTGTCTTTAAAAGCATTTCCGTTGTCTTTTTTAATATTCTCTAAACGGTTTTTATACTGCTCCTTTAAAATATTAAAAATGTTTGCATCAAAACGGGGCGCCTCAAAAGAAAGGTAAAGCAATTGCAGCATGGTCTCAAGATCTGCCTGATTGGAACTTCCCTGAAACCCCTGTGTATTCTCGCCAATAAAAGGAGAAGATTGTGCTAGTTTTCCAGTCAGTTTTTCTTTTAAACCCATGTTATCAAAATTGCCTAAACCTGAAGATCTTGCAATTGTTGTGGCAATTTCTGCAGAACCTAAATCTGCTGTTTTTACCAAAGATTTTCCTCCTTTAGAAAAAGCCGAGAATATAATCTGATCCTGAGAATAGGTGGTGGGCAGGATAATAATTTTAGCATCATTTTCTAAAATATATCCTTTAGCATCCTTTACTCCGGCTACTTCAAATGTTTTTTTGATCGCAGCGGGTTTTAACTCCTTTTCGATCAATGGGGCGTTATTTTCTTTTTTCGTGTAAGGTTCCAAAGTTGCATTTTCGATCTTTTTCATCAAGTCGACAACAGCTTCTTTTTTAGGAAACTCATTTTGATCTTTATCAGAACCAGTTACCAAAAGCACCTGATTGTTAGGTTTCTGAATGGTTTTAACATAAGCATTGAGCTCTTCGAGAGAAATACTTTTTAGGATACCAACAGTAAGTTTATAATCATCTTGTGGGGCAAGAAAGGGTTTTGCTTTCAAAAAATAATTGGTCAGTTTTCCTGCCCAGCTATCATTGTCGACTTTGTCTTTATTCTTTATAAAATCATCATACGAACTGATAAAATCTTTTTTGGTTCGGTCTAATTCTGATTGAATTGCGCCATAACGTTTTATGCGTTCGGCCTCTGTATAAACGTCCTGAAAGGCTTCTGATACCTGTCCTTTTTTGGCTAAAGCCGAAATATTAAAAGAGGTACTTAATCTTGAAACAGGCTCAAAATAAGCTTTTAAACTTAAGGCCGAGCTTTTGTTTTTTAAGATTAATTCTTTAAAACGATTGTTCAGGATACTGGTATAAAAAGAGTTCATAACATTCCTGCGTGTTACGACAGAATCTTTTACCAATGGTTCGTCTACTACATATTGTAACGTGATCGAAGTCGAATTGGCTTCTTTATCTGTTGCCACACCAAAATACAACTCGTCATGTTTTGGAATATCAAAATACTCGCGAGTTGCTGCTTTTTTTGCCAACGGAATCCCCGAAAAGATTGATTTTACCTTTTGTTCCATGGTTTTTACATCGATATCTCCCACAACAATTACAGCTTGAAGATCCGGACGGTACCATTTTTTGTAATAGTTTCTAAGTTCCGGATATTTAAAATTGTTGATGATGTTCAAATCACCAATTACATCGCGTTTACTGTACTTAGAACCCTTGTATAAAACGGCATCGGTTTGGCTTTTAAGACGGAAACCACTTGTTCTGCGCGTTCTCCATTCTTCTCTTATAACCCCTCTTTCGGCATCAATTTCAGCATCGGTCAAAGAAAGAGAACCCGACCAATCGTGCAAAACCCAAAGAGTAGAATCGATTAGTTTTTGATTGGCAACAGGAACACCGCTAATATTGTAAACAGTTTCATCCTGAGCGGTATAAGCGTTGATGTCTTTACCAAAACTCACTCCGTTTTTTTCTAACATTTTAATAATTCCTTTTCCCTTAAAATGTTGTGTACCATTGAACGCCATGTGCTCCAGAAAATGCGCTAATCCGTTTTGATTGTCTTCTTCGAGGATGGCACCTACATTTTGAACGAAATAAAAACTCGCACGATCTTTAGGTTCTTCGTTGTGCAAAATGTAATAGGTTAAACCGTTTTTAAGTTTGCCCGTTGTTACATTTTTATCCAGCGGAATCGTTGTTTTGAATTGGGAAAATGCCATCTGAAACGATAACATTATAATCCCAATTATGATATTTTTTTGATGTGTATGCATTTGGCTGTTTTTTATCTTCTGTTTCTTCTAATCAATATAAAAGCACCACTTAGTATGATCAATAAAGGAAAGATCCCGATATAGAGAATTTTACTGATAAAAACCTGATTGGAGTTTACAGTTACTTTATTATCTGTATTTACCGGGCGAGTAGTGTCAATTGGAAATTGATAATTGCTAAACCAGGTAAAAAGATCGGTTACAAACTGAAATGTTCCAGAACCACCGCGGCTTAACTCGGCATTGCCCATAAAATCTGCATCTCCGGCAACGATTATTTTTTGATTTTTGCCATTGATATTTCGCGTTAAAGCCACAACAAGCGGAACAGCAGATAAAGAAGGCTGTTTTTTTAAATCTGTCGAAACAGAGCTAATTCCGGTTGGAGATTCCCAGGCAGGCTGATTGTTGGTTTGTAATAAGGGTGTAACTTTAAAACCTGTATTTGAAGTAGTTTTGATTCCGCTGCTTCCTAAAAGCGGAATTGGAAAAGCTCCTTTTTTCAACTTAATTACCGTACTGTCTATTCCTTTCGAAAATTCAGTAACCAGATAATCCGGTGCGTTGATTTCGCTTTCCTGAACCAATGTTTGTTTGGTAAAACTAACACCTAATTTGTTGGTAATTGCTGCCAATGCCGAATTGGTTTCCGGTTCTGCCAAAAGCATCAGGTTTTTTCCCTGTTCGATATATTGATTGATCCTGTCAATTGCACCCTGACTTAGTTCCGTTTTTGGATCGGCAATAATAAAAATATCAGCGTCTTGTGGGATATTCTGTGCGTTGATATCTACAGAAGCCACATTAAACCCCTGATTGACTAAAGAGTTTCTAAAAGTAATTTCGTTAAAACCGGTTTTGTAATTCTTATCACCATTTTTTTCAATGCTGCGTTCCATGTTTCCGGTTGCAAATACAATTTTGGCAGGCGTTGTAACCAAACGTTTTAAAGAAGCCGAAATTTCTTTTTCGAAAGGAACTTTAAACAAATCATCAAACATTCTCAGGAACGTTTTTTTGCCGTTGTATTCTATAGTTCTTACCACTCGGTTTTGTTCTGATTTCAGGTCGATTATTTTGCTGATTTCGGCTGGAGAATATAATTTCTTCAGTTTTAAACTCTGCGTTTCGATCATTTTTTGCGCAAGCTGTTTGTCGTTCAATCCCGGATTTTGTGCATACAAAGCAGCATTTGTCGAAGTATCATAATAATAAACATAATCCATTTTTAGTTGGGGCAAAAAACGGGAGTATTTGTCGAAACTGGCAATATCCTGATTTTGAGAATAAGGCATCGCCATATAATAGTTAATGTCCAGTAAGTTGACATAGGTTGTAATGGTAATTGGGCCATCGATTTTTTTTACGATTTCCTGACTGGCTTTCGTAAGCGTTTGATCTTGGGTACGCGTCATATCTTTGTAGAAAGTGAGCGGTGCTGTCGATGTAATATAACCAAGCCCTAAAACAATAGCAACCAAACCAGTATATTTTAAAACTCTTTTTGAAGTAGTCTGAGCATCTCTTCCAGTCTGTAATTTAAAAATACTTAAACCAATAAAAAGTGCACTAACCAGGATAAAATAAAGCACATCTTTGCTTACAATAAGTCCTTCGATCATAGAGTTGGCACGACCGGAAATCGATAGAAAATAAGTAATATCTTTTACATAATCGACACCCTGCCATAATTTGCCAATAAAATTTAAACCAGCCAGAACAACCAGCGTACTAATTGCAGCAACGACCTGATAGGAGGTAAGACAAGACATAAAAAGTCCGATCGCAGCATACGTGCATACTAGTAAATACAAACCAATTAGTCCTGATAAAATAAAGCTTAGATCTACATTATCGATAGAAAAATAAGCCGCAACACCCAGTAAACCTAGTATTGCGATAAACAATAAACAATAACTGGCAATGGCAAGAAACTTACCCAAAACAATGTCTTTGATGTTTATTGGCGAAGAAAGCAACAGTTTTATAGAGCCGCTGTTGATCTCACGGCTAATAAGTCCCATTGTTAAAAGCGGAACATACAGGTATAAATAATTTTGCATTTCAGTATACAATCCGCTAAAACCGGAAAATACAATTTGAGACAAATTATTCATGCTTTGTCCAATTTTTTGTGCTTTTTCGAAACGTTCAATGGTATCAAAGAATTTCCAGCTTGACTGAATCGAAAATATTACTAAAACAACCCACGCAACAGGCGAGTAAAACATCGTGTTGAGTTCTGTTTTAGCGATTCTATAGATAGTTTTCATTTGTTTATTTTTTTAAGAAGTAGGAGAGTTTTTAGAAGGTGCTTTTTTAGATAATTGTGCAAATATCTCGTCCAGAGATACTTTTTCGAATTGAATTTCGCGCAATTTCCAATGGTTCTGCACGCTTAGTGCTACAATTTTTTCGGCAATTTCCTGTGTACCGGTAAAAGTGACCTGTACTTTTTTTGGTGAAATAAATACAGCATTTGTTACCTCCGGAATAGCGGTTAAGGCATTAAGTTGCATTGGGTTTTCGAAACTCGCTGTCAGCGTATTGGCTTCGATATAATTGTTGAAAGCTTCCAGAGAATCTGCAAAAACCATGTGTCCGTTTTCGATCATTCTTATTTCCTGACAAGTAGCCTGAACCTCAGATAAAATATGAGACGAAAATATTACCGCTTTATCTTTAGAGATTTTCTTAATCAGGTTTCGAACCTCTAGTATCTGGTTGGGATCTAATCCGTTGGTTGGTTCATCAAGTACAACCAGTTTTGGTTCGTGAATAATGGCTTGTGCGATTCCCACACGCTGACGATATCCGCCAGAAAGATTGCGAATTAATCGGTTACTAAAGTGGGAGATCCCGCATTGTTCCTTGGCTCTTTCAACCGCATTTTTAAGATCTCCTTTTTTTACCAATCTAAGTTCGGCACAATGCGTCAAATATTCATTTACGGTCAGATCAAGGTGCAAAGGTGGTGTTTGAGGCAAAAATCCAATTAGTTTTTTAGCCTCAACCGGATTTTCCTTCAGGTTAATACCATCAATATAAATGTTTCCTTTCGTCTGGTTCAAAACGCCGCAAAGAATATTCATTGTGGTCGATTTTCCTGCTCCGTTGGATCCTAATAAGCCTAATATTTTGTTTTCTTTAATTTCAAAACTTATATTTTGTATTGCCCAATCCTTGCTGTATTGATGTGACAAATCCTCAACTCTTACAATTGTTGTTGTTTCCATAGTGTTTTTTAAAATCGCAAGAATGTATTTTTACTTCAAACACATTCTTGCGGTACTTTTAGTATTTAGTATCCTGAATTTTGGGTTAAAAAGGGATTAGAGCGTCTGGCAGTTTCCGGTATTGGATAAAGGCTATCCGTAGAACTCCATATTTTGCCGGCTGTAGTGCCAAGCACCTGATCGATAGTTCCGCTTCTTTTAAGATCAAACCATCTGTGACCAAACTCGGCAAAAAGTTCACGCTCTCTTTCTAATGAAATTAAGGCTAAAAGCTGAGTAGGATCTGTAAGCGTAGTTGCGGGTAGTAAAGCCCTGTTTCTAATGATATTAATGTCTTGTTGGGCTCCCGGAATATCATTTGATTTTACTCTGGCTTCGGCTCTGATCAAATAAAGTTCTGCCAGCCTCAATACTGTCGAACGTTCTACAGGAGTAGCTACATACGAATTTTTGTATTTTCTGGGAGCTAAATAAGTTAGCCCGTCGCTTGCTACAACGCTAATGGTCCAGTTTGTTTTTCTGGCATCACCGGCCTCAAACATCGTATTTCCTTTTCTAAGCATATAGGTTCCGGCAGTCGTAAACAATGCAGCACCTTCGTAAGTATAGGCTGTATTGTAGTAAGGAATTTGCCAGATTGCTTCGGTATTATCTGCAACAAACGGACTGTTTGTAGCGGATAATCCTGCAATCATTTTATAAGTTCCGGATTGGGTAATTACAGCGCTGGCATAGGTTGCAGCATCACTATTATTTCCTAAATAAAGATTTACCCTTGCCAATAAAGCCTCAGCAGCCCATTTTGTAGCTCTGATTCTTAGCGAACTGTAACCGCTATAATTAATGGGAAGATCAGCTTCGGCATCTTTTAAATCCAGAATAATCTGATCATACACCTTAGTCTGGCTCGTTCTTGGTGCCAGGGCAGATACATCAACATTTGTGGTTAAAACCAACGGAACATCTCCCCAAATATTAGTGAGATAAAAATAAGTGTAAGCCCTTAAAAATTTGGCTTCGGCAATCCATTGTTTGCTTTTAGTAACACTTAAGGTTGTGCTTCCGCTTATACCTTCAATAACAGCATTGGCATTGTAGACTGCTTTATAATATTCTGTCCACATGGTGCCATTAGTACCATCCGTTTCCGGAATTTCGTTAGAAGTATACACATTGACAAGTTGTGTTTTTGGGATAAGTTCATCAGCTGTTTCTCCAAGAACATAATGAACAGATCCATAATTAGTAAGGCTTACCAAACTTTGGTAAATCCCGTTTACAGCAGCTTCGGCAGTAGGATCAGAAGCATAAATAGTAGTAGATGATAACTCATTGCTGGGCAAATCTACTTCGACCAGACTATCGCAACTGGCCAGTCCTATTAAAAGTGAAAACGAAACTATATAGCGGTATGTTATAAAATTATTTTTCATGTTTTTTAGATTTAAAATGTAAACTGAGTTCCAAGAGTTATCGTACGCAACGGAGGCAGTGACAAACCTTGCGTTTCAGGATCAAATCCTTTGTAGCTTGTGATCGTCAATAAGTTTTGCCCCTGAAGAGAAAGACGAATATTCTGAATGAATTTTTGTGTTTTTTGATCTAAAGGAATATTATAAGTAGCGCTAACATTTTTTAATTTGATATAAGAAGCATCTACAATTGTAGCCGTAGAACCTGCATAATTAAAGAAACTAGCCTGATAAGCAGCACTTAAAACATTGCCCTGAGCCAGATAAGTATTGTAATCATCTACCTGATAATTTGCCAAACCGTATGGATATCCGGGTTGTACAGCAATCGACGATAACATGCTTCTGCCTTCTTGTTTTACAAATTGGAATAAAAAGTCAAGCGAAAAGGCTTTATAACTGATCGAGTTCGAGATTCCGCCATAATATTTAGGGTAAGACGGTCCATAATATTTTCTGTCACCGGTTCCGGTCTGAGCAAATCCTGTAGAGATTTTTCCATCTCCGTTTACATCTTCAAACTGAGCGATACCACTTGCATTTACACCGGTAAAATTGTATAAATATCGACCGCTTAATGCGTTTCCAACGACATAAGTAGTATAATAAGCAGAGGTTTCTATACCCGGAAAGGATAATAATTTATTAGAGTTCTGAGAGATATTAAACGAAGTTGTCCAGTTTAAATTTTTAGTATGAACGTTGGTTGTTGTTAGCGTAAACTCCCAACCTTTGTTTTCTACTTCGGCACCTAAGTTTGCCTGATAGCTCGTAAATCCGGCTTGTGGGCTTAAAGTAGCATTAACCAGTTGATTTCCGGTAATGTTTCTGTAATATGCAATACTGGTAGAAACACGATCGTTAAAGAATCCCAGATCGATTGCTGCTTCAAACTTTTTGGTTACTTCCCATTGATAATTTGGGTTTGCAATTCTGGATTCTGACATAGCAGCGTTTCCGGTTCCGTAAGTAGCCGTAGAGTAGGTGTTTGCATAGCCATAATCGCCAATAGCGTCGCTACCCACTTCTCCATAACTCGAACGAAGTTTACCAAAACTTAGCCAGGAAACATTTTTCAGGAAATTTTCTTCTGTAAAAATCCATGCTCCACCAACAGATCCAAAATTTCCGTAACGGTTGTTGGCTCCAAAACGAGATGAACCATCTCGTCTAAAATTGATGTTTAGCACATATTTGTTCGCAATATTATAATTTAATCTACTAAACAAAGAAGCATATTTATACTCTGATGAACCATTGTAAGACGTTACGGTTGCAGCCGTTCCTGTAATACCAATCAAGTTATCAGCACTATATCCTGAACTGTTTACATACGATGGCATTTCTGATTTTCGGTTTTGCCACGAACCACCTACCAAGGCAGTAAAATTACCTTTCCATAAAGGAGTAGAATAATTTAATTGCGGATCAATGCTAAAATTGTTCGTATTGTTGATCGAAACAATATAAGATCTTGAAGTATTAAGCGAGATATTATTGGCAGTATAATATACATTATTCATACCGGATGACGGCAAAAATTGTTTCGATGTCATTTCTGCTTTTCCGTAGCCCAGGTCCGTTTTAAAAGAGAAACCTTTTGCAATTTCATATTGAACACTAAAACTTGTAATCAGGTTGTTTCCTTTGTCTTCGGTTCTTCTGTTTAAAGCCGCAATTGGGTTTACATCGCTAAAATATGTCGGTGACCAATAATAAGTTCCATCCGGATTATAGATAGGATGGTTGGGTGCCGTAACAACCGCATAATTGGTAATATCGTAGAACGGTAATTTGTTTTTGTCAGTAGCATAAATTACCGAAGCTCCAATTTTAAGCTTTTTGTCTAATGTACTGTGACTCACGCTAAAGTTTGTAGAGAATTTGTTGTAACCAAAATCTCCCGGCAAAACAGTCGTTTCTTTATGATATGTACTGCTTAATAAAAAATTGGTGTTTTCATTTCCGCCTTTTAAACTTGCCGAGAAATTATTGAAATTAGCAGTTCCTCCAATTAATTTTTTCTGCCAGTTTGTTTGATCCGTCTGGCTAAAATCTGTCAAAGCAATTCCGTTACTAAAAGCACTTGGTGTGGCTTTAGAATTTGTTAGTGCCGTGCGAAGCATATTTAGATAAGTAGGAGTATCCAGAGTATTGACCATATTTGCCACTTCAGAGATTCCTGAATTTGTATTTACAGTAAAAGTAGTTTTGCCTGATTCGCCTTTTTTAGTCGTAATCAATACCACACCATTTGCACCTCTTGAACCGTAGATCGCCGTTGCATCAGCATCTTTAAGGATTTCGATACTTTCGATATCATTTGGGTTTATAATATTTAATGGGCTTGTCGATTTTTGCGCCCCTCTGATTACACGATCAGATTGAACCTGTTCTTTGATATCATCACCAATATACGGCACACCATCAATAACATAAAGAGGTAAGTTATCGCCCGTGATAGAGTTTGTACCACGAATCGCGATATTCATATTACTACCGGCATAACCGGAAGTTTGTGTTACAAAAACACCCGGGGTTCGCCCTTGCAAACTTTGCAGGATGTTGGTTATAGGTTGTTTCTCGATATCACTCGAAGTAATTTTAACGACAGATCCCGTCGAAGTTCTTTTGGTTGTTGTACCATAACCAATAATTACAACTTCGTCCAGTTTGGCTAAATCGGGTTGCATTTTTATAGTTACCGAGGTTTGATTTTCGACCGTAATTTCCTGTGTTTTATAGCCTATATAAGATATTTTAAGCACGTGTTTTCCTTTTGGCAATTCGATAAAAAATTGTCCGTCAAAATCAGAGATTCCTTGTTTGTTGCCGCCCACTAACGAAATAGATACACCGGGTAAAGGCTGACTATTTTCGTCCAGAATTTTCCCCGATAAGTTGTAGGTAATATCTGCAACAACAAATAGTGTTATACTGGCAACTGTTTGTGTTTTTTCTTTTTTAAAAATTACCACATTTTGATCTACTTGTTTGTAGACCAAATTACTGCCCTGAAACACACTATTCAAAATATCGCTTACACTTCTGCGTCCTTTTGGAGTGCTTACTTTTGGAAAATCTTTGATCGCTTGTGGCTGGTAAGCAAATAATAATCCGGTTTTATTCTCGATCGTTTTAAATAAAGTTTTTATATCCTGGTTGTGTAGTTCAATATCTACAGATATAGATTCTAAATTTTGACCGCTCATTTCATTTGCAAAAACCATGTGGGTTCCGCAGGTCAATAAGAAAATGTGGAATAAACTGATTCGCATGATCGTAATAGTTTTTTTTGACAGGCGGAATAAAGACGTAGATTTCTTTTCCCTGTCAAACATGGTTGTTTTACAGCGTAATTTCATAAATTTGCATGTTTTTTAATGGTTACTGGAATTAATTATTAAGAATCGTGGCCATCTGGTGTCGGAGCCGGATGGCTTTTTTTATTTCATTTTTGGTTAGTTTATATACGTTTTTAAAGGTTAATACTCCATTTTGGTGCTATTCGCAACCTTTTCCTTCCAGGACAATTGCGTTGTTTTGATTGTAGTGATAGCTCGTTTCAATAACACTACAGACTACTTTTAAGACATGATCCAAATCTTCTTCATTTAAGAAACTGGCCGTAATCCTGCATTTTTTAATATTCTCATTCGATAATAAAATTTTGACTTTATACTTTTGAGAAATTAGCGCCACAGCTTCTTCCATATTAAGATCATCCAGAATCAGGTAATTGCTTTTCCAGGCAATCGCAGTTTCGATTTTAGTATTGTTTTGTTCGAAGTCAAAAGTGTTTTTATTCACTTTTATTTGCTGGTTAGGCGTAATCACACCATATATTTTTTTAACATCTCCAACTTGTACTTTACCGCGTTCTACCGTAACTTCGATAGTATTAGAGGTATCGTAAGCGTTTATATTAAAGGCAGTTCCTAAAACTCTGGTACTTACTTTTCCGGTATGAACAATAAAAGGTTTTTTGTTATTGTGTTTAATATCAAAATAAGCCTCTCCGGACAAAGTAACTTCTCTTGTTTTGGTATTAAAATCGTTTTGATTGTACGTTATGCTACTTTTTTGGTTTAGGATAATGGTACTTCCATCCGGTAAACGAATAAGTTGCTTGCCGTTGAAAGCTAAAATTGGACTTACTTTTTCTAATTTTTCCTCTTTTATTTTTACAGGATTTGGTGTGTTTTCAGAAACAAAAGCAGTTCTTAAAGCAAACAAAATCACAATTGCTGCGGCTATCGCAACAAGAGACCTCTTTATGTTTACAGATGATTTCTTGTGTTCAGTAATCGAAATAACTTTTGGGGCACTGGATTGAGAAAGGATATAGCTCAGGATATCATCACTTTTTTGCTTTTCTAATGTTTCGATATTCTGATTTTGGTCCATAAGCAACTGAATCTTTTCTTTAATAAAAGCGTCATGTTTGCCCAACTGGATCATCTCCATCAGCTTTTGTTGCTCTACCTCATTTAAATTATTTTGCAGGTAGTTTTCGAATAATTCTTCAAATACTTTTTGTTGCATTTGTGTTTTGATTGTGAGTTAATAATCGTTTTATACTGGTAAACTTGGGGGTTTCTTGTTTTTGTTTTAAATTCAAGGATCTTGTTAAAATAGGTAGTAAACCTGCATTAAGTAATGACCTTTATTATAAAGACGATTAAAAAACAGGGAAGGAGTAGTCGAAAGTTAAAAAAATGTAAAAAAAATGTAAAAAAAAACAAAAAGCCTGATTTTACAGTAAATCAGAAGGGTTTACAATTTAAAAAACAAAAACAAAGTCAGGAACATATTCATGTAAGGAGAAATTTTTACACGTACAAATTTTAATGCCTGCGACATGTGTTTTTTGACCGTTTCTGTCGAGATGCCTAAATCTTCGCCAATTTTTTGGTGACTTAAACCGTCCCATTTGGCCATTTTATAGATTTTTTGCTGTTGCGGAGGAAGTTGCTCCACAATTTGGTTTAAAATAACATTATACTGAGCGTCTTTTATAGCTTCATCAGTATCATTTGCCGATGTATTTTTGTATTTGATATCTGCCACCAAAGAACTATCGCGGGCAATTTTTTTTATCATATCAAAAATATGATTGCGCGAAATGATAAACAGATAATTTTCGATATTGGCAATTTCGGCTAGATTCTCGTGATTTTGCCAGATTTTCAAAAAGACATCCTGAACCACTTCTTCTGCTAAAATTCTCGATTTTGTAATTTTTAAAGCTGTAGAAAAAACAACATTTTTGTATTGATTATACAGTTGCGTAAAAGCCAGTTCGCTCCCTTGCGATAACTCATAAAGGAGTTTGCTTTGGTCTGAATTGGAATTTAAAGACATCTGTATAATAATTAGTTGACGTAGACAATATTATTACTTTTTTGAATATATGATGTATTCCAATGAAAAATATTTAGTCGAAATACGGTTTTAATAATTATTTGATATAGATATTATGTAATTGTTAAAAAAGGATTAAAGATTTTGTAAATATTTGAAACGTACTATTTTGTGTACGAAAACGTGCTAAAGCTAGCATTTACTTGCATTGAGCCGCTTTTTTTATTAAATATACGAAAATAGGGAGTTTATGGTTTTTTGAGATAAAGCCAATGATTATTGCTTAAAAAAGAAGCATTTAAAAAAAAGAAGTGCCCATTTTGGAGTTTATAAAAGCTATGTTTTGACGTGCTAAAGATAAGCAGGACAACATTCAGAATAATAAAAATTACCAGCTTCCTTTTAAGCCTTCTTTTAGTGCACTATTGTATTTTTCTAAATCAAAACTATATAAATCCGGAGCTTTATGTGCACCGCCTTTTCTGGATTCATCCAGTTTGGTAAGGATATCATAACGCAGGATTTTTCGATAAAAATTACCACGATTTAGTTTTTTGCCTAAAATGGCTTCATATAACTTCTGTAATTCCGGCATCGTAAACTTCTCCGTCAAAAGATTATAGCCAATTGGATGGTTGTTTAATTGCTCGCGAAGTGTAAGGAGTGCTTTATCTAAGATCGATCTGTGATCCATCATAAACGAAGGCAGTTTCTCGATCGCCTGCCATTCGACAGTAGTCGAATATTGATCGATAACCAGTTTTACCTGCGAGTGTTCTGCCAGTGCATAATAACCAATCGAAACAAAACGCTGTTTGTTCCAGATACTATCATCATGATCTTCAAATGCACCTTCGGAACGTTTTAGATTTCCAAAAGTATAAAATTGCTGCAAGTAGATATTTTCGGTTCCCGTTCTGTCTTTTAAGATCCGAACCGCCGCATCATCAACGTTTTCTTCCTTTTTTACGTAACCTCCCGGAAGTCCCCACGAGTCCTGATCCTTCATTTTTACAGTCAAAACATACAACGAGTTTTCGTGAAAGCTAAAAATAGCACAATCGATAGAAAGCGTCGGAATATATTTTTTAAACGACTCTTCAGATTGTTTCTCCAGTATATTTTTTAATTCCATAAGGGTGTAATAAGTTTCAAATTTAATCTTTTGAGTAGTATATGTCAAATCCTTTCAATTTTTTCTGACATTTTTTTTCTCAGTAAAGAAAATATTGATTTTAAAAATTCAGCAAATTTCAATCCTCTTTTTGGTTCGTATGCAATTAAGGTCATGCTGACTTTAACCAATGATTTCAATACTTTACGCAAACGTGGTAGCTGTTTTTTTTAGTTTTTAGAACTATGCAATGATCTCTCTTCTTTATTGTTTTTATGAGATTTAAAGGTTGATTATAATGCGATTATGAAAATTATTACTGCATTTATTTGTTGATATGGGAAATTGTAATTAATATTGCTTCATAATGAAGCAATGAAATTTTACACTTACTAAACTAACTTACCACTTATGAAAAAAATGCTAATCTCAGCAATCTGTATGGCAGTCTTTCCCACTTTAGACGCTTACTCCCAAGAGGATAAAAAACAACAAAAAGCAACCGATTCGATAAAAACGGTTACCAAGATTGTAGAAACAGACACCAAAGAAGAAAAAAATAGAAACGTAATGCTTAATGCGGCAAACAACTCAGGGCCGCGTGATGTAAATATTGGCTTACCATCGACTGTGGGCGGCATCACGATTCAGGAAAACGATTTACCCGTTGTATATTATTTCTGGCCGGAACTACCCAACAGAACCTGGAGACAGAGTAAAAGTTTGGGACGCACAGGATTATTAAAAATTGGAGAAGCCGCGATTACAACCGGAGATTTAGGTTTTGCCGTAAACTCCTATACCAAACTAGGAACAGATAAACTGGAAATCAACGGTAATTTCTCCGGATCAAGTTTTGGCTGGATGAAAGGCGACCTTAATGTTTCAGGCCCGTTAAGCAAAGGATGGTCCTATACGATGGGTGCTTATGCGAATTTTGATCCCAATTCTTTCGATTTAAAATTTGCCAAATATTCTGACCGAACGCAAATATACAGAGCCGGACTAACTAAGAAATTTAACAACGGAAAAGGACAAATTAGCTTTTTGTATAAATATGCAAACTCGGCTTCCTTGACCAATTATGCTGTTTTTAAATATAAAGAAGGCGGAAAAGTCGAAGAATACAATGATTTTAAAATTGGTCGTGATTCGTATATCGTCAACGACGGAACGATGAAATTTAAAGATATCCTGACCGGCGAAACCAAATTTGCCGATATGGGCGGGAGCGATGCAGCAACAACCTCGCACACCTTTGATATTTTAGGAAATTATGATTTGGCAAACGATTGGAAATTCAATTTCTCGACACGTTTCAGAACCTCAAAAGCTTCTCAATTGATCGCTATCCCGTTAAGTATTTTTCAGGGAACAGCAGCAGATAATTTTACCTACGAAGCTACAGGTCAGCCGTATGTAGGAAATGTAAATTCGATGTTAGGGTTATATACAGACGGAACGCCAACCACAACTGTTTTATCCCGATTTGAAATTAAAAAGAATCTCGAGAAACACAAATGGAGAATTGGATTGTTAGAGTATTATTATAATGTAGATCAATTTACGTCAAGCCGTTCTTTCTTTAATCAGACTGTAAGTGCAAATCCGGATAAATTGGTTCGTAATACTCCCGGAGGAACTTCGAATACAGATGCTGACGGATTTTACAATTATAATGTTGGTGGAGAATACCACAATGGTTTCGAAAATAAATTATCCGGATATTTCTCTGATAACTGGACTGTTTCTGATCGTTTGACTTTGGCTTATGGTGTAAATTTAAGATACCACAAACTAAAAGGCGATTATTACCAAACGCCAAGAACACCAAATTTAGTTTTTGATCCCAGCCAAAAAAGCTATTTCGATAACAATTGGTTTCATTTAGGAGGTTCTGTCAACGCCGTTTACAAAGTAACTAAAAGTGCGGGAATCCTTGCCGATTTTACTTATACAGAAAAAAACGGACAATTAGAAAGTTATTCAGGATCTGTGGCGCCAAATCTGGCTAAGACCAAAAGTCCTTTAGCTGCTTTTGGATTGTATTACAATCAGGAAAAATTTAGCCTTGTTTCGCAGGCAACTTACCTGACCAGAAATAATTATCAGGCAAGATTAAACCTGGTAAATCCTGCAAATGCAAGTCAGTCAGAGGTTGCAACCGTTTTTTATGACATTCAGACTTTAGGCTGGACGACTGATATTGTGGCAACTCCGTTTAAGGGATTTAGCCTGCATTATCTGATTACTTTTCAGGATCCGGTTTATAAAAATTATGATTTCTCGGCTTTTGGAAACAACTACTCTTATAACGATAAAAACGTGTTAGAAATTTCGAAAGTATTAATGGAAATTGATCCAAGTTATACCTACAAAGACTTTAAGGTTTGGGCAAGTTTCCGTTATTTCAGCAAGCAATATGCCAACCTTACCAATGCCTTATTTTTTGCGCCAAGATGGGAAACTTTTGGAGGTGTAAACTATAAGATCAACGATCATTTTGATATTGGCATCACAGCAGTAAACTTCCTGAACCAAACCGGAGCAAAAGGAACAATCAATGGAGCCGAATTAATTACAGATGCTTCGGCATATTATGACAAGCTTTTGGTAGGATCTTACATTCGTCCGTTTACTTTGGAAGCTTCACTCAATTTCAGATTCTAAATTATGTATTATGAAAAAAATAATTATTACAGCGGGTTTAGCATTTTTGATTAGCGCAACAGGACAAGCGCAACAGGAAAATTTTAAGATTGTAAAAAACAATAAAGGTGCCGATTTGGGATATTCTCCCGAATCCGGCATCAAAATTTTGACGGTAAACGGCAAACAATTTAAAGATTTAAACAAAAACGGAAAGCTGGACAAATACGAAGATTGGCGTCTTCCGGCAGAAGAAAGAGCTAAGGATCTGGCTTCAAAAATGACTGTAGAACAAATTGCAGGTTTGATGTTGTACAGTCGCCATCAGGCTTTGCCGGCGGGAGTTTCAGGTTATAATGCCGGAACCTACAACGGAAAAGTGTTTCCGGAAAGTAATGCCAACCCGTATGATCTGACAGATCAACAAAAAGCGTTTTTAAAAGAGGATAATCTTCGTCATGTATTGATAACAAAAGTACAAAGTCCTGAAGTAGCCGCTTTATGGAACAATAAGATGCAGGCTTTTGTAGAAGGAATTGGTTTGGGAATCCCGAGTAATACCAGTACAGATCCTCGTCATACAGCAAATGTTACGTCTGAGTTTAACGGTGGAGCAGGAGGAGAAATCTCGATGTGGCCGGACGGTTTAGGAATGGCATCGACTTTTGATCCTAAAATTGTAGAACAGTTTGGACAAATTGCAGCCAAAGAATATCGCGCTTTAGGGATTGCAACGGCATTATCGCCACAAATCGATTTAGGCTCTGAGCCCAGATGGTACAGGATTTCAATGACTTTTGGCGAAAGCCCGGCGCTTACCAGAGATATGGCACGTGCTTATATCGATGGTTTTCAAACTTCTTACGGTAAGGACGAAATCAAAGATGGTTGGGGATATAAAAGTGTAAATGCGATGGTAAAGCACTGGCCAAGCGGTGGTGCCGAAGAAGGTGGTCGTGACGGGCATTGGGCATACGGAAAGTTTGCCGTTTATCCCGGAAATAATTTACAGCAACACATTGATCCCTTCGTGAATGGCGCTTTCAAATTAAAAGGAAAAACAAGCAAAGCATCGGCGGTTATGCCTTATTATACGATCACTTTTGATCAGGATAAAAAATACAACGAAAATGTAGCCAACGGTTACAGCAAATATATTATTACCGATTTATTAAGAGATAAATACGGTTACGACGGCGTAGTTTGTACAGATTGGCTGGTGACGGGAGAAGAAGGAAAAACACCTAATGTTTTTGCCGGAAAACCCTGGGGTGTAGAGAATCTTTCGATTGTAGAAAGACATTATAAAGCGATTGTTGCCGGAGTAGATCAATTTGGTGGTAACAATGACAAAAAGCCGGTTCTGGAAGCCTATCAAATGGGTATTAAAGAATTTGGAGAACCCTTTATGAGAGCGCGTTTTGAAAGATCTGCCGTTCGCTTATTGAAGAATATTTTCAGAGTAGGACTTTTTGAAAATCCCTATCTCAATATAGCCGAAACAAAAGCAATTGTTGGAAATCCTGAGTTTATGAAAGCCGGTTACGAAGCACAACTAAAATCTGTAGTATTGCTGAAAAACAAAGCATCGGTTTTACCCTTAAAAGAAAAGAAAACAGTTTTTATTCCGAAGATTTATACCGCTTCAACCAAAGATTGGTGGGGTGTTGCAAGTCAGCCCAAGTTAGAATATCCTGTAAACTTAGAATTGGTTAAGAAATATTATAAGGTAACCGAAGATCCGTCTAAAGCTGATTTTGCGATTGTTTTTGTAACAAGTCCACAAAGTCTGGAAGGCGGTTATGATCTAAACGACAGAACGGGCGGAAGCAATGGTTATGTGTCAATCTCGTTACAATACGGGACGTATACAGCAACTAATGCCAGAACAAAAAGTATTGCCGCAGGAGATCAGGTTATTGACCCAACCATTACAGACAGGACCTATAAAAATAAAACAGTTACCGTTGCCAACACTATGGACTTGAGAACGATTCTGGATACCAAAGACATGATGAACGGAAAACCCGTTATTGTATCGGTTACAGCTTCTAAACCAATGATTTTTAATGAATTTGAGAGAAAAGTTGACGGAATTGTCTTAAATTTCGGAGTCTCTACGCAAGCGGTATTAGATATCATTTCCGGAAAGGCAGAACCATCAGGCTTATTGCCGGTACAGATGCCCGCGAATATGGAAACCGTAGAAAAACAATTTGAAGATGTTCCGTTTGATATGGATTCGCACAAAGACAGCGAAGGAAATGTTTACGATTTTGCTTTTGGGTTAAACTGGAATGGTGTTATAAAAGATGCCAGAACAGAAGCTTATAAGAAGTAATTTTTAGCCATTGAGACACAAAGTTTTATTTAATGTCAAGGATTAAAAAAAGGAAAAAATGTTTCATGCAGAGTTTTTTTGTTTCACGCAGATTTAAAAAAGATTTAAGCTGATAAACGCAGATTATTTATTTTCAAATTAAAATCTGCTCAATCTGCAAAATCTGTGTTAAACAAAAAAACTTTGCGACTTTGCAAGATTAAATTAAACAGTTAATTAAATTAAGTACCACAAATCACATGAAAAACAAAATAATACTCTTAGTCACTTTCTGTATGCTTTTAAGCACGACCGTAAAAGCACAGGAAAGCATAAAACTATACGCCGGTAAAGCACCGGGATCTGAAAACTGGACACAAAAAGAAGCCCAAATGTATTCAGATCTGTTTAAGACAGAAGTTGTTTACAATGTAACCGATCCGTCTTTGTTGGTTTATCAGGTTCCAAAAGGAGTTAAAAATACCGGAACAGCAATTGTAATCGCTCCGGGCGGAGGTTTCCAGAGTTTGTCGATAAACAGAGAAGGAAAAGAATTGGCCGAAATTTTGAGCAAAAAAGGAATCACAGCTTTCGTTTTAAAATACCGTTTGAACAAAACCGAAACCAATGATCCTGCAAGAGAAATGATGGACAAATTGAAAGACAGGGCTGCTTTTGAAAAAAACTCCTTAGCGACTATAAAGTTAGCAGCACAGGACGGAAAAACGGCCTTGAAATATGTTCGTGATAATGCCTCAAAATACGGAATTGATACTAAAAAAACAGGAATCATTGGATTTTCGGCAGGAAGTACAGTCGCGATGGAAACGGTTTTGGAAAATACACCGGATCAATTGCCGGACTTTGTAGCCAATATTTACGGAGGTCCAAGACCGGAACTTCTGACTGTTGCCACGCCTGAAAAAAAGATCCCAATGTTTGTTTGTGCCGCCAGCGATGACCAGTTAAAACTAGCTCCAAGAAGTATTCAGATGTATACCAAATGGCTGGAATCCGGACAAAGTGTCGAATTGCACGTGTACGCAAAAGGCGGACATGGTTTTGGGACCGGAAAACAAAATTTGCCGGTAGATTCATGGGAAACCCGTTTTGAAGAATGGCTCACACAGCAAGGATTTCTAAACTAATAAAGAGACTATTTAAACTATCTATATATGAAAAACAAAATTATAAAAACAGCAAGAGTATCGCTTTTGACCGCATTGGTACTCTCTAATTTATCATGGAATACAGTTCCTGCTGATGAAACAAATCCACCGGTTCTTACCGTAAAAGGATTTAAATTTTTTGATTTAAACAAAAACGGGAAATTAGATCCCTGGGAAGATACCCGTCTTTCTGTCGATCAGAGGATTGATGCCATCATCAAACAAATGACCAATACCGAAAAGGCCGAATTGCTGATTGGTACGGGAATGCCCGGAATTGAAGTTCTTACAGGTCCTGTAGGAGATTCTAAGCAAGGTTTGGTTCCCGGAGCAGCAGGAGGAACCGCTGCTTTTGAGCGATTTGGAATCCCCGCAACTGTTGTTGCAGATGGTCCAGCGGGCTTAAGAATTGCCCCAACGAGAGAAAATGATTCGAAAACTTATTATGCAACCGCTTTTCCGGTAGGAACAGCCTTGGCTTCGACCTGGAATAAAGCACTTTTAGAAGAGGTGGGAAAAGCAATGGGTAATGAAGTAAAAGAATATGGTGTAGACGTTTTGTTGGCTCCCGCTTTAAATATTCATAGAAATCCGCTCAATGGAAGAAACTTCGAATACTACTCTGAAGATCCATTGATTTCAGGAAAAACAGCAGCAGCGATTGTCAACGGAATTCAGTCGCAGGGCGTAGGAACTTCGATCAAACACTTTGCAGTTAATAATGAAGAAACCAACCGTTTGACCATTAATGCACACGTTTCTGAAAGAGCGATCAGAGAAATATATCTGAAAGGTTTCGAAATCACGGTAAAAGAAGCACAACCATGGACGATAATGTCTTCGTACAACAAACTAAATGGCGAATATACTTCTGCCAGAAAAGATTTGCTGACGGAGGTTTTAAGAAATGAATGGGGTTTTAAAGGGATCGTAATGACGGACTGGTTTGGAGGTTTTCCGGGTTTTGAATCGATAAGAGACGGTTCAAACTCTGACGTTGTAAAACAAATGATTGCCGGAAACGATCTTTTGATGCCGGGAATTCCGGTTCAGAAAAAAGCATTGATTGAGGCTTTAGACTCGGGTAAATTATCTCAGGAAGTAGCGAATAAAAATGCGAAAAGAATTTTAGAATATATTTTTCGTACACCAACTTTTACAAAATATAAATACAGCAATAAACCGGACTTAACCAAAAATGCCGAAGTAACAAGAAATGCTGCTGCCGAAGGAATGGTTTTGCTTAAAAATGATAAAAATACCTTGCCTTTTGACAACAAACAAAAAGAGGTTTCCTTATTTGGTGTTACTTCGTATGCCTGGATTACAGGTGGTACAGGGAGCGGAAGTGTAAACAACAAACACACCGTTTCTCTTTTAGAAGGATTAACTGCGGCAGGTTATAAATTAGACAAAGAACTGGTCGATTTGTATAAACCCCACGCCGAAAAAGAAGTTGTAGCCGAAAAAGAAAGAAGAAGAGCAAGAGGAATTTTGGCTTTGCCGGAAAGACTTCCTGAAATGAAAATGGATGATGCTTTTATTGCTAAAAAAGCAGCAAGTTCTGAAATTGCTTTCGTGACCTTAGGAAGAAATTCCGGAGAAGGCGGAGACAGAGTGGTTGATAATGATTTTAATGTAGCAACAGAAGAGATTGAAATGCTGGATAAAATCTCGAAAGCTTTTCATGAAAAAGGAAAAAAGGTAGTTGTAATTTTAAATATTGGCGGTGTTATCGAAACAGCTTCATGGAAAGACAAAGTAGATGCTATTTTACTGGCATGGCAGCCAGGTCAAGAAGGCGGTCATTCTGTGGCGGATGTGGTTTCAGGAAAAATAAATCCATCAGGAAAATTGACGATGACGTTCCCTGTGAAATATTCTGATACACCATCGGCAAAAAACTTTCCCGGAATTCCTGCGGATAATCCAAAAGAGGTAACGTATCAGGAAGGTGTTTATGTTGGATACCGTTATTACAATACTTTTAATGTAAAACCATCTTACGAATTTGGTTTTGGAAGTTCGTATACGACTTTTGATTTTACGGATGTAAAACTAAGCGCACCCACTTTTAATACCACATTGACAGTTTCTGTGACAGTAAAAAATACCGGCAAAGTTGCCGGAAAAGAAGTCGTGCAGGTCTATCTGTCGGCTCCATCAAAATCTATCGATAAGCCTAAAGAAGAATTGAAAGCTTTTGGAAAAACAAAAGAACTTAAACCCGGCGAAAGTGAAACTCTAAAACTGACTTTATCGCCTAAAGATCTGGCTTCGTTTTTAGAAAGTAAAAGCGCTTGGATTGCCGAGGCCGGAACGTATCAGGTTTTGGTTGGAGCTTCTTCATCAGATATTAAAAAAACAGCTGATTTTAAAGTAACAAAAGAAATTACAGTAGAAAAAGTGAAGAAATCTTTCGAATTAGATTCAAAGTTTACAGAGCTTAAACCGTAGCATGTTAGTTAATTATTGTTAGTAAAAAAGCCTTTGAAACATTTGTTTTTAAAGGCTTTTTTTGTCTTATCCTGATTTTGCTAACCGGCTACCCTTTTTTAAATCTTCTACTTTAATATATAGAAAACGAAAAACGAAAAAACCAATTGTTACTAGAAAAAATAATATGATTTTCTTCATTTTTACGATATCAAGTTTTATTTAATTATTCTGATTTATTCATACTTTTAAATTATGTATCAATTTTTCAAGAAACCTTCTCCTTCTGTAAATTCAACACCATCAATTTTATATATTCTTATAAAAGGTGTTCCTACAGTTGTTTCGACACAAACTTCTTCTGTTCCAGTTATGTAATGTGATGCATTTTTCAAATTTAAATATATAGTATCCGTTTTATAGATTGTATCTACTTTAAAAAATTTAAATTTAACTAATGTTCTATTTTTAGAAAGTTTTTGAATGACTTCTAAATGACCTTTATTAATTATACTATCATTGCGTTTTACAAAAAATTGCAGATTTTTAATTTCATTTTCATTTATTCTTTCTATTTGAAGCGAAGTATAGTTATACGATAAAACATACTCTTTACAAGTATATTCTCTCTTGCATCCCATTAAAATAAGAATAAAAAGAAATATAATTTTATTTTTTAAATTTGATGTATACATGATAATTGCTTTAAAATGATTCAATAGAAATACATCTTTTACTTTATAACTTTTCCTAATTTTGTTGGAATTTCAATGCTTAATGGCGCATTTTTATTATCTAATTGATGACCGTTAACAACAAATGATTTTATGTTATTCATTATTATCCATTTTTTTCTACCTCTATCGGCAATTGTATCTATCTCGTCTTGAATGTCTGTTATTTTATATTCAAGACTGTCATTAATGGTTAACTTTATATCATAATTTATTTGTCCTATATAAGAAATATATGGAGTTAATGTCATTTGGTCATTGTAAGGTGAAGTTGGTATTTTTTTATTCAATTTATCATATTTTGGCAAACAGTTAATATTTGTGTCAAAATCAGAATTACTATTAATCAATTTTTTAAAATTGGAGTTTTTTTCATATTTTTCGTAGACAATCTTTTTAGGACATACTACTGAATTCCATTCTCGAAGATTAATTGAAAAAAAGGAATCTTCGTATTTTTTATATTCGTCTCCATAACAACTTGTAAAAAAGCAAATAATTCCAATTAAACTAATATACCTCAATGTACCCATAATAATTACTTTTAAATGATTCAATAGAAATACATCTTTTACTTTTTCTTTATAACTTTTCCTAATTTTGTTGGGATATCTATATTAAGCGCAGCTTTTTTATTATCCAATTTATGTCCATTAATAACAAGTGATTTTATATTATTCATTATAATCCATTTGCGTGGTCCTGAATGTCCTAAAACTGTATCTATCCCATCTTTTATGTCAGTTATTTTATAGACAAGACTATCATCGATTATCAATTTTATATCATAATTTATTTGTCCGGTATAAGAAACATTTGGCTTTAGTATTCTTTGATTAAATTTAGATTCGGTTCTTTCGCAACCTTTAATATCAAAATTAGAATCACTTTCGATCATTTTTTTAAAATTGGAGTTTTTTATATACTTCTCAAATACTATTTTTTTAGGACATATTAATGAATTCCATTCTCTAAGATAAATTCCCTGAAATGATTTATCGCTTTTTTTATATTTATTTTCATGACAACTCGTGAGTATAAAAACAAAAAAACATATGCTAGTAAATTTCAATATATCCATAATAATTGCTTTTAAATGATTCGCAGTTATTTGTATCTATTTAATTCTTTTTCCTAGTGATGCATCTAATGATATATAGGAGGATTGACGTTCTGATTTCAAAGTATCTTTATAATTAATTTCTTTTTCATTTACTGTTGCTTTTAAGTTATATCTAACAATAATTTTGCGTCCAAGAAAACCAGTCGGGTTCGCAAGTTTAAGAGTATCTCGTAGAAAAGATACCTTGGTAAATCGATATTCAAGACTGTCATTTAATAAAAGTATCATGTCATCATTAATCGGCTTATCATTTAAAAATTCCGGAATTATTGTTAAATAATGATATTTTGAATCATTAGTAACCTCAAAAAGAGAATCTACAGCAATTATTTTTTTAAAATTAGTATCTTTTTCATAATGATATAGTTTAACTTTAACACTTCCTTTTGCTTTCCAATTTTCTATATTAATTAATTGGTAAATTTGTTCGTCTTCTATATATGTATTACAAGAAGATGCTAAAAAAAGAAAAAACATAAAGTACTTATTGGATTTCAATGTAGCCATAATAATTTGATTTAAATGATTTTACGTCTATGTTACATGGTTTATATAGAAATTTAAATTTAAGATTAACTTCTTTTTTATTTCCAGATTCAGGTTTATAATCATTAGTAAAATCAAGTCCCCATGTATAAATATAAAAATGAACAAATTTACTTTCTCCGACATCAATAAAACTCAAACCTCCTTCGTAAACAACCCAATGTACGTTTGTTGTCAGATCCTTTGGGTTATAACTTTCTTTATCCTCAATCATACTGCTGTCGATCATCATTAAAATCGTATGTCCTTGTTTGTATTTTCGATCAATGATTTTTAGGTTTAAAATATCTGTATCTCCAACAGCATCCTGAAATTTTCCGGACACTCCCTTTTTATTTGCAATTTGAAGTAAACCTAAATCAAAAGATTCAGCAAAAGTAAATCCGGCAACTTCTTTGCACATTCTGGTAAGCATTGCTGGCCAGTTTACAGTTTTTAGCATGTCCAGATCATCATTTTCGAAGCCATTATAGACAAATTTACTGTTCAGGCTTTCTTTACTTCGGGTTGTTGCAAGTACGATCCAGTCAATTTCTGCCATTTTTAATGCAATATAGTTATCATAACTTGTCTTAACATCATACATACTCAAAGCTTTTTCATGGGGTTTAAGTATATAACTGCCTATTGCATATTCTCCGGTTCTAAACAATTCTTTTGCCAGTTTTTCATACGCCATTGCATCTCGTTTTATCATCGCATAGTATAACGCCGCCATACCACAAAGTGAAGTATTTCCTTGATTTATTTTCCAGGGATCATTGACACGATTGTTTATTTGTTCATTAACTTTCATCCTGTCAAACCATCTAAACCTGTTGTGTTTCCAAACTTTTAGTTCCCCTTCATTTTCGGGATCTTTTATATAAGCACGAATATAGATAAAACGTCCGCACATGTCTTTTTCGTTCAGGGTAAACTTGAGCGTATCACCTGTTACAGATAGATGTCTTTCGATCCATTTATTCTCAGACAAACTATGGTATTTGTAGCTCCATTTTATTACCGTTTTATCGGTTGGAGTTTCCTGGGTAAAAGCTACGACTTTAAATTCGTATGTTTTGCCATACAACATTCCTTGCTGAGTTTCTCCTGTATTATCATTGGCAGAACCTAAATCTAAAGCGGTTTTAAGTTCGATTGTTTTTACCCGGGTCGCTTTTTTCTCCGGCTCAGGAGTATAATAAACCGGTTGGGCCTCGACTCTGGATACCTGCCAATATTTTATGAAATCATCGCCATTGCCATAATTTTGAATCGCTGGCGAAAGTGTTATGGCAGTTTGCATATTATGTGGTCCGTAAGCTTCGAATGTTACACAAATATGTATGATGTAAGCATCGCTAAACTTGTATTTGCGAATTGGGAGATCTTTGTCTCCGTTGCTATAAAAATGAATTTCTCCTTTTTCCATTCGGTCGGTTTCATGTTGAATGGCTTTGGTGGTATTGTGCAGGAAAACCTCGTCTCTTTCCTGCGTTACAAAACCAAAATTAAGCAAACCACCCATAATTTCGCTCGTGGGAGAGCCATCCCAGGCTATATGCCTGAAATAATTGGTATTGATCCATAATAAATCCCATTGTTCTCCAAACATAAATAATGTAGCAGACGTCATAATTCTATTTTTTAGAAAATCACAATCCAATAAATGTAGACCGAAGAATATCTGGAAAAAGGAACTATAAGACATTAAACTATCAGAATAAGACAGGTTTAAAGAGTAAAAATAAAGACATATTTTAGTGCTGAAAGGATAAAAATGAAACCGCAACAGGGTTTGATAAAAGGCAAAAAATAGTGAAGAGGGAAATAGAAGTAATTCTAAAGCATACTTAAAACAAAAAGGCCTGAATCAATAAAACAATTGATTCAGGCCTTTTTTATAGTATTTAATTTCTGTTTAAAATTGCACTGCACCTTTATGAACTGTTTCTCCTATAGTAGCTTTAGTTGCAAAATTTGAATTGGCAGATGAAGTAAATTCGATATTCCGGCAAGCTTCTCCGTTTATAGTAATAGCCTTAGAAGAGGTCGAATTGAACTCTATATTTTTAAGTGACATATTTTTAGAATTGTAAATCTCGAATACTGTAGCTTCGTCGATGTCAAGTTTGGCATTGCTAATTTTGACTCCGTTTGCATCAATGATCGAGAAACCTTTTTTGGCAGTTGCAGTCAGATTAGAAATTTCGATGTTTTCGAGATTCATTTCTGGTAAACCTTGTAGAAATACGGCTTGTTGAGCGCCTCTAATCGTAATGTTTTTTATAGAAATATTTTTAAACTGAGGGGTTTCTTCATTTACAGGAACTATTTTGGTGCTGACTTTATTTCCGCCATCAGCCAATGTTTCGGCAATCGATTTTCCTCCATAATACAAATCAAAAGAGATTGCCTGCGACGGAATATCGGTCATAAAAATGTCTGTAATGTAGATGTTCTCAACAATTCCTCCGCGTCCTCGTGTACTCTTGAAACGCAATCCCACATCGGTGCCCATAAATGTACAATTTGATACGTGCAGGTTTTTTACGCCTCCTGACATTTCACTTCCTACCGTTACACCGCCGTGTCCGTGGTATACAATGTTATTTTTTACAATGATATTTTCGCAGGCAACACCACGATCACGACCGTCTTTATCTTTTCCTGATTTAATGCAAATGGCATCATCGCCTACATCAAAACTGGAGTTTTCTACAATCACGTTTTTGCAGGATTCTACATCAAGTCCGTCTCCGTTTTGAGAATACCAAGGGTTGCGAACGGTAACATTGCGCACAATTAAATCTTCGACCATTAAGGGATGAATATTCCAGGCTGGTGAATTTTGAAATACGGGCCCGTCAAATAATACCCTTTTACTGTTTTGAATGCTGACCATAACGGGGCGTAAAAAATCATGGATTGCTTCAAAGTCTTCTTTGGTTTTTAGATCCAGACGTACATTTTGATCTGCACCTTTGGACGCATTCATAAAATTTTCAGATGGATACCAGGTCGTTTTCTTGTCGTTTAAGACACCGCCGGAAGCTACAATTGTTTTCCATTGGCTGTCTGTAAGTTTGTCTTTTTTGACCTGTCTCCAGCTGTCTCCTGATCCATCCCAAACACCATTTCCGGTAAAAGCAATGTTTTCAAGGTTTTTACCATAAACAGGAGAGAGGCAACGCCAGGTATTTAATCCCTCAAAACTGGTTTCGATAATAGGATACAAACTTTTATCAGGCGAAAATTTGATCAATGCTCCCGTTTCTGCATGCAGTTCAAGATTGCTTTTTAAGATAATTGGACCCGTTAACCAGATTCCGGGTGGGATAATAACTTTTCCACCGCCTTTTTTAGAAACAGCCTCTATTGCATTGGCAAATGCTTTTGTATTGAGAACATAACCGCCATTTACCGCTCCAAAATCTTTTATGTTTACGCTGTTTTTAGGAATCACAGGTTCTTTGACTTTTGCCATTTTAAACTCAATGTCTTTATAAGTATCGTACGACTTCGAATTTTGGGCAATGCTGCTTTGTGTACCACTTAGAATCATGATCGTCAAAGCAATACGTAAAAGGTTAATTGGGTTAGTTTTCATTGGTATTGAATTATGGTTAAATTTTAAGCCTTAACAGAGCGGCTTTATTTGCTTAATCAATTTATTAATGGTTGATTTTTATCAATTCAGAAAAAAATAACCTGGATAAATAAACAAACTTAAATGTAATCGATTACACAAATCTATGCAAAAATTTTTAAAAACTAGTATGAAGTTTAGCCTTTACTACAAAATAAACGTGATTCGTTAAAAAAGTCTCTTTCGGAATTTTGATTGAAGAATGGCAGGAATCTAAAGGATGGCTTATTGTAACACTTTACGATTTATTCTAAACGAAATTTTAAAGTAATACAAAATGTTTTGGTGAAAGCTATTTGTGACAGCGCTGGATTTGGTTAGATTTTAAAAAAAATAATGCTCCAAAAAGAATATCAATTATAATGAATTATCTTACAATAAAAGATATTAAAATCTACATAATTTGTATAAAATATTGTTTTATTGTCACTATTTTAATAAAATTATGAGCAGTGAAATTTGGAATTTGTAGTAAAATAAATATATATTAGCAAAACAAACAGACCTTATAAGCCTTAAATATTTAACGACAAACAGAAATAATAAAAATGATTTGTACTATTTATTCACATCAATCTGGTTTTGATGATATTAAAGAAATAATCACTTCCAATTTCGAGAATGATACTATTTCAGTAAGTAATGCGGACGGATTTGATATCCTTGATTTAGAAATTAAAGGAAGCCTTTTGAGTCCTTCTAAAAGAATACAAATTTCGTATCGCGAACGATTTGAACCGTCTTATCAAATTCCGGAAATTGATGATTCGCCGCTGACCGCAAATCTAAAAGGACTTTATGGCTTTGTAAGTAAATTACCGACTGTAAATGAGAATGTAAAAGATTTGTTTTTGCATAAGATACAAACCTTAAATTCTGAGTTTACCATTGTTCAGGAAAAAGGAGAGGTAAAAGAGTTGAAAACGATAGTAAAAAATATAGCGACAGAGCTTGATGCGATTTTATTTGTTCAGCCTAATACTGTGATTAGCAAATCGAAAGGGCAACACTTTTTAGATCATAATTTAGATCTTATTATTGACACTGAGGGCAATTGTGAAATTGATACGCTGGATGTCAAAATCAACTCGATTTATTTTGATGGGGATCAGAACGAATTAGAAGAAGATCAAATGCAGAGAAAAGAAAACAGCGAAAAAATTCTTGAGGTTCAAAACATCAAAATCAACAGAAACCTGCCTTGCGTAGAGTCTGAAAGCGAAACGACTTTAAGAACACCAAAAGAGATTGCACAAAGAGTAAGTGTTTTGGCAGTCGTAAATTTAGTGGCTTTTAATACTATTTCTCCAGAGGAAGCAACGGAGTATTTGCAGGAGTATGGTCTTTGGGATTTTACGACAGAAAATGAAAAAGAATTTCTGGCTAACCCAACAGATGATAAAAAAGCCAATGAAAGTTGGAAATGCGAAGGAATTTGGGTTTTGATGTGGGCTTTGAATAAAATTGATACACTGGATTTTCCGGATGAGTTTTGCGATTTAGAAAACATCGATCCTGATGATTATCCGGTAGGTCAGGATAAAGATCCGAATATTTTTATTGATGCTGTAGATTCGATACGATCTAAAACAGAAATTTTGGATGCCAATGATTTGTACTACAGGTACAATTGGGCTTGTGTAGATGAACGAATTAATGGCAGACAAATCAAAGAAATTAATCCTGGAATTGTATACGAAAGACAATATGCCCTAAACTGGCTTGTAAATTATATGGAGCAGGATTGGGATTATGTAACTTGCGATACCTAGGAGCCTGAAAGCAAACATTCCGCTCCTTAAAAAGGAAGCGGAATGTTCTAATTAAAAAAAAATCCAAGTAATAGCAATTGTTACCAACAACATTTGTGTTGTTGTCTATTTTTAGAATACCCCAATGTAGTGGTTTCCTGGTTTGTTAAGCAATTTTGCTCCTTTGGTTACAGCTCCGGTTGGGATGTCGATGATGTAAATATTTCCATCTTTACCCACTGGTGTTACGGCGATGTACAATTCGTTTCCGTCAACAACAAAACCCTGGTACTGACCAAAATCTAGTGCAGCGTCGTAAGCAATACCTTCTACTTTTTTAGCCGTTTTTGCGTTAAGATCAATTCTGGCAACAAAACCTTGTCCGCTCGCCCCATCGTGTGTATAAACCGCATAAGCAATTCCGTTTCCGGCATATCTCCAGGCATCGATATAAGATCCCTTTACCCCAAGAGCAGTATCTAAACTAAAAGAATAAGTATTGTCATATTGATTGCTTTGGTTGATTTTTAAGATATACGAACCATTTTTAGTATCTCTTTGTGTGGCTTGGTAAATATTGCCATCTGTAGCAACAAAACTGTTAAAACTTCGGTATCCGCTGGTATCACCAAAACCAACTGTCGAAGTAATCACTTGCGGGTTTTGCATAGACGGATAATCTACCACTATAGATTTAGAACCTAAACGATCAAATGTAGCTTCGTTTTTTCCGGTAAGGGGATCCGTTTTACGCATCCAGGTACCAATTATTAATTTGTTTCCTGCTTTGTTTAAGGTTGGAGCATCCAAACGGAAGATATGATGCCCTTTAATTTCTTCTTCGGCACTTAACGGAATTTCATATTGTTTGAAACCGGAAATAAGAATGTTTTGCAAATCTACTGCCAATACAGTTGCGCTGCCTCTGGTATATTTGTATGCCTTGTTCTCGTCCTGTACAATTACCGGAGTGGTAACATTTACAGCTACACCTGTTTTATCACCATCAAAAAGTTTAACCCATCTTGGCGAAACTCCTGCATAATTTGCAATGCTTACAGTCGTTCCTGATTGTACAAAATTTGCTGCTCCGTTTACTTTATACGTCATAAATTCGCCACCATTGGCTCCTGTATAAGTAATGTTAAAAAGAGTATTTCCGTCTACAGATGATTGCAAACGTGCTGTTCTGCTGGATTGTACCGGTGCACCTTTTTCATAAACATCTATAGAAAATTCAGGGTTTTTAGCATCTGCTTTGCTTACAGCATACACTTTTGTACCTCCGTTTCCGTCTCCGGGATCTGTTTGCATTAAAGCGCCTGCTACTGTAATCCACCGTCCTTCAGTAACCGGATTAACAGGATCTGTATTTTTATCGTCGTTACTGCTGCAACCTGTTGTGATTGCCAATGTGGTTAAAACCAATCCGCAGGCAAGTAATTTAAATGTACTTTTTTTCATATCTATTGCATTAAAAAATTATTAATAAGTCCTAAAATTTGTTGAGTATATAATTGAGCTTCACATAAAATGCTCTTCCGGGTTTTTGAACTGCAAAGTTGTCGTAAACCTGCTCGTCGGTTATATTTTTGGCATCAAAGCTTACAATGAACTTCTTGTTTGGAAACGTATAACTCAATCCTAAATCATGCGGAAACTGAGAGGTTGTTTTATCGATTTCAAGCCATGTAGTATAAAATTCGCCTACATAACCAAAGTTGTAATACAGGTTTAATTCTGAATTTTGCTGCACTACATTTTTAAAATTATACTGCACGTTTCCGTTTATAGTAAAGTAAGGTTCGTTGGGCAATTGCTGGTTGTAATACGTTAGAACATTACCGTTTATATCATATTTGTCTTTGAACAGGGAATTAAACTTCGACATGTTCATCCCAACAAATAACCGGTTGTTATACGAATATTCTAATGAAGCTTCGAACCCTATAGATTGGGCTTTTCCTAAATTTACCGCAGGAGAGGTTTGCAATGCTTCATTTAAGCGCGTGCTGAACTGGCGAACGATTTTGTTTTGGGAATTGCGCCAGAATCCCGAACCGCCAATGGTAACTTTGTGCTCGTTTATTTTATAAGGACCAAAGCGCAATCCTACATTCAGGTTATCACTTTGCTCCGGTTTTAAGGAAGTATTGCTGGTAAGGTTTTCTCCGGGATTACCAAAAATTTCATTTTCAGACGGTAGCCTGATCGCTTTTTCTGCAGATAGGGAAACCATTACTTTTGGAACTACAAAATAAGAAGTTGCAAATCCGTAGCCAAAAAAAGAAGTGGTGTTTTTAGATACTACCTCTACATATTTATTTTGTCCGTTTTCAGTAACAATATTTGGATCTCGCTGTTCTGTTCGTTGTTCATAACGCTTAACAAAAATATTTGTTCTTAAACGAGAATCAAACGCCTGAAGTTCGTATGCCAGTGATAATACATTTTTATACAGGTTTCGGGTAGGCAAAAAGCTGCTTTCGAGTGGAGATAATTCATCAAATTGGTTTCGGCCAAAAGTGTATAACATACTTCCAAAAACAAATTTGTGGTTTTCGTTTAGGGTATAGTTTAAACCTCCTCTGGTACTAAAAATTTTGCTGTCAAGATGCAGGATCGTTCTGGCTCCTTGCTGTGCTCCGGTTGGCGATAAAATAGGATCTCCGTAAAGACCTAAAGCTTTTTTGCCAAACCAGTTATAGTTCCATCGAACGGTGTCGTTTACGATTTCGCTTCTTTGACTAAAAACAGAATTTACCGTAAACTCAAGTCCTTTTACTATAAAATCTTTTTTGGCATAGTTTACACTAATAACCTGTGCATCAGCTTCTGTAAATCTGCCTTTATAGGGTTTTGTCATGGACTGACCGTGCTGGATTTCGTTAAAATCATCAGAGACATTAAAACCTATTAAAAAAGTATCTGCCCAGCTTACCTCTGTAAATCCCGCTTCGACACGCCCGCCATACGATCTGTAAGCATCATTAAATCGTTTTGCACGTACATAATCATAACGTCCGTTAGGTAAAATGTTATAGACAAACTTTCCCCAAACTTCATAATCATTGTCAGAGTAGTTGTAGAAACCGGAGCCTTTTAAGGTAAAACCTGATTTATCGCGATAAGTGGTATTAAAATTAGACTGAACAGTATTAAACGAACCATAAGAAACAGAAGCAGTAAGCGTATTTTTGGCCCCTTTTTTCAAAATTACATTAATCGCTCCGCCCAAAGCATCATCTGCCAAATGTGCGGGAATTACACCTTTGTAAACTTCGATTCGCTCTATTAATGCGGGCGGAATACTGTTTAGATTAAAGGATGAACCATAAGTCGAGATAGGGATTCCGTCAATAAATATCCGGATCGCATTACCCGACATGCCGTTCAGATTGTAATTTACGCTGGAACCTAATCCTCCGTTTTGCCTGATTCGAACCCCCGCAGATTGTCCCAGTAAATCATTTGTCTGAATATTGCGCTTTGCCGCTTCCTGAGTTTCTATGACATTTACAGAGAAACCCTTCTCCATTATCTCTTTTTTTACAGTTGTTTTTCTAACAACAACTTCTTTTAAAATTTTAGGATCATTTGCTTTTTCTACTGCAATATGTATGTCATGTGCAGGACGATTGATATGAATGTTGATCGTTTTTGTTTTGGCTTCTATCGAAGAAATTTCTAAAGTATATTTTCCGTAGGGCAATCCTTTAATTTCAAATTTGCCATCATTGCTGACTACGGCAAACTTTTGCGTTCCTAAAACCAATACAGTTGCTCCAAAAGCAGATTCAGAACTTTCAAAGGTTACTTTTCCAGTAAGGTTTCCGTTTTGGGACCACGCTGGGAAAGCAGCAAACAAAAGAACAAATAATAAAAACCTCATAATTAATTTACTTATCAATAGGAGCGCAAACTTATGTTATAGTTTATATTTAATCTAAATAAAGAGATTAAAAGATCATTAGAATTGCATTACAAATTCTAATGTCGAAAAAGACAGAAAAATAATGTGACCTAAAATGTTTGCTGCGTTTTTATTATAAATTAACCGTTGGGTATAATTACTTCGCCTGTTCGCTTCGCTTGAGTCAAAAAATATATATTTAACACATAGAAACATAGATTTTTTTAGCTAAAAGGAATGCAAAAAGAAATACATTTCTTTTACATAGCCAGGCTATGTGCATTTTAAACAAGTGAAAAGCCTTTTTTAAATGATCCAAAAGCTATGTTTTAGTTAATTACATCCAACGGGTTAAATTATTCTTAAATTGTTTTTAGCTGAAAAATTATTCGGTTAACTTTACGCTATGAGACCACTAGATCCAATAAAAGAAAATGCAATTATTCAGGCTGTGTTTACAATAGCCGGAACCTACGGATTAGCCGGAATTACGACTGCCAGAATTAGTAAGGAAGCCGGTATAGGACTAGGAAGTTTGTATACTTACTTTAAAACGAAAGAGGAACTCATTCAGGAAGCTTATTTTAGGGTAGAACATGTTCTCACACAAAAAATGTATGAAGGTTTTGATAGTACAACACCCATCAAAATATCACTTCGCAGCATTTACTTTAATACTCTTAAATACAGGCTAAAACATTATAATGAGACCATCTTTATCGATCAGTACATTCAGTCAAATTACGTACAACTTAATCTTGAAAAACAATTGCGTGATTTTGAATTTCAGCATAAACCCTTATATAATTTAATTGAGAAAGGACAAAAAGAAGGAATTTTGGTTGGTTTGCCTTCTTTTACCCTCATTAACTTTATTAATGGAGCAATTCAATCAACTACCCATGGCATGGTTCAAAAACTGATTCCCCTAAAGAGAGAAGCCATCGAGGGAGGTTTCAGGATGATGTGGAAGGGAATCAGTTCTTAATAAAAAAAAATATTTTTTAACCGAATAAATATTCAATTAATACTTTAAAATTTTATATCATGAAAATAGAAGCTGCCGTTTTATCACATACCAAAGGACCATTTAGTTTGCAGACCATCGAACTAAATACAGAATTGCATCCGGAAGAAATTTTGGTAAAAATTGTTGCCACGGGATTATGCCATACAGATCTGGCGATTAGAGATGAGCAGATTCCGTTTAACATCCCTGCCATTTTAGGGCATGAAGGCGCCGGAACCGTAGAAAAAATAGGTAGTAGTGTGACTAAAGTCAAAATAGGCGATCATGTTATTCTGGCTCCTGCAAGTTGCGGAAAATGCAGTTATTGCAAGTCAGGACATCCCTCTTATTGTATCGATTTTTTTCCGTTGAATTTAGGAAGCGGAAAACGAGCAGATGGTTCTTGTCCTTATCACGATCATAGCGGGCAGGAGGTAAGTGGTTTCTTTTTTGGACAATCTTCTTTTGCCACTTATTCTCTTGTTGCCGAAAACAATGTAGTCAAAGTTCAAAACGATGTTCCTCTGGAGATATTAGGACCACTAGGTTGTGGTTTGCAAACCGGAGCAGGAAGTGTACTAAATGTATTAAATCCCCAGGCTGGAGAAAGTATTGTGATTTCTGGTGTTGGTCCTGTAGGTTTAGCTGGAATTATGGCAGCAAAAGCGGCAGGTTGTACTACTATTATTGCTGTAGATGTACATGATAACCGATTGGAATTGGCAAAAGAATTAGGCGCAACTCATGCCATTAATAGTAAAAATGTAGTAGTCTCTGAAGAAATAAATACTAAAATTCATCCCGGCGGAGTACATTATGCCTTAGATACCACCGGAAGAAGTGAGGTTATTAATCAGGTTGTAGGATCGTTACGATTTATGGGAAAATGTGTTGTTGTTGCCGTACCACCTACACCAACGATGGAGGTTGATAATGCCATTTTTACAATGGGGCGTTCTATTCAGTATGTGGTTGAGGGCGATAGTGTCCCCGATATTTTTATTCCGCAATTAATCAATCTTTACAAAAAAGGACTGTTTCCTTTTGATAAATTAATCAGGTTTTATGAGTTTGATCAGATCAATCAGGCAATCGAAGATTCTGAAAAAGGAATTACCCTTAAAGCCGTTTTAAGAATGCCTAAATAAGGAGTTTTTAAAGAGAAATGACTTTCAGTTTTCTTAATTATCTGATTCAAAAAATAATTCCTTAATTTTGAATCAGATAATTTACTTACGGTTCCTTGAATACTTTTATCTCTAACTATGCTTTCTTTCAAAACACACCATCAGGAATTTGACTCACCCGAAGCATTACAGGATGCCATTAAATGCTTTTGGTATGATAGAATAGAATACGGAGTTCAACAATCGAGTTTTGAGGTTGTACCAGATGGTTATGCCGAAATTATTTTTTATTTTGGCAGTAATCTCAGCATTTCTCACAACGGAAATTTACAGCATTTGCCTTCACCTTTTATAATGGGATTATTGAATCAGCCTGTTGTTTTGCACGCAGAAAAAGCGATAGAAATTATTGCTGTAAGATGTTTTCCCTGGACTGTTTTTGACTTGTTAGGATTGCCTTCCGGTAAAGATGGGGTGCAGATTTTTGAGCATCCTGTAGCACAACTGCATCCTAAATTGAAGGAGTTGATCCTGGCTAAAAAAACAGAAGAAGCAATTGATACGGTAAAAGAGTATTTTGCAAACGCCAGATCAAAAATCGCTCCCAATAGTTTGTTGTTCAAAGCAGGAGTTGCAATGCGACAAGCCAATGGTGCAATGCCGGTAAGTCAGGTAGCAGCAGCGGCTCATGCTACAGTTCGTACATTAGAAAGAAACTTTAAGCAATCGTCCGGTTATAGTGTAAAAGATGTTTCAGGATTGATACGATTTGAGCAGGTACGCAACCAATTGTGGCACAATCCGGATTGTAATATTGCCGCTTTGGCACAGGAATTAGGTTATACAGATCAATCTCATCTTAGTAGAGAATTTAAACGATATACCGGAACTACTCCGGCCGCATTTGCGCGTAAAGCCAGAAAAGATGCTGTAAAAACTGATTTTGTCGCATTTATACAATCCTAACCTAACGGTATTTTAGAATTTTGTCTTTCAATTTAAAAGACAAAAAATCATGTTATTAAAAAATAAAAAAATAGCCATTATTGGTGCAGGGCCTGTTGGTCTTACTATGGCAAAATTACTGCAACAAAACGGAATCGATGTTACGGTTTACGAAAGAGACAAGGACTCGAAGACAAGAATTTCTGGTGGTACACTTGACTTGCATAAAGGTTCTGGACAGGACGCCCTGAAAAAAGCGGGATTGCTGGAAACGTATTTCGCAAAGGCAAAACCTATGGGAAGAACAATTGCCAATGAACAGGGCGAGGTTTTATTCTCTAAAAAACCTACAGCTCAAAATCAATATGACAACCCTGAGATTAACCGTAACGATTTAAGACAATTATTACTTGATAGCCTGAAAAGCGACACTGTAGTCTGGGATCGAAAATTTACGAACCTTAAAGCCTACAACGGAAAGTGGCTTTTAGAATTTGAAAATGAGCCAAGTGCAACGGCAGATTTTGTCATTGCGGCCAATGGCGGGATGTCTAAGGCCAGAGCTTTTGTTACGGATGCAACTATCGAATACACGGGAACCCTTATCATACAAGGCGAGGTTCCTGACCCAAAAGTGATGTGTCCGGAGTTTTATAAATTGTGTAGCGATAACATCATAATGATTGCCAAAGACGGGAATTTGTTGGTAGCAAACCCTAAAAATGGTAATGTATTGAGTTATAGTGTGATTTTTAAGATGCCTGAAACATTTACCCCAATGCAACGAGATGTTCCCGATACTACGAAAATTGCTGCATACCTTAGCGACAAATTGCAGGATTGGCATGAAAATTACAAGCAATTATTTTGCGCTACAGGATCTTTTGTATTATGGCCTACAAGAAAAATAGCCTTAGATAAGCCTTGGAAAAACACTCGTCCTTTGCCCATAACCCTTATTGGCGATGCAGCGCACATTATGCCGCCTTTTGCAGGTCAGGGCGCCAATAGTGGCTTACTGGATGCCTTAATTTTATCTGATAATCTAACAAATGAAAAATTTGAAACTATAGAAGCTGCTGTCTCAGATTATGAACAAAAAATGATGGTTTATGCAAAAAAAGCACAGCTCGAAACTGCAAAGAATGAATTGGAAATGCAGCATCCTAATTTCTCCTTTCAAAAAATATATCAATAAGAAAGACACTCAGCATCCTTATTTTAAGACAATCTTAGCGGGTTGTCTTTTTTATGGAACGCGTTTCTAAAAAAGAAATTAAAGCCTGGGCTTAAATTTTTTGATTTTAAAGTTTTTAGATTTTACCAGTTTTCCGTTGTCCGTAATCATTACACAACTGTACTCCGGATATTTTTTTAGAAGAAGTAGACCTTGTGTTTGTCCTAAAACCATAAGCGAAGTACTTAAGCCATTTGCCGTTTCTGCGTTTGGACCAAAAACAGATACGCTGCACAATCCTGTAGCGGGATAACCTGTAGCGGGGTTTATAATATGCGAATAGCGTTTGCCATTAAAGATTACAAACTTTTCATAACTGCCAGAGGTTGTTACGGCACCATTGTTTAGCGGCACTACTGCAAACAATGTATCCGGATGAAAAGGATTTGTCATCCCAATGTTCCAGTCTTTGCCATTGGGTTGTTTTCCCCAGGCTGTCATATCGCCGGATCCGTTTACGATTCCGGCTTTTATACCTTTTGCCAGCATCATATTTCGGCATTTATCTGTTGCATATCCTTCGCCCAAAGCACCAAAACCTATTTTCATTCCTTTTAGTTTTAGGAATATGGTTGATTGTACAGTATCTAAAACGATATTTTTATAGCCCACTTTCTCCACTGATTTTTTTATGGCTTCTGCCGAAGGCATCTCTGTCATCGATCCGTCAAATTTCCAGATCCTGTCCATAGCAGCAAAACTTACATCAAAACCACCTTTTGTAGCCTCAGAAAATTGTATCGCCCGTTGCGTTAATTCAAGAACCTCACGATCAACTTTTATGGGTTTAATCCCTGCATTCTGGTTGACTTGAGATACTTGTGAATCCGGTTTCCAGTCTGATATTAGATTTTCGATTCGGGTAATTTCGGCAATTACTTCATCGATGTTTTGCTCTGCGAGTAGAGAATCTTTTGCAACAATAGTAATATCAAAACGACCTCCCATAAGCAACGTCGTTCTTTTGCGCAAAACCTGTGCATTGCCGGAGAAGCTGCACATTATTACAGAAAGAAACAGAAATTTATACAGGATTGATTTATGCATGATATTAAAAAAAAAAATTATAAAAGCTCCAGCGGAGCAAAATATTTATAGACAAATGATGCATTCGTTTTAAAGCTCCAGCGGAGCGATATTTTCATTTTGATAGTAAAGATATGTCACCCCGATGGGACTTGTTGAATCAAAAATCAAAAATCAAAAATCAAAAATCTACAATCAAAAATCTACAATCTACAATTAATAACAATCGGTTAAAACCTGACCATTTTCTTTATATTCTAAAATTGTTTTCATTTTCTTTTCGAGACTTAATTTATCCAGAATTGCTTCTACATCTTTTTGCATTGCAAGTGAGCCGCAAATCAGGATTACGCCGCCTTGTTGCAGCAAATCGATAAAAAAGTTGGCATCGCGTTTTATTAAATCCATTACATAAAAATGTTCTGCTTCGCGCGATAAAGCCAGATGAAAACTATGCAGCTTTTGTTTTGCGATCATTTCTGATGTAAACTTTTTATAGCCCAAAACAGTTTCCGTTTCGATTCTGAATCCGGCATACAAATGCGTTTCCGTTTTTGTTTTGTTTTGTTCGATCATTCCAAGAAAAGGTGCAATACCGGTTCCGTTTGAGATCAGGGCAACTTTAGCAGCTTTTTTAGGAAAATGAAAAGCTTTATTATCAAGGATCCTTGCTTTGATCGTATTTCCCGGTATGAGGCTGTTCAAAAATTCTGAACCCAGACCGTGTGGATGTAATTTGACAACCAATTGTATGTTTCCGGAATGGTTACCAATAGAGTAGAGGCGTTCTCTTGTATCGTTTGCCGGATAGATCGCCAGTAAATCTCCTGAACTGAATCTGGCTCTTAAATTTGCTCTTAGAGTTAGTATAAAAGTTTGTTCGTTTGCAGAAACAAGGGTTTTGTCTAAAACCATTAATTTTTGTAAACCTTTAGGAGCGTGGTTGTATAAGGATGGTGTTGTCGATAATGGAATTCCGGTTTTGGTGCTCCATAATTTTATTGCTTCAACAAATTCTTCTGCAGATTTGTCGTTTACGGTTTGTACGTCTAAGATGCGTTCTGCCCAATTTTGCACTTCTAATTGTTTGTCAATTTCAAAGGCAAAATCGCAAAAATCAGGATATGCCTTCGAACCAAAACCAACTATACTGTACTTGATTTTTTGTTCCTGAGGGTATTTCTTTAAAAGCGATGCAAATTTATTTCCGTTAGAAGGTGCATCTCCCAATCCGTGAGTCGAAGAAAACACGATAATATGTTCTGCTTTTGGGAAAAAAGTAAAACTATTCAGTTCAGCAATAAAAGCTTTTTCTCCGTGCGCAATTAATTGTTTCAGGATTGCGTTGGCAAATCGCAACGTGCTTCCGTTTTCAGAACCCACTAATAAGATAAAAGTACTTTCGTTGGCTTTAAATTTATTTTTTATACGGCTTGATCTTCGTTTTAAGGTTATAGCAAAACCGGAGTAGATAAAAAAGAGAATATTAATACTGGCAAGTGCCAATACAAAAGCCCAGATGGCATTGGTTTTTCCGGTATGAAGATCAAGGCTTAAATCTGATAATTGAACCGTTATTGGTGAATGTTTTTCTGTAACAACAGCTCCCGTGATCTGATTGACTTCGATTTCACGATCGTTTAATTCAATGCTATAATATTCCTCTGGATCATCTGTAAACGGAAATTCTATTTTTTTTACATCGGCCAAAAAGGTAGTTTCAAATATAGAAACTGTTTTGCCTGGTGTCGCTTTTACGATTTCTGTTTTTTCTTTTTGATTTTTCTCTTTACCCATAAAAAAGTTAAACTTTTCTACTGATAAATAGGTTCCGGTAAGGGCGATAATCAAAATTGGGATCAAAGCAAGTCTGCCTAAAACAACATGATAATATTGGGCAAAATATTCTTTGACCACTTTCGAGAAAAAGTTACGAATCCCTCTTTGTCTGTTCAGCACCAGAGCAAAACCTGAAAGGGCAATAAGCAGTAATAAAAAAGAAATAACGCCAACAAAAAAACGTCCTGTTTCATGAAGAAACAACGAACGATGAAAACCTGTAACCCATTGAATAAATTCACTTTTTTTAACCGGTTTGCCTAATTGTTTCCCTGTTTTAGGATTAATATAAGCATGGATGTCGTTGCCATCAGGATCGATAGCCTGCAGGGTTACAAATTGATTGTGGTCGACACTAATTTCTGTAATTTCTGAGTATTGTTTTTTTAATACCGGTAAAATTTCTCCCAGTGTAATTGTATCAAAGTTTTCTACCCGGTACGGAAGTGTTTTTTCCTGCATGGCGTCTACTGCCAGAATGATTCCTGTTGTTGCTGCCAGTATTAAAAACAAAGAAGAAAACAAGGCCAGAGCCAGGTGTGTGTAACGCCAAAAAGAAAGAGTCATGGAGTAATCTATTGAAATGTAATCAAATGTAAAAGTTTTTTTGCGACAGATTAAAAAGATTCGAACTGATTTTTTTCGTACTACAAAAAAAATCTCTTCTTATTTTTTAATTCTAACTAACACTTTGCCAAAGTAACGCAGATTACGCGGATTCGCTAAAGCGAAAACACGGATTAAACGGATTTTATTTTTGATTATTTTTAAATCCGTTTTTTATCCGCGACTTTACTTTTGTAAATCTGTATCATCCGCATCTCTTTATGGACAATTCAAGTTAGCTACTCTTTGTCAAAGTCTCAAAAGAATTTCTTGAAATCTGTGGCAACTTTGTCAAAGTTTGTGTAAAACGATAGTATTAAATCTTGTTTAATCTAACGTATCTGATATAACCTTTTCCTTCTGTTTTATCAGCCAGTCCTTCGGTTGTAAGAGGAATTTCAAGATCGTTTACGTAGTATTTTTGATCTTCAACAGCCGATTCAAATCTTAATTTATATCCTTTATTAATTTTAGAATCATCGATTTCTATGGTTGTTATGCTACGATCGCCACCCGTTACAGATGCTCCTGTTTTTGCACTGATATCAGCCGGTTTAGCGGTTTGAAATTTATTCCATTCCTTCAATGATTTGTACCATTTTTTATCGTCGCCCATTACATAAAGTGTTTTTTCGTACTCGCCGTTAGCGTTAATAAGCGAAACTACGATATAAGCACCTTCTCCCATATAATTTGCCATTTGAAGCATGCATTTGTATTTGCTTGCCTGAGCATTTGCCTGAAAAGAAATAAGACAGATTAGTACCCCTGTTAGCGCTATTTTAAAGATTGATTTCATGTTATAAATTGTGAGTTATGAGTTATGAATTGTAAATTATGAATTATGAAAAAATAGGAATTAAGAGCTTGATTTTAAATGTTTAACTAAGAATTAACCCGTTGTGTGTAATTAATTTTAACACATAGAAACATAGCTTTTGAACCTTTAAAAAAAGCGTTTCACTTATTTAAAATGCACACAGCCTGACTATGTGAATGAAATATATTTCTTTTTGCATTCTTTTTGGCTAAAAAAAATCTATGTTTCTATGTGTTAAATATATTTTTTTTGACCCAAGCAAAGCAAAGAGACGAAGTAATTACACCCAACGGGTAATAACTCCTAATTTATAATTTCTTCAAACTATTTCAGGAATTCGATCGAAACGTTGTTTTTGGTCAGGGATTCATTTTCTTTTGCCAGAGCATAAGCGCTTTCGTCAAACTCTGTGTTGATGTCTTTTTTAGCACCAATTGATACTAAATATTTTAGAATAGAATCGTCCTTGGCAACCATTGCTGCTTTGTGCAACGCGGTCATACCATCTTTGTTTTTTGCATTAATATCGATATTTAAAGCGGTTAATTTTTTTAGCAAAGCCAAATCATTTTTCGCAATTGCAAAATGGTATAAGGTACTTCCGTCTTTTTGAGCAGCAGCGAGATTTAATCCTTTATCCTGAAGTAATTTTGCTTTGGCTTCAAAAGGATTTTGTGTTGCACTGGCTTCACCACGACCTGCTGGTCTGTAAGATTGTACTAAATAAACGCCTAAATTATTACCGTCTTTGTCTTTTACATTAACATCTGCACCTTTGCTCAAAAGGAGCGTTACTGCTTCAGGACTTCCTGATCTTACAGCAAATGTCAAAGCCGATTCTCCTTTTAAATTCTGTAAATTGATGTTTTTAGTTACTGGGATTAATTTTTCTAATGTGGTAATTTCTCTTCCTGCAGCAATAATTAAAGGTGTATTGCCATCAGTATTGACTTTGTTTGCATCAACACCTTTTGATAAGAAATATGTAATTATTTCTGTCTGATTGGGTTTACCTGCCAAAAGATGCAACACATTATCACCGGATTTATTTACAGCAGTTGCTTTTATTTTTACGTCGTCTACTAAATATTTGTAGGTTTCAAGCGGAGTTGTTTCTCTGCGCATTCCTTGCGTAGCAATCAAAAGGGCATTGTCTGTATGTTTTATACCTTTTTCAGTCAGTTTTTTCAGGAGTTCTATATTTCCTGTTCTTGCAGCATAATCAAAAGCAGTATTTCCGTTTTTGTCTGTATCTTTCAGGGACAATCCTTTTGTGATTAAATAATCTGAAAGGGCTAAATTTTTATCAAATGGTACAGCCATAAGCAATAAGTTGGCATCATCAGCATATTTTTTCTTCGGATTTATTCCTGCCTTAAAAAAGGCTTCATATAGTTTAGGATCAACCTGACCGTTTACTGCTGCAAATGCAATAGGAGTCGTACCGTGGCTGTCTTCAAAATTAATATCAGAACCTTTAGAAATTAGGTATTCTACCAGTTCAGTGTTTCCTCTGTACGCTGCCCAGTGCAAATAAATACGATTGTCATGGGTTGATTTGTTTACAGGATTTCCGGGTTGGTCCAGTATGTATTTTATACTTGCCAGAGGAGCATCATTATTAATAGCAATTACGGCAACATCAAAGGCATTTGCATTGGCTTCTGATGGGCTGTTTCCTTTTGCTATTTCTGCTTTAACAGTGGTAACATCCGGAGCTGTTTTCCAAAAAGACTGTTCTAATAAGCTGTTTTTTTGTTGAGCATTAACAAATAAAGTAGCGACTAATGCAAAAGAGATAAAAATATTCTTTTTCATGTTTAGGTATTTATTGTTTTTAAAATTCGTTTAAGGTTGTTTTTAATGTATTAAAAGAGCTTATTGTATCAAAGCTATTTAGAATAATTAAAAATAACGCAAATGTAAAAATTAATATCAGTAAACCAACTTTATTTAGGGAAGAAACTCCAATTTTAATCCATTTTTAAGTTTTAAAATGATTGAATCGAAAATTAGACTATTTTTATTTTATGAAGTAATACCGGGAATTCTGTTTTAAAACTTACCAAACTATTCGATCCTTATTTATCAATCGTTTCAATGATTTTTTTACGATGGTTTAAACCCCAGTTTACCAATGTTTCTGTAACCGGAAGTACAGACTTACCGTATTCTGTAATGGCATAAATTACCGTTGCAGGCTTTGTTTGTTGTGCGGTTCGGGAAACAAGTAAATTAATTTCTAATTCCTTTAATTCTTTACTTAACATCTTGGCAGAAATACCATCGATTTCGCGTTGCATTTTCTTAAAATGAATTACCTGATGCGTTCTGTTGGTCAGGAAACGTAAAATCATTAATTTCCATTTTCCTCCCAAAATATCCAGACTATCACGCATTGCCATCAGTTCTTCTGAACAATTGGCTTCGCGAAGTGTTCCTTTATCATTAATTTTTGCCATAGTAGTTTCTATTCGGTAACCGGTTACCTCGAGTTAACCCATAGCAAAAATAAAGTATTTGCACTATAATTTCGTAGGATAAAAGAAGAAAAATGAAAGCAATCGTTTTACATCAGGATGGCAATTTTAACCTCGAAGAAGTTAGTATACCAAAACCAATAGCACATCAGGTTCAGGTAAAAATTACGGCAGCAGGTTTTAACCCCATAGATTATCAAATGACTCAAAACGCTATGGAGCGCAAATTGTTGCATTCGCCCATATTAGGCAGGGAGTTTTGCGGTGTTGTATCGGCAGTTGGGGAGAAAGTTATTGATTTTAAAATAGGAGATACTGTTTTTTGCGGTTCCGGAAGTATGGGATCGAATGGTACTTATGCTGAATATATTTGTGTTCCCGAAGAAATTCTGGTGCATGCCCCGGACACTATTTCTCCTGAACAGGCAGCTGCCATACCTTCTGTTGGATTAACAGCACTTCAATCTGTTAGCAGGATGAAAGCCAATGCAAAGAATACTATTTTTATAACCGGTGCTGCTGGCGGAGTAGGGAGTATGCTGCTTAAATTGCTGCTGGCAAATGGCAATCATAATCTTATTGTTACAGCCGGAAACGAAACCAGTATTGCTTCATTGCTTGAATTGGGGATAAAACAAGGTCAGATCATCAATTACAAAAAGGAACCCGTTTATGAAACCGCTTTATCCTTAAATAATGAAGAACGTTTTGATTTTGTTGTTGATTTGGTTGGAAATGAAATTGCCGTTACAGCAGCAAAACTTTTAAAAACCAACGGAACTTTTGTTGATGTTACCAATTTTTTGACAGCAGATTCTCGTGAAGTCCTTTTTAGTAATGGAGCAACAATTCTTAATATCTCTAACTATGCCTATGGACTTGAACAGAGATATGATTATTATAAACACGGATTAACACAATTATCGAAACTAGTGCAGGAAAAGTTGATTACACCACCCACTATCGAAATAATAGGTGACTTAGAAGTCGCAACAGTCCTCAAAGCCCACGCTATGCTCCGGGAGAATAAAACCAACGGAAAGAAATTAATCATGCAAATAAACCCACTATGAAAACAGTTTCACGAAGGATAGTTAGAGGTATCATTGGATGCGGGGAAATTAAGTTTTTGAATTTGTAGACAGCTTGGTCAATATTGAAAACTTAAAGCTATCGAAACAGAGTAAAAGATCCGTGTAAATCTGTAAAGCCTGTGTGCCATAAAAAACAATGCTTGTTATAAAAACAAGTGCCCTAGCCCTGATGGGAGCGGTATCCTTTTTGTCTGCCGCGGCGGACAAAAAGATATAGCGTACAGCAGGAAATAGCTCCAAATTATTAAAAAACAGTCTACTATATTGATAGGATAAAAAAAGTTTCGGATTTTTGCATTGAAATTCAAAATTATCTCTTTAAATTTGCCGCAGCAATGAAAAACGATAACCAGAATACCAACTATTATAACAGCAACATGATGTGTTGTGCGACTATGCGATGGTATGAACTGGCTTATATATAAAAATAAAATAATTTATTTCTGAAGCCTTTCATAATCAATTGAAAGGCTTTTTGATTTTAAATTTTACAATTTTAGAAAAGCTAAGTATTTATGTCTGTGGATGTAACAGATTTAACCTGAATTAAAAAAATGATTGAATTAAAAAATGTCACCAAGAATTTTCATCAGAAAAACCGAATTGTTTCGGCCTTATCAGATGTTTCGCTTAAAGTTCCTCCAGGAAAAATATTTGGTGTAATTGGAACTTCGGGAGCTGGAAAAAGTACTTTAATTCGTTGTGTAAACTTGTTAGAAAGACCAACTTCGGGAGAAATTATTGTAGATGGAAAATCACTAATACAATTATCGAATGCGCAGCTGGCGATTGAGAGAAGACAAATAGGAATGATTTTTCAGCATTTTAACCTGCTTTCATCCCGTACTGTTTTCGAGAATGTAGCTTTTCCATTAGAATTAGCAGGAGTTTCAAAAGGAGCGATTCAAACCCGTGTTTTAGAATTGTTGCAATTAGTAGGTTTGGCAGAAAAAGCAAACGACTATCCTGCAAGTCTTTCCGGTGGTCAAAAACAACGTGTTGCTATTGCAAGAACACTTGCCAATAACCCGAAAGTACTTTTGTGCGACGAAGCAACAAGTGCGCTTGATCCGGCAACGACAAGATCGATTTTGAATTTGTTGAAAGATATTAATCGACGCCTAAACATTACGATTTTGTTGATTACGCACCAAATGGAAGTCGTGAAATCGATTTGTGATGAGGTGGCAGTAATCAGCCACGGAAAACTGATCGAGCAGGGAAGCGTAGGAGAAATTTTTGCTGACCCAAAGCATGAATTAACTAAAGAATTTATTGCATCGTCCTTGCATCTTGATATTCCGAGAGTATATCAGGAAAGATTGCAAAAGGAAGATGGCGAAGGTTTAAATCCGTTATTAAGACTTGAAATGACCGGAAAATCAGTAAATGAACCTGTTATTTCTGAAGTTTCGCGCTTGTTTGACACCAATTTCAAAATCGTGAGTGCACAAATGGATCAGGCAGGAGAGGTAAATTTTGGAGTTATGCTGATCGAATTGTCAGGGAAACGCGAAAATTATGAAGCTGCGATCCAATATTTTATTTCTAAACATATTAAAACAGAAGTTATAGGTTATGTCTGATGCTATTATTGACTTATTATTAAAAGGTACCTGGGAAACCATCGTAATGACATTTGTGTCTGGATTTTTTGGTTTTGTATTAGGACTTCCAACCGGTATTTTGCTTTTTCTTACCCGAAAAAATCAAATCCTCGAGCAACCATTTTTAAACAGGACCTTATCGGTTTTGGTAAACGTTTTCCGTTCCATTCCATTCATTATATTAATTGTCTGGATGATTCCGTTTACGCGAGCCTTAGTAGGTACCTCTATCGGGGTAAGTGCAGCGCTGGTTCCTTTAAGTATTGGTGCAGCACCGTTTATTGCCAGACTGGTAGAGAATAGTCTTTTAGGTTTGCCTTCAGGATTAATCGAAGCTGCAAGAGCACTGGGCGCAACACCTTTTCAAATTGTATACAAAGTATTGCTTCCTGAGGCTTTGCCTTCGTTAATAAATGCCGCTTCGATAACACTAATCACACTTGTAGGATATTCTGCAATGGGTGGAGCAGTAGGAGCCGGTGGTTTAGGACAAGTAGGGTATCAATACGGATACATTGGTTATGATGCCGTAACGATGAACTCCGTTTTAGCACTATTGGTGCTTTTGGTATTCATTATTCAGTTTGCCGGTGATGCCTTATCAAAACGATTTGACCACAGATAACGATCCAATTATAAATTATAAATAAAAATACAAGAATGAATACGAAACTAAATTTTTTAAAAACAGTTGGAATTTTAGCCCTGACACTTTCATTGGCGAATTGCGGAAAAAGTAAAAACAACGATCCGCACTACATAAAAGTTGGAGTTGCAACAGGACCGGAATATAAAGTTGCCGAAGCTGCCAAAAAAGTAGCCAAAGACAAATATGGTCTTGAAGTAGAATTAATTTCTTTTAATGATTATGTAATTCCTAACGAAGCTTTAAGTCAGGGAGATATCGATGCAAATGCTTTTCAGCACAAACCATATCTTGACGAACAATCCAAACAACGCGGATATAAATTAGCCATCATTGGGAAAACGTTTATTTACCCAATTGCAGCCTATTCTAAAAAAATCAAAAGCCTTTCTGAATTAAAAAACGAAAGCACGATTATTATCCCAAATGATCCAACAAATGGTGGACGCTCGTTATTGCTTTTAGAAAAAAACGGACTGTTGAAACTTCGTCCAAATGTAGGTTTATTGCCTAAAGTTACTGATATTGTTAGTAATCCTAAAAACCTGAAAATTTTAGAATTAGAAGCTCCTCAATTGCCCAGGGCCCTTGATGATGAAAACGTAACAATTGCCATTATCAATAATACATTTGCTTCTCAGGCAGGACTAATTCCGTCACGTGATGCTTTGTTTGTCGAGGATAAAGATTCTCCTTATGTAAACTTGGTGGTAAGCCGTGAGGACAATAAAAACGAAGAAAAAGTAAAACAGTTTTTACAAGCTTTTCAGTCGGCAGAAGTAGAACAAGCAGCTGTTCGCGAATTTAAAGGCGGAGCAGTAAAAGGCTGGTAATAAAATAATGCAGCATTTCGTTGCAAACAAAAAGCGCTGGATCGGGAGATTTAGCGCTTTTTTTTATTTAAAATCTAAGAGAAATTAATATATTGCCAGTCCATTAGCCCTTACAATGAAACTTGTTCAAAAGATATTGGTACACCTCGTCATCATTTTTGTTGTGGTGCTTCTTCCTGTTCTGGTGTTTACTTTTATGTCAAATCACGGTTATGATGATTTTGCATTTATTGGCGGGATAACCTATTTTATTTATGCTTTTTATCTCGTTTTTAAAATCAAAAACCAAAGAGCAAAAATTATTCTTCTCGGAGTATTGTCTTCTGTAACTATGCTGTCAATTGGGATTTTGCTAATTGATTTTAATGAATTTATCTTTTTGATAGTAGTAGCAATCAACCTTATTTTTCACGCTTTCCTGCTGATTAAAAATCCCAAAACTACCAATGAGGCAGTTTGGAAATCCTATTTAATTAGTTTTGTACTTATTTTAATTCTCTCGCTTTTTAGTCTTTGTTTTTGGTTTCTAATGATGGCGGCAAGCGGAATGCCTTCTAATCATTATTAGTATATTTTCTAAAAAAAGCACTAATTTCTATGTTATTTCTACTTGCAGGATCCGTGTTATTTCTGTTTAGCTTTTATAAAGGCACTTTTTTATAGCTACCCTGTATTTTTGATTAGTAAGAAACATTTTACGAATTGTAAGTTAATTTATTTACAAATCTGACTTTACTCGTTTCCATTTTGAATTTAGCTTTTTTTTAGAGAATAAAAACAGGAATAGTGCCGTTGTAAAACAAAACTATATTATGGGCTTATTTGATTTTATGATAGTGGAAATAGCTATGGATCTGGGAACGGCGAATACTTTAATAATTTATGACGGAAAAATTGTAGTCGATAGTCCGTCGATTGTAGCAAGGGACATTAGAAACGGAAAAATTATCGCCGTAGGTAAAGAGGCGAGTTTAATGCAAGGTAAAACACACGAGAATATCAAGACAATCAGACCGCTTAAAGACGGTGTTATTGCAGATTTTGATGCATCAGAAAAAATGATCAGCTGGTTTATAAATAATATACCGGAAATAAAGAAAAATTTATTCAAACCCGCATTGCGCATGGTTGTATGTATACCCAGTGGTATTACCGAAGTAGAAATGAGAGCCGTAAAAGAATCCTGCGAACGCGTAAACGGGAAAGAAGTATTCCTGATTCATGAACCTATGGCTGCCGCCATTGGGATAGGGTTGGATGTGATGCTGCCCAAAGGAAATATCATAGTAGATATTGGGGGCGGAACTACAGAAATTGCTGTTATCGCCCTTGGAGGGATTATTTGCGATAAATCGATAAAAATTGCCGGAGATGTTTTTACCAGTGATATTTTATTTTATATGCGAACACATCATAATTTATACATTGGTGAAGCCTCCGGAGAGCGCATAAAAATTGAGGTTGGCGCTGCACTCGAAGAACTCGAATATGCGCCTGATGATATCACCGTTCAGGGAAGAGATTTACTTACCGGAAAACCAAAAGAGATCAAGGTCAACTTTAGAGAAATTGCAAGGGCATTAGATAAATCGATACAAAGAATCGAAGATGCTATTATGGTAACCCTGGCATCGACACCTCCGGAACTCGCAGCAGATATTTACAATACAGGATTGTATCTCGCAGGAGGTGGCGCAATGCTACGGGGTCTTGATAAAAGAATTTCACAAAAGACAGATCTGCCGGTCTATATTGCAGATGATCCTTTGAGAGCTGTAGTAAGAGGTACGGGAATCGTCCTGAAAGATATCGCCAGATACAAAAGAGTAGTCATAAAATAACGGTTGTTGTTGTGCTAAAAGCAAAAAGCGCTGAATTGATAAATTCAGCGCTTTTTTAGGTATAATAAGAATTAGTAAGAGACCTTTATTTGTCTTAAAATAAATTATTTTTGAGTAGTTTTCCTGCTTTCAATATTTGGAAGAAAAGAGGTAAAAATACCTATTAAGGGCAAGAAAGCACAAACCTTAAAAACATATTCGATACTGGTTGTATCGGCTAATTTTCCCAGTATGGCAGAACCCAGTCCGCCCATACCAAAGGCCAAACCAAAGAAAAGCCCTGCTATCAAACCTACTTTTCCCGGAACAAGTTCAGTAGCATAAACCAAAATGGCTGAGAAAGCAGACGAGATAATCAAACCAATTAGTACAGATAAAATTCCGGTCCAGAAAAGAGAAGCATAAGGCAATAATAATGTAAAAGGAGCTACACCTAATATAGAAATCCAGATAATATATTTTCTGCCAAAACGATCTCCTAAGACTCCGCCAAATAAAGTTCCCGCCGCTACAGCAGCCAGAAAAACAAAAAGATAAATCTGAGATTCCTGCACAGACAAGTGAAATTTATCAATTAGAAAAAAAGTATAATAATACGTCATACTCGCCATATAAAAGTATTTCGAAAATATAAGTACTAATAAAATACCCAACGAAAAAATGACTTTTTGTTTCGAAAGCGAATGCTGTTTTACTTCAACAATTGCAGTTTTATTTTTAGCTTTAAGATTTAAATGTTCCTGATACCATTTGGAAACAAACGAAAGAATTACGATGCCAATAACAGCAGCAATACAAAACCAGATAATATTTAATTGTCCGTAAGGCACTACAATTATTGCCGCAAGCAAAGGTCCGATAGCACTGCCTGCGTTTCCGCCTAATTGAAAAATAGATTGTGCCAAACCTCTTTTTCCGCCGGATGCCAGGTGTGCAACCCTTGAAGATTCAGGATGAAATATCGAAGATCCGATACCTATTAAACTAACAGCCAGTAAAAGATTTACAAAACTTGAGGCCACTGCTACTGCTGCCAGACCAACCATAGTAAAAACCATTGAAATTGCCAGGGAATATGGGCGGGGCTTTTTATCTGTATAAAAACCAATAAAAGGCTGTAAAATTGAAGCTGTAAGTTGATATGACAAAGTAATTAACCCAATTTGAGTATACGACAAATGAAATTTGTCTTTGATAATAGGATATACAGCAGGAACAACAGCCTGCAACATATCGTTGATAAAGTGTGTAAAGCTAATGGTAAACAAAATAGAAAAAACAGTTTGCTGGACCAATTGCTTCGAGTCAGAACCCGTGCTTGTAAATGTGGTATTTGTTTTCATAGTGTAATAATTAATCAGATCATCTGATGAATTTTGATAAAAAATTAGTAATTAATATGTCCAATAATTTTTGCAACAGTATTCCATGCTTTTTTAGGATCCTGTGCAATAATGTTATCTAAAAGTTGTTCGTGTATGGCATAAGTTTCCTGAAAGATTTTAGTATCAGCATAAAGATGCAAAAAACCGGCTTTTAGATGTATCGAAGCAGATTTGTATAAATCGGCAAGAATTTCATTTTTTGACGCTTCTGCAATAGCGATATGAAATTGTATATCAGCCTCAATGCATTCTTCGATTAAACCTTTGTTTGCCGCTTTTATTCTCTCTGCGAGATGTTGTTTCATTGCAATTATATCTTCTTCGGTTCTGTGAATAGCGGCTTTTTCGGCAATCTTAAGTTCTAATAATTGTCTTACTTCATCTAAATCCTGAACCTTGGCACGCATTAATCTATGATCCATAGGTTCACGCGTACTTCTTACTTCCTGAACAAATGTGCCAACGCCTTGCTGGATTCGTAGTAAGCCTAAATTAGCAAGCAATTTTGTGGCTTCCCTGATAGAAGATCTGCCAACACCAAAACTTTTCATCAGCTCTGCTTCAATTGGCAATTTGTCATTAATCTTATAATGGCCTAAAGAGATTTGCTCCTGTAACTTGGAGGCAACTTCTTCTGCGAGAGATTTTTTATTGATTAATGTCATAATTCTATTATCATATCATCTGATGATTGCAAAAGTATCAAAATATTTTAGGTAATCCCATTTTTTGCCATAAAGTTTTTTAATTACATGGAATCAAAAGATGCAAAATTTACAAAGCTTTATGAGAATTGTAAGTAGTGCTAATTCGTGCAATTTGTGGCTATAAAAACTATCGCAAAGCAAATAAAGTTATCTGTTTTGCGAATCCTGATAAATCTCGGGGTTTTACTCTTTGCGGTTAAAAACAAGTTTTAAAGTAAATTATATAACTTTTCTTATAAATTATATAACTACTTTTATTTTAAATTTAACATTTTTGTTTAGTTCTAAACTTAGAATATTCACAAATTGTAATGAATGTTTAATACATAAAACCCCAAAACTATGAGAAATATTAACCAAATTGCTATTGTTTCGAGTATGCTGATAACCTTATTAAGCTGCTCTAATGATAAAGATGTTGTTACAAATCCCGGTACAGCTACCAATCCGGTAGAGACCAATGCAGCCAATACAGCATATAAACCAGCCTTTGCAGGACAAACCAGAGCTAGTGGCGTACAAACCAATACACCATACGAAGGTGTTGTTCTTGCCACAACCTTAACAAGTCCTTGGGGAATAAAAACTCTTCCGGATGGTAGATTATTGATTACCGAAAAAACAGGAACAATGCGTATTGCCACTACCGCAGGAGTTTTAAGTGCTGCTATAACAGGTATTCCTGCCGTAAATTCTGGCGGGCAAGGAGGTTTATTAGGTTTAACTATTGATCCTGAATTTGCAACTAATCGTATGATTTACTGGGTTTTTGCTGAAGCTTCGACCGGAGGAAACAACACCGCAGTTGCAAAAGGAAAACTAGCCGCTGATGAGAAAACGATCGAAGGTGCAACCGTAATTTACAGAGCAAAACCAGCCAATGCAAGTACGCTTCATTATGGAGGACGTATTCTTTTTGATAAATCTGGTTTTCTGGTAGTAAGTACCGGAGAACGTTCTGTATTAGAGACAAGACCATTGGCACAATCTGTTGCAACAGGTTTGGGAAAAGTCGTTCGAATCACCAAAGACGGGCAACCGGCAACCGGAAATCCAACTTTTACACAAACCGGAGCTTTGCCGGAATTGTATACTATTGGCCACAGAAATCCACAGGGTTTAGCGCTTAATCCTACTACAGGCGAAATATGGCTGGCAGAACATGGACCACGCGGAGGTGACGAAATTAACCGTCTAAAAGCCGGATCTAATTACGGATGGCCTACCATTACGTACGGAATCGAATATAGCGGAGAAAAAATTGGAGCAGGAATCCAGCAACAAGATGGCTTAGAACAACCTGTTTATTATTGGGATCCTGTAGTTTCGCCAAGCGGGATGACGTTCTATACCGGTAATCGTGTTCCGGAATGGCAAAATAATCTTTTTATAGGGGCTTTAAGCGGAATGCATATTGTACGTCTTGCCATAAAAGACAATAAAGTAATTGGAGAAGAAAGACTACTTGCGTCAGAAAATCAACGTTTTAGGGATGTTACCCAAGGAAACGACGGAGCTTTGTACGCTGTTACTGATGGCGGAAGACTTTACAAAATTGACAAAAAATAAAAATCAATTCCTATATATATTCTTTAGATGCTAAAGAATACAAAAAATGGCGCTATACAGTGCCATTTTTTTGTTATCCAAAAAAGTGTTAACTATATTTGATAGCGCTTAAAAAAAACGACAATTGAAAAATAAAATTACAACATACTCGCTCGCACACCACAAGAGTTTGTTTAATGACGTTGATAATAAAAACGATTATTTTTATATTCAGGCGCAAGATCATCCCTATATCAGCGAACCTTACCGGGCAGAAAGTTATGCGATAGAATTTTTAAGAAAAGGCAGTATTGTCATGCAAACCAAACTTAAAAAAGTGGTCATTCATGCTCCGGCAATTCTCACGCTTGGGCCTTCGGTAATTAGAAGTTTTACAAAATACAGCGACGAAATTTTAATTGATATTATCTTTTTCAAACCACAATTTTTTCTACACAATCAAGCCAATGTTTTTTTTCTGTCTCAATATGAATTTTTCGAGAATAGCGAAAAGCATGTATTTAATCTCGAGAAGAAAAATAAAACGAAGTTTGAGCAAATTTTTTCTTTGCTCATACAATCACTCGAGAATAATTCGAACCATCAGCCCGCTATTTTCAGGGCTTATCTCTATATTTTGATATATGAACTTGATTTTATAAAACAAACAATTCCCGACAGTACAACTCAAAATCCATTGTTCGAAAAATTTAAAGAAATTCTTTTTAGAGATTTTTCAAAACAAAGATCCGTGCAATATTATGCAGACAATCTAAATGTTACACGCAAATACCTGTCTGAAGTTATTAAAAATAACAGCGGAAAAACGGCAAGCAACTGGATAGAAGATATCGTAATTCTTGAAGCCAAAGTATTGCTTCAAAATCAAGAACTAACCATCAATCAGATAAGCGATATGCTAAACTTTCAGAATCAATCCGGATTTGGAAGATTCTTTAAAAAATGCGAAGGAATTTCTCCCTTAGAATATCGAAGAAAGAAGGTTTAGTATATTTAAAAGTATACGTAATTATACTTTGGGCGAGTCACCATCCCGATACGAGGGCAAATCTACTATGCGCTTATACGCCCTCTTATCGGAATGCTGTCGGGCTCTCCGCGCTACTTCGGTAGCTTGCTTCTATCCCTCTCGCGAGTGACAATACAATACTATTATGTTTAAACGAATAAAATTGTTAGTATATATATATGCATTTGTAAAGTTGCTACTATTGCGTTTTATTCAAAGTGAAACGCCTTTTTTAAGCGATAAAAAAACTATGTTTCTATGTGTGAAAAAAATCCCCAATCCAACTCCCGACTTTTCGAACAAACTACAAGACATTTAGCTCTTTTCTGATCAATTAAATCCGCTCAACTTTGCATGAAATAAAAAAATAGAAAATATGTCTAAAGTCGCAAAATTCGTAGTAATCATAAATGATAATGTTGTCTGGATGGAAGAGAAAGCCCTGAAATTCTATTCGGATTTATTTGGATCAGAGAAAGAAATAGGAGAGAAGTATGCTCAGGAAAACCTTTCGAGTCAAAAGTTATTCAAAATCCAGAATGATTTTTCGGTCGAGATGTTAATGGCTTACGAAGGCGAAAACCCGTTGTCTTTTATGAAACTGAATTCCTCCCGGTTAGTCAATCAAAATCTTGGCGCAAATAAACCAATCAGTGTAAATCATATTGTTTATTTCGATCCCGAAGATTTAGTGGTACTTTTTAAGCGTGCCGAAGAAGTAGCAATGCAAAGAAAACACGACCTGATTTGGGTAAAAGTTTTTGAAATAGATAGTATTTTAATCCAAACTTTAAACTCTCTCGGATATCAAAAATTCGATTATGAAAATGAATCTGAACAAGAAATTCAGAAACAACTTTATTTTAAAAAATCAGTTTAGTTTTACCATAACAACATCCTGATTGGCAATTGCATACACCACATCATTTTGTTTGGGTTTTATAATATGCTTTCCGGTAAATTCGCCAAAAGCAGCCAGAATCATCTGATCTTCCTTTTGATAAAAACAAGGTAGTTTTAAGGATTGAGCACCAAAACCGCGCAGGATTATTCCGGGATGGATGTGACCTGAAAAATTAAAAAAACCTTTTTTTACAGTAGGATGATGGGTTAGCAAAAAGGAATCTATTTCTATTGATTCTACAACATCGATATTAATTTTAGTGTAATGTTGGGGATTGATAATATCATGATTTCCTGCAACAAGGATAATTTTATTGGTACAACAAGCGACCCATTTTTCGAATAACTCCCACTCAGAATTCATTGAACTATGAAATAAATCACCAAGAAAAATAATTTTTTCAGGATTAAAATGTTCTGTAACAGCAGTCAAACGATTAAAATTTTCCGAAACCACATTGTTGGGAATCGCTACGCCGTGTTTTCTAAAATGCGATACTTTACCTAAATGTACATCAGAAATGAGAAGCAATTTTCTGGTTTCCCAAAACAAAGCCCCGCTTGAATGCAAAACAAACGTTTGATCTTGTATTTTAATTTTCATAAATTTTACTTCATATACGAAGCCGTCATTTTTTTAATTCGTTCTGCCAAGGTCTCGCTCGATAACTTTTCTCTCAATCGGTCTGTAATCAGCGGGAAACTAAAAGGAGTTGGTTTAAGACATTGTTTCCAGATAATTTCCTGATTGTTTATTCGTTCCAGAGCCATAATCAAACGGCCTTCTTCCAATTGATGTTCAAAGGTTTCACGATACGCTTGCAGAAACAATAGATTGTCAGGTTCATAATCCCTAAAAACTTCAAACAACAATTGCGAACCACTTTGCAAATGTTTTGTCTTCACCATTTTTCCGGGAAAACCGGTAAAAACCAAACCTGCAATTACGGCAATATCCCTGAATTTTCGTCGTGCCATTTCTGTAGCATTCAGACTTTTTTGCAAATCGTGATGTACATATTCAGTCGAAAATAGATTATTATCTAAAACATTCTGCATATCAATTTCCTGATCAGAGAGCAATTCGAATCCGTAATCATTATAAGCCAGAGAAAAACTAATAGGCAAAAGTAAACTAATTCTGTACGCCAGTAAACTTGCCAGCGCTTCATGCACAAACCGGCCTTCAAAAGGATAAAAAATAGCATGATAACCTTCTCTAGTTTTAAAAGTTTCAATCAAAAACTGATCGTCTCCGGGAACAATAGATTCTTTTCTTTGTCTGACAAACAAAGGTTGTAATGCTTTTAGTTCCGGCGATAAATCATCTGTATTGGCGCGATACAATTCCTGGCGCAGCAATTCGCTCATTTGTGCAGATAACGCCATTCGACCGCCCATCCAGCTTACTACCTTAGATTTCTTTTTAGCATCAGCCTTTCGTACCAAAACCTGCATATTTCTAATCCTGAACAACTCGAGTTGTTTACCCGCAAAAATAAAAGTATCTCCGGGTTTTAATTTCGATACAAACCATTCCTCAATAGTGCCAATATAGCCGCCGCTCATAAATTTTACATTCAAAACAGCATCACCAACAATAGTTCCAATTTGCATTCTATGATGCATCGCAATCAATCTACTGTTAATTTTATAACGCCCGTCCTCGTCAATTTCAACCTTTTTATATTCATCATACGCCTGTAAACTTTGGCTGCCGTTTGAAATAAAATTCAAAACCCAGTTCCAGTTTTCCTCCGTCATAGCCTGATAACAAAATGTAGTTTTAACCTCTTTAAAAATTTCATCCGGAAGAAATCCGTCCGAAACCGCCAGAGTATTTAAGTATTGCACCAAAACATCCCAACTGTTTAAATACGGAACGCGATCCTCGATTACACTATTTTCGACCGCTTTTTTAAGTGCCGATGCTTCGATTAATTCGATCGCATGTGTTGCCAGAAAATAGATTACACTCTCTTTCCCTGGTTGATGTCCGCTTCGTCCCGCTCTTTGCAAAAAACGTGCAACACCTTTAGGACCACCAACCTGAATAATAGTTTCTACAGGCGCAAAATCGACTCCAAGATCCAGACTCGAAGTACAAACAACCACTTTTAGCTCTTCGTTGCGAATAGCATTTTCGACCCAAAGTCTCGTTTCGCGATCAATACTGCCGTGATGCATCGCCATTTCTCCCGCAAACTCAGGATATTTTTCCAGCAATCGCTGAAACCAGATTTCACAAGCCGAACGAACATTCGTAAAAATCAAAGTCGTTTTGCTCGCTTTTACAATTTTGGCCACTTCATCAATAAGATGCAAACCCATGTGTCCGCGCCACGGATACGTTTCCATTTTATCCGGAATAATCGAAATAACCTTTATTTTTTTATGAATCTGAGCCTTTATCAAAACCGAGTTATGATACGCTTCTGAATCTATCCCCAGTAAAACTTCCTGTGCTTGTTGCAAATTGCCAATTGTTGCCGATATTCCCCAAATTCGCATCTTGGGCGCAATGGTTTTTAATCTCGACAAAGCCAGTTCTGTTTGAACGCCTCGTTTTGTACCCAATAATTCATGCCATTCGTCAATAACAATTGCCGTACAATTGCCAAATATTTTGTCGTAACCTTTGGTTGCCAAAAGCAGTTGCAAACTCTCCGGAGTTGTAATTAATAAATCGGGCATTTTTCCTTTTTGCTTTGCTCTTTCGCTGGCTGATGTATCTCCGGACCTAATTCCAACCGTCATTTTAGTACCTAAATCATTAACTACTCTTTCTGCTGCTTGTTTTATTTCGACCGAAAGAGAACGTAAGGGTGTAATCCAGATTGCTTTAAGTCCGGGATTGTGTTTTGTTTTATAATTTGGATTATTTTTTATGTAGTTTAAAACAATAGGCAACCAGAGCGCATAGGTTTTCCCGCTTCCGGTGGGAGCGTTTAGTAAACCATTTTTTCCTTGCAAAAAAGCAGTCCACGTTTGGGTCTGAAACGGAAATGGTTTCCAGCCCTGATCCTGAAACCAGTTATTTGCTACCGCAAAAAGTTGCTCTTTATTCATTGTTTTTTTTTTATGCCATTACTATATCGCTCCTCTGGAGCTTTTTTTCGGATTTTTTCTTGATTTCTATAAATATTTTGCTCCGCTGGAGCCTTAGATAAAAAAACAAAAATCCGCGCCTATCCGCGTTTTCGCTTGCGAATCCGTGTCATCCGCGTGTCCTTTCTCCGCTATCAAAACCCCAGCGAGATACCTATTTTGCGGATCAATTAGAAATTAATATATCACTCCTCTGGAGCTTTTTTCCGGATTTTTTCTTGATTTCTATAAATATTTTGCTCCGCTGGAGCCTTAGATAAAAAAACAAAAATCCGCGCCCATCCGTGTTTTCGCTTTAGCGAATCCGTGTCATCCGTGTGCCATTTCTCCGCTATCAAAACCCCAGCGAGGCACCTATTTTGCGTATCAATTAGAAATTACTATATCGCTTCTCTGGAGCTTTTTTCCGGATTTCTTCTTGATTTCTATAAATATTTTGCTCCGCTGGAGCCTTAGATAAAAAAATAAAAATCCGCGTCCATCCGTGTTTTCGCTTGCGAATCCGTGTCATCCGCGTGCCATTTCTCTGCTATCAAAACCCCACGCAATGACAAAAAACCCGCATCCATCCGTGTTTTCGCTTGCGAATCCGTTTCATCCGCGTGCCATTTCCCCAACATCATAAAATCATACTTTTCAAATCGTCAATAGAATTGGCTTCCTCTATTTTTTTATCATGACGCCATCTTAAAATCCTCGGAAACCGGGTAGCGATTCCGCTTTTATGTCGTTTGGAAAGTGCAATACCTTCAAAACCAATTTCAAAAACCAATTGAGGCGTTACGCTTCGAACGGGACCAAATCTTTCTAAGGTATTTTTCTTGATCCAATTGTCCACCATCCTGAATTCGGCATCTGTTAAACCTGAATAGGCTTTTGCAAATGTCACCAGTTCACGTTCGTTACTTTCGTTATTCTGCCATAAGGCAAAAGTATAATCCGTAAAAAGATTCGAGCGTCGTCCGTGTCCGCGCATCGCATACGTGAGAACAGCATCGATCACCAAAGGTTCAATTTTCCATTTCCACCAATCGCCTTTTTTTCTTCCTACCAGATAGGGCGAATCTTTTCGTTTGATCATTAAACCTTCGCTTTTCATTTCGCGGGAGCGCAATCTTTCTGTCGTTAATTCTTCCCAGGTCGAAAATTTTATCCTTTCAGAAAGTTGCAGCGGAATGTCGTGATGTTTTATGTTTTCAAATAATTGTTCTAATAAGATACGTCTTTCTTCAAAACGAAGATTTCGAATATCCTGACCTTTCCATTCTAATAAATCGTAGGCTTTTATAATGACAGGCGCTTTTTTGAGGATCGCTGCCGAGACCGTTTTTCGTCCAATTCGGGTTTGGAGATCATTAAAAGTTCCAATTTCGTTTTCGATATAAGGAAGAATTTCTCCATCGATGACGGTTCCATCCGGAATAACACCAATAAAAGAAGCAAATTCAGGATATTTATCGGTAACCAATTCTTCGCCGCGACTCCAGATAAAAATCTCATTATCGCGTATAATGGTTTGCGACCGGATTCCGTCCCATTTGTGTTCTGCGCTCCAATCTTCAGGATTGCCCAAATTCGATGGTTCGCCTTCGATGGGATAAGCGAGATAAAACGGAAAGGGTTTAGATAAATAATCGCTATTTTTTTCGTCCAAAATTAATTCCTGAAACGTGATCGTATTTGGATTCCAATCGCCCATTAATTTGTGTGCCAGAGCATCTTCGTCAATATTTTCGGTTTTAGAAAGTGCTCGTGTCATTAATTTTTGACTTACACCAATCCTAAAACTTCCGGTAATTAGTTTGGTAAAGACAAAACGTTCGTAGTAATTGAGAGCGAGCCAGTTTTCGTGCAGATATTCCTTTTTCTCGATGTCGGTTTTCTTTTTCAGGGCAATAATTTCCTGAAGATATTCCGTTAAACTTTTATCAGAATGTTCTTTAGTAGTAGGGATTATCAGCGCAATTGTTTCGGCAAGATCGCCTACAATATGATAGCTTTCTTCAAACAACCAAAGCGGAATATTAGCGAGTTCATTTGCCCACAGACGCAATAAAGTTGTATTTACAGGTCGGGGAGGACGGCGATGCGAGAGAATAGCAATGGTCCAGACTTTATCTTCGTTACTGGCATTGATAAAATAATGGGTCAAAGCATCTACTTTTACCGAAGTTTTATTAGAACTGTCAAGTGCTTTTATAAGTTCGGCAAAGTTTTTCATCTTCGTGACGTTAAAAGTTATTTATTAGATGTTAAAAGTTTATTCTCATTGAATTTAATATTTAAACACATAGAAACATAGCTTTTGGACTGAAAACTAGGCGTTTCACTTATTCTGAATTCACATAGTTGTTTGTGTATCCGCTATGTGTTTCTTTTAAAGAGAAGCTAGAAAATAGAGTATAAAGAAAACACTATAGAGAATAGAGTATAGATAAAAGAAAAAAAGACAGAACATAAAATCTAAATTCTATTCTCTTTATTCTATTTTCTTGCATCTTTCTCTTTCTTCTAGCTTCTTTCATCTATTCTCTATATTCTATTCTCTATATTCTATTCTCTATATTCTATTCTCTATTTTCTATTCTCTATTTTCTATTCTCTATTTTCTTTCTTCTCTTTCCTCTATTTCTCCTTCATATTGTGTGTTTGCCGTTCTTGCATCGTAACCAATTTCCTGAAGGTATTTTGAGAATATATCCGAGTATCCGTGTGTGCAAATTATCTTTTCGGCTCCGGTTGCTTTTATGCTTTCAAGTAAACCAGTCCAATCGCAATGATCGCTTAAAACAAAACCACGATCTACGGCACGACGGCGTCTGGCACCCCGAAAAGTCATCCAACCGCTGGCAGAACCCGTAACAAAAGGTGTCATTTTGCGGATCCAGGTGCTTCCGTGCGCACTGGGTGGTGCGAGCACAATGCTGCCTGATAAATCTTCTTTTTTAGTTTCAGCAGTTACTCTTGTCGTAGGCGGAAAATCAACCATTGGACGCAAAACTTCGGTCATGTTTTCGATTGCTCCGTGGGTGTAAATTTTTCCGATATCCGTATTAAGGTATTTCAATAAACGTTGGGCTTTTCCTAACGAATACCCAAAGAGAACAGATGTTTTTCCTTCGGCACGATTTTCTGCCCACCAATTATTAATATCAGTCATAACTTCGGCTTGTGGCGTCCATTTAAAAGCGGGTAATCCAAACGTACATTCGGTTATAAAAGCATTACATTTTACGACTTCATAAGGAGTAGAAATTCCATCATCTTCCGTTTTATAATCACCCGTAAAAACCCAGACTTCCCCTTTGTATTCGACTCGTATTTGTGCAGAACCAATGACGTGACCGGCAGGATGTAGCGAAAATTTTACACCGTTTACAGTAAACGTTTCGTTCCAGTTTTTTCCGGTAACATTTATATCGCCAAGACGGTGTTTTATGATAGGTACATTGTCATGGTGTGTTATATAATTTTGGTGTCCCCAACGGGCATGATCAGAGTGTCCGTGAGTGATAATAGCGTTTGTAACCGGACGCCACGGATCAAGATATACATCTGCCTGCTGGCAATATATTCCTTTATCATTAAAGGCTAAGAGGGGCGTAGTCATAACTTTATATTAAGCTATTTGAGCGATTCGGGCACTTTTATACAACGGATAGGTATGCATAAAATCTGATACATGATCTTTCATTTTGTCAAAAGACTGCCCGTAAAAATACAAACCTGTTGTTGTATTTCCTTTCCAGTATCTCTCTGTATATTGTGAAGTATTGGTTCTTTTTGAAATTTCGGACTGAATAAAATCGATATTATACTCGTCTTCGTTTTTTCTGTCTGGATTTTCTTCGTCAAGATAAATAGCAATTCCTTCGTTTTTACCAAACGGAATTTCCTGATGTGTTTTTTCTATGATTATTTTAGAACCTTTGGGCGCACCACAATCTTCTAGATAAGTTATGATATTTTCTAAAACAGCGATAGTGATTTCTTCCTTAAAAAGTTTAATATGAATATCGCAAAAAATAATTTCACCGGGCTCTTCCTTAAGTATTCCGCCACCGGAAATCTCGCCATAATTGTTTTGGGATAAAAAATCGTTTAAGGGCAACAGATAAAGATTTCGCTTATCTGCAGGTGCAACTTTATCATTAATCTGAACCACAATATCGTACTGATTCTGATCCGGTTCATCGCTTTCAAATAATTTCGAGATAAATTGTAGTAGCATAGCAATTAAGGTTTTAGTGGTAAAAAACTTTACTCAAAGTTAGGTATTGAATAAAGTTTATGATTTATACTTTTTTCCTTAAATGTTACATGATTTCTAATTATAATGCCTTAAAGTATGCCATCGAGCGTGCTCACCAATTCCTGAAAATTGTTGGGTTTCGTAAATATTTTTACAGCACTAAATTCGTTGGTTAATTTTTTTAACGTGTCGTGCGAATGCGATGAATAAACCACAACCTGAATAGAACTAAGCTCAGGAATTTGTCGCAATTGCTGTATAAATTCGGCCCCGCTTAAGTAGGGCATCTGCATATCTAGAAATATAAAGTCAGGCAATGCAGTAGCAACTTTCAAATTATTTAAAGCTTCTAATGAATTATTCGAGATTGTAGTGAGAATATTTTTGTTTAAAGAAGCGATTGCTGCGATAAATAATTCGCAGTCATCTTCGTCGTCATCTACCAATAAAATTACTGTATTTTTCATTCCATGAAATTATTTTAAAATTGGGAGTTTTTGGTTATATAATTTTACGGGTATGTTATATAATATAAATGTTTAACTGTCAACGAGGCAAATTTCAAAAGTAGTTTTGCCCTCTTCGTTTTTGTGCGTAATATAACCACCGTGTGCTTCAATAATATTTTTGGATAATGTTAAGCCAATTCCTGCGCCTTCTGGTCTTGTGGTAAAAAAAGGAAGGAATATTTTGTGCTCTATTTCTTTTTCGATTCCGTTTCCAGTATCTGTTATTTTAAGGAAGATTCGGTTTTCTTTGGCTTCCGCCGAAATATAAATTTGTTTTTGCACGGTATCTTTTAGCGCATAAAAACTATTGGTTAAGAGATTAAGGAGCACCTGTTCTATCTGTTGCGAATCGATATTTATGATACGTTTAAAAGTTATTGTATTGACCACTTCAATATTTTTTTCTTTAAACAAAGAATGCATAACCCTGAGACAATTATCGATTAAATGGTGGAGTTCTGTTTTTTCTTTTTTAGGCGAAGGCAACATGGCGAGTTTGCGATATCCTTCGACAAATTTTTGCAAATGATCACTGCGCCTTAACATGGTTTCGACACTATTTTTTACATCTTCTAAATCTTCATCTGATAGAGAATCCTGTTCGACCAAATCCTGCAAATTCTGGCAAATAGAACGAATAGGTGTAATCGAATTCAAAAGTTCATGCGAGATTACCTTCATGAGATTTACCCATGCTTCTTTTTCTTTTTTCTCTACTACGTTCTGAATCGAATCTAAAAGAACTATAAAATAATCCGACTCAAAAATCTCTGCTCTTGAAGCCTGCAATACAAATGTCTGCCTTTGCTGTTCTTTAATACTAATTTCCAGGGCTGTTTTTATTTCCTGAAAATCATCTTGTTCGATAATCTCGCATAATGCCGGTAATTGGTTTTTAAGGTATTTCCATTTAGATACTTTTGGGACATTAAAATGTGTCGAAAAATAATCATTCATTAAAAAGATATTCCAATCATGATCTTGCTTTTGCAGTATTATAATTCCGGTTTCGATGTTGTTCAAGATAGAGCGATAGATGATATCTCTTGAAATCTGTTCGTTTTGTTTGCTCTTTAAACTGTCATATAAATTAAAAAGGTCATTGTAATTTTTGTTTAATTTATGCTTCGAAAAATCAGAACTAAAATCATTTTGCAATATCGAAGCGATTGTTTTATTGTAGATCAAAACAAAATTACGAACGTAAAAATAGAGTTCGCGCAAGAGCAGAAAAACAATAAAAAGCCCAAATATCGCGGTAAACAATAAATCTTTTTTAAAAAAGAAAACAGAAACTTCGATTGCTGCGACAATTATTATTAATCTCAGAAATATAAGTTTGTATGTTTTATAGGATTGAAACATATTTTAAGAATTTAAAATTGAGAATTAGAAATTAAAATTTTTCGAAACCATAATTTTTCTCCTAACGATGTGATTTATTTTAAGTGAAACGCCTTTTCAAACGATGCAAAACGAAGTCTCTATGTGTTACAATAAATTACAAACTATCACTTTTAATATTATATTTTTCCAGACGACGATATAAAGCGCCTCTGGATAAACCCAGTTCTTCGGCTGTTTTGCTAATATTATTATTGTTTTTGAGTAATGCTCTTTCAACTGCTGCTTTCTCTACCGTTGAAAGCTGACTATCATCCGGATTTTCTTCGTATGTTGTTAGGGTTTCCAGATCTAAATCTGCAACTGTAATTTTATTGTTTTCGCAAAGAATAACAGCGCGTTCGATCTTATTTTCCATCTCGCGAATGTTTCCGTTCCAGGCGTGTTTCCCGATTTGTTCCCCTACTTTTTTATCAAAAGTAATAGGACCACGTTCGTATTTTTCGATCATTTTATCCAGTAGATATTCTGCCAGCGGAATTTTATCTTCATTGCGTTCTCTTAAAGCGGGCAAAATAATCTCCATTGTATTAATACGGTAATACAAATCTTCTCTAAAATTTTTGTCTGCAACTTCCCGTTTCAGGTTTAAGTTGGTTGCCGTAATAATCCTAACGTTTAGAGGTCTTGCTTTTGTTTCGCCCAATCTGGTTACCGTTTTGGTCTGGATAACCTGCAACAATTTCGATTGCAAATGCAGCGGAACATTACCAATTTCGTCCAAAAATATCGTTCCGTTCTGCGCCATTTCAAAACGTCCCGGAGTATCTGTTTTAGCATCTGTAAAAGCTCCTTTGACATAACCAAACAATTCGCTTTCGAAAATATTCGAGTTTAAAGAACCTAAATCAACGGTAATGAAAGGATTGTTTTTTCTCTCGGATTGTTTAAAAATATGATGTGCCAGAACAAATTTTCCCGTTCCGTTTTCGCCCAATATCAAAACATTAGCATCGGTTTTAGCGACTTTGTCAGCGAGGGAATAGGCTTTTTTTATAATCTCAGAGGTACCAATAAAAAAGTTGTTTTCAATTTCGACATTTTTTTCCTTCTTCTGTTCTTTACGCGATTTTTCGACAGCCTGTTTTACAGATTCCAGTAGTTTTTTATTTTCCCACGGTTTTAAGATATAATCAAAAGCACCCGATTTTAAACCTTCAACAGCAGTTTCGACTTTACCAAAAGCGGTCATTAAAATCACAACAGTTTTTGGCGAAAGTATTTTTATTTCTTTCAATAGATACAAACCTTCTTTTCCGTCTTCAAAACCTATCCTGTAATTCATGTCGAGCAAAACAACATCAATGCTTTTTTTTGATAATAGTTCGACAATATTTTTTGGATTATTGAGCGTATAAATGTCTTCAAAATACTTTTTCAGGTACACTTTCGACGCAAAAAGGATGTCTTCCTGATCGTCTATGATTAAAATTGAGGCATTTGTCTTTTTCATTTTTGTTCGGTTTTGGACGAAAGCTGTCCATTATTGGACACTTTATAATTCTCTTAGATAATAAAAAATTTAAAATAAGACAGTTACAGATTTTAAATTTTTGGCATAAAAATCACATTACTGTTAGTAAATCATCAAGTATGAGAATCATTATTGCTGGTAAATGTAACAAAAATAGATATTTATAGATTATGTTATCAATTATCTTAATTTAGGAGCTGTTTTTTACTTCGGCAATATGATTCTTAGCAAGAAAAACAAACATCAAAAAGAAATTATTATGATTAAAATTAAAAAGCTTTCTAAAATTTTTAGAACCGAAGAAGTAGAAACAAAAGCTTTAAGCGAAATTTCGTTAACCGTAAACGAAGGTGACTTTATATCGATCATGGGACCATCCGGCAGCGGAAAATCAACTTTATTAAACATCATCGGATTATTAGACAGTGCTTCGGGCGGTAGCTATGAATTGTTGGGACAGGAAATGATTGGGCTTAAAGAGCAACTAAAATCAAAAGCCAGAAAAGAAAACATTGGATTTATTTTTCAGAATTTTAATTTAATCGATGAATTATCGGTTTATGATAATATCGAATTGCCGCTCATTTACAATAATGTTCCGGCATCAGACCGAAAGAAAAAGGTACAGGAAATTGCAACTATATTAGGGATTTCGCATCGTTTGAAACATTATCCGCAGCAACTTTCAGGCGGACAACAACAGCGTGTAGCCGTTGCTAGAGCTTTAATCAACGATCCTAAAATTATTCTTGCCGATGAACCTACGGGAAATCTGGACAGTAAAAATGGCAATGAAGTTATGGAGTTATTGACAGATCTTCATGCTGGTGGCGCCACAATTTTGATGGTTACACACTCTGATTATGATGCTTCGTTTTCGCAAAAAACGATTTTAATGAAAGACGGCATTATCCTTTCAGAGAAAATGAACAATAGAAATGTAGATGTTTTAGTTACTAATTCTAATAACTAAAATTATGCTAAAGAACTGGATCAACATATTTATTTATCACATCAAAAACAATAAGCTTTTTACGGCTTTGAATGTTTTGGGGTTGAGTATTGGAATTGCAGGATTAATTTTTGCCACGTTGTATTGGAACGATGAACATTCGTATGATCAGTGGAACCCAAATAAAGACAAGATTTTTTTGGTAGCCAATAAAATGAATCCCACGACTTACTGGTCTGCAGGTTCAGCAGCAGTAGGATCTGCAATACAAGCTATAAGCCCTGAAGTCGAATCTTTTTGTTATTTAAGCGGAAATTATGATGATGAAATACTTTATTCTAATACTAAAAAAGTGCAATCTGACAGGATTGTTGCAGCACAAAAAAACTTTTTTGATTATTTTCCGTATGAGTTTACAGAGGGAAATCGAAATGGGGCATTACCGGATGTAAGCAGTATTTGCTTGTCGCAAGATCTGGCTTTTAAGCTTTTTGGAAATGAAGCTGCTCTGGGTAAAAAAATAGTGTTGCAAAAACAAGTTTTGATTGTTAGAGGGGTTTATAAACTGGACAAAAAATCAGCCTATAATCCTTCTTGTGTAGTCAATTTTATGGATCAGCAAATAAAGGCTAATATAGAGTATTGGGGAAATTTTAATTTTGTCTTATTGCTGAAATTAAAACATGTCGAAGATCAAAAACGAGTAATTAATAATTTAGAGAAGTTATACCTGGAAAACCTGACACTTCGCCGTGCAAAAGAGCAAGGTGTTAGTCCTCAGGAATTTATTAAAAAATTTGGCTTGGTACATCCTGTTTTAGAATCGTTATCATCACTTCGCTTACATACCAAAACCGGTGGTTTGATAGAGGGAAAAGGTAATCTTCAATTTTTACTTATTATGGTTGGATTATCCGTTTTAATCTTGCTGTTATCCATTGTTAATTATGTCAATTCTGCTACGGCAAATGCTATAAAAAGAGCCAAAGAAGTTGGAGTTCGAAAAATCATAGGAGCCTCAAAATTCTCCATCATTCAACAGTTTATTTTTGAAACCGCTATAATTTCGATGTTTTCAATTTTAATAGCACTTGTTATTGTCGAGATTTCCTTGCCTTATTATAATTCTTTTTTAGAAAAATCGCTTGTTTTACAAAGTAGCCAGTTTTACCTGCAGCTTGTTGTTATATTTTTTATAACAGTAGTATTGGCAGGAATATTTCCGGCTGTATATGTAGCTAATTTTGAGCCGCTAAAAGTTTTAAAAGGAAACTTTGGACGCAGTAAAAGCGGCATTTGGCTTCGAAACGGAATGTTGATATTTCAATTTGGCGTAGCTGCTTTCTTTATCATTGGTTCTTATATTGTTTATCAGCAAATTGAGTACATGAACTCAAGAGATTTAGGTTTTAATGGCAAACAAGTTTTAAACATCTCCTACAAGAATATCTACGGCGAAAAAATTACGGATAAAGACCGATTTGAGAGATATAGTATTATCAAAAATCAATTGCTGCACATAAAAGGGGTTAAAGAAGTTTCCGGTGGTGGTTTTATTTTAGGAAACGGTTCAAAATCTGTTATAAAATATGAATATAAAGATAAAAGCGTTGACGGAAACAATATTCCAATAGACTTTGGACTGCTGGAAATGCTGAAAATAAAAATGGTAAAAGGACGTTATCTGAGCCCAAAATTTGCTCAGGATACCATCAATTCCATTTTGATTAACGAAGCAGCTTTAAAGTTATTAAACGAAAAAGATCCAATAGGTAAAAAAGTAAACTGGAACGGTAAAGAGGCAATTATTGTAGGGATTGTAAAAGATTTTAATCTTCGAAATCCCGGCGAAGAGATTCCGCCAATGTCTTTTCTCCATTTTAAAACTGTGCCGTGGTTTACAGAACTTTTAAATAATATTTACATAACTGCTGATCCCAAAACGATGCCGCAAACGTTGACAGATATCGAAAATCTCTGGACCAAAAAAGTAGATACAGAATATCCGTTTTCGTATGATTTTGTAGATAAAGGATATAAAAGATCGTATAGTAATTATGTGAAGCAAAAAAATCTGTTCTCTTTGTTGAATGTTATTGTTATCATTATTGCTCTCTTCGGGTTATTCGCTCTCGCTTCGTATTCGATTGAACGACGCATGAAAGAAATTGCGATTCGAAAAACATTGGGTGCTGAGACAAATGTTTTATTAAAAGAACTTTGTAAACAATATGTCATCTTTAGTATCGTAGGTTTTCTAATGGCGCTATTTCCGGTGTATTATTTACTGGACAAATGGTTAGAGAATTTTGCTTACAGAATTAGTATTTCTGTTTATCCTTTTATAATCGGGTTTACTGCTTTGTTGGTATTAACGCTATTAGTAGTGCTTACGAGAGCATATCAGGCTACCAAAATCGATGTTTTGAAATACTTAAAATACGAATAGATTATAAAATTTAAAACCTCCAAAACAGAACTTTTGGAGGTTTTAGTTTTAATAAAAGATTTTTTAAATTAACCGTGAGCTGCTACAGAAACATCTGCCCATTCTTCCCAGGTTGCCAGTTTTTGTTCGTAAGTTTGTTTTGCAAATGGTAATGCTACTTTTCCTAAAAATAGACGTAAAGGAGGATTTTCTGCTTCAACCAGTTTGATAATTGCAGGTACAGTAGCGCTTGTTTTTCCAAAAGTGTCAGGATCATGACCTTCTTCAATAGCTTTTTTAAGTCCGTCATAAGCAGCAATACTTTGGCTGTTAAATCCGTTACCCCAGATATCAGTAACATAACCGTTTGGTTCAACCAAAGTAACATTGATTCCAAATTGTTTTACTTCTTGCGCCAGTGTTTCCGTAAGACCTTCTACAGCAAATTTAGAAGCATTGTAAAGCCCTAAATTAGGCAAAGTTGTTATTCCTAAAATAGAAGAAACCTGAATAATATGACCACTTTTTTGATTTCTCATAATTGGTAAAATGGCTTGAGTTAACCAAAGAGTTCCAAAAAAATTAGTTTCAAATTGTGCTCTTGCTTCTTTTTCGCTCGCTTCTTCAACAGCACCGTTCAATGCATAACCTGCATTATTAATCAGGATATCGATTGTACCAAAGTGTTGTTTTACTTTTTCGACTACAGCAAGAGATTCTTCGCGATTGTTTACATCTAGTTTCAAAGGCAAAATAGCGTCTCCGTATTCTGCTTTTAGGTCGGCTAGGGTATCGATATTTCTGGCTGTTGCAGCTACCTTGTATCCTTTGGCTAAAAATGCTTCTGTCCAGGCTCTTCCAAATCCTTTTGATGCTCCTGAAATTAAAATTGTTTTTGACATGATTTTTTAATTTTTAATTGTTAATGGTTGATTGTTGATGGTTAATGGTTGATTGTTAATGGTTGATTGTTAATGGTTGATTGATATTTTTATAATAAAATGACTGATCGGTCATTTTTTTAATAAAAAAAATTAGAGTGTGTTTCCCTCTATAATTTTTTTTAAAGTTTTAATGATGACTTTCATCTTATTATTATTACCGGACATTCTCGAAATTAAGTGACCGCCTTCCATCATGGCAAACATAACGATTGCAAACTCATCCGCATTCCACTCCGGTTTAAACTCTCCGTTGGCAATTCCTTTATTGACACTACCAGCCAACAATTGCTGATTGGCGTTACAACCTTTATTTATTTTTTCTTTTACAACAGGGTTTGTGTCATCAGCCTCTGTACCAAAATTCAATAAAGGGCAACCTCCCTTAAGAGGCGGGTTTACAGCATTACTAAAGAAGTCGATATAAGTAAAAAGTTCTTCTTTTGCTGTTTTGCTTTTACTGATTTCCAACAAAAGTTTATCACCCAATACTTTCATATTGTGATCAACTGCGGCACAGGCAAGAACGTCTTTGTTTTCAAAATGAACATACATACTGCCTTTAGACAACTTGGTAGCCTCCATAATATCACTCATAGCAGTTGCAGCAATGCCTTTTGTATTAAAAATAGGGGCTGCTTTTTCTATAATGAACTGTCTGGTTTCTTCTCCCTTTGTCATGGTAGTTTTCATTTAACGAGTACAAATATATGACCGATTGGTCATAAAAACAAACAAATTAATTTTTTTGTGAAAAGTTTCACATTTGAAGTGTGTTTAGTAGTTGCCACAAAGGCGCTAAGTTTTTGTTTCACGCAGATTTAGCAGATTCTAGCTGATTTCAAAAAGATTTTTAAATTATTAATTAAGGCTAAAAGAAAATTAAAAATAATCTGCAACATCAGCTTAAATTTTTTTTAAATCTGCGTGAAACATAAATCTGCAACTTTGCATGAATATTTTGAACAGTCACATAAAACAAACATTTTTTCATCAAATATTTTTATTTATGTATTTAACTACGTAGTTTTGTATAATAAAATTCCGAAGACATGATACCACAAATTATTCCAATCGAAAATAAATATGCTGATGCTATTGTAGCGCTGATTTTAAACATTCAGCAAAAAGAATTTAATGTTGCCATTACGATAGAAGACCAACCGGATTTACTAAATATAACTAACTTTTATTACGGTGGAGGAGGTCATTTTTGGGGTGCTTTTGTCAATGACGAATTAGTAGGCACAATTGCTTTAGTGAAATTTGATACTACCCAGGCTGCGATTAGAAAAATGTTTGTAAAGAAGGAATATCGTGGAAAAGAGTTTTCGATCGCCCAGAAATTATTGGATACTTTACTGGATTATTGCAGCAAAAATGGAATTGATGATTTATATTTGGGAACAATAACAGTATTAGAAGCTGCTTTGCGTTTTTATGAAAGAAATCATTTTGTACGAATCGAAAAAGAAACGCTTCCGGATACATTTCCTGTTATGAGTGCCGACAATGTATTTTGTCATTTAAAACTAAAAAAGTAACGATGAATATAATTGATGAATCCGGAATTCTGGCCATTTCGACACGATTGCAACGACTAAGCGAGCAATTGCGCAAAGATGGTGCTTTATTTTATAAATCATACGGTATTGACTTTGAACCCAAATGGTTTCCGGTAATTTATACCTTGCACTACAAAGAGGTTTTGAGTGTTGTCGAAATTGCAAACGAAATAGGGTATACGCATCCATCAACCATTAGTTTATTGAAAGAACTTGAAAAACAAAAACTAATTCGTTCAAAAAAAGACAAAGTCGACGAGCGAAAAAGACTGATCTCGCTTACGCCAAAAGGACAGGAATTAATAGTAAAAATGAAACCTGTTTGGGATGTAATGTCAAGCGTTCTTACGGATATAGCCAATAACCAAAACAATTTATTACAGGCGATTAATGAAGCCGAAAACAAACTGAGACATCAGAGTTTTTTGCAAAGAGCTTTGCAGTTAAAAAGCTTAGAATAGCTGCAAAGGTTCAGAGCAAGAAAGGTTCAAAGTTTTTTACTGAAATAACTTATAGACTTTCCCAATTAGAATCTGGAATTTATTTTTTAGAATTTAAAATTACCATTAGAAATACCCTTTTACTTATTTTTTTGGTTTCATATTACAATTTGAAACAAAGGAAACGCCTGATTACTAGATTTATAATTCCCGTAAACTTAATTTTATACACAACAATTTTTACGGGATATCGATAAAAATGATTTTTTCAATAAATAGTAATCTAATTTTTTAATTTATGAAAAAGGCTTTTCTAATAATTGTACTCTGTGTTAGTTCAATTTTTTTCTCATGCAAGAAAGATAAAAATCAGAATCAATTTGCTTCAGATGGAGTTCAGTCTGCTTCTTCTGATTCACTCACCGATGATGGCTGGCCACGTGAAACGACAAATAAGGGCACAAAATTGGTTTATTATCAACCTCAGGTCGACGATTGGAAAGACCATAAAGAAATTACAGTAAGACTGGCCTTTTCGTTGACTCCACAAGGCGGCAAAGAAGTTTTGGGCGTAGCGTCTCTAACAGCCGAGACATTGGTAGATAAAGACAACCGGAACGTGTTTTTTAAAAATGTTCAGGTAACCGATGTAAGATTTCCGGCCCTCGATGAAAAAAAAGTTCCTGAAATGGAAAAGCTTTTTAAAGAAACATTGCCTAAAGACGGTGATCCGGTTTCGGTAGACCGTATTCTGGCAGATTTAAATCAAACCAAAAGTCCGCCGAAAGGAATTGCCGCCAAGAACGATCCCCCTGCTATTTTTTACAGTACAAATCCGGCAGTTTTACTTATTGTGCAGGGAGAGCCTGTTTTAGTGCCCGTAGAAAAAACAGATATTCAGTATGTGGTCAATACCAACTGGGATTTGTTTTTTGATAAAACAACAAAAGACTACTATTTACTGGCAGATAATAGCTGGGTTACCTCAAAACAACTAGACGGAAAATGGGAAAAAACTACCAAACTGCCTTCTGGTTTGAATAATCTTCCATCAGGTCAAAATTTTGATGATGTAAAAAAAATGATTCCGGCGCCATCAGTAAGTACAACTCCTCAGGTTTTCTACAGCAATAAACCTGCTGAATTAATTGCAATAAACGGAAACCCAAAATTTATAAAAATAGAAGGAACCAAACTGTTATACATCGATAATACCGAAAATGATATTTTTGCCAACGAAGGCGATGGACAATATTATGTCTTATTATCCGGAAGATGGTTTAAATCTGTAGCATTGGCGGGACCATGGACATACGCAGGAAATAACCTCCCGGCTGATTTTGCTAAAATTCCTAAAAATTCTCCAAGAGCAAACGTATTAGCAGCAGTACCGGGAACTCAGGAAGCCCAAGATGCCATAATGTTAGCTCAGGTTCCTACAACAGCAATTATTAAGAAAGCCAATGCCGAAGCCAAAGCCAAGGTTACGTATGACGGAACACCTCAGTTTAAACCTATCGAGGGCACAAAAATGCAATACGCAAGCAATACTCAGGATAAGGTAATAAAAGTAGGCGATTTGTATTATTTGTGTTTTCAGGCCGTTTGGTTCATGTCGACAAGCCCTAACGGACCCTGGAAAACAGCAGATTCAGTTCCTAAAGAAATTTATACAATTCCGCCAAGTTCTCCAGTATATAATGTAACCTATGTTACACAAACCACAACTGATACAACAGTACAAAGCAGTACAACAGCCGGTTATTTTGGAGCTTTTATTATTGGTGCCACTGTAGGCGCTATCTTAACTTACGGAACAGGATACTATTATCCGCCATATGTGTATTATGGAGGTTTATACCCAATCTATCGCCCTTGGCCTTATACGTACGGAGGCGGGGCAGTCTACAACCCATGGACAGGCGGATGGGCTGCCGGAAGACGTGTTTACGGGCCTTACGGTGCTGCAGGAACATCAGCCTGGTATAACCCGGCAACAGGAAGATACGGTCGTTCTGCAAGTGTACAAGGATGGTACGGAGGTCGCACGGCAGCAAGTTCCTATAATCCATGGACAGGAAATTATGCCAGAACCAATCAGGGGCATAATGCGTATGCACAATGGGGACATTCTGCTGCTACAAATGGTCATCAATGGGCACAAACCGGACATATTACTACCAGACTTGGTACGGCAATTGGTTATGAAACTTCCGGAGGTAACAAAGGTGTAATTACGCATCATCGCGGCGGAGGAACAACCATTCATACCAACAATAATTTATATGCCGGACATGATGGACACGTATACAAAAGAGATGCTAACGGAAACTGGAGCCATTATAACAACGGCAACGGAGGCTGGACACAAGCAGATAAACTTGGCTCAGCAAAAGGTTCCGGAACAGCTCTACAGCGCGATCGCCCCAATCAGGGATTGGGAGCAAATGGGGCAGGAGAGAGAATCCAGCGTGATAATCTAACCAAACCAAATCAAAATCCAGGCGGAGAAAATCGTTTAGGCGACGCAATCCAGCATGATAACTTACCTAAAGCAGATCAAACTCTCGGACAACGCGATAAACCACTCGGAGAAGCAGGTCATCCTGATATAACAAACGATTTAGATCGTTCAGCATTCTCAAGAGATCGCGGCGAATCTCAAACACGGGATTTCCAAAATTTCCAAAGAGAAGGAAACCGTATGGGCGGTGGCAATTTTAGAGGTGGCGGAGGATTTAGAGGCCGAAGATAAAGTTTAAAACTAATTATAATAAAGAATCAGGGACAATATTTAATAATATTCGTTCCTGATTTTTTTTGATACAAACCTATAACCATCATCAATTTAAAGACTTCCCAATTGAAAATTATTTTCCGGAATTTAAGTTTTAATAAGGAGCTATTTCCTGCTTTCCGCTCCAATCTTTTTATTTTTTAAAGAAAAAAATAAAAAGGATTTCCACTTCAATCAGGGCTAGACATTCGTTTTCATGAAATATAGACCATCCAGGTCTTTTGTCCCTTTGAACCCCTGCCTCTTTGTTCCTTTGTTCCTCTGAACCTATGTACCTCAAAAGAAAACCTCAGAACCTTAGCACCTCAGAACCTTAGTGTCTTTAAAAAAAACCTTTGTACCTTTGTTACTCTCAACCTTTGAAACTCAAAAAGAAAAAAATGTCGCCCAAAGAATCCCTCCAGCAACACATTGCCAAAACGGCTGCATTGACAGACGGGCAATTCGATTATTTCTTTTCGCATTTTAAACCACAGTCATTCAGGAAAGGGCAAACCGTTATTAGTGCCGGAGATAAAGTCGATTGCGAGTATTTTGTAATTTCGGGTTGTTTAAAGGCTTTTTACATAAACGATGAAATCAAAATGTACATTTTGCAATTTGCAATGCCAACGTGGTGGACATCTGATTACGATGCTTTATACAATCAGACTACGGCAACGATAAATATCGATTGCATTACAGATGTCGAAGTGCTTAGTCTTTCTAACAGTGATCGCGAAAAATTGTGCAGTGAATTTCATCAGATAGAACATTTTTTTAGATGGAGAACCAACAAAGGATATATTGCTTCTCAAAAACGACTTTTATCTTTAATGAATAATAATACCAAAAAGCGTTACGAAGAACTTTTGGCATTATATCCGCAGCTTTACAATTTAGTTCCTAAACATTTAATTGCTGCTTATTTAGGGGTTTCAAGAGAAACTTTAAGTAGATTATATAATTCATAACCCGAATGTGATCTACATCACGTAACCAATTTTTAGAGTCGCCGTTCCTTTGTATTGTACTTTTAAATACAATAAAAATGGAAACAATAAATTTTAATATCGTAAGCTCAGGAAGCAATATCGATTGGACCGGTAGAAAAGTTACTGGTGCACATAATGGTACAATAGGTATCAAAGAAGGTCATTTTATTTTGAATGACGGAAAAATAAACGGTGGAAATATTGTCATCAATACATCGTCAATAAAAATTATGGACGTTACAGATCCCGCTACAAAGGCACAATTTGCTGGACATCTGGCTTCGGATGATTTTTTCTCTATCGAAAAATTCCCAACGGCAAACTTTGAAATTCTTTCTGTAAAAGAAATTTCAAACGGTAAATATTATCTTGAAGGAAATCTTACTATAAAAGATATTACACATCTTACAGGTTTTGAAACTGAAGTAGAAAATACTAATACTACACTTTCGCTTTCAGGGAAATTGGTTATTGATCGTACCAAATACGATATCAAATTCCGTTCAGGAAACTTCTTTAAAGATTTGGGAGATACATTGATCTACAACGATTTTGAATTGGATTTTAGGATCACTGCCCAAGCTATATTTTCTGCACAGTCTAAAAACTAAAGCCATGCCTTACGTAAAAATCGAATTGACCCGCGAAGGTGTTACCCGCGAGCAAAAACAGGAATTAATAAGCGGAATTACCAATTTAATTACTGATGTACTGAACAAAGATCCGCATTTGACTCACGTTGTCATTCAGGAAATCGAACTCGAAGATTGGGGTTATGCAGGAGTTCAGGTATCTGTATTAAGAGAAAAAGGTATCACAGCCGATAAAAAATAAAGAGCATGAAAAAACAAACAATAATCGTTACCGGAGCAGCTTCAGGTATCGGAAAAGGAATCGCCAAATACTTCTTAGACAGAGGTGATAATGTGGTGATAAACTCAGTAACACCAACTGCATTAGAAAGCACTTACAACGAGTTTGGGGCAGGCGATAATCTGGCAATGTTTGCCGGAGATGTAAGCAGGAAACAAACGGGAGAAGAATTGGTGAAAATTGCTTTAGAAAAATTTGGTTCTGTAGATGTATTGGTCAACAATGCGGGAATCTTCGACAGTAAACCATTTTTAGAAGTAGATGAAACGTATCTGGATAAATTTCTGACCACAAACCTAAAAGGGACTTATTTTACCACACAATCGGTTATGCCACAAATGCTCAAACAACAAGACGGTGTTGTAATAAACATTGGAACACCGTTGGTAAATCACGGTTTAGGCGGTTGGCCAGCTTCGGCCCCCGTAGCAAGCAAAGGCGCTATTCATGCATTAACGATTCAGCTGGCAGCCGAATTTGGGAAACAGAACATTCGCATCAATACCGTTGCACCGGGCGTTATTCGTACGCCAATGCATGGCGATAAAGCAGATCAAAGTGCCGGATTGCATTTGCTAAACAGGGTAGGAGAGATCGATGATGTTGCCCAGATGGTTTAAACTGTTGCCAAAAGCAACTTTATTACAGGTTCTATTATTAATGTTGATGGTGGTAAAGGTGCGGGACATAATTTAAACTAAGTTGAAAACTATTTTATTAATTGCTTTTATGCTCTGTATTTTGCAGGGCATAAAAGCTCAAAATAACACTAAAATGGAAAATCAGGCCAACGTATCAGCAATTACTGATGCGATAGAAAACTATTATTTTAAGGGCATTTATGAAGGTGATGAAATACGCTTGGGAAGCATTTTTTATCCCGGGACTTTAGTTTTTGGCGATGTACAGGGACAGCCTTATTTTAAAACAGTAGATCTTTATCTTGATGGCGTAAAAAATAGACAAAGTCCTAAGGATTCGGGAAAACGCTTTAAAGGAGAAATTCTCAAGATAAATGTAGTAAATTCAATAGCTACAGCCGAAATTAATGTTAAAATGTACGACTTTAATTATCGGGATTTTTTATCTTTCCATAAGATTAACGGAAAATGGCTAATCGTCAATAAATTGTTGACAGATATAAGCCAATAAACTTAAAATGGAGAAAGAATGTGGTACACTACAAAAGCTACAGCATTATTAGGTATTGATTATCCTATAATGCAGGGACCATTTGGTGGTAATTTATCAACGGTAGAATTAACTGCCGCGGTATCAAACGCTGGCGGACTTGGTGGATACGGTGCTTATACAATGTCGGCTCAGGAGATTTTTGAGGCAGACAAACAATTAAAAGCAGCAACCAATAAACCGTATAATATCAATCTTTGGGTTTCAGATCATGATATTTCGCCCTCTGGTTTATCAGATGAAGAATACAACAAAACCGCAGCACTATTTAAACCCTATTTTGATGAAGTTGGGATTCCGTTACCGGAAAAACCAGCGCCATTTCAGTCAAGATTTAAAAATCAATTAGAGGTAATTTTAGATATAAAACCAAAAGTTTTCAGTTTTATGTTTGGCGTTCCTCCTCAGGATGTTTTAGAACAATGTCGCAGATCAGGAATTGTAACGGTCGGGGCAGCGACAACTTTAGACGAAGCTATTTTTCTGGAAGCAGCGGGTGTAGATATGATTATTGCCTCTGGTTTTGAAGCAGGCGGACACAGACCATCGTTTTTGGCTCCAGCCGAATCATCTTTAACCGGAACTTTTGTATTACTACAACTCATTCGCGAAAAGGTAAAAACGCCAATTATCGCTGCGGGCGGAATCGCCAACGGAAAAGGGGTCGCAGCAGCATTAGCTCTAGGCTCAAGTGCCGCTCAGGTAGGAACAGCGTTTTTAGCCTGCGATGAATCGAATGCATTACCCATTCATAGAGAAATGTTATTTTCTGATGCGGCAAAATACACCACTTTATCCCGTGCGTACACAGGACGTTTAGGACGCGGATTAACGAGCAGAATTGCCACGAAAATCTCAGGTGCAGCACAAGATATTCTGCCGTTTCCTTTGCAGACTACACTTATATCGCCGTTGCGAAAAGCAGCTCTTGACCAGCAAAAATGGGATATGATCTTATTTTGGGGCGGACAAATTGCTCCAATTTTAAAACATACCAAAGCCAAAGAATTGATGCATTCTCTTATAGAAGAAACGAATGCTTATTTTGATGATTTGAAGGGATAAGATAATTTAATATATTGACGAAAGCCTGATTGTGTAGATTGGGCTTTTTTTATGCGTTAATTTTTTATAAATATATAAGTGCAGAACGAAATTTTATTAAACACATAGAAACGTAGAATTTTGAAACTTCACAATGTCCGTTTCGCCATTTACTTTGCCCGTTTCGCCTATTTACTGATTTTATAGCAGCTGTTATCGCAATACTTTTGACGAAGAAATTAACTGATATTCAAATAATTTAAAAATCAAAAACAATGAAAATACTTCAAAAAAACAAACGCACTTTTTTGAATGCAATCGCAACAGGAACATTTATGCTGATAGCAGCAATTGGATCCGCACAGAAAAATGAGGCAAAAACCAAAACTGATGCCCAAACAATTCGTCCGTATCACATTAGTATTTCGCAAGAAGCCTTAACAGATCTTCGCAATCGTATCAATGCGACAAGATGGCCGGATAAAGAAACCGTTACAGATCAGTCACAAGGCGTTAAATTGCAACAAATTCAAAACCTTGTACAATATTGGGGAACTACTTATGACTGGCGTAAAACCGAAGCCAAACTAAATGCTTTGCCTCAATTTGTAACCAATATAGATGGTTTAGACATTCAGTTCATTCACATCAAATCAAAACATAAAAATGCATTGCCCCTTATAATTACTCACGGTTGGCCGGGATCTTTTTTTGAACTGCTAAAAGTAATAGGACCACTTACAGATCCTACCGCTTATGGAGGAAAAGCCGAAGATGCTTTTGATCTTGTAATTCCGTCAATGCCAGGTTATGGTTTCTCAGAAAAACCAACAGGAACGGGTTGGGGACCGGAAAAAATAGGTAATGCCTGGGATGTTTTAATGAAACGTTTAGGATACAAAAACTATGTATCGCAAGGAGGCGATTGGGGTTCTGTAATTGCAGATGCTATGGCGCGCCAGGCTCCGCAAGGATTGTTAGGGATTCATGTAAACATGCCGGCAACAGTTCCTGCTGATATTGCCAAAGCCCTAAAAGACGGAAATCCTGCGCCAAACGGATTATCGATTAAAGAAAAAGCAGCTTTTGTTTCTCTTAATAAATTATATACCAAAGGCGGTGGTTATGCTGGAATGATGGTAACACGTCCTCAGACTTTAGGCTACGGACTTACAGATTCTCCAGTTGGATTGGCTTCTTTTTTCTTAGATAAATTCAACGAATGGACCTATAGCGGCGGAAATGCAGAAAAATCGCTTACCAAAGACGAAATGTTGGATGATATCTCTTTGTATTGGTTAACAAACACAGCAAATACATCGGCACAATTGTATTGGGAGAATAATACGAACAACTTTAATGTAGTAGAACAAAAAACAAACGACATAAAAATTCCGGTTGCAGTAACTGTTTTTCCCGGAGAAATTTATCAGGCACCAAAAAGCTGGACAGAGAAAAGTTATAAAAACCTCATTTATTTTAATGAAGTATCAAAAGGAGGTCATTTTGCCTCTTGGGAAGAACCACAACTTTTTGCAGAAGAACTTCGTGCAGCTTTTAAGTCCTTAAGAAAATAACTATAAAATATTATGTGTTTAAATTAAATTAAAGTCAAAAATTAAAAGGACTAAAAAGATTAAAAAATAAAATCTGCTCAATCTGCCAAATCTGCGAGAAAAATTATTTAACACATAATCTAAAAAACAAACAATAATGAAAACAAATAAAATATACGCAATTATGGTCTTAGGACTTATGGCATTATTAGCTCCATCGAATGCTCAGGCACAACAAAACGGTATAAAACGAACCAATTTGCAAAAACACGATCTAAGTATTCCGGGCAAAGAAATGGTTCAGGCACGAATCGATTTTGACGCTCATGCAGCTTTTGGAAAACATGCACATCCGGGAGAAGAAATTATTTATGTCCTTGAGGGTTCCTTGGAATATCAAATTGAGGATGAAACTCCTATAACCTTAAAAGCAGGAGAAGTACTTTTTATACCTGCCGGAAAGTTTCACTCCGCAAAAAATAATACCAATACAAAAGCTTCTGAGTTAGCCACTTATATTGTAGAGAAAGGGAAACCTGTTCTGGTAATGAAAAAATAAAAAATTCAGGTTTACGTTTGTCCGTTTCAGGATTTACTTCGTCCGTTTCGACTATTTTCTAATGGTACAACGATCGTTATCGCCATACTTTTGACGAAGAAATAAACTAATAATCAAACTATTAAAAATAATAATCATGAAAAGAACAGAAAAAAATAAAAGTAGTTTTACAAATAAAACAGCTTCAATAATGGTTTTAGTTGCAGCATTATTTTTTGGATTGACCGCCATAAATGCACAATCAAACAAACAAACAGCAGCAGCAGGTTCTCTGGGAACCTTAAAACAAATTAATGCAGGATTATTGAATGTTGGGTATACAGAAGCAGGACCTTCAACAGGAACACCGGTAATTTTACTTCATGGCTGGCCTTATGATATTCACAGTTATAATGAAGTAGTGCCAATTCTGGTTTCAAAAGGATACAGAGTTCTTACTCCTTATTTAAGAGGATCAGGAACGACAACTTTCCTCTCAAAAGATACTTTTAGAAACGGACAGCAAGCAGCATTGGCAAGCGATATTATTGCTTTTATGGATGCACTAAAAATTGATAAAGCTATTATTGGAGGATTCGATTGGGGAGCAAGAACAGCAGTGGTTATGGCGGCGCTATGGCCAAAACGTTTAGACGGATTAGTCTCTGTAAGTGGTTACCTTGTAGTAAATCTGGAAGCAAACCTAAAACCGTTGGCTCCTCAAGCCGAATTAGGATGGTGGTATCAGTATTATTTTGCTACCGAAAGAGGAAAATTGGGTTACAGCCAAAATACCTATGAGTTTAATAAACTGATCTGGAAAACAGCTTCTCCGTTATGGAATTTCGACAAAGCAACTTACGATCAAACCGCACAGTCTTTTGATAATCCGGATCACGTAGCAATTGTTATTCATAATTACAGATGGCGTCAATCTCTGGAAGCAGGTGAATCTAAATATGATAGTTTAGAAAAAAAACTTGCCGAAAGACCAGCAATTAAAGTTCCGACCATCACGATAGCAAGTGATTTTGATGGTGCTAATATAGACGGAAAAGTATACGCCAGTAAGTTCGCCGGTAAATACCAACACAGAATCCTAAAAGGCATTGGACACAACGTTCCTCAGGAAGATCCAAAAGCATTTGCTCAGGCAATTATCGATGTGGATAAGCTTAAATAAAATACCCAGGAAAAACACACACTACATCCGTACTCTAAAGCGACAAAAGAAAATATTAACGTAACAATTAATATCCTTTACTATTTTAAACTATAAAACCTCTTCTGCTCAAGAGGTTTTTTAGTACTAAAACTTATTTAAGTTTTTATTGAGATAAGGCTATATATTTAGCAAGTAACCAATTTTTTGCAAGATATAAATATTTTAATAAAAACTTGTTAAATAGAGATGATTGAAAACCTTTATCAAGGACAAAACTATGAAAAAGACAAAACTAACACATCAAAGAAAAGATTTGACCTTAAACTTGAATAAACAGGGTTTAAGGACTTGTAAAATAAAGCCTTATAATAGTTTTAAGTTTCCTGGATAAAAATAAAATGAATTTTTGATGTATTCCTAAAAAGGGAATCTTTTTAGGTTAAGGATAAAAAACACAGATTATCATCTTGTTGAGATTAAAATAGATAATAATTTCATGTTATTATAATTAAATCAATTAATAGAGAACTATCATATAAAGTATTTATTTAATAAAAAATATCTTTAAAGCTACCATGTAGACACAAGTAAAAAAAGTAACACGAATTGCACTAATTGTCACTAATTCGTTTGTGAAATTAATTTCACAAACAAGGTTAGCTTATTAAAATTTGTGCAATTCGGGTTCAAAATTGATTTATAATATTTATATCCAGACGATAGGTCTTTAAAGCTTTTTTTTATTTGAGAATCAGCTTTATTTTCAAAAGAAAAATACTTCTAAAATATTCTATCTTTGACAAAGCAGGATTAAAATAAACACAAAAAATGGAAAAAGTAAAACGCTTTCAGGTTTCCCGTAAAGTAATATGGGGAAGTTCTATAGCATTGGCAATTCTCGCTTCGATACCCAAATTATTTGATGCAGATTCTACTCCCGGCGACATCATTATCAACTCTTCGATCACGTTATTGTTTTCTGTTTTTATATGGTATTACAACATTTATAGTTTGCCTAAATTCTCATCGCAACGAACCCATACAAGTTTATTTAATTGGAAACTTTTACTTAGTGTTTTAATGGGGATCCTTGTAATGGTTATTTTGGTAATAGGACATCAGGAACTTTTTCAGATTTCAAAAATGGATGCTCCCATCATGTTTGAGTTAAGAGGGATTTTGATTAATTTGATTGTTTATATGTTCTTGCATTTGCTGTTTCAAAATTATCAGACCCAACAAATGGGAGTAGAGCTCGAACGTACCAAAGCAGTAAACTTAGGCGCACAATACGAACTTCTGAAACAACAGGTAAATCCGCATTTTTTGTTTAATAGCCTCAATACTTTAAAATCGATGGTGGATATTCAGGACCCGCAGAGTTCTGATTTTATATTAAAATTATCAGATTTTTATCGATTTACACTCGAAAGCCGAAAGCTGGATTTAATACCGTTACGAGAAGAACTTCAAATTCTTGATTCGTATGTTTATTTGCTAAAAGCCCGTTTTGAGGATGGATTTGTTTTAGAAAATCAAGTCGATCAAAAACAATACGATTCGGCCGTTCCGCCTTTTACCCTGCAATTGCTCATCGAAAATTGTATCAAACACAATGTGGTGTCGCTTGATAAGCCTTTGTACATTAAATTATATACCGATGGCGATTTTTTAGTAATCGAAAATAAAATACAACTTAAAAGAGGCGTATTATCTACAGGAGTTGGTCTGGACAATATCAACCAACGCTTTATGCATTTGATTCACAAAGAAATTGAAATTGAGAAAAACGAAACTATTTTTAAAGTAAAAATACCAATGACCTATGAATATCGTAATAATTGAAGACGAAGTAAAAACGGCCAAAGCACTTGGTCAGCTTATTTTGAGTATCAGACCTGATGCTCAAATTTTATCGTATATACAAAGTATCGATGGTGCAGTGGGGTATTTGTTAGAAAACGACCAGCCCGACCTGATCTTTATGGACATTCAGCTGGCAGATGGATTGTGTTTTGAAATTTTTAAAAATGTTGCCGTCGTATCTCCCGTAATATTTTGTACCGCTTTTGATGATTATGCGATCGAAGCTTTTAAGTCAAACGGAATCGATTATGTGCTAAAACCGTTTTCTAGAGAAAGTATTGCCCAGGCGATTAAAAAAGCAGGAGAGCTAAAAAATTTCTTCCAAAGGAATAAAAAAGTGATGCCGGATTTTGATTATCTATTGACCAGAACAGGCGAAAATACAGGTAAAAGCAGCTTTTTAGTTTTCAAAAACAATAAGTACCAAACCGTTCTTACCGAGAATATTGCATTTTTTTTTATTAAAAATGAAACCCCAACAATTATGACATTCGATAAGATCGAATATCAAATCACACAATCTCTGGATGAGGTGCATAAGCTATTATCGCCAATCCAGTTTTTTAGAACCAACAGACAATATTTGGTTAATTTTTCGGCCATTAGAGAAGCAGAACATTATTTCTCCCGTAAGCTAATTATCAAATTGACAATCCCAACCGAAGAAAAATTATTGGTTGGCAAAGACAAAGCAACCGCATTTTTGAGCTGGTTAGAGAATAGGTAGATTAAAATTTATAATGCCACAGATTAAACGGATTCTTTTTTTGAATCAGTTTCATTTTAAATTAAAAAAAATCTTTAAAATCATTTTAATCTGGGGCATAAAAAAATCACTGATCATAGAAATAATAATCAGTGAATATCGGTTTTAATCCGTGTAATCTGTGGGCAATTCTACATCAAATCAGCTTTGGCTGTAGCAGAAACTTTCCCAGTCGAAGTATTTTGTATAAATCCAATTACTTCCCAATTTTTAGAATCAAAATCAGATGGTTTCGCAATCGTCAGATTATCTTCTTTTTCGAGAACAGGAAAACCTTTAAGCTTTCTTACAATCTGAACATGATGTAGCGTGTATCCTTTATTTTCGCCACGTGCCACTTTCGAAATGGCTTCTTTTTGGACTACAGCAATAAACAAATCTGTGTTTTTTTGAATCTGATTTGTTTTAAAATGTATGTTTAATGAATTTTTATCACCACTTTTCACTGTAAGTTCCAGACTGGAATTTTGTTTTATCGCTAAAACATCAGAAATCTTTTTAGAAAGACCTACTTCATTATAACCTGCAAATTCTGTAGTTCCGTTTATAATAAACTGCGGCGTATACATGACATACAAATTCAGCCAGTTTTGATATTGTTGTTGGCGATTTGTAAATTCGTGTGAACTAAACTGATCTTTCCATCCCAAACGATCCCAATAATCGACATGATAAGCCAGAAAATAAATGTTTTGATCTTTGGTTTCGCTCTGTAATTTTGCCATCAATCCATCGGCAGGAGGACAGCTGGAACATCCTTCAGAAGTAAAAAGTTCTACAACAGCAAATCCGTTTGAGTTCGCAGTTTGTATGGTGTTTTTTTGTGTTTTAGATTTTGCGGTAATTTCAGTGGCATTTTCTGGAAACATGAAACAACTCAGGAAAAAGAGTGACGAAAGTGCAATAGCGACCGTTATTAAAAATGTATTTTTCATATTGTTTTATTTTAAATAACCCGTTGGTTGTAATTAATTTTAACACATAGAAACATAGCTTTTGGACCTTTAAAAAAGGCGTTTCACTTGTTTAAAATGAACATAGCCTAGCGATGTGAAAGAAATGTATTTCTTTTTGCATTCTTTTTAGCTGGAAAAATCTATGTTTCTATGTGTTAAATATATATTTTTGACTCTAGCGAAACGCACAGACGAAGTAATTACACCCAACGGTTTTTAGATAGTATTGTAGTATCCAATAATGCCTAAGAAAGTTTCTTAAGCATTTTTGTTTGTGTTTATTTTAGAAGATAAGAACTTAATTTATTGCACTATAACTTGCTGTGTACAATTTTCTAAACATACTATAGGTTATGCTCACCATTATAAAAGCGATAATTGCATCGATGGTTGCAGGACAACCCAGTACTGTAAATTTAGAAAAGAAAGCAAAGATGATGTCGAAAAATATACCTGCAAATACCCATTCTTTCAATCGTAATAGTTTATTGGGGAGCAAAAGTGTAATGACACCGCTGACTTTCATTACGCCAAGCAAATAAATAAAATGTTCCGGATAACCTAATTGTTGGGTAATTTGCCAAACGATTGGATTTTTTGTTAGTTCAAAAAAACCGCTGGCACCAAACCATAAAGAGGTTAATACGATTCCTGTCCAGTAAATAATTTTTGTTGTTTTTACATTCATGATTTCTAATTTTTTTAGTTGATTTATAGGGCAAATTTGCGCTATAAGTCTTTAATCCTAAATTGAAATTATGCCGAAACGGACAATTTAAACTCTAAAAGAGACAATCTGTAAGTTGATGTAATTGCTCTGATTTTTTCTGAAGGCTGATGGAGTAGTGCCACGATGTTTTTTGAATATTTTATTGAGTTGACTTTCATCATTAAAAGAAATGTTAAAATAGTTGTATTTTAAGACCGAACGGTCTAAATTTGTTCGCTCAAATAAAAAGCGATGAGAAAAGCAGAGAGAACCAGACAATTTATTATTGAAGCATCGGCACCTATAATCAACAAAAAGGGAATGGCAGGAACTTCAATGAGTGATATTATGGAAGCTACAAAATTGGCAAAAGGCGGTATTTATGGGAATTTCGAGAGCAAAGAAGAAATTTGTACAGAATCGTTTCTTTATCTGAGATCTCAATTGTCTACAAAATTAAATACTGCTGTAGCAATAGGAAAATCGGCCAAAGAAAAATTATCTAATTTATTGAATGTTTATGCCAACGACATAAATACAGAAGACGGTTGCCCTATTTTGAACTTTGGAGCAGAGGCTGATGATACCAATCCGGTTATAAAAGAATTGGTAAAGAAAGCAATTCGCTCTGCTCAAAATAGATTTTTTACTCTGGCAGAAGAAGGAATTGCCGCAAAAGAATTATCGCCGGCTTTAAATCCCGAACATTTTAGTATTAAAGTTTTTGCCCTGATTGAAGGAGCAATTTTATGTAGAAAAATTTTAGGTACAGAGGATCAAATGAAAATTATTCTGGACAGTATCAAAACCGAATTTGAAAGCTATTTGATATAGTTTTTTTTTGAACTTTTTTAGACCGTTCGGTCTATTTTGTTAATTGTTAATTTAAAAAAATGAGAAATTTAAAAGAAAATCATAAGGGCTTTAGTACCTTATTGGCCTTGTCCCTTATCCCGTTATCCGGATTTGCAACAGATATTTATTTGCCTTCGCTTCCTGCTATGGCAAAAGATCTTCACGTTTCTGCAGGAGCTATTCAGCTTTCGCTTGTGTTCTTTATGTTTAGTCTGGGGGTTAGCCAGATTTTTATAGGCAGTATATTGGATAGTTTCGGGCGTTTTAAAATTAGTATTGCCTCGCTTGCGGTATTTTCTGCAACAAGTTTTGTTATTGCTTTAGTACCTGATCTTTATGTTATTTATGCCATGCGTATCATTCAGGGCATCGCGATTGCGTTTATTGTAATTGCAAAACGAGCCTATTTTGTAGATCTCTACACAGGCGAAAAACTCAAGAGCTATATTAGTTTATTTTCTATAATCTGGTCTTGTGCACCCATTATGGCGCCATTTCTGGGAGGTTATTTAGAGCATAGTTTTGGGTGGCGATCTAATTTTTATTTCCTTGGCGGATTATCCTTGCTTTTTCTGGTTTTAGAATTATTGTATAGCGGAGAATCGCTCAAATATTTTCATCCTTTTAAACTAAAAACCATTGCACAAACGTATTCAGGAATGCTCAAATCTGGAGATTTTACCTTAGGCGTATTAATTTTGGCAATCTGTTTTGGGCTTGTCGTAGTTTATAGTTTAGCCAGTCCTTTTATTGTAGAACGTGTATTGGGATATACCGCAATTACCACAGGTTACAGTTCTTTATTGTCCGGTTTAGCGGTTATGACCGGAGGTATAATTGCAAAATCTCTTATTGATAAACCTTTGGCAAAAAAAGTTACCATAGCCGTTACCGTACAATTGATCCTGGTATTGTTGATGATTTCGACATCTTCTATAACAAGTAATATCTATACGCTAATAGGTTTTACGATGGGAATTAATATCTGTGGAGGTTTTATTTTTAATAATATTTACGGGTATTGTCTGAGTCGTTTTTCTAAAAATGCCGGAGTTGCCAGTGGTCTTACCGGCGGAGGAACCTATATGTTAAGTTCCATACTGAGCTATGGATTTGTTAATTTGTATGCTGTAAAAAGTCAGTTATTATTAGGGTTTGCAAATATTTCATTAGTCTTTATCGCTGTTATTGTTTTTATGATTTTCAACAGATACAGTGTACTGAGCCTGCGAACAGTTCCTGTCAAATAATAAAGCTTAGAACCTAAATAAAAGAAATTCCGGATTCCAGTTAAATACTGGAATTCGGAATTTTTTATTTGAAATTTTATGGGGTTCAATTGACCCGATTTTTTAGAAAGTATGGTGCTTTTGGTTTAAATTTGTATGTCAAAATTATAAAAACTACAGCCCGGATGTTGCCATACAAATCTTTAATTCAAATTGATAGAAACGCTTCGATAAACCTTTACATTCAGGTATGTACTAATTTTATTTCCCTGATTACCAACGGTACACTTCAGCCTTCGGATGTATTGCCAAGTTCTCGTGTTCTTGCAGAACTAATAGGTATCAATAGAAATACGGTAAAACTGGCTTATGAGGAATTAATTAGTCAGGGTTGGGCAGAATCTGTAGAACGAAAAGGCGTTTTTGTATTGTCGAAATTGCCGGTAATTTCCAAAAGTAAAATTCCTGTACGGGATAAAAATAATACCGAAGAGGAATCTTTTATCTGGACTAATAATTTTAAACACAAAGTTTCCGGAAGAAATTTTCAGGAATCAGTTCTCACCATCGATCCGGGTTTTCCGGATGTTCGCCTGGCTCCCGTAGATCAGTTAATGCGGGAATACCGAAGCCTTTCTAGAAAATTTTACGGAAAAAATTTCCTCAAATACGGCAGCTCAAAAGGTTCAGAGCATCTTAGGGTTTCAATTTCAAATTATCTCGCCAATACCAGAGGTTTAGTAGTTTCGTCTGATAATATTGTAATTACAAAAGGCAGCCAGATGGGAATTTATCTCGCATCGCAATTGCTTCTAAATACAGGTGATCTTGTGGCAGTTGGAACTTCAAATTATAGTTTTTCTGAAGATACGTTCAAACATGCAGGAGCAAAATTATTGCGTATTCCTGTAGACGACAATGGTATGGATATCGATTATCTGGAAAATATTTTGCTGCAACAAACCATAAAAGTAGTCTATATTATACCGCATCATCACTTTCCTACAACGGTAACGTTGAGTATGGAACGCAGATTAAAATTATTAAATCTGGCAAGACAATATCGGTTTGCGATTATTGAAGACGATTATGATTTTGATTTTCATTACGATAACAAACCCTATTTGCCATTGGCGAGTATTGATCATCATCATAATGTGATCTACATAGGTTCTATTTCAAAGACCTTTGCTCCGGCACTTAGAATTGGATTTATGTCGGGACCTCCTGCATTTATTGATGCCGCAGCATCGTTAAGACAATTGATAGACAAACAGGGAGATACGCTTCTTGAAGATGCATTTTCGGTATTATTTGATAATGGCGACATGGAAAGACATTTTCGAAAATCCTTAAAAATTTACAAACAACGCCGGAATTTATTTTGCGAAGTGCTTCAGTCTGATTTTAAGGAGGTAATACAATTCGAAATACCGGATGGTGGCTTAGCCGTCTGGACTGTTTTTGACAAAAGCATTGATTTAATCAGATTGTCCCAAAACACACTAAAAAATGGGTTGTATATTGATGATACCAATTTTTATAAAAATGAATCTTTTGATACCAATTCGATGCGAATGGGTTTTGCTTCGCTGGATGAAAATGAAATAGAGAAAGCATTTTTGATCCTTAAAAAAAGTATGGATTAGATTTTCTGGGCTAGTGTTTATTTTAAAATTGGTATATTTTTCATCCAGTATGTTGCGCTAATTTTGTATTGAAGAAATTTAGACAAGCGGTTTTCTTAAACCTCATGTTAATAGAAAACAATAATAATTTAAAAAAATATAAAAGATGAAAACGAGAATTAAGATTGACCAAATAGAGCCAGCAGGATACAATGCCGTTCTTGGACTTGAAAAATTTATTGAAAACTCCTCTCTGACAAGAACACACAAAGAGTTAATAAAAATAAGGGCTTCACAAATAAACGGTTGTGCTTTTTGTATTAATATGCATACCAAAGATGCTCGCAAAGCCGGCGAAACAGAGCAGCGTATCTATGCTTTGAATGCCTGGCGTGATACCCCATATTTTACAGAAGAAGAAAGAGCAATATTAGCGTTGACAGAAGAAATTACCTTAATAAGCAATCATGTAAAAGAGGAAACCTATGAGCAGGCTGCCAAAGTTCTCGATGAAAAATATCTTGCTCAGGTAATTTTAGCCATTATAACAATCAATGTCTGGAACAGAATTGGTATTTCGACAAATCTTATACCGTCATAAAATAAAATTGATCCGGATGAATCAATTAGAATAGTGTGATAATGAAATCCCTCAATATTTGTATTGAGGGATTTTGTTTTTTTGCTTTAGAACCAGCAATTATTTGAAGATAAAGGGGGTAAAATTATTTCGTTACTTTTTTAAATCGCATCATTGGAACATCGTTAAGCAATAAATTAAGTTTACCGTCTTTATCGATCGAATAAGCATTGATTTTTTTAATGATTTGCAAGAAAGTTTGTTCTCCGCCACCTTCACAGTACATTAAAGTAGCCGGACCCTGTTCGCCAAAAGTTAACGATTTTCCTTTCAAGGTATAGGGTGCACTATATCCGTTACATCCTGCATTTCCAAATACCTGGCCAGTTGCCTGATCAAATTTAATATATGGTTTTTTATCCGGATACAATCCCTCAAAAGCAATACGCGGACCAGAAATATAGTCTAATTCCCAAGAGGTATTATAAAGATCAGCAGTTTTGGATGTGTCTTTCATTGGTGTACAAGAAGTAAAAGATAATGCTAAAACAGAAACAATTAGTACGATGTAATTTTTCATAAAATAAGATTTTAGAACATAAATTTAAAGATTTTTACTAGAATTTAGTCCATAAATCTGACTTTTTTTAAGTAGGAAGATTTTAAAATATATTGTAACATCAACCTTCTTAAGTTTTAATATATAAAGAAATAATATTTTAATATCTCAACACATGTAAAGGGTAATGTTTATTTTTAAGATGAATTTTGCGTCATCATTAAAAATAATAAAGATGAAAACATTACTTCACACAGCTGCAAAAAACCTGTTTCTTTAGAGGGACAGGTTTTTTAATTTTAAGATAATCAGTAGAGTTTGATGAGCGTAAAATATAAAATTAGGTTTGGTTGCATCTCAAATAATCTTTATTAAATTTGATCCGTTATTATCTTCAAATGATAGTATAAATGGCTATAATAACAGAGAAAAATATTTGAATCAATCAAAAAGTAACTATTGAAAAAGAAATCGAATATAGAACTTCACACAGGAGAATTGGATGGCTTTGGTATTGAGGTCATAAAAATTGAAGACAATAATGTAGACTTTAGTTCTCATTTGAACAAAGCGCACAGAGACGACCATTATGTTTTTTATATTCAGGAAAAAGGATTAATAGCACTCATGATTGATTTTAAGGATTATGTCGTAAAAGATAATGCCTTGTTTTTTATTGCTCCCGGTCAGGTACATTATTATACCAAACAATTGGATTCTAAAGGTTATTTTATCTTCTTGGAATCTCATAATTTGCAAAATATACATCGAAATATTTTTGATAGTTATCAAAACATTTCTCAGGTTACAGCTATTGAAAACACCTTTTTATTTGATACCGTTTTATTGGTTTTTAACCAAATTACAGAAGATATTGGAGAAATTCAAAAAAGTATTGTTCGATCTCTCATTGATGGTTTAATGGGAATGATGATTTTGGAGCTTCTAAAAAAAGAGCAATCTCCTGAAATTGGAACCGATAGAAAAACAGAAATTACTTCCAGGTTTAGACAATTGGTACAAAAACATTTTTTAGAATTAAAAAGACCCAAAGACTATGCTGCCTTATTGCATATTTCTGTACCTTATTTAAACGAAATTGTCAAGGAACAAACCGGATATGCCTCGAGCTACTGGATACAACATGAAATTTTGCTGGAAGCCAAGCGATTGCTTTTTCATACACAATTGAACACAAAAGAGATTGCTTTTTCGTTGCGATATGAAGATTATACTTATTTCTCCAGATTTTTCAAAAAAAATGAAGGCATTACCCCTTTAGAATTTAGAAAAAACTACTGCGATTTGTCCAATCAAAACTCTTAGTTCTCCATTTTAAGTACTTTATGAAGCCTGTTACTTTGTACTCGTAATTTTTAAACAAAAAAATATGAGTAGAATATTAGAAAAAGGACAAACAATTGATTTTTACAAAGCAACCGTACCCATTATTTTATCGGTGTTTGCTATTTACCTTACGATAGGGCTAACTTTAGGTATCGTACCACAGTTTGTACAAAATGATTTAAAATTTAGTAGTTTGATTGTTGGTCTGGTAATAGGTTTACAACCCTTAACAACACTTTTGACCCGCGCTTATTTTGGCAAACTCACCGATACACGGGGTGCTAAGAAATCTAAGCTCGCAGGAATACTTTTTGTAATGGTTGCAGGGATAATCTATGTACTTGCAGCGTTATTTTCTGCCTATCCTTTAGCAGCTTTGCTACTGCTTCTATTGGCAAGAATCGTTCATGGTATCGCAGAGAGTTTGTTAGTAATTGGTGCTTTGACCTGGGGGATTGGTTTAGTAGGACCTGAAAAATCCGGTAAAGTAATGACCTGGAACGGTATTGCAATGTATGGCGGAATCGCTGTTGGAGCACCTTTGAGTATCTGGATGACCCAAGAGTACGGTATTGTATATGCTTTGGCAATGATCGTAATATTACCAGTTGCAAGCTGGATTTCGACTATCAAACTACCAGCAATTCCGGTTGACCCGGCACATATACGAACACCGTTTTATAAAGTACTGGGAACAATTGCGAAACAAGGGCTAACATTAGCTTTTTCTTCTATAGCATTTGGATGTATTGCTTCGTTTATCGCTTTGTTTTTTACAGAGAAAAACTGGGGAGATGCGTCTTTGGCATTTATGATTTTTGGAATATCTTATATCCTTACAAGGGTGTTTTTTGCTTCTTTTCCCGATAAATATGGTGGTTATAAAATCGCTGTGATTTCATTACTAATAGAGATAGCAGGACAGTTTCTTATTTATACTTCCTTTAGTAAGGAAATGGCTTTATTAGGTTGTGGGTTAACCGGCATAGGTTTTTCACTTATTTTTCCGTCATTGGGAGTCTTGGCAATCAAAAAAGTGACGCCTCAAATGCGAGGAACTGCTTTGGGAGCTTATGCCGCTTTTTTTGATCTTTCGCTTGGTTTAGCAGGACCTTTGGCTGGATTAATTGCGGGTTGGTTTAGTTATCAGGACATTTATTTATTTGGGAGCATTAGCTGTTTATTGGCTTTATTGACCCTGCTATTTAAACGAGATTAAGCCGTAAAATAATTTGATTATGTTATAACTAAAATAAGTTTCTTGTCTATCTTTATAAAATAATTTTATAATTATGACAATACAACAATTAAAATATATTGTAGCATTAGACGAAGAACGCCATTTTGCCAGAGCCGCAGACGTTTGCATGGTTACACAACCCGGACTTACGATCCAGCTAAAAAATCTGGAAGAAGAGATAGGAATCAAAATTTTTGATCGAAATAAAGTTCCGTTAACACCCACAAAATTGGGTATCGAGATTATAAACAAAGCCAGGAAAATCTTGCGTGAAGCCGATGAAATTCGGGATTTTGTAGTCAACGAAAAAAACCTGTTAGAAGGAGAATTAAAACTGGGAATTATCTCAACGTTATCGCCTTATCTTATTCCGTTGTTTATTAAAGCAATGAAAGAAGTGGCCCCAAAAGTTCATTTTATTATCCGGGAAGCCAATACCGGACAATTGATGAATGATGTAGAAACCGGAGCACTGGATGTTGCTATTATGGCAACGCCTACAGGCAACGCAAATCTAATAGAACATCCTATTTTTAAAGAGCCTTTTGTGGCGTATCTGAATCAATTGCATCCAATGGCAAATGATGCGTTTTATGAACTGCAACCCGGAGATAAAACGGAGTTATTGTTGCTGCATCACGAATTTTGTTATAATGCTCAGCTTTTGGATATTTGCGGTTTAAAGTCGGCGGATAAAATCAAAGAACAATTTACGTATGATATCAGTTCGATCGAAACCCTCAAGAATTTGGTTCGCGCACAATTAGGCTTTGCCATTATACCGGAACTTTCTATAATGAACGAAAAAGATTTAGGACTTTTTAAACCGTTTAAAGAGCCAAAACCCGTTAGAGAAATCAGCCTTGTGGTTTCTGATTCATTTTCAAAAAAATTATTACTGGAAAAAATGAACGAAGCCATCTGGAACTGCCTTCCTGAGTCGCTCAAAAAAGACTTTGCATACCGCAAAATCCGATGGAACGATTCGCCTTATTTTTTCAAATCAGTAAGTAAGTTTATGTAATACAAAAAAGCCTGACGGTTAAGTCAGGCTTTTTTATGATCTATGTTTTGTAATTATTTAGATGCTTCAATAATCACTTTTGAAACTGCTTCAGGCTGTGACATAAATACAACATGACTTCCTTTTATTTCTGTAATTTTTGCTTTAGAACGTTTGTACATGGCGCGTTCAATTTCAGGTGCTATACTTTTGTCTTCTGTAGCAACGATTCCGTATGATGGTTTGTCTCTCCATGCTGCTTTTGTAACCGGTGTTCCAAATCCTTTTGCATAAAATGCACCTTGAGAAGCATACATAAAATCAGCTTGTTCTTTGCTTAAATCTGCGGCAAAGCCAGCATGAAATTTTGCTTTGTCATAATAAACAATTCCTTTATCATCTGGTGCTGTTACACCATTTTCAGGAGCTGGTGGAGCAGTTTGTAACCATTGTACAGTTGTTTCGCCATTATCAGGCTGAAAAGCAGCGATATAAACTAATGCCGCAACTTTATGATGATTTCCGGCTTCTGTAATTACAGTTCCACCCCAGGAGTGTCCTACCAAAATCGTTGGACCGTCTTGTTTGTCTAATGCCAGATTTGTTGCTCTGACATCGTCTTCAAGAGAGCTCAAAGGATTTTGAACGACCGTAACATTGTATCCTTTTTTGCTCAAAATATCATAAAGAGCTCTGTATCCTGAACCGTCTGCAAAGGCACCGTGTACCAATACGACATTTTTAATTTTTGGTGCAGTAGCTTTTTGGGCGTTTGCAGTAGTAGTTGCGAATAAGAAACTAAAAATTAGTGCTGCGAACATGAAATAACGATTCAATTGTTCTTTTAAAAATGTTGTTTTCATTTGATTAATTTTTTAATAGTGGTGATGTTATAAGGTTTAATTATGCGATTAATGTTACTGATAATGTAATTTCGGTATTCAATAATTTTGAAATTGGACAGATCTCTTTTGCTTTTTGTGCTGCTTTCTGAAAATCTTCTTCTGAAATTCCGGGAACTTTTCCGTTAAGGATTAATTGAATTAAAGTAATTGTTCCGTCTTCAAAAGAAACTTTAGCTTCTGTATTTAAATCTTCCGGAACGAATCCCGCTTCAGAAAGTAAAAAACTTAGCTGCATTGTAAAACAGCCTGAATGTGCTGCTGCGATTAATTCTTCAGGATTTGTTCCTACACCTTCCTCAAAACGGGTTTTAAAAGATAGTTGGGCATTGTCTAGTGTAGTACTTTGTGTACTGATAGTTCCTTTTCCTTCCATTCCTGTACCTTTCCAATTTGCGTTTGCTCTTCTTGTAAATTTCATGATCTTAATTTTTTAATAGTTATTTATTTTAGGACTCAAATTATTTGTTCTTATTTGATGAGACAAATTTATGGCAACACTTCTTATTAATCAAATTAATAATTTTTAGTGCTTATAAAAATAATTTATAACTATGTAATGATTAAGTTTATTATGAAATCAAATTGTTGAGACAAAGCCTGATCGCATTGCTTTTTTTGGAGAAAGATTATAGTGCAGATTATAAGCTGTAATTGTAAAATTATTTTTGCAAACCACTAGGTGATCTGGAAAATTCAGCAATATATATTTTCCAGATTGATATATTGTACCAGAAAGTTAGGTTAGATAGTACTTTAAAACCGTTTAATTAGGTTTTTTATTTCAATCTGGTTTATTAGGTATACTTAATTGTTATTTGAAGTTTTTAGTTTAATTATAAAAACTACAAGATTCAATAAAAAAAGCTCTTAATTGTTAACTTCATTTAAAGTATTCATTAGAGGTCTAAGATCATAATACATTTGTCTGGTATCTTTTCCTTTATCAGTTTCAGACAGAAACTCAAAACCTATTTTTTTATAAAAGCCAAGCGATTCATCATAGGCATCTACCGTCAATAATTGACATGCACATTTGCTATTTTGCTCTAGTGCTAAATCAATAACGAAGTTTACAAGAGCTTTACCAATCCCTTTTCTTTCTTTTTTTGTAGTCTCACAAACTGCTAGTCGGCCTATTTTTATAGCTGGAAATTGTCTCAAGTGTCGTTTAGGATGACTAATAATTTCTTTTATCCATCTCTTAAATGCTGTTTTAGACGCAAAATTATTTTCTTGAACAGCTAATGCATCATTATAAATACTTAAATAGGCAATAGTTTTATTATTGCTTTCAAGTATATAAGTAGTAGCTAATAAATCTTTTTTATATGGAATTGCTTTATCATTTAAGAAACTATTCAAATCACTGTCTCCACATTCAAAAGGTTTAATATTTGTTGTAGAATGCAATTCGAAAAACGAAAATCCTGTAAAAGGCATTAATTAACTTTTAGTAGTTCCTTTAATTTGTCCGCATCAGATCGAATTGCGGTCAAAGAATCTACACTAACTTTTTTATCTCTATTTAAATCAATCGTTTTATAAAAGCTAATTGCTTCTTTACCTTTTAAAACTGGAGTATTTTTAATTGGCTTTGCCATGATTCGTCTGTTATATGTAAAAATTATCTAGTAAGATTTAAAACTTAAAAGTCTAGATATTGTTAGTTTGTTTTGTATTAAAGCAATTTTTTTTAAGAAGATTGTTTTTAATTTGTTTCAAAAATACGAACAAAACACATTAAATCAATGCTTTAAATTCAAAAAAAATAAAAATGTTTACATCTATTAATGAAAGTCAAGAATTAAAAAGTAAATAATTTAGATAAAAAATCTATCTATTGTATTTAATTTGACTCTTCATGACAAATTAGAATTCGGTTTCAGATAGTACCTTAATAGTAACTACTTTTTCAAAACGTCCGTGGTGACTAACAGAAACATCTTTTGCTATTTTTAAGGTAGAATTAGACAAGTAGGGAATACCATTTGGATCTTTAAAAATATCTTTTTTTTCAATTTCAATCACATCATCGAGCTGATTAAAACACACAACAGCGATGGTATGAATATGTTCCGGAGTAATAACGCTTTTTGTATGATAAACATTCTCACCACAAATAACGTGACCTGTACTCCAAGTATCCTTTTTTGAGATTATGGTACACGTTAGTTTTTTAGGGATATATTCCCTTATTTTAGTTTGTCGGTTATGGATTTTATAGGCGGCTTCTTTCATACTCCAAAGCAGCCACACCATAGTTTCGGTATCTGATGTTTCCGATATTAATAATTGTTCAGAAAGCGTAAAGAGCTTTTGGAGAAAACCTTTACGCCGCCAGTTGCTTTCGTTGCGGGATTGCAGGATATCGATGACATCATTGCCAATCATTTTGCTGCGAGCTTGGTTTCTATGATTTCTACCGCAGTCTTTACATCCAGCATTCGTTCCATATCTGTATTGTCAATTACAATATCAAATGCCTCTTCTATATCAAGTACAATATCTACCAAATTAGCCGAATTAATACTTAGATCGTTTATAAAATCGGTGTTTTCGGTTAGGTTATCATACGCTTCGGTATTGGTTGTATAAGGCTTTATGATTACTTTTAGCTGGGCAATAAGTTCGTCTTTGTTCATATTAGTTTTCGAATTTTTTAAAAATTATACAGGCATTTACATCACCAAAACCAAAACTTGCTTTGGCAATTATTGTGAGATTTGTATGGATTGTTTTAAGCGGAACTTTTGCGGGATCAATAAGTGCAGTAATTTCCGGATGCAGATCTTCGCAATTGCTATTGCCAAACAAAAAACCTTCATGAAGTTGCAAGACCGCAGCGACACTTTCGATGCTTCCGGCAGCGCTAAGGCAATGTCCGGTCATACTTTTTAGAGAATTAATATACGGGAAATTATTTCCGCTTCTGTTCAGTGCTTTTGTCCAGTTTTCAATTTCCAGGCTGTCTTTTGTAGTTGCGGTAAGATGACCGTTTATGGCATCGATATCAGCTGCTGAAATTCCGGCACTTTTTATTGCAGTAGTAATGCATCGTTGTACAGCATCACTGTTTGGGGCAGTCATGCTTCCGGTTCCGCGTTGTCCGCCAGAATTTACAGCACCGCCCAATATTTCGGCATAAATTGTAGCACCTCGTTCCAGAGCACTCTCAAGTTCTTCGACCACCAAAGCTCCGGCACCGCTACCGGGGACAAAACCTGCTGCGGTTGCACTCATGGGGCGTGAACCTTGCTCTGGAGTATCATTATATTTTGCACTGCAAACACGAAGTGCATCAAAACCCGCCCAGATATAAGGGCCGCTATCTCCGGTACTTCCGGCAAGAATACGTTTTGCCTGTCCGGATTGTATGCGGTCATACGCCATAATAATAGCTTCGGTTCCGGTCGCGCAGGCAGATGAATTTGTCGTAACCTGATTTCCTAAACCCAATTTACCCCCCAGGTAGGCACTAATACCGCTGTTCATGGTTTGTGCCACAACGGTGCTGCCTAATCTTCGCACTTGCAATTCGTCTATTTTATAAATGCTTTCGCGAAATTTATCGATTCCGGAAGTACCGGATCCAAAAATGGTTCCGCTGTCCCAATCCGGTTCGTGGTTTATTTCTATCGCTAATCCGGCATTTTTCCAGGCTTCGATTCCGGCGATTACGCCATACAAAATTCCTGTACTGTTAAACCCGCGAAGCTCAAGCTCAGTGAAATACTGCGATTTTAATTCGTCAGATATTTGTGGCTGACCGGCAATCTGACACGAAAACTGTAACTTTTCCAGCTCAGCATCATGACGAATTCCCGAAATGCCGTTTTTTAGCGAATGCTTAAACGCAGGAATTCCAACCCCATTAGGAGCCGCTACGCCAAGACCTGTTATTACAACTCTCTTTTTCATAATTTTGTTGTGATCATGCCGGCTACAATGCCTTTGCAGACTTCTTTTCCAGCTTCATTTTTCATAACAACATCGCATTTAAGCTTGCCAAACCTGAAAAATATTTTTTGAGAAGTTACTGTAACTTTTTCATTAGGATAAACAGGTTTTAAAAATTGCATATCGGCAGATGTAAAAGCCACGACAGTATCTTTTTTCAAATTATCGTTGAGCAAATAAATACCAAGACAAACCATGCCAATCTGCGCCATAGTTTCGGTCAAAATAACACCCGGGGTAACAGGATTATTCTTAAAATGACCTTTATAAAAAGCAAGATCTTCATTGTAGGTATAAGTTCCGCTAATACCATTTTCATCAGCATGCAACAACTCGTCTACAAATAAAAAAGGCTTGCTGTAGGGTAACTGTGCAATAATGTCGTTTAATTCCATTGTTTTTTTATCTGATAATTACCATTGCAATAAAACCCGTTGTGCCGAAAAGCCCGGACCAAAACTTAGCATTAATCCTTTTTCTCCAGCTGTTGGATTTTGATCCATAATACGTTCTAAAACATATAATACAGTTGCACTCGACATGTTGCCGTATTGTTTAAGTACTGCTTTTGTATCATCTATATTTTTACCTAATCCTGAAAAAAGTGACTCGACTGTAGTAATGATTTTTTTTCCACCGGGATGAAATATCATGTAATCAATTGCTGCGATTTCGAGCTTATTTTTTTGAAGGAACGGATGTATAATATCTCCAAAATGAGAAGCAATCGTATCCGGAACTTCAATGTCTAATACCATTTGCAAACCGCTATTGGTGAGTTTAAACCCCATCATGTGCTCAGCATCATAAAAATGATACATTTCTTCGGCTATGATTTCAGGGCCATAATCTTCATCATAAGAGGATAAAAGACAGCAAGCGGCTCCATCGCCAAAAATTGCTGCACTGACTATATTGGGCATCGAAAAATCATCTAGCTGAAATGTTGCTGTAGGCGATTCTACCGCTATCACAGCAGCACGTTTGCCGGGATTTGCTTTCAGGAAATTTTTGGCATATATAATACCCGATATTCCGGCAGCACAGCCCATTTCGGTTACGGGCAAGCGAACGATATCCTGCCTTAATTTCATTTTATTAATAAGATATGCATCGAGCGACGGAATCATAATACCGGTACAACTTACCGTAATAATGTAATCGAGCGTTTGTGGTTCCCAACCTGCTTTAAGCAATGCTTTTTCTAACACTTGTTCGCCCAGAATAATTACTTCACGGCTGTAGATATCGTTTTTTTCTTCAAAGGATGTAGCTGTAAAAACTTCTGAGGGATCCATTATAGAGTACCGTTTATCAACAGCAGCACCTTCAAAAATCTTTTTTACTTTTTTTATAAAACGCTCGTCCTGTCCCTGTAGCCATCCGTCTAACATTGGGAGAATATCTGCCGTAGTGCGCGAATATTTGGGGAGTTGCTTAGCAACAGTTATTATTTTTACACTCATTTTTTAGCAATTATCCATTGGTAACGAAAAGCCCATTTCCAGTTTATGGTATAGTTTTTTAAATTCAGTTTTTTAGAGAAATCCTCTAATTCTTTTTTCTTAAATCCTCTTAAAATAGATACAAGTCCATCTTCACGCGTCATTTTGCTCAAATTAAAAACAACACAGACCATTTCGAAAAGGCGATAAGCTATTTTATTGCGATGCAAATCATTAATTATAATCCCCGTATGCGCATTGTTATTAAAGATAGTAATTATATTTAATACTTGTTCGTTGGTAAAATGATGTAATGTAAGCGTACACAAAACAATATCGTATGGCATGGCAGCGAAATCAGGACTAAAAATATCGATACATTGATAGTCAATATTCGAAAAGTCTTTCGATAATGTTTTGGCATAATTGATCGTAAAAGCATTTGCATCTATACCAATAAGTTTAAAATTCAGTTTATTTTCCAGACCGTATTTTGCCAGCATACGCAACATATCGCCGTTGCCACAGCCAATATCTGCAATTACGATTGTTTTTGTAAGATCAGATTTTTTTAATAATATTTTTAACCCGTGCAGCGTAAGTTTGTTACCACCCAGTAGCTTATTGATACTGGCAATTTTGTCCAGAGCATCCTGTAATTCTTTTCCTTCCAGAAAAAAATCATCCATAATCTCCGTTTCCTGTGTTCTGTATTTAGTGGTTATTGCCATTTAGTTGATAACGATTGTTTTACCGTGCGTTTGTTTAATTATTTTAGGGAGCAAAGCAGGTAATGCAACCGTAATGGCAACCAAGCCGGAAGTGATGGTTTTATTTTTTAAGATTTTTGCCAAAATTCTCCCCATACGTAAGCGTTTACCAAAATTCTTTTTCCATTGTTGTGCATAGTTTTTTTCCAGTGCTTCGCGGGATACTATTTTGCCCGAGTAGTAATCGAGTACCAACTCTGAAGCTATTTTTGCACTATGTATCGCCATTGCCATTCCGTTACCACACAAAGGGTGAATAAGTCCTGCTGTGTCACCAATCATTAGAATATGGTTTTCTACGGGCTTTTTTTTATCAAAAGAAACCTGGCTTATCGTGAGCGGATTATCAAAAAGTGGCGTGCTGTTCTCGAAAATAGTTTTGAGATGTTGGTTTTTGTAAAGCACATTACGCTGGTATTCTTCAATGTTTTTATAAGGCTTGAAAGTAGCATAATCTGCCAGATAACAAATGTTTATAATATTGTTTTCGACTTTAGAAATGCCGCAATAACCACCTTTAAAATTATGAAGTGCCACAAGATCATCATCAAATGTGCCATTATAATGCCCTTTGACAGCTAACCACGGTGATTTTTTAGAAAAAAAACTCCGCGATAAAACCTGATCGATATTAGAGCGTTTACCAAAAGCGCCCAACACTATTTTGGCAGATAAAAACTCGTTTGGGGTTGTTATTGTAAAAGTATCATCACTAAAAAAAACATCAGTTACAGTTTCATTAATGACGATACAACCGTTTGTTAATGCTTTTTGGTATAAAAAATGATCCAGTTTGTACCTGCTTATCCCAAAACCCCCTAACGGTAGATTTGCCAGAGCCGTTTTGCCCTTGTTTGTCGAAAATTCAAATTTGGATATATGGGTAGGATGTAAGCCTGAAATATCAATGTCCAGCCATTTAAGATAAGGCAGGATCTCGTTCGAAACATATTCGCCACAGACTTTATGTCGGGGAAAGCTTGATTTTTCGATTAATGTTACCGTTAATCCTTTCTGAGATAAGTGTATAGCACCCGTTAATCCAGCCAGACCACCGCCAATAATAACTACATCTGAGTTTGTTTTCATACTAAGCAATTTAGCTATTATATCTCAAATATTTATTGTGTTTTATATTAAAATTGCTTCAAATTTTTAACAATAAAACTGTTCGGTTTAAGAATGTTCAGCACAAAGATCAAAAACTTATTAAATCTTTAATTACATAATTTTATTTCTTTCTTATACAATTACAGTACAATTTTGTTGCGGTTTTTATAAGAATAAGAATTAAAATTAAAATTCTTTAAAATAACAAGCAAAAAAAAGATTGAATTTTGAGAATTCCAACATTAGAATTTAATTTCAAATTGGGGCAAATTCTAATGTTATTCTAATGTAGCGCTAAAAATTTAGTTTTAAATTGCGCAAATTATAAAACGGTAAAAATAGTTTTGGTCAAAACAGGATTTTTAGTGCTTTTATAGTTACTGTAACCAATTGTTTTTTAGTGATGCTGAACAAAATTAAAAATAGTTTTTTATGCAAATGCCTTCAGGTGTTACTAATTGGCTACTTTTTATTGAGCAGTATTAATATCTCCGGCACGATAGGCCGAATCCTGAATAATCGTACAGAAGTACATTCTGTAAAAGGAATGGCTTGCGATTTCCTGAAAAAAATATTCAAGTGCGACGCAATTCCGGAAGAACTTGATGACTACAAAACAAAAGACAGTAAAACGACAAAACTGGCAAAAGGAACTCCCTTACTGGATTATTTAGTACCACTGGATGCATCAGTTCCGGGATTGTATTTTGAACTCGAAACTAAAAGTAAAAACTACATCAGTAACCCAATCTTCTTTTTTGGGTTTCATGGCAAAATTCATTTGCGACCTCCTCAATTTATAGTATAAATACTTATTTTTTTGTGGATTAGAAGAAATTCTATTCTGCCGGATAGGGCTTTGCCGTATCTAAAATCTATTTATTCATCTTGTATTTATATATAAATTCATGACACCATTAAAACGCTTTTTTAATTTACTTGCGCTGGATAAGCGCGATGTATATCAAATTATATTTTATGCCGCTTTTGCCGGCCTTGTCAATCTTTCTCTCCCATTGGGAATTCAGGCGATTATTAATTTTATCCAGAGCGGGCAGCTTAGTGTTTCCTGGATTGTTCTGGTTTTTCTGGTTACTGTAGGAGTTGGTTTTGGCGGAGTTCTCACTATTTTGCAATTAAGAATTGTAGAAAACCTTCAGCAACGAATTTTTGTTCGTTCCTCATTTGAGTTTGCATACAGAATGCCGCTGATCAAGTTCAAAGAACTATACTCTGAATATGCTCCTGAAAAAGCCAACCGTTTTTTTGATACACTTATGGTTCAAAAAGGGACGGCAAAACTTCTGTTAGACTTTTGCGCTGCTTTTTTGCAGGTTGGTCTCGGGATTATACTATTGGTTTTATACCATTCGTTTTTTACTGTAATTGGTCTTTTGTTTATCGTTATTTTATATGTCATTTTTAAATTTTCGTACAAAGACGGTCTCGAAACAAGCCTTAACGAATCAAAGTTTAAATATAAAGTTGCAGCATGGATTCAGGAAATTGCCCGCAATCGCGAAAGTTTCCGCAAAAAAGGAAGCTTTGAATATGCATTAGACCGAAACGATGGTTATGTAAGCGAATATGTCAATTATCGGGAGAAACATTTTCTGGTAATGAAAAAGCAATACATACAACTTACTATTTTCAAAGTGCTGGTTACAGCTGCCTTATTGTCGATTGGTGGTTTTCTGGTAATTCATCATCAAATGAATATCGGGCAGTTTGTAGCAGCCGAAATCGTGATTGTATTGCTTATAAATTCTGTCGAAAAAATAATCTTCGGGCTTGAATCTTTTTATGATGTTCTTACCTCTGTCGAAAAAATTGGTCAGATTACTGATCTGGAAATTTCATGTGTTCCTAAAACATCTGAGATAACAGAGACAGGTATTAATATCGAAACAGAAAGCATCGCTTACAATTATCCGGGGTATAATAAAAAGTCGCTTAAAAATATCAATCTGAAAATCGCTCAGGGCGAAAAAATATTGGTAAGAGGAACAAATGGTGCCGGAAAAAGTACCCTATTGCGTTTGCTGTCCGGTTTGCTTGAGCCTGAGAGTGGCGCCATGTATGTAACCGACAATTATATGAACCGTCTTGACGAGGATGCCTACAGAGCTCAAGGAGGTACTTTCCTGCAAGGTGATACCCTTTTTGCCGGAACAATTAGAGAAAATGTTCTTTTTGGAAACAGTGCCATAAACAGCGATGATCTCAAATGGGCTCTTGATAATGTTTGTCTAACGCCTTATATCAAAACATTCCCTAACGGACTTGAAAATCAGGTTCATCCCGGTGGCAGTGAACTATCTGCATCCGATGTACAGAAAATTTTGCTTGCCCGAAGCATCGTTCACAAACCTAATATATTGTTTCTTGAAGATCCTGTTGATAAAATGGATGAACTGACTTCTGGTAAAATAGTCGATTTTTTACTCTCTGAACAAAATAACTGGACGGTGGTTGTAACTTCTAAAAGTGACATCTGGAAAAGCAAATGCGACCGTATGATAACGATCGATGACGGAAAAATTATTAACGACATAAAGCTTTAATCATGCTCAATATATCCAAAGATAACAACATACTTATAACTCCGGGAAAATATGCTTCGATAACGAGTGTTGCCCGAAGACCACACTATAAAATTCTAAATAAGATAATTGTTGGTTTTTTAGTGTTTGCTATTGCATGCCTTTTTCTTCCGTGGACTCAAAATATTTCCGGAAGTGGTTCTGTGACTACTTTAAAACCCGACCAAAGACCACAAACGGTTCATAATGCCATTGCAGGAAGGATCGAAAAATGGTTTGTAAAAGAAGGTGATTATGTAAAAAAAGGAGATACGATTCTTTTTATTTCCGAAATAAAAGAAGATTATTTTGATCCCAATCTGGTTAAAAATACCAAAGAGCAGGTCGATGCAAAAAAAATGGCATTAGAATCCTATGGCGATAAAGTGAGTTCTCTTGATACTCAGGCACAATCTCTGGGTACAGAGCGACAATTGAAACTGCAACAGGCTCAAAATAAAATAAGACAGGCCCATCTAAAAATTAAGAGCGACAGCATGGATCTCGTTGCAGTAAGAACGCAGCTTAGAATTGCGCAAACACAATTTGCCCGTTCGACTACGCTCAACAAAGAGGGTTTGAAACCTCTGACAGATGTAGAGCAAAAAAGGCTAAAACTACAAGAATCCGAAGCTTATATTATTACGCAGGAAAACAAACTTTTGAGCAGTAAAAATGAACTCATCAATGCCAAAGTAGAGATAAATCGTATTACAGCAGAGTATGCTGAGAAAATTTCTAAATCCAGAAGCGATAAATTTACTGCCTTAAGCACGCAATATGATACAGAAGCACAGGTCAATAAACTGCAAAATCAGTATGTAAATTACAGCATCAGGAACGGTTTGTATTATATTACAGCTCCTCAAAGCGGTTATGTAAACCGTGCTTTACTGGCAGGTCTTGGCGAAACAATCAAAGAGGGAACTCCGGTAATAAGCATTATGCCATCGAGTTATGATATTGCAGTAGAAACTTATGTAAATCCTATCGATTTGCCTTTGGTACATCGTGGTGCCAAAGTGCGTGTTTGGTTTGACGGATGGCCAAGAATTGTGTTTTCTGGCTGGCCGGGATTATCCTACGGAACTTTTGGCGGAAGGGTAGTAGCAATCGAAAATTTTATAAGTGCCAATGGAAAATACAGAGTGCTTATCGCGCCGGATGGCAAAGATCATAAATGGCCTAAAGAACTTAGTATTGGTGCCGGTGCACAAAGTATTGCCTTGCTGGAAACGGTTTCTGTAGGGTATGAAATATGGCGTAACTTAAACGGTTTTCCTCCCAATTATTATAAATCAGATGAAAAGGAAGCTAAAGGAAAGGAGAAAAAATAAAATGAGAAATAGTATAAAATTATTTTCTTTTTTATTTCTATTCGGCTTTTTTAGTGTTTACAGTCAGGATTTTAATAAAGAAGAACTAAGTTATAGTGAGTTTTTGGGTTATGTAAAAAAATACCATCCGCTGGTTAAACAAGCCAATCTTGAAGTCAGTACGGCACAGGCTAAACTGATGGTGGCACGCGGAGGATTTGATCCAAAAATTGAGGTAGATTACAATAAAAAAGAGTTTAAAGGCACAGAGTATTATTCGCTGCTTAACAGTAGTTTTAAAATTCCGACCTGGTATGGTGTCGAGATAAAAGCGGGTTTTGATGCGACCGAGGGACAATATTATAACCCTCAAAATCGTACGCCGGATGCCGGATTAACGTCTCTTGGTATTAGTGTTGCTTTAGGACAAGGGATGTTTATAAACCAGCGTATGGCTGATGTAAGAGAAGGAAAATTGCAGCTAAAACTAAGTGATGCACAACGTAAACTAAGAGCAATCGAGGTTTTGTATAAAGCAAGCGAAGCTTATTTTGAGTGGAGAAAAAGTTTTAACGAAGCCGAATTGTACAAGCGTTATTTAGGGTTTGCGAGTACCCGTTTTAAAGGAGTTAAAAAACTAATCGAAGTTGGTGACTCTCCCGCTATCGATAGTGTCGAAGCCAGAATAACGGTACGCAACAGGGAATTGAATGTCGAAAACGGAAACCTGAAACTGACAAAGGCAAAACTGAATCTGTCTAATTATTTATGGATCGAAAACGTACCGGTAGAAGTAGATGATACCGTAAAACCGGAGCTAAATTTAATGGATACTCTCGAAGAAACTCTCAAAACATCTGCTATGATGGTCAGTGTCGAAACTCTCGAGGCACATCCTAAAATACAGGCTTTAGAAACAAAACTGTCTATGCTGGAAATCAACAGGCAGCTTAAAGCAAATTTATTGCTGCCAAAGGTAAATGTGGGGTACAATTATATTTCTGAACCTGTTTATTTTGATTCTTTTAATACGGATGATTATAAGTTTAATATCGATTTTAGTATTCCGATTTTTTTGAGAAAAGAACGCGGAAATTTAAAGGTGGCAAAACTTAAAATTCAGGATTTAAAATTTGATATCGATCAGCAAAGACTGGAACTTAAAAACAAAATAAAAGCACAACAAACAGAAATTGCCTCATTGAAAAGGCAAAAAAATGTAATAGACAATCTGGTCAAGGATTATCTTACCATGTTGAGTTCTGAAGAGAAGTTGTTTTCGTTTGGCGAAAGCTCTATATTTTTAATGAACTCGAGAGAGAATAATCTGGTGAGTGCCAAACTATCTCAAATTAGTATCGAGAATCAGTTTTATGTTTCAAACGCCGAATTGTATAAAATACTGGCAAATCCGGATTGATTGTAGTACTCAAAAACGGCATAATTTTTTTATTTAGACATAGAAACATAGATTTTTTTAGCTAAAAGGAATGCCAAAAGAAATACATTTCTTTCACATAACCAGGCTATGTGCATTTTAAACAAGTGAAACGCCTTTTTTAAAGATCCAAAAGCTATGTTTCTATGTGTTAAAATTAATTACACCCATTCTCCTGATGATTCATAATCATCGGGCAAATAGGTAAGATATTGTACCATTCTGGGGTTTGTACCTTTGTTGGGTGTTGCACAATGTGGTAATTTATTATTCCAGATGATAAAATCGCCTGCATTACCTGTTATTGCTTCTCCTTTTAGTGTTTCAATAACTTTATCTCTTGGGTTTTCGTGAGGTTCAAGGTTATCAAGCCATTGTTCTATGGTATTATGAAATCCCGGAACACAATGAAAAGCACCATCAGCAGCACCACAATCGGTTAGGTAAAGTAATCCCTGAAGACCAAACGGAATTGGTTGCTTGAGACTGGTATCCCAATGTAGCGGACTTCCCAGAAAAGTAAACGTAGCATTCTCAGGAGGATTAAAACTTACTTTGTCGATCGTTTTGTATATTTTGGTTGTATTGTAAAGTTGCTCGTATGCTTTTTTTATTTTTGGAGAAAATCGGTTGTTATTCAAGGTGTCGTGATCAGAGAAATTAAGCATTAAGCCTTTCTGATCCTCATGTTTGTTGTACCAGGTTTCTTTTTTGTTGGGATCCATTTCCAGGTATTCCCAGATTGCCTGCTGCGTAGCTTCGCACTCTTGTTTCGTAAGGGCATTTTTTACAATAATATATCCATTTTTATCCCAAAATTCAAGATCTTCTTTTGTGAGTACATTTTCTGCAAAATCTTCTGTTTCTGTTACCTTATTTCGCTGTCTTTTTGTAATCCAGATTTTAAAGTTTTCGAAGTCAGGTTTTTCAAAATATAAATACTGTAACGTATCTTCGAGGCTAATACCCAATTGGTATAAGGTTTTGGTTTCGTTGTCCCAATCATTTGTATGGTCAGCACTGGTACTTCCGGAAGGATTTACTGTACGTTTCCATAAGTTTTCAAGAATGTAATTTGTTGCCATAGTATACTTTGGGGTTATTTATAGAGTAATAAATCGTAGAAATACAACTCAAAAATACGCATTTATAGTTCATGTATTAAGGTATAAATACCTGTTTTTATGTGCTAAAAAGAATTGTGGAAAACAGGTTTATTTATTTTGTTTTATAGCATGAAAAACTAATATTTTTCTTATTTTCGTTAGGTAATAATCCTTGTATTTATTTGAAAAACAAACCAATATGCTGTCAGAACGAACATTGCCTTTTAGAAAAAAAGTTAAATTTAATTTTCTTAAGTATTTCCTGAAAGGAAAAAATGTAGAATGCTCTATTTGCGAGCAAAAATACATGACTTTTCTTCCGTTTGGAGTAAAGCACAAACGGTCAAATGCGCTTTGTCTGAATTGTTTCTCTCTGGAACGTCACAGGCTTGTTTGGCTGTTTATAAAAAATAAAACAACTTTATTAAATTCGAAGTCAAGAGTAAAATTATTTCATGTGGCACCGGAATCTGCTTTTTTTAAACATTTTAGAAAAAACAAAATGATCGATTATTATCCGGTAGATCTTTTTGAGGAGGGTTATTCCTATCCAAAAGGAACGATCAATATGGATATTACGGCTATAAATTATGACAATGAATCTTTTGATGTGGTGATTTGCAATCATGTATTAGAGCATATTCCTGACGACAAAAAGGCTTTGAGTGAGCTTTACAGAATTCTTAAAAAAGACGGTTGGGCCATATTGCTCGTACCTATAGAAAAAGACCTGGAACATACTTTTGAAGATCCATCGATAACAGACTCAAAGGGCAGGGAAGAGGCTTATGGACAAAGTGATCACGTGCGACAATATGGTAGGGATTATGCATCCAGACTTGAAAATTCAGGATTTAAGGTTACCGTAAATAAATTTAACGATACTTTTTCGAGAGATGAAAAATTCAGGTACGGCTTGCCTAAAGACACAGATATTTATTATTGCACGAAATAAATAACAGCCAGATAAAAATGTTCTGCAATACGAATGCTGAAACCGGAATGGGCTAAAAGGCAAAACGGATTCATAAATCCTATTTCATCTACAGATAAATTGCTCAGGTCCGGTATTTCTTTGAGCTGCATGATCGAATTTCCTTTTGCTTTAATGTATGCTTCTTTTATGGTCCAGTATTTATAAAAGAGGTAATAAACTTCATCGTCTTTTTTTGAAGTTATAAGGGCTGATTCTGTTGGCAAGAAGAAACTTGTGGCAATATTGTGAACCTGTTTATGGTTTGGCGAGACATTTTCGATATCGATACCAATTTCATTTTTTGTGCCAATGATACAGGCAAAATATCCGTTGGAATGGGATAGATTGAACGTAATCTTTTTTTTATTTTGATGTTCAGCCAGATGTGGTTTGCCATTTATGCCGTATACAAATTCTATATCGGCAGCAGGAATTTTTGTGTAAAGCGAAAGCAGATAGCGAAGTAATGATCGCGAATAAATGAAATTCCGGCGCTGTTTTTCGAACTTAAATTTTTGAGCTCTTTCTTTTTCCTCACTATTTAGATAATCGATAAATTGATCTTCTGGTTCCTCTGGTTTTGCTATCCATAAATGCAGGTAATCGTCTGTATTTAAATTGCTGTTTTTGGGGTCAACCCAAAAGTCCTCAAGATTTGCCGTATTTTCTAAAATAGCGGGAATTTTATAATAGCTGATATTTTTGGAGGAAGAAAAAAACATTAGGACACTTTCGTTAGTATTTCTTCAGCAAATATATGATTTAATAATAGTCTTGTATTCTCGGCACCATCCATATCTATTGTAACTTGCCGGGGACGAAACTCAAAAGTTTTTCTGATTTCGGCAGCTAGTATTTCCGGCGTAATCGCATTGGCATAAAGTGTTCTCACGAGGGATCGTTTTTCCAGTTGTTTTGCCCTGATAATCTGCTCGCTGTTTTGTTCGTTTTCGTAGGGTATAAGCAAAGCAGGAATACCATTGCATAAAAGTTCAATGGCTGTGTTGTAACCGCATTGGCTTATCGAGACTTCTGCCAGAGCCATTTCCTGGGTAAGATTGCTTACTTGTTTTATTAGGGTAATACCGGGAATCTGGTTTACAATGTCTTCAAGCAATTTAAATTCGAGAGTATCAAACAAAGGACCTGCAATAATCCTGAGTGTTTTTTGATCTCCAAAACCAAAATCTTTATAAGCATTGATAAGATCATAGATCAACTGATTACTGGCACCGCCACCACCAAAAGAAGCGATAACACCATTGCCTTGTTCTCGGGTTGTTTTAAGTTTTTTCTGCGAGGTTACATATCCCGTATAATGCACCGGAACTTCTATTTTGCCAATATGGTCAATTGTGTCTTCGAGTTTACAAATTTGAGCATCGGCATGCAAAAATATTCCAGTATAATAACTGTTTACTATTGAAAAAGCAAAGTCTCTAAAAAGTTTTTTTCCGGCTGTAGACGGTTCTACAATATCCCGTAAACTGCAAAAAATAAGTGTTTTTTTATCTCCGTTTTTTGCCAGTTTAAGGATTGGCATAATCTCACCAATAAACTGCATGCGCCCAAACGGAAAGAGTTCTGTTATAATAATATCCGGCAAAGTAGCCTTGTAGATTGTTTTTATCATTGTGGTGCGTTCTGCCATAATGTTGCTTATGGGATCATTGCCTGTAGCATCGATAAGGGTTGTATTTTCGGCAAGACGTACAGCAGGTAATTGATAAAACAGAACTCCCGAAGGAATATGAACTCCTTCTGGATATTTGCCTCCCGAGATAAAGGTAATAGTATAATCTTCGCGCAGGGAATCTATAATAGCGAGTGATCGTACCAGATGCCCAATACCTACAGAGTGGTGGCAATACATTAGTAAGGAAGGTTTATGCTTCATTCTCTTTTAATTTAAGTTCCTGTTTGCCGGTTATTTTTAGAAACAATTCGTTGAATGTTTTTGCTTCATGTTCCGGAGTTTTTATACTAATGCGGGCATTTTTTCCTATCTCATCATCATTATACAAAAGCCTGTTGGTTAGGGCTAATTTCCATTCGTCGATATTGGTGCAGATAAAACCATTGTAATTATTGGTAATAACATCTTTGATTCCGCCAGCGTCAGAAGCCAGTACAACACGTTCGCATGCCATGGCTTCGAGCACCACATTGGGCATGCCGTCATAGAGCGAAGGATGCAATATAATATCACACATAGAATAGGCTGCTCTTAAGGTATCAGGATCATTAATGTAGGGAATAGGAATTATCCAATCCGGGATTGTATTTTTTACATCGTCCCTAATTTCTCCTACCATAATGGTTTGTGCCGGAGCAAGTGTTTTTTCTAATTCCTGAAAAAGGCTAAGCCCACGCGAATTTTTAAACTCACCAAATATTCCAACTACAGGGCGGTGGTCCAATTGCCATTCTTGTTTTAAAATTTTGGCAGCTTCAGGATCCGGATAAAATATATTTTTGTTGACACTATTTGCTATAAAATGGGCTTCACGATTGTACCAGGCTTTTACTTTTTGTTTCATTTCGTTTGATACGCAGGTTACAGCATTGGCAAATTGCATCACAAATGAAAGTTTTGGCGCATTAAGCACCGAAAAAAAATCCCTGTTAATATCATTGCCCCGAAGACAGGCTACAACTTTGGTCTCGCAAAATCTGGCTGCTGCAACGGCACAATAAGCGGCTGAACTTCCATAATACCCCACAACGAGATCAGGAGCAAAGGACTTTATTTCGGCTATTGCTTTTTCAGTAATTTCCATCATTTGTGTTCCTGTAAAAATGTCTTTTGTGTTTAAGAGGCTCGATTTGGTTTCGCTTAATCCTGTCGAAAAAACAGCGACTTCATTGCCCAGCAAAGTCATTTGTGCTGTAATACGATTTACAGAGGCAGATAATCCGCCTTTGCGTTCTGTGCTGGGAACGATATATAATAATTTCATTGCTGGTCGTGATTAAGTTTAAAAAACATTCAGATTAAATTTCTTTTCGTCTCCTACTGTCGAATATTTATAATGCCCCGGATATATGGTAAACGCATCCGGCAGGACATATAATTTTTGTTTGATACCACTTATCAAATCGTTGAAATATCCTTCGTAACTGTCTCCAATTTTTTTATTCATAAGGGTATCTCCAGTAAAAACGCCTTCATTAAATTTCAGACAAATACTGCCCGGTGTATGTCCCGGAATGTGTATAATCGTAAAAGCAACATTGCCCAGATAAAATATATCTCCGTCTTTGCAAAAAACATCTGCTGGTGGCAATGGTTCTGTTGTGTAACCGTAAGATGCGGCTTCTTCTACAAAGTTTTCTGCTACTGCAAGATCGTCATGATGCATGTATATTTTTGCATTAGTGATCGCTTTGACTTTTGCCAAATCAAACACATGATCAAAATGAGGATGTGTTACAAATATTGCCTCGATTTTTACGTTCTGCTTCATAAGGTTTTCGACTTGTGTAGCCGAACCCAAACCGGGATCGATTACAATGGCAGTATTTGTGTTGTTGTTGACAACTAAATAGGTGTTTTCAAAAAAAACTCCGGAAACATAGCGGTGTATTTCTAATTGCATTTGCGTTTTATATTATGCCTACAAAAGGGTTATATATTTCGTTTTGTTTTTTGTTTTTGGTATTTCTCCAAGGGCCTTCTCCTGCAATGAGTTCTACCATTTCTGATTGGTAATTGTTGATTTCATTGATGAAAAAATCGGTTCCTTTTTTTGCCGATATTTGTTTAATACCCTGTATGTTCAATAAATTTATGGCTTGTGATGATGCCATTCCAACCTCGCTCCACGGTCCCCAGTTTATGCTCATAACCTGTAGTTTAGGCCACTTGTTGCGCAGGTACCATGCAAAGCGGTTCAGAACTTCATTTGCAGCGGCATAATCTGTTTGTCCCTGATTACCAAAACGTCCGGATACAGAACTAAAGAATACCATGAGTTTCAGGGTGTCAAAATTTAGATATTTATTTAAAATAAAAGCACTGTCGGCCTTGGTATCAAACACATTATCAAACGAAGTAATACTTTTATTGATGATCGATCTGTCGTCGATTATACCTGCACCGTGCAAGACGGCATCAATACGACCGTAATCGCTATAAATTTCTTTGATGAGTGCACCAAATTCGGCTTCGTTTCTTACATCTGCTGATTTGTAGCTTACTTCGACCCCTTTTGCTTTAAAATCGGCAAAATCGTTATCGGGTTTTTCTGAACGTCCTACCAGTATAAATTTCATTCCGGGTTGTGCTATCGATTTGCATATTTCGGCAGTTATCCCTTTGGCTCCGCCAGTAGCGATTACGACCCAGTTTTTGTCTATCTTTAGATCAGGAAATTTTGTGACTTGCGATTTAACTTTAGTTTCTATGGCTTTGTATACAATGCGTTCTCCTTCCGGATACCCTATTTCGGCATTGTTTTCAGGTTGGTTTAATTCGCGCAATATCCTGTTGGTTATTTCATTTACAGAAAGTGACGAGTCAAAATCAACAGTACAGGCAGCGACCTCATCCCATTCTTTTTTTAAGGCATTCAATAATCCTATATTACCACCTCCCGGCGGAAGTCCCGGTCCAATTCGTTCGTTCCTGCCATAAGAACCGCCAAACATCGATCCGGCAAGTATAGCCTGCACCGGAAAGGTGTCTTTGACTTCCAGATGTTTTGTAATGGTAATGATGGTCTGGAACAAACTTTTTGATTGTATTTGAGTCAGTAAACGCCAGTCTGTAATGTGTTCCGGCATTAAGGATTTGGCTATAGCCGATAAATGAATAATACTGATACGCTCATCAGAAGTACGGATCGCATCGCTTACAGCTTTTTCTATTTTAAGAGAAGAACTTAGGGTTTCATAATCTAATACAACAGGTTTTCCGCCCAGATCCGTGATTCTTTGTGCCAGAGTTGAAGCAATGCCAAACTCATCTGCCATAATCAGATACAATCCGTTTAAACGAATTTCTTCGGTTAGAAAAGGCAATTCCCGATGTTCCGCTTTCATTAAAAATCGGGGACAATCAGATTCTACAGAGACTTCATACGAAAGTGTTTTTTGTTCTACAGGCTCTGTATTAGTATCAATTTGTGGTTCGTCTTCGATACTTACAGCGCATATAATATCCAGCAGCATATCGATTGTTTTAGTACGCATTAGTTTTGGCATATCGCCATGAAGTTGTTCGCTCCATTGTAGCGGTAATGCTTTTAGAACGTTATCCAGCATTTCGACCCTTTTGATAGAATCGATACCCAATTCGCTCTCAAGATCTAGCTGAGGTTCAAAAACTTCTTTTGGATAACCTGTTCGTTCTACCAGAAAATCTAAAATTATCTGAGTCAGAAACGAACGGTTTATTTTTTGAGAGTGAACACTTACCGTTTCTTTTTCTTCTTTTTCAGGCGCAACAATTGTATTGGTTTCAGGAACATTTTCAATTTCAGTTTGATATTGTTTTTGCTCCGGTATTGCCTGTAGATTATAATTTAATTGCTGTGGGGTTGGAGTAGTGGCATTGTTTCCCAGAAATTGCGCCAATACTCTTTCCTGAGTAGTAAGAAAATCGCGCATCGTGGCTTGATAGGCTTCAAATCCTGCAACCAGCGAACTATCATTTGTAATGGTTTTATGCGTTGCCATGTTTTGATTTGGAGGTGTGTTTTGGTTTATTCGGGCTCTTTCTTCCAAATTAATCGCAGGAAGCCTGGCAATGTTTATTTTATCTTCGGTAACAGAACGAACGCCTGATCCGGTAACATAATAAGCCGTTGCGGGAATGGGTTTGCTTTTTAGATTTTTAAGGATATCGTCTATGTTTTCCTGCGAAGCGGTTCTGTTTTCGAATAATGCCGGGAGGTTGATAGAATAGCCTAACGAATACATTTTGCCTATCAGGGTCAATAATCCTTTTAATCCTTCGGTTTGGCTATCGGCAGATAGCGCCAGATGTTCTTTTTCTTCGAGGATCTGACCAATTAAGCCTTTCATAATATTTTTAGGACCAACTTCTACAAAGATGCGGGTTCCGTTTTCGTACATGTTTAGTATTTGCTGCGAAAAATGAACGGGACTTAACAGGTGTTTTTTCAATACATCCTTAATCCCAGCATCAGTTTCAGGATAAGGCAATGCAGAGGTATTCGAAAACACAGCAAATGCGGCTGGGTTTGTCTGTATCTTTTGTATGGTTTCATTAAAAGGAATTTGTACTGCGTTGTAAAGTGGCGAATGAAACGGACCACTTACTTCTAAGGGAATAGCTTTTATTCCGTTTTGTGCAAATTGTTTCAGCATGTCTTCAATTGCCGTTTTCCTGCCTGAAATAATGGTTTGTTTTGGGGCATTATAATTGGCAATTACAACCTCATCCTGCAATATTGCTTTTACTGTTTCGGGAGTTTCGAACACTACCGCCATTGTACCTTCTTTACTGGTTACATTCGCCATTAATCTGCCTCTGGTTTCTGCGAGTTCAAAAAAAGTAGTGCGGTCAATTATTCCCGAGGCATGCAGGGCAGTAAGTTCTCCAAAGCTATGTCCAGCTACAGAATCGGGAACAAGTTGCAATGCCTTAAAAATATCCAGAAAACCAGCAGATACAGCACCTATCGCTATTTGAGCGTGATGGGTATGGGTAAGTTCTTTTCTTTGAATCTCTTCGTCTTCCTGCGTGTAGGTTGCTGCGGGATAGATTATTTTATCTAAAAAGAGATTTGTTTTATCGATAAAAAGTTGAGCAGCCTCTTCGATGGCGCTTCTCATTTGCGGAAAATACAAAGCAATTTCTCTCGCCATATTTAGGTATTGTGCACCTTGCCCGGGAAATACAAACGAAACAGGGCTTACGGCTGGTGTTAGTTCCAGGTTTATTACAGCAGGCAAAGCAGCAGTATTACCGTTGATTTTTTCGATTACGGTTTGGATTCTATTTTTTAAGTCCTGCAAGTCAGTAGCCACAATGCTTAAACGAACAGGTGCATTTTGATTCTTTTTAGCTTTTAAAGCAAATGCCGGAGCGATTTGCAATAAATTCTGTACGCTTATATCCTGAAGAGATTTTAGTACATTATCGAGATCGAGTTTAAGCTCTTGGGCGGTTTGTGCATTGAATACAAATAACTCGCAAGGCCATTTGTCAGCGCCATTGGCTTGTTTATAGGTAGTGTTTTGATATTCTTCGAGTACAACATGCGAGTTTGTCCCGCCAAAACCAAATGCACTCACGCCAAGTCTGCGTACATTTTCTTTAGGCGTAAACCAAGGTCTTCCTTCATTAAGGATAAAGGCTGGCGAGTTTGGCTTTAAGGCACTTATAGGTGCAGTTTTGATAGGATGCGGCGGCAGGGTTTTATGATACAACGATAGTGTTCCTTTTATCACGCCCAAAATACCGGCACAGGTTTTTGTATGTCCCAATATACTTTTTAGAGACCCTATAGCACAACTGTGTGTTGCTGCACCGGCTTTGTCCAGTATCGCTGTTATTGTGTCCAGTTCTACCTGATCGCCTACGGTGGTTCCGGTTGCATGGGCTTCGTAATACCCCAGAGTCGCGGGCGAAATATTGGCTTTGTGATAAGCACGGTTAAAAGCCTGTTCTTGTCCTCCGGATCTTGGTGCTGTAAGTCCCAACGCTTTTCCGTCGCTGGAGCTTCCGGTTCCTTTGATCACGCTGTAAATTCTGTCACCGTCTCTTTTGGCATCTTCGAGCCTTTTAAGCACCACTACAGATACGCCTTCGCTTAACACAATACCATTGGCAGTGGCATCAAAAGGCATTGATTCGCCTGTTGGTGACAGGGCGTGCGTTTTGCTAAAAGCCATATACGAATAAGCAGATTGTGCTATATCTACGCCTCCTGCAATTACCATATTGCTGTCGCCAAACTCTAACTCTTTTACCGCAAGGTCAAGTGCTGCAAGCGATGAGGCACAGGCAGCATCTACAGAGAAATTGGCACCACCCAGATTAAAACGATTGGCAACCCGTCCTGCGAGAACATTGGTTAGAATTCCCGGAAAACTTTCCTCATTCCATTCCGGCAGTCTGTCAAGATCCTTCTCGTCAATAGTATTTATATATTGCGGCAATGAGGATCTAAATTCGTATAAACCTTTTAGTTTCGAACTTCCGTCACTGCCAATAATTACAGAGGTATGTTTATTGTCAAAACCAGAATCTCCAAAACCGCAATCGTCAATCGCTTTTTGTACAGCTTCGAGCAACAGGAGCTGACCCGGGCTTATGTATTTTAGAGATTGCGGAGGGATCCCAAAACGCAAAGGGTCAAAAAGTACCTCGTCGATAAAGGCACCCCATTTTGAGACCATTTTATCCTTGGCTTTTATGTTGGTATCATAATACATACGCCAGTCCAATACATCGTTTGGAATTTCTTTTATCTGACTTACTTTCTTTACTATGTTTTCCCAGAATACAGCATGTTCTTGTGCTCCGGGAACTAATACAGACATGCCAATAATCGCAATATCCGAAGGTTGTTTTTGAGGTTGTACGGTTTCTTTGATTGCGTTTGAGGCAGTATTCAGGAGAAAGACACTTTGCTCTATGATTTTAGTATGAAGTTCTTTTATCGTGATAATTTCGGTATTTATTTCTGCAGCTTTACCGGTCATGTATAAACCTTCCTGAGTTTGCATTTTTTTGGTAGCTGCAATAAGTTCTCCTGATGGGTTTAGGGTTAAACCTTTGGAGGCTATACGGAGTCTGCCTAATAAGGACTTTTCGAGAATTTTGCTCAATTCTTCGGGTTTGGTATTGTTCTTAATGCCGTTGTTTCTTAACCCGTTAAATTCGTTTACATAAGGAGTATGAACACAACGTATGGCATGTCCGGGACCTGTTTCGATAATATGGGTATCACTACAATCGATAACTTTTTGCTGAAATTCAGTTACGACAGCTCCTGTACTGCAAGCTTCCTGGGTAAACAAATAGGCTGTACCCATTAATACCCCAATATTGATTCCTTTTGCAGTAAGGGTACCGCTCATTGCACTGACCATTGCGGCAGATAGTGCATCGTGAATACCTCCTGCAAATAATATATTTGCAGGATTAGAGGTGTCATTGGGTTCTGCCAGTAAAGTTTCGATGGCACTTTCCCACAACGAAAAACTACTCAAAGGCCCTATGTGACCGCCACATTCGCGACCTTCTAAAACAAATCGTTTGGCTCCGCGACGGTAAAATATTTGCAAAAGTTTTGGTACCGGCGCATGGATATAGGTTTTAATACCCAGGTTTTCATAAGGCAAGGTTTGCTCGTAACTCCCGCCTGCGATCAATACAAAAGAGGGTTTATGTGCCGCAATTACTTCAAATTGCTCTTGCATAAGATCCTGATCGATGAAACCCAGAACACCGGCTCCCCAGGATTTATTACCCAAAAGATTTTTAGTTTCCTGTAATAATTCGTTCGCTTGTGGTCCTTTCATCATTGCTATGGCAGCAAGTGGTAAAGCTCCGTTTGTGGCAACGGCATCTATAAATTCCGGTACATCGCTTACTCGTGTCATTGGACCTTGTACGATAGGATAAGCTGTCCCGTGATCGACTGCGAGCAAAGAGTTTTGTTGTAAGGGCTGTAAATCTTGTGCTGCAAGAAGACATTCTAAACTTTTTGCAAGCAGTTCGCGAATAAAGATTCCCGTTTTTTTATATTTTTTATGGTAAAAATCAGCCATTCCTACAGCCTGACCAACAGGCCAGAGACTATTTTCAGGACTGCCCCAATATATGATTTCTTGGTTACTGGATGTTTCTTTGGTTTGAGATAATGATTTGTAGTGTTGCAGTTGTTTAAATGTCGGATGTCCTGCCACTCTTATATTTTTGTTACCCATGTTTAGCACAAGGGTTTGTTCTGCACTTATATTTTTTAGTATTTCTTTTTGTTCGAATGATAACGGAGATTCGTGCAGCAGCAAAAGCTGATCGTCAAGAACTACTCCGGCAGCTCCAGCGGCACGACAAGCTGCTGCTGTATGAATACCAATACCTCCTTGTATGTAGAATTGTTTGGTTGTTTTTTTTATTACTTTTTGGCTTAATATAAAAGCGGAATCATTGCCTGTGCAACCGCCGCTTTCATTGCCTTTTGCAACAAGGGCATCAAAATACTTTTCATGTTTAGCATATTCATCCAGAGAAGTACCATCCAGAATTTCTGCCCATAAAGTAGCGTGGTTTTGCGTCCAGTTGTTGATTGTTTTGGTTGCATCATCCTTATTAAATAAACCGGATAATAACAGGATATGCGGGAATTCTTTAAGCTGATTTTCCAGACTTTGATACACAGACAATTGATGTGTCGCAAAACGCAGTCCAAATGAAGTATTTGTACCAACCTGTTTTAAAAATTGGGTAAGGTTTTCTACTGTCTGTACGATTGCATGGTCCGGACAAAATTCCATATCCAATAGCGCAATGCCATTATTCCGGATCGTAGCGATAGGAATTTCTATATTCGAAAGATATAGCGGTGTGATGGTTATTACTTTAAAGTGGTTCATAAGCAGGTATTTTATTTTGATTCAGAACTTTATTATGAATTACAATCCAGGCTTCTTTTTCTATTTCGGGTGTTAAGGTTGCGGCCAATTGCAGGGCACCATCCGAGAGTTTTTTGGCAAGAGCCTCATCGTTAAGGATCGCCTCAATACTTTGCGCAATGGCTTTTGTATCTCCCACAGGTACTACAAGTGCATGAACCCCATTGGCAATATAATCTTCGACTCCGCAAAAAGCGGTTGTAACAATTGGTACGCCCAGCGAAGCGGCTTCTAATAAGCTGTTGGGGAAACCTTCGGTCAAGGATGTCATTACAAACACATTTAATTCAGGGAGTATTTCTAAAACTTTATCAGGAGCTACAAAACCCGTAAGTTCAACGTTGTCCTTGATTTGCAATTGTTCTAGAATTGTGTTGTACTGTTCTTTGTCATTTGCATCCGGAAAGTTGCCAATCAGTTTTAGTTTTTTGTCTTTTTTACTTTCAAGAGCAGCAAAGGCATGCAATAAATCCGGAATACCTTTGGCAGGTCTAAAACTTCCTGAATTTCCTATGAGTCCTTTTTGACAGGTCGAAATATTCCAGCGTTGTCCCTGATTGACCGGAATCGAATTTTTTATTAAAGTAACTTCTCCTGTATAACCGTTTTGTGTTAGCATAGTAGCCAGATGGCGGTTTACGGTTGTAAGGCTCGTAATTTTTTTGAGTACGAGCCTGCAAAGTCTTTGCCTATTTGGAGCAGACCAGATATAGGCATCGCTCCCCCGAATACTTACCAGTAAAGGTCTTCCGGATTGTTCTGCAACATGAAGGCAAGGGTAGGCGAGTGAAAAAAAGTAGGCATGAAACAAATCAAATTGCTCTTTTGCCTGTAGCTGTTGCAAAAATCTACTTAAATCCTGTCCGTTGTTGTTGACTAAAGAACTCTGTATAGGAATCCAATGTACGATGACTCCGTTTTGTATTGTTTTTGTAATGATGTTTTGTTGCGGGCTATTTTCTACAGGCACTACAACATGTATATTGTAACCCTCCTGCGCTAAAAAAGTAACCACACGATGTGCAGATTTTGCCAACCCGCCAAGTTGCGGAAGGAAGTTCCCTGATACAAAACATATTTTTTTAGTTACAGCGCCCATTCAGATTTAGTATTAGAGTTGTTCGATTTGTTTGGCATTAAAAAACTAATATCGGCACCGTCAACACAGGTAACCCAACTTCCGTCAGGTAATTGGTGCGGATCGATATGGTGCATAGCGGCAGAATTCCACCCTTTTCGGCTGGCTTTTAGTATAGGACTTTCGGTAATTTCATGCTCTTTATAAACCGTTGTACTAAGTACCTCAATTTCAAAAGCCCTTACTTTATTGCCATATATAGGCACGCCATCCTGAGCAAAGCGCAGTAAACGCCCGTTGTGGTACAAAGGTCTTCCTGCGGGTCTGGTGTTTACAAGGCTTTTAGGGATTAAGGGACATTGCGGGTGCAGTTGCCATTTTCCGTCAGGTGAGTTGGCAAAAAAAAGGTGTAATTCATCGGTTCCTTTAAGCGCAAACATCCACCATTTATCCTGGTGATAAAAGATAGACGGATCTGCATAATCGCCTTCGATGATTGTTTTTGTAAGTTTCCATTCGTGCGGAAAATCCAGGGCTTCATACAAGCGTATACCACCACCTTGTCGACTTTCCGGAATCATGTATATTTTATCGTTATATTTTAGTATCGAGGGATAAGAGAGGTGAAAATTTTCTCTGAGCACTATTTTATCATACGTCCAGTTGAGCAGGTCTTTGCTGTGTGCCATGCCTATTTCTCCCAGATTGTTTGTAGTATTGAGGACTTCAAAAAAGAGATACCATTGCTCTTTATGGTGTATCATAAACGGATCGGCAACAAAAGATGCCGGAACATCAGTCACGCTGTTTCCGGTTAAAACGGGATGAAATACACTATCAGGTTCAGACACGCTAATGGGATCTTTGCAGAAACAAATAGCGATTGACCAATTGTACCGAACCAATTTATTGTTGCCCATAATCTTGTGATTTAATATATTTCTAATGATTTATGTCGCACAAAACCTATGTTCTGAAACATGACACAGTGATAGTCTAATTGTACTTTTGGATATTCGGTTTGAAAAAGTTGTTTAAAAATTCCCTGATCAGATCTTTCGGCTTGTTTTACAGGCTGAAGTTTAACGGCTTCTCCAAAAAAGTGGCGGCAATAAGTTGTTCTGCCAATAAAGGCACCGCTGTTTAAATAACGGTAAGCAGAGTTTTTTCCTTCGGCACATTTGTCTTCAAACTTTTTAAATTCTGCCAGATTAGGCCAGTTCAGTAAATCGGCAGAGAATACCAGATCACAATCAAAATGCTCCAGAAACTGATCGATGATTAGCTGCGGATTATCGATTAATATAGCATCTCTGGAATCTACGCCCATGATATATTCGGTTTTTATGTTCTGCAAGGCTTCATTGGTGAGCATAGGTTTATGAATGCTGTTGACCCAATTTTCGATTCCGTCGCCCAGAATAACGCAGTCCAGCCCCAGATGGGCAATACTTTTTTCGAATACCCCCATTGCTTCATGACCGTTATTCCAGGTAATGATCGTCAGGTTGGCGGGAGTTATTATTTTTTTTTGCTGCGAACCAAAAAAGTGGTCTCTGATAGGTTGCCAATAGGGTTTATGATCGTGTGGACCTTGTGCATGAACGATCGACGGACGGGTATTAAAATCTAGATTTTTCAGCATATTCTTTCGTATTAAAGGGTACTCTGTCTAACAATTGGATATTGTGCTTGTTGAGGTATTCTTTTATCAAAGGGTCACATAAAACAGCCAATTCAGCTTCTCTTTCTTTTACATAAAGAGATTGTTTTGCGAGTTGCTCATCTGCAAAAGCAGGATGACACATAAATTCTACAATTCCTTTGTTGCCTATTTGTCTAAAAGCGCCCAGAACATGCGCGATAAAACTTTGTGGAGTTACATTCATGCCGCACCACGATTCATAACAGATATCAGTACTCTGAAGTTTTAAGTGATTATAACGCTGCAACATATTTTTTGACAAGGGTCTTACAGGAAGATCATATTTTTTTGCAAGTTCAATATAAACCTCAAAAACAGCCGGAAAACGATGTACATTATGATGGGTATCGAGATAGGTGGGTACAATATCTAATCGAAGCAATTGCTCAATTTGTTCCTGCCATTCCTGATACAATTCTGTCTGATCAACCTCTTTTAGCTGGCGCCAGTTGTACGGAAATATTCCTTGGTCTGTAACTAGTGATTTTACAGTTTCCGGTCGACAAAAAGGCGTACCATTGGTTATTTGCAAATGCAACCCAATGCGCCCTTCTATCAGGAGTGCTTTTTCTTTTATTCTTTCGAGATCTCCGCAGGCTACCATTACAGAGGTACAGCTTACAGCACCTTCGAGCATCGATTTCAGGATGCCATCTGTAACACCTTCAGAAAATCCAAAATCATCTGCTGTAATGATTAATTGTTTCATCGGTTTTCGAAGATATTTTTAGGCTCATTTTTTGTTTCCCTGATATTGGTGTCGATAAAATCAATAATCTCTTTTATAGAGATATCACTTATATATTCATCATTTTTGATCACGAGATTGTCGTATGGCAAATGTTTAGAAACTCTCATATCAATCGACGAAAGCACGTGCATAATATCTATTGAGGTTAAACCAAGAGAATCGATAAGCAACGTACTATCAGTAATTTCTATCTCCGGCAATTCGTAATCCTTTACTAATGCTTCTATTACTTCGTAAACTATTTGTCTGTAATTTTCAGTAGGGTTTTCCATGGTTTTGTTTCTTAAGTGATTAAATATTTGTTTTGTATGTTATGGATGAGGTACTCATTTCGATTTTCATTCGGGCTTATCGACAGCCATTTTTTATAAGCGGTTGTATCGAGTGCAATAGCCGCGAGGGCACGACCCCAAATGCCCCCGGCTTCTGCTAAAAATTCCGGCGTAAGCAGCGTTTCTGTTTGTTCCGGTTGTAACGTATTCATTAAAATAGCAGGGATTAAAGGGTGTTGGTATAACATCATTTTAAAACCTTCTAATTGTGCCAATAGTTTATTATCGTTATCGTAATAACTAAATGTTGCCTCGACTACAGTTTGTAGTCTGCATAAGGTAACATCACATTTTAATGTATTTCCTTCGGATGGAAATGATGCAAATTGTTTGTAACTCTTCATGCTAAAGGGAAAAACAGCAAAGTCTTTGACCTCATGACTCATTAGCCAATAGGCGGCTAATTGTCCTGAACAGTCCAGTAATGTTGCCGGAATCTGAAATACCGGATCTGCGATTGTCGCAAAAGCATTTTTCAGGACAGGCATTCGCAGGGTAGCTGTTAGTTCGTTTGAGTTTAGGTTTACTATTTTTTCTATACCGGTAAAATACGGGCCATGAAAAAGATCTTCATTATAAAAATCTATAGCAGGCTTTAACAAAGGATTCGTTTCAATGTACTTTATTGGCTGATAAGACTGTTCGTTACTATAACAATCAGAGAGTCGAACAGTTGCCTCAAATGCTTTTTTCCTGGTACCCGTATTTTTGTTTAATTCATAAAGTATAACTACTATTTTGTCAGTGCTGTGTGCACTAGCCTCGATCCCCAGATCAAGAATTCCGTTTTCGAGTGCCAGCCATGAATATCCGGAAGCATTTTCGATGTGGGTTACTTTGTATCGTGATTCCGAAAAAAGCAAAGCAGCTTCGGCGACAATTTCGAGACTTACCGTAAACGCAATTACAGCAAGTTTGCCTCCTAAAGCATGATCGTTAAAAAACGGATAGTTGTGCAGATCGTATTGTTTTTCGAAATACATTTTGCCATCAGCATTGCTCTTGTATTCTGACAAGAGTGGAAAATGTGCTGCTGTAAATTCTGCACTGCGTTCTGTTGGCGTATTTTGTCTCTTCTTGATTTCCTGCCTGAACAGGTTCCAGGATTGTTCTTGTACGTGCAAAAAATGCTGCATAAGTTCCTGATGTTTTTTAAAAATCAAGGCAGTTTCATCGTCATGTGTTGCGGTTTGCATGATGGCAGTTGGCAACGGCTCAAGAGTATTGGATTGCGTGTTGTTTGAGTTAAAAAAATCAATATCAGTATCAATTCCGTTGATCCAGAGCAAGGCGCACAATTCGCTTAGAGTGGCTGCATTATTTTTTTCCGGAAGATTGGTATGAGTGATTACAACAGGTTTGTTTTTCAGGGTATCCTTGACAAAATTGGTTAGTTTATTGTTTGGACCTACTTCGATAAAAATAGTATAACCCTGATTGTAAAGAGTGTCAATTGTATCTTCAAATTTTACGGTTCCTACCCATTGTTCTATGGCTTTATCGACAATCATTTTGCGATCTTGCAAAAAAGGCATTCCATCGACACAACTGTATAGCGGGATAGAAGCTTTGGTTAGTACAAGGTTTGCATAAATATTTCGAACGGCTTGTGCCTGTGTTTTATAAAGCGGTGTATGGTATGCATGATCTGTATAGAGTTGAAACGCCATTGCTCTTTCTTCAAAAAGCCTGTTTTTTACTTCTTCTAATTTGTTTTTAAGGACATAAATGACCAATTGATTCGGACAATTTTTCATGGCAAGATATACCTGCTCTTTGTAACTGTTTAATAAAGCATTAAGTTTTTCAGTGGTATAATTATTAATTGCCAGATATTGTCCCTGATCCTGATGGTTGGTGAGTACAGGAACATTTATGATATTTTTTATGGTGTTCAGAATTTCGTCGTCATTATTAAACTGTACAATTCCTGAGGCTATTATGGCGGCATTTTCGCCATTGCTGTGTCCAACCATTCCATCACACGGAACGTTTAGTTTGCGCAATATGTCATAATAGGCAAGGGAAGTAATAATACCAAGACTGCCTTTGTGCATTAAGGGCGCATCTTTTTTTGAGAACCTGACAGTCATGGTTTCTTCTAAAAGTGTTGCAGGTTCCTGAACCGGAAGGTCTAAGATTATTTTTGCCATTGACAACCATTTTCCGGCTGCCGGAAATTGTTCTTCGAGTCCGGCTAACATTGCAGGATGTTCTGACCCAAACCCCGGGAATAAAAAAGCAATTTTTGCGGGAGTGTCCTTAATTGATGCCTGATATATTTTCTGGCTTGGCAGGGATTTAATTATTTGACCTGCATTGATTTTGTCGAGAATGTTATTAATCTTTGCCCAAACTTCTTTCTCGTTATAGGCAATTATAAGCAGTCCGCCACTTGGCAAAGGATCGTTTTGGAGTACTTGTAGGTGTAACGCAAATAAATTTTGCAAAGCATTGATTTTTTCAATAACAGCAAGCAAGGTTTCTTGTAAGGACTTTGTGTCCTTGTACCTAAATAAAAATAAGGTTGGTTTGCTTTCTTTTATTGCAATGTTTTGCATCGTTTTTTATTATTTTAAAGAATTATAGATCATTTTGTTTTTCTTTCAGGCCTTTTATGTAGGCATCAATAACTCCCATGCCGTCAACAATGGGCAAAACATCGATATTATGATTGTCTGTCAGGTTATATTCTCTAAGTCCTCTTGCTAACTCTGCATGGCTATCAGAATTTAAAACCCAGACGGTACCTCCCGAAACTAACCCGTAGCATGCTTCTATTTTTCCGGATTGCAATGCTTGTGTAAGTCCTTCCCTGATTTGTAAAAGCTTTTCGAGTTCAACGTTTTTTAGCATTGATGGTCCTTTTGTTATTACTAAATATCTCATTTTTTAGGTGTTAAGTAGGTTTGTTATTCGGGTTTTGTTATCAGTACTTCATAACCCAGTGAAGCCAGTCCTGAAGCATCTGATGAAACCGTAGAACAGCTTGCAAGACCTGCAAGCTCAAGAAAATGTTGTACTTCCTGAACGGTATATTTTTCTGAAACTACCGTTGGCGGATAATTGGCTTTTTTGCGTAAAGCATTAAACTCAGCCAAAACAGTTTCAGATACATCACGTTTCATGTCATGAATCAGGCAAATTCCGTTAGGTTTTAAAACCCTGTATTTTTCCTGCAATGCTTTTACCGGATCTACAAGATGGTGCAGGGTAGCACGGCTTATTACGACATCAAAACTCTCACTTTCGAAATCCAGATAATGGGCATCTCCTTCTTTTACAATAATCTTTTCGAACAGGCCTTTGTTTAAAAATTTCTCATTGGCTTCGATAACATTATCTTCATAATAATCGATACCTGTAAACGTATAATTTTCAAATCCGGGTGTTTCATAAAGACGTTCCAGCAATACACCGGTTCCTGTGCCAACATCCAGTAAGCGTTGCTCTCCGGTAGATGAAGGAGCCAGTTTTTTGCATCTTTTCAAGAACATATCGTCCCAGGGTTTTAAGAAGGTTGCCGTATAGGCTTCATATTCAAGTGCCGGCATTATATTACGGATATTATTTTCTTTCATTGTTTTGTGTTTTAGTCAAGTGACAGTTCATTTATTTGATTGTTTGCGAGAAAATCTCTTGCATCAGCGCTCTTGGCACCAAAAGGAGGTTTTTGTCTTTTTTCGTCAGCGTGAGCAATCATTGCTATGCTTCTGGCAAAAAGACCAATTGCCGGAACAAGTGACTGGTCTGTAACACCAAGATCGCTTAGAATTGCTGCGGTAATAAAGTCGATATTCGGGTTTAAACCGGAACGTTCTTTTATGATATGGGTTATTTGCTTGTATAAAATTAGGTTTGGTGTATTTTTATCTAAATCTTCCCATATTGATTCAAGGCATTCAGGTCTTGGATCTTTCCTGAAAAGCGGATGTCCAAATCCGGGAATTATCTTTTTATGGGCCAGTAAGTCTTCTATTGTTTGTGTTATCTCTTGTTCCTTTTTAGTGGGTAGTTTTGATAACAGCTTAAATGCAGCTTCTGATGCGCCAATATGGTGTGGTCCAGCAGCAATAAAACCGGACATGATAATCATATTTGCCGAAGCGCCTGTACCGGCAGTTACCCGTGGTGCTAAAACACTTGGTGTGAGATAACCAAAACCGGCATGCCATGAAATTAATAATGCTTCGAATATTCTGATTTCGGCGTCAGTTGCTTGTTTTTTTGAAAAAAGCGTTTGAAATGCTACAGCAATAAACGAATCTGAAAATGATGCCGAAACTGGTTTTATTTCTTGCCTTACATTTTGTTTTCCATCTGCTGCAATTCTAAGCAGTAATGGCAAAATGCTAATTAAGAATAATCCTTTGGCAGTCTCCTGCAAAGAACATTCCTCCGGAAGTTGGCTTGTACGGTATGTTTTTAGAAACTCGTCATCAAAGTCAAAAAGTAGTCCTGCAAGAACTCCCTTTATGGAACTTTGTGTGGCGTAAGCAATTTTTTGTATGTGTTCGAATACCGGATGTTCAGGTGCTATAGAATTATAAGAAGCCAGTAAAAAAGCTTCAATCGCTTTGTTTTGGGGAACGGAAGGAAATGTTCCTGTCAAAATATGAAAAACAGCTTCTGGAAATTTTCTTTCGGCAATAATCGTATTTAGATCTGTACCTCTTACGGATAAGCATTCAGGATCAAAACCCGGACCATCTATTTTTGTACCTTGGTATTTCATATTTCAATAAAAATAAAAGTTTGACTCCGTTCCTGTTTTAAAAAAAATAAAGAATTTGGGCTTGCCACTAAAGTTGGACTTTAAGTTCCGGATTTCCCATTCGTACCAATATTTTTCGTTCTAAATCGGTCGTTTTTTTTCGACCATGCATAACTGCCGAGTTGTCTATCATGATTACATCTCCTTTTTGCCAGTTGACTTTTACGGTAATTTCTTCTGCTGCGGTAACCACTTTTTCAATATAAGAATAAGGAATTGGAGTGCCATCAGCCAAGCGAATTACCATAGGGCAAAATTTTGCATCGTCGCCAAGATGTTGTTTTACTTCGCCCTGATTAAATGAAATTTCGGCAAAATAGATGTAGAGCATATTATTGATAAAAATTGACTCACCTGTTTCGTCATTGTATGTAATAGGATCACACGTATATTCTATTTGCACGGCAAGATCATCCTGAAGGGAAACTGTTAAACCTTTGGCTTCACAAAATTCTTCCAGCTCAGTATAACTGTCCGTCATAAAAGCTTTTTGCCAATCGCCATCAGGTAAGTAGCGTATATATTTGATCTGGTTCGATAAAAAAAACTCTTTTGTATCCTGATCCAGGGCGCTAAAAAGTTTTGCTCCGTCGCATAAAGTAGTCTGTCCGCCGTCTTTTGGCGGTATAAGACAATAAAAATAAAGTAGTTCCGGCGGATCCTGCATATAATACATTTCTCCGTGTAGCGGAATCGTAAAGTTCTGAATGCTTCCGGTTGCAGTCATCAACGTTTTATCGTTGTTTATTTGTTCTCTGTCAATACTTTTCCATCGCGATCCACCTCCCTGATAATCAGAGAAATCTTTTATAAACTGATTGCTGAAGGTCGTAAAGCCATCGACATCAAAGTTAAATCCTCTGAATAATAAGGCTTTGTGCTTTTTGTAGAGGGAAAATATTTCGTCCTGGTCTAAATCGTATGGAATGTTTTTATCCAAACGTTCGATTAACAATCCAACTGAATTGTCAAGTTTGCTAATTGTTATATTTGACAAAATGATAGGTTTTTAGGTTAAGTTTAAAATGAAAGCAACCTTGATTAGAGGTTGCCTTCAATTCAAGATTGTTTTACTTTTTTGCAGTAAATGCATTTAAGAAATCATGTGCGTCTGCAATGGGGATAATTTCTGTAAAACTTGCTTTAAAAAGAGGATTGCTCCTTACGATTGAGGCAAGTTCAACAGTGTCTTTTGCGTTGATTACAACGATTGATCCTCCTGAAATAACGGCATACGCTTTTTCGATTGGGCTTTTAGGATCGTCTACAAGTGCTTTTACTTGTGCTCCTGAATCTGCTGTGGCATTTAAGCCATGACCTTGGCCGTTTGGCCTGCTAATAACTAAAAATTTCATATTTAATGGTTTTAAGATTACATGTTGATTGAAATACTCTTTAATTGTAAATAGGTGTCGAATTAATAATTTTATTAGTCTCTTTTAACCCGCTGGGTGCAATTCTTTTTAATACATAGAAACATAAACTCTGGTATCTCAAAAAAGGCATTTGACTTGATTAAAATGCACAGAGTTTTGCTATGTGAAAGAAAGGTGTTACTTTTTTGTATTCTTTTTTAGGTATAAAATCTATGTTTCTATGTGTTGAAATAAAATTTTCATGGCTCGAATCAAGCGAACAGACGAAGTAATTACTTTCAACGGGTTATTAAGTGTTTGATCTTTAATACAGTAGTAAAAATATATATAACCATACTATTTGTAAGATTAAATTGTCATGAAACAGGTTTTTAGTGTCATGAAAAGGTCGTTTTGCTAATTGCTAATTATTAATTATTAATTATTAATTATTAATTGTGAATTGTGAATTGTGGAATGTTGAATGTAGATTTTAGATTGTAGATTTTAGATTGTAGATTTTAGATTGTAGATTGTGGATTGTAGATTGTGGAATGTAGAATGTGGATTGTAGATTGTGGAATGTAGATTGTGGAATGTAGATTGTGGAATGTAGAATGTGGAATGTAGATTTTAGATTGTAGATTGTAGATTGTAGATTGTAGATTGTAGATTGTGGAATGTAGAATTTGATTTTTGGATCGTAAGAGCATGACAAAGCAGCACAATTCTTATTATTAAGAATGTGGCTCGTAAAAAATAGAGAGGAGAGAGTCTCTTATTTTGGTGTAATTTGATTTTTAGGATAACAGAATTACACCTTGTGGTAAAGTGGAATAAAGAAAATAGATATCAAAATATCTTGCTCAGGTAATTTTAGTAATTATTAGTTGTGCCGTTAGGCACATAATATTGGTAGAAAAACAGGCATTGAAATAAATTTAGCGTGCCGTAGGTACGCAATAGTTATCATTTTGTTGCGTACCTACGGCACGCCAACGTATTTCTAATCTACAATGATTACCAATATTTAGTGCCTAACGGCACATTTTAAGTATTGATTCGCATTAATACTTAAATTAAGATTTCGTTCCTTTTTTCTTTTTGCCTAACCAAATTAATAAACTCGTAAAAAATAGAGAGGAGAGAGTCTCTTATTTTAGTGCAATTTGATTTTTAGGATGACGCAATTATACCTTGTAGTAAAGTGGAATAAAGAAAATAGATATCAAAATATCTTGCTCAGGTAATTTTAGTAATTATTAGTTGTGCCGTTAGGCACATAATATTGGTAGAAAAACAGGCATTAAAATAAATTTAGCGTGCCGTAGGTACGCAATAGTTATCATTTTGTTGCGTACCTACGGCACGCCAACGTATTTCTAATCTACAATGATTACCAATATTTAGTGCCTAACGGCACATTTTAAGTATTGATTCGCATTAATACTTAAATTAAGATTTCGTTCCTTTTTTCTTTTTGCCTAACCAAATTAATAATCCTGAAATGGGTAATGTTATCGCAAAAAGACAAACCAAAAATGCAATAATTTTGGTTGGAAGACCATAAATGCTACCGGTATGAATAGGGTAGTTAAGACGCTTTATTTTGTCTCCGTTCGAGAAAGATCCGTAGGGTCTTGCCTCAATTTCCCGGGCTGTATATTTGTCAAAATAGGCAGCACTGGATTGATTTGGAATCGTTTTTTCGGAATATTCTTTTAAGACCAAAATACTGTTGATGGTATCAGCAGGCATTCGGATTTGAATGTTTCCTCTATAGGCAAAGGTACTGTCAGTTTTATCATAAATGCTTTGATAAAAGGCAGTATTATTGAGTTTAGGATCTATTTTAGTTGGATTTTCTACCTTTGCAGATCGTTTTTTTGTGGTTCCGTCAGCCAGGAAATAAACGCCATTTTGAAACCAGGTAAAAGCAAATGATAATCCCGTAAGGGAGATTACCAATAAAAATAAAAAACTGTAAAAACCAAAAGTCGAATGAAAATCCCAATTGACTCTTTTGAACGAAGCACTCCATTTTACGGTTATTCTTTGTTTTAGGTTTTTAATCTTTTTTGGCCACCATAAAATGATTCCGGAAATAAGCATAAAAGCAAAAATCAAACAAGAAGTTCCCATGATAATTTCGCCAAATTCGCCCAGTAATAATTGTCGGTGAATGGATAAAACAAAAACAAAAAACCTGCTTTCCTGCGGTGTTGTTGCCAGAATTTTTCCGGTATAGGGATCAATAGAAAAAAATTGAACCTTTTTATCAGTATCCTTCGCAATAATCTGCATGGAGCGCGAAGGGTCATTGAAGGTATAAATGCGGTTTATTTTTTTTATTGCATATTGTTTTTGTAGTATATCTGTGCAATAATCAATCGTTTTTTTAGTCTTTCCTATAGTAGCAACGTTATAATATTCAGGATTTATGGCTTTGTCAATTTCTTTTTCAAAAACTAAAATACTTCCGGTTAATGCAGCAATAAAAACAATTAAACCAGAGCCAAGTCCTAACCACAAGTGTAATAAGCCAATATTTTTTTTAAATGTTTTCTTCATAAATAAACTACTTTTTAGAGCTGTAAATTCAATTCCTGACTACAGATCCCGCAAATTGACTGGATTACTATTATACTAGGGGTGCTAAAATTCAGCCACAAATTTATGCTTATTTAGACTAAGTATACAATGTCTTTTAAAAAAAAAGAACAATTAAAAAAAACGTAAAAAAAGTAGTACCATAAAGTACTTTCGGGATTTATAAAGAACTATTTTACGTATTAATTTTTAAGCAAAAGTGTGTTTAAAAAAAACTTCTTAAAAAAATAAGATTACATTTAACAGCATCTCAGCAGCAGAAAAATAGGCTGATTAGGTGTAAAATAGTGAGTATCGAAATAACAATTCTATAGAATAAATAGAAATATTACTTGTTAAACGATTATTAATTTTTACTTTTGCGCTGTTTTTATTGATTCTAAATAAAAACAAATACTAACCAAATTTAAAAATTAATGAAATATCTTAGTCTAAGAACATCAAAGTTTTTATTTATCATTAGCTGTTTATTTTCAGTCTTTATATCATTTGCACAAAATAGCGGAAAAATAACCGGAATTATTACTACTTCTGACGGAAAATCATCTTCCGGAGTAACAATTATTCTTAAAAATACAAAATACAAAACCAGTACCAATAGCAACGGAAGTTTTAAATTTAATAAAGTTGCCGAAAATATTTATACCCTGGAAGCTTCCTTATCAGGTTATGAAACTATCGAGCAGCAAATTACGATTGTCAATAATGAAACTGCAACGGTTAATCTTCAATTGAAATTTACAGGCAAAACGGATACTAATCTGGCAGAAGAAACTTCAGAAAAAAGTGGTGCTGAGCTTAATGAGATTATTGTTTCGGCAAGCAGAAAGGTAGAAACACTATCAAAAACACCATCATCTGTAACGGTAATCAATGCAAAAGACATCGACGATTTATCGATCGTGAGTCCAAACATTGCAAATATAGTGGCTTATGCAGTTCCTGGTTTAGGATCTGCGACAAACAATACCGGAAATTACGGGCAAACACTTCGCGGAAGAAATCCTCTGGTTCTTATAGACGGAATTCCGCAATCGACACCGCTAAAATCTGCCGGAAGAGAATTGCGTTCTATAGATCCGTCAGTAATCGAACGAATTGAGGTTATCAAAGGGGCAACGGCTATTTATGGTAATGGTGCTGATGGCGGATTGATTAATTATATTACGAAATCCGGTAAAACTCAAAAGAAATTTGCAGGATATAGTGAGGCAGGAACTAGCGGAAATATTAAAGGTGATAGTACGATAGGATATCGATTGAACCAACAGTTTTATGGTAAAATCAATAAATTCAATTACATAGTGGCGGGTACTTACGAAAAAACAGGTGTTTTTCGTGATGGCGAAGGCGAAGTGATTTCTCCTGAATATGGATTGGGTGAAACGAAAACATATAATATTTTTACGAAACTGGGGTACGATTTGACAGATAAACAAAGAATTGAAGTGATGTATAATTATTTTAGTTCGAATCAGGATTCTGATTTTATACTTAAAAATGGTGTCTATGGCGTGAGTCCTGCAATTGGTGTTTTAGGCAACAGACCCGGAGTTGACGAAGGAACGCGTTATAATCACAATGCGAACCTGCAATATGTAAACAAACAAATTTTTGGCAATACGTCGTTGACTGCTAACATCTATTTTCAGGATTTTTTGACTATATTTTCTAATTCTACCTTTTTCTACGGAAGCGGACAGTCTCAAACAGCATCGGCCAAAAAAGGTTTAAGAGTATATTTGAATTCTCCGTTTACAGTTTCTTCAAACTTTACGGGTGATGTTACGTATGGTTTTGATTTGCTGAACGATAAAACCAATCAAAAATTGGTTGATGGCCGTGTCTGGGTTCCAAATATCAATATGGTCAATCTGGCTCCTTATGCACAATTATCGACACAACTTTTTAGCGACTGGACGGTAAAAGTAGGTTTACGTGCAGAGAATATCAAAATAAATATTGATGATTATAATACGCTGGCAACGGGAGCAAACGGGGCGGGAAGTATTGCTGTAAAAGGCGGTGATCTTACCTATGATGCTTTTGTTTTTAACACAGGTATTCGATATTCGAAATTTAAATTTTTTAACCCTTTTGTGAGTTTCTCTCAGTCTTTCTCTGTATTTGATCTTGGTCGCGTGCTTACTAATGCAAAAGAAGATGCGATATCAAAATTGCAAACTAAACCTATTATCGTTAATAATTATGAAGGAGGTTTTAGCAGTCAGTTAGGGAAATTAAATTTAAGTGCGGCTTATTATTTTAGTACGTCTAAATTGGGTACGAATCTGGTTCAGGTAGATGGTTATTTAGTAGCAGAACGTTTACCGGAACGTGTTTGGGGTTATGAAGTTCAGGCAGATTACCAAATTATCAAACAAATAACGGTAGGAGGAAACTACGCCTATGTACAAGGTAGGGGCGATAAAGATTCTGATGGACATTTTTATGGCGATACTGATATTTACTTAAAATCAAACCGAATTCCTCCGGTTAAAGTAACAGGTTATGCAAAATATGGTGACAAGAGGTTAAACGTAGAGTTGTACTGGATGCTGGTTGGCGATCGTAATCTTTTTCAGCCCAATGCCAAAGGCGCTTATGCTATTGGCGAAGGTCCGATAAAATCTTTTAATTTATGGAACCTGGCTACAGCTTATAAAGTTACGGACAGTATCAGGGTAAAACTTGGAATCGAAAATTTATTAAACAAGGATTATTATACGACCACGTCTCAGTTTTATGGTACAAATGCCAATTATACCAGAGGAAACGGTGCAAGATTCAACCTGGCGCTTGGTTATAGTTTTTAGAGTTTAGTATACAGTTTTCAGTCGCAGTCGCAGTACTCAAACTGTAAACTGAGACTGAGAACTGAGACTGAGACTGAGACTGAGAACTGAGACTGAGAACTGATACTGAGAACTGATACTGAGAACTGATACTGAGAACTGAGACTGAGAACTGAGACTGAGAACTGAGACTGAGAACTGAAACTGAGACTGAGACTGAGAACTGATAAGATTTTTTGTTTTTTTATTTGAGAGGTTTCTGGCGATTTTTTGTCAGGAACCTTTTTTTATTTAAAAAGTCTCTAAAAAAAATCTCGCAAAGACGCAAAGTCGCCAAGTTTATGTAATTCCTTTGCGACTTCGCGTCTTTGCGAGAAATTCATTAGATAAGCATTAAAAACATTTTCATTAATTTAAATAAATTATGTTCGGACTAACAAGAAAACTGAAAACCGCGACTGAATACTAAACTAAACTCTCCATTTCCAGCCATTCCTTCAGCAGCGGATAATTTACTTTTCCGTTTGGCGTAAGCGGTACATCCTCGATAGGCATTACTTTTAGAGAATTGGCATGAAGATTCAGTTTTGCTTTTAGAACCTTTAAAATTAACTCTTTATTCAAATTCTGATCCGTATACATAACGGCCAAATGTTTGTCGTTTATTCCTAAACAAATAAACGTTTGTCCGCCCAAAGCATCTTTCAAAAGAAGCTCAGTTTCGTCGAGATTCAGCCGTACTCCAAATAATTTTACAATTCGTTTTATTCTGCCTACAATATAGTAGTAACCTTCGTCATCTTTTCTGGCTTTATCGCCTGTATAAAGTTTTTCCTGTTGTTCAAAAAACTGAAGATCGGATCTGACATTGGCATAACCTCCAAAAACATTTGGACCGGTATAAATAAGTTCCGACGTTTCATTGTCGATTTCAAATTGTCCGTTTTTGACGGGTAAACCAATCGAAGTTCCTTTTCGTAAAAGATCTTTAGGTGGTAAAAAAGCCATTCGCCCACAGGCTTCGGTCTGACCGTATTGGGCAAAGAATTGTTTGTCGAATTTCTCACTAAAATCAGCTATGGCTTCGATCAGTTTATGATTTAACATTCCGCCAGTATGCGTAAGATATCTTAGAGAAGGATGATCTTTTTTGAAAAAACCAATGCTGTACAACATCTCATAAAAATAAGGAACTCCACCTAATGTCGAGTAGCCATATTTTTTAAAATCTGCCCAGAATTCTTTCTGAAAAGCATCTTTGTCCGTGCATACAATCTGATTTGCTTTGATACAATTTGTTGTAAAAATCGATAAACCGTACACAAAATTTACAGGCACGTTTAGGGGTACAACATCAGTGGTTCGGATGGGCATATATTCCATAATCGACTTTGCGTTTTGTACCAGGTTTTCATCAGAAAGGCGCACGAATTTTGGAGAACCTGTTGTTCCGGACGTACTCAGCAATAGCTTTGTCTTGGCATGTATGGGATAAATTAAATTTACATTTCGTTTAAACAGTACTATTGAGTCAGAAGCATTTACTGCCACGTAGCCTTCTATGGCACTACGAGAAGGATCATAAATATAATAAGGGGTATATTTTTGCTCTAGATTTTCCTTAAAATCCTCCAATAATCCCATTCCTAATAAGGCAATTGTGTATCTGCTTTGATAAAAGTTTAGCAATGTTTCTATTGCCGGCAACTGATTATCATTATATATAAAAACGACAGAACGCAGATTTTCAATTTCTAAAGACTGATGCATATCTGCAATCGACTTTGAAATTCCTGTGCGCGAATCTGTAAAGATCAGTTTTTCGTTTTTTCGGATTAAATCGTATAGTTCCATAAGTTTAGGTCTATTTTAATCGGTTAAGTTTATATTTAACACATAGAAACATAGAAAATTTATATGCAATAAAAGAGTACAAAAAGAAACTAGTTTCTCACACATAGCTATGTGTATTTAAACAAGTGAAACGCCTATTTTTAAGTTTACAAAAGCTATGTCTCTATGTGTTTAAAAATGCCTAACGGTTTGTTCTAATTAATTTCGAATCCGTATTTTTTAAGGATATCTTTTATTTTAGTTACACTTCCCATTTCAAGAATATCTTCCATTTCGATAGAGATTTTATAAGTGCTTTCCAGTTCTTCTACCAAAACCAAATGACTCATAGAATCCCATTCGGCGATTGCCTGATATTCTAATTCATCGTTTACAGCTTCAACAGGAATTTCGAAAGCTCTTGCAAATACGCCATGTAATTGTTCTATTGTACTCATTTTTATAGTGTTAAAATTAAATTGATTTTTTTATGTGTTGATTTTTTTCACGCAGATTTAGCAGATTACAGCAGATGGACACAGATTTTTTTAAAAATTAAATCAGCCATGATTAGTTTAAATCTTTTTAAAATCTGCGTGAAACAAAATTTTAAACTTTGGTATGTTTCCATTTTCCTTTTTTAAAGACAATTATACAGGCTACTGCCAATACAATTTCAGACAAGAGAATGGCTGTAAAAACACCATTTGATCCCAGTTCAAAAGATATCCCTAAGGCATAGGCGAGAGGAATCTGAACGATGTAAAACATCAAAATATAAAGCCAGGTTACGACTTTTACTTCTCCCGCTGCATTAAGTGCTCTCGAAATTACCATGGTATATCCCAGAAGGATGTATGCCATAGATATAAAATGAATGTATCTGGTACTAAAGGAGATAACCTCTGGAATGTCTGTAAAGATCTTGACAACAGGAACGGCAAGAAAAATCCAGGAAATTCCAATTAATACCAGAAATCCCATGTTTAACATTCCGGCTCTCCATACTGATTTCTCGGCTCTTTCGGGTTGTTTTGCGCCAAGATTTTGTCCGGTTAATATTCCCGCTGCATTGCCAAGACCCCAAGCCGGCATTGTGGCAATAGAGGTTACCCGTTGTGCAAGAATATATCCCGCCAGTGCATTAGGACCAAAATGGGACATAATTTTGATCATGAATACCCAGCTTGATGCCGGAATAATAAATTGAACGGTACCGCCAAAAGCTAGTTTTACAACTCTTTTAAAAATGGACAGATTAAATAATAATTGCGCGAATCCAATTTTCAGGACGGTTTTTCCTCTTACAAGAAACCATGCCTGATATAATACACCAATAACTCTGGCAATTAAGGTTGCTAGCCCTACACCAAGTAAACCGTAAGCGGGAATTGGTCCCCAGCCAAAAATGAATATGGGACACAATATAATGTTTAGGGCATTCGAAAGCCAAAGGATTCGCATGGCGGTAGACGCATCTCCGGCGCCACGAAAGATTCCGTTTATGACGATTCTTAGAATCAGGAATCCGCTGGATGCAAACATAACGATTCCGTAAGACGTTCCTTCCTGAACCATAGCACTCGAAAGTCCCATGGCGCTCATAATATCAGTTGTCCAGATTGCACAAACGACACTTATAAGTATTGCAATTGGTGTTGTTACATAGATAACCTGCATGGCAGTCTGACCGGCTGCCTTGAACTTTTTCTCGCCAATTCGTCTGGAAATCATTGCCGATGCTGCGATACCAAGACCTATTGAAACGGAATAACAAAAGGTAATAAATGTAGTGGTTGCTCCTGCAATAGAAATAGCATTGGTTCCTAGCCGACTCACAAAGAAAAGGTTTGAACACACAAATAAAGATTCCATCAGCAACTCTGCAACCATGGGTACAGATAACAAAATGATTGTTTTGTTGATACTTCCGGAGGTAAAATTACTTTCGGTTCCTGCCAGAGAACGCCTTAGAAGCCCAAATAAAGAGCGTGTTTTTAGAATGGCTTCTTTCATGAGTTTTCTTTTTCGATTAACACTTCTTCATTGATCAATTGGTACAACGGATTTGGAATAAAACCGCTTTTTTTCATGTGCGGAAAACCAACAGTTTCTTCATATCCATTATACAAGCGGCGACTATTAAAAATAAGACGTTTGAATTCCGGAATGAACAAATTGTATTTGTCGAACATATCCTGTAACTCAGGATGTTCTTCCTGATATTCTAAGATAATATCATGAACGCAATTCCAAAATGAAGTCTCGGTATAATTTGCATTAGTAATTAATACATCGCTCAGGTATCTGAAAAAGGCATCAAAAACAGCAATAAGTATGGTTAATGGGGCATTTTCCGGATTTGGGGAAGCCACAAACATATTGTCGATAAATTCCTGCGGGAGTTTTTTCTTTCCTTCTTCATTAATCAAAATATCTCCCACAAAGTCCTGCAAAGCGATTCGTGTAGGTACATAATCCTTTAGAATAAGAATGACGTTTTGCCCATGCGGATCAATGCATAAAGAATGTTGGTAATAAATTTGTAGTACCGGTTTAAGATACGCCCGCATATAAGCTTTTAGCCATTGCTCTGTAGAAAGTCCCGATTTTTCGATAAGTTCTTCTGTAAGGCTTTTGCCATGGTCGTCTACATATAATAATGCCGCCATTGTCATTAAATTTTCTCCGTGTTTGAGCGAATTTATTGGACTCTCGCGCCACATTGCACCCAAATATTCATTGTATTGATAGGGAGGATTTTCGATTTTGCTATAACTTGGATGTGTATAGCTAACAGAAACCATTTCGCCCAAAAGAACAACTTCCATTTTTTGCAAATGAGCATCTTTTTTAAGGATATCTTTAAGATACCCGGTAAGACGTGGTGCAATCGATAATTGCCTTGGACACAAACCTCGAATATGACTTGTATTTAAGATCGACATTGCTGTTTTTACATAATGTTTATTGGGTTTGCTTTGATTAAAAAAGGTACGAATGCTTTGCTGGGGACTGTAAATATCCTCTGTTAATTCTAGCACGATAAGATTTTTAGCCGCAATATCATGCGCAAACTGCATGACTAGTTTATTTTGCCATTGCCATAAATGCACGGGAATAAAAATATAATCCTCAGGATTTACTTTCGACTGAATTAGTTTGTTTCTAAAAGTTTCCAGTTTTTCAGGACCAATTTCATTTTCATAAAATGTTTGTTGGCTCATATCCGTTTGCAGGCGTAAAGTTGCTCTGTTTTTATGAGCAGCAATCCAGACTAATCTTGTTTTTTGACCGGATTCGGGCGTATAATCTTCATAATCTTCGGAGTCAAAACCTATTCGGCCTTTGTTTACAATAACCCAGGGATGACCATCAAGACTATGTTCTATGGTTTGAAAATCGGCATCGGCTAATTTTGCAGCAGACAGGCGACGTCTCGAATGTATAAAAGCATCAGCATATAATGTATGCAACAACTCTTCGATATAATGGGCAAGTGTAAAAGAATTAATCCCGAAAGTTTCCTGAAGTTCGATGAAGAAATTTGGAACATCAACTTGATCCAGTTTTATTTCATTTTCTATTTTATGAATGCTTTCTTTGACAATATGCCAGTAATTCAGAAACCTTGGATATGCTGAAAAACTGTAGTAAATATTCTCTTTATCAGTGTCTAATATAAAATGGGTCAGACCATTTTCTTCGCGGTTAATGATTTGTGGTTTCGCTACATCTTCGCGCATTAATTCTGCGATACTTTTGGCAAGCAGGTTTCGGTTTACTTTATCCCAAGTTGCTGAGTTGAGATGCTGTGCGTCTTTGAATGTGTTTTCTGGGGTTGTCATTCTTGTAGAATTTATTAAAATCTAATTATTTTATTGCTCTTTTGGCCTGTTTGGATGCTTAATTTTTAACACATAGAAACATAGATTTTATGTATCAAAAAAGAATACAAAAAAGAAACTCATTTCTTCACACATAGCCAGGCTTTGTGAATTTTAAATAAGTGAAGCGTCTTTTTTTAAGTCCAAAACCTATGTTTCTATGTGTTCAATAATTTTTTATGAAGTAAAGACAACAGGTTACTCGTTTATTAATTCCAAAACATTTGCTTCAGAGAATTCGGGTGTAGTTTTTTGTACACCAAATTGTTGAAAAGCAATTCGTTTTTCGACTTTATAAACTTCACGATTTGCAAGCTGGTTAATAATGATAGAATTTCTGTACGCACCCATTCCCAAATCAGGAGTAGAAAGACCATGCGTATGAAGTTCTGCATTCTGAACAAAAATGTCCGTACCGTTTTTGTCGATCGTATAATTGCGATTTACATTGAACAAACCATTTTCCAGACGGCTAATTTTTGCTTCGATTCCGGATAAAATAGGAGGTTCTTTGTATTTGTAACCTGTTGCCAGAATAACATAATCACTTTGATCCTCAAAAGGTTGATCCAGTTCTGTATGAACAAAATCTAAAGCATAAGAACCCTTGGTAGTTTCATTTACGGCTGTAAGGCGCAAATTCGAACGTAACTCTACATTTAGCGGTTTATCTTCGAGACTCATCTCGTACAAACTATCGAAGATTTCGTTTATCAATTCCTGATCAATCCCTTTGTAAAGCCCGTGTTGTCTGGCTAAAAGTTGTTTTCGTTTTTGATCAGACAAACTATGAAAGTGATCCACATATTCAGGAGAAGTTAATTCAAGCGTTAGTTTAGATTTATTATCCAAAGGAAAAAAGTGCGACGAACGCGTAAACCATTTTAGTTGCAATCCGTTTTCTGTGTCGGGCAAAAGATCACGAAATACTTCGGCAGCACTTTGTCCGGAACCTATTATAGTTACAGCCGTATTTTTAGAAATACGGGATTTAAAATTCAAATAGTTAGAGGCATGAATGACATTAGGCAATTCTTCCTGATCTATAAATTCAGGAACATGTGGCGAAGTTCCTGTACCCAGAACAATTTTATTGGCATAATAAGTAGCTGTTATGCAAGTTTGGGTATTGATAACCATAATTTTGTAAACATCATCGACATACTCTATTGACACTACTTTGTGCGAGAATTTGCAATTAGGCAATTGATTCGCGACCCATTTGCAATATTCGTTGTATTCTCGCCTGTAGATAAAGAAGTTTTCGCGAATATAAAATTTATACAAACGTCCGCTTTCTTTACTATAATTAAGAAAGCTGTATTTATTTGCAGGATCTGCCATGGTGACCAAATCGCCTAAAAACGGAACCTGAAGCGTGGCGTTATTCAACATAAGTCCCGGATGCCAGTCAAAACTTTCAGACTGATCAAAAAACAGTGCCGAAAGTTCTTCAACGGGTTCTATAAGTGCGGCAAGTCCAAGATTAAAAGGACCAATCCCGATCCCGATTACGGAGTATATTTTTTCTGTACGCATTGTGGTATTTTTATAAATTAGATTTGAGGTGCTGAAACGGTATTGTTTTGAAAATCTTTGGCAGCAGGAAATTTTGCCCAATACCATTCTCTGTAACAAAAATTAAGGTTGGCTTTTTTATGTGGCATTTCGATTACTTTCTCGATTTTAAAACCTACATGTGCTTTATTCATCATAGAAGCAATAGAATCTACAGCTCCTTCGCCAACCATTTTGCCTACTTTTATTTCTCCTAATACAAAATCCATCATAGATTGTGTTGCGGGTGAACCGTATTTTAGTTTAGGCTCAATAGGAGCAATAAATTGATGTGTTCCGTAATCTGATGGCAGAACATCATAATATTCGCCAACAATATCACGACTTGCCCAATAAACTTCGATATTAAAAGTAGGAACGCCGTTTGCTTCTCCAATAAAACTGTGCGAATGATCGCCCGGAAGCAACATTCTGTAATAAGCTTCTAATTCGCGAATTGGCCAGTTCATTTGCCATATTTTTAAGGCATGATCGCGATGAAACCATTCATGAAGCATCTCAAGATCTTTGTCAATATCAACGGGACGCAGGGTTATGGTTACAGTATCTTTCTCAAAAAAGCGGCTGAAAACAGTTGTGTTTTCTTTAGGATTAATCAGTTTTTTAGAGAAAAAGTGTTTGTTTAGCGGGTTAGGATATTTTTTGTAAACCGCCGGATTAGTTCTTGGTGCACTGGCTTCATCCATATTGTTTAAACTCGTCAGGAGATTTCCTTTTATGACTAGTTTGACACTATTGGTAAAATGTGCTACAAGACCTGTAGTATCCAGTTCTTCTTCTTTTTTTAAGGCTTCGTAAATAAGATCAAGAAGCGTGCTTTCGTCTGCGAGTTTGTTTTTGCCCAAGATGTTTACTACTCCAAACAAGTGATTGACTAACAAATAATAACCCCAGAAATCAATAATTCTGCTTTCGGCAATAAAAGACCTGCTCTCTTTACCAAAATCCGGAATTAAACGTTCCAGTTCTGCTACTTTTCCCTGACGGAAAAAATAGCCCTGATTGTCTCTAAAATATAGTTTGGAAGGAAAAAGATTTTCATCAAATTCAACCAGCATATTTTGTTGATGAAACTCAGATCCAAATCCGTATTTATTAAAAATACCTACCAACGGTGTTATGGTAATATTCAGGTATTGTCTGAACCATGACAGGGCAGTATCTGTTGCAGTTGCATTTTGTTTTTTTGCAGCTTCATTAATCAGATTAAGTATCCTTGGTGATTCGCCCAAAATGCCGTCCTGACAAAGAGAAGCAACCATTGTTACATTTTTCTTTGCATTGGCGCCGTGAAAAGGATTTTGACGTATGCTGGTGCTAAAACCATCAATAATTTTATCCTGGTAAACTACAGCAATAAAAGCAGGATCTGTAAGGAGCTGTATTTGAGGATAATCTTTCTGAATTCCTTTGCCCCAATCTGTTTTCATCAATTGAGCTGCATCATAACCACGGTTTAATTCATGCAGGTAATTGACACGAAACGAATTGGTAATTTTAACATGCAAAGAGAACTTGTACATCCATTCACTTTCGGCATTATAAACCGTTCGAACAGATGATGTTGCAGTATAAGATGGTCCAAACTGACCCAGATTAAAAAGAATTTGCCTGTCTTGCATTTCTTTTACTTCCTTTTGATCCAATAAATAATTGGCTTCCCAGGGATGCGTTGGAACTACTTTGTACTGGGAATAAATTTCTAATAATTCTTTGGTGCGGGCATCTGCATATTTTGAGATTTCTTCTCTCAGATATTCCGTTATCAAATAATCTTCGGCGCTTTTTTCGATTACATTTTCAGGATGAACAAGAAAAAAGTGTAAACCAAATTTACCTCCGGTTTCAGGAGAATATTGTAGTAATTCGTCTTTGTTAAAACCTTCTCTGCTTTTGGGTAACGGATGTACGGTATGACCTAAAATAAGCGATTGTTCAGATTCTATAAAAGTTTGTTCCGGGCTATTGGCAGTATGATCACTATTGTTGTAGTGTTCGAGATACAAAGCCAGATTGTCGATGCTGTTTTGCATACGTTTTTGCGTAGGCAAAACATCTATTTCAGGATAATCTGTTTTAGAATAAGCGGCAACAAGCGCCGTAAATTCTATTGGATTGATCTCTCTAAATTCATCAGAAGTTACATTTCTGGACACAATAGGAAAACCAAAAGAGTGAACGCCACTTTGAGAAAAGTAGGTCAATGGTGCAAAAACTTCCTCGCCAATAGCTGTAAAATCAACTCTAAGAAAGGAGCTGTGGTCGATCGTCTGCATAAAATCAGCGAGCGTTTGATCGTATTTGGGAATACCTTCGTAACGGCTCCAATTACTAAATTCTCTGCAATAACAATTGAGCAGGGATTTAAAATTGACCTGTTCTGCGAGCTGGCGAAAATTAGTTAAGTCTGTGGTATTCATTTCCATTTTGTTTGATTAGGTTAAGTATATTTTTAATGTCATTTAGGGTCGTAAGCGGATTAAAAATGGTGAATTTGAGGTAGAATTCTCCGTTTACTTTGGTGCTGGCAACCAAAACTTCTCCACTAAAAAAGAGCTTTTCTTTGATGTATTGATTGACTTCGCAAGAGTTAGATTCCGCAGGTCCATCAAGGTATCTAAACACGAGAACTCCCATATCTGAATGGCATAAAAGCTCAAAGTTTTTGTCAGATTCAATGTATTCTGCTGTTTTTTGAGTCGTTTCTATGATAGTATCTGTAAACTGTCCCAGTTTTTCTTTGCCCATATAACGAAGCGTACACCAAAGTTTTAGCGCATCAAAACGACGTGTACTTTGTATAATCGATTTGTTGATTTGTGCGGGAAGTGCATCGTAATTTTGTTCTTTTGGATTCAGATAATCAGCGTGATGCTTGATAATATTGAGATGAAGTTTATTTTTTACAATAAAAGCACTACTGCTTATAGGCTGAAAAAAGGATTTATGATAATCGATAGTAACAGAGTCTGCCAATTCGATTCCGTTTAAAAGATAGCGGTGTTTTTCGCTCAAAAGCAATCCGCAACCGTAAGCAGCATCAACATGAAGCCATAAATTATGGAGCCCGGCAATAGCAGCAATCGCTTGTAACGGATCTACATTTCCAAAATCTGTAGTACCTGCAGTAGCAGTGATAGCGATTGGGATATTTCCTTTTTCTATTTCCTGTGCAATAGCTTTTTCCAGTTTCTCCGGATCCATGCGGTATCTGTGATCGACCCCTACATGTACGATGGCTTGCTCGCCAAGACCTAAAATCCATGCATTTTTATGGTTGCTAAAATGAGCTTTGTCGGATACAAAAACTCTAAATTTTGAAGCATCGGGAGGAAGCCCATCCAATTTAATATTCCATTTTTGATATTCTAAAGCATAATAATCCCTTGCCAACAGCAATCCCATCAAATTACTTTGAGAACCTCCCGCAGTAAAAATTCCGTCGCCTTTAGTGTAACCAATTTGCTCACTTGTCCAATCAATAAGTTTGCGTTCCATAAAAGTTCCTCCCGCACTCTGATCATACGTATCCTGTGATGAATTGATGGCACTTATCAAAACTTCGGCTGCTAATGCAGGTATTACAACAGGGCAGTTTAGGTGTGCGATATATTCAGGCAGGTGATAAGCGGTTGCATGTTTTACATAAAGTTCATCGACTTCGTTCAGTAAGCTTTCGTAATCCGGTAGGGGCGATGCAAAATCTACTGCTTCGACTTTTGTTCTCATTTCCTCCGGTCTGATTCCGCTAAAAGGTTTTCGATTGTTTTTCAGGAAATTAGAAACGCGTTCCTGTGCTAATTTGACTGCATTGGCGTATTCTGAACCGGAATTTTGGTGAAATAGGTCTTTGTAAAAATCCTGTTCCGGCAAAAGTCCTTTGTCAGACACTTCTTCATTGATTAGTGTGGTATTCATAAAAATAGTATTTAGGGGTTTAGTTATTCTTTACTTGAGGTAAATCACTTTTTTAGAGAGCGGCGTTCTTTTCTTTTTAGAAGGTTCGAGATCGTCGGGATAATAACCGAGATAGAGAAGTCCTAATGATTTTTCGTTTTCTGCCAGATCGAACTGAGCAACATAATCAATCGCAACTCCTTTGGTACTCCAGTAATTGCCAATATTGTAATCGGTGCAGGTCAGGGCGATATTTTGTACCGCAGATGCTACTGCAGCGATTTCTTCCCATTCGGGGAGATTAATTTTAGTGTTTTGCACCAGGATTATACCAATAAGACAAGCGGCATTTAGGGGGTAATTCCTGAGGTAATCGAGTTTTTCTTTTTGGGCGTCTGGGCTTAAATCGTTATAGAAATCCTTATAATAATGCGCCATATAATTGCCATATTCTTTTAGATATTTTCCGGTAAAAACAATAAAACGCCAGGGCTCTGTCATTTTATGATTGGGTGCCCAGGTTGCATTAATCAAAATTTCTTCGAGCAACTTATGAGGTATTTCTTTTTTAATAAAGGCATCTGCGTAGATACTTCGTCTGTTACGAATATTCCTGGATATTTTTTTTAGTTTATCAGAAGAATCTGATTGCTTGATTTTATTGGGCTTGTCTTTGATTTTCATTTTTTTTGAATTTTTTTTAAGAAAATTCTTTTTATTTAGATGAAATAAAAATATATTTGTAAGTAATTATTATTTAGAATAAATAAAAATAGCACAAAGCAAATGTATAAATTAATATTTATAAAAAAAATAAATCTTAAAAATTTTATACGAATGCACGTACATTACTACTTTGGTTTTATGCAGGTATGTTTTTTATTGTATTGATTAATAGTAATTTATTTTTAATGAACCCCTATCTTTTAATAACTAAAAAACGAATTTTAAAAATGAAATCACAATCAAGTATTGCAGAAGAAAGAGCTGTTGAAACCACTTTAAATTTTGATATTCCTACAAAGCCATTAATCGTAGTAGTAACGCCTCAGGAAAGGAATATTTTATCGAATGTTGGTAATCTTTTGGTAAAGGCTTTTGACCATTATGAAAATCCGGATTATATAGCAGCGCTGCATCTTCACGCTTTTCAATTGCTTCCGGAACGAATTAGCAGAGTCTTAAGTCAGTTTGGAGCTGATTTTTCGGCAAATCAATATGGAGCAATTGTTTTTCAGGGTCTGTTAGAAGTTGATCAGGATGATTTAGGACCAACACCTCCAAACTGGCAAGGAGCCGATTATGCAAAGTTGAATAAATACGGATTTATTTGTTCGCTGCTTCATGGCGCGGTTCCTTCAAAACCGGTACAATATTATGCACAAAGAAAGGGCGGAGGGCTATTGCACGCTGTAATTCCCGACGAAAACATGGCAGCAACACAAACCGGATCCGGATCAAAAACAGATTTGTATGTACATACCGAAGATGCTTTTTTATTAAATCAGGCTGATTTTCTGAGCTTTTTGTATTTAAGAAATGAAGAAAGAGTTCCGTCGACATTGTACTCGATTCGCTCGCATGGAGCTGTAAACCCTATTATGGAAAAATTATTTGCGCCTATTTATCAATGTCCAAAAGATGCAAATTACGATGATGAGCAAGCAGCTCCCGGACCTACGGCATCTGTTTTGTATGGTAACAGGGAACTTCCTTTTATCCGTTTTGATGCTGCCGAACAAATTTTTAATGAAAATGCAGGTCAGACACCCGAAGCTCTTTATAATCTGACCGAATTCTGGAATGAGGCCAAGGAACTTATAAACAGCGAATATGTACCAAATTCCGGAGATGTTATTTTTGTAAACAATCATTTATGTGCTCACGGACGCAGTGCCTTTGTTGCAGGACAACGCGAGGAAAATGGCAAAATTATAAAATGCGAACGCCGCCAGATGTTAAGGATGATGAGTAAAACGAGTCTGATTCATATGAGGTCTGTAACGCACACCGATAATCCATATTTTATTATGGAAGAGCATTTAGGGAACATTTTCGATTTGGAATAATTTTTTTGAATTGTACCCAAACAGTTCATTCTGCTTTTTTTTTTAGAGAAAAACTTCATCAGTTACAACTGATGGAGTTTTTTGTATTTCTGTCACACAGAGTTTTTTTAGTTAAACATCAGGCAAAAAAAACACCTAAAACCTGTCTTATTCTGATAGTTTAATGTCTTATAGTTCCTTTTTTCAGATATTCTTCAGTCTACATTTATTGGATTGTGATTTTCTAAAAAATAGAATTATGACGTCTGCTACATTATTTATGTTTGGAGAACAATGGGATTTACTATGGATCAATACCAATTATTTCAGGCATATAGCCTGGGATGGCTCTCCCACAAGCGAAATTATGGGTGGTTTGCTTAATTTTGGTTTTGTAACGCAGGAAAGAGACGAGGTTTTCCTGCACAATACCACCAAAGCTATTCAACATGAAACCGACCGAATGGAAAAAGGAGAAATTCATTTTTATAGCAACGGAGATAAAGATCTCCCAATTCGCAAATACAAGTTTAGCGATGCTTACATCATACATATTTGTGTAACATTCGAAACTTACGGACCACATAATATGCAAACTGCCATAACACTTTCGCCAGCAATTCAAAATTATGGCAATGGCGATGATTTCATAAAATATTGGCAAGTATCCAGAGTCGAAGCTCAACCGGTTTATTATAAACCTGAACCGGAGAAAAAAGAAACCCGGGTAAAAACAATCGAACTTAAAACGACTTTAGATTTAGGTTCTGCCAATGATACTTCAGGAGAAAGTCAGCAAGGAATGTTATATGGTAAAACATACGAATTTAAAGTCGTAGCTTTTACCCAGGAAACTCCAACCGATAAAACGGTAATAAAATGGAGCTACAAATACCATAGTTTGTCTGAGAATAAATGGATCGAAAGAGATCTATCTGTAACAGGCGATACGCTCAAGTTTACCCTGAACGAAAAAGACATGTGCGGACGTTTTGTGTATATTCGTGCTTATATAAAAGATCCCGAAAATGAAGGGGGACTAAAAGTTTGGAAACACAACAGGTTTAGATGGTTTGACAGGATGGTCTTTCAAGATGGATTAGTTGTTAGAAAAAATAATCCTTCAAAGATTAACCAACATGCAACTTCATTATGTGGCACTGCAGCTCTTTTGTATTTTTACGCTCAAGATTTTAAAAATGATTTTTATAACAATTATATGAAGTTCTTTAGAACAGGAGAAATAATAATAAATAGATTTAGATTGACTCCAAATTCTGCTTTGTATGATTTCAATCCAAACTTAAGTAATTTAAAATATCCTCATTATGACAAATTTTCTAACGGAAAGCCATGTATACCTCACCAATTAATGCATCAAACAGATTGGATCATCTTAGCAGGAACCAGGAGTTCTTCTAATAAAAAATATTTAGGAGAGAAAGGAGAAGACTGGGATGCTATAAATTGGCCTAGTTATATGAGTGATGTTGCTGTTAATTTATATGGAGCTAGTCTCGTTGCAGATGAAACATTTATTACAACGGGTAAAAATTTTTCAAATAAATTATTAGAGATACAGAAACTGTATATTCAAGGTTGGCATATTATTTTGCTAATAGATTCAGATATGCTAGATGATTCAATAAGTTATTTAGGATGTGCAACTCAGTATCACTGGATTGCTTTTGAAGGGGATTTACAAATAGATCCAATAAAGGGAGTCTACAGCTTTTCATATTATTGCTGGCAGAACTTAAATATAGGTACACATATACGTAACACCGTTTTTAATACTAATTTTTATGGATACATCAAATTTAAAAAATAAAACTATATTTCTTTTTATCCTTATTTTAATGGGATGTAAGAGAGAATATACTTGTAAAGAGTATGTTTTATCGTATAACTATACTTCGCTTCAAATAGAAAGAATAAATGAAAATGAAATTAAAAATTTGCGATTTTTTGTAAAACGCAATGATAGTATAATTAATAAAGGTCATTTAGAAGTCATTGAAAAACTTTCTAAAAATAGAACATTAGTTAAATTTAAATTTTTTAAGGTAGATACAATCTATAAAACGGATACTATATATTTAAATTTGAAAAACGCATCACATTACATAACTGGAACAGAAGAAGTTTGTGTCGAAACAACTGTAGGAGCACCTTTTATAAAAGTATATAAAATTGATGGTGTTGAATTTACAGAAGGAGAAGGTTTTTTGAAAAATTGATACATAATTTAAAGCTGGATACAAATTAATCTTAATGATTGATTCGGATTTAATAGATGATGATCCAGATTTTTATTTACCAAAAAATCTTTCAATTCAAGAATTAAAAAAAACAATAAAATCACCTTTTGAGTTTGAATATCATTGGATAGTTTTAGAATCACAAATTATAGAATTTCCTTGGTTAACACGAGAAGGAGAAACAGAATATAAGCTTGATTTTAAAGTATATTCTTGGGGTACTAAAGGAAAAAAATTAAAACAACAAATTACTTTCGGGCATTTTATAAACAATTTTTATGGATATATTAAAGTTAAATAAACAAACAATTATCCTATCACTATTAATCATATTTCTAGGATTTTACATCTTTAAAGGGCTTCATGGAGAACAAGAAGACGAGTCAAAAAAAGATGCTAAAATAAAGGAATGTAAAAATGATCTTTTTGTCGCTCAAAATATTTATTGGATATATTGTAATCAATATAATTTACACGATTTAGTAAATTTAAATGCTAATATTATTCGCAAAAATAAAATCATAAAAATATTTTACAAAAAGAATATGGCAGATAATTATTTTTCTTTTGAATATAGTGATTTAATGAAATCAGATACCATAATGGTAACAATAAAGAACGATATTTATTATATCCATAGTTTTGAAAATGATTATTGGATAGGCTATAAGCCACAAGATTGTTACTTAAAAAAGTATAAAATAAATAAAACAGATATAAAAGATAAGGGTGTTATTTATGAGAAAAAACATTATGATTTATCTCCAACAAATAAAAAAATCTACTTAATTAAAGAAGATTTATAATGAAAAGCCAGACCTACTAAAATAGTTTTAGAATCACCGATAGTGTGGAATTATACGCCAAAATTTTTAGGCTCAAAGATCGATGAAATTGATTTTAAGGTTTATTCTTGGGCTACAAACCCGTTTGGTCCTTCTAGATATTTAAAAAAGAAAATAACATCAAATCATTTTATGAATAATTATAATGGATATATCAAAATTAAATAAAGTTGTATTAATATTTTTAATTCTTATAAGTTGTAATAATAAAGATCACAACAATTGTGATTCTTATATAGCTGCCGGAGAAGGATTTTGGATTTCATTTAAAAATTATTCAAAAGAATACTCGCAAAAAGACTTAGAAAATTTAAAAATACAGATTAATAGTAAAGATATTAAATATACAAAAGAGGACTTAAAAGATTATTTATATCAAAACAATTATAATATAGGTGTCTCTGAAAAAGTATTGCTTAAGGATACTATGGTTATCAGTATCAAAAGTAAAATTATTAAGATATATGATTTTACTAATATTGTTGAAGAAGGATTTGATCAAAGTCATAATAAAATTCGAGTTTGCCGTTATTGTAAATCTACCGTGAATAATCAAAAAATGGAAGATTATGGTAACAATATTATTATAATAGATTTAGAAAAATACTAAAGAATAATTTTAATCAAATTACAATGGATATATGAAAATGAAGAAAATCATATTTTTTTTTAGTAACAATTGGTTTTTTCGTTTTCTATATATTAAAGTAGAAGATTTTAAAAATGAAGCTAAATGTGAATCATCGAAGTTTATTGCAGACGGAGGCAGGATTTATATTGGTTTTTCCAGGAATATAAGTCATGCTAAAATGATGAGAAAATTTTCTATTGTTTCAATAGGAAAAGATGGCAAAAGAAAACAAATTAAATATCAAAAAAAATTAGATGCAGTAGATAAATATTATACAGATAATAAAATTTTAAAATCTGATACTCTTATAATTAAAGGAAACGAAAATAAAGTACAGAAACTCTATGACTTCAGAAATATTACGACAAGAATAAGAGCGGGAAAAAATAGAGGAAATTATTATTGCAGTCTAATTTACAAAGATAATTTTCATAACGAAGGTCATTATCAGGATAATTCTACATCAATTAATTATATATCAATAGATCTTAATTAATAAAACTAAGGGCTAATCCTTTTTGTTCTATTTAAACCTTTAGCACTAATTTTTATGGATACATCAAATTTAAAAAATAACTTAAAAATATTCCTTTTCTGTATTCTATTTATTGGTTGCAAGAATACAGACGATAAAGAATATGTTCTCACAAATCAACTACCTATCATTTCTATTGTAAGTAGTACTGAAGCAGAACTAGTAAATTCTAAATTGATTCTTAAGCGCAATAATGCTAATATTGATATAGGTAGCCTCATTATATATTCTAAATCTAATAATACGATTGACGTTGAAGTGTCATTAAAAAAAACCGATACTGTATATAAAACTGATACTATTGTTATTTCTATAAAAGATAAAAAAATTACACTTTCTGAAATTGAAAGAAAAGGTGTTATTAGCTCTGGAAGACCATTTTTTCTTAGTTATAAAATTAATGGTGAAAAATTTATTGATAGAAATGGAGTTTATATTTTACCAAAATAGATCAAAAGCATCTTTAGTATGTTAAGATCTATATCTTCTATTTAAGCCTTCTACTTGATTCTTACTAATAGTTTAAGGCAATAACGTTGTGAGACTTATGATTATTTTATCATGAATACATCAAATCATTTTATGAATAATTACAATGGATATATAAAAATGAAGAAAATCATATTATTACTAGGCGGAATTATTCTGTTTTTTATTTTTCGATTTTTCATTATTAAAGTAAATAATTACTCTAATATAAATGAATGTAATACTTCTGAATATGTTGCTGACCGAGACAGAATATGGATAAAATTAGATTCACACTTCAATAATATGAACCTAAAAGACATTAAAGTAAAAATTTCAAATAATAAAGAATCTATCTATAATACTGATTCCATAAACAAGCTAAATTTTTATGTTGATTCCAAAATTCTACTAAAAGACACTTTAACTATCTCACTAAAAGATAAAATCTATAAAATTTATGATTTTAAAAATGGTAGCCGGTTAGCAAAATCAGGACAAGACAGAGGTAATTTTCATTGTGGTATTTTAAAAGCTAAAATAAATGGTAAAAGTTGTGATTTCTATGGATATAACGAAATTTATTTAGATGTTGAAAATTAGTAGCACATTCCACGCCATAGTTTCAAATATAAATAAATCAGAATAATTAAATAAAACTTGATATCGTAAAAATGAAGCTATTGCCAATCCCAACTGGTCTAAAGATAACGGAGCAAATTATTCATCCGGTACTATAAATGTTACTACAGAATCTGCTTGTGAGAGTTATACCTGGCCCGTAAATAATACTACTTATACAAGATCAGGAAAATTTACGGTTGTACTACCCAAGAATTGGATTTGACCGTAAACGATCCAATTGATCCAATAGTCGAATATAGCGGTGGGGTGCTGACCTCAAAAGTATCCAATGCAACATACCAATGGATAAATTGCAGCAATGGCAATTCGCCAATTTCAGGAGCAACAAACCAAACTTTTACGCCTGCAACAACCGGAACTTACAGTGTTGTTGTTGCTTTAGGAAGTTGTTCTGCAACCTCAAATTGTATCGCGGTTACCACTTTAGGAACAGCCAATTTTGATCCGGTTTCAGCATTAAAAGTATATCCAAATCCTTCTCACGGCATCTTTAATATTCAAATAGAGAACAGCTCAAAACTAGAGGTTTATGATAATCTTGAAAAAGAATTGAAAAGCGAAAATCTTACTGAAGGAATTTCAAAAATAGATTTAAGCAGATTCCCAAGCGGATTGTATTTTCTAAAAGTAACAAATGAAAACAATCAGGTTAAAACAGTTAAAGTCGTTAAGAAATAACTTAAAACCTTGGAGGTAATGTCTCAAAAAATTTCTTTAGCACATAGTACGTATGTCTAACAAGAATACAAAAACAAATACATTTTTTTCATAAAAATAGTTAGATGTATTTTATAAGAAGTAAAAGCCAGTGAAAAATGATTTCACTGGCTTTTTTTATTGCTTTATATCATTAGTGTTACAAATTATCTGGAGGAGTATTTTCTTGTACATTTAGAGAAAAATCACCAAATACGAACTCTTTTTTCCGGCACCAGATACAGCACATCTTCTTTATTGATATCGAATGCTTTGTACCAGGCATCAATATTTCTAACCACACCGTTTACACGATATTCTGCCGGAGCATGATAATCTCTGGATATCGTTATGCGATAGGCTTCCGGGGTATAAAGGCTTCGATTAACCTGAGCAAAAGACAAAAAATAACGCTGGTCAGGAGTATAACCATTCAAAGTTACAGGTTTGTCCCTCTGGTCCTTACAATACAATTGATATGCTTCGTAAGCAACTGAAACTCCGGTCAGGTCACCAATATTCTCGCCCAGAGTTTGTTTTCCGTTTATAGGAACACCGTCGGCTGTCGAGAAGGCATCATATTGTTCCGTAAGCAATTTGGTTTTTTCTTCGAATGATTTTCGGGTTTGAGGAGTCCACCAGTCCCGCAACAAACCATTACCATCAAACCTTGATCCTTCATCATCAAAGCAATGTCCCAATTCATGACCTATAATAGCGCCAATAGCACCAAAGTTTACAGCAGGATCAACAGAAGGATCAAAAAAGGGAGGTTGTAATATTCCGGCAGGAAATTCGATTGAGTTATAGAGCTTGCTGCTGGTTGCATCGACAATTTGCGGAACCTGATACCAATCTTTGGTCGTATATGTTTTTTGAAGCAGTGACCGCTCATACTCCCAATTTGCTTTTGCAATAATATGCTCATTACCAACAGGATTTTTAACATCAAACTCAATAAACGAATAATCCCGCCAAACATCAGGATATCCAATCCTGACCGTAACAGCATCCAGTTTTGCTTTTGCTTCTTTCCTGCTGCTGTCATCCAGCCAATCCAGTTTTTCCAGTCTAATTGCAAAAGCCTTACGAATATAAGTCACCAGATCGTTGATACTTTTGCGGTATCCGGCAGGAAAATACTGTTCGACATACAATTTCCCAACCACTTGTGCCAGACGGTTGTTAACGTACAAAATTGCTTTTTGCTCTCTGGAAACATCACTTGCAATTCCGTTTAAAGTAGTAGAGTAAAATTCAAACTGATTCTTGCGAAACTCCGCAGGCAAAAGCGCAGCGTGATTTACGATCCAATGAAAAGCAAGATAAGAAGACCAAACTTCGATGGCGGTATTGGCAAACAAAGCAGCTTTTGCTTTTATAGCAGAATTTGCCTGTAAGATCACCTGATCTACAGTATCTACCTGTCTGGTTGCCAAAAATACTTTCCACGGAAATCCCGGTGCATAACTATTAAGTTCTGATGTACGAAGCAAAGCCGAGTTAATTTTGCTGTCCCGCATTTGGGCAGGTGTCCATTGTACAGCTGCCAATTTGGTTTCGATTTCGAGGATATCGTTCGCACGTTTTTCAGGATTTGAAATTCCGGCAAGCTTAAAGGTTTTTATGATATATTCTAAATAAGCTTTGCGATAACCCGGATAAGCACCATCTTGTTTTTGATAATAGTCCGGAGCAGGTAAACCAATGCCACTTTCGCTAAGCAGGACCAGAAATCTACTCCTGTTAGTAATATCCGGTCCGGTATGAATGGATACAATGGAGAAAGATTTTGGATTCGCCATCCATTTTGCAACATCATCATAATTGTTCAGGGCAAGTATTTGTTTTAGATCCTGCCCGATAGGTTTAAGCCCTAGTTTTTCGATGTTGTCTGTATCAAGATAGCTTAAGTAGAGTGTACCTACTTGTTGCAACGCTGCTTGAGAACTGCCTTTAAGAGTTGCTCCCTGATGAATGATACCAGCAATTCGTTTGTTTATTTTGGCGCTGGCTTCGCTATAGTTGCTAAATCCTGAAGAGCCTGCCGGAATTGTTTTCGACTCTAACCAGCCTTCATTTACATACTTGTAAAAATCATTGCCGGGTAAAATGGTCTTACTGATAAACGCTGTTTCGACCCCCGAATTTTCGACATTGGTTTTGTTTTTATCACTGTTTTCAGATTGTGCTTTACTATAATAAGGATGCAAACACAATGCAACAATTGCTATAAAATGTACTATTGGGCAGTTTAGTGCTAATACTCGACTTTTTTGAGATGGCAAAGCGATTGGCAATCTTGAAGATTTTATTTTATAATTCATTTTAGATTCTTAGTAAGTGCCAAAACTAGCTCTAGAATTTGAATTATAATTGTATAAATGCGAATGTTTTTTAAGTTATGCAATTACAATCGCTATAGTAACGGGTTGGGTGTAATTGTGTAAAATTTTCTTTGACATAGAGGGTCATGTGTTTTTAAAATAAGTGAAACATCTTTTTTTGAGTAAACAGATTTGTGTTTCTATATTATCGAAAATAATTACACCCAACAAGTTATATTGGTTTAAGGAAAAGAGGTAAAATAAGTAAAATTACAATAATCCTAATTTTTTAGCCTTTCCAATCAGGTCCCGGTCGCTGCCTTTTCCCATTAATAATTGTCCTTTTATATTGGCCTTTCTTTTTTCTATAGCGCTCATTGATAACGGAATATAGTTAGGAAGATTGACCGTTTTGACCCCCTGACATATTAATGTAAGGATTTTATTGTCGTGGTTGTCCCAATTAATATTCTTTTTAAACAAATCTCTTTGCGATTGTATAATAGTGGGGCTACGATATATTTCGTCATCCATAATTTTTTTACAGATAACCGGAAATAGCTCAAAGTTTATATCACTTTTAGCAATAAAACCTTCCGGATTTATCTCTTTAATGATTTTATCAACCGTAAGAGGCTCACTGTGCATAGTAAGCAGAATTATTTTGCAAGAAGGGTTTTTTTTTCTAAGAATTACGGCAAGATCAGCACCGGTCTCGATGTTTAATTCTTTGTAAGGTGGAAGATTGATATCTAAAAGAGCCAGATCAATCTTTAGGTTTTGTTTTAGTTGAAAATTAATTTTGTTATGAGCATCTTCACAATTATAGCTTTTTAAAAAAGTTGGTAAATTTTCTTTATAGTCGACACTAGATAATAGGTTTATATATCCATCAACTGTCATAGGATGATCATCAACAATCAAAATATTATAGCTCATAAATTGTACTTTAAATTTGTATCAATATTAATTAATAATTTGATATGTCTGTTACGTGATCGCGTAAAATGTTATAGTTTGTTATGAATTTTAACATTAAGACAATATATAATTCAAATTTCTAGGTTTTTTACTACTTTTTTTTGAAGTTGAAGGAAAAATTTCACAATTTATTTACTTCCTTTTTTTGTAAAAATTAGCCATTTTCTTACTTAATTATTTTAATTCGATAGGGTTACTATTGTTTATTTCTTTTTAAATGTAATTTAAAGTTTACGGATATACCGTAATATGAAAACAAAATGTAGTCTTTTTTTTGTATAAATGATACTAAACCAAATTATTATGAAAACAAGATTATATGTTGCTGCATGCGTTTTTCTTTCCTTTTCTATCTTCTCTTGTTCTACAGATGATATTGATCAACAGACTGAAGCTAGCGGTAATAATTTAAAAAAAGAAGTGCAAAAAAACGGCAATGAAAATATTTATGCCAGAGCAAAAGATACTATAAATGCAAGTACAAATACAACAGAAGGAGACCCAATTATTGTAAAACCACCAAGAAAGGATTAAGTTAGTTATTATTATTTTTCACAAAAAGACTATTTCATTTATTCTTAAATTTTATAGTCTTTTTATTTCAAAACGCTATATTTGAAATTGTAAAATAATACTTAAACTTTTGACGACACCTTTTAAAATAATTTGCTTACTTCTTGTATTGTTATTTTTTTCATGCAAGAAAACAGAACTTGCCAGTTCTAAAATTAAATCAACTATTTCGTTTGATGATAAACACTTAGTTGGTAAAAAAAAGGAAAAGTATTTAGATTCTATTTTTGATTTGTTAAAGACTCAAAAAAATGATTCGGTCATTAGAAATTTATATTTTAAACTATCTACGGAGTATTATTATAATAATAATCTGAAAAAAACTTTAAGGGCTAGTTTAGAAGCATACAGGTTATCAAAAGAGGTTGATGACAAGGAAGGAATTGCAAAGGCACTTTATTATATTGGAGACAGTTATGGAAATGTAAAAAAGGATAGTGCCTATTTTTATTATTTGCAGGCAGAAAAAGTATATTACAAGTTGTCTGATTTTGACAATACAGCAAGGATGTTATTTTATAAAGCCTGCGTTTTATTTTATGACGGAAATTATATAGAATGCGAAGTCGAAATTTCTAAAGCTTTACAGTTTTTAAAAGAGTCCAAAGATCAACGGCTCCTTTATTCCTGCAATGGATTAATGGGTAATTGCCTGGAGAAGTTGCTTAATTATGATAAGGCATTGTGGTACCACCAGATGGCTTTGAATAATTTAGAAAAAATGAAATTTAATACTATTGATAAAGACGAAATAAGTAATTACAACGTTGCGTCTACGATCAATATCTGTAATCTTTATGATTTGAAGGGAGAATATTCAAAATCTATCATAAAGTTGCAGGCTTTGCTTACTAAAGATCTGGAAAAAAAATGGCCCAGATTATATGCTAATGTTCTTAGTAATCTGGCTTATTCTAAGATGAAAAGTGGGCAATATCATACTGTTTATGCGATGTTTTCGAAATCATTGGAGATTTTGAAAAAATATGGCGATGAGTCGGATATTTTATATAAAAAGATTCATATTGGGGAGTATTTTTTAACGCAAAAAGATACCTTAAGGGCTATTGAAATCCTTAAGGAAGCAAACCAATTGGCGAGTAGGATCCAGAACAGTAATGAAGTTTTGACAACATTAAAACTACTTTCTAATCTGGATAAAAAAAACAGCTTGTGTTATGCAAATGAATACATTACGTTGAGTGACAGTATTAACATTGTTCAAAAAAATGCGCATCAAAAATATGCAAGAATTGAGTATGAAACCTCAAGAATAGAGGACGAGAATAAAATTTTGACTAAAAAAAACTTTTATATTTTGATTACTTCATTTGGATTAATTCTATTATTGGTTATCGTTTTTGTTTTAAGATATTTTAAATATAAAAACAAAGAACTCCGGTTTTTAAAGATACAGCAAAAAGCTAATGAAGAAATATATGTATTACTCACGGAACAAAATGAGAAAATAAATGCTGCCAAAGACTATGAAAAAGCTAAAATAGCCCGAGAACTTCATGACGGTGTTATGAATAGAATTTATGGTGTCAGGATGAATTTAGGTTTTTTTAACTCGAAGATTGAACAGGATATAATCGAAAAACGAAAAGAATATATTTCTGAGTTGCAAAATATCGAAAATGAAATTAGAACTATATCGCATGACTTAAGCCGAACTTCTTTTTTGGATGGGAATGATTTTAATATCTTACTGTCGAGCTTAATCGAAAATCAAAAAGATATTAGTCAAACCAATTTCAGGTACATAACAGATTCAAATTTTGACTGGGGAGATGTCCAGAATATTTATAAAATAAACTTATACCGCATCGTTCAGGAAGCTATTTTGAATGTTAATAAATATGCCCATGCAAAAAATTGTGAGATAAGCATCCAGAAATACAATAATAAATTCCTGACAATGTCTGTCGTAGATGATGGACAGGGCTTTGATACTAAAAGCAAAAAAAATGGTATAGGATTAACCAATATCAAAGAGAGAACAGAGTCACTGGAAGGCGAATTTTATTTGGAATCAAAAATAGGAATAGGAACAAGAATTGAGATTACACTTCATTTTTAAATCCATACTTCACATAATTTTTAAAATTATCTCTTTTAGTATTTCTTACTTTTAGAGCAATATACTACGACCTTAAATTACTGATTTTAAATAATATTATCTTCAAATAAATACAATTCCGTAATTTTTATATCCAAAGCCCGTAATTTTTAGATAAATGTTACAGCTATTTTCGTGAAAGAAAAATCGACAATTATTTTTACGAATTAACAATGTATTTAGAAAAACATACACAATTATTTTTATTGCATTTTGCGGGAGGAAATATCTACTCTTTCAATTTTCTTAAAAGGTTTATTAATCCTGCTTTGGAGTTTATTTCTTTAGAGCTTCCGGGAAGAGGTATGAGGCATCAGGAAAAACTTTTAAGGGATAAAAATGATACTGTAAACGATCTTGTTACTCAAATTAAGAAGTTACGAAACGGTAACCCCTATATCATTTTTGGTCATAGTATGGGGGCAACACTAGGTTTGTCTGTTGTCAACGAAATGGAGAAAGCAGGCGATTTGCCTAATGCCTTAATCGTCTCCGGCAATGCAGGTCCGGGATTACCAAAAGAAGATAAACCCAAAAGGTATTCATTAGAAGATGCTGAGTTCAAGGAAGCACTTAAAAAATTAGGAGGAGTACCACACGAACTTCTCGAAAATGATGAATTGTATAATTTTTTTAGCCCAATCATGCGAGCTGATTTTGAAGCGCTTGAAAAAGATGACTTTTTAGAACGCGATATAAAACTAAAAACGCCAATATATGCCGTAATGGGATCTGAAGAAAAAACGTGTGACAAAATCGAAAACTGGGAAAATTTTACCACCGGAAATTTTCAGCATAAAGTACTACCCGGAAATCATTTTTATATCTACGACCATCCAACAGAACTTGCCGGTATCATTGCAAACTTTTCTCCTAGTTCAGTTATTAAAGAATAAAAAATAAATGTTTTAAATAAAACTTATATAAACACCAAAATCCCACTAAAGTATGTTAAAATTAAAATTCGTAAATATTATTTACATAATACTATATGCAATTCCTAACACGATATTAAGTTTTGGAACTTTATATATTATTAATAATGCAATTTCGGGGAATAAAGAATTTATAAAAGGGTACATGTGGATTGTTTTTGTAGCCGTTGTTGTTTATACCTATTTGTTGAATATTATTTTTCAGAAAAAACTGAATCAATATACCTACAACATACTTTATGAAAACGAAAAAAACGTTTTTAAAAAAATATTACAGACACCGCTTATCGTTCTTGAAAAATTTGGTTCGCAAAGATTTTATACGGCAATAGAAGATATCAGGGTTTTTGGTTCATTTTCAGGAGTCGTAACCCATACCGTAAACTCCTTATTGATGCTGGTACTTTGTCTGGCTTATATGTTTGCGATCTCTTTATATTCTGCATTAATTGTTCTGGGATTGATCATTTTAATAGCGGCAATTTTTTTCGTAGTTATCAATTCAATGTCTCAAAAACTCGCTGTTTTAAGAAAATTCAACGAGCACTATTATAACTATGTAAACGATGTTATCAAGGGATTTAAAGACCTGAAAGTAGATCGAAATAAAAGAAATAATTTGATGAACAGGCATCTGACCCCAAACAGGGATGATGCCAAGGATTTGGACTATAAAATTAATTTTGTTTTTTTATCGATTAACCTGATCAGTCAGTACGGATTGTATCTGGTAATTGGCGCTATTTTATTCTTGTTGCCGGCTCTTAACCTTCTTACCAGAGAAGAGGTAGGATCTTATGTTGTTATTTTATTATTTATTACAGGACCTATCAATAATTTAATAAACATGCAAAATGTTTATGCACAATATATGGTGTCAAACGACAGAATTAAAAAGTTTCTGTTTGATTTTCAGATTGCAAAAGAAGAAAGCACAGTGCCAACCGAAGTTTATACCGGCGAATTCGATTCAGTAGAATTAAACAACATTGGGTTTCGTTACAACAATAGCGATGCCGATACTATTTTTGAATTAGGACCATTAAATCTAAAAATTGACAAAGGCGAAGTAATCTTTGTTATTGGAGGAAACGGAAGCGGAAAAAGTACTTTTATAAATATTTTGACCGGTTTGTATGAGCCTTCAAGTGGCGAATTACTCTTGAATAATGAAGATATAACAGCAGATAATACCGTAATTCAAAACCTGATAGCAGCCGTTTTTACAGACAATCATATCTTCTCGCACAACTACGACGATTATTTGTTAGAGAATAATGATAAATATAGAAAACTGTTGGAAACAATGGAGTTGGATAAGGTTATTGTAGATGATAAAGAAGAATCTGCAAGACGTTCTTTCTCTAAGGGTCAAGGCAAGAGAATGTCATTGATTTTTGCTCTTTTAGAAAATAAACCAATTTTGGTATTAGACGAATGGGCTGCAGATCAGGATCCTCATTTTAGAAAATATTTCTACGAAAAACTGGTCCCTAAATTAAAAGAAGAAGGCAAAACAATTATTGCCGTTACGCATGATGATGCTTATTTTAAGTATGCTGACAGAATTATTAAATTCGATTACGGACAAATTGTAAAAGATTTTGAAGTAAAAGAAGAGGTACTGCATACAGAAAGTTTGTGGCATAGAGATTAACCAAACTCAAAACAAGCTGCAATGACACCTTAAAATTTGTATTACACAACCTAAACGGCTAACACCAATTTTTTTCATGAAACTTACTCTTCCGCAACAAGATGTTTATTTCGAGCATTTATTATATCCCAGCGAGCCTATACATAACATAGGTGCCAAGATTGAAATTAAAGGAGTAATCGATATCGAAATATTTAAAAAAGCATACCATGAACTCATTAACCAGCATGATGCTTATCGCAGTACGCTCGTTAATGACCAGGAATATGTTACCATAAAAATAGCCGAAGAGCATCATACAACATTAGGTTTTGTTGATTTTTCCGGAAGCGAAGACGCTTCTGAAAAAGCAAATTTTTATATGCAGGAAGAGTTTTCTAAACCATTTGATTTATTTGGCGAGCACCTCCTGCATACCTTTACAGTAGTAAAAGTAACCCGGGATTTTCATTACCTGTTTTCTGTCTATCACCATCTGATTACAGATGGCTGGGGAACCTCATTGATGTTTCAGAGATTAGTGCAAAACTACAATGAGATTTTTGAATTTGGAGAAGTTAGAACCGTCTATCCTTTTAGTTATAAGGATTTTATAGAAGATGATTTACTGTATCAAAATTCAGAATCCTATACTCAGAATAAAAACTATTGGGTTCATAAATTTGAATCCCTGCCGGAAAATTTGTTCGAAAAAACAGACGACACACTTCCGGCAAACAAAAGCGATCGTAAAGAACTAATTGTCAAGAGAGAAATTTATAACCAGTTAAATACACTCGCTTCCCAATACAAATGCTCCACCTTTAATTTAATTTTAGGGGTCTTATATGCTTATTTTGGACGAAAACATCAAAACAATGATTTTGCGATAGGGCTGCCTGTTTTAAACAGAAGTAAATCGAATTACAAAAAAACAGTCGGGCTTTTTATGGGTGTAACCCCCTTAAGAATTGCTGTAGACTTTGACGCTACTGTCGAAGAATTACTAACAGACATCAAAAATCAGCTCAGATATGATTACCGCCATCAAAGATTTCCGTTAGGCAAACTGATTCAGGAACTCAGATTGTTTAATGAAAAAGAGCGTTTGTTTAATATTACACTTTCTTACGAAAAACAGAATTATTCGAGCGATTTCAAAAACACACAAACCAGTGTAATTCCGTTAACACATAAATCAGAGCGTGTCGCTTTGGCCATTTATATCAGAGAGTTTGATGAACTTGAAGATGTAAAAATCGATTTTGATTATAATTTAAGTTATTTCAATGAGGCACAAATTGCACAAGTTGTCGCTCATTTTGAAAACCTTTTAACAGACCTGTTAAACCATCCCGAAAAAAAGCTAAAAGAACTCGATTATCTGTCTCCACAAGAAGAAAATCAGTTATTAAAAACATTTAATAATACAGAAAGCGAATATCCAAAACAGCAGACCGTAATTGATTTATTTGAACTTCAGGTACAAAAATCACCCGGAAAAGAAGCCTTAAAAGACGATTATAAATCCTATTCATACTCAGAACTGGACAAAATATCCAGCCAGATAGCAGAGCAGATCATTGGTGTTTATGGCAAAAAAGACAAATCGCCAATTGCAGTACTATTAGGCAGATCTGCCAATATGGTGGTGGTTTTGCTGGCTATATTAAAGTCTGGAAGATCTTACATTCCGCTTGATCCTGCGTTTCCAAAAGACAGATTGCGATACATCATCGACAATAGTGCGTGCAAAGTACTTATTATCGAAAAAGAATATCAATTAGAAGTACTTGATGATGTAGCAGTCGTGCCATTAGAAAATATCTTAGAAGGGATAAATGACTTTAAAGGCATAATCTCAAAAAAAACTTTACCAACAGATACTGCTTACATAATCTATACCTCAGGTTCTACAGGAAACCCTAAAGGCGTTGAAATTGGGCATCGCTCACTCGTCAATTTTTTGACCAGTATAATAAAAGAGCCCGGAGTAAAACCTGCCGATATCTTATTTTCTGTAACAACGTACTCCTTCGATATTTCGATATTAGAGTTTTTTGTACCCCTGTTATCAGGAGCTACTTTGTACATTGCAGACCAAAACACACTAGCAGACCCTAACTTGATTATAAAAAAGTTAGAAGAAATAAAACCAACCATTATTCAGGCAACACCCAGCTTTTATCAAATGCTTTTTAATGCCCAATGGCAAGGAGACAAACAACTAAAAGTAATGTGTGGTGGTGACCTTTTGAGTGAGGCACTGGCAGAGAAATTGATTTTTAGTACGATGGAACTCTGGAACATGTACGGACCCACAGAAACTACAATCTGGTCCAGTATCAAAAGAATTACACATCCCGCTGAAGCCTCAAATATTGGAAAACCAATACACAATACCCGGTTTTATATACTGGATCAATTTTTTAGTCCAATGCCAATTGGTACGGCCGGTGCAATTTATATTGCAGGAGACGGATTGGCAAAAGGATATTATAAAAATGAGTTGTTAACCACCCAAAAATTTATTGCAAATCCGTTTGACGCAAATACCTTGTTATATGAAACCGGAGATGTTGGAAAATGGAATAATAAGGGCGAGATAGAATTTTTAGGACGCAATGATAACCAGGTCAAAATAAGAGGATATCGAATAGAATTAGGCGATGTAGAAGCACAATTAAATCAAATTTCAGGTATTAAAGAAGCAGTTGTTATTGCTAAAAAAGAAAGCCAGCAAGAAGCTTTTTTAGTCGCTTATATTTTAAAGACCGAAGAGGAAATAGATACCGAAAAAATTATTTCGGTCTTAAAAATCAATCTTCCTTATTATATGATTCCAAATGCAATTATCGATTTGGAAGAGTTTCCGCTTACACCCAATAAAAAGATTGACAGGAAAGCCCTGATGCTCAAAAGTATTCAGGTAAATATAAAACAAGACGATTATAAAGCCCCGGTTTCTGATCTCGAAAAAACATTGGCAACCTATTGGAAACAAGTTTTAGATCGTACAGAAGACATCAGTACAAAAGCAAATTTCTTTTCGCTTGGTGGTCATTCCTTAAATGCCGTTAGATTGATAGGCTTGATTAGCCAAGAACTGTCGTTTGCCATAACCCTAAAACCAATATTTGATCACCCTACAATCGAGTCACTAGCGCAATATTTGCAAGTGCTAAAAGTAAGTGTACCTATAGAAATTCCGGTATCAGAGCCTAAATCATTTTACTGCCTGACGCCATCTCAACATAATATTTGGTTGGCATCGCAACAAACAAATACTTCAATCGCATACAATATGTCTGCCGGATATAGTATACACGGTGCTGTTGATCTTGAAAAAATGATTGCGGCGATCAATGCAATCCTGTATAAATACCAAATTTTAAGAACCAATTTTATCGAAATCGAAGGTATTCCGTACCAAAAAATCAATGCTTTCGACAAAGAAAAGTTTAAGATCATAAACAACAAATTAAAACCTGAAAACCTGGCTCAAGCCATAGATCAGTTTATAAATACCGAATTTAATTTAGAGACTGATCTATTAATACGAGTAGAACTTATTCAGGTAGAAACAGGTCAGATCCTATTGCTTTTCTCTACACATCATATCATTATGGATGGATTTTCGCTGGAGATTTTTACCAGAGAATTTATTAAAAACTATAATGAAAAACATAATCCTTCCGAATTTTTAGGCGAAGATGCTTTAAAATTTCAGTTTAAAGATTATGCAGAATGGTTTAATCAAGCCCTAAAAGATGATGTTTTTGATAATGAGCTCGTTTGGGAAAAATACCTTCACGGATATCAGAAAAAAGCCTCTTTTGATCAGGATTTTAGCAGTGATAACAATCAGCAAAACGGAAGTAAGCATTTGTTTGAGTTAGATCCTGAGGTAACGATTGGCTTAAAAGAAGTAGCCTTTGCTAAAAAAGTCACTTTGTATACCGTACTGGCAGCCGCTCTAAACGTTCTGATTTTTAAAATTTCGAATCATACTGATATTTGCATCGGAACAGTAAATTCCGGGCGAAATTCTGTCCAATTAAACGATCAGATTGGCATGTTTGTTAAAACACACGTTTTAAGAACACAAATAGGATCAGATCAGGATTTTGATGCCCTGCTCCAAAATACTCAGGAAAATTTATTGCTTATTAATGATTATCAATCCGTTCCTTTTGATCAACTCCATGCATCCTTATTTGATGTTATGCTGGTGTATCAGAATCCGGAGTTTTCGTTTGAAAATATCAATGAATTCAACGATTTAAAATTAACATCTTATAACGTTGATAATAAGTACAGCCGCATTCCTATTGTATTTAATGTATTTGAAAGCAACGGCAAATTGAAAGGTATCATTGATTATAACGCTGATTTATATGATCCGGAAACCATTGCGATTATAGCACAAAAATACTGTAATCTTTTAAGTCAGATAGCCCAAAAAAGCGTAGAGAAAATTGATCTGATTGATGTTAAACTGGATTTCGAAAAGAATGTTTCCTTCGATTTTGATTTTAATTTTTAGAGGTCATTTATTAAATATAAAAAATGCTATCAAGCTTTTGATGTGTTTAAAAGAATGGAACCAACAGGTAAAAAATAGTAATTAATGTAAAACTAGTGAATGAAAATTGTTCAAAGTCTTTGGATAAAGCCTAGTCTGAAAAAAGAAAACGTAAACGTTTCTGATCGAAATAAAGGCGGTTGGTTTGATAAAAAATACAATTATATGAGTTGGGCACTTAGTTGTCTGCAATTCAAAAAATATTATGACAAAGTCGAGTTAGTGACAGATGCACTGGGCTATGATTTGCTTATAAACAAATTAGAATTGCCGTATACCAAAGTCGATGTAAGTCTGGACGTTCTTAACGATTATCATCCGGATTTGTGGGCATTAGGTAAAATTTATGCATACAGTATTCAGGACGAACCTTTTATACATGCCGATGGGGATATTTTTATTTATAAAAAGTTTGAAGAAAGTTTCGAAAAATCGGCACTGATCTCACAAAATCTGGAAAAAGGATTTGATTATTATGATCAGGTCTTTACATCGATAAAAGAAAATTTTGATTATGTACCGGATTATCTATATGAGTCTCAAAGCAAAAACAATCAGATTATTGCTGTAAATGCAGGATTGTTAGGTGGCTCAAGTTTAGATTTCATGAAAGAGTATACCGCAGAGGCCTTTAGATTTGTGGACAATAATACGGCAAACCTGGACAAAATTAATATAGGTATGTTTAATACTGTTTTCGAGCAGTTTTTATTTCATTCGATTGCAGAGAAAAAAGAGATCGATGTTAGTTACTATCTGTCTAATGTAAATCATGTGTTTGATGGTCTGGCAGATTTTACGGCTCTCCCAAACAAAGGCGCTTATATTCATACCGTAGGCATCTATAAAAGAGTAAAATATATTTGTGATTTATTGGCACACAGATTATTAACGGATTATCCCGAATATTATTATAAGATTATGACCCTGATCCGTACCAACCAAATCTAATTTTGACTCATGGAAATAGCAGAAGAAAATAAAACGGATATAGTACTAAGGATCGAAGAATTCCTGAAGATAATAGTAAACGCAAGTTTTGAGGAACTTGTCGAAATTGCAAAAAAGAATAATAAAGAGATCAAGCACCATTTAGTTTCAGATAATTTAGAGAATCTGGAAACGGGTATTGCCGGATTTTTACTTTTTGTATTAGATTTTTACAAATATGCTAAAGACCACTATTACCTGAAAAAAGTGGAGTTTTTGTCTAAAGAATTGCTCTCTTATTGCAAGAATAATGCAACAAACAATTATTCGTTGTATAACGGCAGAGCGGGATTTATTTACTTTTTGATAGAATTGTATCGAGTAAATCAAGACGAAACTTTATTGCAGGAATGCGAAAATCTAATCATTGCGGCAGAGCAGGACTATTTAGAATCAAGTTATACCTCAGATTATTTGTATAACGGCAGGGCAGGAACATTGCTGGTTTTAACAGCTTTGTATTCCTTATCTCCATCAGAAAATATCCTTAGGCTGATTCATAAATTTAGTGCAGCTATATTTCAGAATGCTTTTTTTACAGAAAATGGTATTTCATGGAAAGCAACTGACGAAATAAACCTTAAAAACTCCTGTGGTTTTGCTTTGGGATCTTCGGGAATCGAATATGTTTTAAAACATCTTGATGCCAATTTTTCCAGTGATTCTCTGGATTATAGTATTAAAAATACAGGCAAGTACAAAGAATCTTGTTGGAATCAGGAAAAACAAACGTGGTTAAATTTTGAAAAAGACATTCTTGACAACAACGTTTTGGACCAGCTTAGAGAGCAGTATAAAGCTCATGATTCCTTATTATACACACCAACAACCAAAATAAACTGGTCGCAGGGAAGCATCGGAATATTGTTGTCTGAAGCATCTTCAAAAGAAATAAATTTTGAATTGCAGAGAACTGATTTAGCCCATAGTCCAACCAATATTTACGAAGGTTTATCCGGAATAGGACTGGCATTATTAGAAAATAATACTATAAAAAACAAAGGCGAATATCTCAAAGCAATTCAAGAAGAAATAGTAAACAGAGAATTGCCAGCCACACTAAACGGTGGTTTGTTGTTTGGTAGTTTAGGAGCGCACTATTTTTTATTAAAAGTCATTACAAAAGATATTTCGGCTACTATCGTGAAGCCATTTAAGATAAATGTCGTACCAAAAAAAGGAGTTTTGGACCTGAATCTTAGAGAAGTAAAAAAAGTTTTATTGTCTAAAACTTTTACGAAAACAATGCCATTGTTAGAAAAGATCTTCAGTCAGGAATTAAACAATTTTTTTGATAATCCTGATCCTGAATTACACGATTCAGACTTTACAAAGTTTGAAGAATTTATAGTAAACAAACTTATAAAAGTAGAAACTCCTGTCAATAATGTCATCAGAGATGCGTATGGCTTTGACAAAAACAGAAACGCATTTTTTAATAGAGAAACGCGAACCCATTTGCAAGTATATCTCGATCAATTGCAGCATTGTGATACCGTTATAAAAGCCCTGAACAATCCTGATGAATGGATTTTAGAGCAAAAACTAAAAATTTCTGATACCGTAAAAATAGTACATTCAAAATGGGATTGGGAAGCAACCAATAACAGTCAGTTCACAGAGAATTTTTATAAAGAATCCGGAAACAATGAGTTTTTGTTTCTACTCACAGAAGAGAATAAAGTACTGGAATATTCGCTAAAAATTGATGGTTTAATCCTGCACCGTTTCGATTATACCAAAAAAATTGGTGATGCCCTGCAGGAAATAAAAGGTTATTGCCAGACACAACCGGCAGAAATGCTAAAAGAGTTCTCTCAAAATTCAGGCTCAAGAGACGTGAATGATTTTATAGGCAGATTAGACTTTTTAGTACTGCACAAAGTAAAACAGCTTTTGTATCAGGGTATTTTAGAAATCGTTTAAGATGCTGTTGTTATATTCAAAAATTTCTGAGGATGCCCATGACAGTATCGTAAAACAATACCTGAATGATTTTGACCAGGATTTTCAGAAAAAAATTTTAAGATATCGGAGATGGCAAGACAGTCAGCTCTCCTTGTTAGGCAGGCTTATGTTGCTAAAGGCCTTTGAAGAATACGGAATTTGCGGTGCCGAAATAAATAATCTGGAGTACAATAAGTTTGGGAAACCTTTTTTAAAAACAAAGGCGGTGTTTTTTAATATTTCGCATTCCGGAGATTTTGTCATTTGTGCCGTAAGCAAAAAATCTGAAATAGGAATTGATATCGAGAAAATGACAGCGATTGATCTAGCCGATTTTAAACCGCAAATGACGGCTGATGAATGGAGCAGGGTTGTAGAGTCTGAAAACAAACGAACCTCTTTTTTTGAATATTGGACCCAAAAAGAGGCCGTAATAAAAGCACACGGGCACGGATTAACATTGCCCCTAAAATCATTTGAGGTTTTAGATAACAAAACGATGATTGATGGTGAAGATTTTTATCTGAAAGAGATAGAAATAAACGAGGAGTACAAATGTTACATTTCGCAAAGCATTGCTATTGATGAAATTTTAATAAAAGAAATTCTAATTAATTAATAAAAAAATGAAAAATTTAATACGCTTATTTCTACTGCTGTGTCTGCTACCGACCTGTTTGTTTTCGCAGACAAATTCTTTTAAATTAGAGAAAACAAGTACTTTTTTTCCAAATTGGGAAGATTTAAAAAAAGAGAAAATAGACTTTTATTACTTGTCAGTACCAGAGGATTGGAGTAATCCGGCGAGTAAAAAAATTAAAATTGCCGTAGCAGTTGTAAAGAGCACATCAAAAAATCCAAATTCAAATGCTACCGTTTATATAGAGGGAGGTCCGGGTGCAGGAGGTCTTAACGGATTATGGAGATGGCTTGGACACCCCATACGAAAAAACAGTGATATTGTAGTTGTAGATGTTCGCGGAACAGGATATTCGTTTCCTAAATTTTGTCCGGACTTAGGAAAAAAATTCTTAGAAATCCTGGCCGAAAACCAAAGTAAAACGCAGGATGAACAACAAAAAACAATTGCTGCAGTAGCGTGTAAACAAGAATTAATAAGCAAAGGAATTGATATCAATGCCTACAATAGCAAAGCTATTGCACAGGATTTGAATGCACTGAAAAAAGAATTAAAATATACAAATTGGAATGTTTACGGTGTTTCTTACGGAACTTATACCGCTCAGGTTTATGCAAATGATTTTCCGCAAGATATAAAGTCATTGATTCTTGACTCTTCGATTTCAGATATAGCACAGTATTATAATGCCAATGCCTCTAATTATGTGCACAGCTTAAACAAGATTTTTGAGGATTGCAAAAATGATCCAAATTGCAATAAACAATTTCCGGAATTAGAAAAAGTTTATTACGAAACAATCGAAAAACTAACCAAAAATCCCGTAACCGTAGCAGTAGATAAAAATATTATCCCAAAAGGGAAATTTACTTATAATGCCGAAGATTTTAAAATCGCTATTCAGCAAGGCTTATACAACAGCCAGTTGATAGAGGTTATCCCAATGTTGATTTATGAATTTAACAAAGGAAATAAAAGTACGTTGAGCTCACTTGTTGCTGCTTTTTCCGGTGCGTTAGGGTTAGATTACGGACAATATTATTGTGTGAGTTGCAATGAAGCATTACCAAACAATTCGATTACAGCTTTTGATAAAGATGCCCAAAAATATAAAAAATTACTGGGAGGATTGTCGTTTTACAGATCAGACTTTTTAGTTTGCGATAAATGGAATTCAGACAACAAAAAGTCTCCGGCAGTTATAAACGATTTATCAAACTTATCGACGCTAACGGCACCGGTATTAGTATTCTCCGGTGGTTTTGATCCAATTACACCCTCTACAAACGGAAAACTAACAGTAGATAAATTTAAAAACGGTTATCTGATCAAAGCACCAATATCAGGGCATGTACCGGGTTTCTCGAATGCAGGAATTCAAATTGTAGATCAGTTTATACAAAATCCGGGAAAAACCCCAAATGCCAAAGAATTAGAGTCAGAAACTAAAGTTCATTTTGTTTCAGACGTAACTATAAATGGTGGTGTAGCCAATTTTGGAAACAGCTTAAACGAATTTAATTTATTGTTTTTTGCTCCCCTATTTATTGCTGTTACGATCATGCTGGTTGCCATTTTTAGTTTCATCTATGTGTTAATAAGAAGAAAAGAAACGTTACCAAATAAGATCATTAAAATTTTATTGATAATAGCCTCAATAGTATGTCTGTTTATCTTTGTTCAGTTGGCATTGGCTTTAAACAGTACAGCTCAGGGTAATTTTTATATTCTTGCTTTTGGTTTACCAAATCAGTTTGGTTATTTGTTTACGCTGCAATGGATCTTTGTTGCAATAACGGTACTTGCTATAATTTACTTTTTGTTTACTATTAAATCAATCTCTAATGCAAGTGTTACAGCGGCGATTTTATTCTCGCTTGTTTTAATTGGAGTTTACTTTCAATATTGGGGTTTTTTGTTCTAGAAACTTTTAGAATTTAGCCAGCAACTACAAAAAACCATTCGCCGAGGCGAATGGTTTTTTTTTGAATTATGCTGAAATCCTCACTCTCAAATCCTGTCTTATTTTGATGCTTTAATATCTTATAGGTTCTGTTACTACATAAGGACGGATTAAAATCCGTCCCTACAAAATAATCCGAGCCGAAGGCTCTGAAAAAATTCCGTAGGTATGATCTATCTTGTAGCAACGGATTTTAATCCGTTGGTTTAAAAAGAAAATCAACATAAAGTTCCATAGGAACGCCATATATTAGGCGTTACAAAATGAATGAAAACTTGACAAAAGTTTTTTAATTTTCCTTTTTGCTTCTATCCTTCACGCGAAACCGTTAAACGAGATATTTGGATATTTGGATCGTTTTGGACGGATTAAAATCCGTCCCTACAAAATAATCCAAGCCGAAGGCTCTGAAAAAATTCCGTAGGAATGATCTATCTTGTAGCAACGGATTTTAATCCGTTGGTTTAAAAAGAAAATCAACATAAAGTTCCATAGGAACGCCATATATTAAGCGTTACAAAATGAATGAAAACTTGACAAAAGTTTTTTAATTTTCCTTTTTGCTTCTATCCTTCACGTGAAACCGTTAAACGAGATATTTGGATATTTGGATCGTTTTGGACGGATTAAAATCCGTCCCTACAAAATAATCCAAGCCGAAGGCTCTTAAAAAATTCCGTAGGAACGAGCTATCTTGTAGCAACGGATTTTAATCCGGTGATTGAAAATAAAATCAACATAAAGTTCCATAGGAACGACATATATTAGGCGTTACTAAATGAGGGACGGATTAAAATCCGTCCCTACAAAATAATCCAAGCCGAAGGCTCTTAAAAAATTCCGTAGGAATGATCTATCTTGTAGCAACGGATTTTAATCCGTTGGTTTAAAAAGACGATCAACATAAAGTTCCATAGGAACGCCATATATTAGGCGTTACAAAATGAATGAAAACTTGACAAAAGGTTTTTTAATTTTTTCTTTTTGCTTCTATCCCTCACGCGAAACCGTAAAACGAGATATTTGGATATTTGGATCGTTTTGGACGGATTAAAATCCGTCCCTACAAAATAATCCGAGCCGAAGGCTCTGAAAAAATTCCGTAGGAATGATCTATCTTGTAGCAACGGATTTTAATCCGTTGGTTTAAAAAGAAGATCAACATAAAGTTCCATAGGAACGATGTATATATATATTAGGCGTTACAAAATGAATGAAAACTTGACAAAAGGTTTTTTAATTTTCCTTTTTGCTTCTATCCCTCACGCGAAACCGTAAAACGAGATATTTGGATATTTGGATCGTTTTGGACGGATTAAAATCCGTCCCTACAAAATAATCCGAGCCGAAGGCTCTGAAAAAATTCCGTAGGAATGATCTATCTTGTAGCAACGGATTTTAATCCGTTGGTTTAAAAAGAAAATCAACATAAAGTTCCATAGGAACGCCATATATTAGGCGTTACAAAATGAATGAAAACTTGACAAAAGGTTTTTTAATTTTCCTTTTTGCTTCTATCCTTCACGTGAAACCGTTAAACGAGATATTTGGATATTTGGATCGTTTTGGACGGATTAAAATCCGTCCCTACAAAATAATCCGAGCCAAAGGCTCTTAAAAAATTCCGTAGGAATGATCTATCTTGTAGCAACGGATTTTAATCCGTTGGTTTAAAAAGAAAATCAACATAAAGTTCCATAGGAACGATATATAATACACCTCTTAATCGTTTGTTTATCAAGGTGCTAAATCCCTTATTTCTAATCCGTAATTTTTCTCTGAAAAGTCCGTAATTTTTAGAGGTATGCTGTACTTAATTTAGCTCAAAATCAACTTTTCTTGTCGATGAGCAAAATTATTATTTTGATGATTCTTCATAAACTTTTGTTGTCTTTAAAACAGGATTGTAATCCTATCGAATAGAAAACAAAAACCTGAAAAAAGCTGATTTTTATAAAAAGTAGTATAAAAGAAAAAACTGTCTGTCATCAAAAAGAAATTTTAAGGTTTATGAGTAGAAGCGAATTTCGAAGTAATAATTTTATCTCAAAATATTGGAAAAAGAAAACATTAAATAAAATATCTTTTAATGGATCAGATCAATTTCAAATAAATCTTGAAGACGTTTTTATTGATGCAACAGCACTAGATTATTTTAATAAAATCACCAATAAAAATACAGTAGCACAATACACGGTTATTAGCGCTGTTTACTCCTTTTTGCTTAGGCGATTAGCGAATGATTTTGATGGGAGTATTGCCTCCGGATATGATCAGGCGAATCCGTTATTATTGTCATTATCTACAGATCTCAAACTGTCTTTTAAAGAATACCTTCAAAAAGTAAAAAGTGAAATCCTCGAAACATTAGAAAATGAGGATTATGAGCCAACAGAAATTCAGGATTTAAGCCTGTTTTCAAATTATGGCTTACGTTTTAATTCCGGCTTGGCATTAAGCTGCAATGGCATTTTGCTGGATGTAACGATCAATGATTCCGGTAATATACATATTAAGGCTTCCTATCTCGAAGGGTTTGTAAAAAATAATATAGCCCAATATCTGGTTCATCATTTTAAAAATTTTATAGCACATCTGGAAGATAACTTAAATGCAAACTTATCAGAATATCAATTATTATCTCAGGAAGAAAAGAATCAGCTATTGGTTGATTTTAATGCTACTAATATTGCATTTCCAACAGATAAAACGATTGTTGATTTGTTTGAAGACCAGGTATCAAAAACACCACAGAATATAGCTGTTGCGCTCGATGGCAAAGAAATAACTTACTTAGAGTTAAACAAAAAAGCAAATCAGTTCGCGAAGTACATTGCTGCACAACATCATATAACCAAAGGAGATATAGTGGGTGTGCTTTTGTCAAAGTCAGAAATGGGAATCGTTTCTTTATTGGCGATTTTAAAGATAGGAGCAGTGTATTTGCCTATTGATGCTAATTATCCTGTCGAAAGAATCAATTATTTGATACAAGACAGCGGTTTAAAATTGCTAATTACTGCTGATACAACTACTTTGAATGTTAATAATTGCGATTTAATATCTATAGATTCAATAGAACTGGACGATAATAATTGGACTAATATTGATACCGCTATTTCGCCAAAAGATTTAGCGTACATCATTTACACTTCTGGTTCTACAGGATTGCCAAAAGGAGTAATGGTAGAGCATCAGAGTACGATAAACATGTTTCTGGATCAGATTCGATCTTTTGAAATTACAGAAAAAGACAAAATTATATGGTTTGCTTCTGTTTCTTTTGATGCCTCTATATCAGAGATTTTAATGGCTTTGATAAGTGGGGCCGCATTATGTATTCCTGCCGAAGATGTTATTAAAGACAAAGAACTGTTTAAGGTCTTTTTGAAAGAGACACAAGCAACGGTAGTCACTTTTCCGCCAAGTTATTTAGCCTTATTGTCAGATGAGGATATTTTAGGATTAAGATGTATTATAACTGCCGGAGAGTCTGCCAATCCTGCAAAAGCATTTAGCGTTACAGCACTTGGTATTGACTATTATAACGCTTATGGTCCTACAGAATGCACGGTTTGTGTGTCTATTTATAAAGTTACCAAAGACGATTTCGACAAATCTATGATCTCAATAGGCAAACCCATTGCAAACACCAGGGTTTATATTTTAGATCAGGATTTGCAACTATTGCCTGTAGGAGTTTCAGGAAAAATATATGTTTCGGGAGCAGGATTAGCAAGAGGTTATCTCAATAAAACAGCCCTTACCAACGAAAAATTTATTGCAAATCCGTTTATAGAAGGAGCGCTACTGTACGATACAGGCGATTTAGGTCGTTGGTTGGCAAATGGCACGATCGAGTTTTTAGGACGAAAAGACGAGCAGATAAAATTACGCGGATTTAGAATTGAACTGGGCGAAATCGAGAATACGATTTTACAATATTCAAAAGCTATAAAACAAGTCGTGGCAGACATAAAAGAGCACAATAACGAGAAAACACTTGTTGCTTATTTTGTGGGAACAAACCTTGTTGATAAAGCAGATTTGCGCACTTTTTTGCAAAACAGATTACCGGATTATATGGTTCCCGGTTTTTATGTACCACTAGAAAAATTGCCGTTGACTCCTAATGGCAAAATAGATAAAAAATCATTGCCTGCAATTTCTGGCGCTGATAGTATTAGAAAAATATATGTTGCGCCACGCAATAAAACCGAAGAAGATCTGGTAGCAATCTGGCAACAAGTTTTGGATGTTAGAAAAATTGGTATTACAGATGATTTTTTTGAATTAGGCGGACATAGCTTAATTGTAGGGCAGGTAATCAATAGAATAAACCAAGAATTAGGGAAAACAGTTTCTTTTAAAACATTTTTTTCTAATGCTACTGTCGAAAAAATAAGCACACACTTAAAAGACAATAATTATACAGCAATCGAGAAAGGAGCCAACGCAGGGTCTTATCCGCTAACGGCATCACAAAACCGATTATGGATTTTGAGTCAGCTGGAAGGTGGATCATTGGCTTATAATATGCCTGCTACAGTAAAGTTAACGGGAGATCTTGACAGCAAAAAGTTCGAAGAATCTTTTGCCTTATTAATAGAACGTCACGAAATTTTAAGAACCTGTTTTAAAACAAATGCAACCGGAGAAGTGCAGCAATATGTATTGCCTGCCGAAGAGGTTAATTTCAAAATTTTGTACGAAGATTTTACTTTGGCGGAAAATCAGGAAGACGAAGTTCAAAATTATTTGTACCACAGAAATAAGGTAACTTTTGATCTGGAAAAAGCACCACTTTTACGAGCTTCTTTATTAAAATTAAAGAATCAGGAACAGGTGTTTTTCTTGTCATTGCACCATATTATTGGCGATGGCTGGTCGATGGAGTTGTTAATTTCTGAAGTTATAAAAACCTATAACGCCTTAATACAAGGAAAAAATATCGATTTGCCGGTATTAAAGATTCAGTACAAGGATTATGCTTTGTGGCTTAATACTGCCATACAACAACAAAAACAACAAGAATCAGAACAATATTGGCTGGAACAATTTTCAGGAGAAATACCGGTTTTAAACTTACCAAGTTTCAAAACGCGTCCCTTGGTTCAAACCTATAATGGTGATCAGAAAAGACACGAATTTTCGGAAACATTTTTAGAGCAATTAAAAGCATTTTCGATACAGCAGGACGTTACCCTTTTTATGACTTTAATGGCAGGAATAAACACCTTGCTTTATACTTATACCGGTCAGGATGATATTATTTTAGGAACACCAATTGCAGGAAGAGAGCATCCGGATTTAGAGAATCAGTTAGGGTTGTATCTTAACACACTTGCGATCCGCACAAAATTTAACGAGAACCATAGCTTTGCAGCTCTTCTTATTGCCCAAAAAGAAACGTTGTTAGAAGCCTACGAACATCAAAATTATCCTTTTGATGCCTTGGTGGGTAAACTTAATTTAAAACGTGACACCAGTCGCTCTGCTTTATTTGATGTCATGGTGGTTTTGCAAAGCCAGGGACAATTAAATAATATAGAGAAAGAAGCACTTTCTAATCTGGCAATAAGTCCATACGAGTTTAAAAGCAAGACTTCTAAACTGGATTTAAGTTTCACTTTTATCGAAAACGAAGGATTAAGTTTGGTAATCGACTATAATTCTGATACCTACGATTCGTATTTGATCGAAAGAATGTTTGCGCATTTTGAGAATCTTATTACGGCAGCTGTGGCAAAACCAGAGACGGTATTGCATGCCATAGAGTACCTGACAATAGCCGAAGAATACCAATTATTAAAAACATTTAGTGATACGGCAGTAAATTATCCAACAGATAAAACAATCATTGATTTATTTGAAGAGCAAGTTGCCAGAACACCGCATAATATAGCCGTCGTTTTTGAGGATAAAGTGCTTACTTATAGTCAACTAAACGAGAAAGCGAATCAGTTAGGGCATTATATCAGACAAAATAATAAGGTACAGCCAGATGATTTAATAGGTATTAAACTGGAACGAAGCGAAAAAATGATTGTTTCTATTTTTGCCATCTTAAAGTCAGGAGGAGCTTATGTGCCTATCGATCCCGGTTATCCGCAGGAAAGAATCGAATATATAGAAAAAGACAGTAAGAGCAAGTTTGTTATTGACGAACAGGAACTCGAATTGTTTTACAAACAGCAAGACCAATATTCTAAAGTAAATCCGGAGAAAATAAATTCGCCGGAGAATTTAGCCTACGTTATCTATACTTCAGGAACCACTGGAAATCCTAAAGGTACATTGCTGGAACATAAAAATGTAGTACGCTTATTTTTTACAGACAAACCCTTATTTGATTTTGATGAAAAGGATGTCTGGACAATGTTTCATTCTTATGCTTTCGATTTTTCGGTTTGGGAAATTAACGGAGCCTTATTGTTTGGAGGGAAATTAGTAGTAGTTCCCAAAATTATCGCTCAGAACACACCTGCATTTTTAGAATTGCTGTACGATCAGTCTGTAACAGTATTAAATCAGACACCTTCGTCGTTTTATAATCTAATTCAGTACGAAAAAACAGAAGCAAAGAAAGACTATAAACTGCGCTATGTAATTTTTGGAGGAGAAGCATTAAATCCTTCTTTATTAGGAGACTGGCACAAAAAATATCCCGATACAAAATTAATCAACATGTACGGTATTACAGAAACTACCGTACACGTGACTTACAAAGAAATAGGATCAAATGAAATCGCATCTGAACAATCGAATATTGGAAAACCAATTCCAACTTTGGGCTGTTATATTCTTGATCCAAATAAAAATATTGTTTCTATAGGTGTTTTTGGAGAATTGCATATTACAGGATCCGGATTAGCAAGAGGATACCTGAACCGTCCGGATCTAACTTCAGAAAAGTTTATACCAAGTCCGTTTGTCGAAGGCGAATTGATGTATAAAACAGGAGATTTAGGAAGATGGTTGCCTGACGGCGATATTGAGTATGTGGGACGAATTGACCATCAGGTAAAAATAAGAGGCTTTAGAATTGAACTTGGAGAGATCGAAACCGCAATTGCACAATATTCTGATACGATCGAAAAAGTAGTTGTCGAAGCAAAAGAAGTCAATCAGGAAAAAGTATTAATCGCTTATCTGGTTGCCACTAGTGCTATTGATAAAGCAGAATTACGATATTATTTGCAAAGTAAATTACCAGAATATATGGTTCCGGTTTTTTATACAGCACTAGAAGCTATCCCGCTTACCTCAAACGGAAAAGTAGATCGTAAAGCTTTGCCTGTCATAAAAGGAGAGGATTTATTGCAAAAAGAATACAGCGCTCCAAGAAATGCAACCGAAGAGAAACTGGCAGCAATATGGAAAGAAGTATTAGCAATTGACCAGATCGGAATTACGGATAACTTTTTTGAATTAGGAGGTCATAGTTTATTATTAGGTCAGGTCATTAATAGAATTCACAAACAATTAGGGCAAACAATCTCTTTTAAAACATTTTTTATCAGTCCAACAATCGAAGGACTCAGCAAACAATTACAAGAAAATAGTTATAGCGCTATAGAACGAGCGCCGGAGTCAGAATTTTATCCTCTAACGCCTTCCCAAAACAGATTATGGGTTTTAAGTCAGTTAGAAGGTGGCGAAACTATCTATAATATGCCTGCAGCTGTAGAGCTGAAAGGGATTATTGATATTGTAAAATTCAATCAGGCATTTATTCAATTGATAGCGCGTCACGAAATATTGAGAACCTCTTTTAGAACGAATGAAGATGGAGAAGTGAGCCAATTTATTGTTGGGATCGATCAGGTAAAATTTAAAATTACAGAAAAAGATTTTACTGCAATAACAGATAAAGAGCAACATATTGCTGCTTATTTAGAACAAAAAAATAACGAAATTTTCGATTTAGAGCAAGCACCTTTAATCAAAGCTTCGGTCATAAAATTAGACCAAAACGACTATCTGTTTTTCTTATCCCTGCATCATATTATTGGCGACGGCTGGTCTGTAGAGGTATTAATAGCCGAGGTTACAAGAATTTATAATGCCTTAATGCAAGGCAAAGAAATTAATTTGCCGGCATTAAACATTCAGTATAAAGATTATGCCGTATGGTTAAATAAAGACCTTCAGCAAGAAAAACACCAGAAATCAGCGCAATATTGGTTGCAACAGTTTGCGGGAGAATTGCCTGTTCTGGATTTGCCAAGTTTCAAAAAACGTCCGTTAATACAAACCCATAACGGTAATAATATAACGCATCAATTTTCATCTGATTTTTTAGAAAAACTAAAAACATTTTCAAAAGAACAGGATGTAACCTTATTTATGACTTTAATGACAGGTATCAATGCATTATTGCATTTGTACACAGGTCAGAGTGATATTATAGTAGGAACACCAATTGCAGGCAGAGAACATCCTGATTTAGAGAATCAGATAGGTTTGTATCTTAATACATTGGCGATTCGTACCCTATTCGAAGAAAATATCAATTTTGCAGATTTGCTAAAAAAGCAGAAAGAAACGTTAGTAGATGCTTTCGAACATCAGAACTATCCGTTTGATGAGTTGGTAGGCAAACTAAACTTAAAAAGAGATAGTAGCCGTTCGGCTTTATTTGATGTTTTGGTTGTACTGCAAAACCAGACACAGTTGAATAATCCTGGTACCAAAGAATTAACCAATCTTGAAGTTCGCAATTATCAATTTTCAAGAAAATCATCTCAGTTTGATCTTAGTTTCACCTTTGTAGAAAATACAGGATTAGACTTAAAAGTGGAGTACAATACAGATATATATGATGCGTATTTGATCGAAAGAATGTTTTCGCATTTCGAAAAATTACTTACTGTATCTATAGCGCAGCCAGAAATAGCGGTACAAAAAACAGCGTATTTAAGCGAGGATGAAAAACAAAAAATACGAGTCGATTTTAATGCGACCAAAGTTATTTATCCAAGCGACAAAACGATTGTAGATTTATTTGAAGAACAGGTAACTAAAACGCCTGATAATAAGTCTGTTTTATTCGAAGAAACCGTATTGAATTATACAGATCTAAATAAAAAAGCCAATCGATTAGCACATTATTTAAGAGCAAACTACAGCATAAAACCAGATGATTTAATAGGCATAAAACTGGACAGAAGCGAGAGCATGATTGTTGCTATTTTGGGTGTGTTAAAATCAGGAGCAGCCTATATACCAATAGATGTTAATTATCCGCTGGAAAGAATCGCTTATATCGAGAAAGACAGTAATAGTAAGGTCATTATTGATGCAGCTCTATTCGAATCCTTTATCGAAATTCAGGAAAAGTACTCCGCAAATAATATTCAAAAAATTAATGTGCCAGGTAGTTTAGCTTATGTAATTTATACTTCGGGTACAACCGGCAATCCAAAAGGAGTGATGGTAGAACATACCAATGTGATTAATTTAATATCACATCAGTCTTTTGTTTTTGGTATTAGAGATACAGAAAATATACTACAGTTTTCTAATATTTCTTTTGATGCATCTGTAGAGCAAATATTTTTAGCTCTTTTAAACGGAGCTGCATTAAGTATCCCTAATAATGAGACATTACTAAATGGCAAAAAGCTGGAAGAATTTATTGCCATACAAAATATTACGCACCTGCACGCTGTACCTTCTTTATTAGAAAATATAGAACCTCAGAAATTCCCATTTTTAAAGCGTGTTATTTCCGGAGGTGATGTTTGTCCTGTAGAACTGGCAAATAGCTGGAGTACGTATTGCGATTTTTACAATGAATATGGTCCAACGGAAACTACCGTAACGGCGATCGAATTATTGTATCATAAAGAGGAAGATTTCTCGATAGGCAGACCCATTGCAAATACACAGGTTTATATTCTAAACCAGGCATTGCAGCCATTGGCAATTGGGGCTACCGGAAAAATATTTATAGCCGGAGCCGGAGTTACCAGAGGCTATCTAAACAAACCGGAGCTTACGGCAGAAAAATTTATCGCCAATCCTTACAGCAAAGATTCCCTGATGTACGATACAGGAGATTTAGGCAGATGGTTGCCTAATGGTACGATCGAATTTCTGGGACGAAAAGACCAGCAGGTAAAACTACGCGGATATCGAATAGAGTTAGGAGAAATAGAAACCGTAATAGCTCAGTTTTCCGGAGATATTAAACAAGTTGTTGTAGAACTAAAAGAGATCAATTCTGATCAGTTTCTGGCGGCTTACCTCGTTTCAAATGTAGCTGTAGATACGCAGCAACTTAAACATTTTCTACTGGGGAAACTACCCAATTATATGATTCCGGGTTTTTATATAACACTCGATAATTTTCCTTTAACGCCTAACGGAAAAATTGACAGAAAAGCACTGCCGGATGTTTCAGGAAACGACATTATAAAAAAGGAATATACTGGTCCCCGAAACGAAACCGAAGAAAAATTGATCGAAATATGGCAGGAAGTTTTAGGAGTAGAAACCATAGGCGTGTACGATAATTTTTTTGAACTGGGAGGACATAGCCTAAAAGCAATGAAGCTTATTAGCCTTATCTACAAAGAATTTGAAATAAAAGTTTCTATAAATGATTTGTTTCAAAATATCGTATTAGAAGATCAGGCGCTGTTAATAGAAAATATTTATACGGCTTATAATACTGAAATGAACCAGGATGAAAATGATATTGATGTAGAAATATTTTCTATCTGATATCCTTTTTAAAATAGTTGAAAAACCAACATAATTAGGTTAAGATTCATAGAGAATTAAAGAGATAAGGTAATTAATTAGATTTTAATAGACCAAAAAAGATGCAGACGTTACTAAAAAAGATAAACAAGTTTAATATCAAACTGGATTACGTAGACGAAAAATTAGACATTCAGGCTCCAAAAGGAACGATGACCAAAGAGCTATTGGATGAAATTAAACTGCATAAAAATGAGCTAATAGAATTTATTACCCTGCATAGAAAAGCCGAAAAACAAATATTTATATCCAAAACGTCTCAGAAAGAAGGGTATGTTTTATCCTCATCGCAACGCAGGCTTTGGCTGTTAAGCCAGCTTGACGGTGGTAATACGGCTTATAATATGCCAAGTATTTTTAAGGTAAACGGTAAACTCGACAAAGAGTCTTTGCAAGCTGCTTTTAAGGCAGTTATCGAACGTCATGAATCGTTACGCACTATTTTTAAAGAAACAGAATCTGGCGAGGTGCAGCAAATTATAGTACATCCTGAGGCTACCAATTTTTTATTGCAATACCAGGATTTAAGCAACCAAACAATATCTAAGGAAACGATAGAAGAACTTATTCAAAAAGAAATCGACTATTCATTCGATTTGTCATCAGACTCTTTGGTACGTGCCAAATTAATAAAAAGAGCTCCTGAAAGTTATGTTTTTATTTGCTTAATTCATCATATCGTTAGTGATGGATGGTCTTCAGGAATACTTACCACAGAATTATTTACAATATACGATGCTTTTGTAAACCAAAAATCTAATCCGCTGCCCCCGTTAGAACTGCAATACAAAGATTATGCAGCATGGCAACAAGAGCAATTAAAAAAGGATACTATTGAAATTCATAAAACCTATTGGTTGCAAAAATTTCAAGACGAAGTGCCGGTGCTCGAAATTCCGGCTCAGCACCTAAGACCCACCATAAAAACCTATAACGGCAAATCGATCAAAAGATTTTATGACCAGCAAATACTAAAAGATTTTGATGCTTTATGCAAATCTCAGGACAGTACTTTGTTTATGGGACTTTTGTCTGCGGTAAAAATTTTGTTTTACAAATATACCCATCAAACTGATATTGTAATTGGAAGCCCAATTGCAGGAAGAGAACAAATCGAATTGCAAAATCAGATTGGTTTTTATGTCAATACACTTGCCCTAAGAACACAATTTGCAAAGACAGACAGTTTTAAGGAAGTATTAAAAAATGTTAAACAAGTTACCCTTGGCGCTTATGAGCATCAGGTTTTTCCGTTTGATGATCTGGTAGAAGCCTTGCCGCTAAATCGTGATATAAGCCGCAATCCGCTATTTGATGTAATGGTGCGAATTCAGGAAAATGCCGCAAAAAGCTACAATCAGGAGTTATCAGGAATTACAATTCTCGAATATGAACCGGAAGAAGATAATTCGAGCAAGTTTGATCTTGAATTTGCTTTTAAAGAAACGGATGGAAAACTGGGTTTATACCTGTTTTTTAATACGGATATCTACAGTACAAAATTTATAGAAGAGGTATCCAGCCATCTCGAAGTGGTACTAAAAAGTATTGTCGAAAATCCCGATACAGCTATTGCTTCATTGGCGTATTTGACCGAAACCGAAGAACACCAAATTTTATCCGGCTTTAATGATACTGCTGTAACTATTAATAAAGAAGCATCGATCATAACTTTGTTTGAAGAACAAGTTCAGAAAAATCCAAATCATATCGCCGTACAGTTCGAAGAAACGGCACTTACCTATCAGGAACTAAACGAAAAAGCAAATCAGTTTGCCGCTTATTTAATCGCAAATTATGCGATTGAAGCAGATGATTTTGTGGGTGTAAAATTAGAAAAAAGCGAAAAATTAATTATTACCATCGTAGGGATTCTAAAATCCGGAGCTGCGTATGTGCCTATAGACCCGCATTATCCACAAAACCGAATCGATTTTATAGAACAAGACAGCAATTGCAAAGTAGTTGTAGACGATCCGGAACTGGAGAAATTTGAGAACGTTCAGGAAAAATACCCTGTTGACAATATCAATGTCCACATAAAAAATAACAGTCTCGTTTACCTGATTTATACCTCTGGCTCTACAGGTCAGCCTAAAGGAATCATGATGGAGCACATTTGTATGCTCAATCTGATCCTTTTTCACAATGAGGAGTTTAAAGACGAAAATGTTCAAAAAGTACTGCAATTTACAAGTATAAGTTTTGATGTTTCATTTCAGGAAATTTTTTCAACGCTCTTATGCGGAGCTACTTTATATCCTATTAACGAAGCGGCAAAAAAAGATTCTGAAGAGCTGTCTTTCTTTATCAAAAACAATACTATAGATACTATTTTCCTGCCTACTTCTTATTTTAAGATTTTAATGAATTTTAGTTCCTTTTATTCCTTACTCGAATCAAATGATATAAAAAACATTATTGTAGCCGGAGAGCAACTAACATTGAATGAAGATGCTTTAGAAAAAATAAAAAATTCTAAAACAAACCTTCATAATCATTACGGTCCTGCCGAGACTCATGTGGTTACGACCCTAACACTAAAAGACAAACACTTAATCGCAAATCCGTCTATTGGCAGCGCAATAGCAAATACCCAGCTTTATATACTCGACGATGCAATGCAACCTGTTGCTATTGGCATAACCGGAAAATTATACATTGGTGGTTTAGGAGTTGCGAGAGGCTATCTGAACAGAGCAGAACTAACCACAGAAAAATTTATACCAAATCCTTTTACCGCAGGTTCCCGCTTGTACGATACCGGAGATTTAGGAACATGGTTGCCGGATGGTAATATCGAATTTAAAGGACGAAAAGATCATCAGGTTAAAATAAGAGGATTTAGAGTAGAATTGGGAGAAGTAGAAAATGCGATTTTGCAATATTCTGAGGATCTAAAACAAGTTATTGTAGAGGCAAAAGAAATCGATCAGGTAAAAGTTTTGGTTGCTTATTTTGTATCTGTAACCGTAATAGATAAATCTGATTTAAAGATTTTTCTACAAGACAAGTTACCGGATTATATGTTGCCTGCTTTTTTTATAGCACTGGAAACTATGTCGCTAACGTCTAACGGAAAAATAGACCGTAAAGCGTTGCCTGAAATTCAGGCCCAAGACCTTATAAAAAGAGAATATGTAGCACCAGAAAATGCTACCCAAGCCAGTTTTGCCCTGATATGGCAAGAAGTATTGGGAATTGACCGAATAGGAATTACAGATAACTTTTTTGATCTGGGCGGACACAGTTTAATTGTTGGGCAGGTTATTAACCGCATTTACAAACAATTAAACAAAACTGTAAATTTTAAAACCTTTTTTGCAAACCCAACCATAGCCGCATTAAGCAAAGTAGTGCACGAATCTTCGTTTGTAGCGATTCCTAAAGCTATCGAAGCATCCTCATATCCTGTAACCGCTTCGCAAGGTCGATTATGGGTTTTGAGCCAGCTCGAGGGAGGTTCACTTGCTTATAATATGCCCGCAGTTATTGTACTAAAAGGTATTGTTGATGTAGATAAATTTAGAGAATCGTTTCAGTTATTAATAAGTCGTTACGAGATTCTAAGAACTTACTTTAAAACAAGCGATCAGGGAGAAATTCGCCAATATATAGTTCCTGCCAATCAGGTAAATTTTGATATAACCCTTAAGGATTATAGCCAGACCAGTAATCAGGAAGAAGTGGTTGCCCGGTATTTGAAGGAAATTAACAGCGAACCTTTCCATTTAGAAAAAGCACCGCTAATAAGAGCTTCGTTGCTTCATTTGAAAACAGCAGAACAAGTGTTTTTCTTGTCCATGCACCACATTATTGGAGATGGCTGGTCGATAGAATTATTGATGTCTGAGGTTATAAAAGTTTATAATTCATTGTTGCAGGGACAAAAAATTGTGCTGCCGGAATTATCCTTACAATACAAAGATTATGCGGTATGGCTTAACGAAGAATTACAGCAGGAAAAAAATACCTTATCAGAGGAGTATTGGTTAAAACAGTTTTCAGGAGAGCTTCCTATACTGAATTTACCAAGTTCAAAAACACGTCCGTTAGTTCAGACTTATGCCGGCGACAGTCTTTCGTACAGATTTTCGGGTTCGTTTTTAGAGCAGTTAAAAGCGTTTTCAAAATCGCATGATGTTACTTTATTCATGACCCTGATGAGTGGTATCAATGCATTGTTGTATCGCTACACCGGCAATGATGATATTATAATTGGTACTCCGGTAGCAGGCAGGGAACATCCGGATTTAGAGAATCAGTTAGGTTTGTATTTGAATACACTTGCCATACGATCAAAAATAGCAGAGCAAAACAGCTTTCTCGATTTAGTAGCCGTACTAAAAGAGAATTTGCTTGGAGCTTACGAACATCAAAATTATCCTTTTGATCTTTTGGTGGGAAAACTAAACCTGAAAAGAGATACCAGCCGATCTGCTTTATTTGATGTTCTGGTGATTTTGCAAAATCAGGGACAATTAAATAATATAAACAACGAAGAACTGCTTAGCCTTCAGGTAAGCGATTACGAGTTTAAAACCAAGACCTCTAAGTTTGACCTTAGCTTTACTTTTGCCGAAGACGAAGAATTAATCTTAACCATCGAATACAATACAGATGTTTATGATGCCCATTTGATCGAACGCATGTTTGCCCATTTAGAGAATCTCTTGACCAATTGTATAGCGCAACCAGAAACTGATATTCTTAAAGTTGCTTATTTAACCCAGCAGGAAAAAGATCAGGTACTTACTCAATTTAATGCCACAGCAGTAGCCTACCCAAAAGAAAGTACAGTTCTCAATTTATTTGAAACACAGGCACAAAAAGCGCCGGACAGCATTGCTGTGAGCGATGATCAATTTTCGTATACCTATAGAGAACTGGACGAATTATCCAATCAGATTGCTGCTTATTTAAGCACAGAACTTGGCGAAAACGATAAATCTTCGATAGCAGTAATGCTTACCAGATCATCAAAACTTATCGCCGTATTGTTGGGTATTTTAAAATCAGGAAGATCTTATATACCATTAGATCCTAAATTTCCTGTAGATCGACTGGCCTGGATTATATCCAACAGCGAAGCAAAACTATTAGTTACAGAGAATAGTATTGAGGTTGATTTTGAAGAAGGCAAAATTGATAATGTAATTTATACAGAAGAGTTATTTAGCAAATTACCGGACACAAAAGCAAAAAATCAGCTTAAAGTATCGCAAGACGATACCGCTTATATCATTTATACATCCGGTTCTACCGGCAACCCAAAAGGGGTAGAAATTGGTCATGGGGCATTAGTTAATTTTTTGTTGAGTATGGCTCATAAACCCGGAATAAACAAGGATGATATCTTGTTTTCGGTTACTACATATTCGTTTGATATTTCGATTCTCGAGTTTTTCTTACCCTTAATCACAGGCGCAAAATTGTATGTGGCAAGTCATGAAACGTTGATCGATTCCGGATTAATTATAGACAGAATAAGTGCTGTAAAGCCAACAATACTACAAGCAACTCCAAGTTTTTATCAGATGTTATTGGATACCGGCTGGAAAGGAAGCAAGGAATTGAAGGTACTTTGTGGCGGGGATTTACTGAGTGAGGCTCTTGCCGAAAAATTGGTCGATCATACTCTGGAAGTCTGGAATATGTACGGACCAACCGAAACTACGATCTGGTCCAGTGTCAAAAAAATAGAGCACCCAAAAGAGGCTTCGAATATAGGTAAACCCATCAACAATACACAGTTTTATATACTCGATCAATTCCTGAACCCTAAACCGGTAGCAACAGCAGGATCGCTGTATATCGCCGGAGACGGTCTTGCCAAAGGATATTATAAAAATGAAGTTTTAAGCAAAGAAAAATTCATTAAAAACCCATTTAAAGAGAACAGTTTAATCTACGAAACGGGCGATGTGGGCAAGTGGAATGAGAAAGGCGAAATCGAATTTTTGGGCAGGAATGACAATCAGGTTAAAATTCGCGGATTTAGAATAGAACTGGGAGATATCGAAACCGCAATACTGCAATATTCGAATGATCTAAAACAAATCGTTGTCGCCGTAAAAGAAAATAGCGGACAAAAATTTCTGGTAGCCTATTATACAACTACTGCCGAGATCGAAAAAACGGACTTAAGAGATTTTCTAAAAGAGAAATTGCCGGAGTATATGATTCCTGGTTTTTATGTATCGCTCGAGGTTTTGCCCCTAACATCAAATGGTAAAATAGACAGAAAAGCGCTGCCCGAAGTAGTGCAGGATGATATTATAAAAACAGAATATGTTGCTCCGGGAAATGATACTGAACAGAAACTGGTATCGATATGGCAGGAAGTTCTGGGAATTGACAAAATAGGGGTAACGGACAATTTTTTTGAATTGGGCGGAAATAGTCTGGTTATAGTTCAGGTTATAAATCAGGTTTTTAAAGAATTAGGTAAAAAAATCTTATTTAAGGATTTCTTTTCTGATCCTACAATTGAAAGATTATGCAAGAAGTTCATCGCATCAGATTATACAGCAATACCTAATGTTCCGGTGTCGGGATCTTATCCTGTATCCTCTACTCAAAAACAATTATGGGTCTTAAGTCAGTTTGACGGCGGTTCATTGGCGTATAATATTCCGTTGGCATTAAAAATAAGCGGAAACTTAGATATTGATAAACTCGAAAAGTCTTTTGACAGGCTTATAGAACGTTACGAAATATTAAGAACGTATTTTAAGCTGAGTGATTCGGGAAATATTGAGCAGTTTATTGTAGATAAAAAAGAGATTGATTATAAAATTGAAGTTGTTGACTTTTCATCAAAAAAAATGGAAAGAACAGAAATTTCAGATTATCTAAATAATATCAATGCCCAACCGTTTGATTTGCAAAATGCGCCCTTACTCAAAAATGTATTGATAAAGACAAACGAAAAGGAGTTTGTATTTTTCTTTTCGATTCATCACATTATTGGAGACGGACAATCGTTGGAAATTATTATCAGAGAGATCTTAAAGGTTTACAACCAGTTAAATAAAGAAGGTATTGAAGAGGTTAGGGACTTAAAAATTCAATATAAAGATTTTGTTTCCTGGAAAAATAAGGAAACTGAAAATTATATAAAATCCGAGCAATATTGGCTGGAAGAGTTTAAAGGAGAATTGCCAACGCTTGACATACCAACTTTTAAGAAACGACCTTTAATTAAATCGTACAACGGAAATAAAAAATCGTATCAGTTTTCGAATGAATTTTTGAATGATACCCTGCTTTTTGCCAAAAATAATGATGTTACGTTGTTTATGACTTTATTATCCGGTTTCAATTTGTTTTTATACACCTATTCAAATCAGCAGGATATAATTTTAGGTACACCATTTAGCGGAAGAAGTCATCCGGACTTAGAAAATCAAATCGGATTGTTTATTAATATTTTTCCAATAAGAACCAAAATTAATGTTGAGGGGACTTTCAAGGATTTACTGACAGATCAAAAAGCCAATATCCTGAATTCGATCGAGCATCAAAATTATCCGTTAAATGATTTGATCGAAAAATTAAATATTAACAGAGACACCAGTCGCTCAGCATTATTTGATGTAATGATGGGTTTAAATACAGAAATTCAAAGCATTGATTATACTGAATTTAAAGAATTTAAGATCGAAGATTTTAAATTTAATAAGCAGTCATCTCAATTCGATTTAAATTTTGTATTTCATAAATATGAAGCTTTTGGACTAGACATAGAATACAATACTGACGTTTTTGAAGAATTTGAAATTGACAGAATGTTCAAAGATTTTCAAAATATTATGAATAAGGCATTTCATAATCCGGACTTGAATATCAAAGGATTTACAGAAAAAGATAAAGCAATTAAAAACCGAAACATAAATAAACTTTCTAATTTTTCAAAAAAACAGTTATGATAGACAGAATTAATAAATTAAAGAATCAGGATCATAAAAGAGTCAATCTGGAAGAAAGTGTAAAAGCTACTTTTTTTGATAATAAAACATTTCCATTAGTAATTTCTTCTGCTAACTCAGGATATAGCTTAAAAAATTGGTTATCAGAAAACAGTAAAAAATTTGAAACCGATCTTTTAAAATATGGTTCTGTATTGTTTAGAAACTTCAGGATTAATTCGATTGAAAAATTTCAGGAATTAATGACCATTTTTCCTAAAGAGCTCTTAGAATATAAATTTAGATCGTCTCCAAGGTTCGAGTTGGTCGAGAATGTATATGTGTCTACAACTTATCCTGAGGATGAAACAATCAATATGCACAGCGAAAACTCTTATGCTGCAAATCCTCCGGCAAGAATCGTATTTTGTTGTATTACCGCTGCAGAGTATCGTGGAGAAACGCCTATTGCAGATAACAGACTTGTTCTTGAATATATAAGCGAGCCCCTGAAGAAAAAATTTAAAGAAAAAGGAGTCTTATACCGTAGAAATTTAAACGGAGTGCTGGGATTATCCTGGCAGGAAGTTTTTCAAACCTCAGATAAAACAATAGTGCAGCAAGAATGCGATTCAAACGGTATTAACTACACCTGGGTAAAAGAAAATGAGCTTGTACTAACCTGGAAAAAAGAGGCCATTTGCCAGCATCCTGAAACTAATGAATGGGTTTGGTTTAACCATAGCTTATTTTTTAATAAGTACATGCTTCATGAAGATTTTCTAAATTCTATTGATAGTGATGATGAATTGCCCAATAACACTTTTTTTGGTGATGGCTCAGAAATTTCAAGAGACGAAATCTTAGAATTAAAAGCAGCGTATCAAAAAGCAACTATCGAATTTACGTGGATCAACGGAGACGTATTGTTCTTAGATAATTTACTTTTTTCTCATGGCAGAAATCCATACAAAGGAGATCGAAAAATTATCGTCTCAATTCTATAGTCTGTAAACAGGACATCAATAAAAAATAAATTTTAAAATCACATAAAGGTTATGAGTATGAATGATAATATTGTAGGCTATGAATTATCTGAAAACCAAAAGAATTTATGGAATGTTTCAAAAAACAGTCCTGACTTTTTTTACAATCAAGTTATATTGAATGTAAAGAGTAATTTATCTATTGATGATTTTTTAAATGCGTTAAATGTTGTTATTAAAAACAATGATGTTTTAAAATTCAGGTTAGTTCAGGATTCAAACTTCACATATCCATTTCAGATAGAGTCAACTGATACTGCTGTAGTATGGCACGAAATTGAGTTGGACACTAATACTGTTGAGGCCAACTCTGTTTTAGATTATTCATACAACCCCTTGACGGATAATCCTGTCAGAGTTTGCTTTGCAAAAGAAGCCGGACAATTAAAACAAGTGGTTGTAAGACTTTATTCTTTATGGGGAGATGCCTACAGTTGCCTTTATTTATGTGATGAAATTGGTAAAATAATAGTATCAGACAAAAAGGAAGATATTCAGGATAAGGAAACAATTGATTACGCCAGTTTTAGCACCTGGCAAAATGATTTAATAAATGAACCTGAACGTGAAGCGATTGTATTCTGGAAAAATTATAATTATCAATTAACAAATACTTTAATCCCTTTTTCTAACGAAGCAGCTTCTTTTAGACCTGAGAAAAAACAAATTGGGACTATAACAGGGGATGATTATCTTAAAATTAAAAATTATTGTCTGACAAACAATTGCCAGATTAAAACTCTTTTTTTATTAAACTTTATCTCGTATCTGTTTCAGTTCTCTGAAGATGAACTGACTATTGGTTTATCAGGATTTAAAAGAGAATATACAGAACTTGATGCTACTTTAGGACTTGTATCGAAGAATATTCCTTTGAAAATCAGTAAGATAAATGAATTTGGTTTTGCCGAAGCAGTAAAAAATATAGAAACACAAATTGAATTTGTACAAGAGTGGTCAGATTTTTTTACTTTAAACAGAGGCGATGCAACTACACGTTTTTCTAAAACAGCCTACTTTAATTATTGTTTCGAATTTATCGATTTGGCTACAACTTTTCCCGAAGCCACTGATCTGTTTGAATTTAAGGAGTTGTATGCTATTCAGGATATTTTTGATCTGAAAATTTCCTGCATAGATTCCGGCAATTCATTTTCTGTAGCGTTGTATTATAACCAGGAATCTTTTAATGATGTAGCTATTGATATTATTTCAGGACAGTTTCAAAAAAACTATTTAGCCCTGATAGACAATACAAACTTTGAGATAAGCGATATAGAAAAAAGTATTATTGAATCGTCGAATAATACGCATGCAAATTTTCAGGAATACAGTTCTGTAGTACAATTATTTGAGCAACAAAGTAAACTTTTTCCGGATCGCATTTCTTTATTTAATGAGCACACTCAGCTCAGTTATTCTGAGCTTCAAACACGATCTAATCAATTTAAAAATTATTTGATCGAAGAGCATAATATTAAAAAAGGTGATGCAATATGCATTGTAGGCGAAGGATCAGAATGGCTCATAACTTGTATTTTAGGAATCATAAAAGCGGGTGCTTATTATATACCTATTGATAATAAATATCCAAAAGACAGAATAGAATATATTATAAATGAATCTAATTGTAAGGTTTTAATCAGCGATCCTGCTAATGAAATTGTCAATGCCATTTCTCACATCGTAAAAATAGATCCTTTTAATCCCGAAATTTATACTACAGAAAGAAAAAATTACCCAATCGAAATAAGACCCGAAGATTTAGTTTATTGCATCTATACTTCAGGTTCTACAGGAAACCCAAAAGGGTGTATCATTAGCCATTCCAGTTTATTGAACTATATACAATGGGCAAACGAATATTATTTTGAAGGTTCTGATTGTGGAAATTGGGGATTAATTACTTCTATTTCTTTTGACTTGACTGTAACATCAATATTTACGAGTTTAACAAGAGGAAAAAAATTATGGCTGGGTGATTTTAAAAAAGATATTAACGACTTATTGATTGAAGCCTTTAGTAATTCTCAAATAGATACTCTAAAACTTACACCGGCACATATTTCGCTTTTAGGCGAATTGGAAATTAAGAGTTCGACCATTAAAAAAATAATTTGTGGCGGCGAAAAATTACTAAAATATCAGGTAGAAGTATTAAAAAGCATTAATAACGAAATAGAAATTTATAATGAATACGGACCTACAGAAACTACTGTTGGTTGTAGTATTTATGAAGTTAAGTCATCGAATGAGGCTATTACGATAGGCAAACCTATTGCTAATACAGCAATTTATATCCTAACCGATACTAAATTGTATGCGCCAATAGGTGTGAGCGGAGAAATCTTTATTGGCGGTTCAGGACTGGCACAAGGATATCTGAACCGATTAGATCTTACTACAGAAAAATTTATTGTAAATCCTTTTATCAACGGCGAACGCCTGTACAAAACCGGAGATATAGGCAGGTGGTTGCCTGATGGTACTATAGAATATCTGGGCAGGATAGATGATCAGGTAAAAATTAGAGGGTATCGAATAGAACTTGGCGAAATCGAACAATTTATCTCGAATCAGGATTTTATAAACCAATCTGTTGTTATTGTAAAAGAAAGAGAAAACGAAAAGTTTCTCGTTGCTTACTATGTGGCAGAAAAAGAGATAGACAAAAAAGTACTTCAGGACAATCTAAAAAAGGTTTTGCCGGATTATATGGCACCAAGCTATTATGTTCAGCTAGAGACAATCCCTTTAACCTCAAACGGTAAGGTAGATCGAAAAGCTTTGCCGGGAATCGATAAAAATGATTTAATAAAGGCCGAATATATTGCAGCCCGAACCACAGAAGAAGCATTACTGGTACAAATCTGGGGAGATATTTTAAAGCACGATTCAATAAGTATCAAGGACAGTTTTTATAACCTGGGAGGAGATTCTATCAAATCGATATTAGTAGTTTCAAGACTTAGACAAAAAGGATATTCATTAAAAGTAGATCAGATATTACGCAATCCCGTACTCGAAAACCTGGCTAAATTAATAGAAAGCAATACACAATTTATTGATCAGGCAGAAGTAAAAGGGAGCGTTGTACTCACACCGGTTCAGAGAGATTTTTTTGAGAATGAAACCATCACCAACAAAAATTATTTTAACCAGTCTGTACTCTTAAAAAGTAACCAGAATATAGATCCGATTATACTGGAGCGTTGCATCGCTGCTTTGGTTTTGCACCATGATGCTTTAAGAATGGTGTATACTCCTGAGCAAGGTTCATGGCAACAATACAATGGCGATAGTTCAGAAGCGCATTATAAAATTAATTTTTATGATTTACAGGAAGATTCAAATCAAGTAGAATCTTTAAGTACAATAGGGGCACAATTACAAGCTGGTTTAGATATTAATTCAGGAATTTTATTTCAGGCAGGACATTTTAGAATGTCTGATGGGGATCGTTTGGCATTAATTATTCACCATCTCGTAATCGATGGAATCTCCTGGCGTATTTTATTAGAAGATTTGTCGAATTTGTATGAAGCGTTTCAAAATAATAGTGTTTTTAGTTTACCCTTAAAAACAGATTCTTTTCAGCGTTGGGCATCACTGCAACAAGAATATGCTTTGAGCGACAAAATGCAACAAGAACGTTTGTATTGGGAAGAACTTAGTAAAACCCCGATTGCGTTATTGCCAAATGACCGTAAATTGGGCGAAGATTCTAAAACCAGCCAATCCAAAGGTTTTGTTCTGGATGCAGCGATAACCCAAAAACTGCAAACCCAATCTCATCAGGTTTATAATACAGAGATCAATGACATTCTTCTAGCGAGTTTAGGACTTGCAATACGCGAAGTTTTTGACGTAGAAAAGACCGTTGTAAAGATGGAAGGACATGGGCGTGAAGACATTATTGACGGAGTAGATATAGGACGAACAATAGGATGGTTTACCAGCTTATATCCTTTTATTTTGGATGTTTCAGAGACAGAAAATCATGTATTGATATCTGTTAAAGAAGCATTGCGTAAAATACCAAATAAAGGAATTGGTTACAGTATTTTGAAATACATGGATAAAGATTTCTCTAATGAATTGATTCCAAGTATTCAATTTAATTATTTAGGGGATTTTGGCAACAATGCAGTTGGCAGCAACAAAGACGCTCTGTTTAATTTTTCATCAGAAGATATAGGTCCATCCGTAGCAGCATCAAATAAGCAGAGTGAAGTATTATTGGATGTAAACGGAATGATGGTTTCAGGCGAATTAAGCTTGAGTATCAATTATTCATCTCATGCATTTAGTCCTGAAACTATAGAAAAGCTGGTAATTTCATACGAAAATCAATTGCGTGATTTAATAGAAGCATTGACAAGTATTGAAGAAAACCATCTAACACCTTCTGATCTAACGTTTAAGGGTCTTGCATATAAAGAATTAGCAGCATTAAATAAAGAAAATAATGTAGAGGATATCTATGAGCTTTCTCCTTCGCAGCAAGGAATGTATTACCATTGGCTAGTAGACAATTCGAGCCCAATGTATAGTATACAAACCTCGTACAGGTTGCATTTTGAAGATTTAGCGATTGATACCGTCAAACAAGCTTATGAGCAATTAATAAAAAGATATTCTATTTTGCGTACAAGCTTCTCTAACAGTTATGGCGGAGTCCCTTTGCAAATAGTTCATAAAGCAGCTCCTGATACATTTTCGTACGAACAAATTTTAGAAATAAACGATCAGGACGCCTATTTGCATCAGGTCAATGTCAACGATAAATTGAAAGGTTTTGATTTTGAAACTCCTGCTTTAATGCGCTTAAAAGTACTGGAATTAGCAGCAGGACAATACGAGTTTCTCTGGAGTTATCACCATATTCTTATGGATGGTTGGTGTATAAGTATTGTAATCAATGATTTCTATAGCATTTTGTCTGCTATAAAAAATAATCAGGAACTTAGTTTACCGGAACCCATCAAGTATTCAAACTATATTAACTGGTTATCTAAGATTGATAAAAAAAGTGCTCTGGGATACTGGAAAAATTATTTAAAAGATGTAGCGTCCATAACTCAGATTCCTTTTCAAAAAAAGAAAGCAGTATCAGATAACGTTGTAACGTTTAAGAGTCAAAATTTTAATGTCGAAGGCGAATTGTTTCAAAAAATAAATCAGGTTTGTCAGGAACTGGAGATCACACCAAATACTTTTATACAAGGTGTTTGGGGTTACTTGCTATCGTCCTACAATAATACAAATGATATCGTTTTTGGCTCTATAGTTTCAGGAAGACCCGGAGACCTCGCAGGAGTAGAAAACATGATAGGATTGTTTATGAATATGATCCCTGTAAAAGTGTCCTATTCGAGAGGCGAGACTATAAAATCATTCTTAAAAAAGATGCATTCAGAGGTACTAGAAAGTGCCCCTTATCACTATTTTAATTTGTCTGAAGTACAGTCGCAAAGTAGTTTAGGAATGGATTTGATTAATAATTATATCGTATTCGAAAACTATTTTATTGAGAGTTCCAGAGAGCATCTGGCAGATGAAAGTTATACTAAAAGTGAATCAAACATCGCTTTAGAAAGAATGATTTATACAGATCAGTCCAATTATGATTTTAGTATAATCGTGCTGCCATCAGCAACATCATTTGATATAGAATTTAAGTATAATTCAGATTTATTCGAGTTAGAAGCAATTCAAAATATTGTATCTCATTTTAGTACTGTAACAAAACAATTTAGCGATAAAAACGACATATTATTAGAAGATATTACATATCTATCTGAGCAAGAGCAACACCAATTGTTGGTAGACTTTAATGCAACGGCAACCGTTTATCCGGGCGATAAAACATTCGTAGACCTTTTTGAAGAGCAAGTAGCCCGAACACCAAACCAGCCTGCCATTGTTAGCGCAGACGAGCAAATAAGCTATAAAGAACTCGATGCAGTATCGACCACCTTATCAAAAATCCTGCGCAAGGATTATGCCATAGCAAAAGGAGATATGATTGGTGTACAGCTCAATAGAAGTCCTTGGAGTATGATTTCGATTTTGGCCATCTTAAAATCAGGCGCCGTATATATCCCAATCGATTCAGAACTGCCAACCAATCGCAAAACTTTTATCGCTGAGGATACCGCCTTAAAATTATTGATAACCCAAAGCTCTTTTATACCCGAATTAGATTTTTATCAGGGAGCGGTTTTAGACATTACCCAGGATTTTGATACAACACTTTATCACGATATTACTTTAGATCCTGTTGCCTTAGAACCTCATGATCTGGCGTATATCATTTATACCTCAGGATCAACCGGTAACCCAAAAGGGGTAATGATCGAACAAAGTTCCCTGACCAATTATTTGAGTTGGGCAAAAGCCTATTATTTAGGTCAGGAGTTGCAAAACACCAACTTTGGACTCTTTACCTCGTTGTCATTTGATTTAACGATTACCAGTTTGTTTTTGCCGCTAATAAGTGGCGGACATCTCAAAATATTTAAGGCAGAAGACGATGTTTTAACCGTACTAAAAGACTATTTCGAGAGCGATTTGTCTTGCATAAAACTAACACCTGCACACATAAGTTTGCTGGAGAGTTTAGAGATCAAATCAGACCAAATAGAGATTGCGATCGTTGGAGGCGAAGAACTAAGAAAAGATCATGTTGCGATTTTAAAACGTATCAACCCATCGATAAAAATTTACAACGAATATGGCCCGACCGAAGCTACAGTAGGTTGTAGTATCTATGACGCTACACAAGCAGAGCAGGACATCACCATTGGAAAACCAATTGCCAATACAGCAATCTATATTTTAGACGAGTTCAACAACCTGCAAGGCACAGGAGTTATAGGAGAACTTTGTATAGGAGGCGCCGGATTAGCAAGAGGATATCTAAACCGTAGTGATCTAACCACCGAAAAATTTATTGCGAATCCGTTTGTAGCAAACGAGCGCATTTATAAAACCGGAGATCTGGCCAGATGGTTGCCAGACGGTTCGATCGATTATTTAGGACGAATCGACAACCAGATCAAAATACGCGGTTATCGCATTGAGTTTGGAGAAATCGAAAGCAGTATTTTTCAATATTCTGCTGCCGTAAAACAAGTTGTTGCCGAGGTAAAAGTTATCAACGACGAGAAAGTAATTGTGGTTTATTACGTTTCAGAAACCCCAATAGACAAATCAGATTTAAGAGCCTATTTGTCACAAAATATTCCGCACTACATGGTACCCGGTTTTTATGTAGCGCTGGATGCTTTGCCTATTACTTCAAACGGAAAAGTAGATCGAAAAGCCCTGCCGGAGGTAACAGGCGTTGATATAATTAAAAAAGAATACCAGGCACCCCGAAATGAAATCGAACAAAAGCTTGCTGTAATCTGGCAGGAAATTTTAGCGCTGCAAAAAATAGGGATAAGCGATAATTTTTTCGAACTGGGCGGAAACAGCCTTTTAGTTCTTCAGGTATTTAATAGAATAAAACTCGAACTGGGCAAAAATGTAGCTTTTACTATATTTTTCGAAAACCCGACAATAGCATTTCTAAGTACTCAATTGCAGGATTCAGAATATGTTAGAATTCCTCAGGCACTAGTTTCAGAATCATATCCGTTGAGTAATTCCCAGCAAAGATTTTGGTTGTTAAGCCAACTCAAAGGTGGCGGTTTAGCCTACAATATGTCTACAACAGTACAGCTTACCGGAGTAGTCGACCAAGCTAAATTTCAGCAAACCTTTGGATTCTTAATGGAGCGCCATGAGATCTTGCGAACAGCATTCAGAACCAATGAGCAGGGAGAAGTTCGCCAGTACATCATAGATCCGTCAGTATTAGAATTTACAATTCAGCAAAAAGATCTTACAGGGCAATCAGGGCAACAAAATGGGGTAGCAGACTATTTGCAGCAAAGTAACAGTATCCCATTCGATCTGGCACAATCGCCACTTTTGCGCGCCAGCATGATTCGTCTGGACAACAACAGTCATGTATTTTCGATCACCATGCACCATATCATAGGCGATGGCTGGTCTATAGAATTGTTAATCTCAGAGATGGTACAAGTCTACAATGCCCTTGTAGAAGGACAAACTGTAAACCTGCCCGAACTGCCAATTCAGTATAAAGATTATGCCCAATGGCAGAACCAGGAATTGCAACAAGACAAAAACCAACAATCAGAACATTATTGGTTAGAACAGTTTGCAGGAGAATTGCCTGTTTTAGAGCTTCCAGGTTTTAAAGCACGTCCAATTGTACAAACCTATAACGGTGAGAGCCAAAAGCACAGTTTTGGAAAAGAACTGTTAGAAAAATTAAAGAAATTTTCAGAAACACAAGATGTTACCCTGTTCATGACCCTGATCTCCGGCATCAATGTATTGCTTCATAAATATAGCAGCCAGGACGATATTATAATTGGAACTCCAATAGCCGGAAGAGAACATCCGGATTTAGAGCACCAGATAGGCTTGTATCTCAATACACTTGCTATTCGTACCCGCATACAAGCACAAGATCAGTTTTTGGAGCTGTTAGCAGCACAAAAACAAACCTTATTGAAGGCGTACGACCATCAAAATTATCCATTTGATTTGTTGGTAGGTAAATTAAACCTGAAACGTGATACCAGCCGTTCGGCCTTATTTGATGTTATGGTTGTGTTGCAAAACCAAGCACAGCTTAACACTCTCAATAACGGAGACAGTTTGCAGGGATTACAAGTTCAAGCGTATGATCTCGAACAAAAAACCTCAAAACTGGATCTCGAATTAACCTTTGTAGAAACAGCAGACGGCTTATTGCTAAACATCGTTTACAACACTGATATCTATGGTCAGGACCAAATACATAAAATATTTAAAAACCTCGAAAATGTATTCGATCAGGTTTTAGAGCAACCTGCAATCCAGCTTCAGGATATCACATATCTATCTGAGCAAGAGCAGCACCAATTGTTGGTAGACTTTAATGCAACGGCAACCGTTTATCCAGGCGATAAAACATTCGTAGACCTTTTTGAAGAGCAAGTAGCCCGAACACCAAACCAGCCTGCCATTGTTAGCGCAGACGAGCAAATAAGCTATAAAGAACTCGATGCAGTATCGACCACCTTATCAAAAATCCTGCGCAAGGATTATGCCATAGCAAAAGGAGATATGATTGGCGTACAGCTCAATAGAAGCCCTTGGAGTATGATCTCGATTTTGGCCATCTTAAAATCAGGCGCCGTATATATCCCAATCGATTCAGAACTGCCAACCAATCGCAAAACTTTTATTGCTGAGGATACCGCCTTAAAATTATTGATAACCCAAAGTTCTTTTATACCCGAATTAGATTTTTATCAGGGAGCGGTTTTAGACATTACCCAGGATTTTGACACAACACTTTATCAAGATATTACTTTAGATCCTGTTGCCTTAGAGCCTTATGATCTCGCGTATATTATCTATACCTCAGGATCAACCGGTAACCCAAAAGGGGTAATGATCGAACAAAGTTCCCTGACCAATTATTTGAGTTGGGCAAAAGCCTATTATCTGGATCAGGAGTTGCAAAACACCAACTTTGGACTCTTTACCTCGTTGTCATTTGATTTAACCATTACCAGTTTGTTTTTGCCGTTAATAAGTGGCGGACATCTCAAAATATTTAAGGCAGAAGACGATGTATTAACCATACTAAAAGACTATTTCGAGAGCGATTTGTCTTGCATAAAACTAACACCGGCACACATAAGTTTGCTGGAGAGTTTAGAGATCAAGTCAGACCAAATAGAGATTGCGATCGTTGGAGGCGAAGAACTAAGAAAAGATCATGTTGCGATTTTAAAACGTATCAACCCATCGATAAAAATTTACAACGAATATGGACCAACCGAAGCTACAGTAGGTTGTAGTATCTATGACGCTACACAAGCAGATCAGGACATTACCATTGGAAAACCAATTGCCAATACAGCAATCTATATTTTAGACGAGTTCAACAACCTGCAAGGCACAGGAGTTATAGGAGAACTTTGTATAGGAGGCGCCGGATTAGCAAGAGGATATCTAAACCGTAGTGATCTAACCACCGAAAAATTTATTGCGAATCCGTTTGTAGCAAACGAGCGCATTTATAAAACCGGAGATTTGGCCAGATGGTTGCCAGACGGTTCGATCGATTATTTAGGACGAATCGACAACCAGATCAAAATACGCGGTTATCGCATTGAGTTTGGAGAAATCGAAAGCAGTATTTTTCAATATTCTGTTGCCGTAAAACAAGTTGTTGCCGAGGTAAAAGTCATCAACGACGAGAAAGTAATTGTGGTTTATTACGTTTCAGAAACGTCAATAGACAAATCAGATTTAAGAGCCTATTTGTCACAAAATATTCCGCACTACATGGTACCCGGTTTTTATGTAGCGCTGGATGCTTTGCCTATTACTTCAAACGGGAAAGTAGATCGAAAAGCCCTGCCGGAGGTAACGGGAGAAGATCTGATTAAAAAAGAATATCAGGCACCCCGAAATGAGATCGAAGAAAAATTAATTGGAATGATTGCCAATATTTTGAATTGCGATGAGAACGAAATCGGAATTAACGATAATTTCTTTGACTTGGGAATGAATTCTTTGACGTTGATAAAAATGGTCAACTTAATAAAAATGGAATTAAAAACCGAGGTTACAATTTCGATGCTTTTTGAGTTTTCGAATGTGAATCGCTTATCTGATAAAATTTTTAATTTGATAAGTGCCCAGGTAGATGATTTATTTGACAACAGCGAAGATTATGTCGATCTGTCTCAGGAGACAGAGGATTTTTTAGAACAATTTATTGATTAATTAATTAGATTTTTATGAACAGAGAATCCATAAAGAAAGATATTGCTATTATTGGTATATCCTGTAAATTTTCGCAATCAGAGAATATAAATCAGTTTTGGAAAAATTTAAAAGAAGGAAATGAATTAATACAGTTTTATACAGATGAAGAGCTTATTAAATCCGGAATTGATCCGGCGGTATTAAGCCATCCGGATTTTGTTAAAATAAAAACTTTTATAGAAAACTCAGACAGTTTTGATTATCCGTTTTTTTCATATACCAAAGATGAGGCGAATTTAATGGATCCTCAAATCAGGGTTTTGCATGAACAGGTTTGGCTTGCAATCGAAGATGCAGGTTATAATCCTTTGGCCTATAAGGATAAAGTTGGAGTCTACACCGCCGCGGCAGATAATTTTAATTGGGTGGCACATAGTTTAATGAGTGATAATAAAAATATTGATCCTTTTTTCTTATCCCACATCAACAATAAAAATTTTATCAGTACCCTGATATCTTATAATTTTAATTTTAAGGGACCAAGTATTGTTATAGATTCTGCATGCTCAAGTTCATTAACAGCAGTACACCTGGCCAGTAGAGCATTGTTGCTAAGAGAGTGTTCTCTGGCAATTGCCGGAGGTGTGCACCTAAATACAAGTACTACAAAAGGATATTTTTATCAGGAAGGAATGATTTCGTCCAAAGACGGTTATTGCCGAACCTTTGATGAAGAATCGTCAGGAACTACAGAGGCAAACGGAGCAGGTATTGTGGTCCTGAAAAGATTAGAAGATGCGATAAAAGACAGGGATAATATTTATGCTGTTATTCGTTCTTCGGCAATTAATAACGATGGAAAACATAAAGTAGGTTATACCGCACCAAGTATTGCCGGACAATCAGATTGTATAAAAATGGCGCATAAGTTTGCTAATATTCCGTACCATACAATATCTTATATCGAAGCTCACGGAACAGCAACCAAACTGGGAGATCCTGTCGAGATCGAAGCGCTTAACAGAGCATTTGATTATGATACGACTTACAAATGTGCAATAGGATCCTTAAAATCAAGCACAGGACATTTGGGTCATGCAGCTGGAATAGGAGGATTTGTAAAAACAACACTCGCGCTAAAAAACAAAATTATACCGCCTTCCTTACATTACAAAAATTCGAATCCTGAAATTAATTTTAAAGGAGGTCCATTTTATGTCAATACCAAAGCGACAGCATGGTTGCAAAAAGATGCATTGCCGTTAAGAGCGGGAGTAAGCAGCTTTGGGATAGGCGGTACGAATGCACATGTAGTTCTGGAAGCATTTGATCCGGATAATAAACCATCAGAATCGAGACCTTTTCAGTTAATTTCATATTCTGCAAAAAGTTTAAAATCTCTAAAAAATTACACACTTAAACTTAAGAAATATGCAGATAATGAGTTGTTTAGTCTTCCTGATTTAGCGTATACCTTAAACACAGGAAGAGAAGTGTTTAACTATAAAAAGTTTATTGTTTCGAAAAGTAAAGAATCTTTATCCACCAGTTTAAAAGATACAATTAGCAGTAATGCGACGCAATTTACAACTCAAAAAGACAAGAAGAACCTCGTTTTTATGTTTTCAGGGCAAGGAAGTCAATATTTTAAAATGGGGAAGGATTTATACCAACACGAACCTGATTTTAAAATGATAATGGATCAGGGTTTTAAAATATTACTGGAACGTACCGGCGAAAATTATTTAGAAATAATAGGCTATCATGTAAACGATACCGTAGATACAGACCTTATAAATAATACAAAGTATACACAACCCCTTCTTTTTTTAATAGAATATGCTCTTGCTACTGTTTTATTAAAATGGGAAGTACAACCTAATTATATGATAGGTCATAGTTTAGGCGAGTATACAGCGGCTTGTATTGCAGAAGTATTTTCGCTTGAGGATGCTTTAAAATTAATTGTAAAAAGAGCACAATTAATGAGCGATTTAGATCAGGGCGACATGATTGCAGTAGCAGCAACAAAGGAAGCAATTGCTCAAATATTGCCTGCAACGCTCTCTATTGCAGCAATAAACGCTGAAGATTCATGTGTTATTTCGGGTAATAAAAATGATATAGAGGGCTTTGTAGCGGTATTGAATTCTAAAGAAATTGCATATTCAGTACTAAAAACTTCTCATGCATTTCATTCAGAGATGATGGATCCTATTTTAGAAAGCTACAAAGAAGAACTGGCACAAGTAACATTTTCGAATCCTAAACTGCCGTTTATCTCGAATTTATCCGGAAAAGAAATTCTTGATTCAGAGGCAACTTCTCCTGAATACTGGATTAAACATTTAAGAGAAACAGTTCATTTTAGAGATGGATTAGACTTTTTACTGGACCAGAACACTTGTATTTTTATCGAAATTGGACCAGGTAACACATTGTTGAAATTAGCAAAGCAAAATAAAAAATACTCCAACAAGAATGCAACAATAGAGTTGTTAAGGCATTATAAAGAAGTTATCGACGATAATGAGAAATTTACAACCGGTATAGGCGAAATCTGGAACCAGAATATTAAAATCAACTGGGAAAAGTATTATTCGTTAGAACTGCCCAACAGAATCTCGGCACCTACTTATTGTTTTGATCATTATAAGCTTGATTTTATAGTCGACCCTTTTCAAAAATTAGTCAATAAGCAAAGCATTCATGATATAAAACCATCTCACGAATGGTTTTACATGCCTGCCTGGAAAAATACATTTTTGATTAAGAAAGAGGAAAATAGTACTGAAGTCAAAAAATATTTAATTTTTTCTGATGGGGGCAAATTGATTACAGCTATAAAAGAAGAACTTGAAAAAAGAGGAAATGCTGTATTTGAAGTTAGAAAAGGACAGATTTACAGTCGTATAGAAAAACAATTATCGATAGTTAATCCGGCGGACGAAAATGATTTCATCTCCTTATTTAAAGACTTAGAGAAGGACAATACCCGTTTTGATCAAATTATTTTTAACTGGTCTTTTCAGGATGAAAGTTATAAATCTGTAGGAGCAACTTTTTCGATCTTTAATAGTCTGTGCAAAAACAGTATAGATCATTTTCCGGAACACAAAAAAAAGATCACAGTTTTGAGCGAACTAAATCATGAGATTTTAGGTCACGAAAAAAGAAATAACACCATGATATCAGCTATCAGGCAACTTTATGTGTGTTCTCAGGAAAATCCAAATATTTTTAGTTGTAGTATTGATATCAATCAGGAGATTATTGATAATCAAGTTGTTTCAAGGGTTATAAACGATATAAACTTTAACTACTCTGATACTACTATAGCCTACAGAAATACAAACAGATGGGTCGAATTTTATGAGCAACTGGATCTTGATACAGTAAACAAAAATAAATATCTGGGGCATAATAAGACTTATTTAATCACGGGAGGATTAGGAAAAGTGGGTAAAATTCTGGGCAGTTACCTAAGGGATACGTACAATTCTAAAATTATCCTTACCGGTAGAAAATCTCTGCCCTCTGAGGATCTATGGGATGCTCTTTTACAAAACCCGGCAACAGATAATGGTATTGCAGATACGATTACAAGTATTAAAGAACTCAGAAAAGAAAACAGACAATTTTTTTACTACACCGCAGATGTTTCTGATTTTAATTCTTTTAGCGAAGTGGTTCGTAAGATAGAAAACGATCACGGAACGATCACGGGAGTTATTCATGCTGCCGGAAATGTAGACGATGCTACTTTTAAACCTATTGAAAATCTAAATAGCGAGATCGCCGTAAAACAGTTTTTGCCTAAAGTAAACGGAATCATTAATCTGGAAAAAGTATTTGAAAATCATGCATTAGATTTTGTATGGATTACGTCGAGTTTAGCATCGATATTGGGTGGCTTAAGTTTTGGAGCTTACTCAGTTGCAAATGCTTTTATGGATTCGTTTATAAATGACAAAAAGCAAGAATTAAAAAACTGGTTTTGTGTTAATCTGGATGGAATTAACGAAAGCAGAATTGGCAATGATAAGCTAATCGAAGTATTCGAAAAATCATTTGCGATTGATTTTTATCCTCAGGTAATAGTATCGGTAAAAGACCCTAATTTATTCAAATTAAATCAGGACGTCGCACCCGAAGAAACGGTAGCTGATGAGATTGATCTCGAAATAGACCGAAATGATTTAAGCGAAGATTATGTAGCGCCTGAGACAAAAACCGAAATTATTATCTGCGAAATGATTGAGTCTTTTTTTGGACATAAAAACATAGGCATTCTCGACAATTTCTTTGATATAGGAGGCGATTCGCTTAAAGCAATGACATTTATACGAAGAATCAATAAAGAATTTAAAGTAGAGGTAAGCATTCAGGATTTCTATTCGAATCCAACCATAAAAGACCTATCCAACGAAATTGATCTGGCGATAAAAGTTATCAGTATCAAACAAAATGCAAAAAGAGAAAATACACTTACGATATAATTCAAAAATTAATATCGCATTACCACATAAAACAACCAAACAATTAACTGTCGAAAATAAATAATTAAATATTAAAATGGAAAACGAAGTAAAACATTATTTGAAATTAAACGTAGCAATAGAAGCATTAATAGACAGATGGTACGCATGGTCTCATCTGGTATCGCCGGCTACTGCTGCTATGAATATCAAAGAAAGACACTTAAAAATAATGCAGTCCTATATAAAAAATCCTAAAACTCATGCAGCAGCCGTCAAAAAGCCCGAAATGTTAGGAGGACCTTTTATCGATTATAATGGCGAACGAGTAGATGAAATAAGCGAATTGTATGAGCAAACATTAGTAAAACGCGAGAACATGTTGTTGCTGTACGACGCTGTTCATGAGCTAAACACCATGTTGCAAAAAAATGCCATAGGATACTCCTTAAATCCGTTATACAAAGAAGTACCTGATAGCTTAAAAGGTTTGGTCGAATTGTATTATGATTTGAACAATAAACCCAACTTTCGCTTTTTTGAGCATCTTTTATATAAAACCGAGTTTTATGATGAAGCAACACAATCAATTTCGCTGCAATTAATAAGTGCAGATGATTCCCGATCGTTCGTTTTAAGCACACCAAGATTAGATGATGAACATTTGATTCACCTGGATCTTGAATTTAAAAACGGTTTGATAGACGAATTATTCAAAATGAAAAGAGTTCCCGGAGACGCAAAATCAATCCTGAAAAAACTAGGAATAAAACCGGAACAAGAAGGTTTGTTCGAAAGTTTTTTTACAACCGAAGCACCAAAAAAATATCAAAAATACGAAGGAGACGGTATCAGAACCAGATATTTTGGACATGCATGCGTTCTTGTAGAAACAAAAGACATTTCGATACTTGTAGATCCCGTTATTAGTTACGACGGATACGAAACAGATGTGAACCGATATACAATCAATGATTTACCGGAACAAATAGATTATGTTTTAATCACACACAATCATCAGGATCATATTTTGCTGGAGACTTTATTGCAATTGCGACACAGTATAAAAAATATTATTGTGCCTTCGTCCGGCAAGGGCGATTTGCAGGATCCTAACCTAAAACTGATGTTTAATGCAATAGGTTTTAATAATGTAATTGAGCTAAATGATATGGAATCTATTCAGTTAGATAAATGCGAGATCACTGGAATCCCTTTCCTTGGCGAGCATTCAGACATTGACATTCGATCTAAGTTGTGTTACCACGTTAGTTTGCATAATGATTTTAAAGTAATGTTTGTTGCTGATTCGTGCAATATAGAACCTATAATTTATGAAAGAATTCATGCTGTTATAGGAGCAGTAGATGTTATTTTTCTTGGTATGGAGTGCGATGGAGCACCATTAAGCTGGCTTTACGGACCCTTGATGTTTGACAAATTGCCTCGCGAAATGGATCAGTCAAGACGTCTTGCAGGTTGTGATTTTACACAAGGAGTAAACCTGATCGATATTTTTAAACCCAAAAACGTCTTTGTTTATGCAATGGGACTTGAGCCTTGGCTGGAATTCATAAGCTCAATAAAATACACAGATGAATCAAGACCTATAATCGAATCCAATAAACTGGTAGACTATTGCAGAGAACGAGGAGTTGAGGCAGAACGTTTATTTGGCGAAAAAACAATCGAATATTAATAAAAGGCAGGTTTTAATAATTGCAAAATAAATAGCATTAAATTTTAGATATGAAACACTTATTATCTGAGTTAGAGAATCACAATATTCAAATTTCGTTAAATGGAGATAATCTTGATTTAAGTTTCGATGGTACCGAAATAGATCAAAATTTACTTAATGAGATACGAACACACAAATCAGAGTTAATTGACTATTTGAAGAAATATGCTCATTTTAATAAAAATGAACATATAAACCCTATTGATAAAAATAGTAGTTACCAGTTGTCTGATACCCAACGCAGATTATGGGTGCTTTGTCAGTTCGAAAATGCTTCAAATGCTTACAATATGCCAACACGTATTTTTCTTGAAGGAGAATACGATCCGTCAAAATTTGGTTTTGCAATTGCTGCAGTATTAGAGCGCCATGAAATCTTGCGTACCCTATTTAAGAAAGATCAAAACGACGAAATCCGTCAATGGATACAGCCGTTAGAAGACTTAAATTTTCAACTGGATTATAAAGACTTTACAAACGAAGCTTCTCCCATTGCCAACGCCGAAAATTATATTGCCAATGATTCATTTAAGGCATTCGATTTAGAGAAAGGCCCCTTAGTACGTGCCAGTTTATTGCAGGTAGCGGCAAACAGTTATATTTTTTATTATAATATGCACCATATCATAAGCGATGGCTGGTCTATGGAAATCCTGGGAAGAGATGTAATGTCGTACTATCATTTTTATCAAAACGATACACCTTTAAATCTTCCTGAATTAAAAATTCAGTACAAAGACTATGCAGCATGGCAAATTACACAAATCGATAGTGATGTTCTAAGCACCAGCAAAAAATATTGGTCAGAAAGGTTCAAAGGAGATCTGCCTACAATAGCTTTACCCAGTCAAAAAAAACGACCAAGAGTTAAAACATTTAATGGTCATAGTCTTAGTACACAAATTCCTTTTGAACAAACGCAGGGATTGCGCAATCTTTCGCAGGAAGCAGGAGGTAGTTTATTTATGGCATTATTAGCTGTCTGGAAAGTTTTAATCTATCGCTACACCTCGCAGGAAGACCTGATAGTTGGAACCGCTGTGGCAGGCAGGGATCATACAGATCTCGAAGATCAGATAGGTTTTTATGTAAATACGATAGCTTTTAGAAATAGTATAATACCCGAAGAAACTTTTAATCAGACCTTTGCCCGAATAAAAGCAAGCACACTAGAAGCCTACAACCATCAAATGTATCCCTTTGATCGATTGGTCGAAGATTTAAACGTAGTAAGAGATTCCAGCCGAAGTCCAATATTCGAAGTAATGTTTACAATTCAGAATCTTGGAGACAGGCAGGCAAAAAAACAATTTGAAATAAGTGACGCTATAAGGGATTTGGGAGAAAGCAAATCCAAATTTGATCTCGCAGTAACTTTTGAAGAAATGGGCGAACATTTGTCTTTTGTAATTACCTACAATTCAGATGTTTATAAAAACGAAATGATTACACAATTAATGATTCATTTCAAGTCACTATTGAAAGAATTATTAAAAAATCCGGATCAAAAAATTAGTACTGTTGATTTTTTATCTCCAAGTGAGAAAAACGTATTATTACTTGATTTTAATACTACCGAAGTTAACTATCCAAAACATCAGACAGTTTTAGATTTATTTGAAGAACAAGTAGCTGCTAACCCGGAAAAAATTGCAGTATCATACGAACAGGACAAGCTTACTTATAGAGAACTTGAAGAAAAATCGCGTCAATTGGCGCAGTACTTTATTGGTAACGGGATTGAGAAACAATTAATTCCTATTTGTGTAGACCGTTCTCTCAAAATGGTAATCGGGATATTAGGAATCCTGAGATCAGGCAACGGTTATGTACCTGTCGAAGGCAGTTTTCCGCAAGAAAGAATACAGTATATCCTAGAAGATGTTCGATCAGAATATGTTGTAACCAATACTCTTTATGCATCAGTTTTTGATACGGTAAAGTGCATAAATCTGGATACTTTCGAGTATCATTTGCAAAACACAGCAGCAATAGACATAAAGATAGCGCCAACAGATCTGGCATATTGTATTTATACCTCCGGAACAACGGGAGTGCCAAAAGGCGTGGTAAATGAACATGGAGGATTATTGAATCGCCTGTTATGGATGCAGAATGATTTGCAAATAAACTCAGATTCAGTACTGTTGCACAAAACACCTTATGTATTTGATGTTTCGGTATGGGAGTTAATTATGCCGTTTATTGCAGGAGCGCAGTTAGTGATTGCTAAACCGGATGGACATAAAGACCCTGAATATTTACTGGATATAATAGAGGGAGAAGCTATATCGATTGTACATTTTGTTCCTTCTATGTTTGGAATGTTTTTAGAATATGCTGTCGAAGAAAAATGTAAAAACCTATCGCATATTATTTGCAGCGGCGAAGCTTTGCCCATACAAATGGTTCAAAAATTTAAGGAAATATTCAAAAACGTAAAACTTCATAATTATTACGGTCCTACCGAAGCAGCAATAGATGTAACAGCAATAGATTTAACACAAAGCAATTTGCAAAAAGATACCGTTAGTATAGGGAAACCTGTTGCAAATACTAAAATTTATATTGTAGATAAATTGTTGAACCTACAACCATTAGGTGCTGTTGGAGAATTGCTTATAGGAGGAGTTCAGGTAGCAAGAGGTTATCTCAATAAAGCAGAATTAACGAGGGAAAAATTTATAGAAAGCCCGTTTACAAAAGGCGATCGCTTATATAAAACAGGCGATCTGGCACGTTGGTTGCCTGACGGCACCATCGATTATATTGGCAGGAAAGACAATCAGGTAAAAATAAAAGGACATCGTATTGAACTTGGAGAAATAGAACATGCTTTATCTAATTATGAGGACATAAGTAACAGCGTAATAGTGGTAAGGGAAAGAAACGAAAACAAATATCTCGTTGCTTATTATACTGCAAAAGAAGAGCAGGACGCTCTGGAACTTCGGAATTTTTTACAGAATAAATTGCCAATCTATATGGTGCCGGAGTATTTTATGTATCTAAAAGAATTTCCGTTGACCGTAAACGGAAAATTAGATGTAAAATCTTTACCGGATGTAGAAGTTACAGTAGGCAATAATTATGTAGCTCCTTCGAGCGAGTTAGAAGAACAACTGGTTGAGATTTGGGCAAACGTACTTAAACTCGATAAAGAAGTGATAAGCGTAAACCGAAATTTCTTTGAACTGGGAGGTAATTCAATGGATATCATAATACTAAACAATAGAATAAACCTCGAATTTAATTCCAGTATTTCGGTTACAGAAATGTTTGGATTAAGCACCATACTCGAAGTGAAGGAATTTATTTTGAAAGGCGGAAACGGGCAATTGCACCAGATAGAAGATAATATTGAGCATGCTATTAATGATGCTACTGAAAATTTAAGACTACTAGATAATTTTTAAAAAGTTTACGCACATGAGTAATTACACAGGTTTAGAGGTAGCGATTATAGGAATGTCCGGAAAATTTCCGGGCGCAAATGATATAGAGAATTTTTGGGAAAATCTAAAAAACGGAGTAGAATCAATTGAGTTCTTTACTCCCGAAGAGTTATTGGAAGAAGGAGAAGATAAACGAAATATAGAAAACGAAAGGTATGTAAATGCCAATTCGTATCTAAAAGACAAAGAATATTTTGACGCTGATTTTTTTGGTTACCTGCCGGACGAAGCAAAATTAATGGACCCACAAGTTCGTTTGTTTCATCAGGTTTGTTGGGAAGCCCTGGAAGATGCAGGATGTAACCTTAAGGATCCTTCAAACAAAATAGGATTATTTGCAGGAGCAGCCTCAAATATAAACTGGGAAATGTATGCGGCGCTAATCAATAATCAGGGATTAGTAGATGATTTTTCGGCTTTTCAGTTAAGGAACTCGAGGTTTCTTGCTACCAGAATTTCGTATGCTTTTAACCTGAAAGGAGTTTCAATGTTTGTTGATTCTGCTTGTTCTACTTCCTTGGCGGCAGTACATCAGGCATGCAGGAGCTTATTGGTTGGCGATTGTAACATCGCTATAGCCGGTGGTGTTGCGATTACCAATAAATCCAAAAAAGGATACATGCATCAGGAAGGAATGATAAATTCCAGAGATGGTCATTGCAAAGCTTTTGATGATGATTCGACTGGTACCGTAATAGGTGAAGGCGCGGGAGTTGTTATTTTAAAATCTTTAAAAAATGCAATAAGAGACAGAGATCATGTATATGCTGTAATTAGAGGAACAGGTATAAATAATGATGGCGATAACAAAGTAGGATATACAGCACCCTCTATCGACGGACAAATGGAGGCTATCATGACGGCTCAAAGATGGGCAAAAGTAGATCCTGCCTCTATTGGTTATATAGAAGCCCATGGAACGGGAACGAAACTGGGAGATCCGGTAGAAATTGCAGCCTTAAAAAAAGCATTTAATACGGATAAAAAACAATTTTGTGCAGTAGGATCTGTAAAAACAAATATTGGTCATCTGGATACTGCATCCGGAGTAGCAGGATTAATAAAAGCCGTTTTAGCCTTAAAACACAAACAAATACCACCAAGTTTACATTTCAAAAATCCAAATAAAGCGATAGATTTTGCCAACAGTCCTTTTTATATCAATACAAAATTGCAAAACTGGAAACAAGGCGATACACCACTTCGAGCCGGAGTAAGCTCTTTTGGAATAGGAGGTACCAATGTGCATATTGTTTTAGAAGAAACACTTACCAAAGAAAAAGGCTCCGCAAGCAGACCTTATCAATTATTGTCATTGGCAGGTAAAACCCCCGAGGCGTTAAACCGAAACATAAATAAGTTTACCAATTTTTTAAAAAATAATACCGAAGACGATCTTGCAGATATTGCCTATACGCTACAAACAGGGCGAGAATCATTTGCTTACAGAAAGACTGTAGTTTGTAAAGACAGAGCAGAAGCAATTGCATTATTGTCATCAGAAAACACAATCGACGCTCATAAAACAGCCGGTGTATCAAATAACAGTACACCAAAAATAGCATTTATGTTTTCTGGTCAGGGATCGCAATACCACAATATGTGTGTAACGTTATATCAAAACGAACCTGCTTTTAAGGCTATTACAGATCAATGTCTGACCTTTATAAAAGAAAAATACAATAAAGATTTAAGTACTGTATTGTTTAGCGATCAGCAGGCAAAAGAAGATTCAGGCATTGATGATACTGAAAACACACAACCTGCCTTATTTATAATAGAATATGCTCTGGCACATGTCTTAGAATCCTGGGGTATAACTCCGGATATCATGATTGGTCATAGCATAGGCGAATATGTTGCAGCTTGTATAAGCGGCGTTTTTACTCTTGAAGAAGCCTTGCATCTGGTGGTAAAAAGAGGAGAGCTAATGCAAAAAATGCCACGAGGTAAAATGGTAAGCATTGCAATAGCAGAGCAGGAGTTACTACCTTTATTAAAAGATCATAAAAACATATCGTTAGCCGCAGTAAACAGTACTGAATTGTGTGTGGTTTCAGGAGAAGATGATGCAATCGAAGCATTTCGATTAGCTCTGGAAGAAAAAAACTACGTGTGCAGACCTGTGAGAACCTCACATGCGTTTCATTCTTATATGATGGATGAAGCATTGGAGGACTATAAAAAAGAATTTGCAAACATAAAATTCAAGAAACCTCAAAAAAGTTTTATCTCCAACCTGTCCGGTACAATTGCCTTAGATCAGGAAGTTACAACAGCAGAATACTGGTTGCGCCATTTGCGTGAAACTGTTTTGTTTGCCAAAGGTATCGAAACTATTTTAGACCATAAAATTAGTACCCTTGTAGAAGTTGGACCCGGAAAAGTGCTGAGCTATTTAGTAGCAACCAACAACAAAAAAAGTGCTAACCATAATATTGTAAACTTAGTAAGAAGCGTTAAAGAAGAGGGAGATGATTTGCAGCACCTTCTTGTCGCTGTTGGCAAATTGTGGGAGCAGGGATTTTTGCCACAATGGTCAAAATATTATCAAAACGAACAAAGAAACAAAGTCTCGTTGCCAACGTATGATTTCGAGAAAACATCTTATCCAGTTAATGTAAACGCTGTTGACTTAATAAAAGAACAATTTGATGCAGTTGGTTACAGCAATAAGAACGAAACCATTGGGGTAAATGTATCTTCGTGGAGAAGTTCATTATTGCCCAATTCAGGATTTGGACAGAGCGAAAAAAGAAATTCTTTTTTGGTTTTTTCAGGAAACGAAAATTTCAGTCCGTCAGTAATCAAGGAGCTTGTTGCCAACAATCATAAAGTAATCGAAGTTAAGTTTGGAGCAGAATTTAAGGAAATTTCAAAAGAGATTGTAGAAGTAAATCCTCAAAATATTTCTCAATTGTGGCACTATCTTAAACAAGCTTCGATCACGATTGGAGATATTGTTTATTGTGCAGCATTAAGTCAGGAATCAGGAACCGTAAACTACGAGGTGATAGACGACCAACTAAATCAGGGATATATTGATTTATGTTATATAATGCAGTCTTTACCACATCTTGATCCAGATGAAAAAATAAGTATAACCGTATTTAATAATCATATTGCAAAAGTTTTTGACGAGGATAAATTTAATTCATTAAAAGCCACCATACTTGCACCTGTTAAGATTATACCTTCAGAAATATTTCAGGTAAGTTCTAAACTGATCGACATACCATACCCATTTGCAGATGCGGTACGAGCAGCAAAATATTTGCCTAAACTTATTAACGAGTTGTTTTACGAATCAGACAACAGCCCGTTTGTAGCATACAGAAACGAACAGCGCTGGATTCCTGGTTACGACACCCTTACAGACAATCAGGAGTTAAGTTCCGGAGTAACCATAGTTCCGGAAGGTGTTTATATTATTACAGGAGGATTTGGAGGTATGGGATTTTCTATAGCTCAGGATTTAGTCTTTAAAAAAGGAGCAAATGTTGTTTTATTGCATCGTTCTGCTTTTCCGGATCGTTTAGCATGGACTGATCTGTTGTTAAACAAAGACAAAGCATCAGGAAAAGAAGCAGATGTGATCCAGAAAATAGAGGCACTTATAAAAATGGAAGCCACAGGATGTATCGTACAATTGCATCAGGTAAATGTGTCTGAAGAAGCCGAAGTAAAAAATGTTCTCGAAGAAATAAAAGAGCAGCATTCTAAAATAAATGGTCTGATATGGGCAGCCGGCGAAATAGATTACGGAGGCATTATCCTGAATAGAAACCGCGAATCATTACTAAAATACAGTAGCTCAAAAATAGCAGCAGTTTTGTTGTTTGAAAAATATTTGAATTTTGCCGAATTAGATTTTGTAAGTCTTTTTTCGTCTATAGGAAACGTATTCTATCAGTCAAAATTTGGACAGGTTGGCTACAATGCTGCAAACGAATTTTTGCAAAGTTACGCCGCTTATTTAGAACAAAAACTAAACATTCACGCTTTTGCAATCAACTGGTGCGATTGGTTAAATGTAGGTATGACCGTAAAATCGTTGCAGAACGCATCAGAGCAAAGCATCGAAAATGCAAACAATCAAATCGATGGTATTTATCCGGAAGAAGGAGTGGCAGTATTTTATCGTTGTCTTGAAAGTAAAGCCGTTTCTACGACCGTATACAAAGGCAATCTGACAGAAGCCATTAAACAACACGAAGCAGAATATCAAAAAATAAAAAAAGAACTGACTTTGCCAAACGCAGTAGCAATTACGGCAATTGAAGATCAAAATGTAAAGAGCGCAGAAGAGATCGTAATCGAAGTTTTCTCGCAGTTTTTTGGCAAAACAGGCTTCGATTTAAACACAGATTTTTTCGAATTAGGCGGAGATTCCTTAAAAGGGATGACCTTGTTGTCGCGTATCAATCAGCAAATAGGTTCTTCGTTATCAATTGGGGATTTGTATAAACATTCGACCATACAAGCATTGGTCAAATTACTGTCAAAAACAGCAATAGGCACCCATATAATTCAAATTCCTAAAGTGCCGGAAAAAGAAAACTACAAAGTATCCTCTGCACAAAAGCGAATGTACTTTTTACAATTTCTAAACCAGGAAAGTATTGCTTACAACGAAATACAGATATTAGAAGCAAAAGGTATCCTGGATCCGGTTAAAATAAAAAAGGCATTAGAAAAACTGGTCCAGCGTCATGAAAGCCTTCGTACTTTTTTTGAATTGGATAGCGGAGCAATAGTTCAAAAAATAAACAAAGATATTCGCCTCCATATAGAAGAGTATGTTTCAGACAGAGAGGGTATAGAAACGATAATTAAAGCATTTATCCGTCCGTTTGATTTAGCTGTAGCACCATTGTTTCGTTTTGGAATTATACAATTGTCAGAACAGGAGCATATATTAATTCTGGACATGCACCATATCATTACAGATGGTATTTCGAAAAACACATTAATTAGTGATTTTCTAACCTTTTATAATGGGGTAGAATTGCCGGATTTAAAATTACAATATAAAGATTATGCCGAATGGCAACAAAGTGAATCAGAACAACAGCGAATTATCAAACAAAAAGAATTTTGGTTAAACCAATTCTCTGATGATATCCCGGTGCTGGAATTGCCTCTGGATTATGTTAGGCCTGCACATAAAAATAATGTGGGAGATTATGTAGAATTTAGCTTAGATACAGCAGACACAAATGCCTTAAAAACATTGACAGAAGGGCATAACGTATCCCAATTTGGCTTGTTATTGTCTATTTTTAATGTCCTGCTAAGCAAAGTATCCAATCAGGAAGATATTGTAATAGGGACCTCAATGTCTGGTCGTTTGCACGCTGATCTGGAAGGTATTTTAGGAATGTTTGTCAATGTTTTACCGTTGCGAAATTATCCTGACGGAAACCTGAGTTTTATTGAATTATTGGCAAATGTAAAATCAAATACATTGGCTTGTATGGACAATCAGGGCTATCAGTTTGAAGATTTGATAGAAGCACTCGGGATAAAGCCCAATGCAAGCCGTGACGCCTTATTTGATGTTTTATTTGATTACCATAACTTTGAAGAAACACCGGCAGCAGAGATTTCAGATTTAAGTTTTAGCGGTTATGGCAGAAAGCAAAAAACCTCAAAGTTTGATCTTACCTTAAGAGCAAAAGAAGTAGAGAACAAAATCTATTTAGGTTTTGAGTATCGAACAGATCTGTTTAAAAAAGAAACCATAGAGCAATTTGTAAACTATTTTAAAATAATAGTCACTACCATCATTGCAAACAAAAATGTGCGATTGTCAGACATAAATATCCTGGATGAACACAGTACAAATAAATTACTGCATGTTTTTAATGCTACAAATGTCGAATATGCGGCAGATAAAACCGTATTGGATTTATTTGAAGATCAGGTCGCAAAAACACCTGATGCCGTTGCCGTAGTTTTTGAAACTAAAAAAATCACCTACAAAGAACTCGATAGTTTATCGACTCAAATGTCTTATAATTTAATACAAAATTATACTGTCGAAAAAGGGGATATGGTTGGTGTGCTCCTGAACCGAAGCGAGTGGACGATTATTACCATTTTAGGAATTTTGAAATCAGGCGCAGTATTTATTCCTGTCGATTCAGAATTGCCAGCAAATCGTCAGGCCTTTATTGTTACCGATACAGCCTTGAAACTATTGGTTACAGAAACCTCATTTTTACTGGACCTTGATTTTTATGAAGGAAACGTAATGTCTGTAGACGTAGAGTTTGAAACCTTTGCAGATGCTTTAAATATCGATAGTATCGATTTGGCTCCAAATGACTTAGCCTACATTATCTATACCTCAGGATCAACAGGACAACCCAAAGGTGTTATGATCGAATATCGCTCATTAACTAATTATTTGCTATGGGCAAAAGAGCAGTATTTAAGCGGAAGCCTGATCAATAAAAATTTTGGTTTATTTACCTCTTTATCTTTTGATCTAACCATAACCAGCTTGTTTCTGCCTTTGATAAGTGGTGGAATACTGAAAGTACTTCCTTCAAGCAGTTCTGTAGTGAACTTACTCGAAAACTACCTTGACAGCGACCTGTCCTGTATTAAATTGACGCCTGCACATATTAGTGTTTTAGGCAATTTGGAGATACAATCAGACAAAATCGAAGTGGCAGTAGTAGGAGGAGAAGAACTTAAAAAAGAACATGTCGAAATATTAAGAAAAATAAACCCTTCGATAAAAATCTATAACGAATATGGTCCTACCGAAGCCACAGTTGGTTGTACGATTTTTGAAATTAAATCGTCTGAAGAACTAATCCTGATTGGTAAACCAATTGCAAATACTTCGATATATATCCTCGATAAGTTCAACAGATTACAACCAGAAGGTGTTTTAGGAGAAATAAGTATTGGTGGTTCAGGATTAGCCAGAGGTTATTTGAACAGATTGGACCTGACATCAGAAAAATTTATTGCAAACCCGTTCATAGAAGGAGAACTACTCTATAAAACAGGCGATTTAGGAAAATGGCTGTCCAATGGTACCATTGATTATAAAGGCAGGATCGATCATCAGGTAAAAGTAAGAGGGTATCGAATCGAATTAGGAGAAATCGAAACGCATATTTTGCAATTCTCACCAGCTATAAAACAGGTTCTGGCGCTAATAAAAGAAGTAAAAAACGAAAGTTGCATAGTCGTTTATTATGTTGCGGATCCTGAAATCGATAAAGCCGAATTGAGAAGTTATCTTCTTAAAAACCTGCCAGAATATATGGTTCCTGATTTTTATGCAGCACTAAAATCAATACCCTTAAACTCCAGCGGAAAAGTAGACAGAAAAGCGTTGCCCAATATTACAGGCGATGATTTGATTAAAAAAGAATATGTCGCTCCAAGAAATGAAATAGAAGAAAAACTGATAAAAATAGTAGCGACTATTCTGGAAGCCAAAGAAAATGAAATTGGTATAAATGATAGTTTTTTTGATCTGGGGATGAATTCTCTAAAACTAATTATCATGGTCAATCACATCAAGACAGAATTAGGTTTAGGGATCAATATTGCCATTCTTTTTGAGTTCTCGACTGTTAATGAACTGTCTGGTAAAATAGACGAATTAATAAACGAAACAGAAGGAGATAACGAAGATTTATCAGGTAAGGAAGAAGAAAACCAAACTGATTTATTAGAACAATACGATGACTTTTTAGAACAGATTGTAGATTAATTAAGAAGAATATTTTATGAATAGAGAGTCCATAAAAAGAGATATTGCCATTATAGGTATTTCCTGTAAATTTTCGAAATCCGAAAATCCAAATGAGTTTTGGGAAAATTTGAAGGAAGGAAATCAAATGATACAGTTTTACTCAGATGAAGAACTTGCAAAATTAGGGGTTGATAAAAGCACGATTAATAATCCGGCATACATTAAAAGAAAGTCTACGATACAAAATTCAGATAGTTTCGATTATCCGTTTTTTTCTTATACAAAAGATGAGGCAAATTTAATGGATCCTCAAATTCGAATCCTGCATCAACAAGTGTGGTCAGCCATAGAAGATGCAGGCTATAATGCGTCTGCGTACAAGGATAAAATTGGAATGTACATGACTGCCGAAGATAATTTTAACTGGATTGCCCACAGTTTTATCAGCGAAAACAAAAATGTAGACCCCTTTTATTTATCCTTTATAAATAATAAAAGTTTTATCAGTAGTTTAATATCCTATAACCTAAATCTAAAAGGTCCTAGTGTTGCTATTGATACGGCTTGTTCCAGTTCCCTGATGACAGTGCACCTTGCCAGTAAAAGTTTGTTGTTAAGAGAATGCTCATTGGCAATTGCCGGAGGCATTAATTTGAATACAAAAATAAATAGAGGACACTTTTATCAAGAGGGAGGGATAGGTTCAAAAGATGGATATTGCCGCACGTTTGATAGCGAATCATCCGGAACAACAGGTGCCGAAGGTACAGGAGTAGTAGTGCTAAAAAGGCTCGAAGAAGCGATAAAGGACAGAGATAATATTTATGCCGTTATTCGTTCCTCTGCCGTTAACAATGATGGTCGAAAAATAGGCTATACCGCTCCAAGTGTAAAAGGACAGGCAGAGTGTATAAAAATGGCGCATAGAATGGCAAATGTGCCTTATAATACCATATCGTATATCGAAGCACACGGAACAGGTACAAAACTTGGTGATCCCATTGAAATTGAAGCCCTCAATCAGGCATTTAATTATGATACAACACATCAGTGTGCTGTAGGATCGTTAAAATCTAATATTGGTCATTCCGGAAATGCTGCCGGAGTGGGCGGACTGATAAAAGCCACTTTATCTTTAAAAAATAAAATGATTCCGGGAGTATCAAATTATAAAATTCCCAATCCGGAAATAAATTTTAAGGGAGGCCCCTTTTTTGTAAATAACCAATTGACAAAATGGGAATCAAAAAATAATTTGCCGCTTAGAGCCGGTGTAAGTAGTTTTGGGATTGGAGGAACGAATGTGCACATCATCCTGGAAGAATTTGAAAAGACCGAAACACAAAGCGCTTCACGTCCGTTTCAGTTAATTACCTATTCTGCCAAAAACGAGAATTCATTAATTAACTATAAAGAAAAGCTAAAAACCTTTGTCGAAAATCAGCCTTTTCAATTGGCAGATTTAGCCTATACGCTAAAAACGGGCAGAGCAGAGTTTGCCTATAAAAGTGTGATAGTTGCAAAAGACAAAGAAGAGTTAGGATCAAAATTGCAGGATTCGAATCTGGCAATCGAAGTACAAAAAGAAAAGAAAGATCTTGTTTTTATGTTTTCCGGACAAGGAACACAGTATTTTAAAATGGGAAAAGATTTGTACGATCACGAACCCGAATTTAAAAAAATAATAGACGAAGGATTTCAAATCCTGCACAAAAATACCGGAGAAGATTTTGCCCAAATTTTAGGCTATCGATCAAATGAGACGATCGATGAAAATCGCATAAATGAAACACAATACACACAGCCGCTTCTTTTTTTAATCGAATATGCATTGGCTTCCGTATTACTAAAATGGGGAATAAAACCCCATAATATGATTGGTCATAGTCTGGGCGAATATACCGCTGCGTGTATCGCTGAGGTATTTTCGTTTGAAGATGCCCTGAAATTAATTGCAAAAAGAGCACAATTAATGAGCGGGGTCGAAAAAGGCAGTATGGTTGCCATTGATGCCTCTATTGATACAATTGTAGGATTACTGAACACCAATCTATCGATTGCAGCCATAAATTCGCCTACATCATGCGTGGTTTCAGGAACCAAAAATGACATCGAAAATTTTATTCAAATACTCACCTTACAGGATATTTCATGTTCTCAGTTAAAAACCTCACATGCCTTTCATTCCGGTATGATGGATGTTATTTTAGAAAAATATGAGCAGGAACTCGATACAATTCAATTCTCGAACCCTAAGTTGCCATACATTTCGAATCTTACCGGAAAACAAATTCTGGATACAGAAGCCACTTCGTCAAAATACTGGGTAAGACATTTAAGAGAAACCGTAAATTTTAGAGACGGAATCGATTTTGTACTTCAAAAACCGAATGTTGTTTTTATAGAAATTGGTCCGGGAAAAACACTATTGTCGCTAAGCAGGCAAAACCAGAAATATACTAATACCCATGTGGCGATCGAATTGTTGCGACGTTTTAATGAGTCGACAGATGATAATGAAAAATTTACGACTGCCATAGGAAAAATATGGAGCAACGGAATAAAAATCGACTGGAACGAATATTATGCAACAGAAGAGCGAAACAGAATTTCAGCTCCTACCTATTCTTTTGACGGTTATAAACTGGATTTTTTGGTCGATCCTTTTCAAAAAATTGCAAGCGGATTATCAGATTATAAACCATTTGATCAGTGGTTCTATATGCCAAACTGGAAAAAAGCAGTTTTAGCAAAAAGCAAAGATCAGGATACAAAAAGTAAACATTTTTTAATTTTTTCTGATGATAACAACGTCTCAAATTTACTTGAATCACAACTAACTACACAAGGAAACAGTGTTATAAAAGTGATAAAAAGTGATGATTTTGAGCGTGTCAATGACGAATTGTTCCAATTAAATCCAGGCAAAGAGCACAATTTTACAGCATTGTTCAAAGAACTTGAGCGTAACAATACGCCAATAGATCAAATTATTTTCAATTGGAATTTCGAAGGCGAAGATCAGGAAGCAATGTTGTCTGTTTTTAATACATTCAATGCGTTATGCAAAAGTTTGATTAATTATAATCCGGATTTCAAAAAGAAAATTACACTACTATCCGGTTTGAATCATGAGATTTTAGGAGACGAGAAAAGCAATATTGCTTTGATCGCTTCAATGAAACAATTGTATGTTTGCTCGCAGGAAAATCCCAACCTGTTTAGTTGCAGTATAGATATTAATCAGGAAATAAACGATCCTGAAATAATTGCCAAAGTGATCGAAGACCTACAGTATAACTACACAGATACTACGATCGCGTTTAGAAACGGAAACCGTTGGACGCAGTTTTACGATAACCTGAATCTGGAAGTAAAGGAAGAAAACAAATACCTTAAAACAGATAAAACCTACCTCATTACCGGTGGTTTAGGAAAAGTAGGCAAAATATTGTCAACGCATTTATCAGATACTTACAACGCAAAAATAATACTAACAGGCAGAAGCAGTATCCCGCCAGAAGATCTTTGGGATAACGTTTTAAGCGATTCCGGAACAAATGCTAAGGTAGTTGCTGCCATCAAAGCGCTAAAAGAGTTAAAGAAAACGAACAAACAAGTTTATTATTATACCGGAGACGTTTCTGATTATAGCACTTTTAGTAAAGTAGTCGAAAAAATAGAAGCAGATCACGGTCAAATTTCCGGAGTAATTCATGCTGCCGGAAACATAGAAAATTCAACTTTTAAGAGCGTAGAAAATTTAAGCTCAGAGATTGCCGTAAAACAATTTTTGCCTAAAGTTCAGGGGACCTTAAATATCAATTCCATTTTTGAGCACAAATCTTTAGATTTTGTATGGATAACGTCAAGTTTAGCGTCTGTTTTAGGCGGATTAAATTATGGTGTATATGCAGTATCAAATGGCTTTATAGATGCTTTTGTCAATTCCGGACGAAGAGAATTAAAAAATTGGTTTTATGTAAACTTAGATGGCTTATCAGAAGAGAGAATAGACGATAAAAAACTAGTTGAGGTCTTTGAAAGAACCTTTTCTTTACAAGATTCAGCCCAGCTAATTGTATCTGCAAGAGATCCTAATTCGTTCAAATTAAAACATGGTATTGATAGTATAGAAGACCAAACCATCGATAACGAACGCACCGTAGATCGAAATGTTTTGAGTGTAAGTTATCAGGAGCCTGAAACTGAAACAGAACAAAATTTATGCGAAATGATTCAGTTATTTTTTGGATATCAAAAAGTAGGAGTACTCGATGACTTTTTTGAGATGGGCGCAGATTCTCTAAAAGCAATGACCTTGCTAAAAAGAATCAATAAAACGTTTAGCGTAGAAATGAATATTCAGGACTTTTATTCGAACCCCAATATAAAAAAACTAGCGGCAGAAATAGAACTGGCAATAGAAATTGTGAGTTTGCAGGACAATCGAAAAGGGGCAAATACATTGGTTATTTAGTTGTTATATTTCAGGATTTATGAATTTAGACTAGATTTTCTTTTGCCCTTTCAGGGCAATAATGTCGCTTAATTTAGATCATAGTGCGATGCACTATGCTCTTGCTTTTGGACTTTCAGTCCATTATTTTAGATTTGGTGTACTAATTTCAAAATGGTTGCGCTATCATTGAATTAAATGTTATTAAATTAAAATAAAATTTAAAAAGATCTTCCGGGAGTTTTACTTCCGGGAGATTTTTTTTTGACAAATTTTTCATGAAATTAAGAAAAGCGCTCTGAAAGAGCCCTGGCAATAGTATGGTGCGGAGCGCCATAAAATAAAGGATAATTTGTATTTTAAGCCCTGTAAGGGCGAAAGCAAATGCCCTAAGCAAACGTTTATTGTAATTATTTATTAAAAAAAAGAAAAAGTCTTACTATGAATTTAGATTAGATTTTCTTTTGCCCTGAAAGGGCACAAATGTCGCTTAATTTAGATCATAATGCGATGCTCTATGCTCTTGCTTTTGGTCTTTCAGGCCATTTTTTTAGATTTGGTGCAATGATGTCAAAATGGTTGCGCTATCATTGAATTAAAAGTTATTATCTTAAAATAATATTTAAAAAGATCTTCCGGGAGTTTTACTTCCGGGAGATTTTTTTTGACAAATTTTTCATGAAATTCAGGCTCTTTTAAACCATCTGATTTAGAACAACTTCTTTGTTTATTTATCGAAATAAAGGGAGATTTTAAACCCCGTAATTTTTATTTAAAAACCCCGTAATTTTTATCCTCATTCGAGCATTATTTTCGCAATAGTAGGCAATTACGATTTTTAAGTACGACAGACACGATGGTTGATTTAATAAAAGAATTACAAGAAAAAAACATAAGAGTTTCATTGAAAGAAAACAATCTCGAAATCAATTTTGATGGCGAGATCGATGATGTAATTTTAAAAAAATTAAAAGAAAATAAAACCAGACTAATGGATTTCCTTACTCAGCATTCAAATGTGAATAAAGGAATCAAAAATGTACAATTATCCGAAAGTTATCCAATCTCTAATGCCCAAAAAAGATTATGGATACAAAGTCAGAACGAAGAAAATTCTAAAACCTATAATATTTCAAATCTGGTTGAGCTTAACGGAGATTATGATGTAAGTATATTCGAAGCTGCAATTTTTGAAATGATTAACAGGCATGAAATACTCAGAACTATCTTTAAATTAAACGAAGACGGAGAAGTAAGACAATTGATTTTGAGCCACACTCAATTAGATTTTAAGGTAGCGCATCTTGATTTTAGAAATGACAAAGAGCCTTATAACAAAGCCATAGCCTATATCCATAAGGATAATGATACGGTTTTTGATCTGGAAAACGGTCCGTTATTAAGAGTAGCTTTTATAAAAACAGCTGATAATTTGTGCATTTTTTATTTTAACCTACATCATATTATTACTGACGGATGGTCATTAAAAATATTGCAAAGAGATTTATTTGCTTATTATGAAGCTATTAAATATGGCAATAAATGCAATCTCGAAAATTTAAGAATACAATATAAAGATTATGCATCGTGGCAGTTTTATGCGATAAAAAACGGAGATTATAAAAAACATGAAGAATTCTGGGCGCAATTATTATCCGGAGACTTACCAAAATTAGACCTGCCGGGTATAAAAACCAGACCCAAAACAACTACCTACAACGGCCATGCTTTAACCACTTATCTTAATCCGGTTTTAACCGGCAGGATTAAGGATTTTTGCATCCAGAATGGCGGAAGTTTGTTCATGGGACTTTTATCAGTACTTAAAGTGCTCCTTAATAAATACACCGCTCAGGACGATATTATTGTAGGTACTGTGGTGGCGGGCAGAGAAGATTCTGATCTCGAGGATCAAATAGGATTTTATGTAAACTCTCTTGCTTTAAGAAATAAAATTGATGTAAACGATAGCTTTTTGCGGTTTTTTAATAACGTAAAAAAAGCTACACTTGAAATATTCTCGCATCAAATTTATCCGTTTGATGTACTTGTAGAAGAGATAAATCCGGCAAGGGATTTTAACAGAAATCCATTTTTTGATATCATGTATGTCCTTCATAACATAGTCGATACAGACAATCAACCCATAATCGACGAAGATAAATATGATACTGTAATTGATTCCGGGAACATGAAATCTAATTTTGATTTGAATTTTGAGTTTGAGGAAATTGGAAATTCAATTTCTTTTGTCACAATTTTTAATGAAGATCTTTATGATAAAGTGAAGATTGAGAAATTCATGACCCATTTTAAACAATTACTTGCGGTACTCTTAGAAAATCCCAATGCAATTGTAAAAAGTATAGAATACCTGACAACTGCAGAAAAAGAAGAACTCCTGGCAGCGGAGTATTGGAAAGGTGTTTTTGCAGCAGGAATTCCTAAAGTCAAATTTCCGTTTGAGAAACAAAGACCTGAAAATTATACCTATACAACAAATAAAATACAGTTTGAAGTTGACAATGAACTTACAAAACAATTAAAAATAATTTCCGGTAATCCTGAAGACAGCCTGCATACGACAGTATTATTTTTAGTAAAACTCCTGATTTATAAATATACAGATCAGGATAAAATTATGATTGGTTCGCCATTTTATTCAATAGAGAAGGCTGGCGACAATAATTCTTCAGCAGCACACAATTTTTTGCCCATTGTTTCGAATATCAAAGAAGATGATTCCTTGCAATACCTGTACGGATCTATTAAAAATAGTATTTCAAGTATACAGGATGATTTTTGGATTTCATCAGAAGTACTACGGGAACAAATAGCATACAAAGAAGAGCAATCGTACTCCGGACTTTTTAATGTTTTTGTAGATTTTCAGGAAAAAACGAATCCTTTATCCGGTGCCGGAACATTGGCAAAAGAATTTCAAAACAATACTAGTCCTGACAATGACCTGTTAAGTCAGTTTGATCTTTCGTTAGAATTTCAGGAAAAAGCAGATGGCTTAGATTGTATTTTAACCTACAACAATTCACTTTTTGATAAAATTCATATCGAGCTTTTTGCAAACAGGTTTTTAAATCTGGTCAGGCAGGTAACCCATCAGGAAAACGATTTTGGCACCACACAAATAAGTAATCTTAATTTAGATTTTAACCTGCAACTGCCTGCGGGTAAGGATAAACAAAACACCATTTTAGAAGAAAATTTCTAAAACAATAATACAGCATTTTCTATACAGGAATACCTTTTTTTTTAGAAATGCCATGAAATGAAGAATCTTTTTAATTAAACATTTTGACGAGAAACACATGATCAAATCATTAATTCAATCAATGGTAGTTTGCCCAGATATGAGCAAAACCTATCCAAAAATTCAATACGGAAAAGGGATTTATCTTTTTGACGAAAACGGTAAAAGATATTTAGACGGATCAGCAGGATCTTCTTCTGTAGCAAACATTGGTCATGGACGTCAGGAAGTGGCAGATGCCGTGAGCCAGCAAATCGCCAGAGTGTCTGTATTGCCAACACATGCTTTTAGTTCAGAGGTTGTCGAGAATTATCTGGACAGGCTTGTAGACTTTGCTCCGGCTGGTTTTCAAAAAGCATGGACGGTTATGAGCGGTACAGAAGCGGTCGAAAATGCCTTAAAACTTGCCCTGCAATACCACCAATTAAGAGGTGATACAAAACGCTACAAGATCATTTCGAGATGGAGTACCTATCACGGAAATTCGGTTTTTACACTTGATGTGGGCGGCATGAAAGCAAGACGCGAATTGTACAGCAAATGGCTCAATAATTTCCCGCACGTATCTGCAGCTTACAACTACAGAAGACCGGGTGAATATAATGAAGCCGAATATGTAGAAAGTCTTCTTAATGAGTTTGAAACTACTATAGTCGAAGCTGGACCTGAAACCATTGCAGCATTTATTGCAGAGCCTGTTATTGCCGCAGCATTAGGAGCGGTTCCGCCACCTGAAAATTATTTTAGAGGGATTTATGCCATCTGTAGAAAATATGGAATATTAGTGATATCTGATGAGATTTTGTCCGGATTTGGAAGAACAGGTGAAAATTTCGGGATCAATAATTTTGGAGTAGTTCCGGATATTATTGCTTGCGGAAAAGGAATCAGCGGCGGTTATTTTCCGTTATCAGCAGTAATCGTTTCAGAAAAAGTGATGTCACCATTTGTAGATACAAAAACAGCCTTTTTAGGCGGTCATACTTTTGCCTGCAACCCTGTAGGGGCAACCGTTGGTAATCTGGTACTGGATATCATCGAAAGAGAAAAATTAATCGATCACTCGAAAAATATAGGAGCAATTTTTCTTAAAAAACTAGAATCTCTTTATGAGTTTGATATCGTTGGCGATGTTAGAGGAATTGGGTTACAATGCGGGATCGAACTGGTTCAGGATAAAATTACCAAACAACCGTTTCCTGCCGCAATGGGAATTTCTAAAATGATTGGCGAAAAATCGATCGAAAAAGGCGTAGTTCTTTATCCCGGCAAAGGTTCTGTAGATGGCATTTCAGGAGACCATATCCTGATAACACCTCCATTGACAATAAACGAAGAGCAACTGGACGAAATTATTTCGGTTTTAAGAACTTGTTTAAAAGAAGTTACAACAGAAATTAAAAAGCAAAGAGTATAACATGGAAAACACGATGAATTTAAAAAAGGCTATAGTCGAAGAATTTCTAAATAAATTTTTGACGGATAATCTGGATACAAATTCAATTTCATTTTTTGGAGGAACAAACTTAAAAAATGAAAACTCTTTAGATAAAGTAAGAGTGTATTTGAATAAACAGGATGTAACTAAGGTAAACGAACTTTGTAATAGTTCTGATGTTTTAGTATTTGACTTTTATTTTAGTACGTTAAGCATATTACTATCCAATTACGAAGAGAATTTTTCCTTTTTATCTTCTGCAAATCAGTTTGATTCGTTACAAAACGAAAAAGAACTTTTTGTCTTAAAACCTGTAATCGATCATTATCAAAGTTTTAAAAGTATCTTTTCGTCTCATAAAGGAGATATTTTAAAAGCAATTGACCATACTTTTGATCTGGACATTTTTAAGGACTCTTTTTTAAATTTTGAAGATTTTCAAAAAAAAGTACATTTTGGTATCGTCATAAATAACGAAAGCCAGGAAGTAGCTTCAGCAGTAAAAACCATATTCAATTTTAGTCTTGATGCCCAGGCTCCGTATTTGGAAATAAGCATTAAAGGCGAAATGTATGATACGCAGCTGTTAACCCTGTTTGGTGAGAATTTTAATAAATTACTAAACGAAATACTGCAAAACACGAACGCGATCGTAAAAGAAATCGAGTTTAGAGGAGACACAGAACTCAGTTTTTTAAACGAAGTAAACAAATCAAAAGCTTATTTTTCTCTGGATAATAATATCGTAGATTTATTAAACGAGCAATGTAAAAAACAGCAGGATAAAACGGCTATAATAAGCGGTTTAGAAACCATTACTTACAGTGGTTTATACAAGCAAACCAATAAAATTGCCCGATATATTCTGGAAGAATATGAAGCCAAAAGAGATGATCTTTTTGGGGTTATGTTGTCCAGATCTATCAATATGGTAAAAGGGATTTTGTCTGTCTGGAAAGCCGGAAGTGCTTATGTACCAATGGCAACAAACCTATCAGACGAAGCACTTTTGCACATCATAGAGAATTCGAATTTAAAAGCCGTTATTACAGATGATCCCAAAGTCAGGGAACAGCTAAACAGATTAAAGACAAAGGTTTCGATACTGGATTTGAATGAAATAGATTCAAAAATAAGTGCTCTTTCAGAGGCTGTACCTGAAGTCGATATTGATTTAAGCGATTTGGCTTATGTCATCTACACCAGCGGTTCTACAGGTAAGCCAAAAGGGGCAATGATCGAACATTTTGGAATGCTGAATCATATTGGCGCCAAAATAACAGAAATTACAATTGATAACAATAGTATTGTGGCACAAAATGCACCGCATACTTTTGATATTTCGGTTTGGCAATTTTTTGCGCCTTTGGTTGCCGGAGGTACAAGTATTATTTACGACGACGAACGGGTTTTAAACGTCAATCAGTTTGTAGATAAAATTGCTGTCGATCAGGTTACCGTATTAGAGCTCGTTCCGTCGTATTTGCTGGAAATGCTCAATTATATGGAGAGCGAGAGCAAAACGGTATTAGTTTTAAATTCTGTAATACTAAATGCAGAAACGCTGACTAAAGCAATGGTCAAAAGATGGCTGGATTTGTATCCCAACATTCCAATCATAAATACTTATGGTGCCACTGAAGTTTCGGATGATATCTCTCATATTTTTATGAGTCAGGTTCCCGGAAATTATTCCGTTCCCGTAATGAAAGATCCTATCCAAAATTGCGAAGTTCATATTGTAGATCAAAATATGCAACGCGTGCCTATTGGGATTAAGGGCGAAATATTACTGGCGGGTCCTTGTGTGGGTCGTGGCTATTTTAATGATGAAAAACGTACAAAAGAGGCTTTTCTAAAAGGACCAATGATTGGTATAACGACTTCGGAAAGAATCTATAAAACAGGCGATTTAGGACGTTTTATGCCAGATGGCACAATGGAATTTATTGGCAGAAATGACAATCAGGTAAAAATATTAGGACATCGAATCGAGCTTGATGCCATAGAAAATATCGCAAATGAAATTGAGCAGATAAAAAATGCAAAAGCAATTGCTTATACAGACAAGCAAATAATTGCGTTGTATTACCTGTCTGAAAACGAAATTGATAAAGCCGTTATTGAAGCACAGCTTTTAAAAAAATTACCAAAATACATGATTCCTGCTGCATACATACACTTGCAGAGTTTCCCTTTGACTAAAAACGGAAAAATTGATAAAAAACGGTTACCGCTTATTTCAGAACAAGATTTAGTCAAAAAGGAGTATGTCGCACCAAGAAACGAAGTCGAGGAGCAGTTGGTCGAGATATGGCAGGAAGTTTTGGCGATTGAAAAAATTGGAATAAACGATAATTTTTTCGAACTGGGCGGTCATAGTTTATTGGCTTTTCAGGTGTTTAACAGAATCAACAAAAAGTTGGGAAAAAGTGTTCCGTTAAAAATATTTTTCGAGAATCCAACTATTCAGGATTTAAGCAGCCATCTAAAAGAACTAACGTATACTGCAATTCCTCTTGCAGAACCGGCATCGTCTTATCCTGTAACAACTTCTCAACGCAGATTCTGGATCTTAAACCAGCTCGAAGGTGCGGCATTGGCTTATAATATGCCCACAGCTGTTAAGTTTACCGGTACTATCGATGTACCAAAATTCGAAGAATCTTTTCGGAAATTGATAGAACGACATGAAGCCTTAAGAACCTATTTTGATACAAACGAAGACGGAGAAGTACGACAATACATAATCCCGACAGAAGAATTAAAATTTAGTATCGAAGAAGAAGATTTTAGCAATGAGCCGGATCAGGAGACTTTGATATTCGACTACTTTAGAAACAAAAATGCAGCACCTTTTTCTCTGGATCAGGCACCTCTTTTAAGAGCCTCAATGATTCGTTTAGACCAGGACAGCCACGTGTTTTTCTTATCCATGCACCATATTATTGGAGACGGATGGTCGATGAAATTAATGATTTCAGAGATCGTACAAATCTACAATGCATTAGTTCAGGGTAAAGAAATTAATTTGCCGGATCTCAAAATACAATACAAAGATTATGCGGTATGGCTTAATGCCGAAGTAAAAACGCAGGAGCTAAAAGCATCAGAGCACTATTGGCTGGAGCAGTTTTCAGGAGATTTACCTGTTCTGGATTTACCGGGTTACAAAGCACGTCCGTTAGTGCAAACCTATAATGGGGATAACGTTTATGATAAGTTTTCGAAACCAGTACTGGATAAAATAAAAGCTTTTTCGAAATCGCATGACGCTACCCTGTTCATGACCTTAATGACAGCTATAAAAGTACTGTTGTACAAATATTCTAATCAAACAGATATCATAAGCGGTACATCGATTGCAGGAAGAGAACATCCGGATTTAGAGAACCAGATAGGCTTGTTTTTGAATCTTTTGCCTATCAGAACCAAAATTGATAAAAAAGAAAGTTTTGCAGCTTTATTAAAAAAAGAAAAACAAATATTATTAGAAGCTTATGAGCATCAGTCTTATCCGTTTGATGAACTTGTAGAGAAATTAAATATAAAAAGAGACAGAAGCAGATCTGTTTTATTTGATGTCATGATCGATTTGCAAAATCAGGATCAACTGACGAATTTAGAGAACAAAGATTCGCTCAAAGATCTTGAAGTCGAAGGATATGGAATAGAAGGAAAAACATCAAAGTTTGATATCGAATTTACCTTTATCGAAGCAATAGACGGATTATCCCTGAATATCTCTTACAACACAGATATTTATACAAAAGATCAAATGACTGCTATATATTCTCATTTAGAGCATATTTTTACGCAGGCTTTTGACAATCCTGCTATTCTTATTCAGGAAATCGATTGTTTGTCAGAAAAAGAGAAGTCGAAACTATTAGGCTTTAATGCCGCTACTATGGTGGCACCTATAGAAAAAACTTTTGTACAATTGTTTGAAGATCAGGTTGCATTAACACCAGATGCTGTTGCAGTTGTTTTTGATGGCGGAACATTAACCTACAAAGAGCTGGATCATTTATCGGCTCAGTTGTCGCATACTTTACGAACAGAATTTGACATTGCAAAAGGCAACACGGTTGGTGTACAATTAAACCATAGCAAGTGGTCGATTGTTTCTATTTTAGGAATCTTAAAATCCGGTGCCGTTTATATCCCTATTGATTCAGAACTGCCGGATAATCGCAAAGCTTTTATTATAGAAGATACAGCGTTGAACTTATTGATAACCGAAACGTCTTTTATCTTTGAATTGGATTTTTACGAGGGTAATATACTGTCTATTGATGTTGAATTTGCTCCTGTTGAAGATTTTAATGAAGACAAAATTGATGTTGCACTAAACGATGTTGCTTACATTATTTATACATCAGGATCTACAGGATTGCCAAAAGGAGTTACGATTGCACATCGTTCCTTGTCTAATTATCTGGTTTGGGCAAAAAATCATTATTTAAAAGAAAATCTAACCAACACAAATTTTGGGTTATTTACCTCGTTATCTTTCGATTTAACGATTACGAGCTTATTTCTTCCTTTAATAAGTGGTGGCAACCTTACTGTTTTTGATTCTACAAGTCAGATTTCAAATGTGTTAGCGAAATATTTAAAAAGCGAAATTTCTGGTATAAAATTAACGCCTGCGCACATCAATGTTTTAGGCAATCTGGATATCAGTTCAAATACTATCGAAGTTGCAATAGTAGGTGGCGAAGAACTACGTCAGGAACATGTTGCGATCTTAAAGAAAATAAACCCATCGATCAGGATTTATAACGAATACGGCCCAACAGAAGCTACAGTAGGTTGTATTGTTTATGAAGTGAACGCAATTGGAGCGCCCATATTAATTGGAAAACCAATCTGGAATACGTCGATCTATATTCTCGATGAATCTGATAATTTGCAAATAGAAGGAGCCATTGGAGAAATCTTTATTGGAGGAGCAGGATTGGCAAAAGGATACCTGAATCGTCCGGATCTAACGGCCGAAAAGTTTCCGGAAAGCAAATTTAATAAAGGAGAAAGAATCTATAAAACAGGAGATCTGGGCAAATGGCTTCCCGATGGTACCATAGATTATAAAGGCAGAATCGACGATCAGGTAAAAGTAAGAGGATATCGAATAGAATTAGGAGAAATTGAAACCCATATTTTAAAATATTCAGAGACGCTGCAACAGGTTGTCGTATTGATTAAAGAAGTAAATCAGGAAAAAACAATTATAGCCTATTATGTTGCTGGTGGAGAAATTAATAAAGCACAATTGAGAACGTATCTCCTGAGCAATATTCCGGAATATATGGTGCCGTCCTTTTTTGTCGAATTACAAAATATACCCTTGACCTCAAACGGTAAAATAGACAAAAAAGCTTTGCCAAATCTTACCGGAGATGATATCATAAAAAAGGAATATGTAGCACCAACAAATGAAACCGAAAGAGAAATTGTCGAAATATGGCAAGAGGTTTTAGGCATAGACGAAATAGGGATCACAGACAATTTCTTCGAATTGGGCGGGCATAGTATTATAGGAATTAAAATTGTGGCTGAGATCCAGAAAAAACACAATGTAAAAATTGATCTTGTAAACCTTTTTAGAGAACCTACAGTACAAGGCTTAGCAGAAAAAATAGTAAATGAAATCTGGTATAATAATGATGTTATCGAGGACGAAGTAACGGATAAGATAACGATCTAAAAAGAATAAGATGTAGTTTGAAAAAACAAATTATCAAATAGAAACATAGATGAGTATATGCATTTAAATTATTGAAAAGCCTTTTTTTTTAATAAACAAAATCTATGTTTCTATGTTTTAGAATTAAGGATACCCAACGAATTGTTGCAAGTATTGATCCAGGAATAATTAAAGATGATCTGGCGGAAAAAAGATTGAATACTAATACGAAATTTTCATAAAAATGATTAAATCAGTTAAAGATTTACTTTCAGAATTAAGACAGCAAAATATAAATCTAATTTTAAACGAAGAGAATAATATTGAAATTACCGCTAGTAAGGGTAAGATTCCGTCTGACTTAATAAATGAAATCAAAGATCAAAAAAATGATATCATTAATTATTTAAAGTCAATTAAAAAAGCCACAAATTCCGGCATAAAAAAAGCGCCGGAAGCAGAGAATTATGTAATCTCGTCATCGCAAAAAAGTTTATGGATAGTGAGCCAGATCGAAGAATCTTCTATTGCTTACAACATTCCATCGGTTATAAAACTGGATAATATTGACAATCCTGCATTTTTGCAAAAAGCCATAGAATCCGTAATTGACAGGCATGAAATATTACGAACTGTTTTCAGGCAGGATGAAAATGGAGAAATAAAACAAATTATACAAAATAGAAACCAATCCGGTTTTGCAATAGAGCACAAGGATTTTAGAGCAGATCCGGATAGTGACTTAAAAATAGAGGCTTTTATTGCCAACGATTCCTTAAAAGCATTTGACCTGGCAAACGGGCCATTGCTAAGGGTTTTTCTTTTGCAGCGCGCCAATAACAGCTATGTTTTTTATTATATATTGCATCACATCATTACAGATGGCTGGTCGAACGAAGTTTTGGAACGAGAAGTACTTTCGTTTTATGAAGCTAATCTAAAGGGGATTTCTCCAAGTTTACCACAATTATACCTTCAGTACAAAGATTATGCAACCTGGGAGCAAGAGCAATTGGCAACTGAGGGAATGAAAGCTCACAAAGACTATTGGTTAGAAAATTTGTCCGGCGAATTGCCTGTTTTAAATTTACCCGGCAACAAAACCAGACCCAAAGTAAAAACATATAACGGTCGAAGCCTTACAACTTATATTTCGTCTCAGGAAGTAATCGCATTGCGAAAGTTAGTACAACCCGAAGGCGGAAGCCTTTTTATGGGATTTTTGGCAGTGCTAAAAATACTGTTGTACAAATACACCAACGAAAAAGATATCGTAGTAGGTACGGTCATTGCAGGTCGGGAAGAGCAAGCTTTGCAGGATCAGATCGGGTATTATGTTAAGTTATTGTCGTTGCGCAATCAATTGCAGGAAAACGATAGTTTTTTGACTTTTTTTAGAAGATTAAAAGAAAATACATTATTGGGCTACAAACATCAAAATTATCCTTTTGATCAGTTGGTAATTGATCTTAATCAGAGAAAAGATACGAGCCGAAACCCAATTTTTGACTTTACGGTCGATTTTCATAATATAAAAACAAGCCATGAAGGTCTTACGGCAATAAATTTTGATCGTATCGAGGATTTGGGCGAATATATTTGTAAAACAGATATCGAATTTCATTTTCATGAAATTGGCGATGTAATCTGTTTCAATACCATACACAATAGTGATATTTATGACCAAAGCATAATCTCGCAATTAATGAAACATTTTAAGTCATTATTGCAGGAATTACTGGTCGCTCCCGAAGCAAAAATAGACGAAGTAAATTATTTGTCTACAACCGAAAAACAGCAATTATTAATAGACTTTAACAATACCGGAGTCGATTATCCAAAAGATAAAACGGTGGTTGATTTGTTTGAAGAACAAGTTAAAAAAAGCCCCGATGCTATAGCTGTACAAGATGATCAATTTTTATATTCGTATCAGGAACTCGATCAGCTTTCAGATCAGATAGCAGCTTATTTACTGGCAGAATATGGTCCGGAAGATAAATCTTCGATTGCAATAATGCTTACAAGATCCTCAAAATTGATCGCAGTATTATTAGGGATCTTAAAATCCGGGAGATCCTATATTCCGCTGGATCCTAAATTTCCTGTAGACCGACTCAATTGGATTGTATCAAATAGTGAGGTCAAATTATTAATTTCAGAAAAAAGTATTGATGTTACTTTAAACGAAGGTAAAATAGACAGTATCCTTTTTCTGGAAGAATTTCTGGATAAATTACCCGATACAAATACTAAAAAACATACGGCAATTGCAGCAAATGCTACTGCTTACATTATTTATACCTCGGGATCGACAGGTAACCCTAAAGGAGTTGAAATTGGTCATCGTTCATTGGTCAATTTTTTAGTAAGTATGGCTACAAAACCGGGTATAAGCAATGAGGATACCTTTTTTTCGGTGACGACTTATTCCTTCGATATTTCGATATTAGAGTTTTTCCTGCCTTTGATTTCCGGTGCCAATTTGTATGTGGCAAGCCACGAAATTTTGATAGATCCCGTATTGATTATCGAAAAAATGAATGCGCTTAAACCTTCGATAATACAAGCAACACCAAGTTTTTATCAGCTATTGACAGAAAGTGGCTGGAAAGGAGATCCGGACTTAAAAGTATTTTGTGGAGGTGAACCACTAAGTGTCAGCTTAATAAAAAAGCTAAAAAACAGCTGTAAAGAAATCTGGAATCTCTACGGACCAACCGAGACGACAATATGGTCAACGGTAAAAAAAGTAGAAACAGAAAGTTCTAATATAGGCACGCCCATAAACAATACCCAAATTTATATTCTCGACAATCAGCTTAAATTATTGCCGGTAGGTATGCCCGGTTTGATTTTTATTGGTGGTGATGGTCTTGCAAAAGGCTATTTGAAAAATGAGGAACTAACTAATGAGCGGTTTATAAAAAATCCTTTTGTCGACGGAGCATTAATGTACAATACCGGAGACATTGGCAAATGGCTGGCAAATGGTACTATTGATTGTTTGGGCAGAATTGATGATCAGGTCAAAATTCGCGGACATCGTATTGAGTTAGAAGACATAGAAAGAAACTTGCATTTGCAAAAAGGCATAAATAAGTCTGTAGTTATTGTAAGTGAGAATGAAGGCGATAAATTTTTGGTTGCGTATTATGTTTCAGATACAGTTTTAGACAAAAAAGCAATACAATCCGGTTTAAGCAAAGTACTGCCGGATTATATGTTGCCAGGTTATTTTATTCAATTAGAAGCATTGCCCTTGACACCAAACGGAAAAGTAGATAAAAAAGCACTTCCGGAAGTTCAGGAATCAGATCTTATAAAAGAAGAATATATAGCACCCCAAACACCACAAGAAATGGTATTGGCTACAGTCTGGTCCGGATTATTGGGGTATGAAAAAATAGGTATAAAAGATAGTTTCTATAATCTTGGAGGAGATTCTATAAAGTCGATCCTTGTAATTTCGAGATTAAAACAGCAGGGTTATGTCTTAAAAGTCGATCAGATACTGAGAAATCCCGTATTAGAAGATTTAGCAAAATTAATGGTCTCTAATACCGTTACCATCAATCAGTCTGAGGTAGCAGGAGACGTTTTTTTGACACCAATACAACATCATTTTTTTGAAAGTGATTTTATTTCCAACAAAAATCATTACAACCAATCTGTAGTATTGTTTAGTGCGCCGGAAATAGCATCAGATCTATTAGAGCAATCGATTGTAGCGCTCGTAAGGCATCATGATGCGCTGCGTATGGTGTATACATTCGAGAATAATTCCTGGAAACAATACAACAAAGATACCGCTGAGCAACAGTATAAAATTAACTTTTATGACTTGCGCAAAGAACAGGATGAGCGTGCTGCAATGCTCGAAATTAGCAAAAAATTGCAATCCGGTTTTGATATCAGTTCTGGGGTTTTATTTCAGGTAGGACATTTTAGACTATCTGATGGAGATCGATTGGCGTTAATTGTTCATCATTTGGTAATTGATGGAGTCTCTTGGCGCATTTTATTAGAGGATTTATCAGGTTTGTACAACGCATACCAATTGGGTAAGCCGTTTGAATTGCCTTTAAAAACCGATTCGTTCCTGCATTGGTCTTATTTGCTGCAAGATTTTGCAAAGAGCAGAACAATGCAAAAAGAACGAAAATATTGGGACGAAGTTTCAAAAAAATCAATTCCGTTATTACCCGTTGATTACAATGAAAATCAACATGTGGCAAAAATTAACAAAGAAAAAAGTTTTGTATTAGACAAAAGAACTACAGAAATACTGCAAACGCAAGTACATCATGTTTATAAAACAGATATAAACGATATTTTATTAACGGCGCTTTCTCTGGCAATTCAGGACGTTTTTAAAGCCGAAAAAAGCGTTGTTCTAATAGAAGGACATGGTCGTCAGGATATCATCGAGACAGTAGATATTAGCAGGACCATTGGCTGGTTTACCAGTCTGTATCCTTTTGTATTGGATATAACAGCTGCTGCAGGTCATGAATTAATTACGGTAAAAGATTCTTTGCGCAAAATACCAGGTAAAGGAATTGGGTATGGTATTTTGAACCATTTGGATAAGAAATTCGATACACTATTGTTACCCTCTGTTCAGTTTAACTATTTAGGAGATTTTGGCAGTAATCCAATCTCAGATACGCCCAATTCATTATTTAGCTTTTCATCAGAAAGTATAGGCGCATCAGTTCCCGAAGAGAACACACAAAGTACTATTTTATTGGATGTTTCAGGTATGATAGTTTCAAAAGAGCTTAGCATGTCTGTTCAGTATTCAGGTGATCGATATGCTGATCAAACGATCGTAAAATTCCTAAACTCCTACAAGGATCATTTAGAAAAACTTATTGCAACGGTGTCAAATAGCGATAACAGTCGTTTGACATCCTCTGATTTAACCTATAAAAATCTTTCATTCAAGGAATTATTGGTATTGGATCAGGACAATAACATAGAGGATATCTACGAACTTTCGCCTTTGCAGCTTGGTATGTATTACTATTGGCTGCGCGATCCGTCAAGTCCAATGTATTTTGAGCAAATGGCATATACCTTAAATGGCGAAGAATTATCTATAGAACTGGTTCAGCAAGCTTTTAATGAATTAATAGCAAGATATTCGATCTTAAGAACAGCTTTTAGCAATAATTTTGGAAGTCAGCCCCTGCAAATTGTTTATAAAAAAGTAGCAGGTCATTTTTCGTATGAAAAAATAGCAAATACGCAAGAGCAAACTATTGAAGAACATATCGAAAAAGTAAAAGCAGCAGATAAACTTGAAGGTTTTGATTTTGAAACCCCTTCTTTAATGCGCCTCAAAGTTCTGGAAATAGAAAAAGGCAGGTATGTTTTTTTATGGAGCCATCATCATATTCTGATGGATGGTTGGTGTATCAGCATTTTGATAAATGATTTTGCAGCCCTTCTGGAGGCTATTGCAACAAACAAAAAAAGTAATCTTCCGGTACCGGTAAAATATTCAGAATATATAAATTGGTTATCAAAAATTGACAAAGATTTATCGTTAGCCTATTGGAAAAATTATTTAAAAGGTCTGCAATCTATTACAGATATTCCTTTTAAGATCAGCAAAGAAAAAGCAACAACGTACAACGAAAAGCTGGAAACACTCTTTATTGATGGCACTTTATTTAATAAAATAGCGAATCTGTGTCAGGAAATATCCGTAACCCCCAATATTTTTATACAAGCAGTTTGGGGCTATTTACTATCAAGATATAACAACGTTCAGGACGTGGTATTTGGAGCGGTAGTTTCAGGCAGACCAGGCGAATTATCCGGTGTCGAAGATATGATAGGGTTATTTATTAACACTATTCCGGTGAGATTAAAATATACAAATAAAGATACGCCAATATCATTATTAAAGAAATTACAAGCTGACGGAATTGAAAGCAACTCGCATCATTATGTAAATTTATCTGAAATTCAATCTCAAAGCGAACTGGGAATGGATTTGATAAAAAGTTTAGTGATTTTTGAGAATTACTTTGTACATGAAAATGAAGTAGAAGTAGAAGAGCAGGAGGAAAATAAACCAAGATTATTATTAGAAGATCTTAATGTTTTTGAACAAACGAATTATGATTTTAGTTTAACGATTGGTATTTCATCTGTTTCATTAGAAGTTTTATTCAAATACAATTCAGAAGTTTTTAAAGAAGATTTGATAAAAAATCTTGTGGCTCATTTTGCCAATTTAGTAGAGCAGTTTAGTACACAAAAAGATACCTTGCTTCAGGAAATAGACTACCTGACAGCTCAGGAAAAACAACTATTGCTAGTAGGATTTAACAATACTCAGGTCGATTATCCTAAGGATAAAACAGTAGTTGATTTATTTGAAGAGCAATTGGCAAAAACACCTGATAATATTGCTATTGTATTTGGGGACACAAAACTTACCTATAAAGAATTAGACGAGCAATCCAATCAATTGGCGGCTTACCTAATAGAAAATTACGCGATAAAAGCAGATGATTTGGTGGGTATAAAACTGGATAGGAGCGAGCGCATGATAATTTCTATTTTCGGAATCCTGAAATCAGGAGGCGCTTATGTACCAATAGATGTTCATTATCCGCAGGATCGAATTGATTATATCGCCAAAGATGCCGGTTTTAAAGTTTGTATTGATGAAAATGAATTAGGGAAATTTAAACTAAATCAAAATCTTTACAAAAAAACAGCAATTCAGTTAAGCCAGTTAAATCACTTAGCCTATTGCATTTATACGTCTGGATCTACAGGAAAACCAAAAGGAGTTTTAAACCACCATGCTGGTTTATACAATAGGTTATTTTGGATGAAAGAGTATTTGAAGGCAGATGAACACAGTGTTTTTCTTCAAAAAACACCTTATACTTTTGATGTTTCTGTGTGGGAATTAATCTTGCCGTTTATTACCGGAAGTTCGCTTGTTATTGCACGTCCGGAAGGACATAAAGATGTTGCTTATTTGCAGGAAATTATAGAAAAAGAACAGGTTACAGTCCTTCATTTTGTTCCTTCGATGTTAAGTTCTTTTTTAGAATATACAGAAAAAGGACAATGCGGTTCTCTGTCCCACATTGTATGTAGCGGAGAAGAATTGACGGCTGCAACAGCTCTCGATTGCAAACAAAAATTTTCAGGAGCACAATTACACAATCTGTACGGTCCAACTGAAGCAGCAATTGACGTAACTGCTATAGATTTGACTCAGACAGATGTTATTAAACATGGAGTAAGTATTGGGAAACCAATAGCAAATACAAAAATATATATCGTTAATAATACCCTGCAATTACAGCCTTACGGGGTTCAGGGAGAATTGATAATATCTGGAATACAGGTTGCCAAAGGGTACTTGAATCTGGAGGAAATGACGAAAGATCGTTTTATAAAAGACCCTTTTAGAGAGGGCTATCAGGCATATCGAACAGGCGACATTGCACAATGGCAAGAAGACGGATCAATTGCGTATTTAGGTCGAATTGATAATCAGGTCAAAATAAGGGGACATCGAATAGAATTAGGAGAAATTGAAAGAAACCTGGCTTTAGTAGAAGAGGTAAGTCATGCTCTGGTTGTGGTTCATGAAAACGAAGGAGATAAATTTTTGGTAGCCTATTATGTGGCAACAAAAATTTTGGATAAAAAAGAAATCAAAGTAGCTTTATCAAAAGTATTAACAGACTACATGGTTCCTAATTATTATGTACAGCTTGATGTTATGCCGCTTACATCAAGTGGTAAAGCAGACAGGAAGGCTCTTCCGGCTTTTAGTAATAATGATTTAATTAAGGAAGAATATGTGGTTGCAAGAACCGAAGAAGAAAAACTTTTAGTTTCTGTTTGGTCCCAAGTACTAAAATATGACACTATAAGTATCAAAGACAGTTTTTATAATTTAGGAGGTGACTCGATCAAAATCATCAGGATAATTTCGTTACTAAAACAACAAGGTTATACGCTCAAAGTAGAGCAAATTTTAAACAATCCAATTGTCGAAGATTTGGCTAAGCTCATAAAAGCCAATACCGTTTCGATCGATCAGTCTTTGGTAAAAGGCGAAGTTGCCTTAACCCCAATTCAATCTTATTTCTTTGAGAACGAAGCTATATTAAATAAAAATCATTACAATCAAGCGGTTGTATTAAGGAGTAAAGCAAGAATAGATTCGGCTATTTTAGAGCAATCAGTGGCGGCATTGGTTTTGCATCATGATGCTTTACGAATGGTTTATAAGCAAGAAAACAATTCATGGTTGCAGTATAATGAAGATACTGTAGAGCAACATTATAAAATTAATTTTTATGATCTTCAGGAAGAATCCAATCAAACAGAGGTCTTGCATCGCATAGGCGACGAATTGCAGGCTGGTTTTGATCTGGGTTCAGGAGTACTTTTTCAGGTTGGTCATTTTAGACTTTTAGAGGGGGATTGTTTACTCTTAATTGTTCATCATCTTGTTGTCGACGGCGTTTCATGGCGTATTTTGCTGGAAGATTTTTCTAATAGTTATCAGGCATACCAATCCGGAAACGACTTTAAACTGCCGCTAAAAACAGATTCGTTTTTGCGCTGGTCCCATTTGCAAAAAGAGTTTGCCAAGAGCGACAAAATGCAAAAAGAAAGAGCCTATTGGCAGGAAATTTCAAAAGAGGTGATACCGGTATTGCCTGTAGATTTTAAGGATAATCGAGGGATTTCGAAACTTGACCAGCAAAGTAGTTTCGTATTGGATAAATTGGTTACAGAAAAATTAAAAACCAAGATACACCATGTCTATAACACAGAGATAAACGATATTCTTTTAACGGCTTTGGCACTATCGATCAGAGAGGTTTTTGGGGTCAATAAAAGTGTTATAAAAGTAGAAGGACATGGTAGGGAAGAAATTATAGACGGTATCGATATTGGCAGAACGATAGGCTGGTTTACCACCATTTATCCTTTTGTACTGGCGCTTTCGGATACAGACGAAAATGAACTAATTGCAGTAAAAGAATCTTTGCGAAAAATACCGAATAAAGGAATTGGATATGGAATCCTGAATTATTTAGACAAACGATTCGAAAACCAATTAACGCCAAGTATTTTGTTTAATTATTTGGGAGATTTTGATACGCAGTCAAACGATGGCAAGGAAGAATCAATATTTGAGTTATCAGCAGAAAGTATAGGCTCAGAATCTGATCCGGCTAATAGTCAGACAGATGTATTATTGGATATTTCAGGGATTATGTTTTCTGAAGAGCTTAGTATGACGATTCGTTATTCAGGTACTTTATTTAAGCAAGAGACAATAGATAAACTGATCGCATTGTATCAAAATCAATTGACAAACTTAATAAACGAATTATCTGTAAAACAATCTAATGTTGCCTATCAGGATGATGATCGCGAATGGCAATATGGCGATATGCTGGAGACAACGCCTAATCAGAGACGTTTTTTAAAATTAGCGTCGTCATCAGTCACTGTAAATTTTGAAATATCATCTTTTAATGAAGTTACATTTCAGGAAAGATTCAGAGAATTTCTTTCTCAATTCCCGGCTTTAACGGTAGAATTTGTAGCAGATAAAGATCGTTTATTTCAGCGTTACATTTCGGCAGACGAGGTAAAAATTAATTGGTTGTTTCTTGATGTTTCATCTGTAAAAGCAGAAGAAATTGATGCAATAGGAAGAACTTTTTTATTGAGCAGGTTTGATGTACTTAACCAGGAACTTATCAGGGTTTTTATACTTCAAAAAGAAAAAAATGCAACCGTTTTTGTAGCTGTTCATCATGCACTGGCAGATAACTATACCGGAAAAATATTAAAAAAAGAATTAATCAGTTTCTTTCAGGAGAGTACCGGTCAAAAAACAGATTATTATCATCCGTTTACTTTTGCCAGCAATCAAAAAGAGTTTTTGGTTTCAAAACCTGCATTGGAAGAAAGAAAGTATTGGGTCGAAAAATTGCAGGATATAGTAGCACCAAACCATCAAATTGAAATACAAAATGAAGAGTTTGATTTTGTAATTCAGGAAACCATTGTTTCAGGTACATTATTCGAAAGTATTCAAAAATTCTCGATAAACTTTAATCTTCCTCTAAGTGCGTTGTTCAATACTTTTTTTGAAATGATCTTAAATGATCTTGACAATACTGATAAAAAGATCTATCGTGTTTTGGTCGATTGCAGAGAGCAGGAAATTAAAAATTTAGAAACCTCTAAGGTACTCGGTGTCATAGATAATATATTGCCATTGACCTACAGTCGTTTTGATTTTGATGCTGAAGCTGAAGCTGTTAGAAAATGTTATGCAAAATATCTGGAGGCAAGATTGTATCAACGAATACCGTATGAAATCATCAGGGAGGATTTGATAAAAGCGACCCAAAAAGATTTAGATAAAAGTACAATTGGTTATTTTAATTTTCTGGTCGAAGAAGGAGATTTGTATATAGACCATTCCGGTAGTCAGACTAAAAAGTATTTGGACAAAAATCCGGACTTCAAAGGGATTAATTTAACATGTAATTTGCATAAGAATTCAATTACAATTAAATTAGTTTTAGAAAATGATTACAATACCCAAAATAAGGAGATTGATTTAAATAATGCTTTAGAAAAGTTTATCAAATTAATGAACTCAGCCCTATAATTTAAGACTAAATATTAATATAATAAAAATACCTATTGATTTTAGCACAATAGTATTCAGGTTAAGTAACTAAAAAAATACATGAAAAAAGTAATACAATTAATAATCTTGCTACCATTTTTTTGTTTTTCGCAAGTAAAAATAAGTGGTCGAATAATGAGTCATACAGAATCAGTTCCTTTTGCAAATGTTGTTTTAACAGATCAGTCTACCCAGTCTATAAAAGGCGTGGTGACTGATGATAAGGGGAATTTTGAATTAAGTGTTCCCAAAGGAAGTTATAAACTGACGGTTGATCACATGAGTTACGACAATTATAGCAAAGAAATTATTGTAGAACAAGATCAGACATTAGAGGTTATAGTATTATCTGAAAAACCAAATAGCTTAGAAACAGTTGTTGTAACCGGAGCAAAAAAAAGGATTACGAGAAAAATAGACCGCATGGTTGTTAATATCGAGAACAGCCCAATTGCCAGTGGTGGTAATGCTTTTGATGCATTAAAATCATCTCCGGGTTTAGTGCTAAAAAACGATGAGATTTCGATGTTAGGAAAAAGCGGCGTAAAAATAATGGTCGACGGAAGAATGATTCAGTTATCAGGCGAAGAGCTAAAAACTTTTTTGAATTCGATCTCTGCCAGCGATATCAAAGAAGTAGAGGTAATTACGACCCCTCCGGCAAAATATGAAGCCGAAGGTAATAGCGGAATTGTAAATATCGTGTATAAAAAAGGAAGAAGAAATGCTTGGAACAACAGTACCACACTAACGCAAATACAAGGAAAGTATGGTAAACAATCTTTGAACAATAGTTTTAGTTATCAAAAAGGTAAAGTAAGTTCTCTTTTGACACTTGGCTATAATTATGGTTATGAACATTATAAAGAGCTTTCTAATATTTTTTACTCAGATCGAAATGATCACTTGGTTTTTAATCAAAAAGCCAAATTAAATGATTTTTCAGGACGACTTTTATTCGACTATAATGTAAATAGTACGACAAAAATTGGAGTACAATATTTAGGTTCGTTAACCAATAAAAGTACAGATGACAAAGTAGATACTACAATCTTAAAAAATTCCGGCGAAGTAGACTCGTATTTGCATGGTAATGGAAATTTGAATAACAAGAATAAAAATAATTTGTGGAATGCCCATTTAGAAAAACAATTGGATACGATAGGCAGAAAAATGTTTATTGACCTGGATTTTCTGGATTACAACAAAGTTCAGGATAATAATATTTTATCCAAAAACTATGATGCAAATGATGTCGTGATTGGTACAAACTTTGACAATCTAAGTAATTCTGAACATAAAATACGCAACTATAATGCTAAAATAGATTTTGAGCATCCGTTAAAATTTGTAAATCTTTCTTACGGAGCAAAGTTTAGTTTTAGTGATACACAGTACTCTTTGAACAATTATGATGTACTAAATGATATTACACAAATTAACCAATTTGAGTTTAAAGAAAACATTCAGGCAGCTTACCTAAATGGATCTAAAAAATTGAGCGATAAATGGGAAATGCAATTAGGCTTAAGATCAGAATATACAGAAACAAAAGGAATTTCCAGATTATTGGATCAGGTTAATAAAAACGATTATTTTAAAATTTTCCCGACTTTCTATTTACAATATAACAAAAGCGACGATAACAAATTCATTTTTAATTATAGTAAAAGACTTTACAGACCCAATTATTTTCAGTTAAATCCGGCACGATATTACATAAGCAGTCAATTATCGTATATGGGAAACCCATATTTAACGCCTTCTTACAGTCACAATCTCGAAGTGTCACATATTTATAAAGATAACTTTACAACCAAATTAGCCTATTTTGCACAGACACAATCCTTTGGCTATATTTTTCAGGCAAACGATGCTGCTAAAGAACAAATAACGACAGCTAAAAATTATTATACAAAATATGCCTATTCCTTAACCGAGACTTTTCAGCTAAAAATTACGCCGTGGTGGAAAGCTGATAACACCTTGTTTCTTAATTATTCCCAATCAGAAAAAACAGATGCAGCAGTAAATGCAGTTTTAAAAAATGGTTTTGAATTTTATGGTTCCATCAATAACCAGATTACGTTAAGCAAAGCAAAATCTATTGTGGGCGAAGTTAATTTTTGGTACGATTCGCCATACAACGATAATATATACAATTATACCAAGGCAAGCTCCCTGGATATTGCATTATCGTTCAATTCGCTTATTAAAAACTTTAAGCTTACTACAGGTTTCTATGATATATTCAACTCTAGTCGCCCAATAATGTATTCGCAGGTAAATGGTATAAATCAAAACTTTGTGAGCTATCCCAATAACAGGTATTTTAGAATTTCCCTTATCTATAATTTCGGGAATGATAAAATTTCAACGCAGGAAAGAAACTTTGGTAATGAGCAGGAAAGAAACAGAAGTAATTAAGAAGAGAAATTGTAAGGTATAAATTTTAAATAAATTAAAAAGTATATGGAGAATAGTATAAGAGAAGTGTATGGTGTTGTAAATGGTTATGTATATATATTTGACATTAAGACCAGAATTCAGAACAAAAGTGATCTTGAACCCATCATTATTAATGATATCGCAATCTCAGAAAATTTATCAATGAAATTCAGATATATTTTAGGAAGCCTGAATTTTATGTTCAGTGAAACATTATCTACAAATTATAATGCAGAGAAAAGACAATCACTGGCAGTAAAAATTATAAAATTACTATTAAAGATAGTCGAAGCTTTTGAGGACAATACTGACATTAACAGTATTGAAGAAAGAATTTACCAAATCGACTCAGATTGGGGAGAATTAAGATCTAAAAAAGCACATTATCAATTAAAGAATTAAAAAAACGCTAAATCATTTTCAATAAGTATGAGCAAGAAAATTTTAGTTATAGGTGCGTGTGGTCAGATTGGTACGGAACTTACCCAGAGATTGAGACAAATTTATGGTGTCGAAAATGTCATTGCATCAGATATTGTAAAACCTGAAAATGATAGTGTGAATCAGGGTTATTTCGAAATTATCGATGCGCTTAATTACAACCAGATCGAACATTTTGTAGATAAATATGCAATTGAAGAAGTCTATTTGTTATCGGCATTATTATCTGCCTCGGCAGAAAAAGCAACGGCCCATGCCTGGGATTTAAATATGAATTCGCTTTTTCATGTACTCAATCTGGCAAAAGAAAAGAAAATAAAAAAAATATTCTGGCCGTCAAGTATAGCTGTTTTTGGCAATAATACACCGCGCGACAATACGCCCCAATATACCATTATGGAGCCTTCGACCGTATACGGGATTAGTAAACAATCTGGTGAGAGATGGTGCGAATACTACCATAAAACTTTTGGTGTTGATGTTCGAAGCCTTCGATATCCCGGAATTATTAGTTGGTCGGCCCCACCGGGTGGCGGTACAACAGACTATGCTGTTGATATCTTTCATTGGGCAATAAAACAGCAAAATTATGAGTGCTTTTTATCAGCAGAGACCAATTTGCCTATGATGTATATTGATGATGCTATCGATGCAGCAATACATATTATGCAAGCACCGGCTGAGCAGGTAAAAATTCGTTCGTCATATAACTTATCCGCGATGAGCTTTAATCCTGCCCAAATAGCGGCCGAAATAAAAAAGCAGCTTCCTAATTTTAAGATATCTTATAAAGAAAACGATTTTCGCCAGACAATTGCAGATAGTTGGCCCGATAGTATTGATGATAGTTGTGCAAGAAATGACTGGAATTGGAACAATAAGTTTGATATAGAAACTATGACTTTAGAGATGCTGGAGAAATTAACCGTAAATGTCTAAAACTAAAATAACAAAGCCCTTGTTTGTACAAGGGCTTTGTTATAATAACCGCCACTCTTAAAAAACGAATTATTATGATGAACTCAAAAAAGTCTAACGTTCGCACCATCTGGAAATATTTTTTGTTATTGCCAATAATGGTGTTATTTACCTGGTTTATTTATCAACCGGCAGCGCAGAGTCAAACAGTTAGTTCAAATTCAAAAAAAGAATCAAATCAACATTTAAACATTCAAAACGAAATGAAAACAGAAGGAAATTGGTTTGCCACTATTCAGGGTGAGACCGTAAATATTGAATTTAGAGGTAGTAAGAATAATAGCTCCTCGAACAGTTTCGAGTTAAGCGATTTTAGCAATCTTCCCAGAGATAAACAAGGCGATTTTACATTAATACGGGAAGCCGGAACAATGTCTTTTGTCGGAAAATTTGACGGAAACAAAGGAACAGGAACCTATAATTTTACACCGGATAAAGAGTATGCCGCTGCACTGGTCAAAGAAGGAGTTGTGAGTACAAAAGACAGCGATCTTATGATTTTCTTTTTGATGAATGTAAAAGCATCCTATGTGCAAATGCTAAAGAAAAACGGATATAATAATCTGGATATAGATCAGATACTTCCGCTTGTTTCCCTGCATATAGACGAAGCTTACATTACATCTATCAAAGAGGCAGGAGTTACAGCTATCGATCTGGATCAGTTACTTGCTTTTAAATCATTATCGATAAGCAAAGAGTTTATTGTAGAAATACACAATGCAGGCTATAAAAATAATACGCCGGATGATATTATAGCCTTAAAATCTCAGGGTATAGGTGTTAAGTAGACATCAGCTTTTAAAACAACCATTAGTTCAGGATCGGGTTACGGCATTTGTTTTAACAAAAACGGCACCCGGGTTGTAAGGACTAAAATAAGCCCAAACCGAAAGGAATGGGCTTATTTTTTGAGGTTACGTCAGAAAATTTTGAAGACAATATTTTTTTGGCAAATATTTTTGAATAAAATTTCTGTTATTTGCATCTTAAAGTTTATTCAAAATAAAGAATACAGTTTTAGTCTGTAGCTTTAGTGCACAATATTATTTAGGCATGTAGAGTTTAGACTAATCATCATAGTTAGGTTATGGACAATAAAAAGTTTATATTAAGTTTAAAAAAAGGTAATGAAGCTTCTTTCAAAGAAGCTTATCTTAATTACTATGATAAACTGATAAACATTGCCAGACGATTTAATTTTACAGTTCTCACACCACAAGACTTTGTACAGGAAACTTTTTTAAGAGTATACAATAAAAGAGAATTGCTTAATGAAGAGGTGTTATTCGATAAACAATTGTTTACAATCTGCAAGAATATCATAATCAATCATGTCAACAGAGAAAATAAAATAATTCAGCTTGATCCTGCTCAATTCGAAATGGTGCAGGAGGATCATGATACAGGTATTTTTGAAGAAAGAAAAGAAAAATTATATAATTTTATCAATCTTCTTCCGGAACAGCAACAAAAAATATTTACCCTACATAAACTGGAAAACCTTAGCTATAAGGAGATTGCAGCAATAACAGATCTTTCTGAAAAAACAATTGCCAATCATATTTATCTTGCCAGTAAATTTATTAGAAAAAAAATCGAAGATCATTAGGAACTTTTGTGTTCTCGTTTGTTATAGATATAAACAGAAACAAAAAATGCATATTGAGTCTTATAAAACAGATGTTAAAACCAAAGAAGAAGCAAGCTTTATTGTTGTTCTTTTACAGTTTATTATTTCTGATTGTATCATGAATTTTGACTTAGACGATAGTAGTACTATTCTAAGAATCGAAACCAACAGAGATATCAAAGAAATGGTTTACGGGGTTTTTAATAAACAGGGATTTTATTGTCAAAAACTTTAACGCTCAAAAAACATGGACGAAAAGAAATTAGAAGATCAATTAAAAAAAATCTGGGACGAAACCCCTATTTCACATTCAGATAAAGAAAAAGAAGTTTCTTGGGAGGAATTTCAGTCAAAAGCCTTTGTTTCAAAAAAGAAACAAAATAAGTTTTGGCGTTATTATGCGGCGGCGGCTGTATTAATTTTTGTTTTTTTGGGAACTGCCCTTTATTTTAATAATGATATCACTAATACCAATACTACGCTAGCCGAAACTACGGTCAAAAATGCGACTTCTATTTTAAAAATAATAGTCTTGCCGGATAGTTCGAGAGTAGAATTAAGTCCAAATTCGAAAATTGTGTACGCCAGTAATTTTGCTTTAAACAGAAAAGTGCAACTTATTGGTGAAGCTTATTTTAAAGTTACAAAAGACAAAAAACATCCTTTTCAGGTGTTTTGCAACGAAACATCGACCACTGTATTAGGCACTTCGTTTATTGTGAAAGGATATACCCAAAAAGAAGTTTCGGTAGAGCTTTATGAAGGAAGTGTTGAGATGAGTGTAAAAAATCAGACTAAAAAATGGATACTCAAACCCGGCGAAAAATTTACCTACGGAAACGAAACTGCGGTAGTAGCCGGATTTGACAGGTTTGTAGATTTTGATAATGAAAATCTAAGTGCTGTCAGTACTTATATCGAGTCTAATTATGGTTATAAAGTAACAATCCCGCAGCAGTATGACAACCAGAAAATTACGGTGCGAATAAATAAAAAAGAAGATTTAACAACAATAGTCCAATTAATAGCAGAAATGTATAACCTAAACTTTGAAATAAATGAAAAAGTAAAACAGATTACTTTTCAATAGAAAAGAAAAGGATGTCCTAGCCGCGAAACTAAACATCCTTCCCATAGTAAGAATAGTAAAAAAACTATCCATTTATTAATATTCAAAAATACAAAATTTCATGAAGCATATAATTTCAGCATGCTTTTTTTTATTCAGTTTGTCTGTGTTCTCTCAAAACATAACTGTAACTGTAGATAAAACGGTAACTCTAAAAGAATTATTTAAACAAATAGAAAGCCAGACAGACTTTAAATTTGCTTTTACAGATCAGATCAATACAAGTCAACATTACTTTACGCAAAAAAATACCTACAACAATATCGAAATTAAGGAGCTTATCAATGAGTTAAATCACAGTAAGTTAATCCAGTTTTCGATTGTAGGGAATAATATTTTTGTAAAACAGAAATCTTCTAAAACAACTACTTCTAAAAAAAAAAACAAGTTAACAGGTCAGGTTCTTGACGACAACAGAGAATCTGTTATTGGGGCCAATGTTTATATCAAAGAAATAGGGACAGGAGCTACAACAGACAAAAACGGAATGTTTTCTATAGAAATAGATAACGGAACGTATACGGTTTTGATAAGTTATGTGGGGTTTAAAAATGTAGAAAGACAAATTACTGTTTCCGGCGACGAAAGAATTGATTTTAATATGGGTGGCGACAGTCAACAATTAGAGCAAGTGATTATAACAACCTCTAAAGCAGTTGATGTTAGAAATACTCAAATGAGTGTAAATAAGCTTACGATGGAAGAGATTAAAAAGATTCCCGTTGCCATGGGCGAACCGGATCCTTTAAAATCTTTGCTAACATTGCCGGGAGTTACAAATGCCGGAGAAGCCTCGTCAGGATTTAATGTTCGTGGGGGAGCAGCAGATCAAAATTTGATTCTTTTAGATGGAGCTCCTGTTTATGCAGACTCGCACATGTTTGGATTTTTCTCTATTTTTAATGCAGATATTATTAGCGGACTGGATTTATACAAAGGAGGAATTCCGTCCCGATTTGGAGGACGTGTTTCTTCTGTTCTTGATGTAAGCCAGCAAGTAGGCGATTTTTCAGATTATAAGGTAAATGGGGGTATTGGTCTTATTTCAAGCCGACTGTCTGTACAAGGACCAATAAAAAAAGAAAAAGGCTCGTTTATCATTGCCGGAAGAGCTTCGTATGCACATTTATTTTTGAAACTGGCAGACAATAAAAACTCTGCTATGTTTTATGATATCAATGCTAAATTCAATTATAAATTAAATGCCAATAATACACTTGCTTTTTCAGGATATCTGGGCAATGACTTATTCGATATTAATAAGCTTTTTTCAAGTGTTTATGGTACAACAATGGGAATTGCAAGTTGGAAACATAAATTTTCGGAAGATTTAAATACCAACTTATCTGTATTTTACAGCGATTATAAATTTAATCTGGAGCTCAATTACGAAAAATTTAAGTGGGATAGCAGTATCAAAAGTTACGGACTTAAATACAATTGGAATTATGCCATGTCTGAAAAAGTTAAAATCAATTATGGTATTGATGGTTTGTATTATGATTTTAATCCGGGTACTGTGCAGCCAAGTGAGGCTGATTCGCAGTTTAACTACAAACAATTAGATAAAAAATATGCTTTAGAATCATCTGCTTATGTTGATTTTGAACATCAGATTACAGAGAAACTAAATCTGCGTTACGGACTTCGCTATAGTATGTTTTATCGTTTAGGAGGTGAAGATATAAACACTTATCAAGATGGAAAAGCAGTAGTTTATAATCCGTTATATCATATTTATGAAGAAGGAACTCCAACCGGAACTGTTTCTTACGGAAAAGGAAAAACCATAAGCAAGTTTGATAACCTTGAACCACGATTTGCACTATCATACTCTTTTAGCGATGATGCATCTGTAAAAGCAAGTTACAACAGAATGGCGCAGTACATACACATTTTGTCAAATACAAGATCTCCGTTGCCAACCAGTATCTGGACTCCAAGCGGGCCTTTTACAAAACCTCAAATGCTGGATCAGTATGCAGTGGGATATTTTAAGAATTTTAACGAAAGCGAATACTCGTTTGAAGGAGAGTTATTTTATAAAACCATTAAAAACCGTATCGATTATATAGATGGTGCTGATATTCTGGCAAATAATAATATCGAACAGGTGATCCTGAATGGTAAAGCCAGATCGTATGGTATGGAGTTATTAGTTCGAAAAAACACAGGTAATTTTAAAGGATGGGTTTCGTATACGTTGTCCAGAGCAGAGCAAAAAACTCCGGGAAGAACTCCGGATGAACCGGGTATTGCCAATGGTGACTGGTATTTATCAGGATATGATAAAATGCATAATTTGAATGCGGTAGGAAGTTATGATTTAAATCCTAAATGGTCTTTTAGTGCTAATTTCTCTTTGCAGTCCGGTCAGCCTACAACGTATCCAAACGGATATTATGAATTTGGCGGAATCAATGTGCCTAATTATACTTTAAGAAACGCAGACAGGCTTCCGGTATATCATCACTTAGATCTGGCAGCAACTTATACCCCTAAACCGGATAAAAAGAAAGGATGGCAAAGCTACTGGGTATTTAGCATTTATAATATTTATAATAGAAAAAATGCTGCCTCAATGAATTTTACCACAAATGAAGACACGGGAGCGAATGAAGCCAGAAGGCTGTCTATTTTTGGCTTAGTACCGGGTGTTTCGTATAATTTTAAATTTTAATAGTATGCTAAGATTAAAAAAATATAATTTTAAAACTAAAGCGCTGGCTTTATGTAGTCTTCTTTTGGTTTTGTTTTTTTCATCCTGTGAAGATGTTGTAAATGTCGATTTAGAAACAGGTGATCCCAAAATAGTGATAGATGCTGAAATAAGATGGGAAAAAGGAACGACAGGAAATGAACAATCGATAAAAATAAGCCGAATGGCTCCGTATTACAGCAAAGGGACACCTCAGGTTTCCGGTGCACAGGTAAAAGTAGAGAACACTAACGGAACCGTTTTTACCTTTACTGAATCAACACCCGGTTTATATGTTTGTCATGATTTTGTGCCTGTACTTAATATGGATTATACACTAAAGGTAACCGTAGAGGGGCAAAATTTTACAGCTGTCGAAAAATTAATTTCTGTTCCGCCAATTGATAGAATAGATCAGGAATTTATACCAGATATTACGGGACCTGATCTTATAGCAGTAGAGTTTGATTATAAAGACCCAATCGATCAGGGCAATTATTATTTGACAGATTTTAAAAGTGATTTTTTATTATTTCCGCAGTACGCAGCATCAAGTGATGAATATGTTAATGGAAATGAAATAACGGAAAGATTTGCAGATACAGATTTAAAGCCCGGAAAAATTATTGAAATAACGCACCGTGGTATTTCTAAAAACTTTTATAATTATATGAATTTAATTCTGGAAGTGACAAACGGAAATCCTTTTGCAGCAGCACCCGGCAATATTAGGGGTAATGTCATAAACAATACAAATCCTGATAATTTTGCATTAGGCTATTTTAGACTTTGCGAAACCAATCACGTGTATTATACCGTAAAATAAAAATTTAATTGAAGGTTGATTTGTAAATACATCTGGCATTATAGATAATGTCAGGTGTATTTTTTTTTGCAATGTTGTTTCTTGGGCAATACTTTGCATCCTTTTATTTAGAGTGTCATACGGGCAACACTTGTTGATGCTATTTGTATTTACCCATATATCTTATCTTATTGGTATTATAACTCATAGAAGTATAATTTAATTCTTTTCGCTTTTAGATTGGTTGTTTAAAAATTCTAAACGGCCAAAATGAAAAAACTTTACCCAAACCTCTTGTACGAAGTCGGGAGACTTCGTACAAGAGGTTTATTTTGTGACTAGCTAAACTGAATAAAGTAAGTTTATTTTTGGTTTAATTTAATATTGTGTTCAGAAAAAACTTAATTTTTTAACATGTTTTTAATATATTTGATTTGTCTTTTAGGAAAAAGTTTAAAAAAAATCGCTTGATAAAACTAAAACTTAATAACCAGACAAGGAGAAGAATTTGATCTGAACACTCCCAAAACAAAGTAAGGCAAAACTAATAATTAGAGAGTATGAATAAAAAATTTAAAATTAAAAGCAAGTTTTACAGTACATCACTACTTTTTTCATTTATGATTTTGGTACTATTATTATTTCAAAATTGTTCTAGCGAAAGTTCTATTGAAGAGAATGCCCAATCCAACACAAATGACAAACAAACTGTTTTAGCAGGAAATTCTAAAGTAGAACTAGCATTTCCCGGCAGTGCTGGAAAATTGATTGAAATAAAATCGAATACAGGAAAGAATATTATTTTAGAACAAAAAGAGAATGAGTATGTCTTATCCGGAGATATTCTTTTAACACCGGATCAGGTTTCTTCATGGTCACAAGCAGCATCACAAACCGGAAGAACAGGTCTGTCAGATTTATCAACAAGATGGGCATTTTGCACCGTTTACTATTATATAAATCCATCCTTGCCTAATCAGCAACGAGTTACAGATGCAATTGAGCATTGGAAATCAAATTATCCGATAAATTTTGTTTTGAGAACCAATCAGGCTAACTATATAGAATTTATTCCCGGAGATGGTTGTTACTCAAATTTAGGTATGATTGGCGGTCGTCAGGTAATAGGATTAGGACCAAATTGTACAACAGGTAATACCATACACGAAATAGGACATGCCGTAGGTTTTTTTCATGAACAACAAAGAACCGATAGAGATAATTATATTGTAATAAATTATGGCAATATACCATCAAACTATCACAGTCAGTTTCAAACTTATGTTCAGCGTAATGAAAACGGATATCAAATCGGGCAATTGGATTTTAATTCGATAATGATGTATGATTCCTATGCTTTTACATCAAATGGTTTACCGACCATGACCAAATTAGACGGATCTACTTTTCAGTCTCAAAGATCAGGACTTTCGGCTGGTGACCTTGAAATGATGGCATCCATGTACACTTGTCATTTGCCACCTGCACCAAAAATTACAGCTCAGGGACCTGATTATATGGATTCTTCTGTAAATATAATAACATGGAATTATACAGGTAACTTGGCCAATGCAGATTTAGATAGCATTATTTGGTGGTATAAAAAAATTAATACGAATGGAGAACCTTATGCAATAGGCTGGGGGGCTTCCGGATTTTTTATGTCAGTTGCTGACACAGGATATTCTGACCCTGGTTTAAAAACTTCTGATTTTGAAATATATTTTACAATAAAAACAACAGCAGGGGTAAAATACACCAGTTCAATTTATCATATCATGAAAAAAGGAAAATTTAAATTAGAAAATGCACTATAAAAAATAAAATCTAAAATACTTTACACCCATCTGGTTACTTATTAATTAAGAGTTACACTTTTTTTAAATCCCTTTAAATTTATTTTAAAGGGATTTTTTATTTAGCATTCAGTAGTCTTTTACCACTTCAAATTGAACCATAATCCCCATTTAATACGATTAAAAGTAAAATGATCTGTAGACTCGTTACAGATTAAAATTACTTTTAATCGTATTAATTTGCACTTAGTCGATTATTTTTTGTTTTTGTATTTATATTAATACGTATATTCGCAAACTTAATTTTAAATGTTATAATTACATTTAAGTATGTTTAAGCCTTTTTTAAGGTCTTATAAAAGTAGATTTATAATTTACCATCGTTATGTAACCCCCAAATTACTTACTATATGAAAAAACTTTTATTACAAGTTGTGCTCTTTCTTTGCAGTTACCTTGCAACCGGGCAAAAAACGCTATTTACACCTACAGAATGGAGTAACCCCGGCAATGAATTTTATAATAACATTTCGACCTCCAGAAAATACGAGTCTACCAACTTTGTGCTGTATTGGGGAGACAAGGTGGGAACCAATCCTGCAACGTATTCTGACAAGGCATTGCGATTTACGCCTAAATCGGTTGCAGATACGCTCGAACACAGTTTTAAACGTTACATAACCGATTTAAAATTTATCAATAATTCGCCAACGACCAATTTTGGAAAATACAAAATCATCATTATAATGATGAACACCTGGAACTCTACAGATCCCCGTTTAGAGGCTTTTGCCCAGGCGAGTTCCTTTAGCAACACTATTGGCGCTATGTTTGTGCATCCTGAAGCAACCAGAGATGGTGGCGCATTGTCTCATGAGTTTGCCCACACACTACAAATGATGATGGGGATTCAGGAAAACCCGGGCAACGGAACTGCTTTTTCCGGTTATGACTGGGCAGGGCCATTTTATGAGGGTCATGCCAATTTTATGCGTGCCCAAGCGTACCCGCAATGGGCAGAAATTGATGGAACATTGACCAGATGGATACAAACCAGAAATTTTATGTGGTCTTCTAACCGCCATCATTATACTAATTTTCATTTGATGTATTATGTACAGGAAAAAGAAGGCTTTGATTTTACGAGAAGAATGTGGGCTGAGTCCAAAAATCAGGAACATCCGCTTGAAACCATCAAAAGGCTTAAGGCATTTACTCAGGAGCAGCTTAACGATTATCTCTGGAATTATGCGCAGAGACAGCCGGCATTTGATTATCCTATTCAGTGGACGTCTCAAATAAATACAACCAGTAATTTTGGCAAAAAAATCAGAGAGACCTATGCTTTGATTAAAAACAATATGCCCCGCTATACCAGCAGACAATTTACGCTTTTGACCAAAGTTACCGGTACTACAGATCAGTATTATACCAACAACGATTGGGCACCCCAGGATTATGGTATGAATATAATTCCGTTGTACCCAACCTGTACGGGAACAGAAAAAAAAGTAACCATAAAATTTAAAGGCCATACAGAAGTAAACCCAACACAGGCAGGATGGCGATATGGTTTTGTTACCACAAAAACAGATGGCACAGTATCTCGTTACAGTCCAATGTATGCTACAGATGGAGAAGCCTCATTTACTCTAAATTCAGCCACCGAAACAGGAATTTATCTGGTTGTATTTGCTGCGCCAAAAGTTCATGTAAACTACAATATGGATGTGGGTTATCCTAAACAAAGGAGATATCCTTATGAGTTAAAGATCGCAAATGCCAATCCGGAAGGATTTCAGCCGGCAGCCGATTTTAGAAAATTTCTTAAAACAAACGGACGCATCCATAGCAATGGAGGCGGATGGGTTTCTAATACTGCCAGTGTAGCAACATCTGTATATGTAGGACCTTATGCAATTGTACGAGGCGGAACCCTTTCTGGAAATGTACGTGTCGAAGGATATGCAATGGTCGACGGTGGTAATCTGAGCGGCAACGCTATTGTTCGTGATAATGCTTGTGTCTATAATGCAACTTTGTCGAGCAGCGCAATAGTCGAAGGAAATGCCTGGATGGAAGGTGGTTCTGTCGCAAACACTGCAAACATAAAAGGAAATGCGATGTTGTTCGCCGGAAATTTTGGTGGATCGGTTGTTGTGGGCGGCGATGCCGAAATAGGAAGCTGTTCTACAGCAGGAGTATACCTTCAATTTCCGTATTGGAGAAACGGTCGCACAGAATGTGATGGTAAAGGGGCAAATGATACCTCAAATATTGATATCAATCCTGCATTTACAAACTTTTCGGCTGCGACAATGGCTTTTAGTACAACACCTGTATGCAGTACTGCAACTACGCTTAAGGTAAATACATCAATTTTAGATGATACTACCAATTATGATCTTAGTATATATCCTAATCCGGCAGGAGACAACCTGAGCATTTCGTTTATGCAAACAGAGCAGGAAAAAGTAACTATCACGTTGTTTGATCTTAACGGGCGTAAATTGGATATTATCACCAATCAATCTTACGAAATTGGTCGCATAGAGATTCCGTACAACTGTAGTCGTTTGACTGCAGGTGTTTATTTACTGCGCATTCAAACAGGAAATTCAATCGTTAATAAAACATTTATTAAACAGTAAATATCCTTAATCAAAAATTAAAGCCCTGTCAGTAAGAGATCTGACAGGGCTTTTTTTTATTTCACCAATTCTTCTTTTTGATAAGTTTTACTACTTGTCTGGTCCTGTGTGTGTCATTTTACTGGGAAATTTTCAGAATAAAAAATTATTTCATCAGACTGATATTAGTAAGACCACCATCTGAGAGTATTTCTGTACCCACTATAAAAGCTGAATCATCTGAAGCCAGAAATACAGCAGCGTTCCCAATATCAGACGGAAGACCTTGTCTGCCGACTGGTGTGATATCGATCCAGAGTTGTTTTACTTGTTCTAATTGTTCCTGCGGCACAATTTTTCCAAAAACAGGCGTATCAATAGAACCAGGCGAAAGTGTGTTAACACGTATTTTTCTGGACAACAAATCCAGCGATAATCCTTTGGCTAGTGATATGATTGCTGCTTTTGCTGCTGCATAAATTGTCATTCCCGGTGCGGCACGATGTGCGGCACTTGATCCAATAAGTATGACCGAAGCACCATCATTAAGATACGGAAGCGATTTTTGAACACTGAAATAGGCGCTTTTTAAATTCAGATCCATGTAACCGTCATAATTTTCTTCGGTAACATCGTTTATGGCAGCCATAGGAATACCATCTACAATGCCGCCTGCATTTACGACCAGCACATCAATTTTGCCAAATTTATCAAAGGTCTTTTTAAATATATTTTCTAAATCATTGCTATTCGTGACATCCCCTTTTATGCCAATAAAATTAGAACCCAACGTTTCGACAGTATTATCGAGTGTGATCTGATTTCTGCCGGTAACTGTACCAACAGCGCCTTCATTCCTGAATGCTTCGGCAATACCGTAACCTATACCACTATTGCCCCCTGTAATCACGGCAACTTTGTTTTTTAATTTACTCATTTTTTTATTCTTAAATTTTAGTCAGCCCAATCTTTATATCCCGTAAATACCACCAGATACATTCAGTTTTTCTCCCGTAATCCATGCAGCTTCATCAGAAGCCAGGAATACCGCTACTTTTGCAATATCCTCAGGTTGTCCGGTACGGCCAAGTGGGGTGGTGGCAATTAATTTTGCTTCGAAATCACTGCCAATAAACCCGCCACTATGCGAACCTTCTGTTTCTACCACGCCCGGCAAAATAGAGTTGATACGGATGTTTCTGCCGCTAAATTCTTTCGACAAAGAAATCGTAATGGCATCTAAGGCTGCTTTGGTTGCAGAGTAAACAGCTGCTGTTGGCAGTGGTGTATTGCTCGCGCCTGAGCTAATATTGATAATATTACCTCCTTTTTTACCAAACAATTTTAAAGCTGCCTGAATCGTAAATAAAGAGCCCAAAACATTGGTGTTAAATTGTTTATGAAAAGATTCTTCCTGATCCTCTTCGATAGCTGCATACAGATAAATACCGGCATTGTTGATTAATATATCCAATGTCCCAAATGCATTTTTTGTTTCTTCGAATAGTCGGGTCACGTCTGACTCTTTAGACACATCGGCTTGTACCGAAATTGCATTTCCGCCGTTATCTGTAATAGCTTTTACCACTTTGTCAGCATCTTCTTTGCTGGAGGCATAATTTACCACAACTTTTGCGCCTTCTGCAGCAAAATGTTTTGCAATCGAAGCACCAATTCCTTTAGAAGCTCCTGTAATTATTGCTACTTTGTTTTTTAATCTATCCATTTTTATATTTTTTATAATGTTTAACGGGTACAAATTTATAACGGATTAATTTATTTTAGTAACTTTGTAACTAAAAGTAACAGTAACCTTGAAGTAACAAAGTAACATTATGGAGTGTAATATAATTGAGAAAGAGCAGCACAAGAAGGAGATGATGGCAGTTCAGGATTCTATGGATGTACTGAGCGGAAAATGGAAAATCTCGATTATTTCGTCGATTTGTTTGTATAACAAAAGACGATTTTCGGATATTTTGAATGATGTTGTTGGCATTTCGAACAAAATGCTGAGTAAGGAATTAAAGGAGCTTGAAATAAACAAATTAATCAAGCGAACTGTTCTGGATACGCAACCCATTACGGTCAAATATGAGCTTACACCGCATGGCAAAACATTGCAGACTATTATAAACAATCTGACGGCGTGGGGAATTGAACATCGAAAAAAAATTATTGAGAAATAGTTTTTTTCGGTGCCTCTTTTTTATTTCAAAAGTATTTCAGAGTACTGTTTTTGTAGTTAGAATCATTATTGCGATAAGGTAGTCAATAATTTTTCGAGGTTATCAATTGTCATTTTAAAACCTTCTACAAAACCCATTTCAAGAACCTTTTCCATACGCTCAAGAGATTCATTTGTAATGCTGATATGCAATACTGTGATGCCATTTTGTTCGCTAAAATTAAAATCCCAGACAGAACCCGGCAACTCAGGATTTTCGTCTTTGTCTGCAAACGAGTTGTACATTTTGTAATTGGTTTTTGGCGTGATCGAAGTATATTCCTGAATCGACCATCGCTCTTGTCCTTCGGGGCTTACCATGGCATAGAATCTTCGTCCACCAACTTTAAAATCCATGTATTTTGTTTTGGATATCCAGGGTTTAGGTGCGACCCATTGATCGAGTATTTCCGGTTGGGTAAAAGCATCCCAAACCAGTCCGGGCTTAGCGGCAAATTCTTTGGTTATGACGACCGTTTTTGTTGTTTTGTCAACGGTAAAATCAAATAGTAAATCGTTGCTCATTTTTTTATCTTTTTAATTGCTGGTCCTGATCTGTTTCTATCTGTTGAGACCAACAGTATTTATGAATTAAAATTAAACCGTTGGGTGTAATTATGTGTCAAAATTAATTTCACCCAATGGGTTAAAATTAATAAAAAAATAGATAAAAATTATATAACGTATTGAGATTTAGTAACTACAGAAGTTATTGCTACAAAAAAAAAAAACCGACTGTTGTGCAGTCGGTTTTATTGATGTGATAGTGTATGGCTGTTTATTTTGCAGTAAGTCTTTCTATTATTAAAGACGAAAAAGTGGCCACACCTGTTTTTATACACGTTTCATCGACTCTAAAATTAGGGGCATGATTCATGGCCACAATTCCTTTTTCGGGATTAGAACCTCCCAAAAAAAAGTAAACACCTGGAATTTTTTGCTGAAAATAAGTAAAATCATCATTAAAAAAGGGCGCCTGCCCATAGCCAAGAGTGACAAATCCTTTTCCGTAAATTGCATTCAATTTTTTGATTACAATCCCCGTCAGTTTTTTATCATTTATAACTGTTGGATTTTCCTGTACAAACGTAACAGAAAGCAATTTATCTGTCAGATTTTCGGTTTCGATTACCTGTTTGATTTCAGGAATTATATTTTTTAGTTTATCGGCATTGGTTTCATACAAATAAGCTTCGAGAACACGTTCCTGATTTTTAGAATATATATTAAAATTATCATCCATTATTAGATAATCCTGAAATATAGTATTAGGGTTTGCAAGTCCAATTTTTGGGTCATTAATATTTTGTATTTCCCAGGGTTTGCTGTTGTTTTTGGTACGGGTCAAAACGGTGTGTATTTTTTTGTCAGTTCTTTTGCTTGTTCATTCGTTAGTTCCCCTTTCAGTTTAATGCACACCCTTCTTTGATACGCAAACATCTCATCAGGTTTAACCAATATTTGTCCCAATGGCAATGCCGTAACGTGCAATCCATATATTTCGTCCGGTTGTATTTTGGCAAGTAAGCCTTTCTCAAGCATCTTTTTTGCTCCAACAAAAGTTTCCTCTTCCGGCTGAAAAATAAAATAAACCGTTCCGTGTAGCTCTTTTTTGTTTTTTGCCAATACCTCTGCAATTCCCAATGCAATAGCCAGATGTACGTCGTGACCACAACCATGTTGAGCACCTTTTATCTTAGATTTAAAATCGACGCTATCAGGGAAATCCTGCGGAAGCGCATCCATCTCGGCACGCCACGCTATTTTTCGCCCTTTTTTTTCGCCTTTTAAAATCCCCAAAACACCATGACCATAAATATTGGTTTCGACCTCAAGGCCCAAATCAAGCAAATATTGTCTGATCTTTTCCTGCGTTCGTACTTCATTTCCCGCCAATTCAGGATTTTCATGAAAGTCTCTCCTTATATCAACCAGCTTACTAAAAATACTGTCCGTTTTTATTTTTATAAATTCGGGATTTAATTTTTCTGCTTCTTTTTGTTGACTAAAAACCTTTTGATAAGCAGCAAGGAGCAATAATAACAGGTATAATAAAAATCTTGTTTTCATGGTTAGCGTTTATTTTGGGCTTGATAGTAAGAATACAATAGAATAGACGGCTTATTGTTATAAATGTTACACTAAAATGATTATTGATTATTTTTTAACCATTCCAGACGCCTTTGATCCGGAAGATGAGTAATTTTAAAATCTTCAAAATTAGCCGTAAAACCTTTTCCGTCCGGACTCGCCGCCATCATACCAACCTGTACCGTTTTATGTTCCGGAAAATATACCGTGTTGGTCATGGTATAAGTAACGCCATCGATCGAATAAAAAATTTCGACTGCATCTAGTCGTCGTACCGCTTTCATCCAGACATTTTTAGGCTTTTCTTTCAATCCCAATACACTCCAGGAACTTTTATCGATCGTATGAACCGTACTAATATTATAAACGCCATCGACATATTCTACACCTGTTTTAATATAATTGTTTTCATCGATTCGTAACATTAGACAAACCTGATCGAATCTGGTTTTATAAACTCCGCTCATTTTTACTGTAACTTCAAATTCGCCACTTCTTTCCGTATACAAAAAAGGACCATCGAAAACCGTAAACCCATAATGGCTTTTGTTCCAATAATCAGATTGTGCCGTGACCTGCATAGTAAGTTTGTTGTCTTTTATTTCCCACTCAGCAGGCTCGTTAAGCCAGTTCATTGAATTTAATTTTTGAGCGTTACCTTTTGCACAGATTATACCTGCAAAGACTAAAACGAAGTAAATCCTCTTCATGATTTTTTAAATTTGAATTTTATTAATAATTTACAAAGTAGAGGATTCGTTATTTTTTCAGCAATAGTTATTTATAACCATTTTGTAGTAAAACAATATAATTTTCTATTTTTGACAATCTCTATGGTAATTCGATACTACCACAAAATAAATGAATTACGGTTATGAATCCGATCACAAAATTAGAAGACAATTTTTCTTTTGAATCTGTCGACAGTCCTGAAAAACGAAAGGAAGCTTTAGCAGAAGCGATAGATCTTATACAAGCTTATGTCAAAATAGACCATTCTGTAGCGGTATTATCAGATCTTGCAGATAATAAAAGCCATATTTTTACGGGTGATTTTGGAAGCTTTTTCGAAATGAATACTTCCGGATATACCACAATTGATTCTATTTGGGAAGAGGACATCTACAACCGTATTCACCCCGAAGATCTTTTTCAGAGAAATCTTTTGGAGCTGGAGTTTTTTAATTTTCTAAAGGTTCTAAACCCCGGGGAACGATTAAACTATATGACCAAATGCAGGATTAGGACGCTGAATAGTAAAAACGAATATCAGCCTATTTTGCACCGTAGCTTTTATCTCAAGAACAGCTCTGAGGGCGGATTGTGGCTGGCGGTTTGTCTTTATAATTATTCGTTCGAAAAAAACGGAGCTGCAACCGGTATCGATGGCAAAATTGTGAATACTAAAACAGGAGAAATTTTTTATATCGATACGTACGAAAACTGTGTCAATTTATTGACTTCGCGCGAAAAAGAAATTCTGCAATTAATTAGTAAAGGTGGTATTAGCAAAGGCATTGCTACCCAGCTTAATATCAGCATTAATACCGTAAACAGGCACAGGCAGAATATCCTTGAAAAACTTAAGGTAAACAATTCTATCGAAGCGGTAAGAACAGCCGATGCTTTGAATTTGTTGTAAATTATATCCGGAACTATTTTTTATAGTTTGCAGATTTACGTTCCTAAGGCAATATTAATAAATTATTAAATGACCAATTCATAAAATTATCAAAAGAGGTTTATTATACTTTTGTAAGGGTCTTCTTTAACAATTTAAAATTACATTATGAGTTCTAATTTGCTAATTTGTTTACGTGCGGGAGATGATTCCAGCTTTAAAGAAATCTATGATTTGTATCATTATAAAGTGTTTTGTTTTGTAAAAAAATATACGGCACAACTTGCAGATGCCGAAGATGTGACCCAAAACGTATTTATTCATCTCTGGAAATACAGAACAAAATTAGATCCTGCAATAGAGTTGGAAGCCATTTTGTTTAAAAGTTCCAAACAGGAAATTTCAAAATGGTATAAAAAACAAAATAAGATTTTTTCGGTCGAAAATGATCAATTGATAAAAGAGCTTGATACCATATCCGAAACTGATGATGATATAAGCTCGAAGCTCGAAAAAATAGAATATCTGCTCAATAAAATCCCTGCAAAAAGACGAAAAATTTTTAGCCTTCATAAATTCGAAGACCGCAGTTACAAAGAAATAGCGGCAGAGATGGATATGTCGCAAAGTGCTGTGGCAAACCAAATTTCTAAGACCTTACAATTCCTTAAAAAGAATGCAGTAGAAAACCATGAACTCTATTGGTTTGCCTTATTCTTTATCAGTCAGTCAGAACTCATATTATAAATTTCAGTTTATACTTTTTTATTTTTTAAGCAATCCCAATTCGTACTATTTACTGGTACGCGGTCTCATTTTTGCCCAAAGTCAGGTTATCCGTAATCTTCGTTTAGATTAAGAAAACGTTAATAGTAATGTTGCCCCGTGATATTTGAATGATTGGAAATCTAATGTAGTTGAATCGATAAGATTGCTCCGGAAATTTTTAAATATAAATGTTACTTGTAAATGAAATCCAAGAAATTAAGAGAAGAGTGGAATGCGGTACCTCATAATGGCATTCTTCCGTTTGAAACTAAATTGCGTATGTGGAATAATATACGCAACGTTACAATTGATAAATACAGAAGTTTTTATAATTGGACGGCTGTCGCTTGTGCTGTATTTATTTTGTCTCTTTCGGGATATCAGGTTTTTATTCAATTAAACAAAACTAAAATTGAACTTACAGCTACAAAAACATTCAGCCGGGACATTCGGCTTTTATCATTATCAGACGGAACTCGGGTATGGCTCAATCAAAATTCGGAAATTGAATATCCCGCAACTTTTTCCAAACACGAAAGAACGATAACCTTAAAAGGAGAAGCTTTTTTTGAAGTAAAACGGGATCCGTCACGACCTTTTGTAATTACTTCCGGAGCCATAAAAACGACTGTTTTGGGAACGTCTTTTAATATAAATGCCTACGATGGCAATAGTCCCGAAGTTAATGTAAGAACCGGAAAAGTACGGGTCGAAAGTGTACAAAATACAGTATTGCTGGAGCGGGGCGATAAAGCAGTTTACCAACCGGAAACAGCTTTACTGCAAAAACAAAAAACAAAGGTTCTGGAACCGGAATGGAAAAAGGTTTTGCTTTATGTAGATGGCTTAACGCTGCAGGAAGTTTTGAGTAAACTAAAAGCAGATCATAAGTTTGAGGTTAATTACCTCGAAAATGACTTAAAAAGCCTGACGATTCAGGGAACGCTGGATACCAGACAAGGTTTGTATGAAATGCTGCAAACTATTGCTTTTGCATTAGAGATTAAAATACGACCAACGGGCAATAACACGTATTTAATTAGCAGATAAAAACAGCTTTTTTTTAGAAAACCATTGTGGCTTAATCGGGTAAGATACCTGCTGATTAAGCGACAGGCAAAGTGCGGACTTTACGGAGCGATATTAACCCAAATAATCATATAAAATTAAGTACAATAAACTAACAATCATCAATTATGAATAATGACTTTTCCAGGCAATTTGCCTTCTGGATTTTATTTTTTGGCTTTTTCTGCGGCATAAATACCATGCATTCGCAAACCGGAACAGTATCGGTTGATTTTAAAAATTCGTCTCCTCAAAAAATTATCGATAACCTAAAATCGCGTACGCCCTATCAATTTGTTTACCAAAAGGATCTGGATTTAAGTATACCACTTATTACCCTTAAAAAAGAAAATGTTTCGATAGATGAAATCTTAACGGATTTGCAAGATCAGACCAACTTAAATTTTAGACGAAATGAGAATAATATAGCCGTAAATAGTAAAGATGGCGGCAAAAAAAAAAAGAAAGGAAAAATAACCGGTAAAGTTGTAGATGTCAATGGTCTTTCGCTGCCGGGTGCCAACATAAAAGTCGCAGAGCTGGGTATAGGAACACAATCTGATATTGATGGTACTTATGTTCTGGAAGTAGAGCCGGGCGAATATACTATCGAGATTAGTGTTATTTCTTTTCAAACACAAAAAATTACGGCTGTCAAAGTTCTCGAAGGTGGCGAGACACCCTTGGTTGTTTCTTTAAAAGAAGATGCAGAATCCCTTAATGAAGTAATTATTATTCAGGATTATAAAAAAGCAACTGCCTCTGTACAGGGAATGTTATTGCAGCAAAAAAAAGCAGCTCAGTTTTCTGATGGTATATCGGCAGAGCAAATAGCAAGAACTCCGGATAAAGATGTGGGTAGCGCCCTTAAGCGTATTACGGGGGTAACAACTGTAGGCGATAAATATGTTGTGGTGCGTTCTATGGCCGAAAGATGGAATCAGGCGGTTATGGATGGTATTACATTGCCCAGTACAGATGCTTATCAGCAAAATTTTTCTTTTGATATTATTCCAACGGCAATTGTCGAAAGTATTGTCGTAAGCAAATCTGCGACTCCGGACATGTACGCCAATTTTGCCGGAGGATATGTAGAGGTTAAAACAATAGATATTCCAAAAGAAAATTTTACCAATTTCTCTATCAGCACTTCTTATAATAGTAAAAGTACCTTTAAAGAACGCCTTACAAGACAGGAAGGCGATCATGATTATCTGGGTTTTGATGATGGCAGACGTGATTATCCCAACAATCTTATCGCGTTGGATATCCCTAAGAGCTCAGCACAATCTGATTTGTTTATTGAGCAGTCCAGGCAGTTTACTCAGGATAATTTTACTACTTATAAAACGTACGGAGCACCGGGAACGACACTTCAGTTTGGTATAGGGCGCACTTATAAATTAAAAGACAATAACAAATGGGGATTTGTGGGGTCATTGATTTTTAAGAACACACAGGAAAAATTAGAAATTGAGCATACAGAAAGAGGCAATTATAAAAGTAATTCAGAGTTCCTCGAAGAAAAGAAAGGCAGACCTTATTCGACTTTTACAAAATACGGGTTTAATAATTCAGGTGCCAACTATAACTTTAACTCTACTTTGGGCGGTACGTTTAATGCAGCCATACAGTTTGATAATCATAAAATTACAAGCCGTAATACGGTTATGCATATTTACAACAATCAATTGACCCAGATTACGGGTTGGGACATTGGTCAGGCTTCTGCAGATATAGTAAGCGGTACTGATCTGGCTACTACTGCTGAATCTAATTATCCGGTTTACACGACTTTTATTCAGAATAAAATCGAAGGAAATCACAAATTCGACAAATTAGAAATCAATTGGTATGGCGCTTACGGAAATGTGAGAAAAGATACCAAAGACGCAACATTTGTAGATATTGGAAGAAGAAAAGTAGGCGATGATGTGCTCCAGTACTATGATGTTTATAATGCTGACGATAGGTTTAGAAGAAGCAATTTTAAGAATGATGAAGTTGATTATAATGCGGCAATAAATTTTAAGTACTCTTTTGATTTTACAGAATCTTTTACAAACGATATCAAAGCCGGTTATTTTGGAACTTACAAAAAGGCAACCAATCAGCAGGAATCAGCCAAACTGGTTACGGTAGGACAAGCCAGCGACAGAGCTGAAATCTATGACCCACTGACAAAATTTCTGGACGGATCAAATTATTATTATGGCGGTTTTGGCTGGCAGGATTACGGGATATATGGCAATAAATATGTGGGAGATGTAAAGGTGCATTCGCCATTTTTAATGCTCGATGATAAAATGGGACGTTATCTAAGGCTGGTTTGGGGTGTGCGTGCCGAAAGTTATATCTATACCCAAATACAAAGTCAGTCTGAAACACCCGATGGTTTCTCTGCCGTTCAGGGCGATGATAAAATATGGCAATTTTTGCCTTCAGCGAGTTTAATTGTGAGCCCGACAAACAAAATGAATGTAAGATTGGGGTATAATAAATCGGTTTTACGACCTCAGTTTGCAGAGCGCTTAACGATCCCTTATTTTGATCCCGTCAGGTCTGCCAAAATTTACAATTACACCGGAGGTTTAGTTTCGAGTGTTGCCAATAATTATGATTTAAAATTAGAATGGTTCCCATCTGGCGGCGAAGTTTTATCGTTTGGTGTTTATCATAAAAATATAGAGGATCCAATAGAATCTGTTGGTTATCTTAATGCATCAGGTGTTAGAGATATCTACAACATCAATTCAAGCAATGCCAAACTTTGGGGTGTAGAACTGGAGTTTTATAAAAGTCTTTCTTTTTTAGGCGAAGGCGATATCTTAAAAAACCTGTTTGTGTATGGTAATGCTTCTGTAAACGATACCAAGGTTACTTCTTATGTCAATTTAGACGGTACCGGTGGACTTTATGAAGCCAACAGACCACTTTATGGGCAATCGCCTTATACCTATAATCTGGGTCTGGATTATGTGGGCGAACGTCTGGGATTTAGTTTGAGACACAATGCGGTAGGAGATCAATATATACTGGTAGGATTTGAATATTTTGCCGAAGAAATTCGCAAACCCTATGCGATAACAGATGCTCAGGTGAGTTACAAATTTTTTAAGGAGCGAAATCTGGAATTAAAATGCAGTATAAAAAATATGTTTGATGCCGGTATAGAAACCTACAACAATGCAAACAGTTACAGTAAAATAGAAGATGTACCGACAGGATCTAACCCAAGAGAGCGATTTAGTCTGGGAGCAGGTGCTACTACCAAATTTGATCAGGATCTTGACAGGGAAGTATTTAAGGCTAAAAACGGAAGAACGATAAGTGTATCTGTTAATTATTCCTTTTAAACAAACGGGTATTAAGAAATTGAAGGGTTTTGGATCGTAGATATTAAGAAACCGTTAACAATAAAAAAAGACATGATATTTTGGTTTTTCAAAAGCTAATGTATGTAGTTGTAAGTATTAGATTTCTTTTTTGTTTAGTGCATTGAACAAAAACGCAAAAAAAATACTTTAAGATGTTCTTTTAAAATGAATACTAAGATAAGTTGCTCTTTTTTAGGTCAGTGTTTTAAAATGAATGGAAAGGAAACCTTTTGCTGCGTTAAAAAAAACCTGTGAGCAAAAGATGGAATTGCAGGTATAAACCCCGATGGTAAAGCGGGATCGTTTATAGAAAAAGGTCTTTACCAAAAAAGAGAAAGACCTGAGGAAAGATATTTTGCTGCTCTCTCCAAAGGCCTAGTTTGTAATAGCAGCAAATATAGCATTAATAAAATTATTATGAAAAAATTTTTTGTATGTGCAATGATAGCTCTTGCTGTGAGCTCTTGCCAAAATGATGATTCATCTGCTGATTCTTCTTTTTCTATGAAAGCTGCTGGTGCTGACTACACAGGATATCCTGCAACAGTACAAACTGTAAGTGGTGATATCACTACAAACACTACCTGGACCAGCGATAAAGTTTGGGAAATTGATGGAGTAGTACGTGTAAAATCAGGCGCTACATTAACAATTCAGGCGGGTACATTTATTAAAGCTAAACCTTTGGCAGCAGGAGTTGCTACAGGAGTTCTTGTAATTACTAAAACAGGTAAAATTGATGCACAAGGAACTGCTACAGCACCGGTTATTTTTACAAGTTATAACTTATTAGATGGTAGCGCAGGAACAACTGCTACTCCCGGAGATTTTGGTGGTGTAGTTGTTTTGGGTGATGCTCAGGTAAATAATGGATCTGTTACTAATATTATCGAAGGATTGGGAGATCAGCCTTCTGTTTCTGATTTTTATTATGGTGGTACAAACAACGCTCATAATGGTGGAGCTATAAATTATGTTCGTATCGAATTTGCAGGACGTATATTAGATGCTGCAACAGGTGTAGAGATCAACGGATTGACTTTAGGAGGTGTTGGTTCAGGTACTGTAATTGATCACGTTCAGGTATCATACGGAAGAGATGACTCTTTTGAATTTTTTGGAGGTACAGTAAACGCAGGGCATTTGGTTTCTTTTGCTCCGGATGATGACAATTTTGACTTTGATCTTGGTTACACAGGAACAATTACAAAAGCGATTGCAATTGCTGATAGTAATTCTTCTCATAGTTTAAGCGGCGGAAATCCTGATTCTAATGGTATTGAGTTAGATAATAATGCTACAGGTAGTTCTACAGCACTTATAACACGTCCGGTTATCAGTCAATTATCTATTATTGGTGTTAGCTCTACTACAGTAGCAGATCTTTATGAGAATGCTATACATGTACGCAGATTAGGACAAATAAGCTTAACAGATGCAACAGTTACAGGATACAATAAAGGTATCAACTGGGAAACTCCTTCTTTGCCAGGCAATTCTTCATGGTTAAGAGTATCAATTCACGGATTTGATAATCCACTTTTACCGGCAGGAACTGTTTTAGGAGGTATTGGTAATGCTACTTCTACAGTAAACCCGGCTACAAAATGGTCACTAAGCCAACCGTTCTTTAATGATGGAGCTTTGAATTTTACAGGAGGTACAGGAGCATTCAAAACAGAAGCTAACTGGGTAAGTAACTGGACTAAGTTTACAAATTTTTAATTAGGTTAATTATTAAAATTGTACATGGGCAGATTATTTCTGCCCATGTTTTTAAAAATAAAAAAAAATGAAAAAAAAGCTACTTTTACTACTATTTATACTGTTCTCAATTGTTTCATCGGCTCAGTTTACCGTTTGGGAAGATGATTTTGATGATGCTGATGTTTCAGACTGGGTTTTATTGGATAAAGATGGAAACGGAAGTAATTGGATTGCCCGAAAAAACATCAAATTTGATGAGGCAGCAAACGAAATAGGAGCAGGGACTATCGATATTTTAGGCACCTATAATATCCAGTTCCCATCAGGTTCCCCTTTAGAAACTTTTGAAGATAATCTGGCGATAACCCCTGTTTTAGATTTATCATTTTATTCCGGCAAAGTTACACTAACCTTAAAGGCACAACCCAGTATTTACGACAGTAATCAGGATATAGCTGTTTATGGATCTACCACACCAGATCCGGCATCGTTTGTACTTATTAGCAAAGTTACGCTCGAAAGACAAACAGTCGACGAACCTGAATTTAAGGATTATGAAATCGATATTTCGCAGTTTTCAGGAAAAACAACAGTATATATAGCATTGGGCACTAATCCTGCTACAGGTTTTATTGGATACGAAATTGATAAAATCTCTGTAATTGCAGAATCTCTATTAGGTTTAGATGCTATTGAGCTAACATCGAAGGTTTGCAGACTGAATCAAAATCCGGTAAAAGAGTCTCTCGAATTAGATTTGGGAGAACGATTTAATAGTGACAAAACTTCTTTAAAAATTTACAACGCTACCGGATTATTAGTAAAAGAATCACCTTATAAAAAAGAAAATTTAAACGTTGGCGATTTGGCACAAGGTGTTTACTTTCTTGTCATCTCTGACGGCAGTATTTCAGGAAAATTAAAATTTATTAAAAAATAAGAATCGCAAAACGTTACAATTTTCCGATCAAATAGCTATTGCAATACAAACAAATGAATATGAAGAATATATTGACAAGCATATTAATTTTCTCGATTATATTGGCTCTTTTAGAATCCTGTGCCAATGATGAGCTGACACCACTGTATGGTACTGAAAAAAATCAGCCCGGAAAAGTAGTCATCATAGGATATAGTGCATTAAACGATTCGATACAAATCATGGTAAACGGTAAACCGGTCGAAATTGGAAAAGACAAACGTACCGCTTTTGTAAAAAAAGTCGAAAAAGACTATGATTTTGTATACCATGGCAGTGAGGATAAAGTTTTTGAGTTTACCAATAAAACAACAAAAGAGATTTTAAGAACGTATCATTTTAATGCACAAAAACCAAAAGATACCCTTTCGTTTTATGCCAAAGAAAATATATGGCTCGATAATGCGCTCACGTTAAAACCCGGAGTTTTAAGTTTGCCTGCCTACAGCGGATACAGGTTTATTTTTCCTACTCTTAATTTATATTCAAAAACAGGTTATACCGGAACACTGGACGGAATTATCCGTAAGATCAATGGTCAGGTTTTAGGAGTTGTAGAGAATATAAACAAAGACCAGTACAGCAAGTTTATTGAATTTCCGTTTAGTCAGCCCCCAACTATTATAATGGAATTGGTCAAACATGGTACAACAGAATCGTATGTTTCGGGCAAGAAAATAACAGTAAATATGACGCTGTCAACCAACAAATCAAAATTAATAATACTGGATGAAAAACGAGATGTAAACGGAGCTTTTTCAGGAGTAGACGGAACACTAAATCTGGCAGACTATTTTGTTTTTAAATAAAGGGATTATTTGTTGTTGTTCCGTAATAAAAGTAAAACAGGTTATTTATAAATTTTAAAAGTATAGAATGAAAAAATCTCTTTTTGTTTTCATTTTGCCATTATTTTTTCTGGTAACGCTCATTTTTTCGTGTTCTCCGGATGATACTTCTGTTGCTGATTATAAAGAAGGGTCTAACGAGTATGTTAATGATTGGATGTATCAGCAAATGAAAAAATATTATCGCTGGAGCGCAACAATGCCGGATCAGGGCAATTTATCAGTTAATCCAAAAGAATATTTTGCAGGATTGTTACAAAAAGAAGATATCTATTCGTATGCTTTGCATCCTGCATTGCCGGAAACTGCACCGCAGAGCCTTAGACGAAAATTTGGTTTTGACGTTTCTTTTTTTGAGTTTGAAGGAAAAACGTATGGCGTAATTTTATATGTATTGGCAGATTCACCGGCAAAAAATAGTGGACTGCAAAGAGGGCAGCTCATTACCCAAATAGAGGCAACGGTTTTGAATCAGGGCAATTATGATCGTTTGTATCAAAATATGATAACTTCCGGTCAGCTCCAATTATTTACGACCACTTATGCTGCACAATCTGGTTTTTCTAAACCAAAAGAAGTTTTGATAGTGCAGGGATTTAGTTTTTTGCAACCCATTTCGTATCGTGTAATCGAGGATAAAAATACGAAAATAGGTTATGTCGAAATTCCGCATTTTGATGTTGGGCAAGCTCAATTATATCAGCAAATTTTTCAGGAATTAAAAAGCAAATCCATTACAGAACTCATTCTGGATTTAAGATACAATGGTGGGGGAGATATCGCATCTGCAACTGCACTTAGTATTATTATAGCACCCGATATTCGATCCGGTGATCTCTTTATAAAATTTGAAGGAAACGCCAACGGGGGTACTGTCGATCAGTCTTTTTTGCAATCCTTACAAAGCAATGAGACTAAAGTAAGTTTTGATGTCCTGCATAACGTTCATCCCTCTATAAACAAAGTGTACATTTTGTGCGGAAATCGTACTGCATCTGCCTCAGAACTTATTATAAATAACCTGAAACCTTATATAAATGTTATTACAATTGGAGAAAAAACTTTTGGCAAAGATGTAGCAGGATTTCCTATCGAAGATGACCGAATTTCGGGAACCAAAGGTTGGATATTGTATCCGTCTATTTATAAATTATTTAATTCCAGACACGAAGGCGAGTATAGCAAAGGTATAAATCCAACATTCTACACAAACGAAATTCAGGAACCCGGGGTTTTTGCTCTTGGTGATCGTTCTGAAATTTTATTAAAAACAGCGCTAAATGCGATTTCCGGAAACACAGCTAAATTAAATACAGCAAATGTGCAATCATTACCACTCTCTGTGATCGATACAGATGTAGATCCGTTGCTGCGTATGATCCCGTAAATTCAGGTTTTATTATACTTTATAGATATTTGAATACTATATTATGCAAGGAATTAATAATAGGGAACATCGAAATTTATTAGATGTGTTTCATAAGTATGAAAATATATCCAACGTTGCCAAAGAGACTTTGGGTCTGGAACAAGATTCTAAAATACAGAACGATATGGAGGAACTCGCCCTATTATATACCAGATTTAAAGTACTCCTGGCAGAACTCGAGAAATGTACAAGAGATTATGAACTCAAAAAAAAGTCGACAAGAAGCATGCTGCATAAAAAAATTAGAACGCTAACAACAAAGCTGCAAAAAGACAATGTTTTATTGTTTTAAAATATCAGTTCATATTTTCTATTACTAGTAAAAAATAGTGATATAGAAACCATAAAATACACCATTTTAGATTTTACTTTTTATACCTTTATTAGATTGTTTTTGCATCTAAAAGTTTATTTTTTCTAAACTTTTAGATGCTTTTTTTATCCTTTAAAGTTGTGTATGATAGCTCAAGAGGGTTATACTTAATTTATACAGGTAGGATACTTCATTTATATGTTTACTGCATCGTCATTTTCTATCGCAGCATAATCATTCTGATCCGGAACAGTAGTTTCTGGCAAGTCATCCCAATGTCCCCAATCTCCCTTGTAAGCTTTTCTGTACACTAAATCGTCACTATTTGCAGAACAAATCTCACTGTGATACGGGCATCTTTTAAAGTCTTCTTCTTTGTAACTATTTAAATTTTTCATGGCTCTAATTTTTAGATTGATTAACAGCTCAAAATTAGGTTTATAGTACTGATTTCTCTTACACAATATGTCGCATTTATTATTGAATTAACAGGTGTTAAATAGCTAGAAAAGATTGATTTAGGAATTATTTGTTAAAATTAAGATTGTAAAATACTTTAGTACTTTATTGTTTTTAATTGTCTATAAAATATGACGTAAAAACACTTTTTTTTTGCAATAAGGATATAACAGTACGTAAAACCGTAACATTATAACCTTTAAGTAGTTTAGATTTGCGAGCAAAATTTAATTGCCTTAACCTAATTAACCTGCTTATTACAGAACTTTACTTACTGTTTTCCTTTTTTAGTGATTTGAAAAAAATCCCTGAAAGTTGGTATTGCAGTTAATAAATAATTGGGCTACTATTACATTTTAAAACAAGTTAAGACCTACAAATAATTAATTCAACATGAAAAAAAACTACCTAATTGTACTTTTTATTATACCAATATTGATGCAATCTCAGGATATTCTTTGGGA